>NZ_JAODNW010000029.1 GCF_025398255.1 Chelativorans intermedius | reverse complement strand
CAGACGGGGAACCGGAATACCCAAATCCAACCTGCAGACTCTCGTTATGAATGAGGGACCAGCGGGGGGCAGGTCAGCAGCCATGCGCTGGCGCTGAAGCCTCTCGCAGTCGGCTGCGAGGATGCCGAGCCGCGCGATTCGGCGTTGTTCTTCCATAGGCGGCAGGGGCAGGAGGACGTCTTCCAGCGCCTGCTTGGGAATGCGAGGCAAAGCGCCTGCCGTCGCCGAGGCTTTCAGCTGCCGGACAGCGGCAATGTCGTTTAGCACCATGAAAAGGAAGTCAGGGTCGACGCGCCCGGTTGCAGGCCGGACCAAGTAGACATCAAGTCCAACAAAGGCGCCGATCATGTTCGGTGCTGGACGAAACGCGGAAAGCTCATCTCCGCGCGATGGAACAAGAAGGTCGTCTGCGGCAATTTTGGTGGCCCGCTTGGCTTCCGACGCCGGCCCGCGAAGAAGTTTGCCGTCGGGATAGCGCAGGTCTTTGATCTGGACATAAGCGGCGTGTCGACCGGGGCCCTTCGGCGGAAGGACTCCGCTGAGAACTTCAGCAATTTCGGTCAACCGCTGCATGAGTGCGTTTATGCGTCACAGCGCCTCGAAGATCAACAAAATTCGTAAGAGAATATCTCATACGTTGATATCTAGTATGACGCTCCCTTGAGAAGCTGCCGGTAACCGTGCCGAATCATCATGCGGCCATGGGCGACGAGACGCGCGACTTGCGCCTTGAGAGAGCTCGTCTTCCACGGCTCTTCCGCCACGCGGTGAGCGCCGAAAAAATGTGTGGCAATGGCGCGGTAGGTTGCGCCACTCCCCCGTGCATCGATTGTTTGCAGCGCACGCTTCAGACGCGCGCGCCGATGCGGTGTGATTGGCGGATCGGCATCACGGCCGATGAACTGGTGATACAGACGGTTGGCGGCGGCAAGTCTCACGGACCAGTCCGCATCGAATGGGAGCAGGACGCCCAAGGGCCGGTCGTCGAACTTGTCACCGACAAGATTGGCGCCGTCTTTCAACTGCGCCCATGACAGTCCGTCATCGTCGGTCTTGCGATCTGCGATTCTGTCGGAGGGGAAGTCAGCAGCCAGGCCGATATCCGGCAGGGCTGCAACAAGATGCACAACCGCAGGCGCGGCGGCCGGGAGCCAGAAGAGTGGTGTGTTGAGCGCGTTGAGGTGCGGGTCTGCGGGGAAATCGCAACCCCCAGTCGGCTGGAGCGCCGCCGCCAACCCGCATCAGATCATATTCTTTGCGATACTGCGGGTTCCGCCGAAGGCATTCCCAGGCGAGCCCCGAGATGCCGAGATCATCGAAGTGGTCATATTGGCAGTCGTCGCGCCAGTCAGCCGGCATTGCGAACTTCTCCCAATCGCACGCAATATGTCGCGCGGTGTCAGTCATTTGGGATGTTTCGCCGTAAAATGGCGGCTGCATAGTACAGGCGCGAGCATCAAGCGATGCGCGTAGCGCATCGTTTGGCGTTCAGTCTGTTGGAAGGCCGTTTCTGAGAATGTCGCGATAACCCTGCTCGGTCATCCAGCGCGCACGTGAAAGATGGCTGTCATGAACCCGGCGAGCGCGTTCCGGCTCAACCTTCGCGTCGATGCCTAGCAAAACCGACGACACCTCTTCCAGCGATGCTCCGGCGTCGTTTGCGTCGAGGAGCCGCATATAAAGCTTGAGGTGATCGCGATCATAGACGGTCACAGCCGCTTCGTCCGGCGGAGCATCGGCGATATGAGACTGGGTCGCGGGCATCGGCGTCCTTGCAAGTTTGACGCAAATCACTAGTGAACCGGAAACCATGGCGCATGCAAGCGCCGACCGGTTGAAAGATGGTCTGGCCGATAACCGCCGCATGACCAGTCGGCTCACGCGCCGCGTATTATAATACGTCGCATCAAAATACGCGATCCGCATTTTACTTGCGGATGGATATTCGTGACGTTTTTGGAAAGAATCTCAAGCACTACCGGCTGAAAATCGGCATCAGCCAGGACGCGCTGGCGGCGAAGATGGGCGTGGACCGCGCCCATGTGAGTTCGATGGAGCGCGGCCAGCAGAATGTCACGATTATCACCCTTTGGCATGCGGCTCTTGCGCTCAATGTGAAGCCTGCCGCGCTTCTCGATGATCGGGATCAGGAATAAGGGCGGCCCGCCGAAACCTGTCGGACGGGCCGCCGGAGGCGTCAGTCGCCGTTCTGGCGGCGGGAGCGCGACCAGATGAGGCTGAAGCTCTCTTCTCCCTCGACGATGGTGTCGTCGAAGAGGTTGGCGTAGATCGGCGCGGTGAAGCTTGGATCGTCGAGCTTGAGGCTCAGATAGTCGCGGCCCTCGTTCGAACGCTTGGACCAGGCTGCGCCGATCTCGGCGCGGCCGACGAAGACGCGGTGGCTCGGGGCGTTGCCGTTGGTAGAGCCTTCCTCGGGGACGATGCGGACGTTCTTCGCCTGGACGCTGAGGGTGACGATCTCTCCGACATACTCGTTGCCGGTCTTCTTGAAGGTTCCGATGGTGGCCATGTCAGTTCTCCTTTTGGCTTTCGAGCCCGCGCCCGTCGCGGCCTCGATGGCGATAGGCACGGCCGGGACGACCGCCGACGCAGTCCCTGGACCCGGAGCGGATGCGGAGGACGGCGGGGCCGGAGTTTCTTGACGCGCGAGGAATGGGCGCAGCCCAGGGGATGAAAGTCCGGCCCCGCCGTTGCGGCCAAGGCGGAGGAGGCGTCAGCCGGTCCCGGCCAGATCAGGCCATGAGAGGCCGTGACGGGCGTGGGTGATGCAGCCCAGGAGAAGGTTGACCGCGGCCAGCGGCGATCAAAACGAGCCGGCGCTTGTGACGGATAACGAGCCGCATTCGCGTCCTGTGCATAGGAGAATAGTCCCGAACCGGAGAAACGGAACGATCACGGCCCAAGCCACCCGTGGAAGAGGGCCAATTCGAGATCACCGACCGCGGCGAAAGAGAAGGTGGAGGGCGCCGTGAATTTGGTACGAAAGCGCATCAAGCCGAAAAGCGACATTTGATCCAGGCACCTTTGAGCGACGGCCAAAAGGGACGAAGCGGCCGGCGCTTTCAAAGTTCCAAGCGATGAACCCGTCTGCGGCTTCCCGCGTCCTGTATGTACGTAAATCCGCGGCGTTCGAATTGCGGAACGAGTCCCATATATTGATAGCTCGGAGAATTCGGGGCGACTGGGTAGGCTTCGATGACTTTGGCGCCGTTGTCACGGGCGTAACCGATGGCAGCTTCCAGCAGAGCGCTGGAAAGCCCTTTCTTGCGATGCTCCTTGGCGACGCTGAAGCAGGTCAGGGACCAGACCGCATTCGGATCATCCTCATAGTCGTGCGGCCCTCCGAGATCTCTGTAAGTCGTGCGCGGCGCGACGGAACACCAGCCGATCGGTTCGCCTTCCTGATAGGCCAGCAAGCCGACGGTCTCGCCCGATTTTACGCGGTGCTCCATACGCGATTTGCGGAAATCGGGGTTGGTGTTCTTGGCCTCGTCACCGCGGGCGCGCCAGACCATGCACCAGCATTGGCGACTCCAGCTCCCACTCTGAAGGAATCTCTCCAGATCGCTCCAAAGTGCAGGTGTGACAGGTCTTATGTCCAAATTGCCGCTCATATGGCAAAGATAGGAGCCGAAATGCCCCGGTCAAAGGCTACGCCTACAGCGACTTGAACGGTGATTTCGGACGACTTGACGCACTTCTGTCCCGGCGAGTGAAGCGATACGCGCCCATGCTGTGACGCCGACAATAATCGCGCTGACGCCGGCGAAGACGAGCGTCCAAGACTCACCTGCGCCGCCAGCTTGTGAGAGTCCCTTCACTGCATGAAAACCGGCAAGACCTGCCGGCAAGGCGTAAAGTGCCCCGAGCGCAAGGCGGATGATCGGTGAGCGGATTGTAGCGAAGGCCACTTGTCCGAGAACAAGGGCTATAGCACCGCCGAGCAGCGCGACGGCGACCGCTCCGATAGGTCCTGCGCCGCTTTCAAAGGCGTAGTAGCCAGCCGTTATTGCGACGAAAAACGGAAGCGCATAAACGGCCAGACTGAACAAGAGCCAGCACAGAAAACCGAGGCCGATGACGCTAAGCAGTGCGGACACAAACATGGGCGGTCTCCTCATGGATGGAACGCCTCCACCAACCGCCATGGCGCCTTTGCAAGTATAGCGCAGCATATCGCGCGCCGGAACTTTCCGGCGCGCATCAGGTGATGCACACCTCGCATCACATCGTCCGCTTTGAATCTTACCGGGCCCGGAAGTCGTAAAGCGGCACGCCGAGCTTTTTGGCTTTATCGGCGAGGTTGTCGGTGATGCCGGACCCCGGAAAGAGGATGAGCCCGATGGGCATCGCCTCCAGGAGTGCGTCGTTGCGCTTGAACGGCGCGGCCTTCCCGTGGCGTTTCCAATCCGGCTTGAAGACGATCTGCTGGCATTTTCGGGCGTCGGCCCAGCAAGCGGCGATCTTTTCGGCGCCTTTGGGCGATCCGCCATGCAGGAGCACCATGTCGGCGTGCTTGTTCTTCACCCGGTCGAGCGCCGCCCAGATGGCGTGATGGTCGGTGACGTCGAGCCCGCCGGAGAAAGCCACGCGTGGGCCAGTTGGCAGGAGAGGTTCGATCTCGGCACGCCGCTTCGCCGTCAGATAGTCGCGGCTGTCGATCATGGCGGCCGTCAGCGTGCGGCGACTGATCCGTGATCCCGAGTGCGGACGCCAGGGCTGGCCGATATGGGTCTCGAAGTGGTCGGCGGCGATGTCGCGCATGAGTTCGTAGGCATTGCGCCGCTCGATCAGCGTGACGCCCTGCGCCGTCAGGGCTTCGAGCTCGACAGAGCGCACTTCCGAGCCGTCCTGTTCGCGCTGCGAGCGTTTCTGGGCCTGTTCGTTGTCGTCGAGTTCGCGGTCGACGCGGGAGGCTGTGCGATGGAACAGATTCGTCACGGACCAGAGTAGGTCTTCAAGATCCGGTTCGAGACGCGTGTCGCCCAGCGCTGCGGCGAGTGCGTCGAAGATGTCGGCCATCGCAGCCAGGAGGGCATCGGCTTCGGGTAAGGGCCTCGGATCGGGCTCGTCGGCGAAAGGCCGGTAGCCGTAGAGCTGCAATTCTTCGAGCGCGACGGCGGTCGCGGAACTGGCCATTGGTTCGGTGGTCTCGGCTGTCATGGGATCGTCTCCTGTTCGGCATGGGCCGCGCCTCTCGCGGCCTTCCCGAGCGACGGAAAAGCGGAGGCCGGCCGGGACTGCACCGCCGATCCCGGCGGCCGGAGCCAAAGGCGGAGGACGGCGGAGGCGGCGCTCTTTTGTTTCGCGCTGCAAAGCCGGGCGCCGTTCGCCCGGCGGCGGAAAAGAGCGCCGCCGCAGCCGTTGCCGGCCCGACCGGGCTCCGCTCCGTCTCGCTCCTCTCGGAAGGCCGAAGGCGTGGCTTTCGGACAAGGAGACGACGATGCAGGCAAGAACGGCGACAGGCCTGCTCAACTGCTCAGGGATCGCAGGAAAGCAGCCGCGATAGATCAGCCGTAGCCAATTGCGGGCCCAGATGCGCCCGTAGGTCTTCTCGTCCGAGCTTGCGGAGATCTTCGTTGAAATCATCGCCAAGGGGAGAAAGCCGGATCGTCTCGATGTCGACGGCATCTGCGCGTTCCGTCAGTTTGTCAGCCGCCATGGCGCCTGCTTCGTCGGCGTCGGCCGCGATATAGAGACGCCGAAGCCCTGCCGGCAGGATCAGCGCGGCGAGATGGTTGGCCGATAACGCGGCGATGACCGACAGGTCGGGTAACGCCATGCGCAGTGACAGCGTGCTTTCCAGCCCTTCGCCGGCAGCAAGAATGTCGGTCGCGGCCCCGATCCGCACGCCATGGCCGAGCAGATTTCCCATCGCCTTGCGGGGCGGGTCGAGCGGCGCCTTGCGTGCTGTCGCCGGATCGAGCCAGGTCCGATGGACGCCAGTGAGGTTGCCGTGTCCGTCCGTGACCTTTGCAAGCAATGCAGGCCAAGTCTCTGGCGGCGCCTCTTTCGGCTGATCTTCGCGCCAATAGTAGCAATGCGGATGAAACCGAAGCGCTGGCGCATCGCCAAGTCGAGCAAGACCGCGCCGATGGAGATAGCGCTCGGCGAGCGTTCCACCGACCGGCCTTCCCATGGCGAAGAGACGACGCGCCGCCTCCGGCGATCCGGCGGGTACGGATTGGCGCTCACGTCGTTGCGGTTCGGGACGTGGCAGACTCAGGAAGCGCCGCGCCTCGTCAAGCGTCTCACAGAAGGTGTGGAGATGCTGCGTGGCGGCTATGAGGTCGAGGAGGTCGCCATGCTCGCCCGTGGCTGCGTCGGCCCATTTACCGGCGGCGCCCGGACCATGAGTTGGTCCGGTCAGCCGTACATAGAGACTGCGCCCAGGCGTGTTTCGGGCGTCGCCGACGATCCAGTAGCGGCCTTGTCTGCGTCCGTTGGAGAGATAATGGCGGCAAACGGCCTCCGCCTCGCGCGCGAGCCGTCGCGCAATATCGGATGCTGCATCAGTCATGCACCCCTCCATGGTGATGAACAAAAAAGGAGCCCGCCACGATGGGCGGGCTCAAGGGCGGCTGCGGGAGCCACGGGGGAATGGCTCCCGGTCACTCGGCCGCAGTGGCGAAGGCGTTGCCGGTGACAGGTTCATCATCGGCGATCACGGCGGAATCGCCCATGGCCGTTTCGCCGCCGCCCGCCGCCGATTGCACTTCGCCCTCGGGAAGGCCCGGCATGCGCAGCACTTCGGGCAGCCAACCGCTCCCGCTGAGGAGCTCTTCGGCCGCCGCGACCATATCCGGCTTCTTGAGACCCGCGATGCGGTCGGCGGTTTCATCGCCCTTGGTTTCGCGCACGGCCTCCAGAATGCGGGCCTTGGTGACGCGCGCGAGATAGCTCTCGCCCGTCGGCGTCCAGCCGGCCGCCGCCATGTCGAGCCCGAGCGCCGCCGCCAGCACGTCCGCATGGACGAGCGCCCGCGGCCGGCGGTTGTAGGGTTCATGGACGGCGTTGACGGTCATGGCGACGCAATGCGCGAACAGCGCCTGACGGCTGTCGCTGTCGAAACCGACCAGCGCATCCCACAGATCCTCAGGCGCTTTGGGAAGCGCAGCGAGCCACCTATCGGTGCGAGCGGCGATGTTGAGCGCATAGGCCGTGCCGGCGAGACCCGACGCCTGAGCACCCAGACTTGAGCTGTGCGGCGTGATCTCGACGCAGCTATCCAGCGGATTGTGGTAGAAGAGCCGCAGCGTCATTGCGTGAAGGGCAGCAAGGAATGCTGTCTGCGGATTGCTGGCCAGCGCGTCGCGCAGGGCAAGCGTGCGATGCGCCGTCAGTTCCATGACGAGGCGGTTGGAGAGCGGCTTCAGGCTATCGTCTTCTTCTTCGGTCTCATCGCTGAAAGCCACGATCTTGGCGTCATCGACCTGCTCATCAGCGGGAGCGTCGGTCAAATCGGCACCATCCTGACCATCGGTCTCGACCGGGGGTTCGTCCTCGGGACGGACATAGCCGCGCTCGACGCGCAAGCGACCGTCATCGCCGATGCTGACGAAGACGCCGGCCATGGCGACTTCGTCCGGCTCGAAGCGGACGGGCCGCTCCTGCAAGGTCTCCATCGCCGTTTCGATCTCGCCGAGCCGGATGTCGATCTCTTCCGGGAACTCATCGGCGCTGGCGTACTCGTCTTCGAGTTGATCGTATTCAGCCTTGAGCGCTTCTAAGCTGGCCGTCTCCTCGTCGCTCATCGGCTCGGGCTCGCCGATAATCCGGCGCAGACCGTAGGTGTGGCCGTAAGGGAAGTCGGCGCCGATCTCGATCCATTTCCAGCCTTCGGCGCGGATCGCTTCGGCCTCCCGTTCGAGCTTCTCATCGACGAGCTTCACAAGCAGCCCTGCGTCCTGCAGCCAACCGCCATCATCGGACTGGAAGAGATCGCGCAGGATGACGCCGCCGGCGGCTTCATAGGCGTCGAGCCCGACGAACTGCGCCCGGCGGTCGGAAGCGCGCACGGCGCCTTCGGTCAGCATACGGCGGATTTCGTAAGGCTGCTTTACGTAGGTCCGCTTGATCGATTCCCAGACCTGTTCCTGGCGCTCATGATCGGGATTGACCGTGAAGGCCATGAGCTGGTCGAGCGTCATTTCCTCCTCCGCATAGGCGTCGAGGAGCGACGGCGCGACGGCGGCGAGCTTCAGCCGCTGCTTGACGACATTCGCCGAGACGAAGAAGGCCGCCGCGATCTCTTCCTCGCTCGTGCCTTTCTCCCGCATCGCCTGGAAGGCGCGGAACTGGTCGAGCGGATGGAGCGGCGCCCGCTGAACATTCTCGGCGAGACTGTCCTCTTCGGCGAGGCCGTCGGTGCGCACGATGCAGGGCACGGGCGCGGTGCGGTTCAGGCGCTTCTGCTTGACCAGCAATTCGAGCGCCCGGTAGCGGCGTCCGCCGGCGGGGATCTCGAACATGCCGGTTTCCGCGCCGTTCTCGTCCAGCACCGGCCGAACCGTGATCGAGGATAAAAGTGTGCGCCGGGCGATATCCTCGGCCAGCTCCTCGATCGAGACGCCGGCCTTGACGCGCCGGACATTGGACTGGCTTAGCACCAGCTTGTTGAAGGGGATGTCGCGCGAGGCGCTGAGAGTGATTTTCTGAGACTTGGTCATGTCAGTTCTCCATGACGGGCTGGCCGAAAGCCTCTCTCTCAGCCTCCAAACCCGTCACGAAAAACCCGGCCCGCCTCTTCCTCTCGAGGAAGCGACGGACCGGACAAGCAGAGCACCGATTTCAGACTACGCCGCGCGCTCCAGGAGCTTCTTGGCCTTGCCCTCCATAACGAGCCGGGCATCCTGTTGCGGCTTCGACCGGGCCACGGCGGTGATGCCCTGCACGAAATCGAAGACGCTCTCGGGCGGGCGGCCTTCCTCGGCGAGAACTGTATCGACGATCCTCATCGTCTCCGCCTTGGAGAAACCGCGTTTGCGGAGGAAGTCGGTGCGATCGTCGTCGCTGCGGGCGACGATGCGCTCGCGCGCAGCCCGGATGCCTTCAATGAAAGGCCGCGGCGAGGAGTCGGCGAAGCGGGTCAGCGCCGGCGCCGCCTCGCGCGCGAAGCGATTGGCGGCGTATTTGGAATGGCGGATGCTGATTTCCTGAAAATCCTCAACGCCCCAGAGATTGCGATTCTGGCAGACGGCCCGCAGATAGAAGCTGGCTAGCCCAAGCGTCTTCGCGCCGACTTCGGAATTCCAGCAATAAAAGCCCCGGAAATAGAGATCGGGCGATCCATCCGGCAGCTTGCCCGCTTCGATCGGGTTCATATCGTCGACCAGGAAGAGAAAGACGTCGCGGTCCGAGGCGTAGAGCGTTGTCGTGTCCTTGGTGATGTCGACCATCGGGTTATAGACGCCGCTCGACCAGTCGAGCGCGCCGGGCACTTTCCAGCGCGTATCGCCGGTGCCATTGCCTGCGATCTTCTGCACGGCGGCGACGAGTTCATGGTCATAGATGCGGCCATAATCCGGGCCGGTGACGGCGCGTAGCTCCGTGCGCCCGTCTTCGGTCTCCAGCGTCTTGATCTGCTCGGCGCGGTGCGAGGTGAGCCCGTATTGCAGATTGATGCCAGCAAGCGGCGCCGGAAGCTGGCGCAGATAGGCTGCCGGTGCGCTGACCAGGCTGGCGAGCTGGCCGAAGCTCCAATGGGTCGGGGCGACCGGCGCCTCGGCGTCGGGCAGGACGAGCGCCAGGTTTTCCGGATCGTCGCGATGGGCTTCGACGCGGATCGCGGCGCTCCCGACCGTCCGTGTACGGCTCCGCTCGGCGCGGCTTTTCACCGAGGTATAGAGTTCTGACAGGGACAGATACCGCTCGTCATCCGGCCGGGAAAACCATTCCGAGGAGACGCGGCCGATCCGCTCGCCGCGCGATGCATCCACTTTATAACCGCCGCTCGCGTCGCGCCGGCCGTCCAGGGTTTCAAGGTTGGTCATGGGTCAATCTCCGCGACGGGCCGGCCGGGAGCCTCTCTCTCGACCTCCAAACCCGTCACGGCGAAAGCCGCCGAACTCTTACTCTCTCGTAGCCAGGTAAGCGGAGAATCCTGGCGTTGTGGGAATTCCGAGACCCCCGTGTCAGGGATGGAAGCCCGGGAGGGGGAAGACCTGTTAGGGCTTCCGCTCCGCCGACAGCCCGGCCCGGAGGGAGACGCCATCTCCAGACGGAAGCTCGGCACGTCTCCACAGCATTATGCCGTATGTAGAGAAAGCCTGTTTGAAAGCGGCATATCTGGTGTATGGTGATATGACACTATGCATCACCTGTATGAGTCGGCTATGCCCAACCGCAAGAAAGCCAAACCCATGAAGCGCGTGACGATCACTGTCGATCCGGACGACTATGAGACCCTGGATCAGCTTGCCCGGCGCAGCGATGTCAGCGCATCGTGGCTGATTCGGCGCTCAATGCGCGAGTTTCTTGAGCGACACGGCGAGGATCGCAGGATCGAAGTTCGCCCCGGCCGGGAGGTCGCTTGATGGCCGTGCTGTCTTCCGCGCGCCAGGCATCTCTGCCGGGAATGTGCCCTGTTACCGAGGCCGTGGCGGAACTTGCCGCCGCAGGCATCGAACATCGCGGCGCCATATACACGAAGCGTGAAGTGGTCGAGTTCATCCTCGATCTTGTTGGCTATGAAGTTGGACGCCCGCTCCACCAGTACCGCTTGCTCGAGCCGTCATTCGGCGACGGTGATTTTCTGGAGATCGCGGTCGAGCGCCTGCTTGAAAGCTGGCGCAGTGCCGGTGCGTCCGGTGATCCCGTGGAAGCGCTTGCTCCCTGCATTCGCGGGGTTGAGCTACATGCCTCATCATTTGAAGGCACGCGCGGCAAGGTAATCGCACTGCTGAAGAATGCTGGTCTTGCCGCGGACGCTGCCGGGCAGCTTACCAACGCCTGGTTGATGCAGGGCGATTTTCTGCTGGCCGACCTGCCCGGGACGTTCGATTTTGTCGTCGGCAATCCACCCTATGTGCGGCAGGAACTCATTCCCGACGCTCTGATTGCCGAATACCGACTACGGTACCGCACGGTATTCGACCGGGCCGACATCTACATCCCGTTTATCGAACGGTCGCTAAGTCTGTTGGGCGAGGGGGGGACTCTCGGTTTTATTTGCGCCGACCGGTGGATGAAGAACCGCTATGGTGGTCCGCTGCGCCAGATGGTCGCCGACGGTTACCATCTGAAAGCCTATGTCGATATGACCGATACGCCGGCTTTTCATGCCGAGGTCATCGCCTATCCCGCGATCACCATCATCACCAAGGAAAAGCCCGGCAAGACGCGGATCGCACACCGTCCGGCAATCGACAAGTCGGTACTGGATGAATTGGCGCGGCGCCTGCTGTCCGCCGATCCAGTACCGCCTGACGGCCCCGTCAAGGAAATGGCCGATGTGGCCGCCGGCGCGCAGCCGTGGATTCTTGAAGCTCCGGACCAACTCATGTTGATCCGCCGGTTGGAGCGGGACTATCCGGCCATCGAGGATGCGGGATGCAAGGTCGGTATCGGCGTGGCCACCGGCGCCGATAAGGCGTTTATCGGCCCCTTCGATGAACTGGACGTTGAGGATGATCGCAAGCTGCCGCTCGCAATGACTCGCGATATCGACAGCGGCGAAGTCAAATGGCGCGGCCTAGGCATCGTCAATCCGTTCGCCGATGAGGGCGGTCTTGTCGATCTGGACGATTATCCCCGCTTGAAAAAATATCTCGAACAGCGGCGCGACCAGATCGCCAAAAGGCACGTCGCGAAGAAGGCGCCAGCCAACTGGTACAGGACGATCGACCGGATCTACCCGGCGCTTGCAGATCGGCCGAAATTGCTCATCCCCGACATCAAGGGCGACGCGCACATCGTCTACGAGGAGGGACGCCTGTACCCGCACCACAATCTGTATTTCATCGTCTCGGACGAATGGGATCTGAGAGCGCTGCAGGCAGTCTTACGCTCGGGCATCGCCAGGCTCTTCGTGTCGATCTATGCGACCCGCATGCGGGGCGGCTATCTGCGGTTTCAGGCGCAGTATCTGCGGCGTATCCGCCTGCCGCGCTGGCAGGACGTTTCGACCGCGCTCAAGGACGAACTGATCGATGCGGCGGGGCGTCGCGACGTAGAGGCCTGCAACAGGGCAGTTGCCAAGCTCTATGGTCTGTCAAAACAAGAACGGGCCGCGATCGGCGGCAACGGCGATTGAGAGGGGTGCATGGCGATCGATCTTGCCGATTACGAACGGAAGGCGCGCGAGGCAGTTCAGGCGTTTTGGGGCAACCGCGAAAAGGCCCGCCAGAAGCAGATTGAATCGGGCAAGGCCGATCAGGGCGAGCGCGCCGGCGTCACTGCCGGGAAGAATATGGACGGGTTCATCGCCCTGGTCATTGACATCGTGCGGGCTAATGGCCTCGACCATGCCGACATCCACCAGAAGCGTCGCGTGCTGACATTACCGGGATACTTCCGGCCGACAAAGTTGTGGGATTTGCTGGTGATCAATGAAGGCCGGCTGATCGCCGCGCTTGAGTTCAAGAGCCAGGTCGGTCCGTCCTTCGGCAACAATTTCAACAACCGCTCCGAAGAGGCGATCGGTACCGCCCATGATTTGTGGACGGCCTACAGGGAAGGCGCCTTTGGCGAACAAACGCGCCCTTTTGTCGGCTGGCTGATGCTGCTTGAGGATGCGCCGGCATCGCGCGCGCCTGTCCGCGATTCCTCGCCGCACTTCCCGGTGTTCAAGGAGTTTCAGGGCGCGTCCTATGCCGAACGCTACAACATCCTCTGCCGCAAGCTGGTGCAGGAGCAACTCTACACCACGGCATCGATCCTGACATCGCCGCGCTCGGCATCAGCAGACGGCAGCTATTCCGAAATGAGCGACATGACGGGCCTGCGCACATTCGTCACCGAACTCGCCGGCCATGTCGCGGCGGAGGCGGCGCGGAGTTAGGCTGCCATGACGCTCAGTGTGCTTCACATATCCGACCTGCACCGCGATCCGGCGAATCCGATCGGCAACCAGGTGTTGCTCGATTCCCTCGAACGCGACCGGGACAGGTACACTTCACATGATGAAACGCGCATTGCACCGCCCAACCTCATTATCGTCAGCGGCGATATCGTTCAGGGCGTCAGGCACGGCACGGCCGACGCCGAAAGCGCACTGCGCAAGCAATACGATGAAGCGCTGGTCTTCCTCAACGAGCTGACCGACCGCTTTGTTGGCGGCGACAAGCGGCGCGTCATTCTCATCCCCGGCAATCACGATGTAAGCGATCATCATTTCCGCCAGTCTCTTACCCCCATCGAGATGACTGCCGGCATCGACAAGGCGCTTGTTGCTGAACTCTTCAAACCGGATTCCCCGCTGCGCTGGTCCTGGGATGAATTCTCGCTATTTGAGATCACGGACCGGGACATGTACCGCCAGCGCTTTGCGGCGTTCGTCGATTTCTACGACCGCTTTTACGACGGCCAGCGTTCTTATTCTCTTGAACCGAATAGCCAGCTTGATGTCTTCGAACTTCCGGACCTGGAGATCGTCGTCGTCGGATTTTGCAGTTGCTACAACAACGACCTGTTGAACCGGCAGGGCGCTATTCACCCGGATTGCATTGCTCGTGCGGGAAGGTGGCTGCGTCAATTGTCAGGTGCACAGGAATACCTGCGCATCGCCGTCTGGCATCACAACACCGAAGGGCCGCCGGCGGAGGTTGACTACATGGACCCCGATATTGTCCAGAATCTCATTGATGGGGGGTTTAGCCTCGGATTTCACGGGCACCAGCACAAGCCTCAGTTCCTTGATACGCGTTTTCGCCACGGCCCAGACCGCCGCATCACCGTTATCAGCGCCGGTACGCTATGCGGCGGTGCCGCCTTCCGCCACGGCCGCGCCTATAACGTCGTGGAACTCGATATCCCGAACAGGAAAGGGCGGTTGCACGTCCGGGAAATGCACAATGACAATCTGCGCATGCCGATTTGGGGCGCGCGTTCCCTGCCACCCAACCAGACCGGCTATCTCGACTTTACATTCGACCCGCCGCCGGAGCCGTTTGTCAGGGCGGACCGCAACACGCTTCTGCTGACCAAAGTACAGGGCTTGTATGATCAAAGCGAATACCGCGCCGCAGCAGATATTCTCTCGCCTCTTGCGCCAACGGATGGCCTCGCGCGACGCCTGCTGCTCGACTGCCTGGTCAAGCTTGATGACGCGGCCGGGGTTATGGCGGCTTTCGATCCACCGGAAAGCACGGCCGAAGCGATCGCATTGCTGGATGCGCTCTGGACGCAAGGTAACAAGCGCCGCATCGCAGAGATCATCGAACTTCCCTTGATTGCTGGATCAACGGATCCGTCAATCGTTGAGATACGGACCAAGTACGCGGCGAGGTTGAAAAAATGACTGAGCCGGGCAAAGAGAAAATCGCCTTCGACGTCGAGACGAGCAGAATCCTCCAAATTCTGTCATCGGAAATTTACGACTCGCCCAAAGCGTTCCTACGGGAAAATGTCCAGAATGCATACGATGCGATCCTGATGCGTTGCACGGCGCAGGACTTGCCTGTGGAAGAGCGCAGGATCGAGATCACTGTTAAGCCTGACCGCCTGACCGTGCGCGATGACGGCATCGGCATGACCGAAGATGTCTTGAAGAACAACTTCTGGAAGGCAGGGTCGAGCGGCAAGAAATCCGAGCTTGCGCAACGGTCGGGCGTCATTGGCACATTCGGTATCGGCGCCATGGCGAATTTCGGCGTGTGCACCGCTCTGCGCGTTGAGACGCGGCATATCGAATCCGAGCTTACTCTTGTTAGCTCCGCAAAACGCGACGATTTGAAGATCGCACAGGATTGCATCGATCTTGAACGCATCGCCGAAGACCGCGAGCCCGGCACAATCGTTATGGCTGATCTCGATCCTGCCAATCCCATCGATGAATCCGCCGCCTGCGAATATCTGAGCCAGTATGTCCGGTTCCTGCCCGTGCCGGTCATAGTCAACGGGCGCCTGATCAGCCAGGAGGGCTTTGAAGATACGCTCGCGGGAAAAGCCAAAGGCTTTGAGCAGATTTCATCCTGCGTAGTATCGCGTGGCGAATATGCCGGAACGCTTCAAGTATCAGTCAACGGGCAGAACCGCGTGCTGGCCCGGCTCACTGATATCGAGTTGAACGGAACGGCGATAAAGGGCGAGACGTTCTTTGTCCAGGACGGCGGCACGACACACGGTTTCCGCAATCTGTTCGGCCTTGCTCCGGTGCCGGTATCTGGGCACTACGGTTTCGGTGGCTTTGTCAATCTCGATATACTGCATCCCACGGCAGGCCGCGAGGCGCTCAGTCGGGAAAGCATCCAGCACGTTGCCAACCTGCTGGCGATGGTCGAAGCCGAAGTCTCGCAAGTCATTGCGGATACGCCGGTGGCGGACGCCAACCAGCAGTTCCAGCAGTACATTCTGTCCCACGGGCTCACGCCGCTCGCGAAGGGCGTCAAGATATCGGTGCGTCCTGCCGACGACATGATCGCGCTTGGCAGTGTCGCGACCTATGAACCGGACAAGCCCAAGCACTATTACACCGGACAGGACGCTACCATTCTTAAACGGTTTGCCAGCGACCAGGCCAATCTCTTTCATGTCAGCCAGGCCAATCCCCGGCGAAAGCTGCAGCTTCGCTACCTGAGCCAGATTGTTAAGCTTGAGCAGGTGCCCGAGCGCACGATCGTTGAAAGAATATCAGCGACACAGCTGACGATCGAAGAGGCCATGTTCCTCGTACGGCTGCGCAGCATCCTGCTCGACGACTACCTTATGCCGGATGTGGATGCGGCGTTCGCCACCATAAGCCATGGTGTTTCTTTCCACGTCGAGAAGACGGACCGCGCGCTTCAGATATCGATTGCGCGGGGCATACCGGCCGTGTCGATGGTTCTCGAATGTTACACGGCGGCGCGCGACGTGTTTGACGGGTTTATGAAGGACTTTGTTCGCGAACATATCTACCCTCACATCAGGGACTACGTCCCGTCCTCCACAAAGCAAGGTCGCGATGCTCTCTATAAGAGGCTCAAGGAAAACAAGGAGCTGTTCCGCATCGAAGAGAGCGACTATGGGGCGATTGAATCGCTCCTCGCCGATTACCTTGCCGGGAAGGCGGAATTCTCTGACGTTATCAGGACCTCCCGGAGCCGTGCAGCCGTTCAGCGCCAGCATGTGAGCCGCGCCCAGGTGGGTAGCGTGGAAGATGAATTCCCTGACATCATACAGGCGAACGATTCCGCGCCGCCGCCCAACGAGCTTGAGGCCGCGCCGCCGATCATGCGTGAGGATGTTGAAAGCGACATGAAGGTGCTGACGGTTTCCGCCGAGCATCAGAAGCTGAATAACTTCAAGATGTTCCTTGCGATCTCCGACCGCATGGTCAAGCGGGAAGGAGAATTTCTGCGCTGGCCCCACACGACCAAACTGATATGGGGCGCCCACCGCGTCATATATATATTCGCCGATACCACCGGAAGCATCAGCCTTTACTACGACATTGAGTTGAAATCACCTCTTGAGACAGACCAGACCGGCGGCGCTATGTTCCCTACAACCACGATCGTAACGAAGAACCGCATATTTATTCCTGTGCCGGGCGCTCTCGAGCCGGCGTTTCAGATTACTGACGGTGATAAAGAGTTCTACGTGCGCTTCGACACGATTCCGTAAGGGGGCAAATGCATTTAAGCCGGCTTAATCTCAGTAATTTCCGCTCATTCTCGAAAGAGAAAATCTCTTTCGAGCGGGGACTGACGGTTCTTGTCGGCGAAAACAACGGCGGCAAAAGCAACATAATTGATGCGATCCGGCTTCTCTCTACGCCTCTCGGCGGCCGCAGGGAGCTGTACTGCGAACAGACCGACATCCGCTTTGGCGCGACGCCGCGGAGTTTTGAACTCTCCGCAACATTCGAAGGGCTTTCGCCGCCGCAGCAGGGACGGCTGCTTTCGGCGACAACAAGTGACACCCTCGAAGAAGCCTGCTTTGGCCTCACCTATGATGCCACGGGCAAGCAATCGCATGTTCGCCCCGCGCTTTGGGCGGGCCGGTTCAAGGCGGTACCGGAGCCTGGCTCCCATGAAATGATCCGGCATGTCTATCTGCCGCCGCTGCGCGATGCCAAGCGTGCGCTAGCCTCCGGAAACCCCACGCGCATTCATGCCCTGCTCAATCATTTCCTTGGGGAACATGATCCCGAGGAAGTGGCGAAAAGCCTTGCCCGCACCAGCGACCATCAGATTCTCGCCGACGTTGATGCCGCCGTCGCGACAGGGCTGGACATACTCACCGCCGGTGTCCGGCCGCAGGGCGCCGCGCTTGGTTTCAACACGGATGAAAAGCTTATCGATATCGCGCGCGACCTGCGCTTCAAACTCGCCGATCACGGCATCACGCCCGAAGATTTACAATATTCCGGGCACGGATTTGCGAACCTTCTCTACATCGCGACCATCGCCGTCGAACTCGAAAGAACCGACAACGCCGAACTAACGATGTTCCTTGTCGAAGAGCCGGAGGCCCATCTGCATCCGCAGCTCCAGGCCGCCGTCCTTAACTTCCTGGAAGAGCGCGCGGAACAGTCACTCAAACCCAAGGACGACAAGGACGCGCCCGCCGGCCATTTGCAGGTGATCGTCGCTACGCATTCGCCCAACCTGTCGGCATGGGTGCCCAGCAAAAGCCTTGTTTTTGTTCGGTCCGTCGCGCCGGCCCCCCAAGACGATAAAGGTGGGGACGGGCCTAAAGCCGAAGGGGCGGCGCAACCGACCGATCCGCCGGAGGCGGAAATGCAGCCGCCGCGCCCAGAATCCCGGTGCATTCCTCTTGCCAAGCTTGACCTGACAGACCCGGACCGCCGGAAGATCGACCGCTATCTCGACGTTACCAAGTCGGCTCTGCTGTTCGGTGGCCGGGTTCTGCTGGTCGAGGGCATTGCCGAAGCGCTGTTGCTGCCGGTCATTGCCAAGAACCATGTCCTGAAAGACCGCGCGGCGGAGTTCCGAGTTTTCCGGTCAGCCGTCTTCGTGCCGATCGACGGTGTTGATTTTGCGCCTTACGCCAAGGCCCTTTTGTCTCCCTATGACGGCGTGCGGATTGCCGACCGCCTTGTCATCATCACGGATGGCGACAAGCACACCGTGGATGACGGAGACGCCCTGCCGGGTGAGAGGCGCAAAGCCGATCTCGATGCGCTGGCGGCCGGCAAGGGCGCGGCGGATGTTCTCGATATATGCGTGAACACGTACTCGCTGGAAACCGAACTGGTTGCTGCCGGCAATGCGGCATGTATGAAAGAGGTGTATCTGGCTCTGCATCCCCAGTCCGAGGCGAAATGGAATGACGCGGTTGCCAAGGACGGCGATGCCCGCGCCAAAGCCATACAGGAGCTGTTCAAGAACACGCCTAAGGGAGACTTCGCCCAGCTTTTGGCGGAAAAAGCCGCGGCCAGCGAAGCATTCAATGTCCCCGGCTATATCCGGGATGCCATCGAAGCGCTGGTCAAATGAGCCGGCAGTCCTTCAAGCCCACGGATCAGCAACGCGCCATTATCGGTCATGGCAGCTCAGCCTTTGTAAGGGCGTGTCCAGGCGCCGGCAAAACGCGCGTGCTGACCGAACGCGCCCGCGACCTGTTTCAGAATATACCGGCGGGACGCGGCGTGGCTTTCCTGTCTTTCACGCAGGCCGCCGTCTTTGAACTTGAAACACGACTCAGACAGGAGGGACTGTTGCCCGCGCCTGTCTTTCCGAGCTTTATCGGCACGTTTGACAGCTTCGTCTGGCAGTTCCTCGTTGCGCCGTTCGGTGTGAAGGGGTGTGAGACGCGCCCCCGCCTGATCGCTGACATTGCCCACCTTACCGTCGAGCCGTTTAATGGCGCTCATCCGTTGCCCCTGTCCTGTTTTTGTCCGCAATCGGGGAAGATGTTCGCGCACGCAGCCAAGCGCAAAGGCTACGACGTATCTCAAAAACCGGCACACCAGGTACAGGCCTACGCAACGGCCGCCACCCGGCTCAGGGAGGAACTGCGGGAGCGCGGCCAGTTAGGCTTTGACGAAGCACGCGCCGTTGCACTTGAACGCGTCAATGACGCCGCGCTTGCGGGCCGGATCGCTGCCGCGCTCGCCGCGCGCTTCCGCGAAGTGATTGTCGATGAAGCGCAGGACTGCAATCCCGACGACCTGACAGTGATCTCATGGCTGCGCCGTTCCGGCCTGCCGGTCAAAGTCGTCTGCGACCCGCATCAATCGATCTATGAATTTCGCGGCGGCGTCACGGACCATCTTTTTTCGTTTGCGGATACGTTTCCTGCAGACGAGCGCAAGAACCTCACCGGGAACTTCCGGTCAACGCCCAACATATGCAAGGCTATCGCTCAGCTCCGGCCGCTTTCCGAACGCGGCGTGCCCGACGACGCGCTTGGACCGCTAAAGGATGACACGGCGCCGGTTAAGATTTTGTCTTATGCAGGCAAAGGCGTGCCGGCTTCAATCGGCACAGCATTTTGCGGCCTGATGCAAAAGGCCGGTATTGATGTTGCATCTGCGCCCATCGTGGCCGCGACGAAGGCGAGCGGCGCCGCCGCTGCGGGGCAGCCGCGGCCGGCGGGCGGTAATCACCGGACCATCCGGCTTGCCGAAGCCGTCACCGACTTTCATTTCGCCGCCGGCTTTAGCGATATGAAAACGGCGATTGAATGCGTGCACCGGATTCTGCTGGAGCTGGAGGGGCGGCTTGGTGAGCGTTCCTATCATCAGTATCTTGCCGACAACGAGATCGAGCCGGCAAGCTGGCGGTCGAAAGTTATCTCCATCCTGCGGGCGCTGCGGTTTGATCCGGCCACGCATACAGATGCCAAAGGCTGGCACACAACCGCTAAGGAGCTGTTGGCCCGCGAACTCACTATCGCGGACGGGCACACCATTGCGCAAAAGCTCAAATGGAATGTCGGACTCGATGCGGCGCTTGCGGCAGTGCCCGCCGCGACGGCCATGCCCCGCACGATCCACTCGGTCAAGGGTATGGAGTATCCGGCCGTCTGCGTTGTCACGACGGCATCCACGCTTAAGTCCATTCTGGATTACCTTGAAACGGGGGAACCCGCCGACAGGGCCGAGGATGCGCGCAAACTTTATGTGGCCGCCTCAAGAGCCGAAAAGCTGCTGGTTATCGCCGCACCCAAGAGCCAGGCGGAGCGGCTGAAAACTCATCTATGCGGCCAGGGGGCCGTTGTAACAGTGAAGGAGATTTGAGCGTCGCCTAGTACAGATTCAGGCGTAGCGACAAACCACAATGAACACCAGGACAGTGCAAAAATCATGGCTGGATGACCTGAAAGCCATCGTGCAGAAAAAGCCCCTCGTCGTGTTTCAGTTTGACCGGGAGGAATGGTCACGCCTGCAGGAGTCCCGGCGCGGCGCCAACGAGTTTACGATTGCCCGGTCGCACGAGCTGTTCGAGAAGGTTCGCGTACCGACGGCCTGCCTTGTCATCGGCAAGGGCGACGACGGCAGCGATGTGTATTTCGGGCTGGCCAGTTCGCGCAGCGCCGTCACAACTCTGGAATCGCGGATCAAGGTCAAGCGCGCCCAGCATATCCAGCCTTCGTCGAAATCGGAGATCATTAAGCTCGTCACCGACAATGCCCATACGCGCAATCTTCGCGATCGCCTGGAATCCCGAGAATCTGTTATTGCTTTGTCGCCAAAACTTAGTGTTCACCTGGTCGAAAAGCTTGCTGAGATCGAGTCAAATCGCGGGGCGATGCGTGCCGCAATCGCCTCACTCTCCGCGCCCAAATATTTCCGCGGGATGGATGCCTTACAGGAAGACGCGGTGCATACAGCACTGCGCGCGTTCGGCCTGTCGCCCGGTGATCAGGCTGTGTCCCTTGAACTCGCCAGAGGGCAGGATACGGCGCTCGCGCGCATCAACATCATGGAGGATTCCGTCGTCGAGCACGACGCCCGCACGTTTCCTGATTATGAGCTGACCGGCAGCGATATCACGGGGCGTGCCGTGTTCGAGAAAGGGCATGAGCGGCTTGAAGTCTTCACCGCCAACCGCCGCCCGCTTGAAAATGTCTTCGGCGTTGATCTCATTTATCTCAACGTGACGCGCCAGAACATCGTCATGGTCCAGTACAAGATGCTTGAACCGCACGAGCGCAAGGACCAGGACAAAGACTGGGTTTATCGGCCGGATGCAAAGCTTGATGCCGAGATCAGACGCATGCGGAAATTCGCCAAACAACATACGCCCGGTGCCTACGAGTACCGTCTCAATCCGCAGGTCTTCTATCTCAAGTTCGTCAAGCGGGGCGGCGCGCTGGGCAATGCCGGGATCGTCATACCCATAGACCACTTTGAGCGGTTGCGGGCCGATCCGTCTTCCAAAGGGCCGCGCGGCGCGGTCCGCGTGAGCTTCGAGAGCCTTGCCGGACGCTACCTGCGGCAAGGGCCGTTCCTCGACCTGATCCGGGCCGGCTATATCGGCGCGACCGCAGAAACGACCGCCTATCTCAGGGAACTGGTCGAAGCTGTCGTCAAGGGCAACAGGGCGGTCGTAGGAGCCATTCAGTCCTACAGGGAAGAGGGCGACGTGTTTTCCGGCATCAGGGGCGGCGAATCCGAATTCGATCCCACTGACGGTGCGTCTGGCTGATCATGTCATTGCAGATGATAAGTGATGTGCTGGCCCTGCGGGATATCTCTTCGCACTGTCCGCTTTGCGGGAGGAAGTTCGGACGGGTCGCCAGGACGGATGAACATATTTTTCCCCGCTGGCTGCAAAAGCATCACAAGCTGGAAACCCGGCGGCTGACCCTGCCGAATTTCATCGGCAAGACCTACAAGAGTGTCAGAATCGATATCTGCGAGAAATGCAATCATCACCGCTTTGGCCGGCTGGAAACGGAGATTGCGCGCCGCGTCCGTTCTGGCGATGCGTTTGCCGCGGTGCAGGACCTTGATCAGGAACTGCTCGCGGTCTGGCTTGGCAAGATCCTCTGGCTGCTTTGCCGGAAAGGCCATGCTTACCCGGATCACCGCAGGCGGAATGAGCCGGAGCCCGACAGCATCGTTCCACAGGACTTGATGCCCGGCATTACATATCTCGGCATGATGGAGCGCGCTTTCGCGATGCACAAGGGCATGTATGCGTGCTATCTGACCGATCCGCCGCTCCCGGATTTTTTCTACGGACCGCCATATTCGCTTTACGTTGTCGAGATCGACACGCGCGATACACGGTTCGAAGCGTTCGATTTCGCCGATAACCTGATTACGTTGGGGGCCGCGCTGCGAACCGGCAATCTCGGCCTTATCTGTGCCTTTGACGGCGGCATCCACCGCGAATTCCGGCTTCACAGGTTTCAGCACCTGATTGGCGAGAAGCTGCATCCCGTCCAGTTTGGCGAGCTGGCGGCGCGAATTTTTTACGATCACACCGTCCTGCATGAAGATGCGCTGCGCGTTCAGTATTACTGGAACAGGCCCCTTCACGCCGTTGTCGCGCAGACGCAGACGCCGCGCTCTTTCGATCCGTTCCTGGCCGAGCACCACGATCTCGAGCGGCTTGCCGGAATGATCGGGCGCGGCACCTACGCCGATCCCAAGAAAATCCTCCATGAAGGCGGACGAATTTTCACATGCCTTGAGGATCACGAGGGTAATTTCCTGCGCTACGCCGTCACGGAAGAGGAAATCGAGGCCGCGCGGCGCGATCCTCATCAGACCCTCATGGGGCCGCTGGATTCCCGGTGGCGCACGGATTCGTGCTCCCGCTGACAAGCCTGCCTCTTTCGGTGTGGCTCAGGCGCTTGTGTCAGCAAAAACTTGTCATGGCACAGCAGAATTTACGCGTGATTGCGCAGCCGATGCGGCCCGATAATAGCCTGTAGCCGAGACATGCCGTTGCAGAGCGTGCGATCTGTCCACAATCGTGGCGTGACGGAGGGCATAATCCCATACAAAATGTTCCTCGATTGTTCTATGGTGTAAGGATGTCGAAGATTCTCACATCCAGCCAGATGCTCGGGGAAATCGGCGAGACTGCGGTGCGCCGCCGGTTCCTCGATATCGGGTTTCAGTTTGACGGCCGCTCGCGCCTGGAGGCCGGCATAGACGGTATTGCCGAGGTGATGGATGAGGGTAGGCCGCTGGCGCGGATGATCGCCGTGCAGGTGAAGGCGACCGAATCGGGGACCTATACCGCCGAGGACGAAGAGGGCTTCACCTACCTGCTGAAACGCAAGGACCTCGAATACTGGCGTCCGTCAAACCTGCCGGTCATCATCGTGCTCTACCGCAAGTCCGATGAGAGCTTCTACTGGCAGGAAGTTCCCAGCGGCGTCACGGAAGGGGATCGCCGTCTCCGGTTCGACAAGCAGCGCGATGTTCTCGACCGGAACGCGGTCGATCGGCTGGCCGCGCTGACCGTTCCGAAAGCCGGATTCGGTTACTATGTGCCGCCGCTCGGCGGCGGCGAGGAAGCGCTCGTCAATATACTGCCGATCACCATGCCCCCCGAGATTTTTGTTGCCTCGACGCCGCATTCGGGACCGAAAGGAGCGGCGCTCCTGCTTGAAGGCGACGAACCGGCGCGGTTCGACTGGGTGATCAACGGCGGGTCGTTCTGGTCGTTTCATGATCCCCGGACATCGCCGTGCCGGGAAATCGTGGACCTGGATCAGGTCGAGGCCATCGAAACCGGCTACCTGGCGTTTCACGAAGATTTGGACGAACAGCACAAGTTCGCCTTTCTCCTGCGGCAGGCGTTACGGCATCAGACCCGCGAGGACTTGAACTGGGAGAAAGAGCGTAAGCTGCTGTATTTCAGGGCGCTTGAGAAGAACGTCCCGCGCCGGTTCCATTACGAAGCTTCGCGCAACAGGACCCATGCCGATGTCGTCAACGTCATCACCAGCAAAAAGGAAGAGGGCCGCGTGGATTTCGTCCGGCACCATGCGTTCGCGCCGCGGTTCGAGCTGCTGGACGATCAGTGGTTCCTGGTCGTAACCCCGACCTACTATTTTACGACCGACGGCTTCACGCCGCATTCCTACCCGCAGGCGCTGCTTGCCGGGAAGAAGCGGATGGACAACAGCGCTTCGCTCCGGGGACAAGTGATCATGTGGCACCGTTTCCTGACTCAGAAGGAGCGTGCCGCCGGTGATCTGTTCGGGCGGGACGCCGAACCCGAACCGTGTCTGCGGTTCGAAGCGCCGCCGCAGATTACCCTCGATACGCGGGTGCCGGAAGACGTGTGGGGCGCGCCCAAAAAGAAGGCTGAAGAGTCTGATAACCAGGAAAGGCTTGCGGTCTGATGGCGTTCGAAAACAGGATATTCGACGAGCCGGAACTGGAGTTTGGTGATCAGCACCATCACCCCGATCCGCGGCTGGGACTTGTCGAAGCCGGCCCGTTGCAGCCGCCTCTGGGCGAGGTGATAAGGGTCGGTGTCGTCGGCAGCGCCAAGACCGTCGAAAGCACGCAGACTTATCTGACCGCCGTATCAACCGGCATCAAAGGCAAGACCGAAAAGCATCCCAACCTTCATCCGGACTTTCCGGGACTTGGCAATCAAAATCCGTTCCGCTGCCGGTTCGAGATACCGGACGGTGCGACAGCCGCGCTGTCCCAGAGCCGGATCGACAAGATCACCAAAGAACCCGACCACGAAAAAGCGGTCGAGATGGCGGTCGGGGAAATCGTCGCACTCCTGCAGACGCTCGACGACAGCGGCGAACGGCCAGATGTGGCGATCATCGCGCTTCCCGTTGCGCTGATCGAGCGCGTCTGGAACGCCAAGGTCGATTCAAAGAGCACGACCGAGAAGGAGGACAGCGGCGGTTCCGATGCCCCGAATTTCCGGGGGTTGCTCAAGGCCCGCACCATGGGCCTGAACTTCCCGATCCAGATCGTCTGGGAAGATGTGATCGATGACAAGGCGTCGATTCCCCGGAAGATCAAGGAAAGCCGCGACCGCGATATTCAGGATCAGGCGGACCGTAGCTGGAACCTGATGACGACGCTTTACTACAAGGGCAGCGGCCGCATCCCGTGGCGCCGTATGCCGCGCGAGGCCGAATACGCCGCCTGCTATGTCGGGATCAGTTTTTACCGCGAAGCAGGCGGTCAGCAGCTCTTCACCAGCGCGGCGCAGATGTTCGACGAGCGCGGGCGCGGTTTCATCCTGAAAGGCAAGCGCGCGCAGACCGAAAGCCGCGGCCGGCATCCCTACATGACCTATGACGATGCCTACGAGCTGACCTCGCAGGTGCTCACAGCTTACAAGAACCACCACAAGCACTTTCCGGCGCGGGTGATTGTGCTCAAGACTTCGCGCTTCAGGGGCGATGAAGCGGACGGCATTCTGAAGGCGCTTGAAGAAGCCGGCACCGAACTCCGGGATCTCATCTGGGTCCAGGAGTCCTACGCGGTCAAAATCCTGCGCGACGGCAATTATCCGGTTCTGCGCGGCACGTTCGTCAACCTGGCCGGAAAGGGCCTGCTCTACACGAACGGCAGCATTCCCTATTACGGCACCTATCCGGGCCAGTACGATCCCCGGCCTTTGCTGCTCTGCCCGCATGAAAGCTGCGACAGCACGATTGCCCAAATTGCCGAAGAAGTGTTTTCCCTGACCAAGATCAACTGGAATTCAACCCAGATGAACCAGCGGCTTCCCATCCCGATCCGGGCGGCACGCAAGGTCGGCGAAGTACTGAAATATATGAACGAAGGCCAGACGGTCAGTACCGACTATCGGAGGTATATCTAGCCGTTGGAGCACGAACTCAACCTGGCTACGGAGTTGTTCAGAGCCTTCGCCCGATTTGAATACGATCTAAAAGCAGCCGGGTTTCACAAGGGAGATGGGATCGCTGACGCAAACTGGCGTAAGTTTGCCGAATCCGTTTCGGGGTTCAGCCGTTTGAGGGCCTGTGGCAGGGTTGGCAGTAGATGTAACGGCGTTCTAGTGTTAGTAAGACAATAGCCTGGAAACGGCAGATGCATGCGCGCCGCTACGAAGCATTCGAGATACCGTCGGTAGACGATAGTCCCCGAAGCCACGGTTTTTTGCATTACTCCGAAAAGTGCAATGATTTCAAAAGCCCGAATGTTTGACGGGATGTTTGACGGTGAATTTTTGTCGGAAATAATTTTTCTCGTTATATTTCAATGCACTTAGGTGGTTATCAATAATAGAGTGGGAATGATTCAGGCCATGCCGAGCGTATCCGGAAACACGCCAGAACTTGACATAACTACCTGAAAGAAAAAGAAAATTATTCACCATCTTTTGTGAACTATCGTCCCGCAAGCGTTACAAATGACGGACTGTGTGACGGACCTCTGGAACCTTGCTACCGATGGAGATTGAAAGTACCGTCAGCGGTGTGAAAGCCTCTGACGGACTTTTTTCGAGTTCATCATATTGAAAACAAGCGAAAATCTCTGTTCAGAAGGTGCCAGAATCGCCTGACGGACATTTCAGCGGCTTTCCCTCATTTTTCGACCGTTCCGGAGGGAAAATGCTGACCGACACAGCCCTTAAGGCTCTGAAACCACGAGACAAAAAATACAAGGTGACGGATCGCGACGGCATGTACGTGCTCGTGATGCCGACGGGGGCCATCAGCTTTAGAGGTGGACCCGCCTGGTGAGACAGTTTGGCGGCTTGGCTAAGGTGGATCAGGTTCGTTTTACGCCGCCAACTGCTCCGTCACTTCCGCCGTAGCATAGACCTCCTCGGGTGTCCTGCCGGCGAAGGTCGAGTGGGGGCGTCGCCGGTTGTAATAGTCTATCCAGGAACCGATGCCGTTGCGAGCCTCGCTTCCTGTCTCGAAAGCGCTGAGGAAGACGCATTCGTATTTGAGGCTGCGCCACAGCCGCTCGATAAAGACATTGTCCATCCAGCGGCCGCGCCCGTCCATGGAGACGCGGATGCCGGCGTCCTTCAGCGTCGTGGTGAAGGCGAAGCTGGTGAACTGGCTTCCCTGATCCGTGTTGAAGATGTCGGGCCTGCCGTGCCGGGCGATCGCTTCTTCGAGCGCGGCCACGCAGAAGTCGGCGTCCATCGTGTTCGACAGCCGCCAGGCCAGCACCTTGCGGCTGAACCAGTCCATGATGGCGACGAGATAGAGGAAGCCGCGCCGCATCGGGATGTAGGTCACATCCGCACACCAGACCTGATCCGGCCGCTCGATCGCCAGGTGCCGCAGCAGGTAGGGATAGATGCGATGCTGCGGATGCGGCTCGCTGGTCTTCGGCGCCTGGTAGATCGGCGACAGGCCTATTCTGCGCATCAGCCGCCGGACCCGCTTGCGCCCCACGCACCAGCCCTGGCGACGCAGATGCCGCGCCATCTGGCGCGAGCCATACCAGGGCGTCTCCATGAAGGCCTCATCGATGATGCGCATCAGCTCAAGGTTCTCGGGGTTCTCACCGGCGGGCTGTCGGTAGAACGACGCCCGCGAGATCGAGACCAGTTCGCACTGGCGGCGGATCGAGAGCCGTTCGTGATCGGGGTCGATCATCATTCTCCTCCGATCCAGGCTCAGCGATCGAAGGCTTTGGCCAAAAAATCTCGCTCGACGACGAGTTGGCCGATCTTGGCGTGCAGCTTCGTCACCTCGGCTTCCCGGCTCGCCTGCGCATCCGCAACCTTGTCGTCAAACACCTTGGCCAGCTTCTCGACGGCCTGCCGCTTCCACTGCGTGATCTGGTTCGGGTGTACGCATGATGTGAGCCGAAAATCGGCTCGGCGCCTGCAACAAGGTCCGCGCTGGGCTTGATGCTCTTCGCGTTTCAGTGGAAGCTGCGTATAGCGTTTTGAGCGAAGCAACGAGGCTGGACCAGATATGGAGGCCGCGGCCGCCTTCCGACGATGAGAGGACAACGCTGGATTGAAAATCCATGGACATTGGCTGACAATCTCCGGTGATTGAAGCATCTGCATCTTCGACGATAGGAGATCGAACCAGGGCAGCACCGCGAACCCTTACGGCGTGCCAAGCACCATGCGGTTGCCTTCGCTGTCGCGGAATTCGGCGACGGTGCGGCCGGGTTGCTCAAGGTCGAGGATCGGATGATGCTGGCCGCCTCGCATTTCAACTGGCTTGTGATGTCGGCTCCGCTCAACCAGGCGATGCTTCTGGGCGACGAGGCGATCCCGGGGCCGGAGGAACTGCGCAAGCACGCGCGCGAGGGCGTGCGCGTCTTTCTGGCAGCTTACGGCACCGATACGCGGTAGGCGGGCGGCGACAGGACGAACGCCCCGCTCGGGCACGCCCAATCACGAGACAGTGACCGCGCTGTCGGTCGTCCCAAAACCGAGCGCCCAAACCTCTCGAACGTCCGGCAGCTTTCCAGCTATAAGACCGTGGAGTTCAAAGGCGCGCCGAAGCCAGTTTCCAGCTGGCGAAGCAGAAGAAGGCGCCGAGACCGCCCTGGATCCAGCGTCGCGCACGCAGATAGGCGCGGCCGACCGGCGGCGCCGAGAACAAGAGCGCATAGGTCATGTGGCCAACGAACGAGATTGCCAGGCAGCCGGCCACGACCGCCGGGCCGACCCAAAGCGGCGACCCCTCGCGCACGGCAAGCGACATGATCGCGATCCAGGTCAGCGCCGCCTTGGGATTGCTGAGCTGAATGGCCAGTCCGCGGATGTAGCGCTTTCGCGCGGCTTTGTTGTCTTCGAGTCCGCCGGGAATCTCCGATTGGCTGGCCAGTGCGGCGCGGAACGACTTGTAGGCGAGCCACAGAAGATAGGCCGCACCGACGAACTTGATGAGTGTGAGCGCAGAGGCATAGAGCGAAAGCAGGGCAGTCAATCCCAATAGCGTCGCGGTGCCCCAGACGAGCGTGCCGCTGACCATGCCTGTCGCCAGCGTGACACCCGCCCGCCGGCCGTTTTCCATCGACGTTCCCATGACGGCGAGGACGTTCGGGCCGGGACTGAGTATCCCCAGTCCATAGGCGCTCCAGGCGAGCAGAAGGCCAGGCAGGTGGGTATCAAGCATCGGGTGGCTCCTGGTTTTCCAGACAACTCAATTGTTGCTCGCAGCGCAGCGGTTGGTGCGAACCGAGTTATATGATCGATCGCAATTTGCTCCTGTCTTTGGCACTCCAAAAGCTCCACAACCCAGAAAAACCATAGAGCCAATTTCGGAGTCTCTGACCGCAGGCAAAGGCCAGCTACGGGAAAGTAAGGCGCGCTCCTGGCTGACGGGCGAAACAGCTGCTGGGGGAGATGCCGAATACCTCATGAAACGTCACAAAGAAGACGCTCGTACCGGACGATCACTGTTTGACCGGTGGTCCCTCGAAGACGTGACGCTCATACTGCGGCAGGTGGTCGTTGATCGTGTACCACGGCGCTTTCGACCCGACGAAGATGTGCTCGGTCGGTCGGATGGTGGGGTCGTCAACGAGTGTGCCCAAACAGACATGCACATATCCCCCGTCGCGGACGATCGAATAGAGGAAAGAGCCACAGGTCCTGCAGCGCACGTCATGGTTCATTTCGTCGCCAGAGATCAGCAGGCTCTCTTCACTTTGCGTGATCTTCATCTTGTCCCGTTCGATGCCGGCAAAGGGCTTGAAAGCCGAACCCGTCATGCGCCGGCAATCGGAGCAATGGCAATTGGCGGCATAGGCGAACGCGTCGGCCACTTCATACTTGACCGCACCGCACTGGCATCGGCCTGTGAGGGTCCTTTTCGAGCCGCTGGGTTTGTTGTCGGGATCGCCAGACATTGCGGCGCTCATGCCAGTTCCTGCGCAATTTCCCAGACATGGCCGGAAGGGTCTGCAAATGCGGCAGTCCGGCGCCCCCACGGCCGATCTGTAGGACCGTTGAGCAACTGTACTCCGCGTTCCTTGAGCATGGTGCAAACGGCATCCGCGTCGTCAACCTTGATCGTAAGCAGCACCCGAGCCCCCGCGCCGGACGGCGCAACCGGCACTGGCTCGACCAATTCGGGCGCCTCGGAAACGTCGAGCAGGTTGACCATCGCGCCCGCGAACTTCAGAACGCTGGAAACATTGTCCTCATAGACCACCTCAGGCTCGAAGACATTCCTGTAAAAGGCTTTTGCCTCCTGGATGTCGTCGACAAACAATGTGACGACTTCGATCGCGTTCAATTGCATCAATTCAATTCCATTAGGTTGGGACACCCTGAGCGCCGCCGCGAACCGCTATGGCGGCTATGAACGATACCATCGCCGCCTTAGATGCGATGGTTCGGACGTGGTTCCAGAACGTCCAGTCCTTGAGATATCGCGTCCATACTTCCGCCGAGCCTGTCCCAGCCCGCGCGAGCTCGTTGTTGAGCGGCACGTTGTAGACGACGGTACAGATGAACATGCCGACGACGTAGATCAGTCCGCCGGCGAGCATCGCCGCGGCACCCGGTTCGCTCCAGCGGAAGAGCGCCAGCACAGCGAGCACAGCGCTCGCGATCGTCGTGCCGAAGAATAGCGGCATAAACAGCGAGCCGAGAATGGTGGAGTTGATCGAGTTCATGGCGGCCGCGCCCTGCGCATGTCCGATGCGGTCGAGCGCGGTCATGATGAAGGTCGAGAAGGCGAAATAGAGCCCCGCGATCAGTCCGCAGCCGATCGCCGAGACCCACAAAAGGGCGGTGATGAGCGCTTGCATAGCTGTTCTTTCCTTTGGGGTGTCTTGAAGCAGGCCGCCGGGCGCTCGATTTCTTCGTCTGTCAACGACATCGCGATGAAGACATCTCAAGGGTGTTCGTACTCATCGTGAAGTCGCCACCATTGGTAGGGTGCGGTTTGCGGCGTTCCGGCAGGCGAGTCCTCCCATGTTTCCTGGCGTCCAAGCGGGGTGAGGTCGAGGAAGGTCCAGACTGTGCCGAGCGTCTCGGCGGCGCGGCCCGTGGTGAAGTAGGTGCGATAGATGTCTGTGCCGGAGCGGTAGAAGACGTTCACACCGAACCCGCCATCGACGTCGAAATCGGTGTTGAAGCTGTCCACCGTCTCATACCAGGGCATCGACCAGCCCATTCGCGCGCGAAACGCCTCAATCTCAGGGAGGGGTGCCCGCGAAACAAAGACGAGAGTCGCGTCGCGCTGATGGAGGTGTGCCAGGTGCGGGATCTGGTCGCCGACCATCCCGCAGCCCGAACAGGGGGCAGGGTCGGCGGGCCTGAGCATGTGGTGATAGACGATGAGCTGCCGGCGTCCCTCGAACAGATCGTGAAGTCTTGCCTCGCCGACGCGGCCTCTAAAGACGTAGTCTTTCTCCACCTTCACCCACGGGAGACGACGGCGCTCGGCAGCAAGCTTGTCGCCAGCGCGTGTGTGGGCCTTCTCTTTGGCAAGCAACGCCTCACGTTCCCTGTGCCAGGATTCGAGCGGTACAATCCTGCGCTCGACGGCATCGATCTTCGTCGTGTAACCGGCCATTGAATGACCTCGTTTTCCCAGTGAATGTCATCGTTTCCCGACAGCCGACATTTCGTCGGTATCGAGCGTGGCCCGCTGATATTGCGGCCGCCCGGCGGCCCGATAGCTCTGAATCGTCAGACCCGCAGGGGTCGTCCGCGAGGTCACCAGTTCGAGCGCCATATCCGGTCCGGCGTCGGGGAACAGCCGTGTGCCCTGACCGACGACGATCGGATAGATAACCAGATCGAGCAGGTCGACCAAATCGTTTGCCAAGAGCCACCGGACGAGTACGCCGCTTCCCGGAACCAGCAGGGTTCCTTCGTTCTGCAACTTCAGATCGAGGATGGCCGTGGCAGGGTCGCCGGTCAGGACGGTGGTGCCCGCCCATTGCGGATCCTTGAGACTATTTGACACCAAGTATTTGGGCCGTTCGTTCAGCGCAGCCGCAACCGCACTCTTGCTCGTATCCTTGAACGCACCCCATGACCTGGCAAAGATTTCGTAGGTCCGCCGACCGAACAAGAACGCGTCCGCACTGCCGTAAACCTCGTTGATGTAGTCCATGCCTTCGGCATCCACGAGCGGGATAGCCCAGCCGCCGCGCTCGAAACCGTTCCGGGGATCCTCTTCGGCTCCACCAAGTCCCTGCATCACCCCGTCTAAGGTGATGTTTGTTGTTGTTTTCAGTTTCACGGCCCGGTCTCCCTCAAGCATGTCGATGTGCTGCGTGTTCCCAGGACGAACAATCCGCGCGCCTCACGACAAGTAAGGCAAAAACTTTTCGGCGCGCGGCACCTTGGTGCGGATATGCAAATCAGATCGCCGCGACATGCGTGCAAATCACTGGCTCACGCAGTGCCTTCCCAGACCCCCGTTGCCGCCGTTCGGCGGGCATAGTCGGCGAAGCTGACGGGCTTGCGCCCGAGCGCCTCTTCCACCCCGTGCATCACGTTGACATTGCGCCCGTCGAGCACCACGGTGAACAGCTCGATGAGCAGGTTCAGGATGTCTTCCGGCACGTAAGGCCGCATCTGCTCGACGAAGGCTTCGGCAGAAATCTGCCGGTAGCGGATCGGGCGGTCGACTGCCCTTGCGATCTCGTCGACCGCCTCGGCGAAGGTGAGCGCACGCGGGCCGGTCACCTCGTAGAGCCGGTTCGTGTGGCCGTCCTGCGTCAGCGTGGCGACGACCACATCGGCGATATCGTCGGCATCGATGAAGGGCTCGGGGACCGGTTCGGCCGGCAGCGCCAGCTCGCCCGCGAGAATCCCGTCGCGAAACGGCCCCTCCGAAAAATTCTGGTTGAACCAGCTCGCCCGCACATTCGTCCACATCACGCCGGATTCCTGCAGCGCTGCCTCGGCGCGTTGCGCCCCGGGCTCGCCGCGCCCGGACAGGAGCACGACATGTTCGACACCTTCTTCACGCGCAAGGCGCGAAAGCTCGGCGATGTCCGCGTCGGCGCCATCCACGGCAAGGTCGGGCTGATAGGTGACATAGGCCTTGGACACGCCCTTGAGCGCCGGAGCCCATGTCTCGCGCCGCGTCCAGTCGAAGGGGGTTTCACTGGAGCGCGAGACAGGCCGCGTGGCGATCCCGCGCTCACGAAGCAGTGTGTTGACGCGGACGCCGGTCTTGCCGGCCCCGCCGATGATGAGAATGGGTCGATTGTGAGACATTATCCACACCTGTCCAATGTCGAGAGGGCGATCAGAAGTCGCGGCAGTATTCCGATGTCCGATGGCTCCCGAACAGGTCCAAATCACGCGAACCCCGGGGAGCCAATTTGCAGGTGGTGTCATGCGGATCGTTTGGTGCCAATTTGGGCGAGACGGACGAGCAGACAAAGAACGGCCTGAGCGACGAACAGGGCGTCGCCCAGCGCAGCGGCATGTTTTGCCCGCCAAATTCAGGTTGTTGGCTTGCGAGCCAGCCGAGTTCGAATTCGGCTCGCAAGATCATGAAATCCAAGCGGTCTTTATGATTCAGGCACTCAGAGGCAAAAGATATTCCGCAAGTGTCCCCCGGATGACCGTGCCTGTAGCCGCGGCGAGGCCGATCCGTCTTCGCAGACGCCGCCGTGACAAAGTTTTAGGAAGAGGGGTGTGAAGCGCCATCGCTTATCCCTCGCCCTTCCACGGCGCACCGGGTAGACGCGTGATCAGGTCGGATACGCTGTCGGCATCGCGCTCAATGTCCCAGGAGTATCCGTCGGCGAGCAGCGGTCCGATATCGGCCGTAAACTGACGATCGCGCAGCTTGGCCTGGATGTTTTCTTCGAATAGCGCGCGTGTGATCTCGTTCGAACCAGCGCGATGACACCGTGAACGGCCTGCGCGTGAAGCCAGAGCATCGGCGAGAAGCGGGTGCGAGAAGATCGCGACCAGCGCACGGCTGATCGCCAGGTCCTGTTCAACCTGAATATCCTGTACCCACGGCGCTTGTGCCCGCCACTGCGTTATGTAGTCGCGGGGGATCACAGTTCCGCCTTCACGTTCGCGTTAATGAGAAGCTTCCACGCAGTATTGCGGGGCGCATCCTTTGCTGGTACCCCCGTCAGCAGCGGCGCGGTCTGGTGCACGCGGCCGTGGAGCCAGGATTTGAGGACATCGGCCAGCGCGGGCGCGTCCACGAGTTCCAGCAGGTAGCCGAGACGCTGCATCCACGGTATGGGTGCCGTCGCCGAGGCGATAACCGCTCTCGCGAGGTCATGCGCGGTCGTCGCGCCCTTGGAAGACATTCCATCATCAGCCTTCAATCACTCGACCGGCAGTGATGGCCGTGGCCGCCCCCTGGTTCCTGCTTTGGTGAACCAGTTATTGTCACGCTTGTGGGCGAGCCATAGATTCAGCTCGCTGCTGTAATGTGGTGCAATCAACATCACACTCATGGCACGACCTAAAGGGAATCGTGAAACAGCACGCCTGTCCGTCAGCCTGGATGCCGGAGACTACGCCATCCTGGCCGAGATAGCCCGAAAGGAAGATGTTTCGGTCGCGTGGGTGGTGCGCCGGGCTGTCAGCGAGGTTATCCGCTCGCACACATCACAGGCGACAAAACCCGAATTGCCGCTGGCCCCGAAGGTGTCTTCCGTTTCGAAGGCGGGGTCATCATGACAGAGGCAGCCAGCCAGCTTCAGCCTGCGGAGGACGAAGAGGATATCGTCCTCTCGCTTGACGCCTTTGTCAGGTCGATCGGTATCCGTCGTGGCGCCACTCTGTCCTTTTTCATTGGCGCCGGCGCTTCGATCTCTTCCGGCCTGCCGTCAGCCGAGATGTGCATCTGGGAATGGAAGCGCAGCATCTTTCTTACCAACAACCCTGGTCTCGAAGATCAGTTTGCTGAGCTTTCCCTGCCCGGTATCCGGCGTCGGATTCAGCAATGGCTCGACGCGCAGGGTCGCTTCCCACCGGAAGGAGCACCAGAGGAATACGGCTTTTATGACCTGCCCCTTTTTTCAGGGCCACTCGTAAGTCGAGCCTGTTCTCCTTTTGTGTGCCATCATTCGGCGGCGTGAG
>NZ_JAODNW010000028.1 GCF_025398255.1 Chelativorans intermedius | reverse complement strand
TCTGTTCTCCTTGTTGCTTCGAACATTAAGAGAACAAGCTCTCCTTTTGAATGGCCCAGTTTCTTGGGGGCAGGTCACCAGCGTTCCCGATCACAATCATGCACGATCGTCTAAGGGAGGAGATCATCCATGAAGGCTCATATCTATGAGCGGCTGATGGCCATGCAGGCCAGCCGCCGCCGTCTCTTGAAGGGAGCGGCCGGTGCCGGGGCGCTGGCGCTCGGCGCGCGGGCAGGGCTGGTGCGACCGGCGTTCGCGCAGGACAGTCTGCGTGCCGAAATTCTCAAGATCCCCGGCGTGGGCCGGGGATCGCCCACCGATGCCGATTGGCAGAAGGTTGGCGAAATGTGCCTCGGCGGCACGCGCGAGACCGTGCAGGAAGGCGAGTTTGCCGGGGTGCAGCTCACCTTCATGGGCCTCAACAACCAGAACCTGCACAACTTTCTCTTCCGTGGTTTCCTGCGCCCCTGGGAGGAATATACCGGCGCGCGCATCGAATGGATCGACCTTGCGCAGGCCGACTACAATCCGAGGCTCCAGCAGTCGATCGCCACGGGCACCGTCGATTTCGACATTCTGGAGATGGGCGCCCCCTTCGAAGGCGACACGGCCGGACGCGGCCTGCTCGATGAGATGCCGGACTGGGTGAAGACGCTCATCGACATGGACGACTATGTGGACTACCTCAAGGCGCCGGTGGGCACGTGGGACGGCAAGACCTATCGCATCTCCATCGATGGCGACTGCCACACGCTCGCCTTCCGCACGGACTATTATGCCAGTGAGGAGCTGGCGCAGGCCTGGGCGGAGGAGGGCGATGGCAGCCCGTGGGAGCCGCCGACGACTTGGGCGCAGGTCAACGCGCACTCCAAGTTCCTGGCCGGCAAGACCGATCCGCTTACCGGACTTCCGGCCTATGGCTTCCTCGATCCGCTCAAGATCACCTGGGGCGGATTCGGATTCTACTTCCTGGCCGACCGGGCGGCGCCCTATGCCAAGCACCCCGACGATCCGGCTTGGCTGTTCGATCCCGATACCATGAAGCCGCGCATCAACAATCCCGCCTTCGTGCGCGCCATCGAGGAGGTGATGGAGCTGATCGCGGCCGGTGCCTATCCGCCGGATCAGCTCAACGCCGACCCCAACACGACGGCCTTCCAGCAGTTCCTCGCGGGCACCGGCGCGATGCTTACCTGGTGGGGAGATGTGGGCTCCAATGCGCGCACTTCCGATACTTCGGTGGTGGGCGACGTTGTGGGCTTCTCCACGAATCCGGGGTCGGACGCGGTCTACAATTCGCGCACCGGCGAATGGGAGCAGACGCCCAACGAGGCGCCCAACAATGCCTATATCGGCTGGGGCATCTATGTGACCAACCGGGTGTCGGGCGACGAGAAGAAGCGCAAGGCCGCCTGGTCGGCGGCGGCCCATCTGGGAGGCAAGGACCTGTCGCTGTGGACCGTCGCCTATCCCTCCGGCTTCCAGCCTTACCGCAACTCGCACTTCATCTTCGACGAGTGGGAGGCGGCCGGATACGACCGCGACTTCATCGAGGACTATCTGAGCTCCAACCAGGACAGCTACAACCATCCCAATGCGGCGATCGAGCCGCGCATTCCCGGCATCTTCCAGTACTATTCGATCGCCGAGGATGAGCTGGCCAAGATCTTCGCCGGCCAGTACGGCTCGGTGCAGGAAGGGGCGGATGCCATTGCCGCGGCCTGGGAGGAGATTACCGACCAGATCGGCCGGGAGCGCCAGATCGCGCTCTACAAGGCATCGCTCGGCATGTGACCCAGGCTCAGGATGCGGCGGACGGAGAGGGACCGGTGGCCCAGCCGCCGGTCCTTTCTCGCCCAAGCCTGGCAGGGACGATGAAAGGCAACAAGGGCGCAGTCGACCGGCATGACCGTGGCGGGATGCGAGAAGCCTTCCGCGCCGCTGGCGGTCACGACAGGACAGGGCATGGACAAGGCAACCGCAGCGGCCGTCGAGCCGGATGATTTCGTGATCCCCGATCCCATTCCCGAGTCCCGCAAGCGGCTGGGACGGATGGTCTTTGCCGCGGGCACGCTGATGCTCGTGGCCATCGCGCTCATGCGCGCGCTTCAGGAACTGGGCATCGTCGATCTCGGCTTCGCCACCTGGCGGCCGGTGCTCTATGCCTACATTTTCTGGGGCGTCATGCTCGGCTGGTCGCAGGTGCTGCGGCGCGGAGAGGATGGCAAGCGAGCGCTGTTCGTCCTGCCGGCAGCCCTGTTCGTGGTTGCCATGGTGGTCTTTCCGCTGCTCTTTGCGCTCTATGTCTCGTTCACGGACTGGAACCTTTCCTCGCTCGACGGGCCGGAGTTCAACGGACTGGACAACCTGCGCCGCATGGCGGACGATCCCTTCTACTGGAACGCCATGCTCAACATGGTGTGGTACACGCTGGCCATCGTCGCGGAGTATGCCATCGCCTTCGGCCTGGCGCTGGTCCTGCATTCGCAGATCCGCGCGCGCAAGTTCTTCCGCGTCGTCTTCCTGCTGCCGCTCATGCTCTCGCCCGTGGCCCTGTCCTGGATGGTCGGCAAGTCGATGATGGAGAACCGTTTCGGTCCGCTTGCCAATTTTGCCCGTTGGCTCGGGTGGGAGAATCCCGCCTTCTTCGCCGACCCTTGGCTTGCGCGCCTCTCCATCATGGTCATGGATGCGTGGACCTTCATCCCCCTGATGATGATCATCCTGCTGGCCGGTCTCCAGTCGCTCCCCCGCGAAGTCATGGAGGCGGCCAGGGTTGACGGCGCCACGCCGTGGCAAACCTTCTGGAAGATCACCTTTCCGCTGATGCTGCCGGTCTCCATCACCGCCGTCATCATTCGCGTCATCTTCAAGCTCAAGCTAGCCGACATCATCATCAACGTCACATCCGGCGGGCCGGGCGGGGCGACCGACTCGGTGACGAGCTTCATCTTCCGGGAGTATCGCGACCGCTCCAATGTCGGCTACGGCACGCTGCTTGCGGTGGTCTATCTGGTGATCATCGTGGCGTTTCTCGTCACGCTGCTCAACCTGCTGGGCCGCTGGATGCGCGGCTACGATCAGGAGGTCAACTAGGCAATGGTCGCCATCGAAGACACCATTTCCACGGCGCAGCGGCAGGAAACCCAGACGGAGCGGCTGCAGCGGATGCTTCTGCGACTGCTGGTCTACAGCATTCTTCTCCTGTGGGCGGTCATCTGCCTGTTCCCGATCTACTGGACGGTGACGACCTCCTTCAAGATGGCGCCGGACGTCATGCGCGGCCATCTCGTTCCCTGGGTGGATTATACGCCCCAGTGGCTGGGCTGGCGCTCGCTGGGTCTGTCGCCGGACACGATCTTCAACGTCTCCACCGTGCGGGCGGAATTTCTCAAGCGTTTCATGAACAGTGTGATCACCTCGATCTCGGCCTCCTTTCTGGCGGTCGTCCTGGGGTCGCTTGCCGCCTACGGGCTGAGCCGGTTCCGCTACCGTTTCGGCCCGATGAAGAATGCCGACATCTCGTTCTTCTTCCTCTCCCAGCTCATCCTGCCGCCGGTGGTGCTCGCGCTGCCGTTCCTGGCGCTCTATCGCGAGCTGGCGCTGCTCGACACGCGCATCGGGCTCATTCTCCTCTACACGCTGATGGTGCTGCCCATCGTCATCTGGATCATGCGCGACCAGTTCAAGGCCGTTCCGGTGGAGCTGGAGGAGGCGGCCCTCGTCGACGGCCTGTCCATCTGGGGCGCCTTTCTGCGCATTGTCCTGCCCATCTCCCTGCCCGGCATGGTGGCGGCCTTCATCCTGTCGCTGATCCTATGCTGGAACGAATATTTCTTTGCCGCCCTTCTTACGAGCACCGAGGCCAAGACGCTGCCGGTGATGGTGGCGAGCCAGACGGGAAGCCAGGGCATCAACTGGTGGTCCATGGCCGCGCTCTCCACCGCGGCCATTGCCCCGCTTCTGATCGTCGGCGTGATCCTGGAACGCTACATCATCGCCGGCATGGCAACGGGCGCGGTGAAATAGCCAAGAATGCCCTGCGCCCGTGCAGGCGCGAAACCTGCGCCTTTCTGCCCGCCTCAATCCTCCGGGGCGCGCAGGGGAAGGAGGATTTCGGTGAGCCACTCGGCGGGAGGAAGCGCGCGGGGATTGTTGAGATACTCCTCGACCACCGGCTGGTTGGCCGGCTCCTCGCCGCTTTCGGGCAGCCAGACGCCATAGAGCCACGCATAGGCCTTGTGAAGCTCCGCATACGGGCCCTTGTGCAGGAGGCTGGCATAGCGCCCGCCGGCAATCTCCATGCGCTTCAGCCCTTCGGGAAGCGGATCCGTCTTGCCGACGGTCAAGCAGGCGTCGGAGCGGCACTCCTCGGGCGGCGTGGCGCTCGGATCGTCGTAGTAGATGCCGAACGAACGGGTATCCGGGCCCATCAGGCCGTGACCGGCAGCAAGGGCGATGAGGCGGTCGAAGGCCTGGCCAATCTCCATATAGGGTCCGACATGGCGGATGGCGGCGACGGTCTGGGGTTCGAGGGTCTTTATGGTCACGGAGCTCATGTCTGTGCGCCTTCCTGGTTCTGCAGGCGGATTGCTGGAGGGTGGGTGCGGCAGCCCTCTGGCGCGATAGGCAGCGGGCGTTTCGCCATATTGGGCGGCAAAGGCGCGGGTGAAGGCTTCCACACTGCCATAGCCGGCCTCAAGCGCGATCTCGGCAATCGGTCTGCGGCCACCGACGAGCGCCCCGGCCGCATGGTGCAGCCGCACCCTTCGCACCGTCTGGGCAACGGTTTCGCCCATCATCGCCCGATAGATGCGATGAAAATGCCAGGGCGAGAAGCAGGCCAGCGCCGCGAGGCTGTCCAGATCGTGGTCCCGTACCGGGTTTGCCGCGATATGGCCGGCGACGCGGGCAATGCGCTCGCCATAGCTCAGACGTGTTCTGTTCTTCATGGTCACCACCCTTGACGCGCCTGCACTATGCCAAAGCCCGTCTTGATCCGTCTTGCGGATTTCGGGACAGAAGCAATGATCGGCTTTTCCGTCCCGCGGCGCGCGCGGCTTTGCCAAACGTAACAGAATGGCCTATCCGCACAGGGCCGTCGGCGGCGGCCGCGGCATCCACCGATAGATGAGGAAGGCAGTCATTTGAGCCCATTGTTTGAGGAACTTGACTATCAGGTCACGCCGATGGGCGCGCTGGTTCTGCGCCGCCGCCGGGATCTGACGACGGGAGAGGACATCTACGAGATCAAGCTTGGCGAGGCGTTCCTGATGTCCTCCAAGTTTACCGTCTCGGAACGGGCGCTCGCCACGATCGCGCTTGCCGCCCTGCCGCAGCCTGACCTGCGCGTCGTGGTGGGCGGTCTCGGGCTCGGCTACACGGCGGCAGCGGCGCTCGACCATGCGAATGTGCGCTCCCTGCTCGTTGTCGATGCCCTGAAGCCGGTCATCGAGTGGCATGAGGAGGGGCTTCTGCCGCTCGGCAGGCGGCTCGGTTCGGATGAGAGATGTCGGCTCGTGCATGGCGATTTCTTTGCCATGGCCGCCTCTCCTGAAACGGGCTTCGATCCGCTGGCCCCGGGCTCGCGCTTTCACGCCATCCTGCTCGACATCGACCACTCGCCGCATGCGGTGCTGCAGCCCTCCAACGCCGCGCTCTATACGCAGGAGGGGCTGCAGAAGCTTGCCGCGCATCTGCTGCCCGGCGGCATCTTCGCGCTGTGGTCGAACGATCCCGGGGATGCGGCCTTTACCGCCATTCTGCAGGCGGTTTTCGGCGAGGCGCGCGCCGAGCCGGTGACATTCGACAATCCGCTGCAGGGGCGGCTTGCGCGGCAATGCGTCTATCTGGCGCGCAAGGGTGGAGGCGCCGTGTGAGTGCCGAGCGCCGGCTCTCATCCCCGGACAGCATGAAGTGCCGTGTCTGTGGTGCGCCGGGCTGCCGCCCCTTCCTGCATGTGCAGGGCAGGGACTACTGGGATTGCCGGATCTGCAGCGCTGTGTTCCTGGACCCGGCGGCCCTGCCTTCCCCGCAGGAGGAGCATGCGCACTACCTTCGCCATCGGAACGATCCGGACGATCCGCGCTATCGCCGGTTCCTTTCGCGGCTCGCCGAGCCGCTGCTGGCACGGCTCGGCCCGGCGCGCCGCGGGCTCGACTATGGGTGCGGGCCGGGGCCTGGTCTGGCCGCGATGCTGCGCGAGAAGGGGCACAGGGTCGTCACCTATGACCCCTTTTTCGCACCCGATCGCAGCGTTCTTGCCGGCTGCTACGACTTCATCGTCTGTTGCGAGGTGGCGGAACATTTTCATGAGCCGGCCCGTGAATTCGCCCTTCTCGACCGGCTTCTGGCGCCCGGCGGCTGGCTTGGGGTGATGACCTGTTTCAGAACGCAGGACGAGCTTTTCGCCCGCTGGCACTATCGCCGCGACCCGACCCATGTGGTGTTCTACAAGGAGGAGACCTTGCGCCATCTCGCCGCCGTGCGCGGCTGGGGGTGCGAGATTCCGCGCAAGGATGTGGCGCTGATGCAAAAGCCCGAAAGGGAGGAAAAGACGGCATGACCAGCTGGCTGCACGAGCAGCGTCTGGCCGCTGTCTGCGCGGCGGTGCGCCAGTGCCGCGCCCGCTCGGTGCTTGATCTGGGATGCGGCGACGGAGAGCTGTTGACGCGCCTTGCGGCGGAGCCGCGGATCGAACGGATCCTCGGCGTGGATTTATGCCGCGCGAGCCTTGAGCGGGCGCGGGACCGCCTCGCGCGTGTGGAGACGGGCGGTGCGCAGGTCGCTCTCATCCACGGCTGCCTCACCAAGGCGGGAAGCCGCCTTGCCGGGTTCGACTGCGCCGTGCTCGTCGAGACGATCGAGCATGTTGCGCCTGAAAGGCTGTCTTCGCTTGAGCGGGCGATCTTCTCCCGAATGCGGCCGGGGCGGGTGGTGGTCACGACGCCGAATGCGGAGTTCAACCCGCTGCTCGGCGTGCCGCCGCACCGCTTCCGCCATCCCGATCACCGCTTCGAATGGGACCGCGAACGCTTTCGTCGATGGGCGGCAGGCACGGCTGCCCGCCACGGCTACGGGGTGGCGTGCCATGATGTTGCCGGCTGCCACCCCAGGCTGGGTGGTGCAAGCCAGATGGCGGTCTTCGACCTCACGCCGGCTGGCACGGGCCGCGTGGCGGCGTGAGGGCCAGGATTTTTTCAGACATATCTGAGGCCTTTTTTTTGAGTTTCTGGCGCATGTTGCGAGCCTTTGGCGTGTCGGCGGCGAGCACCGTTTCTGCGTCCTGGCGGGGCATCACGCGCACGTCGTCGGCACCGATGGCGTCCTGAAATGCGCACATGCCCGTGAACTCCGCATCGCCGCCACCATGCTCGGAGGAGGAGAGAAGACAGGCAGGACTTGGCGCTCGCCGCCTTGGCGATCTCGCGCTTGGATGCGGCGCTGCGGCCCTACCGGGAGAGCGCTGCCGGGCGCCGCATTGCGGTGGCGCCTGTTGCGACCGTCTGGCCGTGTCCATCGGTCTTGCGGCGCTTGATGGTTGCAAAACCGACCATTACGAACGTAACGACCGGCATGCAGGCCGGCCTTGCCATGCCGCCGGCCGCCACAACAGGAAGGCAGAATGCGAAGCTGGATCGAAGGCGCCAACGCGCCGGAATGCGACTTTCCGCTCGAGAATCTGCCCTATGGCGCGTTCCGCCGCAGGGGTGAGCGGTTGCGTTGTGGCGTTGCCATAGGCGACCACGTGCTCGATCTTGCCGTGCTGGAGGAAAGCGGCCTCATCCATGCCGGGGGCAGGACGGCGGTCTTTGCCGCGCCGCACATCAATGCCTTCATGGCGCTGGGGCCCGCGGCGTGGAGGCGGGTGCGCGCCCGCTTGACGGATCTGCTGGCCGAAGGGGGCGACCCGTCGTTGCGAGGCGAGAGGGGCATGTTGGCACGCGCGCTCGTGCCCTTGAAGGAAGTCGAACTCGGGCTTCCCATCAAGGTTGCGGGCTACACGGATTTCTACGCCAGCCGCCAGCATGCCTTCAACGTCGGCACCATGTTCCGTGGGGCCGGGAATGCGCTGCCGCCCAACTGGCTGCACATCCCCATCGGCTATAACGGGCGCGCCTCGACGGTGGTCGTCTCGGGCACCGACATCCGTCGGCCGCTCGGCCAGCGAAAGCCGCCCGAGGCGGCAGGGCCGGTCTTCGGCCCCTCCACCCGTCTGGACTTCGAGCTGGAAATGGGTGCGGTGGTGGGCGTGCCGAGCCGGATGGGCGAACCGATCACCGTTGCGGAAGCCGACGCGATGATCTTCGGCTATGTGCTGCTGAACGACTGGTCGGCGCGCGACATTCAGGCCTGGGAGTATCAGCCGCTTGGTCCCTTCCAGGCCAAGGCCTTTGCCACGACCATCAGCCCCTGGGTGGTGACGAAAGCGGCGCTTGAGCCCTTCCGTGTTTCCACGCCGCCGCGGGAAAAGCCGCTGCTGCCCTATCTCTGCGAACCGGGGCCCCTGCTTCATGACATCCATCTGGAAGTCGCCTTGCGGCCGGCGGGCGCGGAGCGGGCGACCACGATCGCGCGCACGAACTCCCGTCACCTTTACTATTCGGCGGCGCAGCAGCTTGCCCACCACGCGGTCGGCGGATGCAGAATGGAATGCGGCGACCTTTTGGGTTCCGGCACGATCTCCGGGCCGGAGAAGGGCAGCTTTGGCTCGCTCCTCGAGCTTGCCTGGGACGGCAGGGAGCCGGTCCGGCTGGCAACGGGAGAGACGCGCAGCTTCCTCGAGGATGGTGACGAAGTGACGCTGAGGGGCTGGGCCGAGGGTGAGGGATACAGGATCGGCTTTGGCGAGTGCACAGGCCGGGTGTTGCCCGCCCCGGCGGAGCGCGACTGGTAGGAGGCCAGAAGGCCGGCAAGCCCCGCCCGCTGCCGATGGGGAAACAAGAGCATGGCGACGGTTCTCTATGATTATTGGCGGTCATCCGCCAGCTATCGGGTGCGCATCGCGCTCAACATGCTGGGAGAGGAGCACGAGATCGTGCCGGTCGACCTGCTGACACAGGAGCAGCGAAGTCACGCGCATCTGCAGCGCAATCCACAGGGCCTGGTGCCGGTGCTCGCAATCGATGGGCGCACCCTTACCCAGTCCCTGGCGATCATCGAGTATCTGGACGAAACCCGTGCGGCAGGCTTCCTGCCCGCCGATGCGGCGGGGCGTGCCCGCGTGCGCGCCCTGGCCCACGCCATTGCCATGGAAATCCATCCCATATGCAATCTGCGCGTGGCCACGCACGCCGCCTCGCTCGTCGGGGGAGGCGAGGAAGCCGTCACGGCATGGATGCACACATTCATCGGCGAAGGACTGCGGGCCTTCGAGGTCATGCTGAGCGACGGGGACGCTGGCGATTTCTGCCATGGGGACAGTCCCGGACTGGCAGACTTCTGCCTCGTGCCGCAGCTCTACAACGCCCGGCGCTGGCAGGTCGATCTGTCGGAATTGCATCGGATCTTCAGGATCGAGACCAACTGCGCGCGCATCGCCGCCTTTGAGGCAGCACATCCCGACCGCGTCCGGCCGGGGACTCTCGGCGGTTCCTGAAGTTCCGACACCCGGTGTGACCCAACGGAGCGGCCCGAAGGCCCGTACTGACACGCCCGCCGCAAAAGGCCGAGGAGGCCGACATCGTGACGTGACGGAATGACCAGCAGGAAGGGCGCGGCGGAAGGCTGAGTTCCATAATGCAGATTATGCGATATCTACAGCTACGCACCCCGAGCAAGCTGCGATCCTGATGGCCGTCCCCGGTGCGGAAGATGCGTCGCCTCAGTCGGTGCAAAGTCGCCAACGGATCGGCTGTTCCGGCCGATATGCGCAGAACGTGCCCGTGCGGACGGACGTCCTGAGGTGCCTGGCCAGATCGGGATGCAGGGTCTCGATCTTGCGGATGGCATGGCGGATGCGCCAGGTGACGGCGGTGCGGGCCCGTTCGCTCATGCTTCCCAACTGCCGGTTTCGGCCGCCCAGCCCCAGCGCTTTGGAGAGCATTTCGACCAACTGGTCGAGTTCCTCCCGCGCGCGCTCGGCGCGGCCGGGATCGTTCATGTCTTCCGCTTCCGCAATTTCCTCCTGCAGATCGCGGATGCGAAGTTTCAGGGATTGCCGCGCCTTGTCGTCGAGGATGAACTGGCCGCCATAGGCTTCCTCCTCGCGCCCCGCGAGATCGAGACAGTGAATTTCCTCTCCCGCGCGCCCGATGAGGCGTTGAATGTCGCGCAGTCCTTTTATGTCGGGTAGGTTGGCCTCCCGGCCTGCAAATCTCAGTCGCCACCCTCCCCCGCCGGAGACGAAGATATTGTCCGTCGGCATATGCGAGGCAGTGGTCTCGGGGGAACGTTTCGCGATCCCGCCGTCAACGAGACGAAAGCCATCGGCGACGAACTCCCGGTCCTCGCGACGGCGATACGGCGCGTAATCGAGGAGCCAGTCGCAGGCCTCGCGCGGCGTAAACGGCCTGCCATCGGCAATCATGCGGCCGAACTTCTCGTAGAACAGCTTGAGGTGATGCTGAGCCTCTCCCATTCTGCCGAGATAGGCGCTCGAGATGGCCGAGTGGGCGGGCGCGCAGATGAGCGGCGTATTAACCGCCCGACCATTCAGCTTGAGAAAATCTTCGAGTTTTCTCGCCGTGAAATAGGGAAAGGCCGCGTAGGCGTAACAGCCGTTCGGATGGTAGGGGTTGAGGTGGAGTGCCTGCGCTCCTCTTTCGATCCCGATCTCCGGCCGCCCCAGAAAAACCTCCGCAACAGCAAGCTGCAGCAGCACATCCGCGTCGTTGGGGCAAATCTGCAGGGCGCGATCCAGATACCACGATGCTTGCTCGTATTCGCGCCGATAAAGCAGAATCCTGCCGATAACCACGTGCAGCATTGCATCGGAATCGTCGAGATCCAACGCCCTGTGTGCATATTCGTAGGCTGCCTGGCCGTTCTCCGCTATCCTGTTCCAGAGCTGGCAACCCCACTCATTGAACCAGGACAAGGACAGACCGGCATAGGCGCGAGCATATTGCGGATCAAGCTCAAGGGCGTGCCGGAAGAGGCCTCGTGCCTCTTCGTCCGCCTCGTACGACCCGCGCCTGAGCAACGACATCCCCTTGAGCGTCAACTCGTAGGCCGCCAGGGACCCGGTGGGCTTGCGACGGGCCGCCTGCAAGGCAGTTTCTTCGATGCGGGCACTGAAGGTGGCGCTGATGCGGGCAACGAGCTCGCCCTGCAGTTCGAAGAGCCCGGTCGCCGGTGCTTCCAGCTTCTCGCTCCAAAGCTGCGCGCCGCTTTCGCCATCGACCAGACCGGCAACGAGGCGGAAACGTTCTCCCTCCCGCTGGAGACGCCCGCGCAGGAGATGCGTGGCTCCCAGGCGCCGGGCGGCTTCCCGGTCGGCCAGCTCCGCAACCACCGCACCCGACATCGGTGCGATGCTTTCCAGCGTGGAGAAGCGAGCGAGCGCGTCCGAAAGGTCCTCCACCAGGCCGTCGGCGATGGTCCCGTCCGACTGCCCCCCCGAAACCACCTTGAAGGGCAGAACCGCCAACACCGGCTTCTGCCTGCGTATTTCGATCCCGCCTGGCGCGTCACATCCTGCTGGGCGCATGGCGCCGTCTCCTGGAAAACCCGGTGTCTCCCTGCCCCACGCGTGAAGACATGGCCCGGTTCTTATGCGTCAACAGCATATCATATTCAAGAACAACAATAATAACAATTCTTATACTTTTACTTCTTGATATACACTGGCTTCGATCTTCTTTATAATAATTATGAATATTTCATGAAGTATACGCTTGATTTCGCAAGAACGATACATCCATTGTCGTAGAAACCGTTCAAGAACACTCCCGCCCGCCAAACACCCTCCCCGACCCGATGTTGGGTGGCAAAGTCCTGCCTGACGGGAAAAATCCGATTGCCTCACACTGTAAGGCGCCACCTCACGCCCTTGAATGCGAGAACGCCGCGGAGGTTCATGAATGCCTTCGCTGGTGTCGAAACGAACAGGAAAGCGAAGAGGAAGCATATGCCCGACACCGACACCATATCCCGCAGACGACTGAGATATGTGCATCTGCATCACGTTTCCTGCATCCATCCCTCAATCGCGCGAAGGGCGGGACAGCCGTGAGGTGAAGATGCGACCGGCGGCGAATGCGCAACGCGAAAGAAGCCGCCTGAAGATGCCCTGAAGGCATCGGTCTTTCAGCACATCGTCGTCAACCCCGCCTTCACGCGGTTTCCAGCCCGCAACGGCGGCACTTGAGCAGCCCGCAGGACACGCGCCTGCCAGCGTCTGGCGAGCGGGCGGCACGATTTCATTTGACAGTGGAGCATTCTAAAGATGGCAAAAACGATTATCGGCAGCGACTACGCCGATGTTCTGATCGGAACGTCGGGCCAGGACTACATCTACGGCTACGGCGGTAACGACTATCTCTCGGGCGGAGGGAGCGCCGACTACCTCAGCGGAGGTAGCGGCAACGACTATCTGCACGGCGGCAGCGGCAATGATGTTATGGTCGGCGGAAGCGGCAACGACACGCTGGTCGGAGGTGTGGGCGCCGATGCCCTCTATGGCGGGATCGGTACGGATTTCGCAAGCTATACCGACGCGGGATCCGGTGTCACAGCGAGCCTCGAAAACCAGGAAATCAACACCGGAGACGCAAAGGGCGACATTTTCTCCTCGATCGAGGGCTTGAGCGGCAGCGCCCATGCTGATCGCCTTTATGGTGACCATCGCAACAACGTTCTCTACGGCAATGGCGGAAACGACCGCCTGTATGGCCGTGACGGAGACGATACCCTCTCCGGCGATGCCGGCAAGGATGTCCTTGACGGAGGGGACGGCGATGACATGCTCCTGGGCGGTGCCGACAACGACACGCTGCGCGGCGGTGCAGGCAGCGACCGCCTCTATGGCGGTTCCGGTCATGACACGGCCAGCTACGGGACGGCCACGAGTGGCGTTGTTGCCAGCCTCGCAACCCCCTCCATGAACACCGGTGATGCACGCGGTGATTTCTACTCCTCAGTGGAAGGGCTGAGCGGCAGCAGATATGCTGACGTTCTGATCGGCAATTCCGCGGACAATACGCTCTATGGCGGCTTTGGGGACGACGAGCTTGTTGGCGGCGCGGGCGCGGACAAGCTCATCGGCAGCTTCGGCGCGGACTACGCCAGCTATACAAGCGCCACGCAAGGTGTCACGGCCTTGCTCTATGCCCCGAACCTCAACAAGGGTGACGCCAAGGGAGACACCTACAGCTCGATCGAGGGACTTCTGGGCAGCCAGCATGACGATACCCTGGGGGGAAACGGCTTCGCCAACGAATTAAGAAGCGGCAATGGAAACGACATACTGATCGGCGATGGAGGCGCCGACATTCTCGATGGCGGCGCGGGATACGACACTGCGAGCTATGTCAACGCCGAGGAAGGCGTCGTTGCCAGCCTTACCGATTCCGCGATCAACGCCGGTGACGCGGCCGGCGACATGTACATTGCGATCGAAGCGTTGAGAGGCAGCGCCCATGACGATTGGCTTTACGGCGATGCCGGCGCCAACGGTCTCAGCGGATGGTATGGCGACGATCGTCTCATCGGCTTTGCCGGAAACGACGCGATGAACGGCCAGGCGGGGGACGATGTCCTCTACGGCGGCCAGGGTGCCGATACGCTGATCGGTGGCTCCGGCAACGACATTCTCGTTGGCGGCGTGCACGGCGACACGATGCAGGGCGGCAGCGGCTTCGACTATGCAAGCTATGTGGACGCCAGTTCAGGGGTGTATGCCGATCTGGGAGATCCTTCCTGGAACGTCGGCGACGCCCGATATGACACATACGATTCCATCGAGGGGCTTCGCGGCAGCCAGTTCGCCGATACGCTCATCGGCGACAGCGCGTCGAACATCATCTACGGCGATTCCGGCAGCGACATGATCCTCGGCAGGGGCGGAGACGACACGCTCTACGGCGGCATAGGCAACGATCAACTCCGCGGAGAGGATGGTAACGACACGCTCTATGGAGGTTCGGGAGACGACAAGCTTTTGGGGGGCGAAGGGGCCGATCGTCTCGACGGCGGCCTCGGCTTCGACTTCGCCAGCTATGCCACGGCCACGGAGCGCGTCAGGGTCTATCTCGATGCTCCGGCCTACAACATCGGCAGCGCGGCCGAGGGCGATACATTTCAGTCCATCGAGGGCCTGATCGGAACCAGCTTCGACGACCGCCTCTATGGCTCGGACGACAAGAACGTTCTCCATGGCCGGCACGGCGATGACTTCATGCGCGGCAGGAGCGGCAATGACGATCTCTATGGGGACTCCGGCAACGACACGCTGCTGGGCGATGCCGGCAAGGACATCCTCAACGGGGGAACCGGCAGAGACTACCTTTATGGCGGTTGGTACGGGCACGATGTCTATGTGTTCGACACGGCGCTCAGCGCTAACACGGACCTTGAGGTGAACCCCCATGCGAATGTCGATGTCGTCGAGTTCAACACCGAGTATCACAGGATCTGGCTGGACAATGCGATCTTCAGAATGCTCGGGGAGGAAGAGAGGGTCGAACTGTCGGCCAGCATGTTCCGCGCGAACGCCGGCGGCCTTGCCGAAGATGCCGACGACCATATCCTCTACGACACGCTGAGCGGCAATCTCTACTACGACGCGGATGGCAGTGGTGCCGGCGAGCGCACCTTGTTTGCCGAGCTCCAGGTGTGGGACGGAACGGTGCCGCAGGACATCACGCACGCTCACTTTGCCGTGGTCTGATGAACGGAAAGACAAAACCGAGCGAAGCGGCGGCCGACCCGGCCGCCGCCTGGCTGGTATCGTGCCGGGGCGCGCTGGCGGCTCTGGGGCTGTTCAGCGGCGTTCTCAACCTGATGGCGCTCACCGGCTCGCTGTTCATGCTGCAGGTCTATGACCGGGTGCTTGCCAGCCGCAGCCTGGCGACGCTGGTCGCTCTCCTCGTGCTGGTCGCCCTCCTTTATGCTGCCCAGACGGTGCTCGACGCCGTACGCGCGCGCATACTGGTTCGGCTGGCCTGCCTGTTCGACGAGGCGGTTTCGCCATCGGTGCACGCAGCGATTCTCCGGTTGCCCCTGCTTGCCGGCGGACGCGACCATTCCTTGCAACCGCTGGCCGAGATGGACCGGGTCCGAGCGTTCCTGGCCGGGCCTGGTCCGGCGGCCCTGCTCGACCTGCCCTGGATCCCGCTTTATCTGGGTCTGTGCTTTCTCTTCCATCCCTGGATCGGCATGACGGCGCTCGCCGGAAGCCTTGTCCTGGTTGCCTTGACGCTGGTTGCCGAGGTGCTGTCCCGCGCGCGGGCAAGGGCCATCGCAACGACCGGTGCCAAAAGGGCGCGGCTGGCCCAGGCCGGACATCGGAATGCGGAGGCGGTTCGGGCAATGGGCATGGCCCCGCGCCTTGGCGAGCTCTGGGCGGAGGCCAACCTTGCACACCGTGAAAGCTGGCGGCGCACCGCCGATATCGTTGGAACCCTTGGAGCGGTCTCGCGGGCGGCGCGCATCATGCTGCAATCCGCTGTCCTTGCCGTCGGAGCCTGGCTGGCCATCCGCGAGGAGGTGACGGGTGGAGCAATCATCGCTGCCGCCATTCTGACCGCACGGGCGCTGGCCCCGGTCGATCAGGCGATCACGCATTGGCGAAGCTTTGCCAGCGCCAGGCTGGCCTGGCGGCGGCTGAAGGAGGCGCTTGATAAGCAGCAGCCGCAGCCGCAAACCGCTCCACTGGAGCTGCCCTGGCCAAGCACAAGCCTTTCGGTGGAGGGCGTTGCCGTTTCGGCGCCCGGCATCCTGCCGCCATTGCTGCGGGATGTGCGTTTTGAACTCACGGCGGGACAGGCGCTCGGGGTCATCGGGCCAAGCGGGTCGGGGAAATCCACCCTGGGGCGCGCTCTGGTGGGGCTGTGGCCGCCGCTTGTCGGCCAGATCCGCCTTGATGGCGCCCCCCTGGAGCGGTGGTCGCCTGCCCTTTTGGGGCATCATGTGGGTTATCTGCCGCAGGATGTGCAGCTCCTCGACGGCACGGTATCGCAGAACATCAGCCGCTTTGCGGCCGATGCTGCCAGCGATGCAATCCTTAAGGCAGCCAAGGCCGCGGGTGTGCACGACATGATCCTGCGCCTGCCGGAGGGTTATGAAACGCGTATCGGCGAGGACGGCGCGGCCCTGTCGGCCGGCCAACGCCAACGCCTTGCCCTTGCGCGCGCTCTTTATGGCGATCCCTTTTTGGTGGTGCTCGACGAACCCAATGCCAACCTCGATCTCGAAGGCGAACATGCGTTGAAGCGCGCCATCCTCGCCATACGCAGGCGTGGCGGCATTGCTGTGGTGATCGCACACCATCCCGCAGCCCTAGCGGGAACGAACCTCGTTCTCACTCTGGTGGAAGGGCGCATGCGGGCGATCGAACGGACGGAGGACGTGCTGCAGCGGATGCGCCGTCCGCAGGCAAGCGCGCGCCCCGTGTCGCTGCTCAAGGACAGGGAGGCGCGCCGTGCGTGACGTACCTTCGGCCCGTGGTTCGCTCAATCGGCACATATGGGCGGGACTTGCCGTGCTTGTCCTGCTCTTCGGCGCCGTCGGCGGCTGGTCCGCCACGGCCGAGCTTTCCGGCGCCGTCATCGCCGAGGGTCGGCTCGCGGTGGAAAGCCATGTCAAGGATGTGCAACATACCGAGGGGGGCATGATCCGCGCGTTGAAGGTGGCCGAAGGCGACCATGTCCGGGCCGGCGACATCCTCCTGAAGCTCGACGACACGGTGCCGCGCGCCAATCTGGCCATCATCGCCAGCGAACTCGACCGGCTTTCTGCACGGAAGGCACGTCTGGAAGCCGAACAGACAGGGGCCGAGCGGCTGGCCTTTCCCGCCGATCTCCTTGCCCGCAAGAATGAAACCGAAGTCTCCAGGCTGCTTGCAAGGGAAACGGCGCTGTTTGATTCCCGCCGTGCAGCAAGAAGCGGCCGCATCGCCCAGCTACGTGAAAGGATCGCACAACTGAAACGTGAGATCGAGAGCATTGGCCACCGCAAAACGGCCAATCGGCGGGAGATGGAGGCGCTGCGCAAAGAACTGTCCGCCATTCGCGATTTGTGGAACCGGGGGCTGACGACCCTGTCGCGCCTGACGGCCATCGAGCGCGACATCGCCCGCCTTGAAGGCGAGCGCGGGCAGCTTGCTGCCGCCACGGCAAGGGCGAAGGATCGCATTGCGGAAGTCGAATTGACGATGCTCCAGATCGACCATGACCTGCGCAGCGAGGCCGCGGCCGAACTGCGCGACGTCGAGGCACGGCAGGCCGAGCTCTTCGAGCGGCGGCGGGCGGTCGAAGCGCAGCTTGCCAACACCGCCATCCGCGCGCCGCAGGCCGGCGTGGTTCATGCCCTTTCGGTGCACACGATCGGCGGCGTTGTCGGCGCCGGCGAGACGATCATGCAGATCGTGCCCCACAAAGACGCGCTCGTCGTCGAGGCGCGGGTCTCGGCAGAGGGAATCGACCAAGTGCACCTCGGCCAGGAGGCGGTGCTGCGCTTCTCCGCATTCAATCGGCGCACCACGCCGCAGATCAAGGCAAGGGTCGTCCATGTTGGCGCCGATCTCGTGCAAGATGCACGCACGGGCGCCGCCTACTACGCCGTGCGCCTTGTCATCCCGCCCGAGGAACATGCCCGCCTGCAAGCCCTGAAGCCGGTCTCCGGCATCCCGTTGGAAGTCTTTATCCGCACGGACCGACGCACCGCAATCTCCTATTTCCTCAAGCCTTTCCAGGACCAGATGGCGCGGGCCTTCCGGGAGCGATAGGGAGAGATCGGCGGCGGTGCGGCCGGAGTTCTCTCTTGACTTTGTCGCCGTCATGCGATTATGACACCGATGTCATGACATCGGTGTCACTCCGGGATGCCCGATGTTGCGGACGAAGGGAGGACGATGTCCACGATCTACGATGTGGCCAGGGCCGCGAATGTCTCGCCCAAGACGGTAAGCCGTGTCCTCAACGGGGATGCGCCGGTGGGGCGCGAGACGCGCCGTGCGGTCGAGAAGGCGATGGCCGAGCTGGGCTATGTCCCCTCCTCCGCGGCGCGCACCATGCGCTCGAACCGGTCCGGTCTGATTGGCCTCGTGACCGGCGCCATCAGCCTCAATCCCGAGCAACCGTCGCTTTCGGGCCTGCCGGACCTGTTCATCGTTCAGGGCGTCCAGAAAAGCCTCGAAGCCGCAGGCATGACGCTCCTGATTTCCGATACCGGCGGCAACGCCGATCGGGTGCCCTCGCTCCTGCGCACTTTCGTGCAGCACCGCGTTGAGGGCATCATCTTCGTGGCGGACTATCACAAGCAGGTGAAGCTGCCTCCCCTGCCCGGCGAGACGAAGCTGGTGCTGGCCAACTGTTTCGACGCGGCCGGCACGCCGGCCATCGTGCCGGATGACATGCAGGGCCAGCGCCAGCTTGTCCGTCGCATGATCGGCGAGGGGCACAGGCGCATCGCCTATCTCACGCTGAGCCGGTCGCTGGTGGCCACGGGGCTGCGCACCGAGGGCTATCGCGCGGCTCTTGAGGAAGCGGGGCTTGCCTTCGACCCGGCGCTCGTCATCGAGGCGGATGTGACCCCGCCTGATCCCGAGGCCGAGGAGCGGCTTCTCACCCGGGCGCTCGATCAGGTGCTCGCCCTTTCCGACCCGCCCACCGCCATCTGTCTCGGCAACGACCGCATGGCGGTGCGCGCCTACGGCCTGTTGCGCTCGCGCGGGCTGGAGTTGCCGCGCGACATCTCGGTGGCGGGTTTCGACGACTATCGGGCCATCGCCGAGTCGCTCTATCCGAAGCTCACGACGGCAGAACTGCCCTATGCACAGATCGGGGCACGGGCTGCCGAGACCCTCCTTGCCCTCATCCGCGGCGAGGCACACTCCGACGGCACCCCCGAACGCGTTCGGGGGCGGATCGCGTGGCGGGATTCCGTTCAGCCGCCGCCTGCCACTTCAATCACCATCTCATCACACGGGAGGAAAACTGAATGAGACGGAAAGCAACCCTGGCCACCCTCGCAGGGGCATTGACGCTGGTCGCCGGCACCGCCGCCGCCCAGACCGAACTGACCATGTGGTATCACGGCGCCGGAAACGAGGTGGAAAGCCGCATCATCAACCAGATCGTCGACGACTTCAACGCAAGTCAGAGCGACTGGAAGGTGGTGATCGAAAGCTTCCCCCAGCTCAGCTACAACGACTCGGTGGTTGCCGCCGCCCTGGCGGGCAACCTGCCCGACATTCTCGATGTCGATGGGCCGGTAATGCCGAACTGGGCCTGGTCGGGCTACCTGCAGCCGCTGCCGATCGACGAGAGCGTCATCGCCGATTTCCTGCCGGGAACCAAGGGCTACTGGGACGGAGAGCTCTATTCCGTGGGGCTTTGGGACGCCGCCGTGGCGCTTTATGCCCGCCGCTCGACGCTCGAGGAGCTTGGTCTGCGCACGCCCACCTTGGAAGAGCCGTGGACGGGAGAGGAGTTCATGGCCGCGCTCGATGCGGCAAAGGCGTCGGGCAAATATGAATATGCCTTCGACCCCGGCATGGCCTGGACGGGCGAATGGTATCCCTATGCCTTCTCGCCCTTCCTGCAAAGCTTCGGCGGAGACATCGTCGACAGATCGACCTATCAGACCGCTGACGGTGTGTTGAACGGCGACGCCGCGATTGCGTTCGGGGAATGGTGGCAGAGCCTCTTTGCGGAAGGCTATGCGCCGGGAACCAGCCAGGATCCCGCCGACCGTGATGCCGGCTTCATCGACGGCCGCTATGCCTTCCAGTGGAACGGCAACTGGGCTGCGGTCGCCACGCTGGAGAAGGTGGACGACCTGGTCTTCCTGCCTGCGCCCGATTTCGGGAACGGGCCGAAGATCGGCGCCGCAAGCTGGCAGTTCGGCGTCTCGGCCACCTCCGAGCATCCTGAGGGGGCGGCCGCCTTCATCGAATTTGCGTTGCAGGACAAGTATCTGGCCGCGTTTTCCGACGGCATCGGCCTGATCCCGGCCACGCCGAGCGCCGCAGCGATGACGAAGAACTACAAGGAGGGCGGTCCGCTTGCCGTGTTCTTCGACCTGTCGAAGGAGCAGGCACTCGTTCGCCCCGTCACGCCCGGCTATGTCGTGGCGGCCAAGGTGTTCGAGAAGGCGCTGGCCGACATTGCCAACGGCGCGGACGTTGCCGACACGCTGGACGCGGCCGTCGACGAGATCGACGCCGACATCCAGCGCAACAACGGCTACGGCCACTGATGCCTGCGGGGGTTGCGCGCGCCGCGCAATCCCCGTTCTCACCTGCGGAAGGTTTCGATGTCTTCACGGCTGACCCGTTCCAACCGGGCCGGATGGGGCTTTGCGCTTCCCGGCTTTGTCTTGATCGCGGGCTTCATCATCCTGCCCTTCTTCTTCGCCTTCTGGCTGTCGATGACGAACCAGCGGCTGATCTCGCCCAATCCGACGCAGTTCGTAGGGCTTGAAAACTACCGCAATCTTCTGGGACTTGCGGTCATCACGCTGGAGCCCGAGAGGGGCGCGGATGGCGCAATCCTCGTCGATGCGCGCGGCGAGGCGCAGTATCCGCGCGTGCGCACCATCACCCGCAGCGACGCGTTCCCGCAGTACCGGGGAATGCGCGAATGGTTTCGCTGGCAGTCCGGCGAGAACGTGAAGGTCGTGATCGCCTCCGACGTAGTCTTCATGAAGGCGCTGGTAAACACCCTGACCTTCGTGCTGGTCGTGGCGCCGACACAGGCCGGACTGGCGCTCGTGCTGGCGCTGCTGATCAATCAGAAACTACGCGGCATCAACATCTTCCGCATGATCTACTTCATGCCGGTCGTGGTTTCGATCGTCGTTGTCTCGCTTCTGTGGCGCTTCATCTATGACGGCAACGACGGGCTCTTGAACAATCTCCTCGCCTCCCTGACCTTCGGATGGTTCACGCCGGTGGACTGGCTCGGCAACCCCGACACGGCGCTGGGCTCGATCATGGCCATGTCGATCTGGCAGGCGGTCGGCTTTCACATGGTGATCTGGCTGGCGGGGCTGCAGACGATAAGCCCGACGCTCTACGAGGCTGCCGAGATCGAGGGGGCGAGCCGCTTGCAGACCTTCCGCTATGTCACATGGCCGGGGCTCAGAAACACCGCGATCCTGATCCTCATCGTCATCACCATGCAGTGTTTCGCGCTCTTTGCGCAGATCGACGTGATGACAAAGGGCGGTCCGCTCGATTCGACCCAGACCCTTGTCTTCCAGTCGGTCGAACGCGGCTATGGCAAGCAGGACATCTCGGGAGGATCGACCATCTCCGTCATCCTCTTCCTGATCGTGCTGACGGTTTCGCTCATCCAGCGATGGCTGACGAGGGAGCGGTAGAATGGCCTCCATCAATCCGGCCAATCATGGTCTGCGACTGGCAGTGCGCTATGCCGTGCTGTCGATCATTGCAGTGGTCTTTCTGTTTCCCCTGGTCTTCATGATCATGTCGAGCTTCAAGCCCGACCTGCAGCTTCTGCAGGATACGGGAAGCCTGCGGGCCTTCCTGCCGGTGGGCGATCTGAGCTTTGAGAACTACCGGGAAGCGTTCGAGCGGGCGCCGGTGTGGACCTTCGTGAAGAACTCGATCATCGTCACCGGACTGACGGTGGCGCTCAGCCTGTTCTTCTGTTCCCTCGCCGCCTTTTCCTTCGCATTCCTCAACTGGCACGGGCGTGACACGGTGCTGGCGGTCATCCTTGCCACGCTGATCGTGCCTTTCGAGACGATTGCCATTCCGCTTCTGCTGCTTGTCTCGAAGCTGCCATGGCTTGGCATGGATGGCATCGAATGGGGCTGGCTCAACACCTATCGCGTGCAGATCATCCCGTGGGTCGCCGATGGCCTGACGATCTTTCTCTTCGTCCAGTATTTCAAGGATCTGCCGCACGAACTCGTGGAGGCTGCGCGGGTCGAAGGCGCCTCCTGGTGGCAGATCTACAGCAGGGTGGTCATGCCGCTGGCAGGCCCCGTCCTGGCAACGGCCGCCATCCTGAAGTTCCTGGTGATGTACAACCAGTATCTCTGGCCGCTCATCGTCGTGCAGGAGGAAAGCTACCGGCCGGTGATGGTGGGGCTTCAGTATTTCTTCCAGCTCAACACGGCCTGGGGCGAGGTGATGGCCTATCTGACGCTGATCACCGTGCCGGTTCTCATCTTCTATCTCGCCCTGCAACGGGCATTCATCGCCTCGATCGCCTCCACCGGCGTCAAGGGTTAAGGGAGACGTGAATGGTTCTTGCACTCGACGATCAATGGATCTGGGACAGCTGGTACGCCCATGACGGCGCGCGCTGGCATGCCTTCTTCCTCAAGGCCGACAAGTCGCTGATCAACCCGGAGCTGCGCCACTTCAACGTGAGCCAGGGACACGCCTCCTCCACCGATCTCGTCAACTGGACCCATCACGGAACCTCCCTGAAGCCGTCCGAGGGCGATGCCTGGGACGATTTCACGACGTGGACCGGATCGGTGGTGCGGGACGACGGCGGCCTTTGGCATCTGTTCTACACCGGCGCGCGAAAATCCGAGGAAGGGCTCTACCAGCGCATCGGCCACGCCACCTCGCGGGATCTCCACACCTGGGCGCGTGTCGGCGACGGCCTGTGCCTGGACCTGACGGGGCCGAACGCCGCCTTCTACGAGGCCGACCACATGCGGGGTCTCTGGCATGACCGGGCGATGCGCGACCCTTGGGTCATGCGCGATCCCCAGGGGGATGGATGGCTGATGTTCTTCACCGCGCGCGCCGCCGGCGTGGCCGAGCCCAATGCCGGAGGCGCGATCGGCTTTGCCACATCGCGCGATCTCTACGACTGGACGCTCCAGCCGCCTGTCTTCATCGGCGGCTACGGCCAGCTCGAGGTGCCGCAGGTCTTTGCCCACAAGGGGCGCTGGTACTGTCTGTTCTGTACCGCGGCGGAGCATTTCTCGAAGGAACAGGCCGAGGCCACGCCGGGCGGCCCGGTCACCGGCAGCCACTACCTGATCGGCGATACGCCCCGCGGCCCGTGGCGCATCGCACCCGGGCGCTTCCTCGACGGGTCCCTGCCCTGCCGCCGGTATGCGGCCCGCATCCTGAAGACCGGGGACGGCCTGGTGATCATGGGATTTGCCGACCAGCAGCCCGACGGTCGCTTCGGCGGCTATGTGATGGACCCCGAGCCGGTGATCGTGGATGAGGAGGGCCTTCTGCGTGTCGTGCCCGATGCACAGGCTGCGGAGTAACGGCCATGGCAACCGTCAAGCTGACCGATGTGCGCAAATCCTACGGCTCCGTCGAGGTCATCCGCGGCGTCAACATCGACATCGAAGATGGTGAGTTCGTTGTCTTTGTCGGCCCTTCGGGCTGCGGAAAGTCCACGCTGCTGCGCATGATCTCCGGCCTTGAGGACATCACCGCAGGCACGATCGAGATCGACGGCAGGGTCGTCAACGATCTGCCGCCCAAGGAGCGCGGCATCGCGATGGTGTTTCAGACCTATGCGATCTTCCCCCATATGACCGTGCGCGAGAACGTGGCCTTTGGCCTGACCATCAACAGGACGCCGAGGGCGGAAAAGGAGCGCAAGGTGCAGGAGGCCGCGCGCATCCTGCAGATGGAGCATCTGCTGGACCGGCGGCCAAGCCAGCTTTCCGGCGGTCAGCGCCAGCGTGTCGCCATCGGCCGCGCCATCGTGCGCGACCCCAAGGTGTTCCTCTTCGACGAGCCTCTCTCGAACCTCGATGCGGCATTGCGCATGGACATGCGCATGGAGATCGGCAAGCTTCATCAGAAGCTCGCGGCAACGATGATCTACGTTACCCACGATCAGGTGGAGGCGATGACTTTGGCCGACAAGATCGTGGTCCTGAAGGATGGCAAGGTCATGCAGGTGGGGGCCCCCATGGAGCTTTACCACGAGCCGGCCAACCTCTTCGTCGCGGGCTTTCTCGGCGCACCGTCGATGAACTTCATCGAGGTGGTGGTGGAATCGGTTCGAGGTGGCGAGGCGCGCGTTTCCAACGAGGCTCTCGACCCCATCGTCGTGAGCACGCGCGGGCGCCCGTTCGCCGACGGGGACCATGCCATCCTGGGCGTGCGGCCGCAATATCTGCGCCCGGTCGAGGATGCCGCCGGCAAGCTGCATGGCATCATCTCGCTCACCGAGCGGCTTGGCTCGGAGACGATCGTGGAGGTGGCGCTCAAGGACGGCAAGCCGCTGATCGCAGCCCTTTCCGAAGACCGCGTCTACGCAACCGGCACGCGGATCGGCTTCGATTTCGATGTCGGCAAGGCGCAGCTCTTCCCGCGCGAGGCGTAGGGCTGTCACCCGAAATGCGGGACCGTCAGCCGTGGTTGAAGACGACGGTCTTTGCGACGGTGAACTCGCGCAGCGCCTCGAAGCCCTTTTCCCGTCCGTGGCCGCTGCGCTTGACGCCTCCGAAAGGCAGCTCGATGCCGCCGCCCGCGCCATAGCCGTTCACGAAGACCTGGCCGGCGCGCACCGCCTTGGCGAGCCGCATCTGGCGGGCGCCGGATTCCGTCCAGATGCCGGCGATAAGCCCGTAGTCGGTGGCGTTGGCGAGCCGTATCGCATCGGCTTCGTCGTCGAATGGCAGGGCGGACAGGACGGGACCGAACACCTCCTCGCGCGCCAGCTCGTGGGCGCGCGGCACCATGCTGTAGAGCGTCGGCACCACGTAGAAGCCTCCAGCCGGCGCGCTCTCGTGGATCTGGCCCTGTGCGGCGATGTCGATGCCGTCGCGGCGGGCACGCGCCATGAAGCCTTCCACACGCCGCTTCTGCGCGGCCGAGATCAGGGGGCCGCAGTCAAGGTCGCGGTCATGCGGTCCTGCCCGCACCTGAGAAAAGCGTCGCGCAAGCGTGGCCAGGAACTCCTCGTATACGCTGCGTTCGACAAGCACGCGGCTGCCGGCCGAACAGGTCTGCCCCGTGTTCTGGACGACGGCAGCAACGATGGTCTCGATGGCCCTGGCCATGTCGGCATCGGAGAAGACGATCTGCGGGGACTTGCCGCCAAGCTCCAGAATGCAGGGCACGTGGTGTTCCGCTGCCGCCTTCTGCACCAGCGTTCCCACTTCCGGTGAGCCGGTGAAGGAGAGAAGGTCGATGCCGGGATGCGCCGAAAGCGCCGCGCCCGCCTCCTCGCCCAGGCCCGGCACGACATTGATGGCGCCTTCGGGAAGGCCCACGCCGGCGGCGAGCTCCGCGAGGCGCAGACAGGACAGGCAGGCTTCCTCGGCCGGCTTGAGCACGGCGGCATTTCCCGCGGCGAGCGTCGCGCCGATTGTGCGGCCGAACATCTGGGCGGGATAGTTCCAGGGAATGATGTGGCCGGTCACGCCGCGCGGCTCGCGCAGAACCATGACCTGATACCCGGAAAGGAAGGGGATCGTCTCGCCATGGATCTTGTCGGCCGCGCCGCCGTAGAACTCGAAATAGCGCGCCGCCGCCCTGATGTCGTTGCGGGAAAGCCTCAGCGGCTTGCCGGTGTCGCGGGCTTCGATCTCGGTCAGCTCCTCCAGGTGGTCGAGAATGGTCTCGCCCAGCTTTCGCAGCAGGCGCCCGCGCTCGAAGGCCGGCATCGCGCCCCATCCTCCCTCGAAGGCACCTCGCGCAGCGCTCACGGCCTCCTCGATGTCCGCCGCCGTGCCGCGCGCAATGACACCGATCTCACCCCCCGTGGACGGCGAAATTGCGGGCAGCGTCTGCCCACCCCGTGGCCTTTGCCATTTGCCGCCGATGAACACCAGGCCCTGTTCCATGCCACCTCCTTGAGCCTTTCTGCCGCGCCCAAGCCTATATCGCAGCCGGCGTGACGGGAAACCGGAAAAACGAAACGTGCCGCCGCCTGCCCCGCCGCGCCGGCCCTGTTTGCGATTGACATTGCGCGCCGGCTCGTCTGTTCTTGCCATCGAGTGCGGGAGGAGCAATGTCGAGCGTCACGGTGCGGAAGGTCCGCAAGTCATTCGGCGCGGTGGAGGTGATTCACGGTGTGGACATCGACATCGCGGACGGGGAATTCGTCGTTCTCGTGGGGCCTTCGGGATGCGGCAAGTCCACCCTTTTGCGCATGATCGCGGGGCTCGAAAGCGTCACGCGCGGCGCCATTCTGGTGGGCGAGCGCATCGTCAATCACCTGCCGCCCTCCGAGCGCGACATCGCCATGGTGTTCCAGAACTACGCGCTCTATCCGCATATGCGCGTCAAGGACAACATGGCCTTCGCGCTGCGCCTGCGCGGCATGCCGGCCAGCGAGGTGGAGGAGCGCGTCGGCCGGGCCGCCGAGATCCTGGGGCTTGCCCCCTATCTCGAGCGCTATCCGCGGCAATTGTCGGGCGGTCAGCGCCAGCGCGTGGCCATGGGCCGGGCCATCGTGCGCGATCCGCAGGTCTTCCTCTTCGACGAGCCGCTGTCCAATCTGGATGCCAAGCTGCGGGTGCAGATGCGCACCGAGATCAAGGAGCTGCATCAGCGGCTGAAGACGACCACCGTCTACGTGACCCATGATCAGGTGGAGGCGATGACAATGGCCGACCGGATCGTCGTCATGCAGGACGGCCGGGTCGAGCAGATCGGCGAGCCGCTGGAGATTTTCGATCGGCCGGCAAATCTGTTCGTGGCGGGCTTCATCGGCTCGCCCTCCATGAACATCCTGAAGGCCCGCATGGACGGCGGCGAGGCGGCCGTGCAGGTCGAAGACATCCGTTTGCCCATCGCGGGCACCCACGGGGTCGAGCATGGCCAGCCGATCATGCTTGGCATCCGGCCGGAGCATCTGGAACTGGCCGATGACGGCTTTCCGGCCCGCATCTCGGTGGTGGAGCCGACGGGCTCGGAAACCCTGGTCTTCGTGAATTTCGCCGGCAACGATCTCGTGGCGCTCTTTCGCGAACGCCACAGCTTTCGCCCGGGCGACACGATCCGCCTGCGCCCGCGGCCCGATCAGGTGCACCTGTTTCATGCCGAGACGGGACAGAGGCTTTGACAATCGCTTCGGGAGCGGCGGGCATTCCGTCGCCTGATTTGAGGGAGGAGACATGCTCAAGGGAATCGACCCGCTGCTCAACGCCGACGTGCTGTTCGCGCTGAGAGCCATGGGCCATGGCGACGACCTGATCATTGCCGACACCAATTTTCCTGCCGATTCCGTGGCCCGGCAGACGCGCCTTGGCCGCCTGTTGCGCATCGACGCGCCGGCGCCGCGGGTTGCTGCCGCCGTCCTGTCGGTTTATCCGCTCGACACCTTCGTCGACGATGCGGCCGCGCGCATGGAGGTTGTCGGCGAGCCCGACACGGTGCCTGCCGTGCAGGTGGAGGTGCAGAAGGCGGTGGACGCGGCGCAGGGCCGGCCCTGGCCGATGATCGGCATCGAGCGCTATGCCTTTTACGAGCGCGCGAAACAGGCCTACTGCGTCATCCAGACGGGCGAACGCCGGTTCTACGGCTGCTTTGCCTTCCGCAAGGGTGTCATCCCGCCGGACGAGGACTGACCCCATGCGGGAGGGAAAGCCGGTCGTCATTCTCGGCGTCTTTGTCGCCGACACGGCCTATCGCGCCGCCCGCCAGCCGCGCATGGGCGAGACCCTGCTCGGCAGCGCCTTCAAGCTGGGGCCGGGCGGCAAGGGCTCGAACCAGGCGGTGGCCGCCGCAAGGCTCGGTGCGCGGGTCAGCTTCATCACGCGGCTGGGGCGCGATCCCTTCGCCGACATGGCGCTTGCCACGTGGCGGGAGGCGGGCGTGGAGCCGGCCGTCGTCGAGACGCCCGAGAGCTATACGGGCGCGGCCTACATCTTCGTGGAGGAGGCAAGCGGCGACAACGCGATCATTGTCTGTCCAGGTGCGGCAATGCTCATCTCGCCGGAGGATGTCGACGCCCGGGCCGACCTCATCCGCTCCGCCGGCGTGTTCGTCACGCAGCTCGAACAGCCCGTCGCGGCGGCGATGCGGGGATTGGCCATTGCCCGCGAGGCCGGCGTGACGACGGTGCTCAACCCGGCGCCCGCGACGGAGCTTCCGGCGGAGATCTTCGGCCTGTGCGACTACATCACCCCCAACGAGACCGAGGCCGAAGCGCTGACGGGCATCGCCGTCGCCTCTGTCGAGGATGCGCAGCGCGCAGCGCGGACGCTTCTCGAAAAGGGTGTCGGGGCGGCGGTGATTACGCTCGGCGAGCGCGGCGCCTTCCTGCTGGGGAAAGGCGAGAGCCGGCACCTGCCGGCCTTCGACGCCGGCCCGGTGGTGGAAACGACCGGTGCCGGCGATGCCTTCAACGGCGGTTTTGCCGCAGCGCTGGCGCGCGGGCTGGCGCCTGCGCAGGCGGTTCGCTTCGGCTGTGCGGTCGCCGGCATTTCCGTCACCCGCCCCGGTACCGCGCCTTCCATGCCGACACTTGCCGAGGTCGACGCGCTGCTTGCGCGGCAGGAAAGGAGCTGACGCCGGGGGCGCGCCTGTGACTTCGCACCCGGTGGCCTTGAACTTGCTGCCCTTTTAGGCACTAATTGCCGGCAAATTGATCGTCAGCGGCGAGTCGTGCGGCCCGCCGGCGCCCGCAGGGGCGCATTCAGTCTGGATAGCACCTTGAGCAGCAATGCCATCGGCAACGCGACGAAGCCGCGGAATTCGTTCGCGCATGTGGAGGCGGCCGGCTGGGGCCAGGGCCTCAGCGTCCTTCTTCGCATCACCCGCATGAATCTCCGCCATCCCTGGCAGGTGAGCCTCGCCATCGGTTCGACCGTCATTGCCGCCACCCTGCAGCTGATGATCCCCCGGCTTCTGGGCCAGGCGGTGGATCAGACGCAGAGCGTCATGGGTGGCGGGGCGGCGGGGGCTGCCGCGCAGGAGGCGTTGTGGCTGTCGGCGCTTCTGCTGCTTGCCGTCAGCACGCTGCGCGGCCTCTTCACCATGCTGCAGAACTATTTTGCCGAAGCCGTGGGACACCACATCGGCTACGAGCTCAGGCTTGCCTGCTACGAGAAGATCCAGCGCCTTTCCTTTTCCTTCCACGACCAGGTGCACTCGGGAGATCTCATCACCATCGGCATGCTCGACCTGGAAGGTGTGCGCATGTATTTTTCGACGGCCCTGGTGCGCGCCGTCCTGCTGTGCATGCTGATCGGCATCGGCGCCTATCTTCTTCTGTCCACCGATCTTGTACTCGGCCTGCTTGCGCTCAGCTTCGTTCCCTTCGTCGGCTGGCGCTCGGCCGTCACGCGGCTCAGGCTGCGCGCCACCTGGCTGGAGCTGCAGGAGCGGCTTTCGGTGCTCTCCCGCGTCATGGAGGAAAATCTCGGCGGCATTCGCGTGGTACGCGCCTTCGCCGCTCAGGCCCACGAGATGGCCAAGTTCGACCGCGCCTCGAAGAACGCGCTCGCGCTGGCGCATGAACGTGTCGGCATCCGCGTGCGCAACACCTCGGCCATGACCTTTTCCTTCTTCCTCGCCATGGGGCTGGTGCTGTGGGTGGGAGGTGGCAAGGTGACGGCTGGAGAGATCAGCGTCGGCACGCTCACCACCTTTCTCACCTTCATGACCATCCTGCAGATGCCGGTGCGCCAGCTCGGCATGATGGTCAACGCCTTTGCCCGCGCCTCCACCTGCGGGGCGAGGCTGTTCGGCCTGCTCGATCTCGAAATCGCCATCAAGGACGCGCCGGATGCCAGGCCCCTCGAGATCGGGGATGGCACGCTGACTTTCGAGAATGTGTCCTTTTCCTACCCGGATGCGCCGGACAGGCCGATCCTGCGGAATGTGAGCTTCGAGGCGAGGAAGGGCCAGACCATCGGCATTGTCGGTCCGCCAGGCTCCGGCAAGTCGACGATCGCCCATCTCATTCCCCGCTTCTACGACGTGACCGACGGTGCCATCCGCATCGACGGGCAGGACATCCGCAAGGCGACGCTAGCCTCGCTGCGCAGGGCGGTCGCCGTCGTTCAGCAGGATTCCTTCCTGTTCACCACCACCATCGAGAACAACATCGCCTATGGCGACCCGTGGGCGAAGGAACGGCGCATCGCACGCGCCAGCGAGTATGCGCAGCTTCACAATTATGTGCTCGGCCTGCCGGCCGGCTATGGCACGGTGGTGGGAGAGCGCGGCGTCTCCCTTTCGGGCGGTCAGCGCCAGCGCCTTTCCATTGCCCGCACCCTGATGCTGCGTCCCTCTGTCATCGTCTTCGACGATTCCACCGCGGCCATCGACGCGGCGACGGAGCAGCGCATCCGTTCGGCCATGCGGCGCTTTGCCGGGGACAGGGTGACGATCGTCATCGCCCACAGGCTCAGCTCGCTGATGCATGCCGATCAGATCCTGTTCGTGGAGGGCGGCGCCATCGTCGAGCGCGGCACCCATGAGGAGCTCCTCGCCCTCGGCGGGCGCTACAAGGCGCTCTACGACCTGCAGGTCCGGCCCGGCGACGAGATGCTGGAAGAGACGGAAGGCGGAACGTGATGGCCGACAGCAGCGCAGCCGAAACGGAAGCCGAACGCGGCGAGACGGGCGGCGACGGGCAGCGCCCGCCGCGCGCCGTTGTCGGCTCGCATCGCATCGAGGAGGAGATGTTCGGCCGCGCCTTCGACAAGAATGTCGTCAAGCGCATCTGGGCCTTCGTGCGCCCCTATCGGGCGAAGGTGATCGTTTCCGTGGCCGCGGTTCTGGTCTTTACCGCCACGCAGCTCCTGATCCCGCTCATCATCCGCTATGCCATCGACCACGGCATGACGCCCGGCGGCGTGGACCGCCCTGCCCTCCTGCTGGCGGTCGCCGCCTTCGCGCTCGCCATCCTCGTCAATTACGGCGCCAGCTATGTTCAGGAAACGGTGGTCGGCCAGATGGCGGAGAATGTGCTGTTCGATATTCGCCGCGCCATGTTCGGCCATCTCCAGAGGGTGTCGCTGTCCTTCATGGACAAGACGGAGGTCGGTCGGCTCATGTCGCGGCTTCAGGGCGATGTGAACTCCATGCAGGAGTTTCTGGAGACCTCGGTTCTGTCGGTGGGCGACATCGTGCTCCTGTTCGGTATTGTCTTCGTGCTCCTGTGGCTCGATTTCCGTCTGGGGCTGCTCACACTCTCGGTGATGCCGGTCCTCTTCATCGTACGCATTTTCTGGCTGCCCCGGGCGCGGGCGGCCTTCATGGCGGCCCACGAGACCAATTCGGTGGCCAATGGCGCGCTGGCGGAGGCCATTCACGGCGTGCGGGCGGTGCAGTCCATGGACCGTCAGCAGGTCAATTTCACCCTCTACGACGACAAGGCCCGCGCCAATCTCAAGACGCATCTGACAGCGGCGAAATATGCGCAGGTCATGGTGCCCATTGTCGACAGCCTCACCGGGCTTGCCATGGCGGTGGTGATCGTTGCGGGCGGGTCCATGGTCCTGAACGGCCGGCTGGATGTCGGAATCATGGTCGCCTTCCTGTTCTATATCCAGCGTTTTTTCGACCCGATCCGCTCGCTCACCCTGCAATATTCGGTCATGCAGCGTGCCATGGCCTCGGGCAAGCGGCTGATTGAGGTGCTCGATGTCAGGATCGAGGTGAAGGACAAACCCGACGCGGTGGTTCTGCCGCCCGACATGGACGGCTCGGTGGAATTCCGCCACGTCACCTTCGGCTACAATCCGAACCAACCGGTGCTCAAGAATGTTTCCTTCCGTGTCAATCCCGGCGAGACGGTGGCGCTTGTCGGGCCCACGGGCTCGGGAAAGTCCTCGGCCATGGCGCTCGTCCACCGTTTCTACGACGTGCAGGAAGGCCAGGTCCTGGTGGGCGGCCACGATGTGCGCGATCTCACCCAGGAGTCGCTCGGGCGACAGATCGCCATGGTGTTGCAGGAACCCTTCCTGTTCACCGGCACGGTGCTGGAGAACATCCGCTACCACAGGCAGGACGCCAGCCGCGAGGAGGTGATCGAGGCGGCAAAGGCGGTGGGAGCGCACGACTTCATCCTGCGGCTCAAGGGCGGCTATGACGCGCCGCTCGGCGAGCGCGGCGGCAATCTCTCGCTCGGCCAGCGCCAGCTCTTGAGCTTTGCGCGCGCGCTGGTGGCGGATGCCAAGATCCTGGTGCTCGACGAGGCCACGGCCAACATCGACAGCTACACCGAAATGCTGATCCAGAAGGCGCTGGTGAGGCTGCTTCGCGGTCGCACCGGCCTCGTCATCGCGCATCGGCTGGCCACCATCCGAGGCGCCGACCGCATCATCGTCCTGCAGAACGGCCAGGTGGCGGAGACCGGCAATCACGACGAGCTGATGCGACGGGGCGGGCTCTATGCCAAGCTCTACAACCTCAACTATGCGTCTTTCGACGATATTCCAGACGCGGAGCTTGAAGCATCCGCGCAAAGCGAATCGCGGACATAGCCGCTGCCTCAGCCGCCGGCGGGCAGCCCCTCGGCCTCCCTGCGCACCGTGTCGGCCACGCCCTTTTCCAGCATTGCCGAGAGAACGGTCTCCACCTCCTCCTGCCAGTAGGCGTTCTGCACCAGCCTGGCCGGGAAGAGCCCCGGAAGCGCGGAAAGTGCCCGGCAGATCCCGCGCGCGTCCCCCTCCACCCCCTTCACGGCGGCAGCGATGGCCGCCTCGCGCGGGTCGCGCAGGGCGTAGGCCGCCCCATCCTCGCCGCGGCCCAGGCAATAGCGCATCCAGGCAGCCACCGCGAAGGCGAAGGGGCGCAGTTTCTGGCCGTGCACCAATGCGTGCAGGGCGGGCGCGGCAATGCGCTGGGGCAGTTTCTCGGTGCCGTCCATGGCGATCTGATAGGTCTCGTGGGCGATGGCCGGATTGGCGAAGCGCCGCGCCAGCACATCGGCATAGTCTTTCGTGTCGATGCCGTCGAGCGGCCCCAGCGTGGCGGCCGCCGCCTTGAGATGCCGGCGCACCAGCCTTGCCAGCGCGCCATCGCGCATGACGTCGCGCACATATTTGTGGCCGCACAGAAACCCCGTATAGGCCATCATGGAGTGGGTGCCGTTGAGCATTCTGAGCTTCATGGCCTCGTAGGGCGCGACATCCGCGACGAAGATGGCGCCACCCTGCTCCCAGGCCGGGCGGCCGGTCGGGAAGTGATCCTCGACCACCCATTGGGTGAAGGGTTCCGCCTCCACCGCCGCCAGGTCGGCAAGGCCGAGCAGACGCTGCGCCTTGGCCTGGGTCTCTTCCGTGGGCGCGGGCGTGATGCGGTCGACCATGGTGGAGGGGAAGGCAACCGCGGCGCCGATCCAATCCGCCAGTGACGGATCGAGCCGGGCAGCGAAGTCCACAAGGCCGGTGCGCACCAGGCCGCCATTGTCCGGCAGATTGTCGCAGCACAGAATGGTGAAGGGCGGAAGGCCCTGTTCCTTGCGCAATCGCAGCCCCTCGCACAGAAGGCCGAGCACGCCCTGCGGCCGGCGCGCCGCGGCAAGGTCGGCGGCGACGGCCGGATGCGCCTCGTCGGCGCAGCCGCGCGCCCGGTCGATGCCGTAGGCCTTTTCGGTGACGGTGAGGCTGACGATGCGTGTCTCGGGCGCGGCAAGGGCAGCCAGCGGTGCCTGCCCGTCACGCGCGGCGGCGATGACGCGGCGAAGGCTGCCCACGACGCGCGCCGAGGCCCCTTCCTCACCCCGCTCGATGAGCGAATAAAGCCCGTGCTGCGGGTTGAGCGCGTCGGCAATCTGCGTGCTGCGCAGGCTGATGCCGTCGATGCGCCAGTCGCCCCCTGCCCCGGCAAGGGCGGCGTCGGTATAGACGGCCTGATGCGCCCTGTGAAAGGCACCGACGCCGATATGGACGATGCCGGCACCATGGCGTGCCGGCTCGTAGCCGGGCCGCGCCACCGTTTCCGGCACCTGGGCGAGCGTGTCGAGGGACAACCGTGCAATCATGTGCCGATCCCGTATTGTGGATGGGACAGGGCGGTGATGATGCCGCGCAACTCCGCCAGTCCCTTGAGGCGGCCAATCGCCGGATAGCCCGGCTGCGCCTGGCGCTTCAGATCGTCGAGAATGTCCTGCCCGTGATCCGGTCGCATGGGAATCGAATGGTCCGCCCGCCCGGCCTTGCGGCGGTGCGCCTCCTCCTTCAGCACCTCGGCGATCAGAGCTACCATATCGGTGCCGCCCCGCAAATGCTCGTCCTCGAAGAAAGACGACGCCACGGCATGGCCCTCGCGCGTGACGTTGCGAAGGTGCAGGAAGTGCACGCGGCTCCCCAGCCGCCGCATCATTCCCGGCAGATCGTTGTCGGGCCGCGCACCCAGGGAGCCGGAGCAGAGCGTAATCCCGTTGGCTGGCGAATCGACAGCCTTCATGATCGCCGCATAGTCGGCCTCGGTCGACATGATGCGCGGCAGCCCGAGCAGGGGGAAAGGCGGGTCGTCCGGGTGGCAGCACAGCCGGATGCCGGCCTCCTCGGCCACCGGCACCACCTCCTCCAGAAAGGCGACGAGGTGGCTGCGCAGACGCTCGGCGGAAATGGCGCCATAGGCATCGAGATGCGCGCGCAGTCCCTCAAGCGTCAGGTTCTCGGCCGCTCCCGGCAGGCCGAAGGCGACATTGCGGGCAAGGCTGCGCTTGCGTTCCTCGTCCATCGCCGCAAAGCGGCGGGCGGCTTCCTCGGCCACGGCGGCGGGGAAATCCTCCGCCGCCCCCGCCCGTTTCAGAATGTGGATGTCGAAGGCGGCGAAATCGACGAGATCGAAACGCATGCAGGTGCCACCGTGGGGAAGGCGCCAGGCCAGGTCGGTGCGCGTCCAGTCGAGCACCGGCATGAAGTTGTAGCAGACCACCTCGATGCCTGCGGCGGCGAGATTCCTCAGGCTCGTCTTGTAGTTGGCGATGTGCGTGCGCCAGTCGCCGGTCTGGCGCTTGACGTCTTCGGAGACGGGCAGGCTTTCCGCCACCTCCCAGGCAAGACCGGAGGGGGCGCCGTTGGCCATTGCCGCAAGCGCGCGCTGACGCTTGGCAATCTCCTCGGGCGTCCAGATCGCGCCGGCCGGCACGTGATGCAGGGCGGTGACGACACCTTCCACGCCTGCCTGCCGCATGTCATCCACCGAGACCAGATCCCTCGGCCCGAACCAGCGCCATGTCTGCCTCATGGGTTCTCCCTGCTTCCACACCGTGCCCGGCTATGCCGGGATTGACAGCTGCCAACCACCTGCCGGGCTGTCCTACCAGTCCGGCAGTGCTTCTGGGTAGCAGGAAGTTTGTCTGTTGACTAGTATGGAAGTATGGAGGTACATAGGGCCGTGGGAGGCGATGACCGATGAATGTCGAAACGCGCGCGCAATGGAGGCTGGAACAGGGGGCGCCCATCGGGCCGCAACTCTATCGCATTCTGCGCGAGCGCATCATCGGTGCCGACCTTACGCCGGGCAGCCGCCTTTCGGAGTCCGAGGTCGCCAGGGCCTACGGCCTGAGCCGCCAGCCCGTACGCGAGGCCTTCATCAAGCTCGCCGAGGATGGCCTGGTGGAGGTCCGCCCGCAGCGCGGCACGCTGGTGCGCAAGATTTCGCCGGCGGCGGTGATGGACGCACGCTTCGTGCGCGAAGCCATCGAGGCCGACATCGTGAAGCTGGTCGCCCAATCGGCTGACGAAGCGCTGGTGCGCGAGCTCAGGGCACAGATCGAGCGCCAACGCGCATTGGCCGACAGCGAGGCCGAGCGCTTCATCGCGCTCGACGAGCGCTTTCACCGCACGCTGGCGGAGGCTGCCGGCAAGACCTACGCCTGGAAGGTGATCGAGGAGGTCAAGGCGCAGATGGACCGGGTGCGCTATCTGACCGCCCTGCACTTTCCCAAGCGCGCGCTCGTCGCCCAGCACACGGAAATCGCCGAGGCCATCGCCCGGCGGGACGGGCAGGCGGCCGAGCAGGCCATGCGCGGGCATCTGCGCAAGATCCTGACCGATCTTCCCGCGATCACCGAGGCACGCCCGGAATTCTTCGAAACCGTCCACGCAGACACGCAAACCAACAAGGAGATGGCATGAATGGGCTGTGAGCGGCCAATGATCCTGATGCGGTTAAGGTGTTGGGAGAGGCGGATAGGCT
>NZ_JAODNW010000027.1 GCF_025398255.1 Chelativorans intermedius | reverse complement strand
CTTCACGCCACAGGCCTGATCGGAACCTTTGAAGTCCGACCCACCAAACTACGACCCGCCGCCAGCAACGGCTTTGCAACAAAGATTGCAAAGTTATCTGGAAACAAATCTGCAGCGCTCGCGGGGACGGTCGACGTGGTGCTCCCCTCGGCAATGGTGCCGCGCCGCCGCTTACCGATATTGCCGTCCGGTGTCGGCTCGGTCGCCTCGCCCCTGCCGATGTCGACATAATGGGTGCGCCCATCCACCCCGTCGACGATCAGATAGTGGCGGTCCTTGAGTTCGTCGGATAGCCCACGCGCCACCACGCGCCCGATGACGGGGTTCGCGGTCGGGTCTCCGGGGTCGAGGATCGCGTAATCGCCGGGACTGCGGGCGATGTTTTTCCCGGCCATTTCGCGGTGCATGGTCTTGACGATGTCGCCGCGCTCGCCCATGCGGCGGAGCGTATCCTCCAGCCCCACCTCCAGCCGCCATTGGCCGGGGCGAAGTTCCTCGGCCAGGCCCAGCCGCCTCAGCTTGTGCAGCCGGCCCGCGCGCAGGCTCTGCTGGAAGGCGTCGCGGTCAGTCGCGGCGACGAGACCCGCCTCGTCCATATCGCGGATGAGGCGGCGGTCTACGCTCGTCAGACGCTCCTGCTCGATCTCATGACGCAGCCGGTTCTCGATCTCGAAATCCGACCGCGGCCCGAAATCCAGGCTGACGATCTCGGCAGCGCGCTCGCGCATGCCGGTGGTGATGTAGTCGCGGGCGATGATGAGGTCCTTGCCGCCCTCGTCGCGGCCACGCAGCAGGATATGCGTGTGCGGATGGCCGGTGTTGTAGTGATCGACCGCCACCCAATCGAGCTTCGTGCCGAGGTCTTCCTCCATGCGGGCCATCAGGCGGCGGGTGAGCGGCTTGAGATTGTCGTATTCCGCGCCGTCCTCGGCCGAGACGATGAAGCGGAACTGGTGGCGGTCGCCCTCCGAGCGCTCCAGGAAGGCTTTTCCGTCCGCTCGGTCCTGCTCGGCGCCGTAAAGCTCGCCGCGCTCCGCGCCCCCCTCGCGGGTCACACCGTCGCGCTGGATATACCGCAGGTGCGCCCGCGCATTTTCCATTCCCTTGGCCATCCCCTTGCCGGCCAGCTTGACGATGCGGGATTTGATGATGACGCGGCGCTGGCGGAAGGCGGCATAGCGGTCGCGATTGGCAAGCACACGTCCGACGCCCGCGCCGCGCCCGATGCGGCTGCCGGTGAAGCGGGACTTGCGTGTGCCGCCCGCCCCGCCGCGCGCGAGGTTCGATGCAGCCAATACCTGATGCAGGAATTTGCGTCCGACCTTCGAGCCGCGCGAGCGGATCTTGCCGGGCTTGAGTTTGAAATCGTCGTCGTCGAACACGGTCTGCTCCTCATAGACCCCAATAGAATGGGCACGAAACGAGCCTCTGGAAATTGGTGCCAACCGACCCCAGGAAAACCGGGGAGTTGCGGCCCACATGGCACCACGGCGGGGGTGCATAGCACCACCCACCAACAGAAAAATCGATGTGCAGACACAGGCTTACAGCCCGCGACACCGCGGATGGTGCCGGAGCTTCATCTTGCCTTACGCTGCTTCCCTGAGCCTGTCTGCGACCATCCACGATCGTCTGCGATCACATCGACTGGTGGCGAGAAAGCCCGGCAGCGGCGAAGTCGCGCCGCCGGGCGAAGGAAGGAGCGAGAAGCGCACGGGAAACGGACTTCGGCGACGCATTCTCGCCTCATTTTTCATCCAACTTTCGCGTCGAAAGCGGCACGAAAAGCTCGCCATTCGGGACGGAATTTTCGTCACGTGCGGCCTCGTTTTTCGTCGTCGAGAGCCAGAAAAAGAGCCGCTGCCCGGAGGCGATTTGATCGGGATTCCGCGTGCCGGTCGGCGGTAAATTCGTTCCGTCCGAAGCGAGATGGCCCGCACCCGTGAGCATCTCTGCGATGCGCGCGACATAGTCGCGGGTCTCGGCGGGAAGCGGCTTTCCGGTCCGCAGATGATCCTCGTAGCGGCCCGGTCCGGCGTTGTAGGCGGCGAACAGCGCCGGATAACCGAAGCGGTCCTGCATGGCCTTGAGGTAGGCGGTGCCGGCGAGGATGTTCGTGCGCGGATCGAAGGGATCGGCGCCGAGATCATGTTGATCGCGCAACTCGGCCCAGGTCTCCGGCATGAGCTGCATCAGCCCCATAGCGCCCTTGGGCGAGACCGCCTTGGGGTCGCCGTTGCTCTCGGCCATGATGGCCGCTCGGATCCAGCTTTCGGGGATTCCAAACCGCGTCGACGCCTCGGCGATATGGGCCTGCCATCGGTCGAGGACACCGGCCTCTGCAGAGGCGACGATGGCCACCACCGCGGCGAAAATGAGGGGACTCAGTCGGTCCATAGCGGCGCGAGCCTCCCGATCACGCGGGCGCTCGGCATCGGCCCGAAATAGCGGCTGTCGAAGGAGTCCGGGGCGTCGCCCAAGAGGAAGAACTCACCCTGGACAAGTTCCCGGCAGTCATTCCAGCGCGGCAGGGAACGCCCTGCCCGATCTGCCTTGCGCTGACCGGCAACGATTTCGCCATTGACGATGATGGCCCCGTTGAAGGCGCAGACATCATCCCCGGCGACGGCGGCAACGCGCTTGATGAGCGGCACGCCGGCAGGCAGATAGCCGCGAATGGCGGCCAGCTTTTCGATGGATTTCGGGAGGCGGACCAGGACGAAATCGCCGCGTTCCGGCGCGCCGGAGACGACGCGGTAAAGACCGATCGGCGCGCTGGCCGAGGCGTTCCAGACAAGACGCGGCTGGGGGTGCGCGATGGCGGAGAAGCCGACGAGCGCGATGCCCGCAAGCATGGCGGCGATAGGAAGAACGGCGGGCCTTTTCATCCGCGTTCTCCCTCGTCAGATGTGGAGGAATGCCGCCGTCCTTCCGACCAGGCATCGAGGTCGGCGATGTGGTAGCGGACAAAGCGGCCATGCTTGCGGAAGCGCGGGCCGTTGCCCGTCAGGCGCATCTTTTCAAGGGTGCGGAAGGAGAGGCCGAGATAGAATGCGGCCTCCCGTGTGGAGAGGAACGGCGAGCCTTTGCGGGCCTCGGCCGCCCTTGATGTGTGATCGATCAATCCTTTGGCTCCTTTCGGCGAAGATCGACGCGAATGGGCGAAGGATGTCGGCGGGGAGCGCGCTTGCTCAGGATCGAAAAACGGGGGGTGCCAAAAACGATCCCCCCTCGCGATGGATGGACGAGAGACCGGCGTCCGGCTCGGAAACGCCGCGAAAAGCGGGGCTCAGTGCCCCGCCTCCGCGGTGTTCAGCAGCGCCTCGAGCGCTACTTCCATCTCCGCGATCTGCCGCTTGGCCTCGATGCGCTCGCGCCTCGGCAGGCCATTGCGGAGCTCCATATTGACGAGCCAGATGCTCTCGCGCAGCTCGTCCTCGGCGTAGAGATGGCCGCGATATTCAACGCGGATGTCGTGGGCGAAATTGATCTGGATGGACATGGGAACCTCCTTGATTGAGCCGTTCTCCGGTCGAGAACGGGGGTCCCCGGTCATCCGGATAGAGCCTGTCAAGGACGGCGAAGCCGCCGCGAAGCGGGCGCGGGAGGAGCCGAAATGCGGAGTGGAGCGCCAGCGGAACGGAGCATTTTGGAGGGTGCCCGCGATCCTTTACAGGCTCGTTGCGCCGGATGGCAGAATGGGACGATCGAGACGGAAAGCCCGTCGGCGCGACCAGCGCCGACACCGCTTGGAATGCGGCGGTCGGGCGCGGCGGAATGCATGAAGATAAGCCCCGCCGGATGCGCTCCGGCGGGGTCTTCGGGAGTGGGCGGGATCAGCGCTCGCGCGGCTCCCACAGGGCGAGGTGCGAGGTGCCGTCCTCCATCGGCGTCTCCAGCTTGACGAGGCGGGCGCGCACCCAGTTGGGGCCGAATTCCGGCGCGGCGATCTTGAGGTTCAGGTAGGTCTCGCCGCTCGACTTGGCGACCTGGCTCCAGCCGGCGCCGACCTCGTAGCGCTGGCCGTTGCCGGCATAGACGCGATAGTCGGGGGCGTTTTCGGACATCTTGTCCACGGGGACGATGACGAGGTTGGCGGTGACGTTGAGAGTCTTGAGGGTCCCGGTGAAGCTGCCGTCGTTCTGCTTGGTGAACGTGCCGAGGGTGATGGCCATGGTGATGATCCTTTCGCTGTTCGTCGCAGGGACCATCCCTGCGATGGCTCCAGCGGAAAGACCGCATAGGCGGGCCGGTTCACCCGCAGCGTGAGCGGAGGGCCGGAACGAAGTGGAGGACCCGCCGGGAGGGAAAATTTGGAGCGAAGCGGGCGCGAGGAATGCCGGGAAAAGTTGACGGCTTCGCCGTCACCCCCGCGCGCTTTGCGCGCTATTCGTAAGAATAGGCGGCCATAGGCCGCCGGGGGGCGCAGCGTCAGCGGAGCACTTTTCGCGGCAGGGGAAATTTTCCCGGACGGCGGGTTGAACGGACCGGCGCGGGATTTACGCGATGAGAGGCATGCAGGGATGGTGACTGCCTCGATGAACAGCCGGCGAAGGAGCGCCATAGCCTTCCCCGCCACCGAATTCACCGCATCGGACGACGGCTTGGCCGGGGTTGAAACGACACGAAAACCGCCAACCACTCGGCCTCGACCGCGCCCCGGGCATGTCCAAAGCTCCCGCTCCGCGCCGTTGACGGCATCGCCGCGCCGATGAAACTGGCGCCGGTGCGCCACTGTAGCCGCAGGCAGCAAGACCAATCCGACCGCCTGCGTGCCGTGCGCCTTTCGACCTCATGCGCATAGTCCATCGGCGCCGGAGATGCAGGAAGGATGGCGTTCCAACCTGCTCTCGGGAGCCATGGCCCACGCCGCATTCTCCCCTCCAGGCCCCATCACCATCGCGTCCGGCGGGGCGCGTCATGGCCGCCACTGTTGGACCGCCATCCGCCCGCGGAGCGGGCGCTCGCGCCAGGGATCGAAGCCGAAGGCCGAAACGCCGAAGGCGATTCGGTTCACGAGAGCCCGGCGCGCGGGGCTTGTCCCCGCGCGGGCGCCACATTTTCAGGCATCCTTCTCACCCTGTTACGATTGTCGCGATAAGGGCTTCTCTGATGCCCTCGGCTGGTTTGATCTGCCGCAAATTTCACAAACGATGGTAGATTCAATCTTGGGTTATTGTAGAGCCGTCGAACAATTGGGGGACCTGGGCGTGAGCAAATCGGGTGACATCACGAAGAAGGGAAAGATAGCGGCGAAATCGCTGGCCCATCGATTAACCGGGTTCTCGCTGCCATTTTTTGGCGTTCAGTGGACACCTCCCGCTGACGAACGAGAGATTATCCGGGGCTTGCTGACCGCGCTGGAAGACCGGCGCGTTCTCTTCGTCCCATACCATCTCGAAGTCGTCTCACAAGTGACCGCTTCGGTGCTGCAGATGCGCGAACTGCTGACACAGACATTGCAAGCACTGCCTGAGACCGCTCGTGCCGCCGGGTCCGTCCGGGCTATGCGAGCCGCCTGTCGAAAGTTCCTCGAGGAGCCGCATCCGGATTTCCGCAACCTGCCACCCCTGTATGGCAGAGGGCGCTTCGGCGACGAAGAAGGCAGCCCACCATTCTTCGTCGCTCTTGGGGAACTGCGGGCGACGTTTGGCACCCATGTCGCTGCGCTCGCCTATCAATATGGCATCGATATCGAGGGCGAGCTCGCATCGATTCTTCCCTCGGCGGACGATGCATCATGAAGGTGCTACGACAGACGCGGAGCGGACAGGGCAAGCTGTCGGCCGGAAGCATCTCATGAGCGATATCTTGACCTCCGCTGCGGTCTGGCGAGCCGAAAAGTCGATCGGCATTACTGGACACACGCGCCATCGGCATAACCCAAGTCCGATCTCCGTGGGCTTCATTGCCCCCGGTATGTGCAAGACCCTGACGTTCGGGCCGACCGCTCTTGCGGCGTCGATGGCAAGAACGGCAACGCTGCGGGATGCACCGCCGGAAATGTTGGCGCGGTGGGGAGACAGCGCCCTGACTGAAGTGGAATGGCTGATCGAGGATGGCCCCGCATTCGCGCTCACACAGCACATCAACTCGCTGGCCGACGCCGAAAGGACCACCTTCGCCGGGCGCCTCGGAGCCGGCGTCACCGACCTGCTCATGAATGCGCTCGGCTATACGTGGCGAGACAATGCTGTCTGCCTTTCGAGTGCGCTCGCCCCGCATGCCGACTTCATCTATGGGGACGGTGCGGTTTCGGGCCACGGAGTGGTGCTGGCGGAAGCGCGTGGATCGTTCGCCGCTAACGTCTCGGCCGCGACCATCACCGGACAGGCAAAGCGCAAGTACAGCAAGCAGGTGAAGCCCCATCTGGCGGCCGAATCGCTCCACGGCAAGGTCATTCACGGCTACTCGATTGCGTTCGGCTCAAGACCAGGAGCAGCGGGCGCCTTTCTGCATGCTGCCGAGACGCGCATTTCCAAGCCGCGTGGCAAGCGGTCGCCTCCCACGGAATCGACCTCGGGCTTGAGCCCGGAGTCGGCACCGACCTCGCTCGCGCTCGCGACGCATCGTGCCAATTTTTCTCTCATGGATGCGCCGAGCGTTGTAGCTTGGATCGATTGGGCTCGCGCTGGAGGGGAGCGCCCCGATGTTGATTCACCACTCAGCTTCCTGGCAATTCCATACGCGGGTCGAACGTTTCTCGGCAGCGCGGAACCCCTCTGGCCATTCCACGACTATCCCCACTGGCTGGACGACCTCTGGCATGATCCGAGATGGTGGCCGCGTTTTCCGCGAAGGCGCTTGCTACGACGAAGCGGCGATGGCTTTGCGGGATGGTTCGTCATGGAGGAAAAGTCTGCTGAACAGTTTCTGAACTCTCTGAGCGCCATCATCCGCAGCGGGCGAGAGAACATGCCCGCAGTCCTCGAACTTCCACGTGTCGAACCCTCCGGTTTCTCCATGGATCGAGGCGAAGGGAGCGATGTTTCGCCCGAATCTGAATACGCCTACGCTCTATATCGGGATGGCCTGGCATTGCTGGGCAGCCCACCGCCACGGCGCATAGTCGGACATAGAACCTGGTCTCCGGAAGAAGGAATGCGGAGCGGCTGAGCTGGGTTCGGCCCGCAGGAGCAGACGTGTCTGCGCCGGCATTCAATGGAGCAAGACTTGCATGAGAATGGGGCGGCGCATTACGCGCCGCCCTCGCCAAATTTCCACACCGCGATCCCCATCTTCCGCGCCTTGTCGGCGAGGTTCTGGGAGATACCGGAGCCGGGAAAGGCGATGACGCCGATGGGCATTGCTTCGAGCATCTGGTCGTTGCGCTTGAAGGGCGCGGCGTTCCGATGGCGGGTCCAGTCGGGCTTGAAGACGATCTGCGGCACGCCGCGATTGTCGGCCCAGCAGGCGGCGATCTTCTCGGCGCCCTTGGGCGATCCGCCATGGATGAGCACCATGTCGGAATGCTTGGCGCGCGCCTTGTCGAGGGCATCCCAGATGCGGGCGTGATCGTTGCAGTCGACGCCGCCGGTGAAGGCGATGCGCGGACCGGCGGGCAGCAGCGGTTCGAGCTCGGCGCGGCGCTTGGCGGCGACGAAATCGCGGCTGTCGATCATGGCCGCCGTCATCATCCGCCGGTTTGTCATCGAGCCGGTATGCGGCCGCCAGGCGGAACCGGTCGCAGATTCGAACTGGATGGCGGCAAGATCGCGGAGGCTCTCGAAGGCGGCGCGGCGTTCGAGCAATGCCTCGCCACGGGCAATCAGGCGCTCGAGCTCGACGGACTTGACCTCCGAGCCGTCCTGCTCCTCCTGCAAGCGGCGCTGCGCCATCTCGTTGTCGTCGAGCACACGGTCGAGATAGCCAAGGCGGCGGTGGAAGAGATTGGCGAAGCCCCAGAGGACGTCATCGAGATCGTCATCGAGCGCCGTATCGGCCATGAGGGCGATGAGGGCGGCTGTCGCGTTCTCGATCTCCTGCTCGGCCCGGTCGGCTTCGGGCACGGTCAGGCGCTCCGGATCGTCCGGGCTGGGACGGGTACCGTGAAGCGCCATTTCGTCGAGGACATGGGCGGTTGGCGATGTCGCGTGATGGGGTTCGAAGGCGTCGTCGGTGAAGAGGTCGTGCAGCATGGGTCTGTCTCCCGGTCTCAAAGCCGCGCCCGTCGCGGCCTTTCCGGGGATCGCCCGCCAGCGCCAAGGGGCGGCTTTGCACCCGCCGGGCCGCAACGGAGTGGAGGACGGCCGTCAGGCCGTTGCAAAGCCGACCGGCGCTGGCAGATCCCTCTCTTGGAAAGGCCGTGGCGCGGCCCCTTCCGAACCGGGAGGCGGTCCCGATGCTCGCCCCTTCCCCGTCCGGCACTGACGACCATCACACGCATCGCGTCCGCCCGCCCGCGACAAGGAAACGCTGAACATCGTCCGGAGCGAGCTGCTCGGCGAGCCACGCCCTGAGCCGGTCCGGACCGAGGGAGAGAAGATCGGCGTTGAAATCCTCTGTCCTCGAGGCGAGCGCGCGGATGTCGATATCGTCGGCCCTGGAACGGGCGCGCAAGCGTTCCAGCGCGAAACGCCCGGCCTCGTCATTGTCGCGCGCGACATAGAGACGGCGCAGCCCGGCCGGCAGGACCAGGGCGGCGAGGTGGGCGGCGGAGAGCGCGGCGGCGACCGGCATGGCGGGCATCACGGTCTTGAGCGCCAGAGCCGTTTCGACGCCTTCCGCCGCCGTCAGGACGTCGGAAGCGACGCCAAACCGGACCGCATTTCCCGCGAGATGCCCCATGGCGCGACGCGGCTGATCGAGAGGCGCCTTACCGCCGTCAGAATCAAGCCAGGTGCGATGCACGCCAGTGATGGCGCCGTCGAGATCGGTGACGGCGGCGATGAGCGCTGGCCATGTCTCGCGCCCCGCAGGTCCGCGATAGAAGCAGCGCGGATGAAAGCGCAGGACGGAAATGTCCGCAGGCAGAATGATACCGCGGCTCTGGAGATAGCGTTCCGCCAGCGTGCTCCGGATCGGCTTCGACGCAGCAAAGAGCCGCCGCGCCGCTTCGGAAGAGTTCGTCGGCTCGGGCGGGGCGACCTGGCGGATCGGCAGAGCCGGCAGGCTGAGGAATCCCCGCGCCTCATCGAGTGCGGCGCGGAAGTCGAGGCCACGATTGAGGGCAATGAGGTCGAGAAGATCGCCATGCGTTCCATCAGCGGCATCGCAAAACTTCCCGGCACGTTCGCCGGAAAGGCGGACATAAAGGCTCCGCCCCGGCGTTCCCATGACATCGCCGCAGATCCAGTATCGACCCTGCCGGCGGCCGTTCGGCAGGTAATAGCGACACACCGCCTCGGCCTGTTCACCAAGACGGCGCGCCAGATCGGCGGCGCGGGACATATGTCACCCCCGATCCGCGATTTCAGTAATTGGCCAGCGGTCGGTGAGTCCTTCGAAGATGGACTTCCCGGCCTCTCCGATAGGCACGAACAACCGCAGCTTCCAGGAGATGATCTCGCCGAACAGGCCGCGGGCCTTCAGGGCGTCGACCATGCCGGAGGTGAAGCCGGTCAGTTCGATGCGGTGCTCGTTCATCACGCGCGCGCGGCGGAGAACGAGACCGTCAGCGAGATGGGCCGTGACCTTGCCTTCATTGATCAGGCCCCAGGCATCCCCGGCGGAGAGATTCGGCGCGTCCATACCGATATTGCGGCAGAACGCTTCCACCTCGATGGGCGTCAGCATCCGGCCGATGATGCGTTCACCATCGTCGGTTTGCAGCCGGTAAACGCGGGCGTTGCTCTCCGGAAGACGTCGCCAGATCGGCAACAACAGCCCGGTGACGAGGTGGAACGTGCTTGTCGAGAATTCCGGGATTCCGGCGATCTCCCTTTCCCATGCGGCGATAAATTCTTCCCTCTCCGCTTCCTTCCAGTGCGTGGCGGAGAAGCCATCGACGCTCATCGTGTCGCGCTGCGTGGGGCGCAACAGCCGGACGCGGCGTTCGATGCTGCCGTCATCGCGCATCAGGCTCGGCGCGGATGTCTTGACGGCGGCGCGGCCGGAACGCTCGTTGACGAGCAATCGCCCGCCTTCCACGGTGATCGCCTCTTCCGCCGTCATGGGGCGGTTGCGATCGCGCCGCTCGATCGTGAACAGCCGCGTCTCGGCGCCGCTGTCGTGCCGCCAGACCGTGCGCCGGTCGGTGACGATCAGACTTTCGGCGCGGATGGTCTCCAGGCCGATATCGTGGACACCCGCTGCAATCGCCGCCTCGATGCGGGCGTTCAAAATCTCCTCGAACGCCGCGAACAGCGTGTTCTGCATGGCGATGGGCAGCGCCAGCAGCCGGTTGAGGAAGGTCGTGATCGGCGGCAAGTCCTCCTTCAGCGCCCCGCCCTCGAAGGTGAGCGAGAGGCCCGTGGCTTCCTCGAACCGCTGGAGCGAGCAGTCCTCAATGCCGCCCTGCACCAGCAGCATGTAGAATTGCCTGAGCGCCGCCCGCGCCTGATCGCCTTCGAGATTATCCTCGGCGCGAAACAGGCCCTGACCGCCGGTCTGGCGCTGTCCGCGGGTGATGGCGCCAAGGGTATCGAGGCGGCGAGCAATCGTCGAAAGAAAACGCTTCTCGGCCTTCACGTCTGTGGCGATGGGGCGGAACAGCGGAGGCTGCGCCTGATTGGTGCGGTTGGAGCGACCGAGGCCCTGGATGGCGGTGTCGGCCTTCCAGCCCGCTTCGAGGAGGTAATGGACGCGCAGGCGCTGATTTTTCGCGCCCCGGTCGGCATGGTAGGAGCGGCCCGTCCCGCCAGCGTCCGAGAAGATCAGGATGCGCTTCTCGTCATCCATGAAGGCTTGCGTCTCGGCGAGATTGGCCGAGGGCGGACGATTCTCGACGCAAAGCCGGTCGCCCTTGCGCACGATGCGTCGCGAGCGGCCGGTGACTTCGGCGACCTTGTCTGTCCCGAACCGCTGAATGATCTGGTCGAGGCTGCCGGGCACGGGATCGAGCGAGGAGAGACGCTCGATCATCCGGTCACGCGCCGCGGCGGCCTCGCGGCACTGGATCGGGTTGCCCTCGGCATCGAACGCGGGGCGCGAGCGCAGATTGCCGTCCTCGTCTGTGTAAGGCTCATAGAGCTGCGTCGGAAAGGCGTGCTGGAGGTAAGTCAAGATCACGTCGCGGGGCGACAAATCGACGTTCAGGTCCGCCCATTCCTCGGCTGGAATCTCAGACAGGCGGCGGTCGAGGATCGCCTCGCCAGTCGAAACCAGTTGGACGATTGCGGCATGGCCCGTCTCCAAGTCCGCCTCGATGGATTTGATGAGCGTGGCGGTCTTCAGCCCTGAAAGCAGCGCTGCGAAGAAGCGCTGCTTGGCGCCCTCGAACACCGACAGGGCGGCGGACTTCGCCTGGCCGTTGAGGGCTTTTCGCTCCCCGGTGACGTTCGAGGCTTCGAGGGCGGCATTCAGGTTGGAGTGAATCACCTGAAACGCCTCGGCATAGGCGTCGTAAGTTTCCACCTGCGCCGGGGTGAGATTGTGGTCGACGATCTCGACCTCGACGCCCTCATAGGACAGCGACCGCGCCGTGTAGAGGCCGAGGGCCTTCATATCGCGGCTCATCACCTCCATGGCCGCGACCCCGCCGGCCTCGACCGCCTGCACAAACTCGGCCCGGTTGGCGAAAGGGAAATCCTCGCCGCCCCACAGGCCCAGCCGCTCGGCATAGGCGAGATTGCGCACGTCGGTGGCGCCGGTTGCGGAGACATAGACGATGCGAGCGTCCGGCAAGGCGCGCTGCAGGCGCAGGCCGGCACGACCTTGCTGGGAGGGAAGTTGTTCGCCACGCTCACCCTTGCTGCCGGCGGCGTTGGCCATGGCATGAGCCTCGTCGAAAACGATGACGCCGTCGAAGCCGTCTCCCAGCCAGTAGATGACCTGGCGCAGGCGCGGCTCGTTGCGTAGGGTGGCATAGGTCACGAACAGCACCCCTTCCGACAGCCGGACCGGCGTGCCCTGCTTAAAGCGCGATAGCGGCTGAACCAGCAAGCGCTCCATGCCGAGCGGCGACCAGTCGCGCTGCGCGTCCTCGATCAGCTTGTCGGACTTGGAGATCCATACCGCCTTGCGGCGGCCCTTGATCCAGTTATCGAGGATAATGCCCGCGACCTGCCGGCCCTTGCCGCAGCCGGTGCCGTCGCCGAGGAACCAGCCACGGCGGAAGCGCACGGCATTCTCAGAATCTTCGGGGGCAGCATGGAGATTGTCGAAGGTCTCATCGACCGTCCACGATCCCACGAGATGCCTGGAATGCGCATCGCCGGCATAGATGACGCTCTCAAGCTGAGCGTCGGAGAGAATGCCACTCTTTATTATATGCACCGGAAGATGCGGCCGATAGGAAGGGTGCGGCGGCGCCACCGAGGCCATAGCCGCCGACTGCACCAGCTTCGTAGGATGCGGCTTGGCGCCTGGGATATGGATCGATTGCAGGGCGTAGCCCTCGTAGAGCGCGTCGGTCAGGTCGGCGCCCTGGGCCGGCTTCCATTCGATGGGCTCATAGGTGAGCTCGACAGCATCGGGTGCCGCAGAAATGACGGGCTGCGGCCTGCGCGCGATTGGCGCGACCTTGCGCACAACAGCGGGCTTCGCCACTGTCCCGAGCCCGATTTCGCCGTTCACCTCCAGGCGAGGCGGCAGATGTTCGATGACGCGGGCGAGCAAGTCGGCGGCGTTCTCCGCGCGCGGCGAAACCGGCGGCGAAGCCGATTCAAGCGACTTGTCGATGACGGTGAGGCGCGTGTCGAAGGTGGTCCCGTGCTTGTAATAGACGGAGCCGTCCACGACGCAGGTGAAGCGCACCGCGCCGTTCAGCTTATCGACGGGGAAATTGTGCCCGGTGATGGCGACCAAGCGACCGCCCTCGGGCAGCCGCGCCAACGCCGAGCACACGTGACGGAAGTCCGCGTCGGACACGCGCCCCTGCACATGGAGCGCCGCCGAGAAGGGCGGGTTCATGAGAACGACCGACGGAGCGACATCGTCCGCCAGCCGGTCATCGATGCTGGCGGCGTCATGCGTGCTGACCGGGTTGTCCCGGAACAGCCGCTTCAGGAGCGCCGCCCGCGTTTCGGCGATCTCGTTGAGCGCCAGCCGCGCGCCCATAATCTCGGCGAAGATGGCGAGCATCCCCGTGCCGGCCGACGGCTCCAGCACCACATCGTCGCCGGTGACGCCCGCTGCGATGCTGGCCGCATAGGCAAGCGGCATAGGGGTGCTGAACTGCTGGAACTCCTCGGACTCCTGCGTGCGGCGGGTGTGGGTGGGAAGAAGCTCGGCGATGCGGGACACCATGGCGAGCATCGCTACGGGCGAGCCCGCCTTCTCCCGCATGGCGCGACCATATTTGCGGAGGAACAGAACCTGTGCGGCTTCGCAAGCTTCGTATGCGGCTTTCCAGGCCCAGAAACCCTCGGCGTCCGAACCGCCGAACGCCTCCTCCATCGCCTGCCGCAGGACGCGGGCCTCGATAAGAAGGCCGCGTTCGAGACCGGCGAGAATGCGCTCCGCCGCCTTGAGGATGAAAGCGGCCTCTTCTTCGGGCGCACGGATCGGTGCGGCGGTCGTCACCTCCGCCGCTGGCGTCATCAGATTCATGAGATTGCTCCGGGATTGAGGTTTCCAGGGAAAAGCCGGGGCAGGCTCTCTCTTGCCCGCTCCCGGCCCACCCTCATCCCGGTCTGCTCTCACTCTGGCGGCCGGTAAGCCTCGTAGGGATTCCCCTCCGCCAGATGACCGAAGGGCGTGAAAAGGTATTCGCCGCCGTTGCGGCCGACGGCGCATATGACGTAACGCGGCGCGCCAGTTTCGGCGTCCGAGCATTCCATCAGCGCCAAGTCGCCGTTTTCCGCGGCGCGCATGAGGGTCTGGAAGTTGGCGCGGATGTGATCAGGGATCATGACGCCGCCCTCTCTGAGAGGAAGCTGGAGGTGCCGTCGCAGAGCGCGTGGCGATCGGGATCGATGACGAAGCCGAATTTGCTGCGCCGGTCATATTCGGCATCCGACACGAGATAGCGGCGCTTCTCTCGATCGGACTTGCCCCATTCCCCGCACTTGCCGCCAAGAGTGGCGATGCACTCCACCATGCCGGAATGCTGGTCCGACCTGCTGGCGCTGATCACTACCCAGTCATGCGCATGGCATTCGTGGAAGAGGCGCTGGTCCTTGATGTAGGAGTCGCCGGGGGCGAGGGTTTCGCCGGTGACCGCCTCATACTCATCCGGGCACCAATCCTTCAGTGTCCGGATCGCCGCCTCGCGCTGCTCATCGGCAAAGCATTCGGGAAAGGCGAAGGCGACCTTGGCCCAGGCGCAGTCCTCTTCGAACCACCCGCCCTTTTCACGCAGAGCGGGATGCATCCGCGCCAGGCGTTCGGCGGAAAGCTTGAAGCCGCCATGGGACGGCGTGCCGTAGAAGACGATGCCCTCGGCGTATTCGCGGGCATAATCGGCAATGCCCCAGGGCGTGCGGACTGGTCTTTCGTTCGGAAAAATCATGCGTTCGCGTTGCACGTGACGTCTCCAGAAAAAGCGAAGCCCGGCCAGTCTTTCGACTTGCCCGGGCTGACGCCGCGCGGGGCCGGGCTTAATGTGGATGGGATTGACGGGAACAGCCGGAGAGATCACTCAGCGGCGGTGAGGAACTCCGGCAGATCGGCAGCCGGCCCTCCCTGGGCCTGATCGTGGGGCTCAGCCTCAGCGCCTTCACCGGCATGCGACGCTGTCTCGACGCCGGGCGTGCGCAGCGGCTCGGGCAGCCAGCCGGTATCGGCCAGAAGCCGCTCGGCCTGTTCAGCCATGTCGGACTTCTTCAGCCCTTCGATGAGCTCCGCCATGCCGGCGCCCTTGGCCTCGGTGACCGCCTCGAGGATGCGGGCCTTCGGCACGCGGTTGAAGTAGTTCTCCACCGTCGGCGTCCACCCGGCCGTGGTCATGTCGAGCGAAACCGCGCAGGCGAGCTGATCGGCGTGCCGCCGGCGTCCCTGTATCCGGTTCCACGGCTCATGCACCGCGTTGACGGTGAGCGAGACGCAATGGGCGAAGAGCGCCATGCGGCTGTCGTGGTCGAAATCGCTTAAGGATTCCCAGAGCAGCTCCGGCTCGCCGGGAAGCTGCTTTTCCCAGTTGGCGTGCCGCTCGCCGATGGCCTTGGCCGACTGGCTCTCCTTCAGCCCCGGCCCCTGAACGGTCGGCGTTGGGCTTTCGGCGCGAATCTCCAAGCAGCTCGCCGTCGGATAACGCCAGAAGTTCTGGAGAACGAGGGCGTGCAGCGCGGCGAGGAAGGCGATGTCCGGGTCGTTCGCCAGCGCGTCCCGCATTGCAAGCGTCCGGTGCGCCGTCAGTTCCATGACCAGGCGCTCGGACAGCGGCTTGAGGCCGTCTTCCTCGGCTTCGGCATCGTCAGCTTGCGCCCCATTGCCGGATAGCGCGGCGGCGGGATTGACCTGCCGCGTCTCGCCATTCCCACCGACATGGACGATCTCTTGCGTGTCGCGGATGAAGCCATCCGTGTCCTGACCATCGCTGCCCGGTTCGACTGGCGCTTCGTCCTCGGGACGGACATAGCCACGCTCGATCTTCAGCCGGCCGTCGCCGTCGATTGAGACGAACGCGCCGGCGCGGGTGACCTCGTCGGGATCATAGCGAACCGGCCGCTCCTCGAAAGCATCGAGTTGCGCCTCGATCTCGGAGAGACGCCGGTCGATCTCCTCGGGTAGGTCCTCGTCGCTCTCCTGGAAATAGCGCTGTTCGATCTCCTCAAACTCCGACCGGAGGGCTTCGCGGCGGGCATGCTCCTCATCGGACAGCGGCTCCGTTTCACCCATGACGCGGCGCAGGCCGGCGGTGTGGCCATAGGGGAAGTCCGGAGCGACCTCGATCCACTTCCAGCCTTCGGCCTTGATCGCCTCCGCTTGTGCTTCGAGCTTCTCGGCGACCAGCCGGTCCAGCAGCGCCACATCCTGCAACCATCCCTCGTCATTCTGCGAGAACAGGTCGCGCAGCACGACCCCACCCGCTCCCTCATAGGCGGCGAGCCCGACGAAGCGAGCGCGTTTGTCGGTGGCGCGGACGGTGTTTTCCGTCAGCAGCTTGCGGATGTAATAGGGCTCCTTGTTGTAGCCGCGCTGCACGATTTCCCAGACCTGCTCCTGTCGGGCATGGTCGTTGGAAATCGTGAAGGCCATCAGTTGCTCCAGCGACATGCCGACATCGGCATAGATGTCGAGCAGCTTGGGCGACACGCTGGCGAGCTTCAGCCGCTGCCGGACGATCTGCGGCGTCACGAAGAAGCGGGCGGCGATCTCCTCCTCGCCCAATCCCTGTTCCTTCAGCGACTGGAAGGCCCGGAACTGGTCGAGCGGGTGGAGCGATACGCGCTGGCAGTTTTCGGCCAGCGAATCCTCTTCCAGAATGCCGTCCTCCCGCACGATGCAGGGGACCGGCGCGTTCTTCGCCAGCCGCTTCTGCTTGACCAGCAGTTCCAGCGCCCGGTAGCGCCGCCCGCCGGCCTGCACCTCGTATTTGTCGGTGGGCTGACCGTCTTCGCCGATCACCGCCCGCACGCTCAGGGACTGCAGCAGCGTGCGCCGGGCGATGTCCTCGGCCAGTTCCTCGATCGATACGCCGGCCCGCACCCGCCGAACGTTGCGGGCGCTGAGCACCAGCCTGTCGAATGGAATGTCCCGCGTCTGGGACAGCGTAATCTTCTCAACCTTCGCCTTTGCCATTTCAGGTTCTCCGTGACGAGCCGGAGAAAGCCCTCTTTCCCCAACCAGACTCGTCACGAAGACACCCACTTCCCTTTCCCTCTTCAGGCCGCCAGTTCCGCCGTACCCTCCAGGTCGAGGTTGTAAACCTCCGCCCCGGCTGCAGCGTAGGTGCGCGCCACCTCGATCAGCGGCGCATAGGAGAACGCGCCCCAGGGTTTGGGATCCGGCTTACCGCCGACGGCGATCATCGGGCCGGAGACGGCGAGCCGCACGGCGTCGCCGAAATCGATGCCGGAGGAATCGATCACCGGCAGAGCGGCGGCGATGGCCAGCGCCTTGATCTTCTCGGCGCGATACCAGGACAGGCTGCTGCGTCCCCCGGATTCATTGACGTAATGCAGGATCCAGCCCGCTTGCCCCACATGCAGATGTCCGCCCGGCGTGGCGAGCGCTTTGGCGATGTCGGCGCTGTAATCGCGGTCGTCCATGTCCTTTCTCCCGCGACGGGCGGCGCGGATCCGTTCCGCGCATCGAAACCCGTCAGCGGGGAAGGGCCGCCCTCGAACGCGAGAGCGGCCAGACCGATGCCCAAGAGAAATGCGCTACACCCCGCACATCCCCTCGCACTCATTGGCGAAGAGGTCGAGTTGGCCCTTGTCCTCCAGCGTGTCGAGGTCAGCCTTATCGAGCGGCACGCAGGAGCGATGGAGATACACCTCGCCGCGCAGGTTGCGGAAGCCGGTGCGGATCATCCGGTCGATTGCGACGGCATCGGCGAAGCCGTCCGGATCCTCGTCCCGCATCTGCCGCCACATGGCGTCGGAATGATACGGGCAGCCGATGCAGGCGCTTTTCGGGGGCGTTGGATAACCGTGGTTCTCCAGCCAGCGCAGACAGTGGCGGCGCGTCATGCCCTTTTCGATCAAGGGAAAGCGATTGACCTGCCACGTCTCGAAGGACGGCTTCATGCGCACGACCTCATCGAGCGAAATGCCGATCCACTGCTCGACGATGGGATGGTCAGGCGAGCGCTTGCCGGCAATGCCGGCCAGCTCCCGCACCTTCCGGCGGATCGGCACGATCTTCAGCTCCTTGGTGCACTGCCGGCGGATCATGCCAACCTTGCCGGACTTCGATCTGGTGAAGGCCGGGATCGACGCCCAGCGCTCCCCCCGTGCACCGCGAATGAGCCCCTCGCGGATGTCGCCATCCGAGACGACATGCACGGGGAAGGGCAGCACGTCCGGCGACGTCAGCCAAGCAAGATGGTCGTAGACCGGCCGCGGCTCCCAGCAAGTATCGGCGAAGATGGCGCAATCGGGCATTGGCCTGACCTCGCCATGGGCCGCCATCAGCGCGAGCGTGGTGGACTGCACGCCGGCGCCGAGCGAGAGCACGCGCAGCCGGATGGTGGGAATATCGGGCGGCGGGAAGAGCGCGTTCATGGCCGATCTCCCGCCTGCCGCCTGCGCCGCCACTCGTCGGGCGGATCGAAGGTTCCGTCCCAGATTCCCTTGCGCAGGAACCGGGCCATGCCCTCGTCGCTCGTATAGTTGTAGAGGCGGTGGGCGTCAGGGTCGGCAACAGCCCAGCCGCTGCGCGATGCCCAAGCGGCAATGTTGTCGCCGCCCGCGTAGCAGATGGATATGAATCGTCCGTAGGCGTCACGCTTTCCGCCGCCCCTGACCTCGCAGGTGACCGTGCGGCCTTTGAGGAATTTGGTGAGCGCGGCAGCGGCTTCCCTGCCGCATGGCCATGTCGCGCCGTCGCGGCTGCGGCAGGTCTGGTCGAATTCGACGGCGTCTATGCCGTAGAGACGGTGTCTCTCGCCGTCGATCTTGATCGTGTCGGCATCGATCACCTTGGCCGGGCCGGAATGTTCCTTGTCGAGCGCGGGCCAGAAGGACACGAAGGCGAAGAACAGAATCCCGATGGCGGCGGACAGGCGGACGAACTGGAACATGGAGGCGGCTCCTTCTCACGGGGTTTCCGGCTTCCAGCCTTCACTCGGCTGTCAGCCCTTCGCCCGCCCGAGGCCACCCTTTTCCTCTCGCACCCGGCGTAGGGCTCCGGAGGATTGGAGCCGCTGCTCGCTGTACGAGACGCACCAAGCCCCACGGAAGAGCGGCACCTTCAAAGCCGCGTGGGCCTATTGCAGCAGCACGCGATAGCCACCACCGACGATCATCTTCTCGGCGGTGCGGATGAGGCGTTGGACGCGGGTTCTTAGATAGCCGGCCTCCCAGTCAGCCCGGACACGTTCTTCGCCGTAAAGGATGGTCGCGATCTCGCGCTGGCTGGCTCCGGCGCGCATGCCGTCATAGGCCTGCAGCACCATGCCCCAGCGCCGCGCTTTGCGTTCGGGGCGAAACAATGCGCTGGGCAGGCGGCCGAGCCGTTCGAGCGCCAGAAGTCGACGCAGGGTCATCACTTTGGCCTCGACGCCGGCAAAGCCCGACAGGCAGTAGCCGAGCCGTACCGGACCGGAAAGAAGGCTTCCGGCAATGACATCGAGACGCAGTGATCGCGGCCCATCGCAAATCAGCACATGCTCACCATCCAGCGAACGCAGAACAGTGACCGGATGAGGAACGCTGAGAAGGTCAAAGGAATCAGCGTCGCCGACGAAGCCGGCCGGAAAGGCCTCGACCGGCAGGATGTTGGCATGGCAATCGCCGCGCCAGAAGACCGAAGAGGCGTAGGCCGGTGAGGACAGCGCATCGGCGAAATCGCAACCCCCAAGACAGGGCATGGTCCAGTTCTTCCTCGAGGGTGACAAGATTGATTGGTGGCGCCGCGCGCAAGAGCTGGCGTGACCTCGGCATGATCAGAAAGCTGGGACAATCGGGATGGCGGCGCAGGAATTCCCAGGCCCAGTCGGCGCGATCGAGATTGAGCAGGTGGCGGTAGTTGGTGCTGTCCCGCCAGTCCTCGAAGGAAGTATCCTCGCTTACTTCCGTCATCCGGTTCTCACCCTCCTGTCGCTGCCCCCGCTGTGTAATGGAAATCGCCTGAGCGGCTAGGATCCTGGTGGCGTTGCGCCCACAGCACCGAATGGCTGATGGCGTAAGCCTGCCGCGTTGTTTCGAGCGCGGCCTCACCCGTGTCGACCATGAGGCCGATAATGGTCTCACCACGATGCTCGATCGGCCGCCCGAGCGGGCGCGGGCTCCAGCCGAGCTTGGCCAAGCGATCGATCCAATAGGTCTCGCAGACAATCGAGAGCTGGCTGACGCCCCGCTGGAGGCAGAACTCGACGATGCCACAATAGACGATGCCGGCGGCCAGACAGGGACTTCCCGGGCGACGCAGCGCCGGCACGACGAATATCCGCGTCCACTCGAAGATGTCGTTAGCCCGCGGCACACCCTGAGGCGCGAGCTGAGGGAAAACTTCACTCATCAGATGCGGCTTTAGGCTCGGCACCAGACGCGAGCCGGCAACCACACCTTTCCCGGGCAGGATACCGAGCAGATAGACGGCGTCCTCGGTATCAAAGGCATCGACCTCGCGGCCGTCGGGGCGTGCGAGATTGTGCCAGCCGCGCTCGCCGACATAGATTTCATGGCGCAGTCGATAATGCTGTTCGAGTTCATCACGATAAGCGCCTCGGTTCGAACGATCGACAATGTGAATATGGAACATGGCGAATCCCCCCGCTTTCCATGTTCCTAGGCCGGGAAGGATCGTGCCCGCCATACCGAGATCTGGGGATTTATCAGGGCTGGATTTCGTGCCTGAGGAAGGCCTTCACGACTGCATGGACATTGTTGGCGGCGTCAAGCTTCTGCTTGGCGTTGCGCTGATGTGTCAGGACGGTATGCTCGGAGAGGGATAGGATGCGAGAGACCTCCCAGGCCGTCTTGCCGTCGGCCACCCACCGCAAGACCTCGCGCTCCCGGCCGGAAAGAACCGGCTTCGCGGAGTCGCCCGAACCAGAACGCAACCGCGATACCGACTCCAGAGCCTGACGGGCGAGAAGGCAGACAATGAGTCGGGTGGCAGGTACAAGATCGGCAATCTCCCCCGATACCGTGACCACGGTAGGTGGCGCAAACGGCGCGTGAACCGGTACGCAAATGCCCTGCCGGAGGCCGAATTCGGTTGCTTCATCCATCACCAAGCGGGCGGACGCCTCCAGGTTCTTTCGACTGACTTCACTCCAGAGGAACGGATCGGCCGTACGGCGGCAGTGAGCCACGCAAGGATCGTGGCGAAAGTGACCGGTGGCATTGTAATGCTGGTACCATTCCTGCGGCCAGCAGTTGGCAAGGATATATTCCTGCCAGCGCGATTCATGCGTCAGCGGCAGCTGGGTGATCAGGCAGGCGCAAAAGCCGTATTGTTCGAGGCAAGAACAGAGCGTGCCGAGAATTTCGTCGACGTTTGTCGCCTGGTCGATTTTTTCGGCGGCCTGAAGAACATCGAAGAGTTCGTTTTGCTTCATCTGCAACGAAGCGGGCGAATTCCGCCCGATCCAGGCGACTCCAGAAGGAAAAACTTACCTATGGCTGCAACGGCGAAACAAGCCTCCAGCATACGAATGATTACTATAATAGGTGGAGGCAAACGCGGCATCTTGACTGTCTCGGCGCATGAGGCTGAGATCGGTCGTAGCCCGCAATCTGAGACTGCTGCGTCAGGCTGCCGGCCTGACGCAGGAGCAGTTGGCCGATCTTGCCGGGCTTGACCGTAACTATGTCGGCAAGCTCGAGCGCGAGGAGAATTCGCCAACGGTCGACACGCTCGAAGCGATCGCGTTGGCGCTGCAGGTCGACGTCGAGCGGCTGATCCGGCGCGAGCTGCCGCCCCGGCACTGAAATCCCGGGGCCAATCGAATTGGCTTGGCCACCCGGCTATTTCGAAGGGCGCGCTCGCGCCCTTCTCGCTTTCAAAACCGGCTCTTTCACACTTTGCCCCGCCGCCGGAGTGCCACCCTTCTTACTGGCCCGGATCTTTGCCGGCTTGACGAAGAACTCCGACACGTCGGCCTTTAGCGCTTTGGCTAGGCTTGCCAGAAACAGGACAGTGGGATTGCGGCGACCGGTCTCGATGCCACTCAGATAGCCGCGCGTGCAGCCCGACTCCAGCGACAGTTCCTCCTGGGAAATGTCGCGCTCGCGCCTGAGGCGCTGCACGTTGAGACCGACCACCACGCGGATATCCATGGCCGCATGGTCGCCGCACCGCACACTTTAGAGCGACACACTATAGTGAACATTCGTGCTTGACAGCGTGCAGGATCATCCGCTTAACTGTCAATCATCGGAACGATATTCCTATTAAAGGAACGATCATGTCAGGCAGCCTTTCCCTGGAACGCGGGCTTTCGGTACTGGAGGTGTTGAAGGACTCAGACGAACCGGTCGGCGTGCGCGAGATCGCCCGGCGACTGGAACTCAGCGCCCCCGCCATCCAGAGACTTCTGAACACGCTTGCTGACCACGGCTATGTCGAACAGGCAGCCGACACGCGGCGCTATCGCATCGGCCATGGCGTGCTGGCGCTCGCCCAGCACGTGCTGCGCAAGGACCGGTTGATCGGCCTTGCCGAACCGGAATTGCAGGCGCTGGCAGCCGAGGGCTGCTTCAATGCCTTTCTGGGGGTGCGCCGCGGTTCGGCAGGTCTTTATCTGCTGGCCGTCCAGAGCCGCAGCCCGGTCGTCATCCGATCTTCACCCGGCGAGAGGATGGCGCTTCATTCAACCGCACTCGGCAAGGCTCTGCTTCTCGGACTTTCCGATGAGGCGATCGGCGAGATACTCGGCGAAGCGCCGCTCGAAAGGCTGACGCCGCGGACTGTGACCGAGCCCGGTCGACTGATCAGCCAGCTCCGCACCGCACACACGGTCGGTTACACCACCTCGCTCGACGAAAACATCCTTGGCGTCATTTCGGTCGGCGCGCCGGTGCGCGGTTCCAGCGGCTCGGTAGTCGCCGCCATCAGCGTGGCCTATCCCCGCTCCGTCGGCCCGCAGATCGAAATTGCCGAGGTGGGGGAAAAGGTGATGGCGGCCGCCGCGCGAATCTCGGCGGAACTGGGTTTCGCTAGTGAGAGCGAGCCGGAAGGCAGGGATCCCCGCCATGCCGCCTGATGCCGTGCTGCTCAACAAGGATCGCCTTCACGCTCGGATGGCCGAGCTGCAGCTCGATGCGGTTATCGCCACGACCCCGGAAAACGTCACCTATACGAGCGGCTTCTGGGCGCTACCACAATGGATCCGTCGCGGCCCTCAGGCCTATGTCGTATGGCCCGCGCCTGGCAAGGGGGAAGCTGAGATCGTCACCAGCACGGCCACGCTCGATCTGGTCGCCGACCAGCAAATCTGGGTCGAGCGCGTGCGCCGATATGGCGCCTTCCATGTCGACGGGAACCCCGATGCAAAGGATCCGGTCAGCCAGCGGCTGATCGAGCTGCAGGAGGCGCACGATCATGGCGATGCGCTTTCCGCGCTCGTCGCGGGGATAACGGATGCGGGTCTCAGTCGCGCCCGTATCGGCATTGATGAGATCGGGTTGATGCCCGGTCAGCTCGAAGCCCTTCGAGAACGCCTGCCCGGCGCCAGCCTGGTCCCGGCCGCTGGACTGTTCCGCAATGCGCGTGCCGTCAAGACGCCGGAAGAGATCGCCAGGTTAGCCAGGGTCGCCGAGATCGCTGAGCGCTCGATCAAGGCCGCACTCGGTGTCGCCCGTGAGGGAGTAAGCGAAGTCGAACTCGCGCGCGCCTTCCATGCCCAGACCGTTCAGGACGACGCCTTTCCGGTGCTGGGCTGCATCGGCTTCGGCGAGAGAAGCGCGCTGATGAACGTCCAGCCTTCCGATCGCAGGCTGAGACAAGGCAATGTCATCCGCTTCGATGTCGGTGGGCGCTACCGTCACTATCGCGCCGACATTGCCCGCATTGCTACCTTCGGCGAGCCGTCAGAGGAGGTGCGCCGCTATCACCGCGCCCTGCTAGCCGGGGTCGAACGGGCCTGCGAATTGATCAGGCCGGGCGCGCGCGTCGCCGACGTCTTCGAGGCGGCCGTTGAAACGGTCCGCCGGGAGGGTATCGGCCACTACCGCCGCAACCATGTTGGCCATGGCATCGGGATCGACGGTTATGATGCCCCGTCGCTGACGGCGACGAGCGACGAGATCATCGAAGCCGGCATGGTCCTGTGTGTCGAGACGCCCTATTACGAGCTCGGCCGCTGGGGGCTGCAGGTCGAGGACATGGTGGTGGTGCGGGCCGACGGTGTCGAGCGGCTGATGGCCACCAGCGGCGACCTCATCGTGGTGGCGCCATGACCACGTTCCTCGGCTATGTCTGCATCCGCTGCGGATGCCGCTATCCCGCGGAGTTTGCCATCGACTCGCGCGGCTGTCCGGCCTGTTACGATGACGCCCCGGCCAATCTACAGCTCTTGCCGAATGGCGAAGATATCAGGCCGGACAAGAGTCTCTCACCCTCCGCGCCGCCGCTGCCTTCGCTGTGGCGCTATGCCCACCGCCTCCCCTGCCCTGCGTCCAATGCCGTCTCCCTCGGAGAAGGCCTGACACCGCTTGTGCCGGCACCGGCCATCGGCGCGCGGCTCGGTCTCCCTTATCTCTACATCAAGGACGAGGGCCGCAACCCGACCTGGTCGCACAAGGATCGCTTTTCGTCTGTTGCCGTCTCAGTAGCGCGCATGCAAGGGGCACATGTCGTGGCAACCGCGTCATCGGGCAATGCCGGCGCCTCGCTCGCCGCTTATGCGGCACGGGCCGGCCTCACCTGTATCGTTGCCACCTTTGCCGGCGCCGCCGGGCCGATGCTCGCCCAGATCCACAAGACCGGCGCAATTGTCGTACCCTTTGCGGACAAGGCCGATCGCTGGAACTTCATCGCCGAGGGAGTTGAGCGTCATGGCTGGTTTGCCACCTCTCCCTTCCGTGCTCCCGTTGTCGGCAGTCATCCGGCCGGCATCGAAGGTTACAAGACGCTCGCTTACGAGATTGTCGAACAGATAGGAGGTGCGGTTCCCGAATGGTGCGTTCTGCCGGTTTGTTATGGCGATGCACTGGCCGGCCTTTGGCAAGGCTTTAGGGAACTCCATGCGCAGCGCACGATCGCCCGCCTGCCGCGGCTGGTTGCCGCCGAAGTGCACGGATCGCTGACTGCCGCGCTGGCCGACGATGGTGATTGCGTACCCGACATGAAGGCCGGGTTCGACTCTCTTGCTGTTTCGATCGGTGCCACGCGCAGCACGTTTCAGGCATTGAACGCGCTCAGGCAGTCCGATGGCGTCGCCGTGCCGGTCGGCAATGGCGACCTGATCTCCTGGCAGGAGAACCTGGCCGTCAAGGAAGGGATATTCGCTGAACTGGCCTCGGTTACCCCCTTTGTCGCCATCGAGTTCCTCCGGAAGAAAAACGTCATCGCACCAGATGATCGAGTCGTCGCCGTGGTGACCGCCAGCGGCCTGAAGGACATCGACCGTTCGCTGCCAGACAAGAAAGCCCAACGACCCTTCACGTCGGTTGCGGAGGCTTGGGGACATTTGTCCCGAAACGACCTGCTCGGCACGGAGGCAGACCACGAAGTGAGCCTTCAGCCGGCCAACTAAGAAGAACAGACAAAGGAGTGGGAATATGGATCGACGCAGCTTTTTGATCGGCTCAACACTGGCCGCAGCTCCCCTGCCATTGCCGGTGCTCGCCGCCGCACGTCCCTATCCGGCCGGGGACGCCACTATTGTCGTCGGCTTTGCCGCTGGTGGCGCTGGTGACCTCGCAGCGCGCACCGTCGCCAAATATGCCAAATCCGCCCGCGATTTGGCCGTAACACTCGATTTCCGGCCAGGGGCGGGCGGCACGATCGCCACCGACCAGGTGGCCCGCGCCAAGCCGGACGGTTCAATCCTGTCGCTCTTTTCCGTAAGCCCCCTGATGGTGGCCCCTCACATCCAGAAAGTGCCCTACGATCCGGCGAAGGACTTCACCTATGTCGCCGCCTATGCAGGCATCTCGATTCCGCTCTTCGTGCACGCGGACAGCCCGTTTGCGACCTGGGACGAACTACTCGATCACGCCAGAGCCAATCCGGGTCGGCTCAGATGGGCGACGGCCGCACCACGCGGACTGGCACACATCGCCACCGAAGCCGCCTTTCGTCAGGAAGGGGTCGAGGCGGTATTCGTGCCGTTCGGCGGCGGCTCCGAGGCGGTCACCGCGCTGCTCGGCGGCCATATCGACGCGGTGGTCGCTTCCGGCTACGGCCCGCATCTGGAAGCCGGCTCCATCCGCCTGCTGATCGAGACGGGGCCGGATCCAATTCCCGAACAGCCTGAGCTGCCGACCTTCAAGACACGTGGCTATCCGCTCGCCATTCCCGCCGCCTATGGCCTGTTCGGGCCAGCCGATCTGCCGGCTGAGATCGTTTCGTGGTGGGAGGAACTCCTCGAGGAGATGACGGCAAGCGACGCCTACAAGGGCTTCCTCAAGACCCTGCACGGCCACAGGGTCTATGCCGACAACGCCAGCTTCACGCAGACCGTGGTCGACGGCTATCGCGAGATTGGCCGGCAGATCGACACCCTTGGGCTGCGTCCATGAACGCGGCCCGGTTGAGCGCGATCTGCCTCGCGGCGGTCGGGCTTGCCGCCGCGGCAATGGCGTGGCGACTCGGCCTGTGGACGATGGACCGGCCAGGACCGGGCCTGTTCCCTTTCGCCGCCGGAGCGCTGCTGTTCGCCACCTCCATCGCTGCGGCCATTCAGGGCGAGATCGCAGAGGCTGAGGACGAGCCGGTCGATCGCAGACGGCTCTTGCGCTACGCAGCCGCGGTCGCCGGATTTGGGCTCGCAATGAAGCCTCTTGGCGCAGTCATTGCCACGCTCGGCCTCATCCTCGGGGTGTTGCGCGGGATCGAAAACCGCTCCTGGGCACACGCGCTTGTCGTGGCCGTAGTGCTGGCCGCGCTGTCCTGGGGCGTCTTTCGCTATTTTCTCAGCGTGCCACTGCCAGTGGGTATTTTGGGGATCGGATAAATGGATGCCATGGTCAATCTGATGGGCGGGCTGGGCGTTGCCCTTGAGCCCACCAATCTTGCCGTCGCCTTCCTAGGCGCTGTCCTTGGCACCGCAATCGGCATCCTGCCGGGTCTCGGTCCGACCGCAACCATCAGCCTGCTGCTGCCGGTCTCGATCATGCTGGAGCCGACCGCTGCGGTCATCCTGCTCGCCGGCATCTACTATGGGTCGCTCTATGGCGGCTCGACGGCCTCGATCCTGCTCCGCGTGCCGGGGGAAGCAGCGAGCGTGGTCAGCTGCTTCGACGGCTATCCGATGGCGCAGGCCGGCCGCGCCGGCGTGGCGCTCGGCATCACTGCCTTTGCGAGCTTCATCGCCGGCGTCGTGGCGACCTTCGTGATCGCGCTGGTGGGTCCGGCCTTCGCCTCGACGGCGCTGGCCTTTGGTCCGGTCGAGAAGACCGCCCTCGTGGTGTTCGGCCTGACCCTTGCCGCCAATATCGGCGAGGGGCCACGCATCCGTGCCTGGGCCATGGTAGCGCTCGGTCTCCTGCTTTCCTCCGTCGGCGTCGATCTCGTCTCGGGCGAGGAACGCTACACCTTTTCCATCCCTTATCTGCGCGACGGATTCCACGTCGCCGTCCTCGCCATGGGCATGTTCGGGGTCAGCGAGGTGCTGATCCTCGCCGAGCGCCAACGCGACTTCACTCCGGCATTGTCGGCACGCTACCGCCTGCGCGATCTGCTGCCTGACGCCAAGGACTGGAAGGATTCCGCCATACCGATGACGCGGGGCACGGCGCTCGGCTTTTTTCTCGGCCTTCTTCCCGGTGGCGGCGCGCTGATCGCGAGCTTTGCCAGCTACGTCATGGAAAAGCGCCTCTCGCGGTCGCCGGAGCGGTTCGGCAAGGGAGCGATCGAGGGGCTGGCCGGGCCGGAAAGCGCTAACAACGCCGCCGCGCAGGCGAGCTTCATCCCGCTCCTGTGCCTCGGCATTCCCGCCAATGCGGTGATCGGAGTCATCATGGGCGGGCTCCTCATGCAAGGCGTCGTGCCCGGCCCGCGGCTCATCATCGACCACCCCGAGCTCTTCTGGGGCGTGATCGCCAGCATGCTGATCGGCAACGCCATGCTGATTGTTCTCAACGTGCCGCTCATCCGCGTCTTCGTGCTGTTGCTGCGCATCCCGCCGGCGATGATGGCCCCATCGATCCTGATCTTCTGCGTGATCGGCGCCTTTTCCATCAACAACAGCCTGTTCGATGTCGGCGTCGTCATCATTTGCGGTTTCCTTGCCTATGGCCTCAGAAAAAGTGGCTTCGATCTCGCGCCGCTGCTCCTTGCGTTCCTGCTCGGCTCGCTGCTTGAGGAAAATCTCCGTCAAGGCCTGATCCTTGGCTTCGGCAGTCCGGTGCTTTTCGTCACAAGCCCGATCAGCCTCGCCTTCCTCGTTATTGCGACGCTGACGCTGGTCCTTCCGCTGATGCGGCAACTGCGCTGGCAGAGGTCCGGCAATGTGGCGTGACAAGAACTTGCGCATGGGCGGCGGGGTAGCTTCCAGGAGCATCGGACAATGGTGCGCGACCCCCGCTCGGCAATACTCACCGAAAGAAGCGTGGTCGAAGCCTTGCATTGGTGACTACAATGCAAGGCTGACGATCTACACGCCACGCTCGGCCCCGATCATTGTGGCCAGCGGTTTGCGGTGCCAGACAAGGCGTGTCCATTCGCCCTCCCCTCGCGCCTCGATTCGCGCGAGCGTTTCAGGTTCGTCGGGAACAGCCGCCGGCCAGCCCTCAAGCGCCGCAAGCCAGCCATCATCATAGACCGTGTGCTGATAGCGGTGACCTTCATCGGGCAGGATGACAAAGATCACCGCATCGGGATGCTTGCGCGCGTACCACGCCGCCACGAGCGCTGCCGCCCCGCTGGTCGGCCCCATGAAGAGGGCATGGTCATGGTGAAGTCGGTGCGCCGAAGCAAATGCAGGAAACGCGCCGACCCAATGGACCTCGTCGACCATCTCATGGCGCAGGTTTGACGGCACGAGAGAGTTGCCGAGGCCGCGCAGAAGCCGCCGGCCGGGCGCGTGACCGAACAGGACGCTGCGATGGGTGTCGACAGCGATGATCGTCAAGTCCGGGAAGACCTCGCGCAGGAAGCCACCGGTACCGCACAGGGAGCCGCCGGAGCCAACACAGCCGACAAGGCAATCGACGCGGCCGATCTCGCGGGTAATCCATTCGGCGAGCCGGCCATAGGCCATCCGGTTATCGGGATTGTCGTACTGCCGTGGCCAAAATGTCTCCGGACGGTCTTCCAGGATCGTATGGAGCTGCGCGAGCCGCTCGCGCTGGGCGCCGGAACCTTCGGGGTCGTCAATGATATGGACAATGGCGCCCAGGAACTCCAGGCGGCGCCTGAGCCTATCGTCGATCAGGCTGGCGGCGCTGACCAGAGTGAGATCAAACCCGCGCACCGCGGCCAGCAAGGCAAGCGCCAGGCCGAAGGTACCCGAGGTGGTTTCCGCGACTGGCCCGCCGTGCTGCAGATGGCCGGTGGCTTCGGCACGCTCAAGCATGAAGCGGGCCGGCAGCAGCTTCATCAGCGGGAAGCAGGCGGCGAAGAGATTGGGGGCCAAGCGCGCGAGGCGCGGCGTTTCATAGGCGGCAAGGAAATCACCTTCGCCGCTCATTGCAGGAAAACTCCGTCGACATTGACGGCAAAGGTCACGATCCCTTTGAATCCGGCCTGCCGCAGTGTCTTGGCCAATGCGGTAGTACGTGTCGCGACGCCGCCTTCATCGGCATCGAAGAGCACGCCCATCAGCGTGCCGCTGTGGGCGACCTGGACACCGCACGCGCCATGCGCCTCGGCCAAATCGGTCACCGCCTCGAAGCGCGGCTTGGCGAGATGATGCTGGCTGATGCGGGCGCTCGCGGTGGCGACGCGACCGATCAAGCGGGGATCCTGCTGCCGGATCGCGTGAGATGCCAGGCCGCGCAGAACACGGAACTGCTCGATCTCCTGGCCATCATAGCGCGCCCGCGGCAGGCCGAGCGTGTCGATCGGTCTCGCACCGCCGGTCCGGAAGCCGACCACCAGGAGCGGCGGATACTCGCCGCCGAAATGTTCGAGGATGCGGCCCTCGCGATGCGCGAACAGCACCGCCTGGTCGCCATAGGCGATGGCATCACTCGCCCCCTCGGCTTCGACCGCCAGCCGGCAAACCGTTGAGCGGCGCAGCGTCGCACCGGCTGCTGCGGCCGCCGCACGGATCGCCGCCATGACGTCGGCCGTCGACGAGCCATAGCCGTGGCCCACAGGAATGTCGCTTTCGATGGTGAGATCGCCACCGACATTGGCAAAACCCAGAAGTTCGAGCGTCAGCGCCGCTGCCCGGGCGGCCTTCCTGCGGTCCGTCGGCCGGGTGCGGATGCCGCCCTTCCCTCCCGGCCAGAAGGTGACTGTCGATTGCTGTGCGGCCAGTGGCAGGGTGATTAGCCCGCGATGGAGTTTTCCATCCGCACCTTCGAAGACACCCTGCAAGAGTTCGCCATGATGCGCCATCGCGCGGCCAACCCCGACCTGAAGCCGACGCTCAGTCTGCCTGTCGGTGCTGTTGGCTCCGCCACCGGATCGGCGGCCGCGCGGTGCCGATTTGCCCGAGACCATCGCATGATCCTCCGGATAGGAGGCCAATCATGTGAACGGTTTCAGGTTTCTGTCACTCGCCAGATCTTGGGATGCTACCGGGATTTCGCGAGACGAACGCCCGGGCCCCCGCCATTCGCGGGGATGAATTCAATGCCGGCGTTCTCGAATGCGGCGCGAATCGCGGTGATCGTTGAGCACTTCAGCTGCTCGCCACGCTCCAAGCGCGCGATGGTATCGGGTGATACGCGAGCATTTCGAGCCAAGTCCCGAGTTCCCCATCCGAGCGCGGCGCGCGCCATCTTACATTGGATCGCATTCATTTCGTAACACGGATACGATTTTTGTTGATCTGCTAGCGCACTCAGATTATCGTATCGCCGATACGATTTCGTTGATCAAATGAAAAGCGGCTGCTGACGGTGTAACGACCACCTTCAGCAGCCTGACCACAATCCAGCTAACCAGGAGCTCGGATCATGGCTGATTCCGACCATAGCACGAGTCTGTCTTCCGTCACCCGCCGCAGACTGCTGGTGGGCACCGCGACGGTATCTCTGGCAAGCGCCTCCCACATTTCTGGCCCAGTCAGTGCAAGATCGCCCGAAGAAACCCGGCACGTCCCCGACATGGCCTTTGCTCTATGGCAGGAATGGCTGACCGCTCACGAGAAAACCGCCGCGGCATGCCGCAAGCAGCAGCGATTGGAAACACGGCTGGTCAAGGAGATCGGCTTTCCGCGCATTGTTGTGGCGGCGCCTGGCGAACCTGAGCCGGTGCCGATCGTCTCAATGGAAGAACTCGACGACCTTCTCGGCTGCGAGCCTGCGACATCCTCGTTGCGCGCGCGGGCGCGAGCCGATCTCATCGCCCATCAGGCGCGCTGGGATGCCGCCGACGAAACGATCGGCTATTCGCAAGCAAAACATGTCGAGGAAGAGGCCGCAGAACGCGAGCGCCAGCTGATCGAGACGCTGTGGGCAGCTCCGGCCCATTCGCTTGCCGGCGTCGCCGCCAAACTCGATGCCGTCCTAGCAGAGGGCGAATGGTGCAAGGGTTGCCCGGAATTTCCCTGGCCGCAGATTCGCGGAGCACTTGCCGACCTCGTCCGGATTGGGAGGCTGCAGAATGCCTTCCAAGGTGTTGGCAGCTCTCCTTCGGCGGAATCTTCAGGGTAAGCGTTCTCCATCGGTCGAAGCGAGACTTGGGTCAGGCCCTTGGGTCGCGCATCAATCCGATTACCCGATGGCGGCCGAGCAAGCCTACTCTGGCACACGAACGGTAAGAGGAAGCGTGCGACCGGCTCTCGACGCGAGCCCGGACTACCGCCGCCCCACGACCTCCCGCGCGGCCGACCACACCGCCTCCGCATCAAGGCCGTATTCGCGATAGAGATCGGTCAGATCACCGCTCTGGCCGAAGCATGTGACGCCGAGGGCATGCACCGGATTGCGCTGCACGCTGCCGAGCCAAGCGAGCCCGGCCGGATAACCGTCCTGCACCGTGACGATGCCCGCATCCCTGGGAAGCAGGCCGAGAAGCGTCTCGACATGCGAGCGGGCTTCCCCCTCCCCATTGCGTCGGCGCTCGCACGCCCCCTGCCAGCCGGCATAGAGCCGGTCGGGCGAGGTGATGGCAAGCACGCCGATGCCGGGCGCGCGTTCGCCAAAGGCGGAAGCCGCCTCGATCGCCTCGGGCGCGACGGCGCCGCAATAGGCGATGGCGAGTTTTGTGCCGGGATCGGGCCGGCGTAGCCAGTAGGCGCCTGTAACGATCGCCGCCTTGTCTTCTTCCCGCAAAGTGCGCTGCGGCTGTTCGAGCGGCCGCGTCGAAAGCCTCAAGTAGACCGATCCGCCATCCTCGGCCTGCATGTGGGAAAAGCCCCATTCCATGATGGCGGCGAGCTCATCGGCAAAGGCCGGCTCGAAATAGGCAAGCCCGTCTTGGGCCATGCCGATCAACGGCGTGTTGATCGACTGATGCGCCCCGCCCTCCGGCGCCAAGGTAATGCCGGACGGGGTGGCGGCCAGCATGAAGCGGGAACCCTGATAGCAGGCATAGATCAGTGCATCGAGGCCGCGATTGATGAACGGGTCATAGACGGTGCCGACCGGCAACAGCCGCGTGCCGAAGAAATCATGCGCCAACCCCAGTTGTGACAGCATCAGGAACAGATTGTTCTCGGCGATGCCGAGCTCGAAATGCCGACCATCGGGCTGACCCTGCCACTTCTGTGTCGACGGGACCTTCTCAGCCTGGAAGACGTCGGCAGACTTGAAGCGGCTGAACAGGCCGCGCCGATTGACCCAGCCCGACAGATTGGTCGAAACCGTGACATCGGGCGAGGTTGTGACGATCCGTTCGGCCAGCTCTCCGCCACCGCGACCGAGTGCCGTCATGATCTTGCCGAAGGCCTCTTGGGTCGACATTTCTGTGCCCTCCGGCACGGCGATCAGCTTGACCGGCATAGCCGGAGCAACGGGTTGTGGTTTCCGGCCGGCAAAGGGGACTGAGCTGAGGAATGCCCGAACGCGCGGTTCCGGCAGCCTCGTCGCCGCGAACGGCTCCCATTCCTGCCCCTCGGCAATGCCGAGAGAGTCGCGGAAGGTCGCCACTTGGGCGGCAGTCAACTGACCGGCATGGTTGTCCTTATGGCCGGCGAGCGGCAGCCGGTAGCCCTTGACGGTGTAGGCGAGGAAGAGCGTCGGCTGCTCGTCATCGGCCTTCTCGAAGGCGTCGAGAATGGTATCCAGGTCGTGTCCGCCGAGATTGCCCATCAATTCACCGAGGGCCTCGTCGTCATGCGCATCGAGCAATTCGCCGATCCCGGCGGTTCCCGACAGATCGATCTTCAGCCGCTCGCGCCAGGCCGCTCCGCCCTTGAAGCAGAGCGCCGAATAAAGCTGGTTCGGGCAGGCATCAATCCAATTCAGCAATGCTTCGCCGGCCGGCCCCTCGCGGGAGGCTTCCAGCCTGCGGCCGTATTTGAGCGTCTTGGTCCGCCAGCCGAAGCTCTCGAACAGTCGCCGCAGTTTCGGGGCGAGTTGGTCGCTGATCACGCCGTCGAGGCTCTGGCGATTGTAATCGACGATCCACCAGCAATTGCGCAGATCGTGCTTCCAGCCTTCGAGCACGGCCTCGAAGATATTGCCTTCGTCGAACTCGGCATCGCCCATCAGTGCCACCATGCGGCCCGGCCGGCGTCCCGCCGGCAGAAGGTCGCGGGCGAGCACCATATCCTGGGCGAGCGAGGCGAAGAGCGTTGCCGCCACGCCGAGGCCGACCGAGCCGGTAGAGAAGTCGACCTCGACGGCATCCTTGGTGCGCGACGGGTAGGACTGCGCCCCGCCGACCGCGCGGAAGTTGATGAGCTGATCGAGGCTTTGGCGACCGAGCAGATAATGAATCGCGTGAAAGACCGGCGACGCATGCGGCTTGACCGCGACCCGGTCCTCGGGCCGCAGAGCATGGAAATAAAGCGCCGTCATCAGGCTGACGATGGATGCGCTGGACGACTGGTGGCCGCCGACTTTCAGGCCGTCGCGCTTCGGCCGGATGGCGTTGGCGTGATGGACCGCCCAGGTTGAAAGCCAGAGCACCTGACGCTCCAGCGCGCGCAGCATTTCGAGGCGTTCAGCCCAGCCCGCCTTCTGCTGTCCATCCTCCAACACAGGCAAAGCCGACATCGCTCACCTCCCGGTCTGGCCACCAGTGACAATGAAAAGCTTACAGGCAACGGCATGAGTGAGTCCCTGCAAATGCTGCTTGAAATGCGATCGATATAGCAGAAGAATTCTGGAAACACCGGCAAAATAGCGAAATAATGCAAAATGAAGCTTGACCAGATCGACCGAAACATCCTCGCCCAACTTCAGAATGATGGCCGCATGACCATCAACGACCTGGCCGAGAAGGTGGGCCTATCACCGACACCCTGCCTGCGCCGTGTCAAACGGTTGCAGGAGGATAGCGTTATCAAGGGTTATGCAGCCCATGTTGATCAGGTCGTCGTCGGCTTGCCGGTCAGCGTGTTTGTGAATGTCACTTTGGTGCGCCAGGTCGAGTCCGAACTCGAGGCCTTTGAAGCCGCTGTCGCGGCCTGCCCCGAGGTAATGGAATGCTACCTGATGACCGGCACCAGCGATTATCTGTTGCGCGTCGTGGCCGCCGATCTCTTCGCCTATGAGCGATTCTTGAAATCGGTGCTCACGCCCATCCCCGGCATTGCCAACATCCAGAGCAGCTTTGCGCTTCGGCAGGTCGTGCATCGCACGGCATTGCCTGTTGCGGGTTCATAGGTGCCCGCCCTGCCGGAAGGTCATCCAGATGGGCGCAGCAAAGCGCTTGGCCACGGCTTACAGCATCAGCAGATTGATGCCCTGGGCACGCCATTGAAACGCAGCGGCCACGTAATCCGTTCTGCCGGGTGCTCGGTGTTCGACGGCTTTAGGCTGCGGGATCGTCGCCTGGACGGGCGGAGACCACTGCCGCGAAGCACGACAGAAGCTCCGGGAGCAGCGCGCGACGCTGAGCCGCCCGGCAGGCAGGGGTGGAAAATCACTGGTTGCGTTTGCATGGCAGAGCTTGCCATTATGTCCCTGCTAATAGAAAAAACGTCCGGAAATGGACATAAGCCGCGGGTCATACAGGCGACTGCCGCTCAAGTTCAGAAGGTCTCGCAGGGTAAGGAGAGGCGCACGATCAGTCCGCAAGGTTGCCGATCGAGAAGTTCGATTGTGCCACCATGGCTTGCGACAACGTCGCGGGCGATCGACAGCCCAAGGCCGAAGCCGCTGGGCTTTGCCGAGCCGCGGGCGTTATCACCCTTGAAGAACGGGTCGAACACCTTCTCACGCATCGCCGCAGGTATGCCCGGACCATCGTCGGCGACTTCGATCTCGACCGCGCCATCGTCCTCTGAGTGCAATGCGACCGTCACGGCGGAGCCGTGCTTCACGGCGTTTTCGACGACATTGGCGATTGCCCGCCGCAGGGCGGCGGGCCGGCCGGTCCAGGTCAGCCGTGCCGGGCCTTGGTAGGCGACCGCGTGGCCGACGTCAGCGAACTCGGCGCAGATCGTCTGCAGGACGCTCGGCAGGTCGATGCGGGACATGCCCTCCGAACGGACGTCCTCGCGCAGATAATCGAGGGTTTCGTCGATCATTCGCGTGATCCGCGTGATCTCGTTCAGCATACTTTCGCGCAACTGCTCGTCGGCGATTCGCTCGGCCCGGAGCCGGAGGCGGGTCAGCGGTGTGCGCAGGTCGTGGCTGACGGCCGCGAGCATGCGCGTCCGGTCGTCAATGAGGGCGCGGATGCGGGTGCGCATGTCGTCGAGGGCGTCGGCCACTTGCGCGATCTCGCGCGGGCCGCTGCGGCTCACGGCTCGGTCGTCGTCGGGAGACCGGCCGAAGGAATGCGCGGCGGCTGCGACCTCCGACAGCGGTGCGATGATCCAGCGGACCGCATAGACGGAAAGGAGCGTAACGAAGACCAGAACAATGCTTACCGTCAGGACGGTCGGCGCCAAAATCAGGTGCCACAGGCCGCCAGTCGACGTTTCGGCGATTCTCGCGGCTGCGGTAGATGGATTGTGCCGGGCACCATCGGCGAAAAAGTACAGGCCGCTCATTACGAGCGCGACACCGAGCGGAACGGAAACGGCCACGATGCCGGTGATCTGGGTGGCGATGCTCAACGACGCCAGGCGGGACAGAAGCCGCATCAGACCTCCTTCACGGCGGGCGTGAAGATGTAGCCGCCCAGCCGTACCGTCTTGATGAAAATGGGGTCGTGAGGGTTCGGCTCGATCTTTTGCCGAATACGGCTCACGTGAACGTCGATGCTGCGCTCGATCGGCCCGGCCGCTCCGCCATGCGTGAGCTCGAGCAGCCGCTCGCGCGAGAGCACCTGCCCCGGGGTCCGACAAAAGGCCAGGAGCAGATCGAACTCGGCACTGGTCAGCGCCACCTGCACATCCTCCGGGCTGCGGAGCTGGCGCGAGACTGGGTCGATCCGCCATCCGGCGAATGCCAACGGGTGCACTCCGGCGCTCGCTCCCTCGTGGCCTCCTTGCGCACGGCGCAGGAGCGCGCGGATGCGCGCGACCAGCTCGCGCGAATTGAACGGCTTGGAAACATAGTCGTCGGCGCCGATTTCCAGGCCGACGATGCGGTCTATGTCCTCGCTGCGCGCGGTGACCATGATGATGGGGATCTGAGACCCCGCCCGGAGCCTCCGGCAAATGCTGAGCCCGTCCTCGCCCGGCAGCATGATGTCGAGCAGGACAAGGTCGATCCCGCCGCGCTTAAGAACGCCGTCCATTTCGGTCGCCGAACCGACTGAGGAGGCTACGAATCCACTCTCCGAGAGCACGTCCTCCAGCATACTGGAGATTTCCGGGTCGTCCTCGACGAGCAGGATATGCGACCTCGTTTCAGGATGCGTCGAGTGAACGGACGACATTGTTCTCACCGGCTTGAAAGTTCGGCCTATTTTCACAGGGGGGCGCGGCGACGTCAGCTGCTTAGATATGTTTTTTTTGGGATCGGCACAGTTTTCCGCCCGCACCGCAACATTTCTTAACATCAATTAAAACCGGACCCTCCGGCGAACGGCTATTCTGGCCGAAACCGTTCCGCAAGGTCGCGCCCGCAGCCGGCAGGCGCGCATCGGTGCCGCAGGGTGACCGCCATCCCGAGCGGGGGCCGGTCGATCCGCTGCCGCCAGGAACCTTCGACGAGGTGCGAAAAAGGAGATGCGTATGGCTGAGGCCAAGCCCCGCGTGCGCTGGATGAAGGCACTCGGGATCACTGCCGTGGTGCTGGCCCTGCTGGTCGTCATCCTGGTGCTTGCACGCGGCCTCCTTGGCGGTCTCGGCGGTCTCCACGGCCCCGTTCGCCATTTTCAGTCGAGTGAAGCTAAGGAGGAGGTCTCGCCCTTGGCTGCCGCGGAGCAGACCGCTCTCACCGTGACAGTCGTCTCCGTCGAGCCGCGCTCCGTGGAGACCAGCGTGCTGGCCACCGGCACCGTCGTCGCCTGGGAGGACCTGCCGGTATCCACGGAAATCGCCGGATTGGCGATCACGGAGGTGCCGGTCGAGGAGGGTGATCGCGTCGAAGAAGGACAGCTCCTCGCGCGCCTGAACGACATTCAGCTGCGGACCCAGATCGAGCAGCAGAAGGCCTCGATCGCCGAAGCGGAGGCCACTCTGGAGGCCGCGCGGGCGGAGTTGCGGCGGGGGCAGGAGCTTGCCGCGCGCAATGCCATCAGCAGGCAAGACCTGGAGGCTCGCGCCACCGCGGCCAAGACCGCGGAGGCCCGCCTTGGTGTCGCCCGGGCGGGTCTTTCCCGATTGGAAGCGCAACGCGCGCAAACCAGGATCCTCGCGCCCGCTGACGGTTACATCTTGGAGGAGTCGGCCGTCATCGGGCAGGTGGTCCAGACCGGCGCTCCCTTGTTCCGCATCGTGCGCGAGGGGCGGCTTGAGGTCGAGGCCAAGGTGCCCGAAGGCGATCTGTTCGACATAGCCTCCGGCCAGCCAGTGCGTGTCACCGACCCCGCCGGCCGGGCCATCGAGGCGCGTGTGCGCACCATTGCTCCCCTCGTCGATCCGCGAACGCGGCTCGGTACCGTGCATGTGGCGTTGCCGCCGGACACCGGACTGAAGCCAGGAATGTTCGCGCGTGTTGAGATCGCGACCGACCAAGCGGTCGCCCTTGCGGTACCGCAGAAAGCGGTGATCTGGCGGAACGGCCGGAATGCGGTCTTTACCGTTCAGGAGGGGACTGCCTCTCTCCGGCCGGTCGAGACCGGAATTGAAAGCGACGGCTGGATCGAGATCGGGGAGGGCCTCGCTCCAGGCGACCGGGTGGCCGTCGCCGGCGCCGCCTTCCTGAAGGACGGCGACCGCGTGCGGGTCGAGCTTGCCGCGGCCGGCCAAACCGCGGAGACTGCCCGGTGAGCAATCTCTCCTCATGGTCGATCCGGCATCCGGTTCCGACGATCGTTCTCTTCGTCATCCTGGTGCTGGCAGGTATAGCCGGGTACCGCACGCTCGGCATCAACAACATGCCGGACATGGACATTCCCACGATCACGGTGACGGTCGAGCAGCCCGGCGCAAGGCCTTCGGAGCTCGAGACCCAGGTGACGCGAATCGTGGAAGATGCCGTGGCCGGTCTCGGCAATGTCGACCACATCCGCTCCACCGTCACCGAGGGCGTCTCGACGACGAATGTCGAGTTCGCGCTGGGGATCGATATGCAGGAAGCCGTCGACGACGTTCGCAACGCGGTCTCCGGCATCCGGGGGAACCTGCCGGCCGACGCGGAGGAACCTCTTGTTCAGGAACTCGACGTGTCCGGCGGTGCGATCCTGACCTTCGTCGTCAGCGCGCCGACCATGAACCCGCAGGAGTTGAGTTGGTTCGTCGATAGCGATGTCGCCAAGGCCGTTCTTTCCGTGCCAGGCGTTTCAAAGATCGAGCGCTCCGGCGGCGTCGACCGCGAAATCCGCGTGTCGCTCGATCCCGGTCGCCTGATGGCGCTCGAGGTGACGGCCGCCGAGATCAGCCGGCAGCTTGGCCAAGTCAATACCAACCAGCCCGGTGGCCGCGCCACCATCGGCGAAGGCGAGCAGGCGATCCGTATGCTCGGCTCCGCACCGACCGTCGAGGCGCTCGCCAATACGCGCATTGCGCTTTCCGACGGGCGGGCGATCCGCCTCAAGCATGTCGGCCGCGTCGAGGATCGGTGGGCGGAGCCGCGCCAGCGCGCGCGGCTCGATGGCGAGGAGGTCGTGGCCTTCAGCGTCTACCGGACGACCGGATCGAGCGAAGTCGAAGTGGCCCAAGCCGCACGGGCAAAGGTCAATGAGATCGACCGGGCGCGCGACATCGTAACCATCGAGGAGGTGACGTCGTCGACGGATCATGTCGTGGAGAGCTACAACGCGGCGCTGGAGGCACTGTGGCTCGGCGCGCTGCTGACCGTCGTCGCGATCTGGCTGTTCTTGCGCGACGGAAGGGCGACGGTCATCGGCGCCGTCTCCTTGCCGACTTCGCTCATTCCCACCTTCGCGGTGATGGGCATCCTCGGCATATCGTTCACCAACATCACGTTGCTCGCCCTGGCGCTCATGGTCGGCATTCTCGTCGACGATGCGATCGTCGAGATCGAGAACATCGTGCGCCACATGCGGCAGAGCGGCAAGAGCGTCCATCGGGCAGCGATGGAGGCGGCCGACGAAATCTGGCTTGCCGTCGTGGCGACCACCGCCACGATCGTCGCCGTCTTTCTGCCAGTCGCCTTCGTGCCTGGTGTGCCCGGGCAGTTTTTCCGCGACTTCGCCATCGTCGCCTGCGTTTCCTCCGGTTTTTCGCTGCTCACGGCGCGAATGCTGACGCCGCTGATGGGCGCCTTCCTCCTGAAGGACGGGCGGAGGGGGCGCGACGAGCCGTTCTGGCTGCCGACCTATCTCTGGCTGCTCCGAACGGCGTTGCGCTTCCGCGCGATCACTCTTGTCATCGGCATCGCCTTCTTTGCCGCTTCGCTTGCGCTCATGCGCTTCCTGCCAACCGAGTTTGCCCCGGTCCAAGATCGCGGCCGTTCGGTGCTCTCCGTCGAATTGCCTCCGGGCGCGACCCTGGCCGAGACCGACACGGCGGTTGTGAGGGCGACCGATATTCTGAAGGGATTCCCGGAGGTCGAAACGGTCTATGCCTCTGTCGGCGCGCCGGTTGCCGCCGGCGGCATGGCGGTGCTTCATGGTGGCGGCGGCGGTGCTGCCGGCGAGGTCCGCAAGGCCACGGTGACCGTCAATTTGAAGCCGCGCGGCGAGCGTGGCCGGTCCCAGCAGGCCTTCGAGCGGGCTGCCGCGGAGGCGCTCGCGGCCATCCCCGGGGCCCGCATGCGCTTCGGCGGGGAGGGGCAATCCGGCGCCACGATTGCGATCAGGCTTGCAAGCGACGACCCGAACGCACTGTCGCTTGCGATCGATGCGCTCGAGCGCGATATGCGGAAGGTACCAGGCATCAGGAACGCCGCCTCGACTTCGAGCCTGGCACAGCCTGAGCTCCTCATCATGCCGAAGCCGGACAAGGCAGCCGAGCTCGGCGTGTCCGCAGCGGCACTCGCCCAGACGGTGGGCGTCGCCACGCTCGGCGCGCCGGCGCAGAGTCTGCCAAAGTTCAACCTGCCCGACCGGCAGATCCCGATCCGCGTCATGCTGGACGAGAAGGCCCGCAACGATGTCGGCTGGATCGCCGGTCTGCAGCTTCCTGCCGGCGGCGCGATCGTCCCGCTCGGCTCGGTGGCGGATATCAGCTTCGGCGTCGGCCCGACGGAGATCGCCCGGCTCGATCGGCAGAGGAGTGCCACAGTCGAGGGCGAGCTTGTGGGGCTTACGCTCGGCCAAGCGCTGGAGCAGCTTCGCGCAATGCCAGCCATGCGCAACCTTCCCCCCGGCGTCGTCGAAATCCCGGGCGGAGACGCGGAGCGCATGGGGCAACTGTTCGGTGGCTTCGCCATGGCGATCACATCGGGCGTCGTGCTGATGTACGCGGTGCTGGTCCTGTTGTTCGGCACCTTCATCCAGCCGATCACCCTTCTTACCGCGCTGCCGCTGTCGCTCGGAGGCGCCCTCGGCGCGCTCGCTATTGCCGGGCAATCCCTCGCCGTGTCCGCGCTGATCGGCATTCTGCTCTTGATGGGGATCGCGGCGAAGAACTCGATCCTGCTCGTCGAATACACCATTCTCGCGCGCCGCGAGCGCGGGCTCGACCGGACTTCCGCGCTCATCGATGCGGCAAGAAAGCGGGCCCGGCCAATCATCATGACCTCGGTGGCGATGGGCGCCGGCATGCTGCCGATCGCGCTCGGTATCGGCGCTGGCGCCGAATTTCGCGCCCCGATGGCGATCGTCGTGATCGGTGGTCTCGTCAGTTCGACCGCGCTTAGCCTTCTCTACGTGCCGGTTGTCTATACGTTCATGGACGAGCTTGAACGGCGGCTCGGGCGAGTGCTCAGGCGTCTGGTCGTCCGGCCACCTCAACCGGAGGCGGACAGTTCGGGGGCCGATTGATAGAACCAAGTCCGTCGTGGAAGAGCTGGATCCTAATCTGGAGATTCACTCATCCCTCATGGGCAATGCCCACAGATCGAAGGTTCAGCTTGGGGAGTGGTGGAACCCAACGCCTGGTACCCCCGACGAAGAGCGTCTTCGATTAGAATGCGGAAAACGGCTTTGTTCCTCTGTTGACCGGCGCGGACGTTTAGGCTTTGCGGCGCGGGACTGTCAGGAATTTTGTGTCTGAGGCCATGATGATGGAAAGGAGAATCATCACATGGCCATTGAGAAGGAACTTTTGG
>NZ_JAODNW010000026.1 GCF_025398255.1 Chelativorans intermedius | reverse complement strand
GGGTTGAGTTCCGCGACGGCCTCCGCCAACTTCAAGTCGCCGCCTGATCAAGCGTCACCAACTTTCGCCCATATCTCTGATCGCGCTCGCCGTGGCCATTGCAGTCGTGGCCCTTATCGCCGTCGGCTTCGTGCGGGAAATGCCCTTCTCGGACCTCGTCCTGATGGCGATCGGACTGGCGGTCGCCGCGATACCGGAGGGGCTTCCCGTGGCCATCTCGGTTGCGCTGGCGATCGGCATGCGCCGCATGGCGGCGGTTCATGTCATCGTGCGCAAGATGCCAGCCATCGAATCCCTGGGCTCCTGCACGCTCATCGCCACGGACAAGACCGGCACGCTGACCCTGAACCAGCTTACGGTAACGGACATCTGCCTGCCCGATGGCACATCGCTGTCATGCGTGGCGACAGAGGACAAGCGGGAAGGCACGGAGTCGCTGCACGCGTTTTCTCCGGCCGGCCGGCGGCAGATCGCGCGCCTCATGCGCGCCGCCGCCCTGCCCAACGAGGCACGGCTCGTGCACGATGGCGACCAGTGGAAAGGCCACGGCGACACGGTGGACGTGGCCCTGCTGGCGGCCGCGCGGCAGGCAGGAATCGCACCCGATCAGATCCTTCAGGCATATCCGCCCCGCAGCCGCATCCCCTATGAGCCGGACCTGAAATTCGCCGCCTCCTTCCACGCCGCGGAGGGGTGTGTCCGCGTCTTCGTAAAGGGGGCACCGGAAACGCTGATCGACATGTGCGAGGCCATGGCGGCCGACGAGCGGACAATCGCCATCGACCGCCGGCATCTTCTGCGCCAAAAAACCCGAATGGCCGAGCGCGGGCTGCGTGTTCTGGCCTTCGCAGAAGGAGAGATCGCCCCCGAACCCGACGGACGATACGGGCCCCATCACCTTGTCAACCTCGTCTTTCTGGGACTTGCGGGCATGCAGGATCCGGTGCGCCCGGAGGTGCCCTCCGCAATCCGCGCCTGCTATGGAGCGGGAATCGAGGTGGTGATGGTCACCGGTGACGACCCAGGCACCGCCGGCGCCATTGCCCGCGATGCCGGACTTCGCTTCAAGGCACACCAGGTCGCCACCGGCGACACCGTTCGCGATGCCGAGAAGGAAGGAGAGGACGCGCTCGACCGCCTGACCCGCAACACGCGCATCTATGCCCGCGTCAGCCCGTCCCAGAAGCTCGCCATCGTTCTCTCCCTGGCGCGCAACGGCCATTTCGTGGCGGTGACGGGAGACGGCGTCAACGACGCGCCGGCGCTCAAGCACGCTCACGTGGGGGTGGCCATGGGGCACAAGGGAACCGATGTCGCAAAGGAAAGCGCCGACATCATCCTGACAGACGACAACTTCGCCTCCATCGTCGCCGGCGTGCGCGAGGGACGGGTGTCCTATGCAAACATCCGCAAGGTCGTCTTCATGCTGGTCTCGACGGGCGCGGCAGAAGTCGTCCTGTTCCTGCTGGCCTTGCCGCTGGGGCTGCCGATGCCGCTGCTTCCCGTACAGCTCCTGTGGCTCAATCTCGTCACCAACGGTATTCAGGACGTCGCGCTGGCGGCGGAACGTGCAGAAGGCGACGAGCTCTCCTACAGGCCGCGCGACCCCCGCGAGCCGATTTTCGATCGACTCATGATCCGCCGCATCTGGCATTCCACGCTGGTCATGGGGTGCGGCGGGTTCGCCATCTTCTGGTGGCTTCTGGCGCAGGGTTACGAGGAAACCCAGGCACGCAATCTCCTTCTGCTCCTGTTCGTTCTGTTCGAGAATTTCCAGACCTTCAACAGCCGCTCCGAGCACCATTCGGTGTTCCGGCAGCCCTTCTTCTCAAATCCGTTGCTGCTGATCGGCGTCCTGGCAGCCCAAGGACTGCACATCGCGGCGATGTACGTTCCAGGCTTGCGTGACGTTCTCCAGGTTTCTCCCGTCTCCTTTGCCGAGTGGGGCATTCTCCTTCTCGTCGCCTCAAGCGTTCTGGTCGTCATGGAGATGGAGAAGAGATGGGATGGCCGGCATCTGACAAGGCGGTCCGCCCGCTCCGACACCTGAAGGCCGGTATCGCCCGGTTTGATGCGGGTCAAGGCAGGAGTGTCTCAAGCCACTATGGCTGGGCCAGGCAAGGGACCCGATCCTGTGGAAACACCGATCTTTTCCGTAAAGGGCCTGACGAAGGTCTACCGCACGGGCGAAGTGGAGGCCTTTGCGCTGCGCGGGGTGGATCTGGAGCTCAATGCAGGAGAAATGGCGCCCGGTGGAGCCTGTTCGTTCTGCGCGATGGGCGCGCGCGACAGAAGGCCGTCGAGATCGGCCAGATGAACGGGGAGGTGGCGCAGGTGCTAGCCGGCGTGAGCGAGGGGGATCTCGTCATCCTTCATCCCGCTGACGCGCTCGCCGATGGCGGCCGGGCGGCGCCTCGCGATTAGCCCGAAGGTACAGGAGAAGGCCGATGGAAGATGCACAGATCTCGATATTCACCCTCTCGCAAGAGGAGTGCAAGGACGTGCTTGCCAAAAACCGGATCGGCCGTCTGGCATGCGCGCGCGACAACCGTCCCTATGTGGTGCCGATCCACTACGCCTATTCGGACGGCTGTCTTTACGCCTTTTCCCTGCCCGGCAGGAAGATCGACTGGATGCGCGCCAATCCGCGAGCGTGCGTTCTGGTCGAGGAGGCGGGCAAGGGACGGCAATGGCGCACCGTTCTCGCGGAAGGCCGCTACGAGGAGCTGCCTGATCGCATTGGCCACAAGCGGCAGCGCGACCATGCGTGGTCGCTGTTGAGCAAGCATGCCGACTGGTGGGAACCCGGTGGCCGCAAACCAGTGAACCCGCCTCTGACGGCCTACCAGCCGGAGCTCTTCTTTCGCATCGTGATCGAGACGATGTCGGGACGCAGGGCCACGCCATAGGGGCGCTTTCGCCGGCGCCGCAGCCCATATGCCGGGAAACCGCCGTTCCGCCGTTTGATGCCGGTCAAGGCATGAGGGGACCCCGCATGCTTTTTGACCGTGAAACGCGCAAACGGAGTTCGACAACACCATGAAAGCCAGAGACATCATGACGGTCGGATGCATGGTAGTCTCCGCCGACAACAGCGTGCGCCACGCCGCCCGGATCATGCTGGACAGCGGTGTCAGCGGCCTGCCGGTGCTGGACGATACGGGACGCATCATCGGCATCATCACCGAGGGCGATCTGCTGCGCCGCATGGAACTCGGCGGGCCCCGGCCTCGCATTCCGACCCCGGAAAGACGTGCCATTGACTATCTGAAGCGACAAGGCTGGAAGGTTGCCGACGTCATGTCGAGGGATGTGGTCATCGCCGACGAGAACGAATCGGTCGACAGCATCGCCGCGCTGATGGCCGAACACGGCGTCAAGCGGGTTCCGGTGCTGCGCGACGGCAAGCTGGTCGGGATGGTTACGCGCCGCGACCTGCTCAAGGCGATATGCGCGGCGCCGCAGGAGCCCATCGCCTCCGGCGATGCCGCCATCGCCCGCACCATCCGCACACGACTCGATCAGGATCTCGGTCTTGGCAAGGATCGGGTAAATGTGAGTGTCCGGCGCGGCGTGGTGCATCTGGGCGGCACGGTCGGCTCCGAAGCGGAACGGGAGGCCGTGCGTGCCTTGGTCGAGGACGTGAGCAACGTGAACGGCATCGAATTCGACCTTTCCGTTGCCGCGCGGTGAAGCGCTGACGAGCAGGAAACAACGATGTCATCCATCCTTACCGTCACGCTCAATCCAACGGTCGATCTCTTCTGCGAAGCCGAGGCCGTCCGGCCGGTACGCAAGATCAGAACCTCCGGCGCGCGCCATGATCCCGGCGGGGGCGGCATCAATGTCGCACGGGTCATCCTCGCCCTGGGCGGCGATGCCGAAGCCGTCTTTCTTGGCGGCGGGCCGACCGGCGCCTGGCTCGACGCGCTGCTTGAGCGCGAGGGCGTGGCCCGCCACGGGCTGCCGATTGCCGGCGACACCCGTGTCGCCTATGCCGTGCACGAGCGCGCGAGCGGCTTCGACTACCGTTTCGTGCCCGCCGGACCCGCCGTCTCGGCGCGGGAGATCGAACGGGTGATCGAGATCGTCGGCAGCCGGGATGCCCCTTACGTCGTAGCAAGCGGCAGCCTGCCCGCCGGCGCTCCGGCAGACAGCTACGCGCTGATGGCGCACATCGTTGCCGAAAGGGGTGGCCGTTTCGTGCTGGACAGCTCTGGCGACGGGCTGCGCGTCACGCTCCAGAAGGCTCCGGTCTTTCTGGTAAAACCCAGCATTGGCGAGCTGGGCCAGCTTGTCGGCCGAGAACTGGACGAAGAAGGCGCGCGCGCGGCGGCGATGAAGCTGGTTGACGAGGGGGCGGCACAGATGGTGGCCGTGACGATGGGGGCGCAGGGAGCCCTGCTTGCCACGGCAGGCGGCGTGACGAGAACGCGCGCGCCGCGCGTGGTGGCCCGCTCGGCCATCGGCGCCGGCGACAGTTTCCTCGGCGCCATGGTCTGGGCGCTTTCACAGAATTGGAGCGTCAAGGGGGCCTTTCATCTGGGCATCGCCGCCGGTGCAGCGGCGGTGCTCACGCCCGGCACCCGTCTGTGCCTGCCGGAAGACATCCGCTCTCTCTACCCGATGTCGCCGGACGGCAATACCGAACGCGAAGGCGGGATCGATTGAGCGAAAAATCCGTCGATTGTCGAAGGGGCCGTCACATGCACAGCGCGCGCAGCGCTTCTGTCCGCACCAGTTCGACCGTGCGGGTGCCCTTGAGGCGAATGTAGCCCTGGCTGCGGAAGCGGGAAAGAACACGCGAAACGGTCTCGATCGTCAGGCCGAGATAGTCTCCGATGTCGGTGCGGGACATGGCGAGCTCCACCTGCGGCAGGCCGCCCTGACGCTCGTGAAGGTCCAGAAGGAAGGCCGCGACCCGCTCTGCCGCGCTCTGCCTTCCGATGACCAGAAGATGCTCCTGCGCGCGCACCAGGGCCTTGAGCGCGATGGGGAGCATCTCGCAGGCAAGCTGCGCGTCGAGAGGCTGCCGGTAGATGCGCACCGCACAGTTGCAGATCGCCTCCGCAAAGAAGTGGTGATGACCATCTCCCTCGAAGCCGAAGACCTCGCCGGCCACGTGAAAGGCGCTGATCTGGCGGCGTCCGTCTGCCAGAAGGCGATACAGGCGCACGGCACCGAACTCCACCTGATAAAGCGCGCTCGCGCGCTCGCCCTGGCCGTAGATTTCCTTGTTGGCGGTATAGAACGCAATCTGATGAGGCTGCGATGCCGGCAATGCCGGATGAGCAGGATGACCGGTGTGCAGGATCTGTCTTTGTGTGCGACGGGCAAGCATCTCGATGTCTCCGATCTTGTCGGAGGAGGTATGCCCTTTCCCGCCCGCCTCTGAAATTCGGTCATGCCCTAAGGGATTTTACGTAGTCCCGCCGATCATCGGCCTTCGCCTTGCCGTGGCGGCCGGCTTGCGCGACCGGCGCTGCCGGAATGACATGGGCGCGCCCGCAGCCTTCTCCGCTCTCATTTCACGATGATCGGCACGTCCGGGTGGAACGCATGCGCGACAAAGGCAAAGGTGATGTCGTGGGGCACGTCCCTGCCGTTGCGTGTCACACGCACGGTGCCGATCTCCCTTCCCTGCGCGATGGCCGGGCTGTCAAGCGCCGAAGCCACCCCGGCCTCGTAGACGATGCGGTATCCATCCTGCTCGAAACCGCCCTCACGCACCCGTTCGAGGCTGACGATGAGCGGCGCCTGCCCGGTTCTGACCACCACGACATGCGCCATGGCAGGGATGTCCTCGGGAAGGTCGCCCCGGTAGAGGAAGGGAACGGCAGCCGTGTCGTAGCTCGCATAAGGGTTCCTTCCATAGTCCCGGAAGGCCGGATTGTTGGGCACGAGAACAGGGCCGTCCGGGTGTGCCTTGCGGAAAGCGCCGAAGGAGACGATGCGCGAGGGCAGGAGCTTCAGTTTCTTGCCCGTCATGCTGCCGACGATCGCCTCGCCCGTGAACTGCTGCCACCAGCTTTCGGTCTGACGGTCGTACATGACCAGGTCGGAATGGCGCAGCTTGCCCGTGGTGCCGAACGCGAGCACCTGCCCGCCAACGCGGCGATCAAAGACGATGGCTGCGTTGCACAAGGGGCAATAGGTGACCGCAACCGGCTTGCCGGCCACAAAGTCATTGGCAATTTCATGCCAGGTGAGCACGCGCAGCGGATAGGCCCGGACATCGCCGTCGAGACCGAACTGGATGACCGGCTCGCGCGCGCCGATGTCGGACACATCGGAAGCCTTCGCAAACTTCGGATCGTCGATGGAGGGAATGCCGTCGCGCGGCGGGCCGCCGGAGATGATCTCCTCGAACGGCACGGAGGACCTGGTGAAATCCGTCTTCCAGCCCTCCCGTGCCCATTCCCGCGGGCCGGCTAGAGCCAGGCCCGGAGACGTTGCAAGCAGGACGAGAAGAAGGATTGTCTTTCGCCACATCATGGCCGGTCCAGCAAACAGCAGGTGCAATTGAGCAATGATTGCATCACACGGGCACCTCACATTCCAATCACCTTCGCGTATGCTTTCTCGCCTCCTCCGCTGGCAGAAGCGTCGGCGGCAACCTCCCCTTGCCTTCCGGCCGCCAGCCTGTCCGCCCAAAGAAGCGACTTGTAGTCGACGCCGCAGGCCGGCTCGGGCTTGACGATCTCGAAATAGGGGGAAAGGTCGAAATCGCGCGGGACGAACAGCGAGTGATGGCGAATCTGAAGGATCTCCTTTCGCACGGCACGGCCATTGGGCATTGCCGTCTCCAGCACGCGCGTCACCCTGGGGAGGATGGGATAACGCACGCTCTGAAATGCCTGGGCGATCAGCGACGAGCAAATGGCACGGGTCGGGTCACCCGACCCCAGGGCGATCATCCTTCGACGCCAGCGCGCCGGCACCGGCGGTGCGGGAAAGAAGTAGCGCACCAGGTCGAGAATGTTTCGCATGTCGTATCGCATGCCAAGACGGGCGATCATGAAGCGCGCAACGGCCTGCCGGTCATCATCCGATAGGCTTATGGCCCGGCAGATCCGCGTGTTGTGGCGGGCGTATTTCGACAAAGGCGCGGCAATGCAGCCTTCGCCGACATTCACCTCGACCAGTCGCGCCCGCTCGCTTCCATCGACCGGAGGTGGCAGGCTGTCGCCCACATAGAGCGCCGCATGCGACCAGGTCGACTGGGTGAGATACTTGATCGCAGAGGAGATCCGGCTGCTGCCTTCGACAAGCAGGACATCGCCCACCTTGAGACTGCGATAAAGCGTCAGCGGATCGGATGGGGTGTACGGCCTGCAATCGGCACATTCGGCCCGAAGCCGCATCGCCATGCGGCGCCCTATTCTGTCAAGCAGGCTGTCTGTCGGTTCCGTCATCGTTCAGACCGGCTTCCAAGCCGCCTCAAATCTGCAACCGAACCGACGATAGCGGCGCACCCGATAACCTGGAAAACAAGGTCTGAGGACTGTTCCTGCGTCGGCGATCGCATGGGCGTGAAGACGCGGTGTGCCGGTCCTGCGCGAAGGCCCGCACAGTGGCGCACAATGTCGAGACACACCAACAAACCCGAGAAACCCGAAACGGCGCCGGGCACTGCGTCAGCGCGACAGCGCCTCCAGCACCGGGCATTCCGGGACGCGCTCCCCGGTGCAACGCGCCGCCGTTGCCGCCAGCACCTTCTCGATGCGCCGCAGGTCGGCAATCCTGGCGCGCACATCGGAAAGATGCCGCTCGGTGCGTTCCTTCACCTCGGCGCAGGTCTGCGTGCCGCTGTCGACAAGCCCCAGAAGGTCGCGCACCTCGTCGATGGCAAAGCCGAGCTCGCGGGCGCGCAGGACGAATCGCAGGCGCGAGACATGATCCTCGTCATAAAGGCGGTAGCCGGCGGCCGAACGCGGCGGCTCGGGCATCAGGCCGATCTTTTCGTAGTAGCGGACGGTCTCGATGTTGCAGCCCGTCCGTCGAGCCAGTTCCTTGCGCCGCAGCGGCCTCCCGGAAATGTGATCGCGCATGGGCCGGCATCCTCCTTGAGCCTGTACCGGCTACAGACTGTAGCCTGAATGCATCCATGAGGCGAATGACGAGGCGGTGAGACCGGCACATGAACACGGACGTCAACCCGGCATCGGACAGCGCCGCCACAAGCAGCGGCGTGCAGCGCAGGCGATGGTATGCCACCGGCGGCCTGCTCGGCGCCGTTCTTGCATCTTCGTGCTGCATTCTGCCGCTGGCGCTCGTCATGCTCGGCGTCTCCGGCGCGTGGATCGGCAGCCTCACAGCACTTGAACCCCTGAAACCTGCCTTCGCCGTCATTTCGATCGCTTTCATCGCGCTTGGATTCCGGCAGGTCTATTTCCGGCCGAATCCGGCCTGCGCCGAGGGGGCCTGCTCCACGCGGCCGCAATCCGGGGCTCTCGTCAGGTCCGCCCTGTGGCTCTCCGCCATCTTGGTAACGCTCGCCCTCGGCATCGAGTGGTGGGCACCCCTCTTCTACTGACCGATGCGTCCAGGGAGAACGCAAATGAAGCCATCCGTCATCCTCGCCATCGGCGTTCTGGCGCTGGGGACCGGCAGCATGCTGCCTGTGTTTCCGCCCTCGCCCCTCATGCAGCCGGCACGCGCCCAGACCCTGCAAACGGCAACCTTCACGGTCGAAAACATGACCTGCGCCCTGTGCCCGGTGACGGTGAAGACGGCGATGGAACGTGTCGAAGGCGTGCAGTCGGTCACCATCGACTTCGAGGCCCGCACCGCCGTCGTGACCTACGATCCCTCGCTTGCGAACGTGGAGAAGATCAAGGCCGCCTCCACGAATGCCGGCTATCCGGCAGCGGTGAAGGGATAGGTGATTCCCATGAGGGATTTGACGATCGTCAGAACCGGCCTTGCCGGCGCCCTTGTTACCGCGCTGTGCTGCGCGACCCCGCTTCTGGTGGTCATCTTCGGTGCGGCGGGCCTGTCGGCATGGCTCGCCCAGGCGGATTTCGTGCTCATACCCTTGTTCGCGATGTTCGTGGGGCTCACGGCTTGCGGTTTGTGGAGACGGCGAAGATGCCGCCGCACCGCCGCAACACGGCCGGAGAACCGCGTTGTCTGACCTCGTCGCCCGCAATCGCCGGAAAGGCCAAAGGCGAGCCTATGACCTCGCCGTTGTCGGCGCGGGCTCGGCCGGGTTCTCGGCAGCCATCGCCGCTGCCGAGCGGGGCGCGAATGTGGCGCTGATCGGCCATGGCACGATCGGCGGCACATGCGTCAATATCGGCTGCGTGCCATCCAAGACGATGATCCGCGCCGCGCAGGCGCTCCACGACACGCGCGCGGTGATGCGCTTTCCGGGGCTCGTGGGGGAGGCAGACCTGGCAGACTGGCCGGCGCTTGCCGCGGCCAAGGACGATCTCGTGGGAGCGCTTCGCAAGACGAAATATCTCGATCTTCTGTCCAGCTACGAGCGCATTGCCTATCTGGAAGGGTGGGCAAGCTTCCACGGCGGCAGCCTTCTGGTCGACGGTGTGGCAATCCGCGCCGACAGGATCGTCATCGCCACAGGTGCCTCCCCGGCCCGGCCGGATATTGCGGGAATTGACGACATCCCCTTTCTCGACAGCACCTCGGCGCTGGCCCTGCAGGCCCTGCCCCGATCACTCCTCGTCGTCGGCGGGGGCTATGTCGGTTGCGAGCTTGCACAGATGTTTGCGCGGATGGGCGTCAGGGTCACGCTTGCAACACGAAGCCGGTTGCTGCCCGAAGCCGAACCCGAGGTTTCCGCCGCACTGGCAGATTTTCTGCGCGCGGAAGGTCTCGCCGTGCGCCAGCACCTCGCCTACCGCAATCTCGGCCGTACCGCCGACGGGGTCGCGCTTGCAATCGGGTCGGAAAAGGGAACGGAGACGCTGGTGGCCGAGCGCATTCTCTTCGCGACGGGGCGCAGGCCGAACACCGCCGGAATGCACCTTGCCGAAGCCGGAATCCGGCTCGACGACCGTGGCGCCATCGTCGTGGATGCGCGCCTGCGCACGACGCGCCCGCACACCTATGCCGCAGGCGATGTGACCGGCCGCGACCAGTTCGTCTACATGGCCGCCCATGGCGCGAAGCTTGCCGCACTGAACGCCCTTGAAGGCGACGCGCACATCTACGACAACTCCGCCATGCCGTGGGTCGTCTTCACCGATCCGCAGGTTGCCGGGGTGGGGCTGACGGAGGCGACGGCCAGGACATCAGGCCGCGCGGTCAGGACATCGCTCGTCCCGCTCGATCATGTGCCGCGCGCCCTGGCAGCGCGCGACACACGGGGCCTGGTGAAGCTGGTGGCCGATGGCGACAGCGGTCGTCTTCTGGGCGGACAGATCGTGGCGCCCGAGGGGGCCGACAGCATTCAGACGCTGACGCTTGCCATAAGACACGCAATGACGGCCAAAGAGCTCGGCGAGACCATCTTTCCCTACCTCACCACGGTGGAAGCCTGGAAGCTGGCTGCACAGGCCTTCGAGAAGGATGTGACGCGGCTTTCCTGCTGCGCGGGGTAGCGCCAGGCGCCGCAGGTGGGAACGACATGTTCACGACGGCAGGCGCGGCTGCTGGACACGCGATGCGCTCCGGGCCGACGGGTACCCTCTTCAATCCCGCCCTGCCATGCTCCCGCCAAACAGCCTGTCGAGCAAGGTCCCGGCACACCAGGCATTCACGGCCAAGGGCCTTTCAGCCGGCGCGAGGCCTTCCTCAAATGCGGCCCTCGACGCGGAGGCTTGCAGGCGCTCGCTGGCCAGGCAGGAATAGGAGGCGACGGCATAGGCAAGCAGGACGGCCGCGCAGATGCATCCCGCACCTGCGGCCATCTCCCGATATGTCATCCGGGCCGGGCGACCGGCAGAGGGGACGTGCGAGGCCGCTTTCCCCTTCGCCTTGCCGGTCAATCGATCGCTCACCACTTTCGTATCTCCTGAGACCATGGCTTGAACATGCCGAGACATGCCGCATGTGGCGGCCACCCTTCATGCCCCACTCGTGCATCAACTGGAAATCAATCCCGTGATATTCGACGCTGCGCAACGCCGCAGACCGAGGATTGCAACGGCATTCGAGACATGAAGACCGGCCCACCGGGAAGGGAAGGCAGGCAGTCCCGGCAAGCGCCGGGGCTGCCTCTCGCGAAACATCTGACCAGTTTCCGCTAGCGGACGGTCTGGAAACGCGGGACCGGCTCGTCATTGGCATCGCTGGGGCCAAACCCCCAGGCAGCCGAGAAGCGCCCGGTGCGTTCGATGCCGGCAGCAGCGCCGCGCGAGGCGCGCGTTGCGATGCCGGCGGTCACGACCGACCGATCGACCGGATCGGCAAGCTGGAAGCGGGGAACGGGCTCATCGTTGGCATCGCTGGGACCAAAGCCGCTTGCGGCGTCGAAAGCCAGTGCGTTGCCAAGGCCCAACATGGCGATGACGGGTGTCAGAACGAGGATCTTGTACATGGTTTTCTCCATTCATCTTGTGCGAAGAGCTCATCTCAACGCCTCTGACGACAATATGACGCCCATGGAGAAAACAATAAAAACAATCATACTTCACATACGGGATATATATTTGTGTCTACTGCCTCACGGTTTCGATTTTCACTTCACGAATACTATCACGGAAACGCGAGCGGCAGGAGAGGACGCCATGGCCAGCGCGGCGGTCACACGCCGCACGGTTTCGGCCGATTCCCACCGTCGATGCGCGCAGGTCTGACAAGGACATTTGCCTTGCCGGCGGAAGCGGATATGAGAAGCACATGGACTCACCCGCAGGCGAACGCCCCCCGACCGAGCTGCTGGCGCACACCTCATCGGCCTTTCAGTGGGCAACGATCCTTCTCGGATCGGCCCTGCTTTTCATCGGGCTGGAGGCCATGGGCCTGCCGGCAGCCGCCCTCATCGGCCCGATGCTGGTCGGCGTTGTCGCCGGCGTCAATGGTGCGACGGTGCGGGTTCCCAAACCGCTCTTTGCCGGCGCCCAGGCCATCATCGGCATTCTGATCGCAAGGTCCATCGAGCCGGAAATGCTCACCGCCTTTGCCGACGACTGGCCTCCCTTCCTGCTGGGGGTGGTCTCAACGGTTGCAGCCTCCAGCTTTCTCGGCTGGCAGATCAGCCGCTGGAAGATCCTGCCCGGCAGCACGGCGGTGTGGGGTTCGGCACCCGGCGCCGCCACGGCCATGGTTCTGATGGCCGGCGCCTTCGGCGCCGATGCGCGCCTGGTCGCCTTCATGCAGTATCTGCGCGTGCTGATGGTGGCCGGTGTGGCCGCTGCAATTGCCGCGCTGATCGGCGGTGAGGCCGGTGTGGCGCCAGAGCCTGTCGTTTGGTTCCCGCCCTTCGAGCCGCTCGCCTTCGCGACTGTGGCGGGCGTGGCTGCGCTCGGTGCGGCGGGCGGCTGGCTCCTGCGGCTGCCTTCTCCATTTGTCCTTGGCGCCATGACGCTCGGCGCCGCCCTTCATCTCGGCGGCGGCGTCGATTTCCAGCTTCCCCACTGGTTGCTGGCTGCAAGCTATGCGCTCATCGGCTGGACCATAGGACTGAACTTCACCCGTACAATCGTGCGCCATGCCGCGCGGGCCCTGCCGCAGGTCCTGGGCTCGATCGTCGCGTTGATGCTGTTCTGTGCCGGAATGGCCTTGGTCCTCAGCCATTGGCTCGGCGTGGACATCCTGACGGCCTATCTCGCCACCAGCCCCGGGGGAATGGATTCGGTCGCCATCATCGCGGCGGCGTCCTCCAGCGTGAACATGTCCTTTGTCATGGCGATGCAACTGGGGCGTTTCCTTGTCGTCCTGCTCCTGGGGCCAAGCATCGCACGGCTGATCGCAGGCCGAATGAGGGTCTGAAGGCTGCTTGCGGGAGCCGATGTCCGGCGGCTTCCCGGCAACATCCTCCATCGCAGCCATGAGAGATTGAGAGGCATGCAGCGCCGAGCCATTTCCCCTCGCCCCGTCTGCCGTCCGGCTTAACCGTCGGCGGGTTCCGTCTTGACGACGGTGCTGATCTTGGCGCTGGCTTCGAGCGTGCGGTGAACCGGGCATTTGCCGGCAATTTCGGCGAGCTTGTCGGCCAGCTCGTCGGGAAGCGCGCCGTCGATCGAAATCACCCGCTCGAAACGGTCGATGCGGCCGCCCCCGGCGCGCTCGGCATCCGTGCACTCCTCGCAGTCGCGGGCATGGATCTTGGCGTGGGACACATCCACATGAACGCGCCCAAGCGAAAGCTTCTTGTGGTCGGCATACATGCGCAGGGTCATGGACGTGCAGGCGCCAAGCGCAATCGAGAGAAAATCGTAGGGCGAAGGCCCGCTGTCGAGCCCGCCGAGCTTTTCCGGCTCGTCGGCGAAGAGGCGGTGCCGGCCGGCCTGCACGGCGTTCTGGAACCGGCCCTCCCCGGTCTCCATGACACGCACATGCTCCACCGCCTCGCCGCCCTGCGGCCTGTCGCCGACGATGTAACGCGAAAGCCAGCCTGCAATCACCCGCGCGGCAAAGGCGGCATCCTGCGGCCTGGTGAGCAGATGGTCGGCCGTGTCGAGGGAGACGAAGCTCTTGGGATGTTTGGCCGCAAGGAAAATCTCCGTGGCATTCTCGATTCCCACCGTTTCGTCGAGGGGAGCATGCAGGATCAGAAGCGGCTTTCTCATTGCCGAAATGGCCGCCTTGAGGGGTTGCGAACGCACATCCTCGACGAACTGCCGCCGCAAGGTGAACGTGCGCCCGGCGAGCGTCACCTCGGCTTCCCCCGCCTTCTCGACCGCCTCCAGGCTGGTGCCGAGATTCTTCAGCACATGCGCGGCATCGGACGGGGCGCCGATGGTCACCGCCGCCCGCACCTCGGGGATGTCCTTGGCGACGGCCAGAACGGCGGCGCCACCCAGGGAATGACCGATCAGGACCGACGGCGCCTGATAATGCGTGCGAAGATGATCGGCTGCGGCGAGAAGGTCGGCCGTATTGGAGGAAAAATTGGTGGAAGCGAACTCGCCCTCGCTCGAACCGAGGCCGGTGAAGTCGAAACGCAGGACGGCAATTCCTTCGCGCGCCAGCTCGGCGGCGATGCGGCGCACCGCCGCCAGGTCCTTCGAGCAGGTGAAGCAATGCGCAAACAGCGCAAAGGCGCGCACTGGCCCGTTCGGCAGGTCGAGGCGGGCCGCCAGCCTTGCGCCGGCATGACCCGGAAACTCCAGTTTCTGGCTGATGGGTGTCACGTGCGCCTCCCGGGAGTTCTGGACCCGATCTCGATCGGCCGATCCGGCGATTGGAACCGGACCGCAAGGAAGATTGCCGACGCTTCCCCCAGCCGATGGAGGAAAAGCGCCTGGCATCACCATGCCCGCAGCCGATGCGGCCTTTCCAGCCCAATGCACGAAGGAGGGATCAAAAGACCGTGAAGCCTGCCTTCCAGGGCCCCCGACCATGAGATGGCGGGCACGCGCCGCGGCACCTCCTTCAAGCTCTCCTCCGCGCGCGGATTTCAGACCTTGCAAAACACCATCGGCTTCTGTTCTCCTCTGCATCGGCAAGGAGAGGAGGAGCCTGCGATGTGGGATTTTTCGGCAAGCCGCGCTCTGGTGCTGATGGCCCGGACGCTGCCTTTCCTGCTTCTGCGCATTGCCGTCTATTTCGGGGTGGCGGTCGCCTATGTCCTGATGACGGGCATCGGCGCCGGAATTGGCTGGGGCGTCGGCGGCTTCGGTGGCTCCGATCTTCAGCCGCAGACGACGTTCTGGGGCGGGCTCATCGGTTTCGGCGTGGCCGGCGCCGTGATGTATCTCCTGCGCGAATACATTCTCTATCTGGTCAAGGCCGGGCACATCGCGGTTCTCGTCGATCTCATGGAGGGAAAGGAGCTGCCAAAGGGGCGCTCGCAGCTTGCCCATGGCCGCAAGGTGGTCGAGGCACGCTTCGCCGAGGCAAGCCTGCTCTTCGGCGTGGACCAGCTCGTCAAGGGGGTGCTGCGTGCCATCGTCGGGCTCGTGCGCGGCATCCTGGGCATCCTTCCGATCCCCGGTGCGCGGCAGCTCGCATCGCTTCTGGATGCCTTCCTCAAGATCGCGGTCGGGTTTGTCGATGAGGTAATCCTCGGCTATGCGATCCGCACCGGCTCCACCAATGGGTGGGAGTCGGCCCGCAAGGGGCTCGTGCTCTATGCGCAGAACTACAAGCCCATGCTCAGGAATGCCGCCTGGCTGGCGCTCATCGTCTATGGGCTTTCCTTCGCCGTCTTCCTTGTCATGCTCACGCCGGCGGCGCTGGCCGTCTATCTCATTCCCGGCGCCTGGTCCGCGGGCGGCATGGTCTTCGCCCTCCTGTTCGCCTGGAGCGTCAAGGCGGCCGTCCTGGAGCCCTTTGCCATTGCCTGCCTGATGGAGGTCTATTTCCGCACCATCGAGGGCCAGAAGCCGGATCCTGTCTGGGACGCCAGGCTGGAGCAATTGTCCGGCAAATTCGCCAAGCTGAAGGAAAAGGCCCGGTCCTACGAGCCACCGCGCGCAGCACCGACCGGCCCAAAGGCCTTCGAGCACTAGCCAAGCCTTCCTCGAAGGAGTCAAACTGCCCGATCCGTCGCCGGTTCTGCCTCGGTGACTGCAGATCGAAAACAGGGGGAATCTATGAAGCCGATGAAACGTGCAGCGGTCGCCTTGATGCTCCTGTGGGTCGGCAGCGCGCAGGCTGCCGACGATGTCATGGTTGTCTTCGACGGCTCCAACTCCATGTGGGGACAGATCGACGGCGTCGCCAAGATCGAGATCGCCCGCCAAGCCATGGAACGCCTCGTCGGCAACTGGACCGACGGCACCAATGTGGGGCTGATGGCCTACGGCCATCGCCACGAGGGCGACTGCAGCGACATCGAGACGATGATTACGCCCGGCCCCTTTGTCCGCGACGCATTCCTGGAGCGCGTCCGGAGCATCACGCCGCGCGGCAAGACACCGCTGACGACCGCCGTGGAACAGGCCGCAGAGGCATTGGCCTATCGCGACAGGCCGGCCACCGTGGTGCTCATCACCGACGGGATCGAGAGCTGCCAGCGCGATCCATGCGCGCTTGCCGAGGAACTGGAGCGGATGGGCGTCGGCTTTACGGCGCATGTCGTCGGCTTCGACCTGAAAGGCGAGGAGCAGGAAGCGGTTGCCTGCATGGCCGAGCGCACCGGGGGGCGCTTTGTCGCGGCGCGCAGTGCCGAGGGGCTGGGCGCGGCACTCAGCACCGTCGGAACGGCTGTTGCCGAAGCCCCCGAACCGACGCCCGAACCAGAGCCCGCGCCGGCGCCGAGCGTCGTGGTGGAGGCTCCCGAAAGCGCCGTCATCGGCTCCAGTTTCGCAATATCCTGGCAGGCGCCCACCCAGGCGCCGCGCGACTATGTGACCATCGTGCCGCTGGGCGCGGACGAAGGCACATACACCAATTATCAGCGGGTGCAGGACAAAAGCGAGGGCAGCCTGCGCGCTCCCGCCGAACCGGGGCTCTACGAGGTCCGCTACGTGCGCCAGGAGGACGGCTCAACCCTGGGCTCCACGGAGATCGAGATCGTCGAGGCCGACGTCTCCGTCTCGGCGCCGCAAAGCGCGACGGCAGGCGAGCGCTTTTCCGTTTCCTGGTCGGGTGCGGTGCACCCGCGCGATTATGTGACCATCGTTCCGGCAGGCGCGGCGGAAGGCGACTATGGCGACTACACACGGGTTGCCGACAAGAACGAGGGCAGCCTTCAGGCACCCGCTGACGCCGGACTTTACGAAGTGCGATACGTGCTTCAGGAGGGCGGCAAGACGCTGGCTTCCGCCGAGATCGAGATCGTCAAGGCAGAGGCATCGGTGCAGGCACCGCAGAGCGCCGTCGTCGGCTCCTCCTTCTCGGTTCAATGGTCAAGGGGCATCCACCCGCGCGACTATGTGACCATCGTTCCGGCGGGTGCGGCGGAAGGCGACTATGGCGACTACACGCGCGTCGGCGACAAGAGCGAGGGCAGTCTTCGTGCGCCGGCCGAGCCCGGGCTCTACGAGGTGCGCTACGTGCTCCAGGAGGGCGGCAAGACGCTGAGTTCCGTGCCCATTGAGATCGTCGAAGCCGATATCGAGCTTGCGGGCCCAGACACGGTGCGCGCCGGCTCGCAGATCCGCGTGGTGTGGTCTGGATCGCCGCCGCACGGCCGCGACTATGTAACGATCGTGCCGATGGGCGCGCAGGAGGGCGCCTATGGCGATTATGTGCGCGTCGGCGGCCGCGATTCCGCCGATCTGAGCGCACCGGAGGAGACCGGCCTCTATGAGGTCCGCTATGTGCTCGACGAGGGAAAGCGAATCCTCGCCCGCCACCCGGTCGAGGTGGTGGCCGCGACCGCCGCGCTCAATGAAGGCGGCGCGCTGGAGGCCCCCGAAGCTGGAAAGCCGGGCGAGACGGTGGAGGTGCGCTGGACGGCCGAAGACAGCGGCGGTGACCGGCGCGTCACCCTGGCCGGAGCGGACCAGCCTGATTTCACATGGATCGAGGCAAAAAAGGCCGAAGGCCCCTCATTGACCTTCACGCTGCCCCAAGAAACAGGATTCTACGAATTCAGGCTGCTCGACATTCCCCAGCGCAAGGTGCTGAGCCGGGTAACGATCAGGGTGGAGTAGCTCGTGGAGCGCGAGCAAACGGGCGTCGGGGATTGAGAGCGGAGCGGCCGGCGATCACCAGATGAAGTCGAGGCGCAGGCGGCCGCTCTTCGGATCCTCGCAAACACAGGCTGAACCCCCGAAGACGGGCCGGATCAGCGCGGCTGTCATGATCTCCTCCGGCCTGCCCTGTGCCACAAGCCTGCCGTCCTTCACGATCTCAACCACCCCGTCGCAGAAGGCAACGGCGTGGTTGAGATCGTGAAGGGCGGCGATGCAGCTCGTGCCGAGACCACGCAGCAACTTCAACAGATCCAGCTGGTGGCGGATGTCGAGATGGTTCGTGGGCTCATCGAGAAGAAGTTCGCTCGGCTCCTGGGCCAGGGCACGCGCAATCTGAATGCGCTGCTTTTCACCGCCTGAAAGGGTCGACCAGAGCTGGTCCGCCCGGTCTTCCATGCCGGTCCGCGCAAGCGCGTGCGACACCGCCGCGAAGTCCGCCTCGCGCCAGCCTTCCCAGGCCCCGCGATGCGCCGTGCGCCCCAGACGGCAATGCCGGCGAGAATGATGCGCATCGGCCCGCCCGCACCTCCGTGCTTACGGATACCTCTGTGCCGAATGGTCGCACCATACGCCGCGGTCACACGACCGCAGCCGGGCATCGGCAACAGGAATCGCATACCGCGATCAAACTTCTTGAGCGCCAGCGCCTGAAGATCGCTCGCAAAATCTGCGGCGAAAAAGCCCGTACTTACGGCGATGTTCGATGCCGTAATCCGCGCTGCCGGCCGCCGACGGATAATCAGGATACCGAATTCGAGGTGCGCCAGAGAGCAACCATGAGGCGCAAACACGATCAGGAATACAGCATTCTAAACAGCCTCGGAGGAAAAGCAACGACGAAGGAAACCTGCGATGATTTATCCTTCGGTCATCATACTTGACAGAGAATCAACCGCCGTATACTGGGGCAAACCAGCGATTGGCGCTTCTTCCCTCCCTTGCCAGTCGCATCCCAAGCATATGCATATCCCGCACCGCCAGTGAGCGGTCTCGAAATGCTGCTTTCAAAGCTTTTAGGAATGGTAGACATGTTCAAGACTCTCTTTCGATCTTTCGCAGTTCTGGTTATCGTTCAACCAGTTGTTGCTGGTACTGCCTTTGCTGCAACCGCAATTAGCAACATGAACGTCCGTATCAGTATCGTCGATGAGTGCAAGGTCGTTACGGCGATCGATATGGACTTCGGAACAACCGGTGTCATCGACGCCAGCATCGACGAGACGAGTACGATTTCCGTCCATTGTACCAACGGCACACCTTATACCGTCGGCCTGGGCATGGGCGGCGGCGCAGGCGCGACGGTGGCTGTTCGCAAGATGACCGGACCGTCGTCCGCGACGGTGGACTACTCGCTGTATCGCGATGCTGCACACAAGCAAGTCTGGGGTGTCACGCCAGGCGAGGACACGGTTGCCGGAACTGGCAACGGCAGTGCACAGACGATGACCGTCTACGGCCGGGTGCCGGCCCAAAGGACTCCGGGCGCCGGCGCCTATTCCGACATCGTCCCCATCACCATCCAGTACTGATCCATGCGTGCCATGCTGCGATATGTCAGCATGGCCGCTTTCCTCCTGCTTTCAGGGCAGGTTGGGGAAGCGGCTTCGCTGCGTGTTTCTCCTACCACCGTTCACCTGATCGCGCCGGACAGCGCAGCCACGCTCGACGTGAGCAACGAGGCCGGTCGTCCGATCAATGTCCAAATACGCGTCTTCCGATGGACCCAGGAAGGTGGCGTCGACCGGCTCGAACCCACCACGGACGTCGTCGCCAGCCCACCCGCGGCGGAGCTGGCGGCAGACGCGACCTACGTCGTGCGTGTCGTTCGCGTGGCGAAAGCGCCGGTTGCGAAAGAAGAAAGCTACCGCGTCGTCGTCGACGAGGTGCCCGATCCGAGACGACGGCAGGCCGGCGCTGTCAGTCTCGTCGTCCGGCACTCCATTCCCGTGTTCTTCCGCGACGCAGACTCCTCCGCGGCACGCGTAACATGGAGCCTCCGTCCATCGGGAAGCTCGATCGTGCTCGTTGCCCGCAACGAGGGCCAGAGCCATCTGAGACTGTCCGACATCGTGCTGTCACAAGATGGCCGGCAATTCGCAGGCTACGAAGGTCTCCTCGGCTATGTCCTCGAGGGCTCGACCATGGAATGGCCTATCCCCCTCTCTGGGGCTCCAGCTTCTGGCCCCGTAACGCTTTCCGCACAGACTCAGGCAGGACCTCTAAATGCGAACATCTCGATCGTCCGGCGCTAGGATCGCAGGCGTCCTGGGCGTTGCGCTATTCGCGGCAATCTCGGGGGGCATGCGAGGAACAAGCAGCGCCGCTGCTGAACCCAATGTCTCCCCGGCGGCGCCGCGGGACCTCTATCTTGAGGTCTATATCAATGACGTTTCCACCGGGCTCATCGGAAAATTCACACAACTGGCCGATGGCACCCTCGTCGCGACTGTCGAGGAACTGCGGGAGGTGGGCCTGAGAGCCACGGATTCGGCCCGAACAGCCGAAGGGCTGGTTCGCCTCGACGCGTTGCCCAACGTGGGCGTGCGCATCGATGAGCCGACCCAAAGGCTCTTCGTCACATCGACCGACGAGGCGCGTGTGCCCAGATCGATCGATGCTGGCGGCGCCGGCTCAACCGTCGATGTCAAGCCACAGTCCAGCTTTGGCGCCGTTCTCAACTACTCGCTCCTTGCGAGCACCAATTCGCTGGTGGATCAGAACGTCAAGTTGTTTCAGGGCCTTGCGGGCAGTTATGATGCCCGCCTCTTCAGCCCCTTTGGAACGATCAGCCAGTCCTTCACGACAAACTACAGCAATAGTCCATGGGATCGTTTCACCCGCCTGAATACGAGCTGGAGCTATTCCGATCCAGAAAGTCTCATAACCTATCGCGGCGGGGATCTCATTTCCGGCGGCCTGCCCTGGACGCGGCCGGTCTATCTCGGCGGATTTCAGGTGCAGCGCAACTTCGCACTTCGGCCCGACCTCGTGACGATGCCCCTGCCATCATTCTCGGGCACTGCGGCGGTGCCCTCCACAGTCGAGATCTATTCGCACAACACTCGCGCCTATAGCGGTGACCTTGCACCCGGACCATTCCGGATCGACAACCTCCCGGTCACCGCAGGCGCCGGCGAAGCGCGTGTTGTCCTCAGAGACAGCCTGGGTCAGGAAACGGTCGCCGACCTTCCGTTCTACGCTTCCAGTAGACTGCTCCGGGAAGGTCTGCTCGATTTTTCAACCGAACTCGGATACCCGCGCCGCAATTTCGGCATCGAGTCCGACGATTACGATGGCCGGCTGATGGGCGCAGCCACTGCCCGCTACGGCCTGACAGATTGGCTTACGCTTGAGGGACACGTCGAAGGCGGAACCGATTTGCACAACGGTGGGCTCGGTGTGGCATTCCCGCTCGGTTCCTTTGGTGTGGGATCATTTGCGGCAGCGGCCAGCGAATACAATGGTGAAACCGGTTCTCTCATCAATGCTTCGCTCGAGCTGCAGCTCGAGCGGTGGTCGCTCTTCGGTCGAACCCAAAGAACCTTCGGCCAATACGAAGACATCGGCTCGATCACCGCTATCCCGAATACCGGCAGAAACGCGCCAAAGTCCTTCCATGCGGGTGTTCCACGGACGCTCGATCAGGTAACGCTCAGCGTTCCCACACCGTTCGAAGCATCGAGTCTCTCCCTTCTATTTACCAACCTCGAATACGCAAACGGTGACACAAGCCGGATTGCCGGGATCTCCTACAGCCAGCAGCTCTTCGAGCGAAGCACGTTCTTTTCAACCGGATTCAAGGACTTCGGGAGCCATGGCGGCTTCGGTCTCTTCGCCGGCATCTCGGTTCCGCTGGGAGGAGACATTTCGGCAACCACCGCGCTTGATCACGGCAGAAACGGAACACGCCTGGTGACCGACGTCGCCCGCTCCGAACGCCTTGAGAACGGAAGCGTCGCATGGCGCCTCCACAGCTCGGAAGGAACGACGCCCGACAGGTCGGTTGCCGTCAGCTATCGCGCGCCGGTTGCTCGGATGGAAGTTGGCGTTCAGCAGATCGGACAGGGTTTGAGGGCGACAGGCCAGCTCGATGGCGCGCTCGTTCTCGCTGGCGGTGGCGTCTTTGCGTCCAATCGCATTGATGACGCCTTTGCCGTCGTCGATGTCGGCGCACCGAACGTTGAGGTTCTGCACCAGAACCGGCACGTGGGCAAGACCGACCGGCACGGCCGCATCCTCGTTCCGGGGCTCAACGCCTACGAGCCCAACACCATCTCGATCGACCCGAGCAATCTCCCGGTGGATACCGACATCGCTTCCACCACTCAGGTCGTCGTTCCCGCCGATCGCAGTGGCGTGGTCGCGGATTTCGGAGTCGACACCAGCCCAAGCGCAGCATTGGTCCGTTTCGTTGACGGCCGCGGCAATCCGCTGGAGGCCGGCGTCCAGGGACACCTGTTGACCGGGTCGGGCGGCGAGTTCGTGATCGGCTATGACGGCGAGGCCTACCTCCGCCAGCTCCTGGCGCAGAACGCGGTTGAAATCGATCGGCTCGATGGCACCACATGCAGCGCCCGTTTCGAATTTCAGGCTGTTCGCGGACAGCAGGTCGTCGTGGAGGATGTCCCATGCGTTTGACACTGGCATCGGCCCTGGCATGCGTGACTGTCGCGCTTCTGGCGGCGGCGCAGCCGAGCCTGGCTCAAGCCCTGAGTTGCAGCTTCAGCATCAATAACCTCAATTTCGGAACGGTCGACAGCTTGTCTGGCGCGCCAGCGAGAACCAGTGCGAATCTGCGGGCCAGCTGCAATGGATTGCCAAACCGGGAAGTCGTGATCTGCCCAAACCTCGGCAGCGGCACCGGTGGGGCAAAACCAACCACACGGAGTATGAACAACAGCGCGAATATCCTGGAATATCAACTGTACTCCGACCCTGCGCGCCTGATACCCTGGGGATCCTATTTGTGGCCATATTCCCCCAAGCCTCCGGAAATGAATCTCACTTTGGATGCTTCCGGCCGCGGGAGCATTTCACGACAGATATACGGCGAAGTGTTCGGCGGCCAAACCACGGCGGCAACAGGTTCCTATTTGTCGACCTTTTCCGGCACCCACGCCACATTTCTCTACAGATACGCTCCCTCAAGCTGTTACGGCGCGGTGACAGGATCAATGGTCCACCCAAACTTCCTTGTGACGGCAACAGTTGCTCCAAACTGTCTCATTGCAACAAAGGATGTCGACTTTGGCGCGCGTGGCGTCCTCTCTTCCGCGGTCGATGCGACAGGACAGGTCGCCGTAACCTGCACACCGAACACATCTTACACCGTCTCGCTGAGTGGTGGCTTGTCCAACGGAACGCCGACAGCGCGCAAGATGTTCAAAGGAAAGGAAACGGTCACCTACGGCCTTTACAAGGATCCCGCACGCAGCCAGCCATGGGGCGACGCATCAACGCCCGGCAGCACCATGCCAGGAAGCGGGAACGGGCAGACCCGGTACCTGCCGGTCTACGGTCGCGTGCGCCCCCAGGCAACACCGTCGGCCGGTGTTTACACCGATACCGTTGTCGTTACCGTAACGTACTGAGTCATTCGTCTGGGAGACAAGCATGCTCCGCATGCTGTCTTCCTTTGCGGCACGACAAAGCCCCGCCGAAACGAAACCGGCGGGGCTGATCGTTCACAAACGGGCGCTGGCGCGTCGCCGGGCGGCTGTCAGAGCACCAGATCCCGGTCGCCTTCGGCGTCCCTGATGCGCGTCGGCAGGCCGATCCTGTTGAGGACGCGCAGGAACGGTTTCGGCGGCAGCTCCTCCACATTCGCCATCTTCTTCACGTCCCACTCGCCGCTGGCGATCAGCATGGCGGCCGCAACCGGCGGCACGCCCGCCGTATAGGAGATGCCCTGGCTGCCTACCTCCTTGAACGCCTCCTTGTGATCGGAAATGTTATAGATGAAGACCTCGTGCTCCCTGCCGTCCTTGACGCCTCTGACGAAGTCGCCGATGCAGGTCTTGCCCTCGTATTCGGGCGCCAGCGACGCCGGGTCTGGCAGGCAGGCCTTGACCACCTTGAGGGGCACCACCTCCTGCCCTTCCGCCGTGCGCACCGGATGCTCGGACAAGAGGCCGATGCTCTTCAAGACCGTGAAGACATTGATGTAGTGGTCGGAGAAGCCCATCCAGAAGCGGACATTGGCGCCATCCATGTTCTTGTAGAGCGAATGGATCTCGTCATGCCCACAGAGATAGGCCTTGCGCTTGCCGACCACCGGCAGGTCGAACTCCTTGCCGATCTCGAACATCCGGTTCTTCTGCCACTGGCCGTTCTGCCATGAATAGACGACGCCGGTGAACTCGCGGAAGTTGATCTCCGGGTCGAAATTGGTGGCGAAGTACTTCCCATGGCTGCCGGCATTGACATCGACGATGTCGACATCGCTCACCGTGTCCAGATATTCGTCCTTGGCCAGCCGCGCATAGGCATTCACGACACCCGGATCGAAGCCCGCTCCAAGGATGGCGGTGATCCCCTTCTGCGCACATTCATCGGCACGCTTCCACTCGTAATTGCCGTACCAGGGCGGCGTCTCGCAGACCTTCTCCGGCTCCTCGTGGATGGCCGTGTCGATATAGGCCGCGCCTGTGTCCATGCAGGCGCGCAGCACCGACATGTTGATGAAGGCTGAGCCGACATTGATGACGATCTGCGCCCCGGTGTTGCGGATGAGATCCCTGGTCGCCTCGATGTCGAGCGCGTTCAGGGCATGTGCCTCGAGAACGCCCGGCTGCTTCATCGCCTTCTTCTCGTGCACGCTCTCGACGATCGCATCGCATTTCGATTTCGTGCGCGAGGCGATGTGGATGTCGCCGAGAACATCATTGTTCTGCGCGCATTTGTGCGCGACCACCTGAGCGACGCCGCCGGCGCCAACGATGAGCACATTCTTCTTCATCTTTCGGAATATCTCCTTCTACCCAGTGGTTCACGTCTTCTCAGGAGAGGCTGCCTTCATAGTCGGCATAGGTGAACGCGCGCACCGTGCGAATGCTGCCATCGAGCTCGCGCACGGCGATTGCCGGCATCTTCACACCGTTGAACCAGTTCTTCTTCACCATGGTGTAGCCCGCTGCATCCTGGAAGGAGATGCGGTCGCCCACCTTCAGCTCCCGTTCGAAATCGAACTCTCCGAAAATATCCCCGGCAAGGCAGGACTTGCCGCAGACCAGATACCGGTGCGGCCCTGCGTTTGGCAACACCTTGGCGCTCTCGCGATAGACGAGGAGATCGAGCATGTGCGCCTCGATCGAGCTGTCCACGATGGCAAGGTGCTTGCCGTTGTAGAGCGTGTCGAGCACGGTCGTCTCCAACGTGGTGGTGTTGGTGATCGACGCCTCTCCAGGCTCCAGATAAACCGTCACGCCATATCTTTCGGAAAAGGCTTTCAGCCGGGCGCAGAAGGCATCGAGGGGATAATTCTCGCCGGTGAAATGGATGCCGCCGCCAAGGCTTATCCACTCGACCCTCGAAAAAAGCGCGCCGAAACGATCCTCGATCTGCCCCAGAATGCGGTCGAAGAGCGCGAAATCCTCGTTCTCGCACTGATTGTGGATCATGAACCCCGTGATGCGGTCCATCACCTTCTCGACCTTCTCGATATCCCACTCCCCCAGTCGGGAGAAGGGACGGGCAGGATCGGCAAGATCGAAGCCCGAGGCACTGACGCGCGGGTTGAGGCGCAGTCCGCAGGCAATGCCGGACGCCTTGTCGGCATAGCGCTCGAGCTGGCCGATCGAGTTGAAGATGATCTTGTCGGCATGGCCGATCACCGCATCGATCTCGTAGTCGGCATAGGCCACGCTGTAGGCATGGGTCTCCTTGCCGAAACGCTCGCGGCCGAGCCGCACCTCGTTGAGAGAGGAAGAGGTGGTGCCGTCCATGTAGTCGCGCATCAGATCGAAGACCGACCAGGTGGCAAAGCATTTCAGCGCCAGCAGCGCCCTGGCGCCCGACCGCTCGCGCACATAGGCAACCTTTTCCATGTTGCGCAGAAGCTTGGCCTTGTCGATCAGATAGTACGGCGTCTCAATCATGGGCTGCGGACATCCTGCTCCCCGGTCGGCAAACTGGCCGGTTTCCTAACCCAAACCGCCCATCGGTGCCACCTCCATTTGAAATCCCCGTCGCCCCGCCGCCCGCGGCCCATTGTCCCGCAGACTGCGTGCGGCGCAAAGCGGGAGCGATGGCAGCAAGTTTCGAGTGCCGCGTGAATGATGGCGACAAGGCGGATGTCCGGGACCGGGGCTTTCACCCATCGGACGGGGAAGGCCAAGCGCAAGAAACGGGTGGAAAGCCGCAACGAACGATAGCATCGCTGCCGCAAGAACCTTGCCGACCGCCCGGGACTTGCGAATGCCGTCTTCCCATTGCTCTCCTCGCCCCATGACGACGCGCGAATGGGCCATGCTGATTGCCCTTTCTGCCGTGTGGGGCGGGTCGTTCTTCTTCAACGCCGTGGCGCTCGGCGCGCTGCCCGTGCTCACGGTCGTGGTCGCGCGCGTTGCCGGTGCCGCGCTGCTTCTCGTCCTGCTCCTGAGGATGACCGGGCGGAGACTGCCGGCCGGCCGATCTGTCTGGGCGGCCTTCTTCGCAATGGGTCTTCTCAACAATGCCATCCCGTTTTCGCTCATCGTCTGGGGACAGCAGCACATCGCCTCAGGAGTCGCATCGATCCTCAATGCATCGACGCCCCTCTTCACCGTCATCTTCGCGCATTTCCTGACCGAGGATGAGAAGCTGACCACGGGCAAGCTCCTGGGCGTGGCCGCGGGCTTCATCGGTGTGGCCGTCATGATCGGCGGCGACGCGGTCCAAGCGCTCGGTGTCGGCGTGGGCGCTCAATTGATGTGTCTGGGTGGCGCGGTCTCCTACGCGCTTGCCGGCATATTCGGGCGCCGGTTCCGCCGCATGGGGGTCGATCCCATGACCACGGCAGCAGGGCAGCTCGTGGCTTCGAGCATCCTGCTTGCGCCGCTCATGGCCGTGCTGGACCGCCCGTGGACGCTTCCCATGCCGGGCCCCGCCGTCTTCGCCGCCCTTGCCGGCGTGGCGGTTCTGTCGACGGCCTTTGCCTATGTGCTCTACTTCCGCATTCTTTCCACGGCCGGCGCCACCAACCTGCTGCTCGTCACCTTCCTCATCCCGGCAAGCGCCATCCTGCTCGGCGTTGCCTTCCTCGACGAAACCCTTCTGGCCCGCCATATTCTGGGCATGGCACTGATCGGCCTCGGCCTGCTCGCCGTCGACGGCCGAATGCCCCTGGTGCGCCGGCTGCCTCCTGCCTTTGGCCGTTTTCGGCGTTGATCGCGCTCATCTTGCGGGCCCGACGCCCTCTCCACGCCACCTGACGGCCAGACCAAGGCTTTCATCGGGCACGCTCAGGGGAAGCTCTGCATGCGCCTTCGAAAAGATCATCGGCGGGCCGGTCTTCAGGCCTTCTGGCACAGCGGCCAGGCCATCGCCGCCGCTGAAGTATTTTGCAGCCAGATGGAATCATCTGGCGTCGCACAAATGCGGCAAAAACGAAGAGATGGACCGGATCAGCGTTTCAATGAAACGATGAACCGGTCTAAAGTCTGGCGGCCGCTGCATGGGTGATCAGGGCGCCGGATTCGTAGTAGGCTGCCCTCAGGCGCAGCGCGCGTTCGGCATGGGCGGCAACGGGGGCGATGGGCAGAACGGTTTCGTCGCCCGCAAGCAGTGCTTCGGCAGCCCGCGTGCCGAACATCGTTCCTGGCGCAATGCCACGACCCGAATAGCCGAAGCAGGCAAGCGCGCGAGGACCGATCGTCAGGATCTTCGGAATGTGATCGCTCGTCATGGCGATGCGCCCGTGCCAGGCATAGGAAAGCCGCGTTCCGGCAAGCGCCGGAAACAGGCGCGCCAGCTTCCGCGCCGCCCAGGCGCGGTGCACCTGCGAAGCGGCATGTTCGAGATTGCCCACCCCGCCGACGATCAGCCGCCCCATCGCGTCGGTGCGGAAGGAGGACATGACCAGCGCCGTATCCCAACACCCCTCGCCCCCCGGCAGGATGCTGGCGCGACGCGCTTCTTCGAGCGGTTCGGTCGCCATCTGAAAGAAATGGAGCGGCACGCTTTGCGGCGCGGGCAGACCCATGCCTGCCATGTGATACCCGTTGCTCGCCAGAAGCAGGGCCTGTGCGCGCACGCGCCCGAGCGGGGTGTGCGCGGTCCAGCCGGCGTCTGCCCGCTCCACGGCAAGCACGGGGCTGCGTTCATGCAGGCTCGCGCCGGCCGCGGCGGCCGCGCGGGCCAGACCGCGGCAATAGGCAAGGGGCTGGACCGTTCCGGCACGCGGATCATACAGCGCGCCGTAGAAGGCGCCGGTGCCCGTGCGCCGGCGCGTCTCCTCTGCTGACAGGAGGCTCACCGGGGCGCCGCGCGCGCGCATCTGGCCAAGCCGGGCTTCAAGCTGCTTCAAGCCGGCGCGCGAATGGGCCAGGTGCAGCGTGCCCTTGCGCACCGCCTCGCAGGCGATGTCATGCTTCTCGATCAGCGTGAAGACCAGTTGCGGCGCCTCCGAGAGGATCTCGATGAGCCGGCTGCCCGCCTGGCTGCCCATGGCCCTTTCGATGTCGTCGGGCGGCAACCACAAACCGGCATTGACAAGCCCCACATTGCGGCCCGAACCGCCGTTGCCGATCTCCTCACCTTCAAGCAGGATCACACGCGCGCCCGCCTCGGCGGCGCGCAGGGCGGCTGCGCAGCCGGTAAAGCCGCCGCCGATGACGAGAAGATCGGCCTCCCGCTCTCCCTCCAGAGGCAGGGTGGCAACCCGCTCGCGACAGGTCGCCCGCCACAGATTGCCAGCCTGCTCAGATGTCAAAGCGCACCCCTTGCGCCAGGGGAAGCCGGTCGGAATAGTTGATGGTGTTGGTGGCCCGGCGCATATAGCCTTTCCACGCATCCGAGCCGCTTTCGCGGCCGCCGCCGGTCTCCTTCTCGCCGCCGAACGCCCCACCGATTTCGGCGCCGGAGGGCCCGATATTCACATTCACGATGCCGCAATCCGAACCGGCGGCGGAAATGAACGTCTCCGCCTCCCTCAGATCGAGCGTGAAGATGCAGGACGACAGCCCCTGCGGCACCGCGTTCTGCATCGCGATGGCATCCTCAAGCCTGTCGTAGCCCATCACATAGAGGATCGGGGCAAAGGTCTCCTCGCGCACCACCTCCGTCTGTTCCGGCATTTCGACAATGGCAGGGGCGACATACGCGCCGCCTGCCGGCACACCTTCGCTGACCGGCTGGCCGCCATGAACCCGCCCACCGTCGGCACGCGCCCGCGCGAGCGCCTCACGCATCCGCTCGCGCGCGCCCATGTCGATCAGCGGGCCGACAAGCGTGCCCTCCCTGCGCGGATCGCCGATGGGAAGGCTTTCGTAGGCCTTCTTCAGGCGCCCCACCAGTTCCTCGCGGATGCTCTCATGCACGATCAGCCGGCGCAGCGACGTGCAGCGCTGGCCGGCGGTGCCGACGGCGGAGAAAACGATGGCGCGCACCGCCATGTCGAGATCGGCCGACGGTGCCACCACCATCGCATTGTTGCCGCCCAGCTCCAGGATGGAACGGCCGAAGCGCTCTGCGACCTTCGGTCCGACGATGCGGCCCATCCGGGTGGAGCCGGTGGCGGAAACCAGTGGAATTTCACGCGCGGTGACGAGCGCCTCGCCGATCTGCGCTCCGCCGATCACGAGCTGCACAAGCCCCTCCGGTGCGTCCGCGCCGAAGCGCTTGAGCGCCCGTTCAAAGACCTTCATGCAGGCCATCGCGGTCAGCGGCGTCTTCTCCGACGGCTTCCAGATGACCGGATTGCCGCATACCAGCGCTATTGCGGTGTTCCAGGACCACACGGCGACGGGGAAGTTGAACGCCGTGATGACCGCCGTCGGCCCCAGGGGATGCCAGGTCTCCATCATGCGATGGCCGGGACGCTCACTGGCGATGGTGAGTCCGTAGAGCTGGCGCGAAAGACCTACCGCGAAATCGCAGATGTCGATCATTTCCTGCACCTCGCCAAGGCCCTCGGAGACGATCTTGCCCGCCTCCAGCGTCACCATGGCGCCAAGCTGCGCCTTTGCGGAACGCAGCTCCTCGCCCAGAAGCCGCACCAGTTCGCCGCGCCGCGGCGCGGGCAGCATGCACCAGGCGCGGAAAGCCTCTTGCGCGCGCGCAATCACCTCCGGCATGTCGCCGGGCTGCGTCTCGGCCACCCGTGCCACCTCGGCCCCGTCGATCGGCGAGGTGACGGCCAGCGTGCCGCCCGTGGTCTCGGCTTCGCTCAGGCCCGCCGCCTGCAGGACGTCAGCATGGTTCATGGGTCAGTCTCCTTCTCCCGTCGCCAAGTTCCGCTGCGCCTCCATCCCCATGGCGACCAGCAAAGGCTCGGCTTGTTGTCTTTCATGGAATGCGGCCTTGCAATCCATGCCTTTCCATTTGCAAAGAATGAGCGATTGCGCCACCGCCCCACCCAGAGTGGTGCCTGGTCCGGGAACGATGAACAAGTCGGGCGCAAACTCAAGAGCGGCGGTGCGCACCGCGCGCGTAAAATCATAGGGCGCCACCACCTGATGCCCCAGCGTGTAGTCCCACAGCGCATCGATCCGCGTCGCACCGGGCCACCAGATGGCACCGCGCCCGTCGATCAGCGGTAGGCGCGGCTGGCCGAACATCGCGGCTGACAGCCTTTGCCGCGCCTGCTCGGCCACCGGCGCCTGCAGGCCCGTGTGAAAGGCGGCGTGATTGGCAAGGCGCATGGGAAAGCGCCCATCCACCGGCTCCACCGCCGCCGCGAAGGCAGCAAGCCCGGCCTCGTCGCCGCCGAACACGAGCATCCCGCCAAGATCGATGGAAAGTGCCAGCCTGTGCCCCTCGCGCGCGTCGATCTCCGCCACCAGGGCCAGAAGCGCTTCCTTGCGCGCCGGATCCGCGCGCCAGTCCTCCCCCATGTGAGGATAGACGAGCTGGCCGCCGATCAGACGCTCCTGCATCAGGGTGCCCATGGTGTTGACGAGGCCGAATCCGTCATCGGGCGACAGGGCGCCGCCGCAGGCGAGTGCCGAATACCAGCCCATGGAATTGCCGGTGATCGCGACAATCTCGATGTCGGGCCGGATTGAGAGGAAATCCGCAAGCGTGCAGGCATAGATGAGGGCGGAGGCATTGTCGCCGCGCGTGTGGTGGGCGACGCTGTAGCGCGCCGCCCCGTCGAGCGCGGTGAGCGTTTCCTGGCCGGCTTCCACGCGAAGGCGGTCGAAGCCGGCAAGAAGCGCGCCCTTGTCGTCATGATGACGGGCCAGATAGCCAAGCTCCGTCTTGTTGTAGGTGCCCCGGCCCGGGCAGATCACCACCGCCGTCGTCATGACGCCACCAGCTTTCGGGCCGCCGCAACAATGTCCTGCGCGGACGGCATGGTGGCGGCATAGGCAGGGCCGGTGGCGATGAAGCTGTCCTCGGCCGCGATCCGCGCGGCCCTGAGGCCGGAATCGCTCATGAACGTCATCAACGCCTCCGAGACATTTCCGCTGCGGCGGCATTCATCCACGATCAGCACCCGCCGGCAGCCCTTGACCGCCTCGGCCAGCGCCGTCTCGGGCAGCGGGGCAAGCCACCGCAGGTCGATGATGCGCAGGTCGATGCCCGCCTTGCGCAGTTCCCGCTCCGCCTGGCAAGACAGATAGCGCCCATTGCCATAGGTGACGATGGCCAGATCGCGCCCCTTGCCATGGATGCCGACCTCGCCAAGGCCGATCCGCTCGCCGGGCGAAGGATAACGGCGCGTCCAGAGGCCATCCTTGGCCGCGTGCAGATCCCGCGCCAAGTAGAGCGCTATGGGTTCCAGGAACACCGAGACGCGCTGCTCCGTTCGCGCCAGGCGCACACATTCGCGCAGCATCATGGCAGCCTCCGCCCCATCGGAAGGACAGGCAAGGATGAGCCCGGGAATGTCGCGCAGCACGGCCAGACTGTTGTCGTTGTGGAAGTGGCCTCCGAAGCCCTTCTGGTATCCGAGGCCGGCAATGCGAACCACCATGGGATTGGCATATTGCCCATTGGAAAAGAAAGGCAGGGTGGCCGCCTCGCCGCGCAGCTGGTCCTCCGCATTGTGCAGATAGGCCAGAAACTGGATCTCGGGGATGGGCAGGAATCCGTTGTGCGCAAGGCCGATGCCAAGGCCCAGGATGGACTGCTCGTCAAGCAGCGTGTCGATGACCCGGTCCGCGCCGAAGCGGGCCTGCAGCTTTTGCGTGATGCCATAGACGCCCCCCTTGCGGCCGACATCCTCGCCCGCCACAACGACCTCCTCATGCTCCAGCATCAGGTCATGAAGGGCCCAGTTGATGAGCCGCCCCATGGGCTGCGGCTCGTCCATGGCGCGAAGCTCTGCCCCGAAGAGCCTGGCGCGCGCTTCGGCAGGCGGGCCATTGGTCGGTCTGCAGGCGCGGCGCGGGGGAATGAGGCTCTTCATGACCTCCCGCGCATCGCCAAGCCGCGGCCGCGTGACGGCTTCTGCCGCGATCCGCTCGACGCGCGCGCAGGTCTGGCGATAGATGTCCAGCGCCGCCTCCGGCTCGAGCGCGCCCGCCTCGGCAAGCAGCCGCACCGAATGAAGCAGGGGCTCGTTTGCCTCCTCGGCCTCGATTTCCTCTCGGCTCATATAGCTTGTGGGCACGTCGGCGCCGGCATGGCCGTACAGCCGCACGGTGCGAAGATGCAGGAAGGCCGGCTTGCGGCGCGTGCGCACATGGTGCGCGGCCTCGCAAGCCACGCGATAGGTCTCGTAGAGATCGAGCCCGTCGGCGTGGAAATATCTGAGGCCCGGACGGGAAGAGAAGGCCGCAGCCACCCAGCCCTTCGGCGTGCGCACCGAAATGCCGATGCCGTTGTCCTCGCAGACGAAGAGAAGCGGCAGGGGCACGCCCTGATAGGCCGTCCACTGCGCCGCGTTGATGGCCCCCTGCGCCGTGGAATGGTTGGCCGAGGCATCGCCGAAGGAGCACATCACGATGGCATCCTCCGGCAGTTGACGGTGCTCGGGCGGATGCCGCCGCGCCAGGCCCAGGCTGTAGGCGGCCCCCACCGCCTTGGGAAGGTGGCTTGCAATCGTCGAGGTCTGCGGCGGGATGTTCAGTGCCCTGGAACCGAGGACCTTGTGCCTGCCCCCCGAGATCGGATCCTCGCTCGAGGCGGCAAAGGACAGGAGCATGTCCCAGGCCACCGTCTGCCCCGGCAGCTGGCCCGCCCGCGCGATCTGGAAAGCCGCATCACGATAGTGCAGGAAGGCCATGTCTGTGGGCCGCAGCGCATGCGCCACGGCCGCCATGCCCTCATGACCCGACGAGCCGATGGTGTAGTAACCCTGCCCGGCCTTCTGCATGGCACGGCTGGTGCGATCGAGCGCCCGGCTCAGACACTGGGCACGATAGAGCGCCACCGCGTCCTCTGCCGGCAGGCCGGGCCGCGGCGCTCGGCCGGCGGGGAAGTCCCTTGCCGCGCCCCTGCGCAGGAAGTTTTCGTGAACGATGTCCGCCCGGTCCATCAGCAGAATGCCTGCAATCCGGTCTGGGCCCGCCCCAGGATGAGGGCGTGAACGTCGTGGGTGCCCTCATAGGTGTTGACGGTTTCCAGGTTCTGGGCGTGGCGCATGACGGCATACTCGATCTGAATGCCGTTGCCGCCATGCATGTCGCGCGCCGCGCGCGCGATGTCCAGCGCCTTGCCGCAGTTGTTGCGCTTCACAAGCGAGATCATCTCCGGCGCGAATCTGCCCGCATCCATCAGCCGCCCCACCCGAAGGCTTGCCTGCAGGCCCAGCGCAATCTCCGTCTGCATGTCGGCGAGCTTCTTCTGGAAGAGCTGGGTGGCAGCCAGCGGCCGGCCGAACTGCTGGCGCTCCAGCCCGTAGCGGCGTGCCCGCAACCAGCAGTCTTCCGCCGCCCCCATGACCCCCCAGGAGATGCCGTAGCGCGCCCGGTTGAGGCAGCCGAACGGACCTTTGAGCCCGCAGACGCCCGGCAGCAACGCATCCTCCGGGACCTCCACACCGTCCATCACGATCTCGCCGGTGATCGAGGCACGCAGCGAAAGCTTGCCGCCGATCTTCGGGGCCGAAAGCCCCTTCATCCCCCGTTCCAGCACAAAGCCGCGAATGGCGCCCTCATGGGCGGCAGACTTCGCCCACACGACGAAGATATCCGCAATCGGGCTGTTGGAGATCCACATCTTCGTGCCCGTCAGCCGGTAGCCGCCGGAAATCTTCTCCGCCCTGGTCTTCATCGCGCCGGGGTCGGAGCCGGCGTCGGGCTCGGTCAGCCCGAAGCAGCCGATCAGGGCGCCCGAGGCAAGCCCCGGCAGATATTTCCGGCGCTGCTCCTGCGAGCCGTAGGCATGGATCGGATACATGACCAGCGAGGACTGCACGCTCATCATGGAGCGAAAGCCCGAATCCACCCGCTCCACCTCGCGCGCCACCAGCCCGTAGGAAACATAGCCCGCGCCCGCACCGCCATAGTCCTGCGGGATGGTGACGCCGAGAAGGCCCGCCGCCCCCATCTCGCGGAAGAGCTCCCGGTCCGTCTCCTCCTCCATATAGGCCCGCTCGATGCGGGGGGCGAGCTTGTCGGCCGCAAAGGCTGCCGCCGCATCGCGGATCAGCCGCTCCTCCTGCGAAAGCTCGTCTTCCAGCAGGAACGGATCTTCCCAATTGAAAGGGGCCTGTTTCGGCGCGTTGCCGTTTGCGGATGTCATCACGATGCTCACCTGGCTGTTCCCTGAAGGGATGAGACGGCCTTGGCGATGCGCTCAAGACCCGCGCTCAGTGTCTCGTTCGAATAGGCAAAGGAAAGTCGGAAATGCCCCGGCAGGCCGAAGGCGCTGCCCGGCACGACGGCGACGCCGTGATCCTGCAGCAAGGACCGGCAGAACGCCCTGTCGTCTTCCAGCACCTCGCCCTGCGGCGTCCTCAGGCCCAGAATGCGCATGCAGGAGGGAAACACATAGAAGGCCCCTTCCGGCACGGGGCAGTCGATCAGGCCGGTGGCATTCAACGCAGCCACAACCCGATCGCGACGGGCGCGCATCACCGCACGACGCTGCCCGAGAATCTCCTGATCGCCTTCAAGCGCGGCCAGCGCGGCGGCCTGGGCGATGGCGCAGGCACCGGAGGTGATCTGCCCCTGCACCGCCTCCATGGCGTCGATCAGCGCCGCCGGCCCGATGCCCCAGCCGATGCGCCAGCCGGTCATGGCATAGGCTTTCGATACGCCGTTGACCACCAGCATGCGCCCGGCAAGATCGGGCGCCACCTCCCGCAGGGAGACGAAGGGCACATAGCTCAGATGCTCGTAGATTTCGTCGCTGAGCACCCAGACCCGCGGATGGGCCCGCAGAACCTCGGCCAGAGCGGCCAGCGCGCCGGCCCCATAGGTGGCGCCGCTCGGGTTCGACGGAGAGTTGAGCAGCAGCCATCGCGTGCGCGACGTGATCGCTGCGGCAAGCGCATGCGGGGCAAGCTTGAATCCGGCCTCGACGGGACAGGGCACAAACACCGCCCTGCCGCCGGCCATCGTCACGATGTCGCCATAGGAGGACCAGCATGGCGCGGGCAGGATCACCTCCTCGCCGGGGTCCAGCGTGGCGAGCATCGCCATGGCCAGAACCTGCTTGGCGCCGGTGGAGACGAGCACCGATTCCGGCCCGACCTCGGGCCCCGGCGCCCGCGCCGCAATGGCTGCGCGCAGGCTCTTCAGCCCCGCCGTCGGCGGATATTTCGTCAGGCCGGAGCGGGCGGCCTCATGCGCCGCCTCGATGGCGTGCGCCGGCGTGGGAAAGTCCGGCTCGCCCGTGCTGAGCGCAACGATGTCGCGGCCCTGGGCTTTCAGCCGCGCGCTTTCCTCGCTGATCTGCACAATATCCGAAAGCGCCAGCCCCGCCGCCCGCCGGGCGCGGCGAAACGGCGTGCTATCATGCGGTGACGTCAACACGCTCATTCCTCACCTTTGCGCGTATGCCCCATCTATTGCGCATCTGGTGGCTGCCGCCTAATGATACCTGCTCGCGAAACCATGAGGAAAAGTCATGATGATCGCCCGCAGATTCCTCCCGTCCATCAGCTCGCTGATGGCACTTGAGGCTGTGGACCGCCTGGGAAGCGCCACGGCGGCGGCGGCGGAGCTGTCACTGACGCAAAGTGCTGTGAGCCGCCAGTTGAAGGTACTGGAGGAACAGATGGGCGCGCAGCTGTTCCTGCGCGACGGCAATCGGCTGCGGCTCACCCCGGCGGCCCGGCTTTACGCACAGAAGGTGCGTGAGCTCCTGCGCGGGCTGGCAACGGCTTCCCTGAAGCTGAAGGCGAATCCGGCGGGCGGCAGTCTCGACCTTGCCATCCTGCCGGCCTTCGGCATGCATTGGCTGGCGCCGCGGCTGAAGGATTTTGCCAGCCGCCACCCCGAGATCACGGTGAACCTGTCGACACGTCTGCGCCCTTTCAGCTTCGCATCCGAGCCGTTCGACGCGGCGATCCATTTCGGCCGACGCGACTGGATCGGCGTGGAGTATCTGCCGATCCTCGAGGAGCAGGTCGTCGCAGTCTGCGCGCCTGCCCTCCTGAAGCAACCGATAAGACGGGTTGCAGACGTGCTTGCGTTGCCGCTTCTGCATCTGGAGACGCGGCCCGACGCGTGGGAGAACTGGTTCGCCCGCAACGGCCATCCCGTGGCGGGCCTGCGCGGCATGTTGTTCGACCAGTTCTCCACCATGGCGCAGGCCGCCATCCACGGCATGGGCGTGGCGCTCCTGCCCAGCTATCTGGCAGAAAGCGAAATCCGCAACGGCCGCCTGCAGATGGTGCTGAGCGGCTGCCAGCAGAGCCTTGGCAGCTACTATCTGGTGTGGCCCACCGACCGGCCGGTCGGCGGACCGCTCGAAAAGTTTCAACGCTGGCTCAAGGAACAGGTCGGGGCCCCTCTGCAATGAAAGCCCGTGGCCAACCCCGCGCCACCAACCGAACGGCGCAATCGGTGTGGCTTCGTTTCTGCCTATGGCAAGCCCTGGATCGTGCGCGGCATCTTGGAGAGCACCTCCGCGCCCTCCGGGCGCAGGATGACCACCTCTTCGAGCCTGATGCCGAACCGGCCGGGCAGATAGATGCCGAGTTCGATGGAGAAGACCACGCCCACGCCGTGGCCGGTGCGATGGGTGAAGAAGCTGCCATAGCCGGCTGCCGCAATGACCTCGCGCGCCGCCCTGTCAACGCCTTGGCGGCAACGCCCGGTCAGGCCGCGGCAAAAAGCCTTCTCCGAGATGCCCTGTCTTCCGGGCGTTTCCCGTGCGGTGCTTCAGCGCCGGGAAAACCGATATTCGCTCGTCTGATGAAAGGTCTCGCCAGGGCGCAGGACGGCCTGCGGAAAATGGCGGTGATTGGGTGAGTCCGGCCACACTTGCGGCTCCATCGCGAAGCCCGCATAGGCCCGGTAGCGGCGGCCTTCGAGGCCGGGCACATCCCTTGCGACCTTCTCGCCGGTATAGAACTGCAACCCGGGCTCGGTGGTCCAGACCTCCATGGACAGGCCCGAGCGCCCACCTTCCACCCTTGCCACATTGCGCAAGGGCCCTCGCTGCGCCGACAGGCAGAAATTGTGGTCATAGGCGAGGGGTCTCCCCTCGCTCATCGCCCGGATGGGCCGCAGCCTGCGGAAATCGAACACGGTTTCCCTCACCGCAAGAACATCGCCCGTCGGGATCAGCTCGTGGTCGACCGGCAGGTAGGCATCGGCCTCGATGGACACCAGGTGATCGAGGCAGTCGCCCGCCCCGCCATCGTCGAGGTTGAAGTAGGAATGATGGGCAAGGTTGCAAAGCGTCGGCGCATCCGTTTGCGCGCGCAAATCGACGATGAAACGGCCGCCATCGGCCAGACGGTAGGTGCAGGAAATGTCGAGAGCGCCAGGAAAGCCCATGGTGCCGTCGGGATCGCGAAGAGTCAGCGTAACGAAATCCTCGCCGAGCGCAGCGATGGTCCACACGCGCTTGCCGATCCCCTGCCGGCCACCATGCAGGAGATGCCGCCCAAGAAAATTGGTATCGGCCTGATGTTCGACACCGTCGATCGAGAACCGCCCGCCTTTGATCCGGTTGGCACAGCGGCCGGCAATCGCCCCGAAATAGGGAGAATGGGCCGGATAGTCCTCGAAGCGCTCGAACCCCAGAACCAGAGGGCCATCATGGCCGTCAAGCCTGAGATCCTGGACGACGGCCCCCCACGTCATCACATGCGCGGTGAGCCCGCCACCCTTGAGGGCAACACGCTCGACCACCTCTCCAGCCGCAGTCCTTCCGAAAAACTCGCGCGTCACCGAACCCACCCTTCAGTCCATCTCAAACGATCAAAGCCTTGATTTCATGAAGCAGGGACGTGTCGACTTCAACCCCCCGCTCGCGCACGCGCGCGGCAATCTCGCGGCGGCGATGGCCCGGCACGCGCGCCCCTTCCTGCATGTCGATCATGCGCACCATTTCGGCAAAGCGCTCCGTGGCACCCGGTCCGAAGGCCAGCGGATCGACGGCGATCAACGCCTGGCCGGTGCCCGGCGGGTCGCCGGCATCGTCAAAGAACGAGGATTGCTCATAGGCAAAGTTCGCGCCCGTCAACCCGGCGCACAGAAGCTCGACCATCAGCGCAAGCGCCGTGCCCTTCGCATCGCCGAGCGGAACCATCGTGCCTGCCATGCCGGCCGCCGGGTCCGTGGTCGGATTGCCCTCCGGGTCGAGCGCCCAGCCCTCCGGGATCGCCATGTTCTTCTGCCGGGCGGCCATCAGCTTGCCGCGCGCGACCTTGGAAAGCGAAACGTCCACGACAACCGGCTCGGCGCCGGCAACCGGAGCGGCAAAAGCGATCGGGTTCGTCCCGAACAGCGCCTTCCGGCCGCCCCATGGCGCCATCGCGGCGGGCGCGTTGGCGAACATCAGGCCGACAAGCCCCCGCCTTGCCAGCGCCTCAACCGTCAGGCCCGCGACACCGGCGTGATGCGAACGATGAATGCCGGCCATTGCAATCCCCTGCTGCGGAGCAAGCTCGGCGAGCTCGCCCACCGCCAGATCGAGGGCGGGAAACGCAAAGCCGTTGGCGGCGTCGATGCGCACCACGCCGGGGCGCACACGCCGCGCCGTGGGGACGGCATGGCCCTTCACCTTGCCTGCACGCGTCTGCGCCGCATAGGCGGGAACGCGGCGCAGGCCGTGCCCGCTCTGGCCCGCAAGTTCGGCACCCGTCAACGCATCGGCGACACTGCGCGCGTTCTGCGGCGATGTGTCGTTGGACACGAGCGCGTCGACGATCAGCTTGTGGGCGGCTTCGATGCTTATGAGTTCGCTGGTCATGCCATTCCGTCAAGGTGGTGAAGAACCGTCTCGGCAATAAGGTTGGACACCCGCACATTCGATTCTTCGGTAACGCCCGCGATATGCGGCGTCAGGATCAGATTGTCGATACCCGAGAATGCGGCGCCGGCATCCGCCGTCAACGGCTCGACCTCGAAGACATCGAGCGCGGCCCCGCCAAGGCGCCCCGCCCTCAGGGCGGCTGCAAGCGCCTGCTCGTCGACGACGCCGCCGCGCGCTGCATTGATGAGGATGGCATCGCGTCTCATTTTCGAGATCGCGCCGGCGTCGATCATGTGCCGCGTCCCCTCGCTCAGCGGAACATGCAGGCTGATGACGTGCGATGCCTCCAGAAGCTCATCGAAGGCCACGCTGCGCGCGCCGGCCCAGCGCGCATCGCCCGCCGGAAGAAAGGGATCGAAGGCCATCACCTCCATGCCGAAGGCCGCGGCCCGCCGGGCCACCTCGCGCGCAATCGCGCCATAGCCCACAAGCCCCATCACCCTGCCGGAGACCTCGCGCCCGATCAGGCGCTGCCGGGGCCATTCGCCGGCGGCCACCACGGCGGTGGCGCCATAGGCCCCGCGCAGCAGAAGAAGCGCGGCAGTCATCACATACTCGGCCACGGAAAGGTCGTTCGCGCCGGTTGCCGGATAGACCGCGATTCCCCGCGCCCGGCAGGCATCGACGTCGATATTGTCGAGGCCGACCCCCAGGCGGCCGACACATTCAAGCCGGCCTGCCGCGGCCAGAAGCTCGCCCCTCACCGCTGTCCGATTGCGCACGATGAGCGCGCGCGCCTGCGGGAGGCGCTTCAACAATTCCTGGCCGGCATCGACGAGCTTCGGATCATAGATCGTCTCGTAGCGCGCGCGGATGCGCTCCACCGCCGCCTCGTCCATGAACTCCGTGATGATCACATCCGCCATGGCCTATCCTCCAATGACAAACAAAAGGCCCATAACCGTGACAAGAAGCACGATGGTGGTTCCCACCGCCGCATAGATGGCCGTGCCGCCGATCTCCAGAATATCCTTTATGGACGTCGTCAGCCCGATTGCCGCCACTGCCGCAACCAGGCACCAGCGCGAGAGGGCGACAAGCGGCTCGCGCAGCGCCTCGGGCACGATCCCGAGCGAGTTCAGGGCGACCATCGCAACGAAGGCGAGCGCGAACAGCGGCAGCGGCAGACGGGCCGAGGCCGCAGCCGCCCCCTTCTCCCGCAGCAGCACGGAGATCAGGAAGACGACGGGAAGCAGCATCGCCACGCGGAACAGCTTCACGATGGTGGCCGTATCGCCGGCCAGTTCGCTGACGGCATAGCCGGAGCCCACCACCTGGGCGACATCATGGATGGTGGCACCGAGAAAGATGCCTGTGGTCCGGTCGTCAAAACCGGCCAGATCCGCAAAAACGGGGTAGATGACCATGGCGATCGTCGAAAGGGTGGTGACCGCCACCACGGTGAAGATCGTCTGCTGCTGCTTGGCGGGCCCGTCGGGAAGCACCGAGGAGATCGCCAGGGCCGCGGAGGCTCCACAGATGGCCGTCGCGCCGCCGATGAGAATGCCGAAGATCCGCGTATGCCCCTGCAGGCGCACGAGAGCCATGCCGGCAAGAATGGTGATCGCCATGGCAACGACCAGGACCACCACCGTGCTTGCGCCGAGCGCCACCACATCGCTGGCCGCGATCCTGAGTCCCAGGAGGGCGACGCCGAGCTTGAGAACGGACTTGGAGGTGAAGCGAATCCCGGCCTCCACCTTCTCGCCCTCGGACAGGAAGTTGAGGGCGATGCCGATGAGCAGCGCCAGCAGCATGACCGGCCCGCCATAGGTATCGGCCACAAAGCTCGCCGCCGCGGCGATCAGCAGTGCCGTCCCGATCCCCGGCGCCAGGGTCCGCACATGTGAAAGAAGAGCGCCCATCGGGGTCACGGAGTCATGATCCGGCCTGGCCTGGAAAACCGCGCTCGGGGCCTGCCCCGGGCAACGCTCAAGGGACCGCCGCGAGAGCGCAGACGCCCGCCCGCAAGGCGCCAATGGCCGGTCGCAGCGAGGGACAGCCTTTCGGCCACACACCAGAAGGGTATCGCTCCCAAGGCAATCCGTCCCCGCGGGCCTATGCGCTGCGATAGAGCTTGGTCATCACGAATTCGCGGTGGCCGAGCGCCTCCGCCGCCGTGTTGCGACCGTTCGAGGTGCGCACGATCATGTCGATCAGCGCATCGCCGGCATCGTCGATCGTCATGTCGCGCCGCAGAATGCCCGACACGTCGAGGTCGATGTGCTCGCTCATGGTGCGCACGGTGCGCGGGTTGGCAGTGATCTTGATGACCGGCACGATCGGATTGCCGATGACGTTGCCCTGTCCGGTGGGGAAGGTATGGACGACATAACCGCCCGCCGCCATCAGGGTCACACATTCGGCCGCCGCCGAGGAGGTGTCCATGAAATAGAGGCCATTGCCCGATTTCGGCGTCTCCGCCGGCTTGAGAATGTCGATGTAGCGCGACGTCTTGCCGATCTTTTCCAGGTTGCCGAGCGCCTTCTCCTCGATGGTCGTCAGTCCGCCCTCGATATTGCCCTTGGTCGGCTGCGATTCGGAGAGGTCGTTGGTCTTGAACTGCTCGATCACCTCTTCCTGATAGGCCTTCCACATCCGGTACCAACGCTCGCCCACCTCCTCGTTGATCGCCCGCGCCTTGCAGATGTGCTCCGCGCCGGTGATCTCGGAGGTTTCGCCGAAACAGCCATAGATGCCCTCGGGCAGCAGCTTGTCATACATATTGCCGACCGTCGGACAGGAACCGAGCCCGGTCGTCGTGTCGCTCTCGCCGCATTTCGTGGAAATCCAGAGCTCCGAGATCGGACATTCCTCGCGCTGGAGCTCGGTTGCATAGTGCACGAACTCCTTGGCCTTGCGGCTGGCATCCATGATGGTCTTCAGGTCGCCGTTCTGCTCGATGGAAAAGCCGGCCACGGGCTTGCCGGTTTCGGCGATGCCATCGACGATCTTCTGCGTCCAGCCCGGCTCGATACCGATGACCACGACGGCGGCCACGTTCGGGTTCGCCCCGGTACCGATCATGGTGCGGAAATGCAGCTCGAGATCCTCTCCGAACTGCAGCCGGCCATAGGCATGCGGCAGGGCGAGCGTCCCCTTGATGTTGTTGGCCACCGCCTCGCAAGCGGCGTTCGATATGTCATCGACCGGCAGAATGACGACGTGGTTGCGCACGCCGACCCGGCCGTTGTCGCGGCGATAGCCCATGAAGGTCATGTTGGAGTATCTGGAGACCATGATCCTTCGCTCCTACCAGCGTTTGGTCTTGAGATTGTGGACATGCACATGCCCACCCTGTTCAACATCGGCGATCATCCGCCCGATATCCTCGCCATATTTGATAGCCGTATCGCCCTGTTTCAGATCCCTGATCGCAATCTTGTGCCCGATCGGCACATCCGCCTTGGCCACAAGCTCGAAGGTCGAGTTGTCGGCGGTGACACAGCAAAGCATCTTCGTGCCGGCCGTCAGCCCTTCGACGACGACAACCCCCACATTGTCGGCATGCTCGTGAACGAGCAGATGCGGGATCTCCATGGAAACCTCCTGAAACACGGTGCGGGCGGGATGAGCGCAATACAGTCTTGTATAAGACATAAGATATAAAATTCTAGCTATGTCAATATCGATGCGCTAAAAATGGGTGACGGTGTGATTTGGGGCAAAGGGAAATGACGGATGCTTCGCCCGCCCGGGCGCTGGGATTTCGCCCGCTTTATCTTCAGGTCAAGGAAAGCCTCGTACGCCGGCTGATCGAAGGCTCCTGGCAGCCCGGCCAGCTCATTCCCTCGGAGATGGAGCTGGCCCGCGAAATCGGCGTGAGCCAGGGCACGATCCGGAAGGCCCTCAACGCAATGACCGCGGAGAACCTGCTCATCCGCCGACAGGGGCACGGCACCTATGTCGCCGCGCCGGAGGAAAGCCGCATCCTCTTCCAGTTCTTCCGTCTGGTTCGCGACACGGGAGAGCGCACATTCCCGACCTCCAGGGTGCTGTCCTGGACCAAGCAGCGCGCAGAAAAGGAAGAGGCCGAGGCGCTGGACATCGCCGCGACCGCCTCCGTGTGGCGCATCGAACGTGTGCGCTATCTCGGAGAAGACCCCCTCATCGTGGAATACATCTCCCTGCCCGCAAGGCGCTTCCCCGGCTTCGAGAAGCTCACCGACATTCCGAACAATGTCTACCGGCTGTACTCCGAGCGATGGGGCCTGACCATCGGTAGCGGCACAGAGCGCATCAAGGCCATCGCGGCAAGCGCGGAGGACGCCAGGCATCTGGGCTGCAAGCGCGGCACACCCCTCTTGAGGATCACCCGCGTCGCCTTCGACCTGGAGCACAAGCCCGTCGAGCTGCGCATCTCGCGCTGCCTGACCGAGCGGGCGCACTACCTTTCCGATCTGAAATAGGGTTGCGGCTGCAGGTGGCCCGATCCCCCGGGAGGCCGATGGGGTGCCGGCGGTCGACGGCGGATCGGAGAAGCGGCCGCTCCCCTCGATCATTTCCGCGCGCACCGGCTTTCTTGTGAACAAGGGCAGCCATTCGGCAAAGGGCCAGATGAAAAACCGCCAGGGGAGCGCGCTTGCAGCTCATGCCCACCGCGCAGAACGCTCAGGCCGCGTCCACACGCACGAAGTGGCCGGGGGCGCGTTCGACAAGCGGCAGGGCCGGCCCGCCCTCCCCCGGCTTGGCGACAAGCTGCGGCAGGGCCGCGTCCAGCGACGGTGAACGGCGCATGCGGCGGGCGGGATCGGGGCGCGGGACGGCGGAGAGAAGACGCTTCGTGTAGGCGTGCTGCGGATTGCCGAGGACCGACTCCGTCGGACCCGTCTCAACGATCTCGCCGTCATACATGACGGCAACGCGGTGGCTCACCCGTTCGACCACGGCAATGTCGTGCGAGATGAACAGGAAGGCCATCTTCTCCGCGCGCTGCAGCTCCAGCATGAGATCCGTTACCTGGCGCGCGATGGAGACATCGAGGGCCGAGACCGGCTCGTCGGCCACGATCAGCCGCGGGCCGACCGACAGCGCCCGCGCGATCGCCAGCCGCTGGCGCTGGCCGCCGGAAAACTGGTGCGGGAAACGGTCCACAGCGTCGGCTTCGAGCCCCACCCTCTCGACCAGACTTGCCGCGAGGTCGCGCATCTCGCGCGGCTTGACGATGCCATGGATGCGCGCAGGCTCGGTCACGAGCTCGCTCACCGGCAGGCGCGGATTAAGACTGGCATAGGGATCCTGGAAAACCATCTGCGCATCGCGGCGCGCGACCCGCAGCTCCCCGCGCGAAAGCCGCATTATGTCGCGCCCGGCAAGGCGCACGGATCCCGCGGCAGGCTCGATGAGGCGCAGGATCGAGCGGGCGAGCGTGGACTTGCCGCAGCCCGATTCGCCCACGAGCCCCAGCGTCTCGCCCTCGCCCACCGTGAGCGAGGCGTTGCTGACAGCGCGGATTTGCGAGCGCTTGCGGCCGAAGAGCCCGCGCGCGAGGGCAAAGCAGGTGGTCAGCCCCTCGACCTCCAGCACGGGCCTGGGCGGATGGCGCAGGCGCGGCGCACCGGAGCCGAGCTTCGGCGTGGCGTTCATGAGCTGGCGCGAATAGACCGCCCGCGGGCGGGCGAAGAGGTTGCCGACATCCGCTTCCTCCTCCTTTCGGCCCTGTCTCATCACCACCACGCGGTCGGCCACCTCCGCCACCACGCCCATGTCATGGGTGATGAAGAGCACGGCCATGCCGATCTCCTCCTGCAGGCTCCTTATAAGCGCCAGGATCTCGGCCTGCGTGGTGACGTCGAGCGCCGTCGTCGGCTCGTCGGCGATCAGCAGCCGCGGCCGGCAAGCAAGCGCGATGGCAATCATCACCCGCTGACGAAGCCCGCCTGAAAGCTCGTGCGGATATTGCCCGAGCCGACGTTCGGGCTCGGGAATGCGCACGTTCTCCAGCGCCTCGCGTGCCGCCTCGAAGGCGGCCCGCCGCGGCATCTTCCTGTGGCGGATGAAAACCTCCACAAGCTGCTCGCCGATCTTCATGACCGGATTGAGCGAGGTCATCGGCTCCTGGAAGACCATGGAAACCAGGCGCCCGCGCACCGCACGCATGGCGCTGTCGGACAGAGCGGCAAGATCCTCCTCCCCCTCGTCGTGAAGAAGGATGCGGCCACCGGCGATGCGCCCGCCCTCGCGCTCGACGAGGCGCATGACGGCAAGCGCGGTGGCCGACTTGCCCGAGCCCGACTCGCCCACCAGTGCCAGCGTCTCCCTCTCGCGAATGCCGAAGGAGAGTCCCTTCACCGCCTCATGGCTCCCGAAGGCGACGGAGAGGCTTTCGATGGTGAGCACCGGTGCGCTCATGCCGGCCCTCCCCTCGACCTGATCGGCCGCGGCCTCGTCGGCGGTCACCTCACGGACCACGGCATTTGGATAGCCGTTCCGCGACAACCATTCATCGGCGGCCTGACTGTTGGCCGCGACATGGACGAGCTCGGCCTCATCGCCGGGGCGGTCGAGCACGAGGACGGAGCCGATGGCGGGCCGTTCGACTACCGTGAAGGCGAGGTCGCTATCGACCGAAAAGGTCTTGAAGACCCGCAGGACGATCACTGCCTTGCTGCCGAAATCCCCCTCGTGAAGCGTGATCGCGGCCGGTATTGTGGTTTCGCCGACGCGTGTGCCGGTCTG
>NZ_JAODNW010000025.1 GCF_025398255.1 Chelativorans intermedius | reverse complement strand
CTCCTGCAGGATCCCGACAATCTGTTCTTCGGTGAAACGTGATTTGCGCATCGTCTGTTCTCCTTGTTGCTTCGAACGTTAAGAGAACAAACTCTCCTTTTGAATGGCCCAGTTTCTTGGGGGCAGGTCAATTCCGCTTCCGGCCCTATACTGGCCGTGCCAACGTGGTGTCATGAAGGAATCGAACTCCTAAGTCCGTTGACTGAGCTTTCTCCTGTCCGAGATGATGGTCAAACCCATTTGCATCCTGGGCAACTTACGAGCTTCGTATGCGGCGCAGCTGCTTACCACCGGCTTGCCCGAAGCCGCCTACGCCGCTTCCCAGACCTGGTTCAAAATCCGCGCAGCGAGAGCCGCCTTGTCCTGCGGCAGAAAACGACCGTAGTGGTGCGCGACCATATCAGGGGTGTCCTGGATGGCATAGCTCGCCTGCTCATAGGAACCGGTCTGCTTGAGAATATGCGTCGCCAGCACGTCGCGGACGTTATGTGGGCCGTGAGGGAGGAGACCGGGAATCGCGCCCCGTCCCGTGTAGGGGTTATAGATTCCATATCGCTGGATCGTCAGGCGCCAGGCCTCATAAAATGTGTTCTGATCGTACGAAGCGTCCTTGCTCGTCGTCTTCACCGTCTTGACGAAGAATGTGCCTGGATCCTCGGCACCCCCGAGAAGCACACGCCGATGCCGGTCGATATAGGCCTCGATGTGATCGTAGAGGCCGCCGAGGTCAGGGAGGATCAGTCGAAACGGCTTGCTCCCGAAATAGGACGAGTTGGCGTTCTTGAAGGCGACCGACGGGATCAGCACTTCCCAGCCATTGTCTCGTTCGCTCCATCGGATCTCGCCGCGCTTCATGTCAGCCAGCTGCCGCTCGGATCGCGGCAGTTTCCCGCGTTCGCAGACCATCAACTGACGCAGGTTTTTCTGCCGCAATCCAAGGTGCAGCCCGAAGCGCAGCATCAGGAATGATCGGGCAGCTTCCGCCGCCGGGCGACGATAGAGCCGCTCGTCCGGCATGAGCCGGAGGATCTCTTCCGTGATCTTCCGATATTCACCGACCGGGCTTTCGGCCTCCAATACCGGCATGATTGGCTCGAACGGGTCACGATGCACCCGTGCGACACGCTGGATCTCCCTCGCGCGGGAGGACGCATGCTTGAAATAGACGTCGCAGGCATCGTCCCAGTCGGCACAGGCGCGGTCGATGTCCGCCTGCGTAATCAGTCCTTCGATCGGCCGGAGCCGTGATCCGAGACGAGGATGCTGCCGCAGCCAGCCCGTTTCCCTCCGGGTGAGGGCGAGCGAAATGCGCAGCATGTCCACCTCCCAGGCCGTATAGAAGCCACGCCGCCTTTCGCGCCATTGCACATACCAGTCCCAGATGGAGGGGAAAACGAGAAGGCCGAAGGTCAGGTGTTGCAGCGGCACGCCGTAGCCGCGGACCGGGCCGCGCGGATGGGCGGCCAATGCCCCGAACATCAGGCCGAGATGCTCAACCTTCTGCGATGCGGTCTCCTCGCCCCAGACACCATTCCGCTGCAGACCGAATGCGGTGAGCGTTGCGGTCTTGAACCGGATGAGTTCGGCCATTTCCATGGCGAGGACGGGTGGAGCATCGATGACGCCGGACCGCAGATCCGGATCGGTGAAGGAAGTGCTGTCTTCGTCCTGCTCCTCGTATTTGTTTCGGTGGCAATCCGCAGCGTCAGACTGACCGTATGCGATCCCTGGAAAACGGATTGCGTAGCGCTGCTTCATCGCGGCCGCCTGGAACCGCCTGTAGTCTGTTGAGCCCCTGATGATGACGCGCTGAACCCATTCAAGGATTTCCTCCTGTTCCTGGCGGGGGCGTGTGTTGAAATCGTCAGGCAGGTGCCAGGCGAGCCGCCGTCGCTCGGCCGGAGCGATATCGTCGAGGACGTAGCCAGAGGTCGACCGCGTCTGATGCGGGAGCTTTGCTTTGAAATAGCCCGCCGGGAGGCGATAGCGGCGCTCAACGCGACCGAGAACTTCCATGCTTGCAACGCTGCGGGGCGCCTTCGTTCCCTGCAGCCAGTGGCGGATCGTGGAATGGTCGAACTTTTCGTCATCGCGAACGACGGCACGGTGGAGATGCCAATAGCTGTCGCCGTGGCGACGCATGTGCAGCTCCAGTGCCTCCCGAAAGGTTGGTGGGTCGAGCCAGTCATCGAAGAGGGGTGTTGGGAACTCCTCGATCGCGCGCGGCTTGATGCCGGGCTTCCGCCGGTTCGTTGCGGGCTGCCGTTCTGATCGATCCGTCGCGTCAATGTGCGCGGCAGCGCTTGGCTTTTCCACTGGCTGTCGCGGAGGACGGCCGCGTCGCGGACGCGGCTTGGAATCCTCTGTCGTTCGGATCTTGGCGGAAGGGCGATTGGTAGGGTTTTTCGTATTCCGGACGATTGCGTCGAATGCCGGTTCGATCACCGCTCTCGCGCCCCGAAGGACATCCCTGTCAAGGCCGCATTGAAGAGCGATTTCATCCCAATCGTAGCCACGCACCTTGCGAGGCGGTGTTTGCGACTGGGCGATCAGGCAGAGGAGAAATTCTTTGATCCGTGTGCTGTCCCGCGGGGGCAATGCGGGATCGACACGGAGGCGGCAGAAATCGGAGATCTTGCGGGCAAGCAGTTTGGTATGCGGAAGGTCAGGCATGTGGGTAGGCTATGACGATTCTCTGCGGTGATTGACGAAGACCGCGGTCTTATCCGATTCGTCGCATCGGATGCCCAATCTCCTTGCCAATACGCTGGCACTGCCGATCGGACGGCTTTATGCTTCTGATGGAGTAGGCCCCAGCTTGTCATGATGTCGGCGATGTCGACATTCCTGCTTCCGATGACATACGTCGTGGCGATTGGGACCGAGGCCAAGCTTGTGGTGCAAGGTGTGAATAGCACTGACCGAGAGCGACGGGCCCATTTAAGCTGCCCTACCTCAGCATCCCCGCTATTTTAGTGTTGGTGGGATTGTTTAAATAGCGCCGCGTGTGAAGCCGTATCTCGGGTCTATTTCCTACGCTGCTGTGCGAATATTTGGTGAAGAAGCGCTGTCCCCATCAGGAGCAGCATGGGATGAAGCGGAGAGGTCGGTCGCAGGTAAAGATGATACAGCCCCCGCAACCAGACCTAGTCCTCCGCGAGCATTCGGAAGAACTCCTCCTCGGAGGCCTGCTTTGACGTCTGCAGCTGATGCAGATCCTCGGGTTTGAGGTTGGTGTACCGCCGGAGCATTTTCCAATCCCGATGCCCGGTTACCAGCGCGACGCGTTCAATCGTCAGGCCTGCCTCGAATAGCCTGCTTGTGGCTTCATGGCGCAGGTCGTGAAAGCGCAGATCCTCAATGCCGAGTTCCTTTCTTCCTCGTCGAAACGCCGTGCCAACCGATTTGTGGTGATAGGGAAAACAACGGCCTTTCCCACCGGTTAGCACCTTTTGTTCAAGAAGAAGGTGCCATGCATCAAAACCTGCAAGGTTGAGGAGGGGGACCTTTTGGTGGTTGCCATCCTTGCGGCGCGGATCTTTCCTGTCGCGGATGAGCACCACGCGCTTCTTGAGATCGACGTCGCTCCAATCGATTTTACAGATTTCCTCCTGGCGCATGGCTGTGGCGATCGCAAAACGGACGATCCGACCCATTGGAATGATCGTGTTGGACTTATTGTCGAAGTAATCGAGCAGCGCATCGATCTCGTCTTCGGTAGGGCGCCGATCTCGCTCGAATGATCGGCCGACGAGGCCAAGCCGGGTGAGGGCGGCCCGGGCGAGGCGGACGCTTTCGGTGTCGACCGATATTCCGTGAACTGCAGCTGCGTGCGTTAGAACTGTCCGAAGATAGGATAGGTCAACGGAAAGGGTAACAGGACCCGCTCCCTGTTTCGCACGACGCTGGCCGTATTTTATGATAGCCGCGCGGTCGAGACGTTTAATCCGGGTGGTGCCCAGATCACGTTTCAAAGCTTCCATGACAGCCTGCTTTGAACGTCGGAGGGGACGCCCGACCTCGTGGAGGTCCGAGACGTGCAGGTCAACGAGATCGGCAATAGTCTTGGCATCTCGAATTTGCCGATGACTTGGTTCGCCACCAATGTCGATCAAGCGCTCTGTTTCTATCGCCCACTCGTTGGCGAGGGACTTGAGACGGAACGTCTGCGATGCATATTTTCCCTTTCGGCGAACGAGCGCTCGCCAGGTTCCCTCTTTGGTTTTGACTATGGTCGCCATGTTCCGTACAGCTTCCGAAATCCGTACAATTTCCGTACACCAAGAGATCAAAACCGGTACAAATCCGTACAAAATGATCCAATTCCGTACAGTTCGTTCACGGTTCAGGCCATCGAAATGTATCATAAATCATTGAAAAACAAAGAGAAAATATTCGCCGTCGCCCCGATGATGGATTGGACGGACCGGCATTGCCGTTTCTTTCATCGCCAGCTTACCAGACGGGCGCTGCTCTATACGGAGATGGTGGTGGCCGATGCCGTCATCCACGGGGAGCGGGAGAAGCTCCTGGGCTTCGATGCCGTGGAGCATCCCGTGGCGCTGCAGATCGGCGGATCCGAACCTGCCAAGCTGGCCCGGGCGGCGGCGATTGGCGCCGATTTCGGCTATGACGAGATCAATCTCAATGTCGGCTGTCCCTCCGACCGGGTGCAGTCGGGAACCTTCGGCGCCTGTCTGATGAAGACGCCGGATCTGGTGGGTGCGTGCGTGGCGGCGATGAAGGAGCGCGTCAAGGTTCCCGTGACGGTCAAGAGCCGTATCGGCGTCGACGACCAGGACCCGGAGGAGGCGCTCGACAGGCTTGCCGAGGCGGTCTTTGCCGCCGGCGCGGATGCGCTGTGGGTGCATGCGCGAAAGGCGTGGCTGGCGGGGTTGAGCCCGCGCGAGAACCGAGAGATACCGCCGCTCGACTATGGGCGCGTGTATCGCCTGAAAGAAAAATACCCAAACAAATTCATAGGAATAAATGGCGGCATTCAAAGTCTGGATGAGGTTGAGGCGCACCTCCTCCGGCTCGACGGTGCGATGATGGGGCGGGCTGCCTACCACACCCCGGCACTGCTTGCGGATGTCGATCAGCGCCTGTTCGGCGAGAAGCGTCGCAGGGCCGATCCGGCTGCCGTTGTCGAGGCGATGGCAGCCTATGCCCAGCGTCATATCGCGGCTGGTGGCCGGCTTTCCCACATCACGCGCCATATGGTGGGGCTCTTCCACGGGCAACCGGGGGCGCGACGCTTTCGGCAGATCCTGTCCACGCGGGCCACGCGGCCGGGAGCCGGCGCCGATGTGCTGCGAGATGCGCTCGCCGCCGTCGGGCTGCCGGAGCGCGAGGCCGTGGCCTAGCCGCTTGCGGCTGGCGGCAATTTACTTTGGACGCGCGGCGCGCTAGCCAATCTCCCGACAAGGTATGAGGAGAGGGCGGGGATGGATTTGCCGGCAAGCGAGATCGCGAGTTTTGCGCTGGCCATAGGGGCGGCCGGTGTTGTGGCAGGGCTGCTGGCGGGCATATTCGGCATTGGCGGCGGTGCCGTTCTGGTGCCGGTCTTCTATCAGGTCTTCGGGCTTCTGGGTGTTGACGAATCGGTGCGAATGCACCTGTCGGTCGGGTCTTCCCTTGCCATCATCGTGCCCACCTCCCTGCGTTCCTGCCGGGCGCATTTCCTGCGCGGGGCCGTGGACATGGAGCTTCTGCGCAGCTTCGTGCTCGCCGTGCCCGCCGGCGTGGTGGCCGCCTCGCTCACGGCGGCCTTCATCTCCAGCGCCGGGCTGCGCGCCGTCTTTGCCGCGATCCTCTTTCTGGTGGGGCTGAAGCTTCTGTTCAACAGGAAAGGCTGGAAGATCGGCGAGGAGATTCCCGGCAATCCCGTGCGCTCCCTCGTGGGCTTCGTCATCGGCTATCTTTCCACGCTCATGGGGATTGGCGGCGGCATCCTCAACAACACCTTCATGACCTTGTTCGGCCGCCCCATCCATCAGGCGGTGGCCACATCCTCCGGCGTGGGCGTGCTGATCTCCGTCCCCGGTTTCCTCGGCTACATGTGGGCCGGCTGGGGCCTTGCGCAATTGCCCGTCGCCTCCACGGGCTATGTCAACTGGATCGCCGTGCTTCTGGTCATCCCCATCACATTGCTGGTGGCCCCCCTTGGCGTGCGCATTGCGCATGCGCTCGACAAGCGTCATCTGGAGATCGGCTTCGGCTGCTTCGCGCTGTTCGTCTCGGCGCGCTTCTTCTGGAGCCTTCTCTAGTCCCGCAGTATCAGGCGGTCGCCGCGCATCTCGAAGCCCGACAGGCTGCTCAGGAACTGCATGCCGAGCAAGGTCTGCTCCAGCCGCCCAGGTTCTGCCACCAGAACCGGCACCTGCGTGCGTTCGATGGGGCCGATGGCGAGCGTGTCGACCCTGGCGCGGGCCGCATGAGCGCGCCCATTGGCCGTCATCACGGGCACGGAAAAGCGCAGATCCTCGACCGCGATTCCGACGCGCCGGGCATCCGCGGCCGAAAGCACGGTCGCCGAGGCGCCGGTGTCGACCAGGGCACGCACCGTGGTTCCATTCACCTGCATGCGCACCTCGAAATGCCCATTGGAAGACTTGTCCAGCATCACCGCCTGCCCGCCGGTTGCCGAGGAGATGGTCATGGGACTGCCGGGCACGAGGCCGGCTGTCAGCCGGCTCGCCATGTCCTGCAGCTCGTAGCGGTACTGATAGCCGGTCGTCAGCACGAGAAGGATGATGAGCCAAAAGGCGAAGTTGCGCATGGCCGCCGAGCGCCGCCTGACCGAGAAGACAAGGCCGACGACCAGCACGGACAGCCACAGGCTCATATGCAGTAGGGAGGCGAAGGCGTCGTTCTCGATGCCGAACACCTGGCCGCTGTCGTGATTGGCGATGAGCAGAAGAAGGCCGGCGGCCAGAACGGCGATGAGAATCCAGAAGAACTGCATGGTTCAGTCCGCGCCGGCCGCGCGTTCGCGCGCCATCCGCCGGCGCCGCGTCTCGCGCCGGGGCTTGCGTTCCACCGTGGCAAGGCGGGCCGGCAGCACCTCCATGACGGCGCGCCGCTGCGCGGGCGTCATGGCGGACCAGGCGCCGATCTCGGCGCGCGTGCGCCCGCAGCCGAAACAATAGCCGCTCGCCTCGTCGATCGAACAGACGAGAATACAGGGAGATTCCATCGCGTCCTTCATTCCTGTCCTGTCGCTCCAGATGGGGCCGCCCGCATGCAATGACAAGCCTCCTGACCGTTGCCAGGCGCTGCCTTCCGCTTTATGCCACGGCCGGTTTCGGGAGAAAGCGACCATGACGACCAGCGGCCTGCCATTTGACGACATTCGCAACCTTGCACGCCAATTGCCTTCTCTCGACGGCATGGGCGGGCAGGGCGGCATGGACGGCCTTCAGGCGCTGGCTGCGTGGCTGGCCGCCGTCCGCGGACATGCGCCGGCGCGGGTGACGCGGCCGGTTGTCGCCCTTTTTGCCGGGACTCATGCGGTGGTGCGGCACCAGGGCATCGAGGAACCGGCGGCGGCGGTGCGCGCCGGGGTGGAGGCCATCGCCGCAGGCGCCGCCCCCATCAGCCATCTGTGCGCCGCCGGCGGGCTCGGGCTCAATGTCTTCGACCTCGCGCTGGATGTGCCCGTCGGCGACATCACCGAGGAAGCAGCCCTCAACGAGCGGGATGCGGCGGCCACCATGGCTTTCGGCATGGAGGCGGTGGCGCTGGGCGCGGATCTTCTGTGCCTCGGCGCCGTGGGCGGCTCATCCGACCTGCCGGCCAAGGCGGTGTTGAGCGCTCTTGGCGGCATCGAGGGAGAGGCCTGGGGCGAAGACGGTGTGCTGATCGGGAAGGCGCTTCGCCACCATGCCGGCCATCTGGCCGACCCTCTGGAGGCGCTGCGCAGGCTGGGAGGACGCGAGATTGCCGCGCTTGCCGGCGCCATCCTGGCGGCGCGCACCCAGAAGGTGGCCGTGCTTCTCGACGGCTTGCCGGCCATGGCGGCGGCAGCCGTTCTCCACGCGCTCAATCCTGCCAGCCTTGCGCACTGCAGGGTTGCCGATGTGCACGGCGAGCCGCACGGCCAAGTGGCCGCCCGCCTCGGTCTGCCGCCGCTTCTTGCCTTGGGGACCGGCGGGCGTGACGGAACGGGGGCGGCGCTGGCGGCAGGGCTGATGAAGGCCGCCGGCGAAGTGGCCTTCGGCATGGCGGAGGTGAAGCGCAGGCGCGCCGGCTGAGATGTCTTTTCAGGCGATTTGCTGCCTGCCTGCGTGTTCCTCGGCGGGAATGGCGGGCAGCTCTTCGAGCACGCGCGCCGGCGGGAAGGCGACAATCGCCTCGGTGCCTTCCCGCAGCCTGGAGCGCAACTCGAGGACTCCGCCATGAAGATTGGCCAGGCCCTGCACGATGGGAAGGCCGAGCCCCGTGCCCTGCTCGGCGCTCTTGATGGCGATGGAGCCCTGGCCGAAGGCCGCGAGCACCACCGGCAGCTCGTCTTCTGGAATGCCTGGCCCATTGTCGCGCACGGCGATGTATTGACCGCCGCCCGCCGTCCAGCCGACGCGCACGCGGATTTCTCCACCAGACGGGGTGAACTTGACGGCATTGGAGAGAAGGTTGAGGCAGATCTGGCGTATCGCGCGCTCGTCCGCCAGAAGCCGCGGCAGGGTCGGCTCCACCTGCTGCACGAGGCGTATGTCCTTGGCGCGCGCCTTGAGCTCCATCATGCGGCAGCATTCCTGCACCACGTCGGAAAGCACCAGCGGCTCCTCGTTCAACTGGTAGCGGCCGGCCTCGATGCGCGACAGGTCGAGAATTTCGTTGATGAGGTCGAGCAGGTGGCGGCCCGATTCGTGCACGTCCCTGGCATATTCGCGATAGGTTTCGTTCTCGATGGGGCCCAGAACCTCCTTTGCCATCACTTCCGAGAAGCCGAGAATGGCGTTGAGCGGCGTGCGCAACTCATGGCTCATGGAGGCCAGAAAGCGGGATTTGGCCAGATTCGCCTCCTCGGCGCGCCGCCGTGCCTCGTCGGAAACGGCCTTGGCTGTCTCCAGCTCGGCAATCAGCGCGTCCTTCTCGCTGCGGTAGGACAGAAGCAGCACCGCCGCCCGGTTGCGATGATGGGCCACGTAGGAAAAGAAGGGCAGGGAGAGGATGAGCAGCACCGCCATGATCGGCTCGACGGCAAGCGGCGGTCTGATATGGAGCGCGGCATAGGCGGCCACCGGCACGGCGAAGGTCGTAACCAGCGCACCGCGCAGGGATGCGGCAATCAGCGCAGTGGCAGCGATGATCATCAGAAGGATGATGGCGGTGATGAGGGGAATGTGGCCGAGCGCGCAGCTGGCGCAGTCGAGAAGGACGAAATAGGCCCAGCCCATGCCGCTTGCGAAATGGAGAGCCAAGAAACGGCGCTTGAGCGCCTTTTCTTGCAATTGTGCCGGCGCGGCCCTGTCCGTCCACCGGGCAAGGAAGTAGAGCGCGCAATAGCCGGCGCCGGTCAGCAGCATCCATGCAAGCAGTTCGCGGCCCATGCCGGCGGCGAAACCCACCAGGCCGACCACCAGCACCAGAAGGAGCACCGCCGGCGTGCTGCCCCGGATCGCGCTGGCATGGATCTTCAGCATCTCGCGGTCGAAGGCGGGATTGCCGGCTGCCTGGGACAGACGTTCGCGCGTGCGCCGCACCGCTCGCGCCACATCGCTGTTGCGATGTGGCTTTGTGCGGTCGACAATGAACTTGTCCACCGTTTCGCTGTCCCGGAGCGCCATCGGCTGCTTCATTCCCGCCATTTGCTCACGCAAACTACGCAAGAATGATTAAGAGACCCTTCAACCCATGAGCGTGCGCTATGGAAGAGGGCGCCGCCGCCCCATGCGGCATTGGCGTCGCTTTGGCGATTGGGCGGGTGCCGCGGCACTGCTGGCGCTTCTGGTGCTGGCCGCAGGCTTGTTGGGGCAGGGGATGGTGCGGGAGGTGAGCGGCCAGGCGACGGTCGCCGACGGCGACAGCCTGACGCTGGCCGGCGAGCGCTTCCGCATCGCCGGCATCGACGCGCCGGAATACGCGCAGACATGCAGCCGGGCGGGACGGGCCTATGCCTGCGGCCGCCGCGCCCGCCAGGCGCTGGCGATGCTTGCCGAAGGGCGTGCGGTGACCTGCCGGGGCCACGAGCGCGACCGCTATGGCCGATTGGTTGCCTGCTGCGAGGCGGGAGGGCGCGACCTCGGCCTTGCCATGGTGGAATCCGGCTGGGCAATCGCCTACGGTGACTATCAGGCAGCCGAGGCGGAGGCGCGGCGGGCGAGGCTGGGGCTGTGGGCGGGAACGTTTCAGAGGCCGCAGGAATGGCGGGCGGCGCGACAGGGCAGCGAGGAAAAGCGGCCTGATCCGGTGGCCTGGGTGCTGGAGGTTCTGCGGCGGCTCATCCGGCAACACTGGAGCCCCGAGGAAAGGGAAGGAGGTGGCGATGAAGCTTTATGACGGAGGCAGGGCACCCAATCCGCGGCGGGTGCGCGTTTTCCTCGCGGAGAAGGGGATCGAAGTGCCGCTTCAGCCCGTGGACATGGCCGCGATGGAGCACCGCAGCGAGGCGCTCGCCCGCCTCAACCCGCTCAGGCGCCTGCCGGTGCTGGAGCTCGACGACGGCACGGTGCTGACCGAGTCCGTCGCGATCTGCCGCTATTTCGAGGAGATACAGCCCGAGCCGGCGCTGTTCGGCCGCGGGGCGGTCGGCAGGGCGCAGGTGGAGATGTGGCAAAGGCGCGTCGAGCACGGCCTTTTCATGACCGTTGCCGCGGCCTTCCGCCACCTTCACCCGGCGATGAAGGGCTGGGAGGTGCCGCAGGTGCCGGAATGGGGCGAGGCCAACAAGCCAAAGGCCGTGGCGTTTCTGTACTTCCTCGATTCGGAGCTTGCGCAGCGCCCCTTCATCGCCGGCGAGGCGTTCACCATTGCCGACATCACGGGCCTTGTAGCCATACAGTTCATGAAGCCTGCGCGCATTGATATGCCCGCCGAGCTGAAGCATCTGAAGCGCTGGTATGACGCGGTGGCCGCAAGACCCAGCGCCGCAGCCTGAACAGCCGCCCCCATGGCAGAGGCGCTTGAGACGCTTGTGGAGCAAATCCACGCCTGCCGGCTGTGCCGCGACCGCCCGCTGGGTGCACCATTGCCGCACGAGCCGCGCCCCGTTGTGACGGCATCGCGGCGCGCGCGCATCCTCGTCGCCGGCCAGGCGCCGGGCACGCGGGTGCATGAATCCGGCCTGCCGTTCGACGACCGCTCCGGCGACCGCTTGCGCGACTGGTTGGGGGTAAGCCGGGAGGTGTTCCACGATCCCGGGCGCTTTGCCGTCATCCCCATGGGCTTCTGCTTTCCCGGCCAGGATGCGCGGGGCGGCGACTTGCCTCCGCGGCGCGAATGTGCGCCGGCCTGGCGTGCGCGGCTTCTGGCCGCCATGCCGCAAATCGAGCTGGTTCTCGTGGTTGGGCAATACGCCCAGGCATGGCACATGCAGCGGTTGCGCGCGCCCAGCCTTACCGAAACGGTGCGCAACTGGAAGGCGATCTTTGCTGCCGGCGACGGCCCGCACCATCTGCCTCTGCCGCATCCTTCGTGGCGAAACACGGCATGGATGAAGAAAAATTCATGGTTTGAGAGGGATTTGCTGCCCTTTCTTAAGAAAGAGATACAAAAGAGAATCTGACGGTCGCGCGGTCTGCTCAAACGCCGTGAATCTTCCTTGAGAAAATTTTTCTTGAAATCGGTGGAGAGATACGCAAGTTGTGGAATAAATTTCCAATCGGAGTAGGCCGAATGGACCGTCTCGACCGCAAGATCCTGCGCCTGTTGCAGGAAAACGCCACGCTCGCCGTGGCAGACATCGCCAAGAAAGTGGGCCTGTCGACCACGCCCTGCTGGCGGCGCATCCAGAAGCTCGAGGAGGAGGGGGTGATCCGCCGCCGCGTGGCGCTTCTCGATCCCGTCAAGGTGAATGCCCGCGTCACGGTGTTCGTCGCCATCCGCACGAACGCGCACAGCCACGAATGGCTGCGTCGCTTCGCGGAGGTCATCAAGGAGTTTCCCGAGGTCGTGGAGTTCTACCGAATGAGCGGTGACGTGGATTATCTTCTTCGCGTGGTGGTTCCCGACATCGCGGCCTATGACGCCTTCTACAAGAAGCTGATCTCCAAGATCGAGATCCGCGATGTCTCTTCCTCCTTCGCCATGGAGCAGATCAAGTACACCACCGAGCTGCCGCTCGACTATCTGGTGCTCGACAAGGAGCCCGCCCACACCACGGCGTGAGATGGCTAACCGCCCGGCGCGCCTTTCAGAAAGCCCCACGGTGTGCGCGAGGGCGACGTGCCGCTTTCCATGGCGGTGCGGAAGACGCGCGCTGCACTCAGGCGGTAACCGGACTCGATGACCGCCACGCCGTCGAGGATGAACAGCTGTGTCTTCTCCAGCCCCACACCGAGCCTGCCGCTGACAGTTACCGGCTCGTAGTTCATGGAGAGCCTGTAGGGCTTCTCCGGCACCACGCGCACCACCTGGGCAGGCGGCGGCTGCCGCATGTGGGAGCAGGCGCCGCGACGCGGCACCAGCATGAACGCATAGACCAGATCGCCCTCGCGGTCGGCAGGAAGGAGATAGCCAGAGATCTCGACAATCTCGCCGTCCAGGGCCGTGGTCAGCGCGACGTCCGTGTTTTGCGGTTTGGGCCTGGATGCGATCTTCTGCGTGGCGGAAGCGCTGCTCCCAGGCGGCAGAAGATCCTGCCATCCGATTCTCATTCCCTCCGTTGCCTGAGCTCCGGGGATCGCCAGGGATGCAGCCAGCGCGGCAAGAACGGCCCGGATATGCGGCTTCATGCGCGTTGCTCCCGCTCCAGCCGCACGACGTGGCGGCGTGATCCCGCCATCCCGATCTCGCGGAACCCGCGCCTGGCATACATGGTGCGGAAGCCCATGAAGCGGTAGCTCGGCGAGTCGGGGTCCACCGGAGAGGCCTCGACGGCCTGCGCCCCGCAAGCGAAGGCATGCTCCACGGCGGCATCGAGAAGCCTGGAGGCGAGCCCCTGCCGGCGATGGTCCCTGCGGATGAAGAAGCAGACGATCGCCCACACGTCCCGTTCGGCTTCGTCCTGCCAGGGCGACAGCCTGCGCAGGCTGTTGCGCGGTGCCACGGAGCACCAGGCCACCGGCTCATCGCCCGCATAGGCGAGCAGGCCCACTGGCGTGCCGGCATCGACAAGGGATTTCAGCGCCTGCTTCCTCTCCGCATTGCTTGCAGCCTGCCGGTCGGGCATGTCCCGCCACGCCATGCACCAGCAATATTTCGGTGCGCCCGGAGATTCGAACAAAGCCTCGAAATCGGCCCAGGTGTCGGCGGTAACCGGCGCAAAGCGCAGAGCCGTCACCTTTTCCTCCTCCCCTTCCTCAGCCTTTCCGTTCGAGCCGGGCCAGCAGCGAGGAGGTATCCCAGCGCCTGCCGCCCATCTCCTGTACCTCTTTATAGAACTGGTCCACCAGCGCCGTGACCGGCAGCTTGGCGCCGTTCTCGTTGGCCTCGGCGAGGCAGATGCCGAGATCCTTGCGCATCCAGTCCACAGCGAAGCCGAAATTGTACTGGCCGGCATTCATGGTCTTGTAGCGGTTTTCCATCTGCCATGAGCCGGCCGCCCCCTTGGAAATGACCTCCACCACCTTCTCGATGTCGAGGCCCGCCTTCTTGCCGAAATGTATGCCCTCGGCCAGTCCCTGCACGAGGCCGGCGATGCAGATCTGATTGACCATCTTGGTCAATTGTCCGGCTCCGGCCGGCCCCATCAGGCCCACCATGCGGGCATAGGCTTCGATCACCGGCTTCGCCTTGTCGAAGGTGGCCTGGTCTCCTCCGCACATGACGGTGAGAACGCCGTTCTCCGCCCCGGCCTGACCGCCCGAGACGGGCGCGTCGATGAAGCCGAGCCCGCGCTTCTGCGCCTCGCTGGCCAGCGCGCGCGCGATGGTGGCGGATGCCGTGGTGTTGTCGATGAACACGGCGCCGGCCTTCATGGCGGCGAATGCACCGTCCTCGCCCAGCGTGACGGAACGCAGATCGTCGTCGTTGCCCACGCAGGCGAAGACGAAGTCCTTGTCCCGGGCCGCTTCCGCCGGCGTGGGAGCCATGGCGCCGCCGTGCTCTGCCACCCATTTCTCCGCCTTGGCGGCGGTGCGGTTGTAGACGGTCACGTCATGGCCGCCGCGATTCTTGAGATGGGCAGCCATGGGATAGCCCATTATGCCGAGTCCGATGAATGCGACCTTCGCCATTCGGCTTTTCCTCCGCTCTTTTCGGGTGGGGTGGGGGATCGTCAGGGTTCACCGACGCAGATGCCGTGTCAACCGGCGTTCGATACGGTCGATCGTCATGCGCAACGCCTCCACGATCCCCAGATAGATGAGGGCGGCCCAGATATAGGTCTGGAAATCGAAGGTGCGTGAATAGGCGCGCCTGGTCTCGCCCATGAGGTCATACACGGTGATGATGGCGACGATGGCCGACGCCTTCAACATCAGGATGACCTCATTGCCATAGGGTCGCAGGGCCACGAGCGCGGCCTGCGGAAGGATGATCTTGTAGACGGTCTGCCAGCGCGACAGGCCGAGGGCCGCCGCCGCCTCCCACTGGCCGCGCCCGACGCTCTCGAAGGCGCCGCGCAGGATCTCCGCCTGATAGGCCGAGGTGTTGAGGGAAAAGGCGAAAATGGCGCAATACCACGCCTCGCGAAAAAAGCCCCACAGGCCAACGGCCTGCAGCTCGGGCCGGAAGGAACCGAGGCCGTAGTAGACGAGAAAGGTCTGCGCCAGCAGCGGTGTTCCGCGGAAGAAATAGACATAGGCATAGGCGAGGGTGGCTATCGCCTTGTGTTTCGAGCGCCGTCCGAGCGCCACGGGGACCGACAGGAGCGCCCCCACCACGATGGAGATGACGACAAGCTTGACCGTTATCCAGAGGCCCGAGAGGTAGTTTGGCGCATACCGCCAGAAGAGATCGGGATTCCACGCCCGCACCAGAAAGAGAACGATGCCGATTCCGAAAAGCGCCCACAGGCCAAGCAGCAGCGCACCGGCCAGGCGCGTGCGGCTCCACCTTCTGGCGGGAACGGGCGGCGGCAGTTCGGCGCTGGAAGAGGTGCCTGACAGGCTCATCGCATCACCCCGCCGGCCGATACGCGCCGCTCGATGGCTGCGAACACGATGGAAGACAGCATGGCCAGCACCAGATAGAGCAGGCAGGCAACGCCGAAGAACAGAAAGGCTTCCTTGGTCACGCGCGCGGCGATGCCCGCCTGGCGCAGAATGTCCGACAGCCCGATGACGGAGACCAGCGCCGTATCCTTCAACAGGATCAGCCAGAGATTGGACAGGCCCGGCAGAGCGAGGCGGACAAGCTGCGGCAGGATGACGAGCCGCATGGTGCGCCACCGCGAAAGGCCGATGGCGTAGGCTCCTTCATACTGGCCGTCGGGAATGGCGCGGAAGGCGGAAAGGAAAACCTCGCTCGCATAGGAGGAGAAAACCACGCCCAGCGCCACCATGCCGGCCACGAAGGCGTTGATCTCGATGCCCGATTCCGCCCCGGCGAAGCGCATGAGCTGCTGCACGGCGATCTGTGCGCCGTAGAAGACCAGAAACAGGGTGAGAAGTTCGGGCAGGCCGCGGAAGATCGTGGTGTAGATGTTGGCGGCCAGGCGCATGAGCGCATCGTCGGAGCGTTTGCCGAGTGCCACCAGGAAACCCATGGCCAGCCCGAGCGGCAGCGTGGCGAGTGCCAGCGACACGGTGACGACCACGCCGGCGGCAATCTGGTCGCCCCAGCCCTGCGGGCCGAAGCTCAGAAGCGTGAGAATGCCATCCATCGTTCAGCCGTTCCCCCTGGCGCGCCCCCTGATTGTTTTATCGAGCGTCAGGCCCTGGCGGGCCCGCGCATGCCGGACGCGCTGCGATTGTGGAAAGCGGCGGAAATGGGATTCCGCCGCTCCCTTCTGGAAATACCCTTGCCGGCACTATTCGCCATAAACGTCAAAGGCGAAGTATTTGTCGTTGATTTCCTTGTACTTTCCGTTTTCGCGGATGGCGCGGATCGCGGCGTTGAACTTCTCGCGCAGCTCGTCTTCGCCCTTGCGCACCGCAATCCCGATACCCTCGCCGTAGATTTCCTCGACAGGCTTCAGTGTATCGAGCACCTTGCAGCACTCGCCATCGGGCGTGTCCAGCCACTCCTGCAGGACGATCACGTCGTCGAGAACGGCATCCAGCCGGCCATTGGCCATGTCGAGCTTGTATTCCTCGGCGGTGGGATAAACCCGCACCTCGCTGTCGGGAAAGCTCGCCTCGGCAAACTGGGCATGGGTGGTTGCCGCCTGGGCGCCGATCACCTTGCCGGCGAGGTCTTCCGCCGTGACGCCCGTGATGTCGGAATCCTTCATCACCACCAGCGCCGGCGGGGTGTTGTAATACTTCTCCGTGAAGTCGACCTGCTGCTTGCGCTCCTCGGTGATCGACATGGAGGCGATGATGGCGTCGAACTTGCCGGCCTGAAGGGCGGGGATGATGCCGTCCCAGTCCTGGGTCACGAAGGTGCATTCGGCGTTCATTTCCTCGCACAGGGCGCGGGCGATGTCGATGTCGAAGCCCTCGAGCTGACCGTCGGCCGTCAGATTGTTGAAGGGCGGGTAGGCCCCTTCCGTGCCGATGCGGATCTGCATCTTTTCCTGCGCCGTGGCCGCGCCCGCCGCTACTGCCAGTGCCGCCGCCGACAGGCCAAGTGCAATACGCCGTGTAATACGCATAAGTGTTCCTCTCTGTTCTCGTCCGCTCCGCGTTTTTCCAGCCGGATGCGGAGCTTGAGGCGCGATATTCCCACCCTTCGCGATAGAATTGCAAGCCGTAAAGCGCTGTTATCTGCAGACAATCCGCGGCTATTCCATGCCGAGATGGGACAGGATGAAGCCGGCGATGCCTGGTATGTCGTCGAGGAAGAAGAAGGGCAAGCCGGCCTCCTGCCGGTCGGCCTCGTCACTGGCGATGGCGACGATCCCCGGCAGGGAACCGGCGAGGGGCGTTTGGTCGCGCGCCTCCTTTCGCCGGCATTCGATCTTGGGGTGCGCCTCGTTCTTGTAGCCTTCGACCAGCACCAGGTCGCAGGGTGAAATGCGGGCGAGCACGGTGGCAAGCGAAGGCTCCTGCTCTCCGGTTGCCAGTTCGTGCATCTGCGCCCATCGCCGGCTGGAGACGATGACGGTCTCCATTGCACCGGCCTGGCGATGGCGGAAGGAGTCCGTGCCGGGCTGGTCGATGTCGAAGCTGTGGTGAGCGTGCTTGACCGTTGCCACCTTCAGGCCCCGTTCGGCAAAAGCGGCCACCAGGCGCACGGTCAGCGTCGTCTTGCCGGAGTTCTTCCAGCCCGTCACTCCGAAAACGCGGTGTGTCATCGCAAGGTCTCCGCCAGGCGTTGGGCTCTGCGCAGGTCGTCCTGCGTGTTAATGTTGAAGAACGGGTCAATGTCTCCGTCAATGGCGAAATCCACCATTTGCGGCTCGTGGCGCCCGCCTGCGAAGGCGCGCATGGAGGAGGGGCCTTCGACATCGAGAAAGCCCTCCAGATCATTTGCAAGGGCCACCGGCCAAAGGGCAAAGGTGGGGTGAGGGTGCCCGCCCGAGCGCGGCAGAACGATGCGGCGCATGCCATCGCTTGCCGCCTGCAGGCGGAAGACGAGATCGCGAGGAAAGAAGGGCGAATCGGCCGCCGCCGTGGCGATGCCGGAAAAGCCGCGCTCTTCCGCCCAGCGCATTCCCGTCAGCACGCCGGCCAGAGGGCCGACGCCGTGCAAAATGTCCGGCACCACGTCGAGGGCGAAGGCTGCGAAGCGTTCCGGTGTGCCGTTGGCGTTGAGAATGAGCGCATCGACCTGGGGGGCAAGCCGTGCGGCCACATGGGCCAGCAGCGGCTTTCCGCCAAGCAGACGCAGGCACTTGTCGCCACCGCCCATGCGCGTGGCGCGCCCGCCGGCCAGGATGACGCCCGCGATGCGCTCGCCCATTATGCTCCTCCTAAAGCGCGCCCTTCCGCCGGGCGACCTGTATGACATAGAGCGTGGTCAGCACGGCGCAAAGGGAGGAGAAGAACATGACGAGAAGCAGCGGATAGGGCCCCGACTCATCGGTCAGGAAAGCCCCGGCGAGGACGGAAAGTGCGGCACCTCCGCCAATCTGCAGCGCGCCGCCCAGCCCCGAGGCCGAGCCGGCCAGATGCGGCCGCACGCTGACCACGCCGGCATTCGCATTGGGCAGCGCGATGCCGTTGCCCAGACCTACGAAGAAGGTGGGACCGAACAGCGACAGCGGGTGAAAACAACCGAGAAGGAACAGCAGGATGGACAGGCCGGTTCCGATCACGGCGAAGAGGTTGCCGGCGAGCATCATGCGATTGATGCCGACCTGTCGCGAATAGCGCCCGGACAGGAAGTTGCCCAGCGCATAGCCGACGGTGATGACAGCGAAATAGAGACCATAGGCGGACGGCGAAAGCCCGAGAAGCCGCGTCGCCACGAAAGGCCCGCCGCCGAGAAAGGCGAAGAAGGCGCCGGAGGTGAAGGCGGCGGTGGCCGAGTAGCCCCAGAAGCGGTGTGACGAGAACAGTTCCGGGTAGTTGCGGAACTGGCGCGTCATGCTGGCCGAGCGATGGGCGTTGGTCTCGCCGAGGTCGAGATAGACCACGAGAAAGGCAACCACGCCAAAAGCGAGCATCAGGTGAAAGGTGGACTGCCAGCCATAAAGCTCGTCGAGGATACCGCCGATCATCGGGCCGACCATGGGGGCGACCGTCATGCCCATGGTGATGTAGCCGATGCGGCTCGCCGCTTCGTCTGCACCCACCGTATCGCGCACGATGGCGCGCGACAGCACCATGCCGGCCGCCGAAAACGCCTGCAAGACGCGGCACAGCAAAAGCGCCTCGATCGTCGGCGCGCGAATGGCCGCCAGCGTGCTGAGAATGAAAACGGCGAAGCTGAACAGCATGACCGGACGGCGGCCGAAACGGTCCGAGGCAGGGCCGATCCCCAGTTGCAGCACGGCGGTGGCCACCAGATAGAGCGAGACGTTGAGCTGCACGATGGCGTAGTCCGCGTTGAAGTAGCTTGCCATGCCCGGCAGCGACGGCAGGAAGACATTCATGGAGACGGAGGCCGTTGCCGCCGCGATGACGAGGGTCAGGATGTGCGGCGGAGTGGTGCTGTCGAAGGGACGGGCGGTCATCGTCTGCTACGGGATCCTCTGACATGTCGGCCGCAATGGCCGCACGCATCCTCCTCTCGCTTGCGGAACCGCCCCCGGTGCCGGCAAGGCGCGTGTCGCAGCGGATTTCATAAGCTTTGCTTATGATCGAAACGCGTGCAAGGCAATCGGCCAGGCGGACAAAAACGTTGTCAGCCGCCGGTGACGCTCATGTGGCGGGAAACGGCGGGGCGTTTCGTGTTGCGGTCGATGACGAAGTCGTGTCCCCTGGACTTGCGCGAAATTGCCTCGTCGATGGCACGGGAGACGAGCTCGTTGCCCTCCGAGGCGCGCAGTGGCGCGCGCAGATCGGCAGCATCCTCCTGGCCGAGGCACATGTACAGCGTGCCGGTGCAGGTCAGCCGCACGCGGTTGCAGCTTTCGCAGAAATTGTGTGTCAGCGGCGTGATGAAGCCGAGCCGGCCGCCTGTTTCCGCCACTTCCACATATCGGGCAGGGCCGCCCGTTTTGTAGGGAGTGTCGGTGAGGGTGAACCGCTCCTCCAGCCGCGCGCGCATCTGCGAGAGCGGCAGATACTGGTCGGTCCGGTCAGCGTCGATCTCGCCCATCGGCATGGTCTCGATCAGCGTCATGTCCATGCCCCGGCCATGCGCCCAGGTGAGCATCTCGGGGATTTCGTCCTCGTTGAAGCCCTTGAGCGCGACCGCGTTGATCTTGACCCGCAGCCCCGCTTCCTGTGCCGCATCGATGCCCTGCATGACCTTGTCGAGGTTGCCCCAGCGCGTTATGGCGCGGAACTTCTGCGGGTCGAGCGTGTCGAGGGAGACGTTGACGCGCTGCACGCCGCAGCGGGCGAGCTCGCCGGCGAAACGGGCAAGCTGCGAACCATTGGTGGTGAGCGTGAGCTCGTCGAGGGCGCCGCTTTCGAGGTGGCGGGAAAGCTGGCGGACCAGATGCATGATGTTCTTGCGCACCAGCGGCTCGCCGCCGGTCAGCCTGAGCCGCCTCACGCCCTTCTCGATGAAGACCGAGCACAGCCGCTCCAGTTCCTCCAGGCTCAGCAGATCCTTCTTGGGCAGGAAATGCATGTCCTCGGCCATGCAGTAGACACAGCGAAAGTCGCAGCGATCCGTCACCGACACGCGCAGATAGGTAATGGCGCGCCCGAAGGGATCGATCATGTTCACGGTTTCGCTCATCCTGCCTCCTGCCCGTGCGAGCCCGAACCCTGAATGTGGCTGCGCGGTCTGGATTTTCAATGCCCGATGCGCACGCTAGCACCGTGCCGCGGCAGGAGGCAATGCAGGCGATGCACGGTGGCCCTTCCAAGCGCTGCGATCATGGCGTAGGGGTTGCGCGGAGGCTGCGATGAAACCACCCACGGAACTGCGTGTTTCGAAGGATCGGAAGCTGCTCACCGTCACCTTCGACGGCGAGGCGTCGATGCCGCTCAGCGCCGAGATGTTGCGCGTTCTCTCGCCTTCGGCGGAGGTGCAGGGCCATTCGCCCGATCAGCGCGTGACCGTCGCCGGCAAGAAGGATGTGGCCATCGCGCGCATCGAGCCGGTGGGCAACTACGCGGTACGCATCGTCTTCGACGATGGCCACGAGACGGGGCTTTATACCTGGAGCTATCTGGCCACGCTGGGCCGCGAACGCGAGCGGCGCTGGCGGGACTATCTGCGCGCGTTGGAGGAAAAGGGAATGAGCCGTGAACGCTGAAGCGGGGAAGCAGGGACGGATCGAAACGGTTGAGGAGCTGGAATCCCTTTATGGCCGACCCGCCCGGACAGCCCTTGTCAAAGAGATCGACCACATCATCCCCTGCTATGAGGCGTTCATCCGGGCCTCGCCTTTCGTGGCGCTGGCCACTGCCGGGCCGGAAGGGCTCGACTGTTCGCCGCGCGGCGACAGGCCCGGCTTCGTGCATATCCATGATTCACGCACGCTCATGATGCCCGATCGGCGCGGCAACAACCGTGTCGATTCGCTGAGGAACATCGTACGCGATGGACGCGTCGGCCTGCTTTTCCTTGTGCCGGGATCCGGCACGACATTGCGCGTGAACGGTCGTGCCCATCTTTCCGCCGATCCGGCCCTCTGCCTCTCCCTTGCCACGGAGGGAAAGTCACCGCGCTCTGTCATCGTCATCCATGTGGAAAGCATCTATTTCCAGTGTGCACGGGCAATCCAGCGTTCTCGTTTGTGGTCAATGGATGCGCAGGCGGATGCGACACTGCTGCCCACTCCGGGTGACATCTTGGCTCAGCTTAGTGGCGGCGACATCGATGGCGCGACCTACGATGCCGAATGGCCGGCGCGCGCCGCAAAGACCATGTGGTAACGTCGCCTCTATTCCTCCTCCAGTGCCTCGACGATGCGGCGCATATGCGCGCCGATGGCATCGCAGGTTTCCGGGCTTGATTGCGCCATGACACGGTCGATGAGCGCGGTGTAGACCGCGAGTGCCTTCATCAGCAGCGCCTCGCCCTCTTCGGTGAGATAAAGGCGCATGACGCGCCTGTCCTTCTCGTCGCCCTCGCGGCGCAGCAGATTCTGCTTTTCGAGCTGCGGCAGCAGCATGGTGATGTTGGAACGGCCGACGAGAAGCCGCCGTGCCAATTCGTGCTGCGAGGTGCCCGGATGGCGGTAGAGATTCATGAGGATGTCGAGTTGCGCCACCTTCAGGCCAAGCGGAGCCAAGGCGCGCGAGAGAACGCGCATCACCGCCTTTTCGGCTCGGATCACCGCGATCCAGTTGCGAAAGCGCGGGTTGTCCCAGGGGAGCTCTTGCCGCTTGTTCATGCTTGAACTATAATGTTCATGGTTGAACTGAATGGAGTCCTCATAATGTCCTGGCCCTTGCCGCTTCTTGCAGGACTATTTTGCACAGCAGAGACGTTTGCGCCACGTCTGGCGGGACGCGCCGCCTTCGCCCTGTTCTGCCGCACGCCCGATCCGGCCCGCGCCTCGCAGCGTGCGCGCGAGGCGGTGCGCGCGGCCAGGCCGTTCATGGCGCAGGCGCGCAAGCACAGGCTGACCAGCGCATATGGGGATTTCGTCTGCCACGAGTTCCGCCCGGCAGCGGGCGGCAGGGGGTGGGCGACGGCGCTGGTGGTGCATGGCTGGGGATCGCGCACCGAGCACTTGCAAGCCATCATCGAGGCGCTGCGCGGGCAGGGGATGCGCGTGGTGGCGCTGGATCTGCCGGGACACGGCGCTTCGCCGGGGCGCCGGCTCAACATGGCGCAGGCCGTGGCCGCGGTGGGCACGGCGCAACTTTGGCTCGGCCCGTTTTCCCTCGCTGTCGGCCATTCGTTCGGCGGGGCGGTGGTCGTCAGCGCAGCCGCGGGCGCGGTGGCCGGTCTTGCGCCACTCGCGGTCGATCGCCTGGTATTGATTGCCGCTCCCAATTCGATGCAGGAGGTGTTTCAGGTCTTCGCGGATCGCTGCCGGCTTGGCCGGCGCACGCGCGCGGCCCTGAATGCCGAGGTGGAGCGGATCACGGGCGCCCCTCTCTCCACATTCTCCGTCGCCGCCCAGATGAGGCGCCTTGCCGTTCCCGCGCTTGTTCTCCATGCGCCGGACGACCGCGAGGTGCCGCCCGCCGATGCCGAGGCCATCGCCGCTGCCGGCCCGCATGTCGAGCGCCGCTGGATTGCCGGCGCTGGCCACCGGCGCATCCTTTCCGATCCGCGCGCGGTGCAACAGGTGGCCGCCTTTGCCGCGGGGCTTGGCACGCCGGCGAAGCGGGGACGTGTAGCGATCACGACTTCGTGAAGAAGGGGGCGTGAGGGCAACCCGGCCGCCGGTTACGCTCTCTTCACCGAGCCGATATAATCTTAACGATTGGTGGATTCTTTCCGGCTATTCGGGGGAGTGGTCGGCGAAGTCCAGCATTGCCATTGCGGGGCGGGACGATTGCAGGGGTGATTTCATGACGATCAGCTTCGGAAAACGCAGCGGCCTCTCGGTGCTGGCCCTTGCCGTCGCGATGGGCGCGACGGCAGCCCCCGCCAATGCCGAGCGCTATCTCTTCGACATCCTGTTCGGCAATGGCGGCGACAGGCAGCGCATCTACAGGCCGGGCCCGGATGTCCCCGCCAGCCGGCAACAGCAGGGCGAGGCCAGGCGCCGCGATGAGGAGGCGCCGCGCAAGCCGCTGCCGAAGGTCTCCGCGCCGTCCTTCTATACCTACCGCGCGGAGGCGCTGACGAAGGTGGATTTTGCCGCTCTTGCCGCCGCGCTTGAGGGCAGGGCAGGCAGCGCATCCTTCCGCGCCGCGCTCGGCGAACTGGAAGGGTTCGACCTTTCCGCCGAGAAGGAGATTGCTGCAGCGCTCCTTGACCACTACACGCGCCAGCCGGAATTCGTCTGGATTGACGACAAAGGACCCAACGAGCGGGCGCGCGCAGTGCTGGAGGTGCTGAACGATGCCGCCTCCCATGGGCTCTCCGAGGCGGACTATGCCGTGAGCTTGCCGCCGGCCGCTGGCGCGCCCGATGAGCCGCAGAAGTACCGCCGGGCGGCCATGCAGTTCGAGATGACGCTTTCGGCGCGCGCCCTGCGCTATGCGCGCGACGCCAGGCTCGGCCGGGTCGACCCCAACAAGCTCTCCGGCTATCACGACCTGCCCGCAAAGCCTCTGGAGGAGGCGCGCGTCCTCGATATCCTTTCGCGCACCGCAAAGCCCGATGCGTATCTGCTTTCTCTGCAGCCGCGAAACGCGCTCTATGCCCGCCTCCGCGAGGAGCTGAGGGCGCTCAGGGAGAGCCCGGAAAAGGAAATCGTCGTCGACCCGAAGACCTTCGTGCGCCCCGGCGACAGCCACCCCGAGTTTCCCAAGATCCTGCGCATCATCGAGCGCGATGCCGATGACGACTTCCGCGCCGAGCACGGCGCATTGCTGCTTGCCCATGCCGGCAGCGAAACTTATGCGCGGGAGCTCGTGCCGGTCATCAAGGCGGCGCAGAAGCGGCACGATCTCAATCCCGACGGGATCGTCGGCCGACAGACGGTTGGCGCGCTTGCCGGGGAATCGAAACAGGCGCGCATCGAGAAAGTGCTGCTGGCGATGGAACGCCTGCGCTGGCTGCCTTCCTATCTCGGCAGCACGCGGGTGATGATCAACGCCGCCTCCTTCACTGCCAGCTTCATCGAGAATGGGGAAGAAAAGCTTTCCATGCGCACCGTGGTTGGGCGCCCGTCCAACCAGACGAGCTTCTTCTACGACGAGATCGAATATGTGGAGTTCAATCCCTATTGGGGCGTGCCGCGCTCGATCCTCGTCAATGAGAAGCTGCCGCGACTGCGGCGCGACCCCGGCTATCTCGACCGGGCGGGCTACGAGGTGTTCAATTCGCGCGGCCAGCGCGTCTCCTCGACTTCGGTCGACTGGGGACGCTATGGCAGCAATATCCCCTTCAGCGTTCGCCAGAAGCCTGGTCCGCAGAATGCGCTCGGGGAGCTGAAGATCATGTTCCCCAACCGGCACAGTATCTACATGCACGACACGCCGGCCAGGCAGCTCTTTGCCCGCGACACCCGTGCCTATAGCCACGGCTGTGTGCGGTTGGAGAATCCGCGTGCCATGGCGGCAGCCGTGCTGCGCACCTCGGAGGACGAGGTGGCCGGCGAAATTGCCAAAGGCCGCAACGGACGGCGCAACGTGCCGCAGAAGATCCCCGTCTATGTCGGCTATTTTACCGCCTGGCCTGAGGCTTCGGGGGCGGTCGGCTACCACCCCGACACCTATGGGCGCGACGAGCGCCTGAAGAAGGCTCTGGCAAGTGTCGAGGAGACACGCGCGCCGGGAAGCTGATTCAGTTGCGCCAGAATGTGGGTGTGAGGATGACGAGCACGGCCAGGATCTCCAGCCGCCCGAGCAGCATGGTGACCGACAGGATCCATTTTGCGTAGTCGCTGAGCGAGGCGAAATTGCCGGCAGGTCCGACAATGGGGCCGAGCCCGGGGCCGACATTGGTGAGCGCCGTCAGCGACGCGGTGATCGCGGTCGTCATATCCAGATTGCCGGCGGCAAGCGCCAGCGTCACCGCCACCCAAACGAGAATGAAGCCGATCACATAGAGCGTGATGGCGCGCAGCATCTCCTCGTCCACCGTACGGTTTCCATAGCGCAGCGGTTGCACCGAGCGTCCGTAAACCAGCATTCGCAGGCCGTTCTGCAGCATGCGGGCGAGGATCAGGAAGCGATAGGCCTTTATCCCGCCCGAGGTGGAACCCGAGCAGCCGCCGAGGAACGTGGCGAAAAAGAACACGGTGACGGCGAAGGGCCCCCATAGCGTGTAGTCCTCGCTGGCATATCCGGTGGTGGTGATGATGGAAACCAGATTGAAGGTCGTGCTGGTGAGCGCCTCGCCGAAGGGCGTGCCGTCCACGATGCGCCGGTGCATGGCGAGCGCCAGCACGAAGGCGATCACATAGGCGAGAAAGAGGCGAATCTGCGGGTCGCGCAGGGCGTCCAGCCGGCCGCGCACCACCAGAAGGATAAGGATGGAGAAGGGCAAAGCCCCCAGGATCATGAACACGGTGCTGATCCAGAGCACGGCATCGCTCTGAAAATAGCCGAGCGACGCATCGTGGGTGGAGAAGCCGCCCGTTGCCACCGTCGTCATGGCATGGTTGACCGCGTCGAAGGTGCGCATGCCCACCGCGGCATAGGAGATGGCGCACAGGGCGGTGAGCACCACATAGATGCCCACCAGCGCGTGAAGAAAGCTCGACAGTCGCTCGAAGGGCCGATCCTCGATGTCGGAAGATTCGATGCGGAAGAAGGAGAAGCCGCCCACATTCAGCATCGGCAGAAAGAACAGGCCGAGCGCGATGACACCCAGCCCGCCGATCCATTGAAGGATCGAGCGCCACAGCAGAATGCCGGGCGGCAGATCGTCGAGCCCGGTAATGACAGTGGAGCCGGTGGTGGTGACGGCCGAGACCGACTCGAACACCGCGCTGGCAAAATCGAGATTGAGCGAGGCGGCATAGAGGGGAAGGGCGCCGATCAGCCCGACAGTGAGCCACAAGGTCACCACCACGAGAAAGGCCAGCCGGGTGGAGCGGATGGGCGTTCGGTCGCGCGTGGCGGCCGCCACGGTCAGCGCCACTGCGCCTGTCGTGAAGGCGGAGACGGCAAAGACCTGCCAGTCGCTGTGGCCGTAGTAGAGATCGACCGCCGCCGGGACGAGCATGGCCCCCGCGATATACAGCGCAAAGATGGATGCCACGAAGGCTGACGCTCTGACGACCGAGGCGTGCACGATGGGTCGCTTTCAGGATTGCATTGACTGGCTCGTGAAACAGCAGCCTTGCTGCCGCGCTCCCTTGGGTCCTCTTGGAAGTGGTGGGCGCGGTAGGGATTGAACCTACGACCCCACCCGTGTGAAGGGTGTGCTCTCCCGCTGAGCTACGCGCCCGCCCGACCGGTCAATGCCGAGCGCGCGGCGATATAAGGGGTGGCCGGCGCGGAAGTCAAGACGCCGTTTGGTCGGCAGCCGCTTCCACGAGTTCTTCCACAAGCGACACGGTGAGGGCATCGAAGTGGGAGATGACGCGGCTCGGCTCGAACAGGTGCACGGGACGGTCGGTGTAGCCGAAATCCACCGCGACGACGGGAATGCCGGCGGCCTTGGCCGCGTCGATGTCGGCCCGCGAATCGCCGACCATGACGGCAAGTCCCGGGGCGCTGCCGGCCTGCGCGATCGTGTCGAGCAGATGCCGCGGATCGGGTTTCCTGTAGGTGAAGGTGTCGCCGCCGCTGATGGCCTCGAAATGCCCGGCTATATCGAGCCCTTCCAGAAGCCGTCGCGCCGGCCGTTCGTGCTTGTTGGTGCACACCGCTGCCTTGAAGTCGGCCCGGCGCAGGCGGTCGAGCGCTTCCAGTACGCCGGGAAACGGGCGCGAGCGCCCCGGGATGCCCGCCTCGTAGTGCTCCAGAAAAAGCGCCTGGAGGGAATCAAGGTCGCTGTCGGGCAGCGTCTTGCCGCGTGATGCGAAGGCGCGCGCGATCATGGCGCGGCTTCCCGAGCCCACGAAGCGGCGGACATCCCCAAGGTTCACTGCTGGCTCGCCGGCGCTCTGCAGGCAGTGGTTGAGACTGTCGAGCAGGTCAGGCGCTGTATCGACGAGCGTTCCGTCGAGATCGAAGACGACGATGGGTGCGGTCATCCGTTTCCCCTTGGCACGGTGCGGAGGATTGCCGGCGTGAAAGGCATTTGCCGGCCGCGGCGAAAAAAGTTAGGAAGCATGCCAAAACGCTCGAGGCAAGATGACTGAGGACACCAAAGCGCTGAAGATCGAGGCCGCGCGTGCGGCGCTCGCAAATGTCGAGCCCGGCATGAAGCTGGGATTGGGCACCGGCTCCACGTCGGAGGAGTTCGTGCGTCTGCTGGCAACCAGGGTGGCCGAGGGGCTTGAGATCGTCGGCGTTCCCACCTCCATCCGCACGGAAACGCTGTGCCGCGAACTCGGTGTGCCGCTCACCACACTGGATGAAACGCCGGAGCTCGATCTCACTGTGGACGGCGCCGACGAGATCGGCCCCGGTCTGGCGCTCGTCAAGGGCGGCGGCGGGGCGCTTCTGCGCGAGAAGATCGTTGCCGCGGCATCCCGCCGCATGATCGTCATTGCCGACGAAAGCAAGCTCGTGGAGGCGCTCGGCCGCTTTCCGCTGCCCATCGAGGTCAATGCCTTCGGCCTGCGCGCCACGATGCTGGCCATCGAGGCAGCCGGCCGGCGCTTCGGGTTGACCGGCGAGATCAGGCTGCGCATGGCGGACGGGAAACCGTTCGTCACCGATGGCGGCCACCACATCGTCGATGCATCATTTGGCCGTATTCCGGCGACAAGAGCATTCGCTGACGAACTCAACGCCATTCCCGGTGTCGTGGAGCACGGCCTCTTCATCGGGCTTGCGAGCCTGGCCATCCTGGCCGGCCGAGACGGCATCAGGACAATCGACGCGCAAAGCTGACAAGAACCCGAGAAACGGAGCAGGACCGACAATGAAACTGGCAAGATGCGCCCGCCTTGTTGCGCTCACCGCCGCAATGGCTCTCACCGCCTTCTCGATGCGGGCAACGGCTCAGGAGATTTCTGATTCGCATCTGAAGGCGGCCTATGCCGCCATCGACGCGATTGCCGCCACCAACGATTTCGACGCGATCCTGCCGCAGGCCGCGCAACGGCTGAAGGCGGAGCTTATCCAGCAGAGCCCCAACATGGTGGAACTCATCAACGCCACCGTCGACCAGAAGGCGCTTGAGCTGGCGAGTCGCCGCGCCGACCTGGAGCGGGAGGCCGCGCTTGCCTATGCGCGGGTCTTCAGCGAGGAGGATCTCAGCGCAATCACCGAGTTCTACACCTCGCCGGCCGGCAAGAAGCTTCTCTCCGATGGCCCGATCGTCACGCGGGAAGTGCTGCAGGCGGCCGAGATATGGCAGCGCGGTCTGGTGCGCGATCTCGCAAACGCCGTCGGCGAGCAGCTGCAGGCGGCCAGTGGCGCCCAGGCGCCTGCCGAGGGCGAAACGGGGGCGGAGCCCGGCGCCGGCCAGTAGGCGGCAGCAAACGGATTGTTGAACGCAATTCGATGGCCCGGCGCGCGCGCCGGGCTTTTCTTTTCATTGCGCATCCCATAGCTGAAGGTGGCATTGCAGGCAGAACCATGGACAGGACAGCATGGCGGACTTCGATCTCGATCTCTTTGTCATCGGCGGCGGCTCAGGCGGCGTGAGGGCAGGGCGCCTTGCCGCGGCCATGGGCAAGCGTGTGGCGGTCGCGGAGGAATACCGCTTCGGCGGCACCTGCGTCATTCGCGGCTGCGTGCCGAAGAAGCTGTTCGTCTATGCTTCCCAGTTTCGCGAGCATTTCGAGGATTCGGTGGGTTATGGCTGGTCGCCCGGCGAGCCGCGTTTCGACTGGCCGACCCTCGTGGCCAACAAGGATCGGGAGATCGCCCGTCTCGAAGGGCTGTATCGCAAAGGGCTGAAGAATGCCGGCGCGCGGATCATCGAGGGGAGGGCCGTGCTCGTCGACCGGCACACGGTGCGCGTCGGCGATGAAACGCTGACGGCGGAGAAGATACTCATCGCCACTGGCGGGCGGCCGAATCCGCACAAGGCCCTGCCGGGGCACGAGCATTGCATCTTCTCCAACGAAGCCTTCGACCTTGCCGCGCTTCCGCGTGCGATTGCCATCGAGGGCGGCGGCTATATCGCGGTCGAGTTCGCCAACATCTTCCATGGTCTCGGCGTCGACACGACGCTGATCTATCGCGGCAAGGAGATCCTCGGCCGCTTCGACGGCGACCTGCGCCGCGGAGTGCACGAGGCAATGGAGGCCAAGGGGATCCGCATTCTCTGCCACGATATCCTGGAGGCCGTGGAAAAGCGCAGCGACGGGCGGCTGGATGCGAGGCTGAAATCCGGCGCGACCATGACCTTCGACCAGGTGATGCTGGCCATCGGCCGTATTCCCAACACCCAGGATCTGGGACTGGAGGCGGCCGGCGTGAAGACAGGACCCCGGGGAGAGATCCTGGTGGACAGCTACTCGCGCACCAATGTCGAGAACATCTGGGCAATCGGCGACGTCACAGACCGCGTGCAGCTCACGCCGGTCGCCATACACGAGGCCATGTGCTTCATCGAGACGGCATTCAGGAACAACCCGACCGAAGTCGACCACGAGAACATCGCCACGGCCGTCTTCTCCCAGCCGGAGATCGGCACGGTGGGCCTGAGCGAGGAGGACGCGGCAAGGCGCTACGATGCGCTGGAGGTCTACCGGGCCAGCTTCAGGCCGATGCGCCACACGCTCTCCGGCAGACAGGAGAAGATGATCATGAAGCTGGTCGTCGATGCGGCCTCGCGCCGCGTTGTCGGTGCCCATATCCTGGGGCCGGATGCGGGCGAGATGGCGCAGCTTCTCGCCATCCCCATCAAGGCGGGCCTGACGAAGGACGCGTTCGACCGCACCATGGCCGTCCACCCCACCGCCGCCGAGGAGTTGGTGACGATGTATGAACCGAGCTACCGGGTGAAGAACGGGCAGCGCCTTTGAGGGACCGGCTTGCGGCGCGCCTTTTGCCGATTTCCGTCGCCGGCCGGGCAAAAGCGGGGTAGTATCGGGGGACAGCTTCCGCTAAATAGCCGCTTTCCGGCCGGCACGGGCCTGCCGGGGACGCAAAGCCTATGGGTGTGGACATGACGAAGTGGTCGCCGAGTTCGTGGAGAAACAAGCCAATCTGCCAGGTGCCGGACTATCCGGACCAGGTGGCGCTGGCCGAGGTCGAGGCGCGCATGGCCACCTATCCGCCGCTGGTTTTTGCGGGTGAGGCCAGAAAGCTGAAGCGGCAGCTTGCCAGCGTGGCCAATGGAGAAGCCTTTCTGCTGCAGGGCGGCGACTGCGCGGAGAGCTTTGCCGAGCACGGGGCCGACAACATCCGCGACTTCTTCCGCGTCTTCCTGCAGATGGCTGTGGTGCTGACCTTCGCCGGCGCCCAGCCTGTGGTGAAGGTGGGCCGCATAGCCGGCCAGTTCGCCAAGCCGCGCTCCTCCGACACGGAGACGAAGGACGGAGTCACGCTGCCTTCCTACCGCGGCGACATCATCAACGGCATCGGTTTCGACGAGGTGTCGCGGCTTCCGGATCCGGCGCGCCAGGAGATGGCCTATCGCCAGTCGGCGGCCACGCTCAACCTCCTGCGCGCCTTCGCCCAGGGCGGTTTCGCCAATCTCGAGAACGTGCACAAGTGGATGGTGGGCTTCATTTCCGACAGCCCGCAGGGTGAGCGCTACAAGGCGCTGGCCGACCGCATCACCGAGTCGATGGACTTCATGCGCGCCATCGGCATCAACGCCGAAAGCCATCCTTCGCTGCGCGAGACTGATTTCTACACCAGCCACGAGGCGCTGCTTCTCGGCTATGAGGAGGCTTTGACACGCGTCGATTCCATCTCCGGCGAATGGTATGCCACCTCCGGCCACATGATCTGGATCGGCGACCGCACGCGCCAGCCCGATCACGCGCATGTGGAGTATTGCCGGGGCGTCAAGAACCCGCTCGGCCTGAAATGCGGTCCTTCGCTTGAGCCGGACGGCCTTCTGCGCCTGATCGACCTGCTCAATCCGGAGAACGAGCCGGGCCGGCTGACGCTGATCGCCCGCTTTGGTGCCGAGAAGGTCGGCGAGCACCTGCCGAGGCTTGTGCGGGCGGTGGAGAAGGAGGGCCGCAAGGTGGTCTGGTCCTGCGACCCCATGCATGGCAACACCATTTCGCTCAATGGCTACAAGACCCGGCCCTTCGACCGCATTCTGAAGGAGGTGGAGACCTTCTTTGCGGTGCATCGCGCCGAAGGCACACATCCGGGCGGCATCCACATCGAGATGACGGGCAAGAACGTCACCGAATGCACCGGCGGCGCGCGCGCCATCTCGGCCGACGATCTTTCCGACCGCTACCACACGCACTGCGACCCGCGCCTGAATGCAGACCAGGCGCTGGAGCTTGCTTTCCTGGTGGCCGAGCTGCTCAAGAAGGACGCAGCCGCGCAGCCGGCACGGAAGGTTGCTGCCGTTTAGGACAGGGCCTGCCCCCGTCGTCAGGCATTGTTGATCGCAGCGTTCAGCGCTTTGCGTTTCAAGAGCCCACCCCGCCATGCCATAGTGGCGGGGTTTTTTTCTGGAGGATTGCCATGTCGCAGACGAAACGGGGAAGCTGCCTTTGCGGGGCGGTGCGCTTTCGCACGCACGGCGCCCTGCGCGGCGTCGTCTATTGCCATTGCTCGCAGTGCCGCAGGCAGTCCGGCCATTTCTATGCCGCCACGGATGTCGATGATGCATGCCTCGAGATCGAGGGTCCCGACAATCTCACCTGGTATGCGGCTTCGGACTTCGCCAAGCGCGGCTTTTGCCGCACCTGCGGTTCGGCCCTTTTCTGGAAGCGCAACGGGGCGGACAGAACCTCGGTCATGGCTGGCAGCTTCGACCAGCCAAGCGGGCTGAAACCCGAGGCCCATATCTTCGTTGACGACAAGGGCGATTACTACGAAATCGCCGACGGCCTGCCGCAATATGCCCGTTCCACGGATTCGGTGCCCGTGGCCGGCTAGGAGTGGAAGCGATCGACGATGACCGACCTGCCGCCAGCGCTTCATCTCGAAAACCGCCGGCAATTGCCCGAGGATCTGCGCTTTCTGGTTCGGAGATATCCGCGCGAGACGTGGGGCAGCCATGCGAATCTGGACGAGATGGCGCAATTCTGGCTGCAAAGGCACGACATGTTCCGGGAGCTGGGCGGCATGCTGCGGCGCGGGGTGGACGACTACCGTGAAGGCAGGCTGCCGCCAGCCTCGTTCGCTCAGTGGTTCGCGCCCCGTTTGCGCTTCTTCCTGCAGCAGCTTCACGGCCACCATCAGGTGGAGGATCTTCATTATTTCCCCGTCTTCGCAAGGGCGGAGCCGAGACTGCAGCGGGGCTTCGACATTCTCGACAGTGACCATCACATCATCCACGAGGCGCTGGAAAGGAATGGCGAAAGGGCGCGCGAGCTCCTGCTGGCGCTTCGGCAGGATGCCGACCGACAGCGCTTCGCTGCCGATGCCTATGCCGAGGAGAATGTGCGGCTTGTCGCCATGCTCGCCCGCCATCTCGACGATGAGGAAGACCTTGTCATCCCGCTGATGCTGGAGCGGGGTGAAGACGGCTTCGCCGGTTGAGCCTTGCCGCGCGTGTTGCATGGCGCGGAAGGCCAAGCTACAGGAGCCTCATGAACGTGGCTCCCGATACTCTCCGCATCGCCGTTGCCCAGCTCAATCCGACGGTGGGCGACATCAACGGCAATCTCGCCAAGGCCCGCGAGGCGCGCGCCGACGCCGCCCGGCAGGGCGCCGATCTGGTGCTGTTTACCGAGCTATTCATCGCCGGCTATCCGCCGGAGGATCTGGTTCTCAAGCCCGCGTTCGTGGCAGCCTGCGAGAAGGCGGTGGACGCCTTCGCGCAGGAGACCGCCGATGGTGGCCCGGGGGTCGCCATCGGCACGCCGCTTTCCCGTCCTTCAGGCATCCACAATGCCATCGTGCTCCTGGATGGCGGCAAGATGATCGCGGAGCGCTACAAGATCGATTTGCCGAATTACGGCGAGTTCGATGAAAAGCGGGTCTTCAAACCCGGTGCCAGCATGCCCGGTCCGGTCAATTTCCGCGGCGTGCGCCTCGGCATCCCCATCTGCGAGGACATATGGGGAGACCTTGGCGTGTGCGAGACGCTGGCCGAGTCCGGCGCCGAGATCCTCCTGGTGCCCAACGGCTCTCCCTATTATCGCGGCAAGCTGGAGGTGCGCCACCAGGTTGCCATCCGGCAGGTGATCGAAAGCGGCCTGCCGCTTCTTTACGCGAACATGGTGGGCGGTCAGGACGAGCTGGTCTTCGACGGCGCCTCTTTCGCCATCTCGGCGCAAAAGCGGCTGGCCTTCCAGATGAGCCAGTTCGAGGAAACGGTTGTCGTTACCACCTGGCGGCGTGAGGGCGACGGCTGGTCGTGCGATGAAGGGCCGATGTCGGTCATCCCCGATAAGGAGGAAGCCGATTATCGCGCCTGCATGCTGGGCCTGCGCGACTATGTGAACAAGAACGGCTTCAAGAACGTGGTGCTCGGGCTTTCTGGCGGCATCGACTCGGCGCTGTGTGCGGCGCTGGCGGTCGATGCGTTGGGCGAGGAGCGGGTAAGGGCGGTGATGATGCCCTATCGCTACACCTCGCAGGCCTCTCTCAAGGACGCGGAAGACTGTGCCCGCGCGCTCGGCTGCCGCTATGACATCGTCCCCATCGCCCCTCCCGTCGAGGGCTTCACCGAAGCGTTGGCCCGGCTCTTCGACGGAACCGGCGCAGGCGTGACGGAGGAGAACCTGCAAAGCCGCGCCCGCGGCACGCTGCTGATGGCCATCTCCAACAAGTTCGGTTCCATGGTCGTGACCACCGGCAACAAGTCGGAGATGTCGGTGGGCTATGCAACGCTCTATGGCGACATGAATGGCGGCTTCAATCCGATCAAGGACCTCTACAAGATGCAGGTCTATGCGCTGGCCCGCTGGCGCAACGCGCATGTGCCGCCCACCGCGCTTGGACCCTCCGGCGAGGTCATCCCCGTCTCCATCATCGAAAAGGTGCCGTCGGCGGAGTTGCGCGAAAACCAGACGGACCAGGATTCCCTGCCTCCCTATCCCGTTCTCGACGATATTCTCGAGTGCCTTGTGGAAAACGAGATGGCTGTCGACGAGATCGTGGCGCGCGGCCACGACCGCGAGCTGGTGCATCGCGTCGAGCACATGCTCTATGTCGCCGAATACAAGCGCCGGCAGGCAGCACCGGGTGTGAAGATCACGCGCAAGAACTTCGGCCGCGACCGCCGCTATCCCATCACCAACCGGTTTCGGGACCGCTCGTAGCGCCTCGGACGCGGGATGGAGCCGTGTCCATGCCGTCATCCCGCCCGGCAGGGCGGGCCGGCAACCGGATTGCGCCCCCTGCCGCGCCACTTTGGCGTACCGTCGGGCGCATCATCGGCTTGCATCGCGCGCACAAGGCCCTAGGATGCGCGCCGACCCGCCGAGTCCGGCGCGGCGCTGGCCGAAAAGATCCGGGCCGGCGCTCTTCATCAGAGAAACACATGTCCTTTCTGCTCTTCCTTCGCGAGAATGCCCGTTGGCTCGCCGGCGGGTTCCTGCTCACTTTCTTCTCCTCCTTCGGACAGACATTCTTCATCTCCCTGTCGGCAGGCGACATCCGCGCAGAATATGGCCTCTCGCATGGTGCCTTCGGCATGATCTACATGCTGGCAACGCTCGCCAGCGCATTCACGCTGCCGCGCTTCGGCCAGATCGTTGACCGGCACTCGGTCAAGACCGTCACCTTCATCGTCGTGCCGGTGCTGGCCGTTGCCTGCATTTCCATGGCGCTGTCTTCCTCGGTGATCGTTCTGTGCGTGACCATCTATCTGCTGCGCCTGTTCGGTCAGGGCATGATGACGCAGAACGCATTGACGGCGATGGGCCGCTGGTTTGCCGCCCAGCGGGGGCGCGCCGTCTCGCTTGTCACGCTGGGGCACAATGCGGGCGAGGCTGTGCTGCCACTTCTCTTCGTCGCCGTGGCGGGTGCCGTCGGCTGGCGCAACAGCTGGCTGGTGGCCGCCGCCGTTCTGGTGGTCGTCGCCCTGCCGGCGATTGCGGCGTTGATGGCGGTGGAGCGGGCGCCGCGCTCCAGCGATCCGCCACCGCGCGTTTCCGCCGCCCGCCACTGGACGCGGGCGGAGGTGATCCGCGATCCCCTGTTCTATGCGCTGCTGCTGGGGGTGATGGCGCCGGGTTTCATCGGGACGACCATCTTCTTCCATCAGGTCTATCTGGTGGAGCTGCGCGGCTGGTCGCTCGAGGTCTTCGCGTCCGCTTTCACCTTCATGGCCGCGATGACGGTGACCTTCGCGCTGGTCTCGGGCCAGCTCATCGACCGTTTCTCGGCCGTGGCGCTTCTGCCGAGCTTCCTGCTGCCGCTCGGCGCGGCCTGCCTGGTGCTTGCCTTTTTCGAGGGGCAATGGGCGGCATTTGCGTTCATGGGGTTGCTCGGCATCTCCTATGGCTGTTCCTCGACGCTTTTCGGCGCCCTGTGGCCGGAGATATACGGCACGCATTATCTCGGCGCGGTGCGCGCGCTTACCGTCGCCATCCTGGTGTTTGCAACGGCCATGGGGCCGGGACTGACCGGCTATCTGATCGACCTCGGCGTCTCCTATCCGCTGCAGATTGCTGCCATGGGCTTCTACTGTCTTGCCGCCGCAGCCCTCATGCTGGCGGTTTCGCGAAGACTTGCGGCGCGTGCCTTGCAAAGCCCATATGCCTCGGCTAGCTGAAGCGCCATGAGTGTTACCGTTCGCTTTGCCCCGTCTCCCACCGGGCGCATCCATATCGGCAATGCGCGCACCGCGCTTTACAACTGGCTGTTTTCGCGCAAGGCCGGCGGGCGCTTCATCCTGCGCTTCGACGACACCGACAGCGCACGCTCACGCCGGGAATTTGCCGAGGCGATCGAGGAGGATCTGCGCTGGCTCGGCATCGAGCCGGATCTTGTCGTGCATCAGTCGGAACGCTTTGCCCGCTATGAGGAGGCCGCGGCCGGCCTCAGGGAACGCGGCCTTCTCTATCCCTGCTACGAGACGGCGCAGGAGCTCGAACGGCGGCGCAAGGTGCGCCTGTCGCGCCGTCTGCCGCCGGTCTATGGACGGGAGGCGTTGAAGCTCGACGATCGGGAGCGTGCGCAGCTCGAGGCGGAAGGGCGAAAACCCCATTGGCGCTTTCTGCTGCCCAATTTCGACGACGATCCCTTTTCGCCGCGGCGCACGGAAATCCACTGGGAGGACGTAGTGCGCGGACCGCAGACCGTGGATCTGGCGTCGATGTCCGACCCCGTTCTCATCCGCGAGGATGGCACCTTCCTCTACACGCTGCCTTCCGTGGTGGACGACATTGCGCTTGGCATCACGCATGTGATCCGCGGCGACGACCACATAACCAATACCGGCGCCCAGATCGCGCTGTTCGAGGCGCTCGGCGCGCAGGCGCCGGCCTTCGGCCACCACAACCTCCTGATCGCGGCGGACGGCGAGGGGCTTTCCAAGCGCACGGGTGCGCTGTCGCTGGCCGGCCTGCGCGAGGCTGGCATCGAGCCCATGGCGGTCGCTTCGCTGGCCGTTCTGCTCGGCACTGCGCAGGCCGTGTCTGCGTGCGAGGATATGGACGCGCTGGCCGGGAGATTCGATCCGGCTTCGACCTCCCGCTCGCCGGCACGGTTCGACGTGGACGAGCTGAAAGCGCTCAACCGCTCCATCGTTCATGCCATGCCTTTTGAGAAGGCCGCCGCACGACTTGCCGCGTTGGGCATTGCAGGCCCCAGGGCGGAAAGTTTCTGGAACGCGGTGCGCGGCAATATCGAAACGCTGGCGGATGCCGTGGAATGGTGGCGCATCGTCACCGAAGGACCGCCGGAAACGGCAACGTTCTCGCAGGAAGACCGCGCCTTCCTGCGCGCAGCCTTCGCCCTTCTGCCCGAACAGCCCTGGAACCACCAGACCTGGCATGAATGGACGCGAGCCGTGAAGGCGCAAACCGGGCGCGGGGGCAGGGCGTTGTTCAAGCCGCTGCGGCTGGCGCTTACCGGACGGGATTCCGGGCCGGAGCTCGCAGATCTATTGCCTCTTCTGGATCGGGAAAAAATTTTGGCCCGACAACCCTGACGCGCCGTTCGGCCTCTCCCATGGGACGCGCAGGCGTGTCTTCGAGAATCTGCTCCGCTGTCCCTTCATCGCCGACCGGTCGCGACGTGCCGCGCAGGTCCAGGATCGACGACCGGGTGGCCATGGGCGGCGGGGTGCCCTGGCTGCCGCCGTCACCGGCGATAATGGTATAGCCCTTCTGCTGGCCTGCCGCTTGTGGCGTCATGGAAATGAGGATGGCGTGTGCCATGGCACCCGCCGCAAACCATGCCCTGCCCGACATTTCTCATTCCTCTGCGCATCTCGATACGGCGGGAAGGATAGCCCTGTGACGTTAAATGCCGGTTAGCCGGGCAGGGCGGGCTGATTCTCCCGGTTCTGCAGCGCCTCCACCGCGGCGAGAGCGGTCATGTTAACGACGCCGCGCGACGTCACCGAAGGGGTGAGGATGTGCGCCGGGCGGGCCGGGCCGAGCAGGATCGGCCCGACATGCAGGGCGTCCGTCATCGCCTTGACGGTGGTCAGCGTGATGTTGGCTGCATCGAGATTGGGGAAGACAAGGAGGTTGGCCTCGCCTTCGAGCGCGGCATGGGGAAAGACGCGTTGCCGCAGCCCCTCCGAAAGGGCGGAATCCCCATGCATCTCGCCGTCGGCCACGATGTCGGGCGCGATACGGTGCAGAATGGCAACAGCCTCGCGCATCTTCAGCGCGCTCGGGCTGTCGCGCGAGCCGAAGTCGGAGTGCGAGAGCAGTGCGGCCTTCGGCTCGATGCCGAAACGGCGGATCTCCTCGGCCGCCAGCACGGTCATCTCCGCCACCTCCTCGGCGCTCGGGTCCAGCGTGACGTGAGTATCGGTGAAGAAGGTGACTCCCCTTTGGGCGATCAGCATCGACAGCGCCGACAAGGCGCACACGCCTTCGCGCCGGCCGATGATGGTATCCACATATCGGAGGTGGCGCTCGAAACGGCCTTCCAGGCCGCAGATCATCGCGTCCGCCTCGTCGCGCATTATGGCCAGCGCCGCAATCACCGTGGTGTTGGTGCGCACCAGCGTGCGGGCGACCTCCGTGGTTACGCCGCGACGTCCGGCAATGCGGATCAGAAGATCGACATAGGCGCGATAACGCGGGTCGTCCTCGGGGTTGATGATCTCGAAGTCCCTGCCGGGCCTTATCTTCAGGCCATAGCGCTTGAGCCGCACTTCCACCACATGCGGCCTGCCGATGAGGATCGGCTGGGCGAGCCCTTCTTCCAGCACCACCTGAGCGGCGCGCAGCACCCGCTCATCCTCCCCGTCGGCATAGATGACGCGCTTGCTGCCGGCCTGCTTCGCCGCGGAGAAGACCGGCTTCATCACCAGGCCGGAACGGAAAACGAAGCGGTTCAGCCGGTCGAGATAGGCTTCCATGTCCTCGATGGGCCGGCTGGCCACCCCCGAGTCCATCGCCGCCTTCGCCACCGCCGGGGCGATGCGCAGGATGAGCCGCGGATCGAAGGGCGAGGGGATGAGGAAATCCGGCCCGAAGATCGGTGTTTCGCTGGAATAGGCGCGGGCGGCGACGTCGGAAGGCTCCTCGCGGGCCAGGGCAGCGATGGCGCGTACCGCCGCCAGTTTCATCTCCTCGTTGATGGCCTTGGCGCCGGCATCCAGCGCGCCCCGGAAGATATAGGGGAAGCACAGGACATTGTTGACCTGGTTGGGATAGTCCGAACGACCGGTGCAGATCATGGCGTCCGGCCGCGCCTCGCGCGCCGCCTCTGGCATGATCTCCGGCACCGGGTTGGCAAGGGCGAGTATCAGTGGCCGCTCGGCCATCTCCTTAAGCATCTCGGGCTTGAGGACGCCACCCGCGGAGAGGCCGAGGAAGACATCCGCCCCGCTGATCACATCGGCTAGTGTGCGCGCCTCGGTGTCCTTGAGATAGGGCTCCTTCCAGCGATCCATCTCTTCCGTGCGCCCGCGCCAGGCGACACCGAAACGGTCCGTGATCCAGATGTTTTCCGTGCGTGCGCCGAGCGAGACGAGGAGATTGAGGCAGGCAAGGGCGGCCGCGCCCGCGCCGGAGGTGACGATCTTCGCCCGGGCGATGTCCTTGCCGGCAAGCTCCAGCCCGTTGAGGATCGCCGCCGCCACGATGATGGCCGTGCCGTGCTGATCGTCGTGGAAGACGGGGATACCCATGCGCTCCTTGAGCCGTTCCTCCACCTCGAAGCACTCCGGCGCCTTGATGTCTTCCAGGTTGATGCCGCCGAAGGTGGGTTCGAGCGCGGCGATGGTTTCGACCATCGAGTCGACATCCGGCGCGTCGATTTCGATGTCGAAGACGTTGATGCCGGCAAATTTCTTGAACAGGACGGCCTTGCCCTCCATCACCGGCTTGGAGGCAAGCGGCCCGATGTTGCCAAGGCCGAGCACCGCCGAGCCGTTGGAAACCACGCCCACCAGATTGGCGCGCGCGGTGTAGTCGGCGGCAGCGCCCGGATTGTCGCGAATGGCCAGGCAGGGTGCGGCAACGCCCGGCGAATAGGCGAGGGCGAGGTCGCGCTGGTTGCCGAGCGGCTTGGTGGGCTGGATCTCAAGCTTTCCCGCCACCGGATAGCGGTGGAAGAAGAGAGCAGCCTCGTCGAGATCCGAGCCGCCGCCCTTCGCCGGTGTCCTTGGTGCCATTTTTACTGTCCGTGCTCTGGGAAACGTCGTCCTCTTAGCGTGCGACGACCCGTTGGCGCTGCTCGCCGAGGCCGGAAATCCCGAGCCGCATCTCGTCGCCAGCCTTCAGATAGACCGGCGGCTTCATGCCAAGGCCGACGCCGGGCGGCGTGCCGGTGGTGATCACGTCGCCGGGTTCGAGCACCATAAAGCGCGACAGATAGGAGACGATCTGCGCAACGGAGAAGATCATCGTCTTCGTGTTGCCCGTCTGGCGACGCTCGCCATTGACATCCAGGAACATGTCGAGGTTCTGGGGATCGGCAATCTCGTCGGTCGTTACCAGCCAGGGACCGAGCGGACCGAAGGTGGGAGCGCTCTTGCCCTTCACCCACTGGCCGCCACGCTCCGTCTGGTACTCGCGTTCGGAGACGTCGTTGCAGACGGCATAGCCGAAGACGTGGGACAGGGCGTCCTTCTCCTCCACATAGTCGCAGCGCTCGCCGATGATGACGGCCAGCTCCACCTCCCAGTCGGTCTTTTCCGAGCCCTTGGGCAGCATCACGTCGTCGTTCGGACCCGAAAGGCAGCTCGGCGCCTTCGAGAAGACCACCGGCTCGCTGGGCACCGGCAGGCCGGACTCGGCGGCATGGTCGGCATAGTTGAGCCCGATGGCGATGAAGTGGCCGGTGCGCAAAAGCGGTGCGCCGATGCGCACGGACGAGGGCACTTCAGGCAGGCTGCCGATGTCTGCGGATGCGAGAATGCGTGTCAGCGCCGGCGACAGCGTCTCGGGCGTGAAGTCGCCGACCAGCGAAGAGACGTCGCGGATCGTGCCGTCGGTGTGCAGGACAGCCGGCTTTTCCGCGCCCTTGTTGCCAAACCGCAAGAGTTTCAAGTTTCTCTCTCCCTGTTGTTTGAGGTGGATGGCCGCAAGCGCGGCTCAACGATTTCAGAAGGCGCTCGTGTAAAGCCCGCCGTCGAGAAGCAGGTTCTGGCCGGTGATGTAGCCGGCATGGGCCGAGCACAGGAAGGCGCAGGCGCGGCCGAACTCCTCCGCCGTGCCGAAGCGGCCGGCCGGAATCTCCGCCGTCTGGCGTCGCGCTTCCTCCTCATAGCTCACGCCGGCCTTCTCCGCGCCATAGCGAATGCCGCTTCTCAGCCGTTCGGTGTCCATCTTGCCCGGCAGGATGTTGTTGATGGTGACGTTGCGGCTGGCCACACCACGCGCCACGCCGGCCAGAAACGCCGTGAGCCCCGCCCGGGCGCCCGAGGAGAGATCGAGACCCTGAATGGGCATGTAGACCGAGAGCGATGTGATGTTGACGATGCGCCCGAAGCCGCGGCTTGCCATGCCGTCGATGGTGGCCTGAATGAGCTCCAGCGGCGTGACCATGTTCTGCGTCACGCCGTCGAGGATCGCCTGGCGCGTGAGCTCGCGGAAATCGCGGCGCGGCGGACCGCCGTTGTTGTTGACGAGGATGTCCGGTTGCGGACAGGCGGCAAGCAGTGCCTCCTGGCCCTCGGGCGTCGAGACATCGGCGGCAACCTCGGTGACGACGACGCCGTAGCGCGTGCGGATTTCTTCCGCTGTTGCCTTCAGGGCGTCGGGATCGCGTCCATTGACGACGAGATTGCAGCCGGCCTCCGCCAGTGCCAGGGCGCAGCCCCGGCCCAGCCCCTTGCTGGATGCACAGACGATTGCATTCCTGCCCCTGATGCCGAGATCCATGGTCTTCCCCGATTGCTTCAGACTGGTGATCGTCTACTCCCGCCGCCAGCGCCTGGCAACCGTCACATGGCTGTGACAGGAATCTGGTCATAGCAGCGGCGACAGCCACCGCATGGGACGACGAGATGCCTGCCACCGCGCCGCGCACCTTCCGCACCATCTTCCTTTCCGACATCCATCTGGGCTCGCGGCCCGCCAAGGCCGAGTTTCTGGTGGATTTTCTGCGCCATCACGACGCCGACACCATCTATCTGGTGGGGGATATCGTCGATGGCTGGCGGCTCAGGCGTTCATGGCACTGGCCTCAGGCCCACAACGACGTGGTGCAAAAGCTCCTGCGCAAGGCGCGCAAGGGCGCCAGGGTGTTCTACATCGCCGGCAATCACGACGAGTTTCTGCGCCCCTTTCAGGGGGTGCATTTCGGCGGCATCGTGGTGACGGACCGCGTCATTCACGAGGCGGCGGACGGACGGCGCTTTCTCGTTCTCCACGGCGACCAGTTCGATGCCGTTGTGCACAATGCGCGCTGGCTCGCCTATCTGGGAGACAAGGCATATGACGCCGCCATCGTCGTCAACCGCGTGGTGGGCGCTGTCCGCAGGCTCCTTGGTCGACCGTACTGGTCCTTTTCCTCCTGGGCCAAGGTGAAGGTGAAGAAGGCGGTGAAATTCATCAGTTCCTTTCAGAACCTGCTCGCCCAGGAGGCCGCCCGTGCCGAGGTGGACGGCGTCATCTGCGGGCACATCCACCATGCCGCCATCGAGCAGATCATGGGCGTTCACTACATGAACACCGGCGATTGGGTGGAAAGCTGCACGGCACTCGTGGAGAATTTCGACGGCAGTTTCGAGATCATCACCTGGACCGAGATTGCCCAGCCCGCGGCCCTGCAGGAGCGGCCCCTGCCGCCGGTGAAAGGCGAAACTGCAAAGGCGGCGTAGAACCGGCCTGCCGCTATCCCCACAATGCCGGCGATGGGGGAGAAACCCGTGCGCCGTCATAGACGAGGCCGGGCGAGCGGTCATGCCGAAGAAGAAGCGGCCCGTCCAGGTCGACGAATTCCGCCTCCTGCGCCAGCAGGACCGCCGGCGCCATGGCAAGCGACGTGCCCACCATGCAGCCCACCATGATGGAAAAACCCCGTTCGCGCGCCCGTTCGCGCAGGATGAGCGCCGCCGTCAGGCCGCCTGCCTTGTCAAGCTTGATGTTCACCGCGTCGTAGAGCCCTTCGAGAGCCGACAGATCCTCTGCCGTATGCACACTCTCGTCGGCGCAGACAGGCACCGGCCGCTCGATTTCGCGCAGGATTGCATCCTCCCCGACCGGCAGCGGCTGCTCGACGAGCGCCACGCCGCAACCGGCTGCAGCGTGCAGATTCTCGGCAAGACTGTCTGGCCGCCAGCCCTCGTTCGCATCGACGATCAGCCGGCTGCCGGGGGCAGCCTCGGCCACCGCGCGCAGGCAGGCGGCATCGTGCTCGCCGCCCAGTTTGATCTTCAGAAGCGGCCTGTCCGCGTGGGCGCGTGCCTGGGCTGCCATTTCCTCGGGCGTACCGAGGGAGATGGTCTGTGCCGTGGTCAGTGCGCGCGGGGCAGGACAGAGTGTTTCCTGGACACGCCGGCCCGTGCGTTTGGCCTCCAGGTCCCAGAGCGCGCAGTCGAGCGCGTTGCGCGCCGCACCGGGCGGCATGAGCTTCATCAGCGCCTGACGGTCTATGCCATCCGCCACGGCGCTGCGCATGGCCTCGATCTGTGCTACCACGCTTTCCACGGTCTCCCCGTAGCGGGCATAGGGCACGCATTCGCCGCGGCCCGTGGCTCCCTCCTGGGTGAGGGTGCAGGTGACCACCTGCGCCTCGGTTTTCGCACCGCGGGCGATGCGGAAGACGCCGGCTATGGGAAAACGCTCGATCTCGACGGCCAGGGCAGGAGCCATGATCACCTCGCTTTGTTGCGCCCGCTGGTGGCGTTATGCACGGATTTTACAGGCAGAAGTAGTTTTCTTTGCACGCACCAGCCTTTATGGATGACGCTTATGGTGTTCGGAGCCTCGAGGCAAGCAGGCGGCACGGCCGTGCAGGAGAAGGCGGAACCGGCGCGCATTGATTGCACGCGGGATGACGGCGTGTTGACGTGCCGGCTTTCCGGTGACTGGACGACGCGCACCGTGGGTGAGGTTGACGGTCGTATCCGCGAGCTCCTCAGGAGCGAGGAAAAACGTCTCGATCTGGACCTCGGTGCGATACGCCATCTCGACACCGCCGGTGCGTGGCTTGTAGGCCGGCTGATTGCCGACCAGAAGCGGCGCGGCGCCACGGTCTCGGTGAGCGGGGAGTCGAGCGCCGCCACCATCCTTCTCGATGCGGTCATGCCGATTGCCGAGGCGCCGGAGGCCCCGCCCGAGTCGCGCGGCGGCTCCTGGTTCATCGGTCTCTTCGCGGCTGTCGGACGCTCCGTCCATGACGCGCTGAACGACATTCTCTACGGCCTGCACATATTGGGGGCGACGGTCAGCGGGGCGCAGATGAAGCTTGGCCGCAAACATGCGGTCAACCCTGCAGCCATCATCCATCAGATCGACCGCATGGGCGTTGGCGCCATTCCCATCATCGTTCTGATGTCGGCGATCGTGGGCGCCATCATTGCCCAGCAGGGTGCCTTCCAGCTTCGCTATTTCGGTGCCGAGATCTTCGTGGTTGACCTGGTGGGCATCCTCGTGATGCGCGAGCTGGGCGTTCTGTTGACGGCAATCATGATCGCCGGCCGCTCCGGCAGCGCCATCACGGCCGAAATCGGCTCGATGAAGATGCGGGAGGAGGTGGACGCGCTGACCGTGATCGGCCTCAATCCGGTGGGCGTTCTCGTGTTTCCGCGCATGGTGGCGCTCGTCATCGCCTTGCCGTGTCTGACCATCATCTCCAATTTCGCCGCCCTTGGCGGCGCCATGGGGATTTCCTGGCTTTATTCAGGCATCGCGCCGTCGACCTTCATCGACCGGCTGCGCGACGCCATTGACCTGACGAGCATTTTTTCCGGCCTCATCAAGGCCCCATTCATGGCATTGATCATCGGCGTCATCGCTTCCGTGGAAGGCATGAAGGTGGGCGGCAGCGCCGAATCGCTGGGCAGGCAGGTGACAACATCCGTGGTGAAGGCCATCTTCGTCGTGATCGTGGTCGACGGCCTGTTTGCCATTTTCTACGCAGCCATTGATTTCTGATGACCGAGCACCAGCATGACAACGAGGCGGCGCGGCAGGCGCCGGCAGGCGGGGATGACATCATCCTCCAGGCGGAGGGGGTGACCGTGCGCTTTGGCACCAACACGGTGCTGGAGAACCTTTCGCTCGACGTCTATCGCGGCGAGATCCTGGGATTTGTCGGAGCCTCGGGCACTGGCAAATCGGTGCTTCTGCGCACCATCCTCGGGCTTGTACCCAAAGCCAGCGGCACCATTCGCATGTTCGGAAGGAACCTCGCGGAACTTTCCGATCAGGAGCGCATGCTGATCGACATGCGCCAGGGCGTGCTGTTCCAGCATGGGGCACTGTTCTCCGCCCTTACCGTCCTGGAGAACATCCAGGTGCCCATGCGCGAATATATCGACCTGCCCAAGAAGCTGATGGATGAGCTTGCCCTGCTCAAGGTCGAGCTGGTGGGGCTGCCGCGTGCGGCGGCCAACAAGTATCCCTCCGAGCTTTCCGGCGGCATGATCAAGCGGGCGGCGCTGGCGCGGGCGCTGGCGCTCGATCCCGACATCGTCTTTCTCGACGAGCCGACATCCGGGCTCGATCCGATCGGCGCAGCCGAGTTTGACGAGCTTGTCATCAAGATGCGCGATACGATGGGCCTGACCGTCTATATGGTAACCCACGATCTCGACAGCCTGCTGACCGCCTGCGACCGCATTGCCGTGCTCGGCCAGAAACGTGTACTCGTGGAGGGCACGGCGCAGGACATGATGCAGTGCGACGAGCCATGGGTGAAATCCTATTTCAGGGGTAAGCGGGCGCGACGCATCGTCCCTTCGGAAGATGCATGAGAAAAGAGCCTTAAAGTATGGAAACAAAAGCCAATTATGTTGTCGTTGGGCTGTTTACGGTGCTGGCGGTTCTCGCGGCCTTCGGCTTCATTTACTGGGCGGCGGGCATTGGTGACCGCAGCGAGATGACACCGCTGCGCTTTCGCATCATGGGCTCGGCGGCAGGGCTCAGCCGCGGCAGCGCCGTGCTCTTCAACGGTGTCCGGGTGGGCAATGTCCTGCGTGTCTATGTCGACCCGGACAACCCGAAATATGCCGTCGCCGATGCCGAGGTGGACCGAAAGCAGGCGCCGATCAGCCGCTCCACGCGCGCGGATGTCGGCCTTGCCGGGCTGACCGGCCAGGCCAGCATCGAGCTGACGGGCGGCGACCCCAACGAGCCCAATCTTCTTGAACAGGCCGAGGAACAGGGCACCATCGTGACCATCGACACCAGTCCCTCGGCGGTCACAAATCTTCTGCAGACGACGCAAAGCGTTCTCACGCGCGCCGACACGATGATCGGCGAGTTGGAAGGCTTCGTGTCGGATGCGCGGGGGCCGCTGACGCGCACTCTGGTGAATGTTGAGACCTTCTCCGATGCACTGGCGAAGAACTCCGACGGGATCGACCGGTTCCTCGCCAGCGTGAGCGAGCTTTCCACCACGCTCACGGCCGTCTCCGGCCGCCTCGACTCCACCCTCGAAGCGGCCGAGGGGCTGCTGAACTCCGTCGACCGGCAGCAGGTTGCGCAAGTGATGCAGAATGTCGACCGCTTCACCCAGCAGCTTGCCGACGCTGGTGGACGCCTCGATGGCATCGTCACCGGGGTTCAGGAAACGGTGACCGCCCTGAACACCTTCTCCGAGAATGCCAACCGCACGCTCGGGCGGGTCGATGGCATCGTGGCCGGCATCAACGCCGAGTCCGTCTCCGCCGCGGTCGACAATTTCGCCGAAGCCAGTGAACGCCTCGACCGCGCTTCGAGCGATATCGCACGGGTGAGCGAGGCGGTCGGCCGCAGGACGCAGGACATCGACCAGATCATCACCGATGCCAGCCAGCTTGCCAGCCGGCTCAACGAAGCCTCGACCCGCATCGACGGCGTTCTGGCCAAGCTGGACGGAATGCTGGGCAGCGGCGACGGGGAGGGGCTGGTGGCCGAGGCGCGCGCCACGCTGCAATCCTTCCGCCAGGTGGCCGACACGCTCAACGCCCGCATCGGCACGATCACCGACGGGCTGGCGCGTTTCTCCGGCCAGGGGCTGCGCGATGTCGAGGCGCTGGTCATCGACGCACGCCGCTCGATCAACCGCATCGAGCAGGCCGTCAGCGATTTCGAGCAGAATCCGCAGCGTATCATCACCGGCGGTGAAGGCACGATCCGCCGCTATGACGGCCGCGTGCGGCGTTGACAAGCCGACACGGGTTCGCAAGAAGGAAACGGAAATTTAAAGGCAATCCTTTTAAATTTGGGAGTTTCATTTGAGTTTGAGGGGTTCTTCGATCGGAGGGCTTGCCCTGGCAGGGCTCCTGCTTGGCGGGTGTGCCGCCATTCCGGGATTCGGGCCGCCGCCGGTAGACGCGTATGACATCAGTGCGCCCATGCCGCCGGATTCCGGCCGGCGTCTTTCGCGCACGCAGATTCTGGTGCCCGAACCCTCGGCGCTGAAGATTCTGGATGGGCAGGATCTGGTGGTGCGCGCGGCCGATGGCACGGTGCAGCTTCTGGGCGGGGCGCGTTGGTCCGACCGTCTTCCGCGCCTTGTTCAGGCGCGGCTGATAGAGGCCTATCAGCGCTCGGGCCGCATCGGCGGCGTCGGCCGGCCGGGCGAGGGGCTGGCCATCGACTATCAGGTCATTGTCGACATCCGCACCTTTGAAATCCGCGCAGGCACCAGTGGTGAACGCGCGCATGTGGAGCTCTATGCCCGCGTTCTCAATGATCGCAACGGCGTGGTGCGCGCCGGGCGCAGCTTCACGGTCACCGCGCCTGTGGTGGGCAGCGGTGCCGGTGCCTTCGTCGCGGCCCTCGACCGCGCGTTCCAGAGCGCGGCGGTGGAAATCGTCGACTGGTCTATCGGCGTGATGTGAACGAGCGCCGTCGACCCGAAGAAAAACCCCGGGTCTTGCGACCCGGGGTCAGACCGCTGACAAACCCCTGGCTTTGGCCGGGGGTTTTTGATTCACTGGGTCATGTTGAAGCGACCCGCCCCTGA
>NZ_JAODNW010000024.1 GCF_025398255.1 Chelativorans intermedius | reverse complement strand
TGACAACGAAATCCCAAACCCCAACAAACCCATAAAACAAAACCCCGCCGAAAATGACGGGGTTTGTCAGCGGTCTGTGGGGCGACCTCGGTCGCCCCTTTTTTTCGGGCATAGGACAACCCGAGGGACCTGTTTGCCTACCGCAGCCCATCCGTCTGCGGGGGCGCAACCACCTTGTGGCTCTCGTCCTCTTTCGGACGCTCCGGCGGCAGCACCGTGCCGGTGATGATGTGGTAGACGGTCTCGGCGATGTTCGTGGCATGGTCGCCGATGCGCTCGATGTTCTTGGCGCAGAAGATGAGGTGCGTGCAGGCGGTGATGTTGCGCGGATCTTCCATCATATAGGTCAACAGCTCGCGGAAGAGCGAGGTATACATGGCGTCGATCTCCTCGTCGCGGTCCCGCACGAAGCTGATCTTGGCCGCCGAGCGGGAAGCGTAGGCATCCAGCACCTCCTTGAGCTGGGTGAGGGCCAGGTCGGACAATGCAGAAAGACCGCGGAACAGGCGCGCCGGCTGGCGCGCTTCCTTCACCGGGGCAACGCGCTTGGCGATGTTCTTGCCCAGGTCGCCGATGCGCTCCAGATCGCCGGAAATGCGGATGGCGCCGACGATCTCGCGCAGGTCCCCCGCCATGGGCTGGCGCTTGGCGATGATGACCACGGCCTTCTCGCCGATCTCCCGCTCCTTCCGGTCGAGAAAGGCATCGTCCTCCACAACCTTCCTGGCCAGGCCGGTATCGCCGCTCACCAGGGCGGCCACCGCCTGCTCCACCATGCGCTCGGCATATCCTCCCATGCTGCCGATCTGATTGGTCAGAAAGCGCAGCTCTTCATCGAATGAATGCATGATGTGCTGGCTGTGCATGGCGCGTTCCCGTTCTGCTGGCGCAAATCAGATTCCCTCCGTGGTAGGCTAAACGGATGACGGAAAAAAGAAACAGCCTCTAGCAGGATTGACGCGCCTCACGCGGGCGGGGGGAAATGGACCGTGAACGAGGACCCCTCGCCCACGCGCGAGCGGATCGAAAGGCGCGCGCCATGGCGGGTGAGAATGTGCTTGACGATGGACAGGCCGAGGCCGGTTCCCTTCTGGGCGCGGCTCGTGTCCACATCGACACGGTAGAAGCGCTCGGTGATGCGCGGGATGTGCTCCTCGGGAATGCCGGGGCCGAAATCGGTCACGGTCACGGTCTTCTCCGCCTCGGGGCCTGCGTCTTCGGCCGAGACGACCACGCGGCCGCCGGAGCTTCCATATTTGCACGCATTCTCCAGCAGGTTCTCGAACACCTGCACCAGCTCGTCCCGGTTGCCCGCCACCTCCAGCGGGCCCGGCGGCAGATCGAAGGTGATCTTCACGCCGGATTCGCGCGCCAGATGCGCAAGCGAATCCCCCACCCCCTGCAGAAGCGAGCACAGATCGACCTTTTCGGTGGGGGCGGAATATGGTTTGACCTCCAGCCGCGACAGGGACAGAAGGTCGTCGATCAGCCGCGCCATGCGGGCGGTCTGGTTCTGCATGATCTGCAGAAAGTTCTCCCGCGCCTGCGCATCGTCGCGCGCCGGGCCGCGGAGGGTTTCGATGAAACCGGCGATGGAGGCGAGCGGCGTGCGCAGCTCGTGGCTGGCATTGGCGATGAAATCGGCCCGCATGCGGTCGATCCGGCGCGCCTCGCTCTGATCCTTGAACAGGAACACGAAGAGGCCCGTTCCTTCGCCGATCGGCATGGCGGAGACGCGGTAGACGCGCTCTATGGGGACGCGCTCTGCATAATCCGCCGACATCGGCTCCGTCCCGTTCTCCAGAACGCGGGTGATGAAATCGTGCATCTCCGGGGCGCGGAACTTCAGCTGCAGGGACACGCCGGGCGCAATGGGACCGAAGGCACCCACGGCGGCGGCATTCGCGTGCACGATGCCGCCGCCGCGCTCGACGATGTAGAGAGGATCCTGAACGGCGGCGGCCAGATGAACCGCGGGCAGCGATTCGATGGAGCCGGCGGTGCTGCGGCTGCTTGCCCTCCCTGCCGTGGGCCGGGCTTCGCGAACCGGCAGCAGCGCGGCAAAGGCCAGAACCCAGAAAGCGCCCAGCAGCGCCGCCAGCCCGCTGCCGCCGCGATGAAGATCAAGAAACAGAAGTGCAGCCACCGCCGCGGCCAGCACCGGCCAGGCGCGGCGCAGGCGCCGCTGCACGGCCTTCAGGCGCTCACGCGGCGTATTGTCTTCCTCGCCTTCCATGCCCGACACCCCGGGAAACGGCGCTGGACCTTGCGGGCCGGCGCCAATAGCATCACCCTCCTATCGCTGCGAGGGATCGACTTTTATGACCAAGCCTCTGGATAACACCGCCACGCAAGACCGCAAGCCGATGACATTCAATATCAATGGGGTGCAGCGCACTTTCGACATCGACGACCCCGCGCTGCCGGGCTGGGTGGAGGAGCGGGCGCTGACCTGCGGCGGCTACCCCTACGGGCGGAAACTCGAGAAGAAGGTCTACAAGGCCCAGCTCAGGGCGCTGCAGATCGAGCTTGTGAAGCTGCAAGGCTGGCTGAGGGCGGACGGCGGGCGTGTGGTGGCGGTGTTCGAGGGGCGTGACGCGGCCGGCAAGGGCGGCAGCATCAAGCGGGTGCGCGACTACATGAGCCCGCGCACGGCGCGCAACGTGGCGCTGCCCAAGCCCACGGAGACGGAGCGCGGGCAATGGTACTTCCAGCGCTACGCGGCGCAGCTTCCCACAGCCGGGGAATTCGTCACCTTCGACCGTTCCTGGTACAACAGGGGCGTGGTGGAGCCCGTCATGGGCTTCTGCACGCCCGAGGAGCACGAGCGCTTTCTCGCCGAGGCACCGCAGTTCGAGCGCATGATCGTCAACGACGGCATCCACCTGTTCAAGTTCTGGCTGAACATCGGGCGCGAAACGCAGCTCAAGCGCTTTCACGCCCGTCGTCACAGCCCCCTGAAGCACTGGAAGTTCTCGGCCATCGACATGGCGGCGATGGAGAAGTGGGACGAGATCACGCGCATGCGCGATCTGATGATCGAACGCACCCATACCGAACACGCGCCGTGGACCGTGGTGCTTGCCAACGACAAGCGCAGGGCACGGCTGGCGGTCATCCGCCACATCCTGACCGCCCTGCCCTATCCCGGCCGCGACATGGAAGCGATCGGCGAGGAGGATGGGGCCGTCGTCGGCTCGGGGCCCGGCTTCCTGCGCTGAGGGCGTGCGGGCGTCGGCCGGTGCGGACGGTGCGGCGTCTTCTCCCAGTGATGCGGACAGGTATAGAGCTGCCAGAGGGCCCGCCAGGCAGCCAGGGAAAGAAGCATCCAGTAGGCCGGGGTGAGGGCAGCGTGTTTCCAGAGGCTGCGGCGGGCCGGCGGCGGCAACGTCCACCAGCCAAGCGCCAGAAAGGCGCCATAGCCGCAGACGATGTTGAAGAGATCCACCAGAAGCATGGCGCCATAGGCATGGGGCAGCGACCCGCGGATAAGAAAAAAGGCGCAAAACGCCAGGATCGCCAGCAGGAAAAGGAGATTGCCCAGCGCGCACAGCAACATGCCGGGAAACAGGACCTGGGTTGCCAGAAAGGAGCGTAGCCCCAGTTCGCGGGCGAGCCGCGGCGCATCGCGCATGTGCACAAGCCAGGTCTGGAACCAGCCCTTGAACCAGCGGGTGCGCTGCGGCAGCCATACCGGCAGCGTGGTGGGCGCATCCTCATAGGTGGGCGAGGCGATGGTGTCCACCCGGTAGCCGAAGCGCCTGAGCCGCAGGCCCAGATCGGCATCCTCGGTGACGTTGTAGGGGTCCCAGCCGCCCACCCGCTCGAGCACCGAACGGCGGAAATGGTTCGAGGTGCCGCCGAGCGGCAGCACGAGACCGCGGCCGGCAAGCCAGGGCAGGATGCCGTGAAACAGCGCCGCATACTCGAAGGCGAACATGCGTGACAGCCAGCTTTCGTGGCGGTTCGAGATGACGAGAGGGGCCTGCAGGCATGCCAGGTCCTCGCCGCCCTCACGGAAGCGCTGCCAGGCTTCGATGAGCTGAAAAGGGTGCGGCCGGTCCTCCGCGTCGAAGAGGACGAGAAACTCGCCGCTGGTCATCGGCAGGGCATAGGACAGGGCCTTCGGCTTGGTGCGCGGGCCAGCGCCCGGCACCTCGATCACCTCGATGCAGGGGCGCAGACCGTGGGCGGCGATCGCCCGCAGCGTCTCGTGGTCGTCGCGTTCGCAGACGAGCTTGATCTCCAGCTTGCTGCGCGGCCAGACGATACGGCCCAGCGCCATCAGGAGATCGGGCACGATCTCGGCTTCCTTGTAGAGCGCGACGATGACCGTGTAGACCGGCATATCTTCCGTTCTGACGGCCTTCAGCTCGCGCCCGGGCTGCGCGGAGCGCGCCCTGGCGGCCGCCAGCAACCGCAGCGTCACGCAGGAGAGAAAGGACAGGGAAAGCACGATGTGAAGGCCCAGCAGGGCGGGGCCCGTCCAAAGCAGGAGGCTCATCCCCAGGACCGCGACCAGCGCGCCGAGCACGGCTCCCTGCCAGCCGGTCATCACCAGACGGGCGGACAAATGCGACCATTTCTCGAAGAGGCCGTTGACGGCGCCCTGCGACAGATGTCCCTCGGCGCGCGCCATCAGGGCGCCCCGGAGAACCGAAGGCGGCACGACGCGCATCATGCGCGCGATGCGCGGATGACGCGCCAGAAGACGGCGCATGGCCGGGATGCTGACGGCCTGCGGGGCGATCAGAAAGACGGGCTGGCCCGTCGAGAGATCGAGCGCCGGCACCCGCGCCGTGCCGGAGGGGCGGCGCAGGATGTTCAGGCATTGAGGCTCGCGCACCAGCAGGCTTTCCGGGCGCACCTCGTCCACGAAGTCGAGCCCCAGATGCCGCGCCAGCACATAGAAGAGGTCCGCCTCGCCGATCACACCGGAGGCCACAAGCTCTCTCTGGAAACAGACGCCGGCGAGACGGGCCTGCCTTTCGACCGTCGCCAGATCGTTGTGCGACAGGCCGAGGCCTTCGAGGACCGGCCACCACTCGGCAAGTCCCGACGGCGCAGGCGCCCCGCTGGTGGGGTTTGCCGCTTCCTGGCCGCCGGTCCTTGTTGCGAAGGATGCAAACATGGGTTGTCCAACCGCTAGGCGCGCGACGGCGCGGGAAGACGAAGCATACCGTGCGGACAGGCACGAGCGCCTGATGGCATGGCGTTTATTTCAAGGAGAGTCCAGAATCGGGACACGGCGCGTATGCGTCGGATTCTGCATGAAACAATCCATTTCTGGCAACGGTATGATGTGCCTGCCGCCGGCCCAGGGAAGGTGCCGATCGCATGTTCGCCCCCGCGTGCAACCCGGAGCCTGCGGCTCCAACTGAAGTTGCGGTGGAATTATACTGTGTCATATTGATGCGCCCGTCAACACGCACAGATTGAGGTTCCGGGAAGTGCAGTTGTGCATGCCCGGACGTTCCGGCGCCTCGTCTTTTGGGCTATAGCTTGCGTGAAGCGAGAAGGGAGCGACCTCGTGGGCATGATCGCAGCCGCGTTTCTGGGCATGGCCTTGGTTCTGGCCGCCGCCATGCCCAGCGGGGCGCAGACGCCGGTTCCCCACATCTGGGACAGCCGCCAGCACATGCAGAAACCGGACACGCTGCCGATCCAGCGCCTGCGCTTTCTGACGACCACCGATTTCTTCCCCTTCAACTTCCTCGACCCGCAGGGCAGGCTTGTCGGTTTTCATGTCGATCTGGCACGCGCCATCTGTGATGTTCTGGGGCTGACGGAGCGCTGCCAGATCCAGGCGCTGCCCTTCGAGGAGCTGGAAGCGGCGCTGCGGGAGGCGCGCGGCGAAGCGCTGATCGCGGGGCTGGCGATCACGCGGGACAGCAGGGAGACCTATCTTTTCTCCCGTTCCTATCTTCAGTTCCCGGCCCGCTTCGTCACGCGCCGGCAAGGCGTCCTGGACGAGCCCCTGCACGAGAAGATCGCCGGCCGGCGCGTTGGCGTCATGGCGGGCACGGCGCACGAGCGGATGCTGGCCGACCTTTTCGGCAAGGCATTGCCCATCGCCTACTCCGATCGGGATGCGCTGCTCGGCGACCTCGAGGCCGGCAGCCTGGATGCCGTTTTCGGCGACGGCATGCGGCTGAGCTTCTGGCTGGCGGGCGCGCAGGGCAAGGACTGCTGCGCCTTTTCGGGCGGCCCCTATCTGGCGCCGGAATATCTGGGCCAGGGGCTGGCGATCGCCGTCAGGCAGGAGCAGACGGCACTCGCGGAGGCGCTGGACTATGCGCTGCGCGAGATCGAGGAACGCGGAACCTTCGAGGAGCTCTATCTGCGTTACTTTCCGGTCGGCTTCTACTGACCGCGCCGGTTTGACCGGAAGGGCAGCACCAGCGCCCACAACAGCCGTGCCGTGGCGGCGCCGCGATATTCGCGCAGGCCGATTTCCATCCCGAGGTGGCCGCGCTTCGGCTGCGCCACATAGGTGCCGAAGAGCCGGTCCCAGAAGGGAAAGTTGAAGCCGTAATTCGAGTCCGTCTCGCGGCGGATGCTCGAATGATGCACGCGGTGCATGTCCGGGGTGACCAGAACGAGCCGGAGAAGCCGGTCGACCGGGCGAGGAATGGCGATGTTGGAGTGGTTGAACATCGAGGTGCCGTTGAGCACGATCTCGAAGACGAGAACCGCAAGCACCGGCGCGCCGAGCGCGATGACGATCGCCGCCTTCCACAACATCGAGATGAGGATCTCGAAGGGATGGAAGCGCAGCCCCGTGGTCACGTCGAAGCCGTTGTCGGCATGGTGCATGCGATGGATGCGCCAGAGCAACGGAATCTTGTGGCTGGCCACGTGCTCCAGCCAGACCGCGAAGTCGAGAACGATGAAGGAGAGCACGCCGGCAGCCAGCGGGCCGAGCCCGAGGTGGCGGAAGAGGCCCCAGCCCCGTGCCTCCGCCCAGAGGGCGGTGCCCACGGCGGCGGCGGGAAAGACGACGCGCAGCATGGCGGAGGAAATGAGCAGCAGCGACAGATTGGTCGCCCAGCGCCGTGCCTTCCAGGCGCCAGCCATCTCTTCGCGCTCCAACCGCGGCGACCACAGCTCGTAGGCCGCCATGGCCACAAAAATGGCCAGGAAGGCGGCAAACCGGATCGCAGCTTCCGAGAAGATCATGGTTTCCATGGCGCCCTTATGGCCCGCCCGTGGCGCTGCCGCCAGTCACATGCGCTTGAGCGCACCGTCAGAACAAGGTGCGATGGCGCGCGCGGGCCGCCCGCTCGATGGCGGCGGCCACCAGCGGCTCCACCTTGAGATGGCGGCGCACGATCTGCAGCATGCGCTTTTCCTCCGGCTCCACATGCAGATCGGCAGCGGCCACCTCGACGGCCAGCGCATAGGCCGTGTCATGCAACCGCTCGGGCACCACGTCGCGCACGGTGGTCAGAACCCGCTCCATCCCGTCCTCTTCCTGCAGGATCTGCTGGCATTGGCGGGCGACGTCGATGATGCGGTTGTCGTCGAAGTCCCTGAAGACCGGCAACCGGCGCACGACGCTGCCGATGCTGCCAAGCTCGGCATCGGTCATGTCGCGATCGGCCGCCGACATGATGACCATCAGATAGATCAGCGCTTCCTGGGGGCTCGGCTGCAGGCTCATTCGGCATTCCCTTTCAACGTTCAGCGGCCAGAGCCTATGCACCCCCGCTGCCGCCCGCAACGAAAAAACCGTGTCTTGATTGACGCACCGCCGGGCCGGGCTTAGAGACCAGCGGCGAGACCCTCCTGACCACGGACGACCGAAATGACGATGACCACGCACAATGCGCTCGAACTTGCCCCGGAGATGCTGGCGGCGGCGGCCGAGAGCAAGGCCTGGCCCTTCGAGGAGGCGCGGCGGATCATCGAACGCTACGAGGGGAAGCCCTTTCCCGGCACGGTGCTGTTCGAGACCGGCTACGGGCCTTCCGGCCTGCCCCATATCGGAACCTTCGGCGAGGTGGCACGCACCTCCATGGTACGACACGCCTTCCGCGTCCTCACCGAGGACCGCGTGAAGACCAAGATCATCTGCTTCTCCGACGATATGGACGGCCTGCGGAAGGTGCCCGACAACGTGCCCAATCGGGAGATGCTCAAGGCGCATCTGGGCAAGCCGCTGACCCGCGTGCCGGACCCCTTCGGCAGCGAGCACGGCTCGTTCGGCGCCGCCAACAATGCGCGGCTCAGGGCGTTTCTCGACCAGTTCGGCTTCGATTACGAGTTCGCTTCCTCCACCGAATACTATACTTCCGGCCGCTTCGACGCCACGCTTCTGACGCTTCTGGAGCGCTATGACGAGGTGATGGCCATCATGCTGCCCTCGCTGCGCGAAGAACGGGCGAAGACCTATTCGCCCTTCCTGCCCATTCATCCCAGGACCGGCGTCGTCTGCCAGGTCCCGGTCGAGGAGCGCAAGCTCGATGCCGGCACCATCGTCTGGCGCGACCCCGAGACGGGCGAACGTTTCGAGACGCCGGTCACAGGCGGGCATGCCAAGCTGCAGTGGAAACCCGACTGGGCCATGCGCTGGGCAGCCCTTTCCGTCGACTACGAGATGTCGGGCAAGGACCTGATCGACAGCGTGAAGCTGGCGGCGCGCATCTGCAGCGTGCTGGGCGCCCGCCCGCCGGAAGGCTTCAACTACGAGCTCTTTCTGGACGAGAAGGGACAGAAGATCTCCAAGTCCAAGGGCAACGGGCTGACGATCGAGGAATGGCTGACCTACGCCCCGACGGAGAGCCTGTCGCTCTACATGTACCAGAAGCCGAAGACGGCCAAGAAGCTTTATTTCGACGTGATTCCCCGGGCGGTGGACGAATATTACGCCTTCCTGTCCGCCTATCCCCGGCAGGACTGGCAGAACCGGCTCGGCAATCCGGTCTGGCACGTCCATGACGGCCGCCCGCCGGCCATCGACCTGCCGGTGCCCTTCGCGCTGCTGCTCAATCTCGTCAGCGCCTCCAACGCTCACGACAAGGGCGTGCTGTGGGGCTTCATCTCGCGCTATGCGCCGGGGGTGACGGCCGAGACCCATCCCGAGCTCGACCGCCTGACGGACTACGCCATCCGCTATTTCGAGGATTTCGTGAAACCGGCAAAGCGCTTCCGCGCCCCCGACGAGGTGGAGCGGCAGGCGCTTGCGGCCCTTGGCGAGAAGCTGTCGGGCCTTTCGGCAGAAGCCGATGGCGAGGAGATCCAGAACGCCGCGCTCGATGTCGCCCGCGGCATCGAGCGCTATCAGGATCACAAGCGCACGAGCCCAACCGGCGGACCCGGCGTTTCCGGCGCGTTCTTCCAGATGCTCTATCAGGTGCTGCTCGGCCAGGAGCGCGGGCCGCGCTTCGGATCGTTCGTCGCCCTTTACGGCATCGCCGAGACGCGGGCCCTGATCGACAAGGCCCTGGCGGGCGAGCTGGGGGCATAGTCGTCGAAGGGCGGCATTGACCTGCCGCCTGGCCAGCCGCAGAGTCGAGCCACGTCCAGCCACACCGGAGGAGCGCCATGGCCGATCGTTTCAATGCCGTTCTCATCACCCGCGACGAGGAGAAGAAGCAATCGGTCTCCTTTGTCGAGATCGGCGAAGACGCGTTGATGGAAGGCGACGTCACCGTGGCTGTCGAGGCCACCACGGTCAATTACAAGGATGGGCTCGCCATCACCGGCAAGGCCCCGGTGGTGCGCCGCTTTCCCATGATCCCCGGCATCGACTTCGCCGGCACCGTCATCCGCTCCAGCCATCCCGAGTGGAAGGAGGGCGACAAGGTGATCCTCAACGGCTGGGGCGTGGGCGAGACGCATTACGGCGCCTATGCCGGCCGTGCCCGCGTCAGCGGCGACTGGCTGGTGCCGCTGCCCGAGGGTTTGAGTGTGCACCAGGCCATGGCCGTGGGCACCGCCGGATATACGGCCATGCTGTGCGTGATGGCGTTGGAACGCCACGGAATTGCTCCCGATCGCGGACCGCTCGTCGTCACCGGGGCGGCGGGTGGCGTCGGTTCCATCGCCGTGGCGCTTCTGTCGGCGCGCGGCTACGAGGTGATCGCCGCGACAGGCCGCACCGCCGAGGAATCCTATCTGAAGAGCCTCGGCGCCAGCGAGATCATCCCCCGCGAGGTGCTTTCCGGCCCTGCCAAGCCGCTCGGCAAGGAGCGCTGGGCTGGCGGCGTGGATGCGGTGGGAAGCCACACGCTGGCCAATGTATTGTCCATGACGTCCTATGGCGGCGCCGTCGCCGCCTGCGGTCTGGCGCAGGGGCTCGACCTGCCGGCCAGCGTCGCCCCCTTCATCCTGCGCGGCATCTCGCTGCTCGGCATCGACTCGGTGATGGCGCCGAAGGCGCTGCGCCTGGAAGCCTGGCGCCGCATCGCCGCCGAGCTCGATCATGATAAGCTCGCCACCATTACCGGCACCATCCCCTTCGGAAAGGTCATCGAGGCGGCGGAGGACATCGTCGCCGGCCGGGTGCGCGGCCGGCTGGTGGTGGAGATGTAAAGAAAATCCTGCTGCAGTCGGTCGCACTTGAGCGACCGGACAAAACCTTCCGTAATCCGTGCCCGTTATCGTGCCGCCCATGATGACGGCGCAAATCCGGTGGATATGGGCACGACTGCGGGAGGGCGGCGGCGCATTGGCCGCTGACGGTGCCCTGCTGTGGTTCGGATTTACCACGCTGCTTGCCAGCCTTCTCGCCCATCTGTCGGATGCCCATCCGCTTCTGGTGCTGGCGCTTGTTCTCCTCGGCCTTGCCGGCTGTGTTCTGGCAGTGCGACCGCGCCCCGACCCGCAGGCCGCGGAAGCGCCGCGGGAGACGGCCGAGCTGGCAGCGCTTGCCGACCGGGTTTCCGCGATGAAAAAAAGCGAGCAGCGCCTCCACGGACTTCTGGAGGCGCTCGGCGATCTTGTGGTCCATCGCGACAGCGAGGGCCGCATCCTCTATGCCAACAAGGTGTTTGCCGACCTCATGGAGAGCACGCCCGCCGCGCTGCGGGGCAAGACGCTGCCCGAGCTGGGCGTCGATGTGGGGCTTGCGCCCGAGGCCGCCTCGCAGCGTGGCGAAAGCCTGAGTGCGACCGATGTTCCCATCCATGCCCGGGGCGGGTTGCGCTGGTTTTCGTGGACCGAGCTGTCGCTGCACGACCCGGAAAGCGATACCGTCTCGCACTGGGCGATCGCCCGCGACATCACTGCCCGCAAGCGCGCCGAGAGCGCGCTCGTCAACGCCCGCGAGCGCGCCGAACAGGCAAGCTTTGCCAAGTCGCGCTTTCTCGCAACCGTCAGCCACGAGATCCGCACGCCCATGAACGGCATTATGGGCATGGCGCGCCTTCTGGCCGATACCCGGCTGTCGCCGGAGCAGCGCACCTATCTCGGCGCCATCTCCACCTCCGCCAGCGCGCTTCTGGCGCTGATCGAGGATCTGCTCGACTATTCCAAGATCGAGGCTGGCCGGCTGGAGCTCGAACCGCAGAGCATGAATGTGCGCGAGCTGGTGGAAAACATCGTCGAGCTGATGGCCTCGCGCGCCTTTGCCAAGAATATCGGGCTGGGCTGCCACATCGCCCCGGACGTGCCGGAGACGGTGACGGCCGATCCCGGCCGCCTGCGCCAGATCCTGCTCAACCTGCTCGGCAATGCCATCAAGTTCACGGAGGAAGGGGGCGTGCTGGTCACCGTGAGGGCCGTCACCCACGAGAACGGACCGGCCCTTGCCTTCAAGGTCGAGGACACCGGCCCCGGTCTCGACGAGGCGACGCGGGCGCGCATCTTTCAGGAGTTCGAGCAGGGCGACAGCGGCTCCACACGCCGCCACGGCGGCGCCGGGCTGGGCCTTGCCATCACCCGTCGGCTCGTGGAAGCCATGAAGGGCAGCATCGGCGTCGACAGCGCGCCGGGCGAAGGGGCGGCCTTCACCGTCACCCTGCCCATTGCGCGCGACGAGGCAGAGCCGGCCGACGAGGCGATGGCGCTCAAGGGCTGGAACGTCGCCATTCTCACGCCCCATGCGGTGGAGGGCGAGGCGCTGGCCATGGCCGTACGCGCCCACGGGGGCAGGGCGCGCGTCTTCGACGGCGAAAAGAGCGCGCTCGCCCTGCTCGGCAAGCGTAAGGCCGTCTTCGACGCCGTGCTTGTCGATGCGTCCCTGGAAAGCCGGAAGGTGGACCGCCTTGCGCGGTTGCGGCGGCGCGGGCTGTCCGCCAGGCGGGCGCTCACCCTCATCGCGCCGACCGACCGCGGCCGCCTGACCGCCTTTCGCGCCAACGGCTATGCGGCGTTTCTCGCCCGTCCGGTGCGCGGGCGCACGCTTCTGCGCCTGCTGCTCAACGAACAGCCGGAAGGCGGCGGCGCGCCCGCGGCCCAGCCCGGCGCAAAGGTGGTGACGCAGGGGAATGCGCTCAACGTGCTGGTGGCCGAAGACAACGAGATCAATGCCATGCTGGCGCGCGCGACGCTGGCGCGCGCCGGCCACAAGGTGACGCTGGTGCCCAATGGGCGCGTGGCCGTCGACGAGCTGACCCATCCTGCCCGCGCCTTCGACATCGTGCTCATGGATCTCCACATGCCGGTGCTCGACGGTCTCGACGCCATCGCCAGCATTCGCCGCTACGAGGAGGAAACGGGCCTTCGCCCGGTTCCCATTCTGGTGCTGTCTGCCGACGGGCAGGAAAAGACGCGCCACAGCGCGCTGGCGCATGGCGCCAGCGGCTTCGTCACCAAGCCGCTCGATCCGGACAAGCTGTTGTCGGCGCTGGAGATGCACGCGGCGGTGTGATCGCGTCGGCGGAGATTGTAAGCCGGCCATTTTCTTGTCATGCTCCTGTCGCAGCCGGCCTCTATGTCCGCTTCGATGCGACGTGGAGGAGAATCACGGTGCAAGGTTTGACATTGAAACCGACAGCCATCCCCGAACGCGCTGGGAAGATGACGCTTATCGAAGACCTTTCCGCCCGCCTTGCAGAGGTGCCGGTTCTCGGGCGAATCGGGCCGCTGGAGGTTCGGCTGGCGCGCGGTGCCGACGAGGTCGCCGCCGCCCAGTCCATCCGATTCCGCGTCTTCTATCAGGAGATGGGCGCCCGCCCGGCATCGCTCGAAGCGCTGGAAGAACGTGACGCCGACCGTTTCGACGCCGTGTGCGATCACCTGCTTGTGATCGACACATCGCTTGCCGGCAGCGAGCGCGAGCGCATCGTCGGGACCTACAGGCTTCTCACCCAGGAGAATGCCGCGGCGGCAGGCGGCTTCTACTCTCAGGACGAGTTCGAGCTTGAGGCGCTGGTGGCGCGCCATCCGCAACGCCGCTTTCTGGAGCTTGGCCGCTCCTGCGTGCTGCCGGCCTATCGCTCGAAGCGCACCATCGAGCTCCTTTGGCAGGGCATCTGGGCCTATTGCCGGCAAAGGAACATCGACGTCATGACCGGCTGCGCCTCCTTTCCCGGCACCGTGCCGGCCGCCCATGCCGAGCCGCTCTCCTTCCTCGCCCATTTCTGCCAGGCGGAGGGGCCGTGGTATGTGCGCGCCCGGCAGGCGCGCTACGCGGCCATGGACCTGATGCCCCGCGAAGCGATCAATGCCAAGACGGCTCTCGCCGCCATGCCGCCGCTCATCAAGGGCTATCTGCGCCTCGGCGCGCGGTTCGGCGACGGCTGCGTGGTCGATCCCGATTTCTCCACCACGGATGTGCTCGTCATCCTGCCGGTGGAGGCGATCTCCGAGCGCTATATCGCCTATTACGGCCAGGAGGCGGAGCGCTTCGCCGTCTGATCGGCCCTGCAAACGGCCTGCCGAAAGCCGGAACCCGGCTTTCGGCCCGCGGCTTCCATGTCTACAGCATTTGCAGCCAGATGGAATCATCTGGCGTCGCACAAATGCGGCAAAACAAATGGATGGACCGGATCAGCGTTTCATTGAAACGATGAACCGGTCTAGAGAGCGTCCACCAGCCGTCCGGCGCCGTCGCGGAAGGGGTCGACGGCGGGAAGGCCCATACGCGCCTCGATCTCCTCCAGATATCTGCGTGCCTCCTCCTGCGAGAGGGCAGCGGTGTTGACGGAGATGCCCGTGACCCTCACCTCGGGGTTGACGATGCGGGCGGTGGCGAGCGCCAGGTCGCGCAGCGCCTCCAGCGAGGGCAAGGCATAGTGCGGCAGGCCGCGCATGTGTGTGCGTGTCGGTTCGTGGCAGAGGACCAGCGCGTCGGGCTGTCCGCCGTGGATGAGCGCCAGGGTGACGCCGGAAAAGGAAGGATGGAAGAGGCTGCCCTGACCCTCGATCACGTCCCAGTGGTCGGGGTCGTTGTCGGGCGTCAGCCATTCCACCGCGCCGGCCATGAAGTCGGCCACGACGGCGTCGAGCGGTATGCCCGACCCGGTGATCAGGATGCCGGTCTGGCCCGTTGCGCGGAAGGTGGCCTTCATGCCGCGGGCCAGCATCTCGCGCTCCATCGCCAGCGCGGTGTACATCTTGCCGATGGAACAGTCCGTGCCCACGGCAAGGCAGCGCTTGCCCGTGCGCCGCTTGCCATCGGCGATGGGAAAGTCGTTCTGCGGCACGCGCACGTCGAACAGCTTCGTCCCTGCCTTCTCCGCCGCCTCCACCAGCGCGGGCAGGTGGGACAGCCGGTTGTGAAGGCCCGACGCGATGTCCATGCCGGCGCGAGCGGCCGCGACCAGCGTGTCCAGCCAGGCGGGGGAGATGACGCCGCCACGATTCGCCGCACCCACCACCAGGGTCTGCGCGCCGGCAGCCCTTGCCTGCTCGACGCTCATCTCGGGCAGGCCGAGATCGGCCCGGCAGCCTTCGAGCCGCAGCTGGCCGAGGCAGAATTGCGGGCGCCAGTCCTTGATGCCCTGCGCCACCTTGGCCGCCAGTTGGTCCGGCGCATCGCCGAGAAAAAGCAGGTAGGGCGTCTTCAGCATGGGTTTGCTCCTTGCGCAATCGGTTTGCGATAGCTGACGGCAGTGTGCGCGGCTGTCAAGAAAAGCCGGAAGAATCATGCCCTTCCTGCCGACGCAATGCCGAAAAAGAGCGTTGATTGCACCCGCACAGCCGGGTAACCATGGCCATGAAGCGAAAGGGGAACGCGTTTGGAGGCGGTCAAACGGGCAATCAGGAGCGCGTTGGAGAAGGGCGACGCGCAGGACAGGGCCTTCCGGGAAAAGGTCTATCGGCAAGCCTTTGCGGCGCTCGAGCGCTCCCTCGAGGCGCGGCCCGGACTGTCCGCGGAGGAGGTGCGGGAGCGGCGCGAGCGCGTCAAGAGCGTCATCGCCGAGATCGAGAAGGAGTTCCTGCCCGCCGTGGTGCCGGTCGAGAAGCCCGCACCGCCGCGCGAAGAAGCACCGGCTCCCGAGGCCGCAGGCGGCGATTTTGTGCCGCATGTGGAGCGCGACGACCGCCTGTCCCCCGCCTACGCGGCGGCAGAGGATGCGGAGGAGCCGGACGCGCCGGGCGCCGCGGCGGGAAGGCGGCGGCCCTTCGCCCTCGTTTTCGTGCTTGCCACGCTTGTCGCGGCCGTCGGCATGGCTGCATGGTGGGCACTGCAAAGCGGCATCCTGCAGCCGCAGCCGGATGGCGGCGGCAGCGCCTCGCCACCCCTTGCGCAGGAGGAGAGCTTCGACCCCGAGGAGGCACAACAGGGCACGCGGCCGCGCGGCACCATCCAGGCGACGGGCGAGTGGATTACCATCTTCACCCCCGACGATCCGACGACGGTGCGCGCGCCCGCCGGCATGCGGGCCGAAGCGGTGAACGATGGAGAGGAATCCTTCCTTCAGATCGCGGGCGAGCCGGACACGGCTGTCTCCTTCGACGTCGGCCAGGGTGTTCTGGAGCACCTGGCGGGGCGGCGCGTCATCTTCAGCCTCACCGCGCGCGCGCTGGAGGGCGAGGAGACGCAGATTTCCATGTTCTGCAATCTCGGCGCGCTGGGGGGCTGCGGCCGCTCGCGCTATGTGGTGGGCTCCTCGCCGGAGGAATATCTGCTGGAGGCCGAGTTGCCCGACCGCAGACCCACCTCCGGCGGCACGATCAGCGTCGTGCCCGACGTGGAAGGACGGGGACGCGCGCTGGAGATCCTTTCCTTGCGCGTGGCGGTGGCCGAATAGCCCTCCCCCTCAGCCCGGCGGCAGCAGGGCTCTCAACGCCTCGATGCGATCGGCCTCGCCAGGCGGCTTGTCCCACCGCAGCCGCGCGATGCGCGGAAAGCGCATGGCAAGGCCGGACTTGTGGCGCGTCGAGCGGTTGAGGCCCTCGAAGGCCACCTCGAGAACCAGTCCGCGCCCTGGCTCTGCGCGCACGGCACGCACGGGGCCAAACCGCTCCACCGTGTTGTCGCGCACATACTTGTCGATTTCCTTCAGCTCCGCATCTGTGAAACCGAAATAGGCCTTGCCGACCGGCACGAGGACCGGCGCCTCGGCGGGCCCCGACCACACGCCGAACGTATAATCGGAGTAGAAGCTGGAGCGCTTGCCATGGCCGCGCTGGGCGTACATCAGGACCGCATCCACCGTGTAGGGGTCGCGCTTCCACTTGAACCACGGCCCCTTGGGGCGGCCCGCGAGATAGGGCGAATCGCGGCGCTTGAGCATCACCCCCTCGATGACGGGATGGGGCGGATTTCGGCGCTTCTCGTCGAGCTCCCGCCAGCATGCGAACGGCACCTCCGGCGAAAGGTCGAAGCGCGCCGCCGGCAGCGCGGCCACGAAATCCGAAAGCAGCGCCCGGCGCTCGGCATAGGGCAGGGTTCGCGCATCGCGCCCCTCCGCCACGAGCAGGTCATAGCAGCGCATGAAGACGGGATAGCGCGCCAGCATGGCGCGCGAGACCGTCTTGCGGTTCAGCCGCTGCTGCAGATCGGAGAAGGTGCCGGTTCCCTCCTTTGGATCACCGACGAGCAATTCGCCGTCCAGCGCTCCGGCAAACTCCATCGCTCCGACAAGGTCGGGAAAGGCGGCGGAGATGTCGTCGCCGCTGCGCGAATAGAGCCGCCGTATCCCCCCTTGCGCCACTGCCTGCACGCGGATGCCATCCCATTTCCATTCGGCGGCATAGGCGCTCGCGTCGAGCTGCGAAAGCTCGGCCTCGGCCACGGGGTGGGCGAGCATAACCGGGCGGAAGGGTGCTGCCATGGCGTTCTCGGGCTTCGCGGCCCGGCCCTCCAGCCATGCGAACAGCCCCGTATAGGGCGGCTCCAACCCATGCCACAGCTCTTCGATCTCCTGCACCGCCACCCCGCCGAAAACCGCCAGCGCCTGCTTGGCAAGCCGGGCGGAAACGCCGACACGCAGGCCGCCGGTGGCGAGCTTGATTGCCGCGAAACGGCCGGAAGGCGAAAGCTGGTCGAGAAGCCCGGCCATCACCGCCGGCGCGTCGGACCGGCTGGCCGTGGCCAGCCGCGCCACCACCTCCGAAAGGGCTGGCGCGCGCGCCTCCCCGCCACTGGCCGGCCAGACGAGCGAAACCGTCTCGGCCAGGTCTCCCACATAGTCGTAGGAATAGGCAAAGAGCACCGGGTCCACCCGCTGCGTGACGAGCGCGCGCAGCATGGCCGGCTTGACGGCGGGAAAATCCAGCCCGCCGGTAAGCGCAGCCAGGCAAAAGCCACGGTCGGGGTCCGGCACGGTCGAGAAATGGTCCACGAGAAGCCTGAGCTTGCCATTGCGCGCAGGCGTCAGGACCAGCCGGTCGAGAAGTTCCGCGAACCGTTCCACTACTCCGCCTCGTCCTCGTAGCCCGCCAGATGCAGCGGCCGTGCGGCGATGCCGGCAAGCTCGCACCAGCGTGCCAGCGCCTCCTCCCGGCCATGGGTGATCCACACCTCGGCTGCCCCGGTCTCGCCGATGGTGGCGGTCAGCTCGCCCCAGTCGGCGTGGTCGGAGACGATGAGCGGCAGCTCCACGCCGCGCTGGCGCGCCCGCTGGCGGATGCGCATCCAGCCCGAGGCAAAGCCCAGGAGCGGGTCTGCGAAGCGGCGCGACCAGCGCTCGCCGAGAGCCGACGGCGGGGCGACAACGATGGAACCCGGCGGCGGTGCGCCGTCGCTCCCTTCCACCGTCGCCGGCAGCAACGGGCCCAGCGCCACGCCGGCGCTTTCGTAGTAGGCGCACAGCCTGGCCAGCGCGCCGTGGATGTAGACCGGCTCTTCATAGCCTGCCTCGCGCAGAAGCGCGATGAGGCGCTGCGCCTTGCCCAGCGCATAGGCGCCGACGATGTGGGTGCGCTCGGGAAAACGGCGCACGGAGGCCAGAAGATGGCCGATCTCCCTGTCCGCCGGCGGATGCACGAAGACCGGCAGCGCAAAGGTCGCCTCGGTGATGAAGATGTCGCAGGGGATCGGCTCGAAGGCGGCGCAGGTGGGATCGCGGCTGCGCTTGTAGTCGCCGGAGACGACGATGCGCATCCCCTCGGCCTCCACCGCGATCTGGGCCGAGCCCAGAACATGACCCGCCGGGTGAAAGCGGACACGCACCCCTGCGAGCGCGATCTCCTCGCCAGGCCGGGCCTCCTGCGTGGCGCCGGCAAAGCCCGCGCCATAGCGCAGGGCCATGATGTCGAGCGTCTCACGCGTCGCCAGCACCGCGCCATGGCCGGCGCGCGCATGATCGGCATGGCCATGGGTGACGAGCGCGCGCTCCACGGGACGAACGGGGTCGATGAAAAAGTCGCCGCGCGGGCAGTAAAGCCCTTCCGGCCGGGAACGCAGGAGGTCGCGTGCATCCATCATCAGGCACAGATTAAGCCTTTTCGCCGCGAGAGGAAGCCTCTTGGCGGCGCCTGCGTTCTGCTTTAGTTCTAGTTTCCTTGAAACAGATCGACCTCATCGCCGGCGACAGCGCCACCCTTCTGCCCGCGCCGTTCGGGGAATGGTTTGCCGCGCGCGGATGGACGCCGCGCGCCCACCAGCTGGAGCTGCTGGCGCGCACGCGGGCGGGCCGTTCGGTGCTTCTCATCGCGCCGACCGGGGCGGGCAAGACGCTCGCCGGCTTTCTGCCCTCGCTCACCGACCTGGCGGCAAAGGGGACGGCAGGCCCCGCAAGACCGCACGGACCCCACACGCTCTACATCTCGCCGCTCAAGGCGTTGGCCGTGGACATCGAACGCAATCTTGCCCGGCCGGTCGAAGAGATGGGGCTTCCCATCCGGCTGGAGACGCGCACCGGCGACACGCCGGCCCACAAGCGCCAGCGCCAGAAGCTCGACCCGCCCGACATCCTGCTGACGACGCCGGAGCAGCTTGCGCTTCTGATCGCCTCGCCCGATGCCGAGCGCTTCCTTTCGCGTCTCAGATATGTGGTGCTGGACGAGCTGCACGCCCTCGTCACCTCGAAGCGCGGGCATCTTCTCGCGCTGGGGCTCGCGCGGCTGCGCCGGCTGGCGCCTGGCCTCATCAGCATCGGCCTGTCGGCGACGGTGGCCGAGCCGGAGGCCCTTCGCCGCTGGCTGGTGGATCAGAATCCGCCGGGCGCCATGGCCGACATCGTGACCGTCGAAGGCGGCGCAAAACCCCAGATCACGATTCTGGAGACCGAGGAGCGCGTGCCCTGGTCCGGCCATTCGGCGCGCTATGCCATTCCCGCCATCTACGAAGCGATCCGAGAACACGGAACGACGCTGATCTTCGTCAACACGCGCAGCCAGGCGGAGCTTCTCTTCCGCGATCTCTGGCACATCAACGAGGACAACCTGCCCATTGCGCTGCATCACGGCTCGCTTGACGCGGGGCAGCGGCGAAAGGTGGAAAAGGCGATGCAGACCAACAGCCTGAAGGCCATCGTCGCCACCTCGACGCTGGATCTGGGCATCGACTGGGGCGATGTGGACCTGGTGGTGCATGTGGGCGCGCCCAAGGGGGCGAGCCGGCTTGCCCAGCGCATCGGCCGCGCCAACCATCGCATGGACGAGCCGAGCCGGGCGATCCTGGTGCCGGCCAACCGCTTCGAGGTCATGGAATGCCGCGCGGCGCTGGAGGCCAACTATCTGGGTGCGCAGGACACGCCGCCCCTCGGGAAGGGCGCGCTCGACGTGCTGGCGCAGCATGTGCTCGGCCGGGCCTGCGCGGGGCCCTTCGACGAGGCGGCCTTCTTCGAGGAGGTGAGGAGTGCTGCGCCCTATGCCGGGCTCGATGCCGCCACCTTCTCGCGCGTCGTGGAGTTTGTGGCCACGGGCGGCTACGCGCTCAAGACCTACGAGCGCTATGCCCGCATTCGCCGCATGAAGGACGGGCGGTGGCGCATCTCGCACCCGCGCTTTGCACAGCAATACCGGCTCAATATCGGCACCATCGTCGAGGCGCCGATGCTGAGCGTGCGGCTGGTGCGCCGCCGCGGCGGCACCTTTCGCGGCGGCATGGTGCTGGGCAAGGTGGAGGAATACTTCCTGGAGACGCTGGCGCCGGGGGACACCTTCCTGTTTTCCGGTCGGACCCTGCGCTTCGAGGGCATCCGCGAGAACGAATGCTACGTCACGTCCGCTGCCGGACAGGATGCCATGGTTCCCTCCTATGCGGGGGGCAAGTTCCCCCTGTCCACCTATCTGGCCGGCGAGGTGCGCGCCATGCTGGCCGATCCGGCGCGCTGGAAGGCGCTGCCGGAGCCGGTGGCCGAATGGCTCGGCATCCAGAAGAACAAATCCGTTCTGCCGGGCCGGCAGGACCTGCTGGTGGAGACCTTTCCGCGCGCCAGCCGCCACTATCTGGTGGCCTATCCCTTCGAGGGACGGCTGGCGCACCAGACGCTGGGCATGTTGCTGACGCGCCGGCTGGAGCGCGCGGGTGCCCGTCCGCTCGGCTTCGTGGCCACCGACTACGCGCTGGCGGTGTGGGCGCTGGAGGACATGGGCAACATGATCGGCGGCGGGGCGCTGTCGCTCGACCGGCTGTTCGACGAGGACATGCTGGGCGACGACCTGGAAGCGTGGCTGGCCGACAGCTGGCTGCTCAAACGCACCTTCCGCAACTGCGCCGTCATCTCAGGCCTGGTGGAGAAACGCCATCCGGGGCAGGAGAAGACGGGACGGCAGGTGACGGTGTCCGCGGACCTCATCTATGACGTGCTGCGCGCCCACGAGCCCGACCACATCCTGCTGCAGGCGACGTGGAACGACGCGGCCACGGGCCTGCTCGACATCGGCCGGCTGGGGGAAATGCTGTCGCGCATCCGCGGCCGAATCGTGCATAAGCATCTCGAACGCATTTCGCCGCTGGCCGTGCCGGTGATGCTGGAGATCGGCAAGGAGCCGGTGCCGGGCGCGGCAAGCGAAAGCCTGCTTCGCGAGGCGGCGGAAACCCTCATCGAGGAGGCCATGGGCAGCGCATGAAGGTGATGGAGAGGGGAACGGAGGCCCGGGCGGGCGTGGAGATCAGCCTCGCCGGCCTGCGCGCGGTGTGCGACCCCTCCGGGGCGCTGTTCCTGCCCTCCGAGAGCCTGCTTGTCGTCTCCGACCTGCATCTGGAGAAGGGTTCTTCCTATGCGCGGCGCGGCTCGATGCTGCCGCCTTACGACACGGCGGCGACGCTCGACCGGCTGGCCGACGCTGTCCGGCGGCACCGGCCGGCGGTCGTGGTGAGCCTCGGCGACAGCTTTCACGATACAGGCGGTGCCGGGCGGATGCCCGAAGCCTTCCGCGCGCGCCTTTCGGAAATGATGGCCGGGCGCGCATGGTACTGGATTGCCGGCAATCACGACCCCGCGCCGCCGGAGGGGCTTGCCGGTCAGTGGGTGGAAACGCTCGCGCTGGGCGGGCTCGTCTTCCGGCACGCGCCCACGCCGGGGCCGGCGGAGGGCGAGGTGGCCGGCCACCTGCACCCGGGCGCGCGCATCGTGCGGCGCGGCCGCTCCGTGCGGCGCGCATGCTTTGCCAGCGATGGCTCGCGCCTCGTCATGCCGGCCTTCGGCAGCCTGACCGGCACGCTCAACCTGCTGGCTCCCGCCTTCTCCGGGCTCTTCTGCCGGGAACGCCTGACCGCCTACATGCTGGGGGCGGAGCGCGTCTATCCCATCGCCGGGGTCCTGCTTCGCTGACCCTCTCGCGAAACGGAGCGCAGCAGCGTCGGCTACTCCTTGCGGAACACCAGACCACCGAGCCAGCCCGTCGCAATCGCCACGAGCACGGCGACAAGACCGTAGAGCAGGCTTCTTTGATGGGCGAACTCGAAGATGCGCTGCTCCAGCCCCGCCTTGCGAATGGTTAGCGCCGCCGACGTCTCCTCCACGAACACGCCGTTGCGGAACAGGAAGGCGCGGGCGCGGTGGGTGCCCACGGGCACGTTGGGCGCCAGGCGCAAGGTGGCGCGAAACAGGTTGCGCGACAGGAACTGCACGCCGCCCGGCAGCTCCACATAGAGCCCCGTTGCCTGCTTGCGGGCGCGCAGCGCGGCGGTGAACTCCTCCAAGGTGCGCGGGTCGCCTTCCGGGTCCAACGGCTGCAGGTGGATGTTTTCCGCCCGCAGCGCCAGCCGGCGGTAGCTTTCGGCGGTGGTGATGTCCTGCGGCTGGCGCGTCATGGCGACGGAATAGGAGGCCGGCACATCGCGGAAGGCCACCGACTGCGTGTTGATCCACATGCCGAGCACGCGCGTCTTCTTGCGCACCACCACCGGGCGGGGCGGGCCTTCGAGAACCACGATGACATCGTATCCGCCCTGCCGGCTGACAAGCGGGTCCACACTTTCCAGCGCGCCGAAAATGGTGAGATTGGCGCCGCTGAAATCGGCGGTGATGAAGACGCGATCGGTCGAAAGACCGATCTGGATGCCCTCTTCCGCACTTTCCTGGGCCTGGGTGGCGGAGGGCAGGATGAGCGCGAAGAGCATCAGCAGGGCGCGGGACAGCAGCATCGGCTAGACGCTCCCCGCGGCAAGCGAGTAGACGCTTGCCGGCTGCACGAACAGATCGAAGGCGAGCCTGAGCGCCACCGCCAGAACCAGCATGGCCAAGAGCGCGCGAAGCTGCTCGCCGCGCAGCTTCTGCCCCACCCGCGCGCCATATTGGGCGCCGGCCACACCGCCCACCATGAGCAGGAAGGCCAGCACCACATCCACGGTCTGGTTGGCGGTGGAGTGCACGATGGTGGTGAAGGCCGCGACGAAGATGATCTGGAACAGCGACGTGCCGATGACCACGTTGGTGGGCACCTTGAGCAGGTAGATGAGCGCCGGCACCATGATGAAGCCGCCGCCGACGCCCATGATGGAGGCGAGAAAGCCGATCACGGCGCCGAGCCCCAGAACGGGGATGACGCTGACGAAGATCTTCGAGGCGCGAAAGCGCATCTTCAGCGGCAGGCGGTGAATCCAGTTGTGCTGGCCCGGGCGGCGCAGGGTGGCGGGCTGGCCGCTTCGGGCGCGGCGGATGGCGCTCACGCTCTCCACCAGCATCAGGCTGCCGACGGCGCCGAGAAAGGCCACGTAGAGCAGCGAGACGATGAGGTCGAGCTGGCCCAGATCGCGCAGGAAGGCAAAGACATAGATGCCGATGGAGGAGCCGACGATGCCCCCGGCGAGCAGCACCGTGCCGAGCTTCATGTCCAGCGAGCCACGCTTGAAATGAGCAAGCGCGCCGGAAAAGGAGGAGGCGATCACCTGGTTGGCGCCGGTGGCGACCGCTATGGCCGGCGGAATGTTGTAGAAGATCAGGAGCGGCGTGATGAGAAAGCCGCCGCCCACCCCGAACATGCCCGACAGGAAGCCGACCGCGCCGCCCATGGCCAGCAGGACCACCATGTTGACGGACATTTCCGCGATCGGGAGATAGATGCCCACCCGCGACACCCGAGATAAAAATACACGAAATGCGCAGCGGGACGCGCTGCGCAAGGCTCAACCCTCTTTATCCGTTCTTGCGCCCACAATGCGGCGAAGTCAAACGCGCAGGACGGAAAACTTTGAAATCCGGCGGGAAATCATGCCGGGCCGTCAGTGCGCGGCACCGTCCTGCGCCAGGAGCGCGCGCACCAGCGCCTCGTTGACGCTGCCCGTCACCTCCAGCCCGTTCTCCTTCTGAAAGGCGCGGATGGCCGCGCGGGTCTTCTCGCCCATCACGCCGTCGGCCGGTCCGGCATCGAAGCCGCGCCTGTTGAGCAGGGCCTGGATGTTGCCGATGGCCTTTTTCATGTCGATGCTGCCGGTGGCCTGCGCATCCGTGCGCCATGCCTGGGGCACCTCGACGATGTTGGCATCCGCGATGGGCTCGCGCGCCTGCCAGAGCTTCGCCTTGGCCTGTGCCTTGGCTAGGTCGGCCGGCGCCATGGCTTCGGCGATCTCGTCGCGCTTGGCAGCGGCATCCTCGTCGCCCGTCCGGGCGACGATGGCGAACCATTTATAGGCTTCGCCCAGATCGCGCTTCATGCCGACGCCCTTGGCCGCCAGGATGCCGAGGTTGAACTGGCTGTCGACGACGCCGAGATCGGCGGCTTCCTGAAACCAGCGCGCGGCCTCGTCATTGTCGGTGGTGCCATCGGCACCCATGGCATAAAGCACGCCGAGATTGTGCATGGCGCTGGCGTTGCCCTGCTCGGCGGCGCGCCGATACCACTTCTTCGCCGCGGCGATGTCGCGCTCCACGCCGGTGCCCTTCTCGTAGAAGTGGCCGATGCGGTATTGCGCCGGCGCGAGCCCGCGCTCGGCGGCCGCCTCGTACCACAGGGCCGCCTGGGACAGATCGGCCTCCACGTCCACGCCCTCGGCATAGCGGTTGCCGATCTCGTAGAGGGCGACGGGGTCGCCCTCCGCAGCGGCCTGCCGCAAGGCGGCGGGCTCGATCCCGGCGGGAATGTCCGGCAGGGCGGGCGCAGCCTTCGGGGCATCGTCGGTCCGGCGCGGCGCCTCCGCGGCGGCAGGCGCCGGCGCCGCGGCGAGCTCGACCGCCTCCTGCCCGCCCATGTCGGCGGCGACGTCTTCCAGCGTATCCTGCGCCGCCGGCGCCGCGGCCTGGGGCTCCTGCGCTTCGGCCATGCGCACCGGGGCGGCCTCGGCTTCCGGCGCCGCATCCGTAGCGGGAGCTGCGGAGACCACGGTGGCCTCCTCGGGCATCTGCGCCATGCGCACGGGCTCGCCGCTGCCGCCCATGACGACCGTCGCGCCGTAATAAAGCCCGCCGGCAAGCAGAACCACCCCGCCGAGCGACAGAAGCAATGTGTTGCGGCGACCGCGCAGCACCCTGCCGAGGCCGAGCTTGCCACCCTTCGCGACCGCCTCGTTGCGGCTGTCTTTCAGGATCTCCGCCTCCGCCGCGGCGGCCTGGGCCGCCCGGCGCGCCGCCGCGATAAAATCGGCGCGCGCCGCATCGCTCGATTCGTCGTCGTGAACGCGCTGGGCATCGCGGACACGGCGCATGATGCTGTTGAGATCCGGCGCGCCGGAACCGGGCTCCAGCGGCTCGTTGATGCGCTCAGGGTCGAGCGAGCGGTCTTCACCGGCCTGCTCCTCGCCGGTAAGCACGGGCTCGGCGCGCTGCTCCTGCTCGTCGGCGCGGCTGCGCCGGCCGGCAATGGCGCGCGACAGTCCGCCAAGCATGGAGCGCTTCGCCTCCTGCCGCGGGGCAGCTTCGGCATCCTCGCGCAACGCGGCCTCGGCGGCAGCCGCCGCCACCTCGGCCGGCGTGCGGCCCACCCGTGGCGCGGGCTCGTGGGCGGTCTCGTCATAGCCGTCCACCGGGTCGATGGAGGGTGCGTGGGCGATGGCGGTCCTCTCGCCGGCGCCGCCGGCTTCCAGCGCGCCCAGCCGCTCGACGATCTTGAGCAGCGTGTCGTGAATGGCCTCGAACGTCCTGGCGTTGCGCTCGTCGGACTTGCGGGCCAGAGCCTCCAGCGCCTGCAACTCCTCGCGCAGGGGCTCGTCGGCCTGGCCACGGGCAAGACCCAGCGCCTCGATGGCCTGCTCGGCCGCCTGGCGCGCCGTGTCCATCATGGCGGCCCGGCTCTCGCCGATCGAACGTTCGATCTGCTCCAGCCGCGGCGCCAGCCCCTCGACGTCGGGCGCGGCGTGACCGGGCCGCTCCAGATAGGCGGACAGGCTGGCGATCTGCGCCTGCAGATTGCGGATCACCTCCGGGTCAACGGTTTCGACCGCGGCGGTCCGATCGGACAGTCTCCCCGCGATGTCTTCGAGCCGCGTTTCCAGCGTGCGCAGCACGCTGCCCTCCTCGCGCGCCTCCTCGATGCGGGCGGCAAGCTCCGCGAAGCGGCTGTCCATGGCTTCCATGAGGCCGGATTCGTCGGGACGTCGGATCGTGTCGAGCTTGTCCGAGATCTGGCCGATCGTGGCGGCCAGCCGCTCCACCGTCGGCTCCGGCGTCTCGACGCGCAGGGCGATCTCGTCGACGCGCTCGGACAGCGCGTTGAGACGCTCGACGATCGCAGCGGCCGGGCTGTCCTCCACCAGCTCGTTGATCTGATTCGCCAGGGAAGCGATGCGGGCCTCGATGCGCTCCAGCACCTGCGGGTCGAAGCCCGGCGCCTGGGCGCGGACCGTGGATGCGACGATGGCGCGCGAGATCTCGTCCAGCCGCTCCTCGATCATTGCGTAGAGCCCGGGCTCGCCCTCGTGGTGCCGGCTCACGAACTGCTCCAGGGCGACGGCAAGAGCGCGCAGCCGCTCCTCCAGCGTGTCCAGCGACAGCGATTCGGGCAGGCTTTCGATGGCCGCACCGATCTCCTCCAGCCGCGCGCCCAGTCCCTCGATGGCCGGGTCGGGGCTCGCGGAGAGCCTGCTCTCCAGGGCTTCCCACCGCTCGTCGAGGGCACGCACCGTCTCCTCGCGCGCCAGCTTGTCGAGCGACGCCTTGACCTGCTCCAGCTCCAGGCGAAGCGCCTTGGTGCTGCGGTCGTCGCTGCGCTCGGCCAGGAGGGTGATGGCGCGGGAAAGCTGCTCGAATTCGGCGTTGAGCTCCGCCGTCCAAGAGGATTGCGGCACGAGCTCCATGATGCGGGCCAGTTCCTCGCGCAGGGCGTCGAACTCGCGCTTCAGCCCACTGCCCATCACGGCACGCATTTCCTCGCGCAGTGCCTTCATCTCGCCGGCCAGAGCGTCCGTCGCCGCACGCTGCTCCTGCTCGCGGCGGGCCGGGTCGAGGCCGGGCGCCGGGCGGCGCGGCGTGGCGGCAACCTGCGAAAGGCGCTGCATCCGTCGGGCGATGTCGCCGTCGACCGCTTCGGGGCGCCGGCGCTCTCCCAGCGCCCGCTCCAGGCGGCTTTCGAGCTGCTCCAGCGTGCGCGAGATATCCTCGAGCGCGGTGCCGGACCGCCGCTGCCGCCCCGCGTTCAGACCATCCAGATAGGACCGATTGGTGTTCATCGAAAGCCCGCCTCTCGAGCGGCGCATCGCCCGCCGCGCATGAAATCCATCTTGCGGGGCGCCCTGCGGACCGCGCCCCTCTCGCGCTGGCGGCAGGCCCGGCTGCAACAGCCCCCTTTGCGCGGAACCCCGATCGCCGGCCCCGAAGCAGGCGCCATCGGCGTTCCGACAACCCGACATTCGCTAATCGTGGTAAACAAGCCGTTAACCTTCGCCGACGGCAGGCGCACGACCGATATTTGACGTTTACGCGCACGTCAAAATTTGTTATGCACGCTTGCCATTCCGGCCGGCGATCCCCGCCGGTGCCGACCCCATGCGTGGAGGAACCTCATGCCGACCTACAGGGCCCCTGTCGAAGAGACGATGTTCATCCTTTGCGATGTGCTCGGTTATCAACGCCACGATAACCTGCCGGGCTTTGCCGAGGCTTCGCCCGATGTGCTGGCGGCCATCCTGGCCGAGGGAGCGAAGCTGGCCGAAAACGTGATGCAGCCGCTCAACCGGGTCGGAGACGTCGAGGGGTGCGTCCGCAACGCGGACGGAACGGTGACGACGCCCAGGGGCTTCAGGGAAGCCTATCGCCAGTATTGCGAGGGCGGCTGGATGGGGCTTTCGGCGCCTGCAGAGTTCGGCGGGCAGGGCCTGCCCTATGTGGTTCACTCGGCTGTCGGGGAATATCTGTCCTCCGCCAACATGGCGCTGATGATGTATCCCGGCCTCACCCAGGGCGCCATCGCCACGATCCTCGCCCACGGAACCGAGGAACAGAAACGCCGATGGCTGCCAAGGATGGTGGAAGGCACATGGACGGGCACCATGAACCTGACGGAGCCGCACTGCGGGACCGACCTCGGCCTGCTGCGCACCAAGGCGGTGCCCGACGGCAACGGCCGCTACCGCATCTCGGGCCAGAAGATCTTCATCTCGGCCGGCGAGCACGACCTTTCGGAAAACATCGTGCACCTGGTGCTGGCGCGCATCGAGGGCGCGCCGGAGGGCACGAAGGGGATCTCGCTCTTCATCGTTCCGAAACTGAGGGTGGACGAGGCCGGCAATCCGGCAGCACCCAACGGCGTGTCGTGCGGCGCGCTGGAGGAAAAGATGGGCATTCACGGCAATGCCACCTGCGTGATGAACTACGACGAAGCGGAGGGCTATCTGCTGGGGGCAGAGAATGGCGGGCTCAAGGCCATGTTCACCATGATGAACGAGGCGCGCCTCGGCGTCGGCCTGCAGGGCCACGCGGTGGGCGAGGCCGCCTACCAGAGCGCTGCGGCCTATGCCCGCGAGCGCCTGCAGGGGCGCTCCCTGTCCGGGCCCAAGGCGCCTGAGCGGAAGGCGGACCCCATCATCGTGCACCCCGACATCCGCCGCAAGCTGATGACCATGCGCGCCTTCAATGAGGCCGGACGCGCCCTCATCCTGTGGACCGCGCTGCAGGCCGACATCGCCCATCGCGGCCAGGACGAGCAGGAGCGGACGAAGGCGCAGGACCACCTGGCGCTCATGACGCCGGTCATCAAGGGCGTGCTCACCGACAAGGGCTTCGAGCACGCGGTGATGGCGCAGCAGGTCTTCGGCGGCCACGGCTACATCGAGGAGCATGGCATGAGCCAGTTCGTGCGCGATGCCCGCATCGCCATGATCTACGAAGGTGCGAACGGCATCCAGGCGCTCGATCTCGTCGGCCGCAAGCTGCCCGCCAATGGCGGGAGGGCCGCCCAGGCGTTCTTCCGCGAGGTCGGCGACTTCTGCGAGGCCCATCGCGGCGACGAGAAGATGACGGCCTATACCAAGGCGCTCAAGAAGGGGCTCAACGACCTGCAGGCAGCCACGCTCTGGCTGATGCAGAACGCGCCCCAGAAGCCCGACAATGCCGGCGCCGCATCCTACGATTACATGCACCTCTTCGGCCTTGTCGCGCTTGGCTATATGTGGGGGCGCATGGTCAGGACGGCGCAGGAGAAGCTGGCCGGCGGAGCGGACGGCGATGCCGGCATGATGGAGCGCAAGCTCGTGCTCGGCCGCTTCTTCATGGAGCGGATCATGCCGGAGACGGCGGCGCATCTGGCCCGCATCTCGGCGGGCGCCGAGACGATGATGGCGCTTCGCGAAGAGGCGTTCTAGGGTAGCCCCAAACCGACACAAGCAAGGAGACGATGATGGCTCACGCCTATGTCTATGACGCCGTGCGTAGCCCGCGCGGCCGTGGCAAGAAGGACGGCGCGCTGCACGAGGTGCCGGCCGTGCGGCTTGCCGCGAGGATGCTGGAGGCCGTGCGCGACAGGAACGGGCTCGACACCGCGCTCGTCGACGACATCATTTTCGGTTGCGTCGATCCCGTGGGCGAGGCCGGTTCGGTGATCCCGCGCGCCGCCGCCTTCGAGGCCGGTTACGACAACAGGGCCCCGGGAATGCAGATTTCGCGCTTCTGCGCCTCCGGGCTGGACGCCATCAATCTGGGCGCCGCGAAGATCGCCGGCGGGGCGGACGAGATTGTGATCGCCGGTGGCGTGGAGTCCATGTCGCGCGTCGGCATGGGCATTTCGGGCGGCGCCTGGTTCATGGATCCTTCCGTGGGCCTGCCCGCCTATTTCATGCCGCAGGGCGTCTCCGCCGACCTCATCGCCACCAAATACGGCTTTTCCCGCGACGACGTGGACGCCTATGCGGTGGAGAGCCAGAAGCGGGCTAAGCGGGCCTGGGACAACGGCTACTTCAAGAATTCCGTCATCCCCATCAAGGACCAGAACGGGATGACCATCCTGGCCCATGACGAGCACATGCGCCCCGACACGGACATGCAGGCGCTGGCCGCGCTCAACCCCTCCTTCACCATGGCGGGAGAGATGGGCGGCTTCGATGCCGTGGCCGTGCAGCGCTATCCCGAGATCGAAGGCGTCAACCATGTTCACCACGCGGGCAATTCCTCCGGCATCGTCGACGGCGCGGCCGCCGTGCTGCTCGGCTCCAGGAAGGCCGGCAAGGCGCTGGGGCTGAAGCCGCGCGCGCGCATCCGTGCCTACACAAACATCGGCTCCGAGCCGGCCATCATGCTCACCGGCCCGGTGGACGTGACAAGGAAGCTTCTAAAGAAGGCGAAGATGAAGCTGTCGGACATCGACCTGTTCGAGCTCAACGAGGCCTTCGCCTCCGTCGTGCTGCGCTACATCCAGGCGTTCGACATCGACCGGGAAAAGATCAACGTCAATGGCGGCGCCATCGCCATGGGCCATCCGCTGGGGGCCACCGGCGCGATGATCTTCGGCACCGTGCTGGACGAGCTGGAGCGGCGCGACCTGAACACCGCGCTGGTGACGCTGTGCATCGGCGCCGGCATGGGCACGGCGACCATCATCGAGCGGGTGTGATCGGCGATGGCTCTGCGCCCCGAAAAAACGGCCCTGATCCTGATCGATGTTCAGTCGGCCTTCGTGGAGCGGGAGCGGGCGGGCGAACGGCGCAACAATCCCGGCGCGCTCGACAACATGGTGCGGCTCCTGGAGGCATTCCGCGCGCGCGGTCTCGCCGTCTTCCACGTCCGCCACGCCTCCACGGAGGCGCATTCCCTCCTGCGCCCGGAACGCCCGGGCTTCCAGCCCATCGAGGCGGTGCGCGAACGCGCCGGCGAGCCGGTTTTCGTCAAGAACGTCAATTCCGCGTTCATCGGGACGGGGCTGGAAGAAGGGCTGCGGCGCGACGATGCCAGAACGTTGGTGCTGGCGGGCATCACCACCAACCACTGCGTCGAGACCACGGCGCGCATGGCAGGCAATCTGGGCTTCGACACGCGGCTCGTCGAGGATGCCTGCTACACCTTCGACCGGATCGGCCATGGCGGACAGCGGGAAACCGCCGAGGCGATCCATGCGATGACACTGTCGAATCTCGACGGCGAATTCGCCACCATCGAGACGACGAATTCGGTGCTGGCGGCGCTGAACGCCAGCGCGGCAGCATGAGGAGCAGCGGATGACCTACAAGAACTTCACGGTGGAAACGGACTCCGACGGCATCGCGCTCGTCACATGGGATATGCCCGACCGCTCCATGAACGTCTTCACCGAGGAGGTGATGGACGAGCTTGAGGCGATCGTCGACGCCATCGCCGCCGATGCGGACATCAAGGGCGCCGTCATCACCTCCGGCAAGGAGACCTTCTCCGGCGGCGCGGACCTGACCATGCTGCAGAAGATGCTGGGCCTTTTCGAAAAGGAGAAGGCGCAGGACCGGGAGAAGGCGGTGAAGCGTCTCTTCGAGGCCGCAGGCCGGATGAGCTGGCTGTGGCGCAAGCTGGAGACCAGCGGCAAGCCCTGGGTCTCGGCCATCAACGGCACCTGCATGGGCGGAGCCTTCGAGCTGTCGCTCGCCTGCCACGGCCGCGTGGCCGCCGACACCGACGCGGTGAAGATGGCGCTGCCGGAGGTCAAGGTCGGCATCTTCCCCGGCGCCGGGGGCACGCAGCGCGTGCCGCGGCTGGCGAACACGCAGGAAGCCCTGCAGATGCTGACCACCGGCCAGACCCTCTCGCCCGGCAAGGCGAAGGCCATGGGCCTGGTGCACGAGGTCGTGCCGCCGCGCAGGCTGGTCGAGGCGGCCAAGAAGATGATCCGCGACGGCCTCAAGCCCACCCAGCCCTGGGACGAAAAGGGCTTCAAGCTGCCGGGAGGGCCCGTCTATTCCCCCGCCGGCGCCAATCTGTGGCCGGCCGCCATCGCCATCCTGCGCCGCGAGACCTATGGCAACTACCCGGCGGCGACCGCCATCCTGAAATGCGTCTATGAGGGGCTTCTGGTGCCTTTCGACACGGCGCTCAGGATCGAGCAACGCTATTTCACCGAAATCCTGCAAAGGCGCGAGGCGGCGGCGATGATCCGCTCGCTGTTCGTCTCTCTGCAGGAGCTCAACAAGGGTGCCCGCCGGCCACGGGACGTGCCGGCCACGAAGCTGCGCAAGGTGGGCGTGCTGGGTGCCGGCTTCATGGGCGCCGGCATCGCCTATGTCACCGCCAGGGCGGGCATTCCCGTGGTGCTGATCGACCGGGACCAGGAATCGGCGGAGAAGGGCAAGGCCCATTCGGCCGCCCTCATGGACAAGCTCATCAAGAAGGGCCGCGCCACCCAGGCCGAGAAGGAAAAGCTTCTCTCCCTCATCACCGCAACCGCGGACTACAGCGCGCTCGAAGGCGCCAATCTGGTGATCGAGGCGGTGTTTGAGGACTCCGAGATCAAGAGGACGGCCATCGAGCAGGCGGAAGCGGTCCTGAAGTCCTCCGCCGTCTTCGCCTCCAACACCTCCACCATCCCCATCACCGGCCTGGCGAAGAACTCCAAGCGGCCCAGGAACTTCATCGGCATCCACTTCTTCTCGCCCGTGGACAAGATGATGCTGGTCGAGATCATTCTCGGCAAGAAGACCGGCGAGAAGGCGCTTGCGGTGGCCATGGACTATGCGCGCGCCATCAGGAAGACGCCGATCGTCGTCAACGACACGCGCGGCTTCTACGTCAACCGCTGCGTGCTGCGCTACATGCAGGAAGCCTATTCCATGCTGATCGAAGGCGTGCCGGCGCCGATGATCGAGAACGCGGCAAAGATGGCGGGGATGCCGGTGGGGCCCTTGGCGCTCACCGACGAGACGGCCATCGACCTGGCCCAGAAGATCATGCGACAGACGATCCGCGATCTGGGCGAAAAGGCCGTCGATCCGCGCCACATGGCGCTCATCGACACGATGGTGGACACGCACGGCCGCCGCGGACGCAAGAACGGCAAAGGCTTCTACGACTATCCCGAAAAGCCGGCCAAGAAGCACCTGTGGCCGGGGTTGAAGGAGCTCTACCCGCAAAAGGCGCCGGAGAGCCTGAATGTCGAGCAGCTGAAGGCCCGCTTCCTGTATGTCATTGCGCTGGAAGCAGCCCGCGTGATGGAAGAGGGGATTGTCACCGACCCGCGCGAGGCCGATGTCGGCTCCATCCTTGCCTTCGGCTTCGCGCCCTATACGGGCGGCGCGCTCTCCTATATCGACGGCATCGGGGCGGCGGCGTTCGTGGCGCGCGCCAAGCGCCTGCAGAAGAAGTATGGCAAGCAGTTCAAGCCGCCCAGGCTTCTTCTGGAGATGGCCGAGAAGGGCGAGACCTTCTACACCCGCTTTGCGCCCGAAGGCGCAGACCGCGTGAGAGAGGCAGCCTGAGCCGGCATGTATGTGTGGATGCGCCTTCTGCGGATCGCGGCGACGCACCGGCGCCGCGGCCGCATTGCGGTCGGCCAGGAAGGGCGGCTCTCCTTCCGCTGCCTGCCCAGCGACATCGACATGAACCTGCACCTCAACAACGCCCGCTACATGATGCTGGCCGATGTCGGGCGGATGGACATCTTCTTCCGCAGCGGCCTGCTTTCGACGGCCCGCCGCCGCGGCTGGGGGCCGCTGCTCGGCGGACTGCAGGCCAGCTATGTGCGCGAAATCCGGCTGTGGCAGCGCTTCGACATCCACTCCTCGATCGAGACCTGGGAGGAGACCCAGATCATCGGCCGCCACCGCTTCGTGCTGGAGGACGGGCGCACGGCCGCCATCATCCTGACGACCGGCGGTGTCTACGATTTCAAGGGCCGCCGGTTCGTGGAGGCGGGCGAGGTGATGGCCATTCTCGGCCATGCCGATGCCCCGCGCCCGCCCGACGCGGCGGAGCGCGCCTTCATGGCCTCGCATCGGGCTTTGAGAACGGCGGCGAAGGGCGGCCCGTGAGCCGGGGACTTCGCACCGCCGGTGTTCGGCTCCCCCGACACGCGCTCCCGCAGCGCATACGGCCCGGAGAAAGATCGCCCGCTTCCCGCGGTCCTCACGCGATGTTGATCTTCCGGCGCTGTTCAAATCGCGAACGGGCGACTACGACCGCCTTGGGAGGCTTCCATGTCAAAGACCATCGACTACTACATGACGGCGCTGTCGCCCTTCTCCTATCTCGGGCACCGGGCCCTGTGCGCGGTGGCGGAAAAGCACGGCGCATCGCTGGCCGTGAAGCCCGTGAACCTGCCGGCCATCTTCGAGCATTCGGGCGCCGTGCCGCCGGCCAGGCGTCCACCCGTTCGCCAGCGCTATCGCTTCATCGAGCTGCAGCGCGTTGCCGATTATCGCGGCCTGCCCATCAATCCCAAGCCCAGATACTGGCCGGTGGATCCGTCTTTGGCCGATCACACGATCATCGCTCTCATCGAGGCCGGCCACGATCCGCTGGACTACATGCAGCGGATCTTTGCCGCGCTGTGGGTCGATGAGGAAGACATTTCCGACCGCGCCGTGCTGGCCGCTCACCTGCGCGCTGCCGGCTTCGATTCCGAAACCGTCCTGCCGGCCGCCGCGCGGCCCGAGACGGCCGCCATCCGCGCACGCAACACCGAGGAGGCCATCGCCGCCGACGTGGTGGGCGCGCCGGCCTATATCCTGAACGGCGAGCCCTTCTGGGGCCAGGACCGGATCGAACACCTCGACCGGGCGCTGGCCACCGGCCGCCCGGCCTTTTCCGCGGCGCCCTTTATGGACAAGCCGTCCTCGAAGGGTTAGAAGGAACGGAGGCATTTTTTCCTGTTCCGGCGGGTTCGCGAAGGAGCCACCGCGTGCTTTCGCACGATAAAGTCTGGTCGGCCATAGACGCGCTTGCGGCGCGTTATGCGTTGTCGCCCTCGGGGCTGGCGCGCAAGGCCGGGCTCGATTCCACCGCCTTCAACCGATCCAAGCGCTATTCGGCGGACGGGCGCCCGCGCTGGCCCTCGACCGAATCGCTGGCCAAGGTCATGCAGGCGACCGGCGCTTCGCTGGAAGAGTTCATGACATTGATGGCCGGAGACGGCGAGCGGCGGGCGGGCCGCACCAGCGTGCCGCTGATCGGATTCGCCCAGGCCGGTGCCGGCGGCTTCTTCACCGATGCCGGTTTTCCCGTTGGCGAGGGCTGGGAGCATATCGACCTGCCCGGTCCCGTCAGCGAGGGCGCCTATGCGCTGGAGGTGCAGGGCGATTCCATGCTGCCGCTCTACCGCAACGGCGATGTGCTCGTGGTCGATCCTGCCGCGCGCGTGCGCCGCGGCGACCGCGTGGTCGTCAAGACCGTCGGGGGAGAGGTGATGGCCAAGGTGCTGGAGCGACAGACTGCGGGCCAGATCGAGCTTCTGTCGCTCAACGCCGAGCATCCCAACCGCGTGCTGGCCAAGGCCGAGGTGGAATGGATCGCCCGCATCGTCTGGGCGAGCCAGTAGCGCTATCCCCTGCCCTCCCGACGGCTGCGCCGCCAGGCAATCCATTCATCGAGAATGACCAGGCCGGCGCCGATCGTGATGAAGGCGTCCGCCAGATTGAAGATGGCGAAGGACCATACGGGCGTGTGGAAAAAGACATAGTCCACCACATGGCCGCGCACCGCCCTGTCGATGAGATTTCCCAGCGCGCCCCCGATGATGAGCGCAAAGCCGAAGCGGGCGAACACCTGTTGGGGGCCGGTGCGCACGGCCATCGTGGCGATGAAGACGATGATGACGAGCACGGCGAGGCTCAGCCAGACCCCGTCCACGCCAGAGAACAGGGAAAAGGCAATGCCCGTGTTGCGCGAGTGCAGAAGCGCCAGAAAGGGCAGCACGTCCACCCTCTCATGCAGGGCCAGCCCCGCCTCCACCAGCGCCTTCACCGCCTGATCCAGAAGCAGGGCGACAAGCATGGTGCCGCCATAGAGAAGCATGGCCCGCCTGTTCATGAGGCGGCCTCGGGCACGACCGGCAGCGCGGCACGGCGGATCTCGTAAAGCATGACGCCGGTGGCAACCGCGAGATTGAGCGAATCGGCGCGCCCCGCCTGGGGAATGCGCACCAGCCTGTCGCATGACTGCGCCAGGGGCGCAGCAAGGCCCTGCTGCTCATTGCCCATGACAAGCAGCACGGGACCGGCGGTATAGTCGACGCTGCGATAGTCCACCGCCCCTTCCAGATGCGTGCCGACCACCAGGCCGGGGAAGGTCCGCCGCCAGTCGAGAAACGCCTGCTGCTCGGCACGGGCAAGCGGCACGCAAAAGAGCGATCCCATCGTCGCCCGCACGGTCTCCAGTGAGAAGGGGTCGGTGCATTCGCCCACCAGGATGACGCCGCGGGCGCCCACCGCATCCACCGTGCGCATGATGGTGCCCAGATTGCCGGGGTCGCGCACGCGATCGAGCGCCACCCAGACATCCCCCCGCACGGGCCGCAGGTCGGCGAGCGGGCAATAGCGCTGCTCGAACACACCCACCACCATCTGCGGGTTGTCGCGGCGGGTGATGGCGCAAAGAACCTTTTCGGAAACCTCCAGCACCAGCCCGCCGGCAGCAACGGTGCGCGCAGCGGCCTTCTCCACGGCTGCATTGCCCCGCCCGGCCTTGGCATAGACCATGGTGCGGATGGTCCAGCCCGCATCGAGCGCGTCGAGCACCAGCTTCAGACCCTCGGCCATGAAGGCGCGCGCGCGGTCGCGATATTTCTTCAGGGCGAGGGCCTTGATCTCCTTGACCAGCGGGTTGGAGAGGCTCGTCACCTCCTTGACCCGGCCGGGGGTGCGCCTTTGCCGCTCCATCACCGCGCCACCCAGCGCGAAAAGAGCGAGGTGGACAGGGCGCGCCCGGCCGACTGCTCGCGGATGACGAGCTCGCCCGATTCCACCCGCCCGCCCATACCGGCAAAGGCGTCGCGCACCAGCGCATGCACCGCGAAGAAGGAGGCGCGGATTGAGTATGCCGTCAGCACCAGCGCCAGCGGCCTTGGCGAAAGGATGTCGCGGCAGGTTTCCACCAGACCCGGCAGATGCTCGAAGAGCTGCCACACCTCACCCTTTGGCCCGCGGCCATAGGCGGGAGGGTCCAGCAGGATGATGTCGTAGCTGTTGCCACGCCGCTTCTCGCGCTCGGCGAACTTTACCGCATCTTCGCAGATCCAGCGGATGGGACGGTCGCCGAGCCCCGCCACCTCCTGGTTTTCCCGCGCCCAGGCAATCGCCTTCTTCGAGGCGTCGATATGCGTTACCTGCGCGCCGGCGCGCGCGGCAACGAGCGAGGCCAGGCCGGTATAGCCGAAAAGATTGAGCACCTTGACCGGCCGGCGCGCCGCTTCGATCAGCCCCGCCATGTGCGCCCAGTGGGAGGCCTGCTCGGGAAACACACCGACATGGCGGAAGGAGGTGAAACGGCCCAGATAGGCAATGCCGTCATGGCGCATCGGCCAGGTCTCGCCGAGCGGCGTTCCGGGGAAGCGCCAGCGGCCCATGCCCTCCTCGTCCGTATCGCCGGTGAATACGGCATCGGCCTTGTCCCACTCGGCCGCCTCCCAGGCCGGCTGCCACAGGGCCTGGCCCTCCGGGCGCACGATGCGATAGGGGCCGTAGCGCTCCAGCTTGCGCCCGCCACCCGAATCGAGCAGCGCATAGTCCTCGTCGGGAAGCACTTCGAGAATCAGCGGCAGGCGCTCTTCGGGAAGCGGCCCGGCGCGCCGGCCGGCCGCAGCGGCAGGCTGGCGGCCCGGCGCGTCGCTGCGCTGTCTTTGGCGAGGGTTCCTGTCTCGCAAGGGCTTCAACGGGGGCTCCGGCTCGAGGTCATGCCTCGGCCGCTTCTGCCACAGCCTCTCGCAGGGCGCAACGCCCCTCAGGCGGTCGCCAGGATCCGCTCGATGTCTTCCCTGGTGTGGCCGGTCAGCGTCTTCGCCACCTCGCCGGCCACGCGATCGCTCACTTCCTTGTGCAGTGCCTTGCGCAGCGCGCCCAGCACCAGCGGCGGGGCCACGAGCACGATCTTCTCGAACCGGCCCCGATGGGCCAGGCGATACAGCCGGTCTGCGATCTCCTCGGCGAAGCGCTCCTTGCCGATGCGGTGCCAGTCGGTCTCCTCGAAGCCGCTCTTGTGCACATTCGCGCCGTCGAAATAGCGGCCCGGCGCGTCCGTGCTCTGCTGGCGATTGGGCGGATTTTCCTCGTGGATCGCCCGCACCACCTGCAGCCGCGGCTGGAACGGATTTCCCTCGTTGCGCAGGAAAAGCGCCTTCTCGCCGTCGGCGACCAGAAGCCAGATATTGTGTTCGAGCCGGATTTGCGCCATCTTTCCTCTCCTTCGAATGGCCGAAGCTTGGCCTCACCCCGAGCGTGAGGCAAGAGCCCTTTGCCCACCTGCAACGGCGCGCGGTGGGATGAATTTTCCGCAGCAACGGTGCGAGACGCAAAAGCGATTGCCGGGGCAATCCCCGGGCGCGAGTGCGTTTCTTCTGAAAACGGCCGCCTGCGGGCAAAATCCGGTTCACCATGCAGGAGCGTGCATCCATGTCCTTCGAGACGGCAAAGCTGAACGCATTTCCGATCTTCATGCGCGTCGAGCAGCGACGCGTCGTGATCGTCGGCGGCGGCGAGGAGGCGCTGGCCAAGGCGCGGCTGATGGCGCAGTCGAGCGCCGAGATCGTCGTCGTGGCCGAGACGGCCGAGGCCACCCTTGCGCAATGGGCCGCACAACGCGGCGTGACGGTGGTGCGCGCGCCTTACGCGGCGCGGCATCTCGACGGGGCGGCTCTCGTCTTCGCCGCCACGGGCGAGGAGGAAGCCGACCGCGCCGTGGTTGCCGATGCACGCGCCCGCTCCATCCCCGTCAACGCCGTGGACCGCCCGGAGCTGTGCGACTTCTACACCCCGGCGCTGGTCAACCGCGCGCCGGTGGCCGTCGCCGTGGGTACGGAGGGCGCGGGCCCCGTGCTGGCGCAGATGATCCGGGCTCGCATCGACCGCATGCTTTCGCCCTCGCTCGGCCGGCTGGCCACCCTCGCCGCCTCGTATCGCACGGCGGTGGAGCGCCGTGTCGCCAGGGGCGTTGCCCGCCGCCGCTTCTGGAAGGCTTTCTTTACCGGTAGCCCGGCGCGCGCCGTGGAAGCCGGCGACGCCCATGCGGCCGCCCGGGCGGTCGAGCGGCTGTTGCACAGCCAGGGGGTCGAACCCGGCCATGTGGCGCTCGTCGGCGCAGGCCCTGGCGCGGAAGACCTGCTGACCCTGCGTGCGCAGCGCCTGCTCATGGAAGCCGACGTCATCATGCACGATGCGCTGGTGCCGGAAGCCGTGGTCGCCATGGGCCGGCGCGATGCCGAGCGCATCGCCGCGGGCAAGCGCAAGGGCTGCCACTCCAAGACCCAGGACGAGATCAACGCGCTGCTGGTGGAGCTCGCGCGCACCGGCAAGCGCGTGGTGCGCCTCAAGGCGGGCGATCCGCTGGTGTTCGGCCGCGCAGGCGAGGAGATGGCGGCGTTGCGCGAGGCCGGCATTGCCTATGAGGTGGTGCCGGGGGTGACGGCGGCGCTGGCCGCCGCGGCCGATTTCGAGCTGCCGTTGACACTGCGCGGTGTGGCCTCCTCCCTCGTCTTCACCACCGGGCACGATCTCAAGGGCACGAGCCTGCCCGACTGGGCGAAGCTCGCCATCGAGGGCGCCACCGTTGCCGTCTACATGGGCCGCTCCAACGCCGCCGAGGTGGCAGGGCGCCTGCGGGATGCCGGGCTGTCGCCCGATACGGCCGTAGCCGTGGTGGAGAACGCCAGCCTGGCGCGCCGCCGGCTGTTTCACGGCACGCTGGCCGATCTGCCGGCGCTCGGCGCGCGCACCGACCTTTCAGGCCCGGTGCTGACCATCATCGGCGACGCGGTGGCGGGTGCCGATTTCTCGCGCTCGCAGCCGCTCACCGCGCGCCGCACCGCCCCCGCCCCCGCCCCGGCGAACGAGGAAAGCAAAGGATGAAGCTGCTCACCGCAAACCGACTGGTTGACGGCGAGGTCGTCTGGCTGGCGGCGGACGGCCGCTGGGCCGAGGACATCGCCGAGGCCGAGATCGCCCGCGATGCCGAGGCGGCCGGGCGCCTGGAGGAAGCCGGGCGTGCTGCCGCCGCACGCAACGAGGTCGTCGACGTCAATCTCATCGATGTGGAGATCGTCGAGGGCCGGATCCGCCCCACCCGCCTGCGCGAGCGTATCCGCGCCGCCGGGCCTTCCATTCACCCCGATCTTGGCAAGCAGGCACGCCGCGGCGTGCTGGCACCGGTCTGAAGAACGTCAGGGAAGACCCATGTACCGTTACGACGAGTTCGACCACGCCTTCGTGAAGGCCCGCGTCGCCGAGTTCCGCGACCAGGTGAAGCGGCGCCTTTCCGGCGAGCTGACGGAGGAGCAGTTCAAGCCGCTGAGGCTGATGAACGGCGTGTATCTGCAGCTCCATGCCTACATGCTGCGCATCGCCATTCCCTACGGCACGCTGTCGCCCCGGCAGATGCGCATGCTGGCGCATATCGCGCGCACCTACGACAAGGGATACGGCCACTTCACCACGCGGCAGAACCTGCAGTTCCACTGGCCGGCACTCAAGGACATCCCGGACATCCTGGAAAAGCTCGCCGAGGTGGAGATGCATGCCATCCAGACCTCGGGCAACTGCATCCGCAACGTCACCGCCGATCATTTCGCAGGCGCGGCGGCGGACGAGGTGGCCGACCCGCGCCCCTATGCGGAGATCCTGCGCCAGTGGTCGTCGCTGCACCCGGAGTTCTCCTATCTTCCGCGCAAGTTCAAGATCGCGGTGACGGGGGCGGAGCGCGACCGCGCCGCGGTCCAGGTACATGACATCGGCCTGCATCTGAAGAAGGACGCCGGCGGGCGGCTCGGCTTTGCCGTCTATGTGGGCGGCGGGCTCGGCCGCACGCCGATGGTGGCCAAAAAGATCCGCGACTTCCTGCCGGAGGAGGACCTGCTCTCCTACACGACGGCGATCCTGCGCGTGTACAATCTGCATGGTCGCCGCGACAACAAGTACAAGGCACGCATCAAGATCCTCGTACACGAGACCGGGACGGAAGAGCTTGCCGCCCAGGTGGAACGCGAGTTCGCGGCCCTGAAGGATGGCGAGCTCAAGCTTCCCGAGGCGGATATTGCGGCCATCCAGGCCTATTTCGCGCCGCCCGCCCTGCCGCCTCGGCCGGAAGGAGACGCCGCAATAGCCGCCGCGTCGGCAGCCGACAGAAGCTTTGCCGACTGGATGCGGCGCAATCTCCACACGCACAGGAATCCCGACTATGCCTCCGTCACCATCTCGCTGAAGGGCATCGGCGAGGTGCCGGGCGATGCCTCGGCCGACCAGATGGAGGCCGTGGCCGACCTGGCCGAGCGTTACGGCTTCGACGAGATCCGCGTCAGCCACGAGCAGAACCTGATCCTGCCGCATGTGGCGCGCGCCGACCTGAAGGCGGTCTATGACCGGCTCAGGGAGATCGGCCTTGCGACATCCAATGCCGGCCTCGTGACCGACATCATTGCCTGCCCCGGCCTCGACTACTGCGCGCTGGCCAATGCACGCTCGATCCCGGTGGCCCAGCAGATCTCCAGCCGCTTCGCAAGCCAGGCGCGGCAGGAGGAGATCGGCGATCTCAAGATCAAGATCTCCGGTTGCATCAATGCCTGCGGCCATCACCATGTGGGCCACATCGGCATTCTCGGCGTCGAGAAGAAGGGTGCGGAGCTCTATCAGGTCACGCTCGGCGGCTCGGGCGACGAGAACACCGCGATCGGCGAGATCATCGGCCGCGGTTTCGGCCCCGACGAGATCGTCGACGCGGTGGAAACCATCATCGAAACCTATCTGGCCAACCGGCAGGACAGGCACGAGACCTTTCTCGCCGCCTACCGCCGGCTGGGCCCCGCACCTTTCAAGGAGGCTCTCTATGGCCGCGAAGCCAAGGCTGCTTGAGCGCGAAATGGATGCGCTGGAAGTCGCCGCCGCGCTGGAAGCGCGCCACGGCCATCTTGCCCCGGAAGCCATCATCGAGGTCGCGCTGGAGCGCTTTCGCGAGGATGGCGGAATTGCCGTCGTTTCCTCCTTCGGCGCGGACTCGGCCTCGCTTCTGCACATGATCGCGCGTCTGGACAGCACGCTGCCGGTGCTGTTTCTGGACACGGGCAAGCATTTCGGCGAAACGCTCGAATATCGCGACCAGCTTGCCGAAGACCTGAAGCTGAAGAACCTGCAAATCGTGCACCCCAAGCCCGAGGTGCTGACCGTCAGGGACCCCGACGGCACCCTGCACAAGGCGAACGCGGACCTGTGCTGCGAGATCCGCAAGGTGGAGCCCATGGCGCGCGCCGTGGAGCCCTATGCGGCCTGGTTCACCGGGCGCAAGCGCTATCAGGCCGAGACCCGCACCAACATGCCGGTGTTCGAGGCCGTGGGGCCGCGCATCCGCATCAACCCGCTGGCGCGCTGGACGACGGCCGACCAGGCCGGCTACATGCGCGCCCACAACCTGCGCGAAAATCCGCTGGTGGCCTATGGCTATCTCTCCATCGGCTGCTTCCCCTGCACCGAGCCGGTGAAGCCCGGCCAGGACGGCCGCAGCGGCCGCTGGGCCGGCAGCGCCAAGACCGAATGCGGCATCCACCTGCCGGGGTTCGAGGCCTTCGCCTCCTCCGCCGCCTGAGGAGCACGACCATGGACGCAAGCGAAACGACCGAAAGACCAAGGCTCTGGACGCAGGCCGGCTTCCGCACCGACGAGTGGCGGCGCGCCGCGGAGGAAGAGGCGCTGACGGGCACAGAGAAGGTGATTCTGCCGCTCGAGACCTTTCTGGCGCTCGATCCGGCGGTGCGCGAGACCGCCCTTCCCCGCCTTGGCGTGGAGGTGCTTCCGGGTGAGGCCGTAGAGCCTCTCGTCCCCTTCCTCGACCGCCTGCCGCTCGTGGCGCTGGCCTTTCCGGCTTTCAACGACGGGCGCAGCTACTCCAAGGCGCAGCTTCTGCGCACGCGCCATGGCTACAAGGGCGAGCTGCGCGCCAGCGGCGACGTGCTGATCGACCAGCTTCCCTTCATGCTGCGCTGCGGCTTCTCAAGCTTCGAGGTGCGCAACAAGACGGCCATCGAGCGCCTCGAAGCCGGAAGGCTGGGCGGCATCCCCCTCTACTACCAGCCGGCCGCCGCGGCCGCCCCGCGCACCGCGAAATATGCCTGGCGGCGGGCCGCCGGATAGCGCCCGCCTCTCAAAAACCGGCATCCACACACTATATTTCAGGGCAAGGGGTGCATCCGGCGCGATTATGGGTATAATCCGCGCCTCTCCGAGTCGTCCGTTCCGGCGGCTTCAGTCGCCGCCCAGCGCGCCGTGACCGGCGCCGGCCGGATTCGGCCCTGAAACGCCAACAGCAACGAAAGAAGGAAGAACATTGCAGGTTATCGTTCGAGACAACAATGTCGACCAGGCCCTCAAGGTGCTGAAGAAGAAGATGCAGCGCGAGGGCGTTTTCCGTGAGATGAAATCTCGCCGCGCCTATGAAAAGCCCTCCGAAAAGCGCGCACGCCAGCGCGCGGAGGCCATTCGCCGCGCCCGCAAGCTGGCGCGCAAGCAGGCACAGCGCGAGGGCCTTCTGCCCTCCAAGAAGAAGCGCGCTGCCTGACCAGACTTTCCTCTGCCGGCCCTCCCGCCCGTAAGCTGCACGCTGTGTCCCTGCATTTGCAGGTGGGGAGCGTTTTGCCGGCTTTGACGCAAGGGCCGCATGGGGACGCAGACCGGCATCCCCATGCGGCCTTTTTCATTCGCATGAGCACGCCGGAGCCGCGGCGCGCCAGATGCATCAACTTTTAATTAGTGATGTCTATAACAGTTCCGTTAACCCTAATTTGACGTTTCAGCGGCCATTGTTCGCCCGGGTAGCGGATTCTCCGCGGGGATTGGGGGCGAATGATGAACAAATCCCGTATCGTCATTCTCGGTGTGGCCGTGGTCGCCGCCATCGGCGCCGGCTATATGGCCAAGAACCTGGCCACCCCGGCGGAGCCGGTCATGGTGCAGTCGGCGCCGCAGCCGCAGATCGAGCTGACGGAGGTGCTGGTCGCCGCGCAGGATGTGCCGATGGGCGAGATGCTGGGCGGTTCCGTGCGCTGGCAGCCCTGGCCTGCCGAGGCCGTGAACGACACCTTCATCACGCGCGAGCGGGAGCCGGAAGCCGCGCAGGAGCTGCGCAACGCGGTGGCGCGGCTCAACCTCTATGCCGGCGAGCCGGTCAAGCGCAACCGGCTGATCGGCGAAGGGCAGAGCTTCATGGCCGCCATCCTGCCGCCGGGCAAGCGCGCCGTGGCCACGCAGATTGCCGCGGACACCTCGGCCGGCGGCTTCATTCTGCCCAACGACCGTGTCGATGTCATCATGACGCGCCGCTCCGAGGACCACACGTCTCCGGGCGGTTTCATCACCGAAACGATCCTTGAAAACATCCGCGTTCTGGCGATCGACCAGACCATCCAGGAGGATGAGGACGGCCGTCGCGTGAAGGTGGGCGAGACGGCGACGCTGGAGCTTACGCCCGAGCAGGCCGAGGTCATCACCGTGGCGCAGCAGATGGCCGACCGCCTGACCCTGGCGCTGCGCTCGGTGGCCGATGCCGACGAGACGGCCGGAACGAGCGGGCTGCACCTCGTCAACGGGCTCGGCCGCGGCAATGCCGTGCGCCTCATCAAGTCCGGCGAAGTGTCCGTCGTGGGGACCCGCAAATGAGCAGAAACGAAACCATGCCCATCAGCACAAAGCGGCCGGCGGCCGGGCGCGGCGGCCGGCGGCCTGCCGCCCTTGCAGCGCTCGCCTGCGCCCTGCTGTGCGCCGCGATGCCCGGATTTGCCGGCCCGGCGGCGGCGCAGACAACGGTCAACGCCAGCCAGACAGGCGGCGCGCAGCGCGTCAAGCTCGGCCTCAACAAGGCGCTCGTTGTCGATCTGCCGCACGACGCCTACGACATACTGGTCGCCAATCCGGCCGTCGCCGACGCCGTCACCCGCACGTCGCGGCGCATCTATCTGTTCGGCAAGCAGGTGGGCGAAACCAACATCTTCGTCTTCGGCGCCAATGGCGAGCAGATCGCCAACCTGAACATCGCCGTGGAACGCGACGTTGCCGGCCTCGAAGACTATCTGAAACGCTTCCTTCCCAACTCCGACATCACGGTCGAGCTCATCAACGACAATGTGGTGCTCACCGGCACGGTGGAGACGCCGCTTGATGCTGCGCGCGCCGCCCAGCTTGCGGAAATCTTCGTAACCGGCGGCGAGGCGACCACGGGCCAGTATTCGCAGAGCCTTTCGGCACCTTCCGACGGCGGCGGGGTGGCCATCGACAATCCCGACTCGAAGCGCCAGGTCAGCCAGATCGTCAACATGCTGGAGATCATCGGCGAGGATCAGGTGACGCTCAAGGTCACGGTCGCCGAGGTCAGCCGCTCGGTCATGAAGCAGCTCGGCGTCAACATGATCGCCGGCGGCACGGCTGACGGCATCCGCTGGGGCGCCATCAGCGACAATCCGCTGGCGCTCGGCAAGGCGATCAGCGATTCGCAGTTCTCGCTCGGCGGCTCGATGCTCGATGCCTATCTCAACGCGATGGAGCAGGCCGGCGTGATGAAGACGCTGGCCGAGCCGGCGCTGACGGCCGTCTCCGGCGAGAAGGCCACTTTCCGCGTCGGCGGCACGTTCAACCTCGTCAACGAGCGCAGCGTCGACAGCGAAACCGGGCAGATCTCCTACCAGACCAAGGAGATCGACTACGGCATCGGCCTGGAGTTCCAGCCCACCGTGCTGTCGGCGGGCCGCATCAGCCTCAAGATCCGCACGCAGGTCTCCGAGCCCACCACGCAGGGATCTTCGTCGCTCAACGGCGGCATGGTGTCGAGCGACGAATATGTCGCCGGCATGAACATCCTGTCGATCCGCAAGCGGCTGGCCGACACCACGGTGGAGCTGCCCTCCGGGGGCTCCATGATGATCGCCGGCCTCGTGCAGGACGACGTGCGCCAGGCCTTCAACGGCGTTCCCGGCCTGTCCAAGGTGCCGGTGCTCGGCGCCCTCTTCCGCAGCCGCGACTTCGTGCGCAACGAGACCGAGCTGGTCATCATCGTCACCCCCTACCTGTCGCGTCCGACGGCGCGCACGGCGCTGGCCAGACCCGACGACAATTTCAACCCGCCCAGCGATGGCGCGGGCATCTTCCTCGGCCGCGTCAACCGCATCTACGGAACGATGAAGACCAACCTGCCTGACGGGCGCTATCACGGCGTCGTCGGCTACATCTACAAGTGATCGGAGGCCGGCTGCCATGTTCGATTTCCGCTTCAAGACGGGCCTTCTTCCAATGGTTGCCGCCGCCGGCCTCCTGGCCGGCTGCGCCCAGCGCGATTCCGTGGTGGTGGGGGCCGTTCCCGACGACTACCGCACCAGGCATCCCATCGTGATCGAGGAGAAGACGCAGACGCTGGACCTGCCCGTCGGCACCGCCTCCCACAACATGACCTGGCAGCAGCGCGCCGCCATCGAGGGCTTCCTCGACCATTACGAGGACAGCGGCGGCGCGGTGGTGACGATGCTGGTGCCGGAGGGCGCGGCCAACAGCGCCGCCGCCTCCAGCATCTCGCGCCAGTTCGCCGCGCTTCTGCACAGGAACGGCGTGCCCCGCGGGCGCCTGCAGGTTCTTGCCTATCAGGCCGGCCCCGGCGAAGCGCCGCCGATCCGTCTTTCCTATCCCGTGGTCAAGGCGAGCGTCGGCCCGTGCGGGCGCTGGCCGGAGGACCTGGCCGAGACCACGGAGAACCGCAACTACGCGAATTTCGGGTGTTCCTACCAGAACAACCTGGCTGCCCAGGTGGCCAATCCGGCGGATTTCCTGGGGCCGCGCAAGATGACATCCATCGACGCCGAGAACCGCATGGGCGTCATCGACAAGTACAGGGGGAAGGACGGCAACTACGAAGCCGGCAAGGTTTCCGCCGAGTTCAAGACCAACAGAGAAGTCTTCTACTAGGCTCCCAAGCAGAGGCATGAGGACATGAGCAGTCTGGCCTACGAAACGAACCATCTGGAGGAAAGCCGCCAAGCCGACACGACGCTGCAGTCGCTGCGCCCGGTGCCGCGCATCTCCATCCAGGCCTTCTGCGAGACCGATGCCGTGGCCGGCCCCATCGAGCGCGCCGGGGAGGACCGGCGCATGGCCAAGGCGCATCTCAAGGTGCACATGGGCGGACTTGCCACGGCCCTCGAATTCTATCAGACGGCGGCCACGCCCAATCTCATCATCGTCGAATCGCGCGAGGAGCCGCAGGCACTTCTGGCCTCGCTGCAGAAGCTCGCGGAGGTCTGCGATGCCAGCAGCCGCGTGGTGGTGATCGGCCATCACAACGACGTCTGGCTCTATCGCGAGCTGATCCGCGCCGGCGTGTCCGAATATGTGGTGGCCCCCATCTCCATGGCCGACATCGTGGGCGTCGTGGCCGGCATCTTCGTCGATCCCGATGCCGCGCCGCTCGGCCGCTCCATCGCCTTTGTCGGCGCCAAGGGGGGTGTCGGCTCCTCGACGCTGGCCCACAACCTGGCCTGGACGATGTCGGCCCTGTTCGACAGCGAGGTGGTGGTGGCCGACATGGACCTGCCCTTCGGCACCGCCAACATCAATTTCGACCAGGACCCGGCGCAAGGCATCGCCGAGGCAGTCTTCTCGCCCGAGCGCATCGACGAGGTGTATCTCGACCGGCTGCTGGCGCAGTGCGCGGAGCGCCTGTCGCTGCTGGCTGCGCCCTCGACCCTCGATCGCACCTACGATTTCGAGGCCGAAGCCTTTGCCCAGATCATCGACACGGCGCAGCGCACCGCCCCGGTGGTGGTGCTCGACGTGCCGCATCTGTGGACGGGCTGGACGCGCACGACGCTGGCGCGGGTCGACGAGGTGGTCATCACCGCTACCCCGGAACTCGCCAATCTGCGCAACACCAAGAACCTGGTGGATACGCTCGCCAAGTTGCGCCCCAATGACGGACCGCCGAAGCTGATCCTCAACCAGACAAACATGCCGAAGCGGCCCGAAATCGGCGCCGACGACTTCGCCGAGCCGCTGGGCATCGCGCCGCTTGCCGTCATCCCTTTCGAGCCGCAGCTCTTCGGCAGCGCCGCCAACAACGGTCGCATGCTGGGCGAGATGGACCACGATCACCCCATCGTGCAGACGCTCAACGAGCTGGCCCACGTGCTCACAGGCCGGCGCGAGATCAAGGCGAAGAGGAAGACCGGCCTGGCCCTGCTGCTCGACCGTCTGAACCTGAAGACGACCTGAAGCAAGCCGCGGTGAGAAACGCATGTTCGGCAAGAGAAGCTCAAACAGCACGATCGGCGGACCACGGCAGCCTGCGGCGCCGGCCCGCCCCCGCCCTGCCGGCGAGGGCGAGACGCTGCTTGCGCCCGAGCGCCCCAGGCCGCAGCCGCCACAGCCCGCCGCGCCGCGCCCGGAGGCCGCGCCGGCCCGACCGCAGGCCGCACCTCAGGCCACAGCACCGCGGGAGCGCAGCGACGGCTATTACGACACGAAGGCCCAGGTCTTCTCCGCGCTGATCGACACGATCGACCTGTCGCAGCTGGCCAAGATGGATGTGGACAGCGCGCGCGAGGAAATCCGCGACATCGTCAACGACATCATCGCGATCAAGAACTTCGTGATGTCCATCGCCGAGCAGGAGGACCTGCTGGAGGACATCTGCAACGACGTTCTGGGCCTCGGCCCGCTGGAGCCGCTGACCTGCCCCTTTTTTCAGGGCCACTCGTAAGTCGAGCCTGTTCTCCTTTTGTGTGCCATCATTCGGCGGCGTGAG
>NZ_JAODNW010000023.1 GCF_025398255.1 Chelativorans intermedius | reverse complement strand
TCGGATGCGGACGCGGATGCCGATGCTGACTCGGATGCGGACGCGGATGCCGATGCTGACTCGGATGCGGACGCGGATGCCGATGCTGACTCGGATGCGGACGCGGACGCCGATGCTGACTCGGATGCGGACGCGGACGCCGATGCTGACTCGGATGCCGATGCGGACGCGGATGCTGACGCGGACGCCGATGCTGACGCTGATGCTGATGCAGACGCTGACTCAGACGCCGATGCCGATTTCAACCTAGGTCAGAACACTTGGGTTTATCTGGACTACGATACGATCAACTACTATTTCTTTGAGGATACCGGTCGTCTGGAGAATGCTCAGGCGGTTTCGACTGGCGTTCGTGGCATCATCATGGGGCAGGGCCGAGGGTGGTACTACTACCAACCCAGTGCAAGCTATGACGCTTGGGCTGAGCTTAAGGATGTGACGGGCGACGGAATTAGCGATTTCGTATACGGATATCGTGGTAATCAGGCCCTTCTGGTGCTTAAGGGTTTGGAAGATGGCAGCTTCTCATCACAGGTGATCAGCACCGATCTTGGTGCGCTTTATCTGGGTGGACAGGAGTGGGTTGGCCGGAACGCCTACGAGAATACCTTCCTGGAGGACGTAACCGGCGACGGTATACGTGACTGGGTGTATAGTACTACCTATACGTTTGCCGACAACCGGGATCCAAACCTCGTTGTTCTTGAGGGCAACGGCGATGGTACCTTCTCCAAGAAGCCCGTCTATTCCTATGGTGTTGCCGCGCATCTTCAGTTTGCCCGAAATGGGGAAGCTGCGATTGCGGATGTCGGTGGCCCTGGGAAGAAGGCCTATGTCCACTGGGATGATACCAACAATACGATCACCGTCCGCTACTTCAACGAAGATGGGACGTTGCAGTCCAACGGTATCGCCAGCAGCCTCGCGGTGCTGGATGATACGGGATATGGCTATCGGAGCCAAAATGGCAGCTATCTGAGCTGGTCTTTCGTCAAGGACGTCACCGGCGACGGTATCGCTGACTATGTTTATGCCCAGTATTACCAAGGAAAGATTAGGGTTCTGGAAGGCAGGGAAGACGGGTCGTTTGACTCTTCCAATGTAATCGAGACCGATCTTTCCAGTTTCCGGCTCGACGGCATCTGGTTCACTGGCCATGGAACGCATCTCGAAGACGTTACAGGCGATGGCATCCTCGATTGGGTGTACGGCAATAGTGCTAGGAATATCATGTATGTCTTCGAGGGGCTTGGTGATGGTACCTTCTCGGAAGATCCGATAACCAACTCCGTAAGCATAAGAGATGGCTATTGGACATATAACTTCAATACGCGCCTCGAGAAGGTCGGGCTCGTGGAGGGCACCCCTCGCGCCGACGTTCTCTCGGGAACCGAGGAGGCCGACCTGTTCCATGGTCAGGGTGGCGCGGATGCCATCAGCGGCGGTGATGGCGATGATGTCATCTATGTCCGCGATGCCAGCTTTGCGTCCATCGACGGTGGCGCGGGCACGGATGTCCTGGCGCTCGCCGGCTACGGGATCGATCTCGACTTCTCGGTGATCGATGCCTCCAAGGTCAGCAGCATCGAGGTGATCGACATCACCGGGACGCAGTCCAACTCCCTGACGCTCACGGAGGAGGACATCCTGCAGATCCTGGAGCCGTCGGAGACCAATGTGCTGCGCGTGTTGGCCGATGCGGACGACACCGTGAACGCCAACGGCTTCACGAACACCGGCGAGACGGTGACCGAGGGCGACGTGACCTACCAGGTCTACGAGGACTCCGGCAGCGTCCAGCTGTGGATCGAGGACGACGCGGCGGTGATGGCGGCCTAGCCACCACGGACCGGCGGATGGCGGCGCGGCCCGCCGTCCGCCATCCGGCACTGGCGGTTGGACCATGAGCAACTGTCCGAAAAATCGCGCAGGAGGCCCCCTGGACGGGGCCTTCTGCACCAATGACAGCCGGCGAGCAGGGTTCCAGAGCACCCGCTAGAGGATGGCGCGGAACCGCTTGTGGCCAGTACGGGGCACCCGTTCCCGACGGCCGACAAACAGGGGCAGGGTCTGTCGGGGATGCCGGGCGCGGGCGCAGTTCATGGAGCCCGAGGCGCGGAAGTCACCTGACGGATCGAGAGCGTTAAACGGAAAAGACAACGTGGCCATCAAGACACAGAAGCTAAAGAAGCGGGGACGGCTGATGTGGGCGAGGACGTTGCTCGGCGTCCTGATCGCAAGCACCGTGCTTCAGGGGTGCACGGGCTCCAAGAAGAAATATGTTTATGTTTCCTACAACAAGGGCGGTGTCCAGGCGAACCAGGGACAATCGTCTCAATCCATGGTTTCCGCCACGCCGTCCGGCGCGGCATCTTCTTTGCAGGCATCCTCTCTGGCTTCGGCTGCGCCTGCGGGCATGCAGGCGCCGCGCGCCGCGGGTTCGGGCTCCGGCGGCTTGCGCAATGCCGTTATGGCCGCGCTCAGTTACAGTTCCGAAGTGCGCAGCGCGGAGGCCGCGCTTTCGGCCGCCGGCATCGACGTTTCCATTGCACGGGCGGGCTACTATCCCTCTCTCACCGGTGGTGCAGGCGTGGGAAGCGACGGCGATCACGACTACAATGTGACGCTGTCGCAGCCGATCTATGACTGGGGCCAGACCAGGGCAGAGGTCTCGGGCGCCGAGGCATCGCGCAATGCGACCATCGCAAGGGCCAGAGCGCAGCGCGAGAAGGTGATGCTGGATGCGGCAAACGCCTACATCGCTGTCGCACGGGCGCGCGAGATAGAGAAGGTGGCGCAGGAGCAACTCAGCGCCTATCAGCGCATCGCCGGTCTGGCACGGCAGCGCACTTCGGCCGGCTATGGCGATGCCACGGAGGTGGCCCTTGCCGGAGTGCATGTCGGCGAGGCGGAGTCCACGTTGGAAAACGCGCGCGGCGCGCTGCGGGATGCGCGCAGCGTCTATGCCTCGCGCATCGGGCGCGAGGCGCCGGGCACCACGGATGTGCCCGAGCTCTCCTCTGCCTTGAGCTCGCTTCTGCGCATTTCCGGCGGGGCGCGCACGCAAAGCGTCAATCTGCGCCAGCGTGTGGACCAGGCGCCCTCCGTCGTCCTCGCGCAGGCGGAGGCGGCCAAGGCCAATGCCGCGATCTCGGCGCAGAAGGCCGATCTCTTTCCGAAACTCAGCGTGGAAGCGTATGTGCGCGGCGACGAGGCGAACGAAGACCCCAACACGGGTGTCGGGCTGCGCCTGAAGGGGCCGACGTTCAAGGGCTTGAGCAACGTCCAGCGGGTAAACGCCGCGCGCTTCGCCTATGACGAGGCGACCTGGCAGGTTGAGACCCAGCGCCGCGAGGTCACGCGCCAGGTTCAGGCCTATCTCGACCAGGAGCCGACCTTGCGCGCCCGGCTGGCCATCCTGCAGGAGCAGCGCACCAAGTCCCGCGAGCTGCGCAACCTCTATGAAGAGCAGTTCAAGGCCGGCACGCGCTCCCTCACGGATCTCATCACCGTGCAGTCGGACCTGACGCGCATCGAGACCAGCCTGGTGGAGACCCGCTACGACCTCTACACGCTGCAATACGAGGCAGCCGGAGCGTTGGGAATGCTGGGAAGTGTTTTGAACATAACCGCACCGTCGGGGAATAGCTGAGGACCGGGCGCGAGACCCGAGGCCGCAAGAGACAGGAAACACAACGAGCGCGACCGGCGGCTGCCGGTTGCGCATTTGTGGTTCCTGGCAGGTGCAGGAAGCACCGAGCCGTTTACGCCGGAGAGGGGCCGGCGTGCCGATGAAAGAGCAAGGACAATGCGAAGGCCGGATTTGGAAAAATGAACGCGAAGAACATAGACTGGTTTAAGGCTTACCGTGACGGTGCGCCCGAGGACGCGCAACGCGCCGAAACGGAGGAGGTCGGCGCATCGGCTGTTGCGCCTGCGACGGATCTCGTCGATGCGCTTCTCGTTCTGTGCAGTCTGCACAACCGTTCCGCCACGCGCGGAGAGCTGACGGCCGGCCTGCCCCTCGAAGACGGCCGGCTGACGCTCGATGTTCTGCCGCGCGCGGCGGCACGCGCCGGGCTGGACGTGAAGGTCCGCCGGCGTTCGCTTTCGTCAATCGAGGCGCGCTTTCTTCCTGTCGCGGTGTTCCTCTCCGATGGTTCGGTGGTGATCTACAAGGAACGGGACGGAGAAAACTGTCGGATTGTGCACCCCGACATGGCCGAGCAGGAGGAAACCGTTCCCCTGTCGCAGCTGTCGGCCCGTCACGCCGGCCTCGTGGCCTTCGCGACGCCGCTTCTGCGCAATGACGGGCGCGCGGCCGCCGTCTCGGAGGAACCGGAGGGCCATTGGTTCTGGAGCGAGCTGGCCCGCTACAAGTGGGACTTCGCCGAGGTCGGCTTCGCCGCCGCGCTTGCCAACACGCTGGCCGTGTTCAGTTCGCTCTTTGCGCTGCAGGTCTATGACCGCGTGGTGCCGAACCTCGCATACGCCACACTCTGGGTGCTGGCCATCGGCGTGCTGATCGCCATCGCCATCGAGGCGGTGGTGCGCATCACGCGCGCTTATCTGATGGATACTGTGGGCCGGAATCTCGACCAGCGCCTGTCGGCGCGCATCTTCGAGCAGGCGCTCGGCATCCGGCTGGAGGCGCAGCCTGCCTCCGTGGGCGTGTTCTCCAGCCAGGTGCGGGAGATGGACGCCGTCCGCGAGTTCTTCACCTCCACCACGATCGGCACGTTGAGCGACCTGCCCTTCGTCTTCATGTTCCTGATCATCATCTGGCTGATCGGCGGCAGCGTCGTGTGGGTGCTGATCGCGGCCATTCCGTTCATCATCGTTCCCGGTCTGCTGGCGCAGTGGCCGCTTGCCCGCCTGTCGCGCCGCCAGCTTCGGGAAGGTGCGGTGCGCAGCGGCCTGCTGATCGAGGCGCTCGCCAGCTCGGAAACCGTCAAGGCGCTGCAGGGCGAGAGCCGCTTTCAGCACCATTGGGAAGAGCAGACGCGCTTCCTCTCCGGCAATGGCGTTGAGATGCGGCGGCTGTCGGCGGTGCTTACCTTCTCCGCCACCGCCGTGCAGCAGGCAGCCTATGTCATGGTGCTCGTCGTGGGCGTCTATCAGATCGCCGCTGGCGAGATGACGTTGGGCTCGCTCCTGGCTTGCTCCATCCTCTCCTCCCGCACGCTCGCGCCGCTCACCCGGCTTTCCGGGATCTTCGCGCGCTGGCAGCACATGCGTGCCTCGCTGAAGAACCTGGAGGCGGTGATGCGCGCGCCGGTGGACCGGCCCGCCGGGCGGCGCTTCGTGCATCGCCCGCGCCTCAACGGTGCCTACGAGGCGGAGGAGCTGTCCTTCCGCTACGACCGCGACGGGGAACCGATCGTGCGCATAGCCTCGCTGTCCCTGGCTGCGGGTTCTGCCACGGCGCTTCTGGGCGCCAACGGTTCAGGCAAGTCGACGCTTCTGAAGCTGCTGTCGGGCCTTTATCACCCTTCCCAGGGCCGCCTTCTGCTGGATGGAACGGACATGCGCCAGATCGATCCCGCCGACATCCGCAAGGCGGTGGGCTATCTGCCGCAAGATGTGCGGCTCTTCTTCGGTACGGTGCGCGAGAACCTGCTTCTGGGGTTGGACAATCGCGAGGACGAGGAACTGATCGAGGCGCTGAAGTTCGCCGGCGCGGACAGCCTGGTGCGCGATCATCCGCTGGGGCTCGACCGCAAGCTGGGCGAAGGCGGAACGGGCATGTCCGGTGGCCAGCGGCAGTCGATGGGGCTTGCCCGCCTGTGGCTGCGCGACCCGCGCATCGTTCTCCTCGACGAGCCGACCGCTGCCATGGACCACGCGCTCGAAATGCGCGTCATCGAAAATCTGCGCGGCTGGCTGGCCGAGCGGACGCTCGTTGTCGCCACGCACCGTCAGCCCATCCTCACCCTGGTGAACCGTGCCGTGGTGATGAAGGGTGGCCGGCCGGTGGCCGACGGCTCCGTTGAAGGGGTGCTCGCCGCCCTGTCGAGCAACGAACCGGCACGCGCAAAATAGGAGATCGGGCATGGCAAAACAGGATATTGCTGCCTGGGGTGCGTTCGGCGCGCAGGGCGCTGCGGTCGATGTGGAAGAGCGCACCATATTCGGGCGCCCGGTGCTTTGGCTCACTGCGCTGACGCTCGTAGTCTTCGTCATCTGGGCGGCGAACGCGCCGCTGCAGGAGACCGCGCAGGGCATGGGCCAGGTCGTGCCGTCGAGCCGGGTTCAGGTGATCCAGAGCCTGGATGGCGGCATTCTCGAGCGGCTTTATGTCCATGAAGGCCAGGAGGTCGCTGCAGGTCAGACCCTTGCAACCCTCGAGGACACGCGTTTCCGCTCCGCCTATCAGGATCTGGAAGGGCAGGTCATTGCCCTGCGCGCCGCACTCAGCCGCCTCCGGGCAGAGCGGGACGGGCTCGACTGGTTCGACGTGCCGGAGGACGTGGCGGTTCATGAGGAGGTGGTGGCCGTGGAGCAGCAGCTGTTTCGCGCGCGCCGCCGCAATCTGGCCGAAACGACGGCCTCCCTCGAGGAGCGCATCATGCTGGCGCAGAACGAGCTGGAGCTGATGCAGCCGCTGGTGCAGCGGGGCGCCGCCTCGGCCGCCGACGAGATCAAGCTGAAGCGCAATGTGGCAGATCTTCGTGGTCAACTCATCGAGGTGCGCAACCGCTACTTCCAGGAGGTCAACGAGGAGATTGCCCGCAAGTCTGCCGAGCTCTCCAGCCTCAGCCAGCAGCTCGCCGATCGCCGGGCGGCGCTGGCCCGCACGGAGCTGAAATCTCCGGTGCGCGGCATCGTGAAGAAGCTGGAAGTCACCACTCAGGGCGGCGTGGTGGACCCCGGTGAGACGATCATGGAGATCGTGCCGCTGGACGATGCGCTCTATGTGGAGGCGCGCATCCGCCCGCGGGATGTCGCCTTTCTGCATGTCGGCCAGCCGGCAACGGTGAACATCACCGCCTATGATACGGCGATCTATGGCTCGCTCGAGGGCGAGCTGGTCTTCATCAGCGCCGATACGATCGTCGATGAGCAGAGCCGCGACGATGACCCCTACTACATGGTGCGCGTGCGCACGGAACGCAACGCGCTCGAAGGGCCGGACGGGCCGCTGCCCATCAAACCGGGCATGGTCTCAGAGGTAAGAATCCGAACGGGCTCCAAGACGGTTCTTGCCTATCTGTTGAAGCCTCTCCTGAGGGGCCAGGAAGCGCTCAGCGAGCGTTGATCCCGGTTGTCGAGGCCGCCGGCTCGAGCCGGCGGCCTCTTACTGCGCAAGCGGACACGCCGTGCGGGATGCCCGCCTGCCTCCTCAAAGCTCTTCCAGTCTCGGCTGGGCGGCAGCGGTCACCGTTTGCAGTTGCTCTGCGGCCCAATCTGATGTTGCCGTATCGGCTGAAGGCCAGCCACCGCGTCTGCACGGAGATGATGGCGTCGGGGGGACCAAGCGGCCTTTGCACGCACGACAGCCGCCAAAAGGCGAGCCCGACCAGAAGCCCGCCGAGGGCGGGTGCCAGAACGGTGGCGCCGGCCACCAGCAGCGGATGTTCGACATACAGAATGCGTGTTCGCGGGGAGACGAGCAGCAGATCGTTCAGCCATGCCACCGCTTCCACGAAGGCAATCGCCCCAAGCGAGGCGACGGTTCCGACACAGATGCTCGCGAGCGTGAGCACCACGATGCGGTAGAAGGGGTTCACCATCAAGCGCCTCCCTCTCTGCTCTTCCATCAGGGCGTGTAGCAGGCCTGCATTTTCCAACCAGGCCTCGCATCGTGCCTATCACGGGCGAGGCCCGTTCCAAAACACTGGAACCGCCATCTGCGGGCTTTGCACATCTGTTTGCGATCGGGCGGGGATGCCATTTTCGGTTGGCGGGGCCGCGTGCGGGCCTCGCGTCTGACCGCGCTTGACAGCGCCCTCCGATTCTGATGTTTGTCATCTCACAATTGAGCATGAATTTCACATTTACTGATCTCGGCGCCAAGAACATGGCAATGGTCGCGAACGGTTCCCCCGGAAAGGCGACGGCGGTGTCCGTCGGGCAGCCGCCCTCCATGGGCGCAGAGGCCATGGTCGCCCGGGCAGTGGACAAGCCCGGCACCGTCGAGGCCGCCGACATGCCTGTGCTGCACCGGTCGTCACGACCGCAGGAGGGCACCGCGTGAACGAGGCCCGCCCGCCTTTCGTGAGACTGCCCTATGACGAGCAGCGCGAGCATCTGATGGTGCGCGCCGCCAAGCTCTATTACGACCTGCAGCGCACACAGGGTGAAATCGCCAGCGAGTTGGGCCTGACGCGCTGGCAGATCAGCCGGCTTCTCACCGAGGCGCGCGAGCTGGGCATCGTCCGCATCGAGATCATGCCGCGATGCAGCCGCGCCACGGAGCTGGAGGTGGAGCTGCAGCAGGCTTTCGGTCTGCGTGATGCCGTGGTGGTGCCGCAGGGGCCGGCGAACGACGACGATCTGGCGCTGGAGGCGGTGGCGCAGGCGGCGAGCAAATATATCGTCGGGCTGAAGCCGCAGGTCTCTCTCATGGGTGTTTCCTGGGGGCGCACGATGTCGGCCGTCGCCCGCCTTCTGCCTGCCAACTGGAATCCGGGGCTGCATGTGGTGCTGGTCAACGGCGCGACCAACATCCGCTCCACCTCCAGCCGCGCCATCGCCGTGGCCGAGGAATTCGCCCACAGCGCCGGCGGAATGGCGACGCTGCTTCCCGTGCCGGCCGTGGTGGGCAAGAGGAGCACCCGCGAGGTGCTGGAGCAGGATCCGGTGATCGAGAATGTGCTGCGGCTTGCCGAACAGGCCGATGTGGCCTGCTTCAGCATGGGCGGTCTGTCGCACGAATCCGTGCTCGTGACCTCGGGTTTCATCGAGCCGGAACATATCGACCGCCTGCGGGAAATGGGCGCGGTGGGTGACATTCTCGGCCGCTTTGTCGACGCCTCGGGCGCCATCGTCGATGCCGAACTCGATGGCCGCACCCTCGGCCTCAGGCTCGATCTGTTGAGAGGCAAGAGCCGCGCCATCGGCATCGTCTCGGGTCGCGCAAAACACGCCGTGGCGCTGGCAGCGCTCAAGGCGGGCTATGTCTCCGTCCTCATCACCGACGAGGCGTGCGCGCGCGCGGCGCTGGAGGGCAGGCCGTGACCGATGCCGTGCTGGCCGTGCAAAACGTCCGCAGCCGAAAGGTTCGATGTCGTCGCGGCCGTTGGTGCCGGGGCGCACGATCCCGTTCGGCGGCGCGGCGGCCTGCTTGGGATACTCTTTGCCGTGATGCAGCTTCAGGTATTGCGCAGCACCTTCAATCTGCCGGGCCTCTGCCCCTTCTATCAAATGACGGTGACGGGCCTTATCATCGTCGCCGCCGTCCTGCCCAACCGCATTGTTGAAACGAGGAGGGGTCGCGCATGATCCTGCCGGAAAAGCAACCGACGATTCAAGCCGTTCCGCAAGCCGCCGAGGCGCCGCACGCGTCGCGAAACGCGGGCACCGCGCTGGCGCCCGAATGGTTCGAGCATGTGGCCGTCAACCTGTCGGCGGCCGAACGGCGGGCCGCCACGCTTGTCACGCGGCGCACCGTCAAGAAGGCGTGGCAGGCGGCGTGGCTGGTGCGGGCGATCACCTGCATCGACCTGACGACGCTTTCCGGCGACGACACCGCCGGCCGGGTGCACCGCCTGTGCATGAAGGCGAAGAGACCGCTTGCGGCCGAGCTGCAGGCGGCTCTCGGGCTTCAGGAGGAGCGCATCACAGTGGGTGCGGTGTGCGTCTATCCCACCATGGTGCCGCATGCGGTGAAGGCGCTGCGGGGAACCGGCATCCCCGTGGCGTCGGTCGCCACGGGCTTTCCCGCCGGGCTTACGCCGCTGCCGCAGCGGCTGGCCGAGATCCGCTACGCGGTGGAGGCCGGGGCCGGCGAGATCGACATCGTGATCACCCGCGAGCATGTCCTGACCCAGAACTGGCGGGCGCTCTATGACGAGCTGCGCGCCATGCGCGAGGCGTGCGGACAGGCGCACATGAAGGCCATTCTCGCCACCGGCGACCTGGCCACGCTGCGCAATGTCTATCGCGCCTCGATGGTGGCCTGTCAGGCCGGGGCCGATTTCATCAAGACCTCGACAGGAAAGGAAGCGGTCAATGCCATCCTGCCGGTGGGGCTGACCATGGTGCGGGCGATCCGCGACTATCAGGCGCTCTCCGGCCAGGTCGTCGGCTTCAAGCCGGCCGGCGGCATGCGCACCGCCAAGGACGCGCTCAACTGGCTGATCCTGATGAAGGAGGAACTCGGCACCGCCTGGACCATGCCGGACCGTTTCCGCCTCGGCGCAAGCTCCATGCTGGGCGACATCGAGCGCCAGCTCGAGCATTTCGCCACGGGGCGTTACTCCGCGTCCCACCGTCATGCTCTCGCTTGAGGACGAGGAACATGGAACAGATCACAGACATCATGCGCACCATGGAATACGGACCGGCCCCCGAGGCCAGCGAAGAGGCCAGAGCGTGGCTGAAGGGGCGGGCCGCCGGCATCGGCCATTTCATCGGCGGCAGCTTCACACGGCCGGGCGATGAACGTTTCGCCACCGTCAACCCGGCCACGGAGGAGGAGCTTGCACGCGTCTCCCAGGGCAGCGCGGCGGATGTCGATGCCGCGGTGAAGGCCGCCCGCGCCGCCTTTCCCAAATGGTCGCGGCTTTCGGGCCATCAGCGCGCCCGCTACCTCTATGCCATTGCCCGGCACATCCAGAAGCGCCAGCGCTTCCTGGCCGTTCTGGAGAGCATGGACAACGGCAAGCCCATCCGCGAGACGCGCGACATCGACATTCCGCTGGTCGCGCGCCATTTCTACCATCATGCCGGCTGGGCGGAGATGGTGGAAAGCGAGTTCGAGGGCTTTTCGCCGGTCGGCGTGTGCGGCCAGATCATCCCGTGGAACTTCCCGCTGCTCATGCTGGCCTGGAAGGTCGCGCCCGCCCTTGCCGCCGGCAATACGGTGGTGCTGAAGCCGGCCGAGCAGACACCGCTCACCGCCACGGCCTTCGCCGAGATCTGCGCAGAGGTGGGTCTGCCCGAAGGTGTGGTCAACATCGTCCATGGCGACGGGCGGACGGGTGCTGCGATCACGGCGCATGAGGATATCGACAAGCTCGCCTTCACCGGCTCCACGGAGGTCGGCCGCATCATCCGCGAGGCGACCGCCGGGCAGGGCAAGAAGCTGTCGCTGGAGCTTGGCGGCAAGTCGCCCTTCATCGTCTTCGAGGATGCCGATCTCGACGGTGCGGTGGAAGGCGTGGTGGATGCCATCTGGTTCAATCAGGGCGAGGTGTGCTGCGCCGGCTCGCGCATCCTCGTGCAGGAGGGCGTGGCCGGCCGCTTTTACGACAAGCTCAGGCGGCGCATGGAGAGTCTGCGCGTCGGCGATCCTCTGGACAAGGCCATCGACGTGGGCGCAGTGGTCTCAGCCGAGCAGCTTGAGCGCATCTCGGCGCTCGTCCGCCAGGGCGAGGAAGAGGGCGGGCGGCTGTGGCGCGCGCCCGCTCCGCTTCCCGAGAAGGGATATTTCTTCGCGCCGTCCTTCTTCACCGAGGTCGAGCCGGCCTCCACCGTCTGCGGCGTGGAGATCTTCGGCCCCGTGGCCGTGGCCATGACCTTCCGCACGCCCGCGGAGGCGGTGGAGCTTGCCAACAACACGCGCTATGGCCTCGCCGCCTCCGTCTGGTCGGAGAACATCAACCTGGCGCTCGATACGGCCGCCAGGGTGAAGGCCGGCGTGGTGTGGGTGAACTGCACCAACATGCTGGATGCCGGTGCGGGCTTCGGCGGCTATCGCGAGAGCGGTTTCGGCCGCGAGGGCGCGCGCGAGGGGCTCTACGAATATCTGGTCAGCGATGTCGAAAGGGCTTTGAAGCCGGGCAGGGAGGAGACGCCCTTCGTCCCGCGCGGCGCCCCGGAAGCTGAGCGCCGCTTCGCCGCTTTCGGTGGCATCGACCGTACGGCCAAGATGTATATCGGCGGCAAGCAGGCGCGGCCGGACAGTGGCTATTCCTACGATGTGCCGGGCAAGGGCGGCGTGGTGATCGGCCAGGCCCCGCTTGGCAACCGCAAGGACATCCGCAATGCCGTCGAGGCGGCGGCCAGGGCCGGCGGCTGGGGCGGCGCGACGGCGCACAACCGGGCGCAGGTGCTCTATTATGTCGGCGAAAACCTCGACATGCGGCGCGAGGAGTTCATCGCACTTCTTGTCGAAAGCACAGGCCAGAGCGCCAAGGCGGCGACCGCCGAGTTCGACACCGCACTGCGGCGCATCTTCTACTATGCCGCCCAGGCCGACAAGTATGACGGCGCGGTGCACGCAACCAAGTCGCGGCACATCACGCTGGCCATGAACGAGCCGTGGGGCGTGATGGGCATCGTGGCGCCGGAGGAGGCACCGCTGGCCGCCTTCGTCTCGCTGGTGCTGCCGGCCATCGCCATGGGCAACCGCGTGGTGGCCGTGCCCTCGACACGTCATCCCCTGCTTGCCACCAACCTCTATCAGGTGTTCGACACCTCCGATGTGCCGGCGGGCGTGGTGAACATCGTGACGGGAGAGAAGGACACGCTGGCCAGGATACTGGCCGAGCACGACGGGGTTGCCGCCATGTGGTACTTCGGTTCGCGCGCGGGCAGCGCCATGGTCGAGCGCGCCTCCTGCGGCAACCTCAAGGCCACCTGGGTAAGCGACGGCAAGACGCGCAACTGGCTGGACGAGCGGCAGGGCGGGGGGCGCGAATTCCTGCGTCGCGCCACGCAGGTCAAGAACATCTGGGTGCCCTACGGCGAGTAGCCTGACCCGGCCGCGTCGCGTCCCGGTGCGGCGGGCCCGCGCTATCGCGGGCCCATCAGAAGATCGGGCAGCCAGAGGCTTATCTGCGGAAAGCCCGCCAGAAGCACCAGCACCGCGGTCAGCGGAATGAAGTAGGGGATGACGGAGCGCACCACCTCTTCCACCGGCACGGCCGCGATGCGCGAGACGATATAGAGACCGATGCCGAGCGGCGGGGTGGCGATGCCGAGGATGATCGACATCTGCACCACGATGCCGAAGTGAACACGGTCGATGCCATAGGAGTCGACCAGCGGCAGCAGAATGGGCACCAGCAGCAGCTTGATGGTCACGCCGTCGATGAAGCAGCCGATGATGAGCATGCCGAGTATCGTTACCAGCAGGAAGAAGAAGGCGCTGTCCACCAGATCGGGAATGGTGGCCGCCAGGGTCTGCGGCACCTGTTCGATGGCCAGAAGCCAGCCCATGCTGTTTGCGAAGCCGATGATGATCATGATCATCGAGGTGATCAGCATGGTCTCTGTGGTGGCTTTGATGAGCGTGCCCCAGGTGAGCGTGCCGAAGAGGAAGCCGAGCAGCAGGATATAGGCGCAGGCCAGAACGCCGGCCTCCGATGCGGTGGTCGTGCCCGTCAGGATGCCGGCCATGATGATGGCCGGGGCGATCAACGCCGCTGCGCCGGTCAGCGCGTGGCGCCAGATCTCGCCCAGCGAGGCGCGCGGTTCACGCGGGAAGTCCTGACGGGTCGCCAGGAAGCGGTTGAAGACCATCAATGCCCCGGCGATCAGGAAGGCGGGAACGATGCCCGCCAGGAACATTCGTGCCACCGATACATTGGCGAGAAACGAGTAGACGACGAGGGGCACGGAAGGCGGGATGAAGGGCGCCACGATGGCCGAAACGGTGGTGATGGCTGCAGCGAAGGCGGGCTTGTAGCCGCGTTCGCGCATGGCCTTGATTTCCACGGCCCCAAGGCCGGCGATATCGGCCACGGCCGCGCCCGTGCCGCCGGCCAGCATCACCGAGGCAAGCACGTTGACCTGCGCCAGGCCGGCCCGGAAGTGGCCCACCAGCGCATTGGCGAAGTTGAAGATCCGCTCGGTCATGCCCACGGCGTTCATCAGGTTGCCGGCAAGCACGAAGAAGGGAATGGCAAGCAGCGAGGAATTGCCCGCCGCCTCCAGCACCTTCATGGGAATGATCCACAGATTGCCGGCGAAGCCCGAGGCGATGAGGGCGCCGGCGACCGCCACGCCGATGGCCGCCGTGATCGGCACCCGGATGGCAAGCAGCAGCACGAAGGTTGCGAACAGGCCAACCGCCACCATGTCACATTTCCTCCACGGGTCTGGCTTCGGTGGCGAGCGTGCGCGTGCTGACGATGATGTCGAGCACGAACTGCAGCACGATCAGCGCGCATGAGATGAAGAAGGGGACGGAGAGCCAATAGCGCTGGATGCCCACAAGGTCGATCCGTCCCACCTGCCGGGGCACCAGGATCGGCGCCTGGTAAAGGATGAGCAGCAGCAGGCCGATCACGATGCAGCCCACCAGAATGCGCAGCATGGCGCGCACCCTCGGCCCGAACTGGCGGACGAGGATGTCCAGGGAAATGTCCTGGCCCCGGCGGTAGATCACGAAGAAGCCGAGGAAGATCATCCAGACGAACAGCACCTCGGTCCAGGGAAAGACCCAGATGATGCCGAGGTCGAACAGCAGCCTGGAAAGGATGTTGGCGAGGTTGATCGCCAACATCAGCAGAAGCAGGCCGTTTGCCGCGACCAGGAAAACCCGCTCGCACAGGCCGAGGCCCGCATCCAGGGCCTTCGCGATCATCCGTCGATCTGGCGGGTTTCCGCCACCGTCTCCAGGAAGCCCTCGGGCAGCTCGCCGTTCTCGCGCATCTGCTCGTAGAGCTGCTGCATCCGCTCCACCACGGGGGCGGTGTCGAGCTGCAAGAAGGTCACGCCCTCCTTCTTCATGCGCTCGATGGACTCGTTGGCCGCGTTCAAGGTTTCCGCAGCCGATTCCGCGGCCACCTCGTCATAGGCTTCAAGGACCTGGGCGCGGGTTTCCTCGTCGAGCGCGTTCCAGGCGGCGGCATTCGCCATGAAGGCCAGACCCTGCGGATATTCGTCATGGCGGACCACATGCGGCGCCACCTCGTAGAAGCGCATCGGCTCGACCAGGGCAATCGGGCTGTTCACGGCCTCGACGATGCCGCGGCCCAGCGACTCGTAGACCTCGGTCCAGGCCAGCGTGCGCACCTCGGCGCCCAGATGGCGCCATGCTGCGGCAGCCAGCTCGTCCGGGTGGAGGCGCAGCTTCAGGCCCTGAATGTCTTCGAGCGATGCGACCGGCTTCTTGACCACCATCACGCGGTAGGGGCCGCGCACCATGGCGGTGGGGTCGCCGATCACCGTGATGCCGGCTTCCGTCTCGATGCGCTCATGCCAGTCTTTCACGAGGTCGGACGCCATGAAACGCGCCCAGTGCTCGCGGTCGTCGAACAGGAAGGGCGCACTCACGAACTGCATCTCCGGCACCCATTTCTGCAGGTAGGAGGAGCCTTCGGGATAGATGTGCACCGTGCCCATCTGGAGCTGTTCCAGAATGGCGTCGTCCTTGCCGAGCTGTTCGTTGGGGTAGACCTGAACGGTGATCGCGCCATCCGTCTTTTCGGCGATGCGGTCGGCAAACGCCTGGAAGACTCGACCTTCCACCGAGTCCGCCGGCATCTTGTGGGCCATGCGCCAGGTTTCGGCGGACGCCTCGAAGCTCAGGCCGGCGACGACCAGCGTCGCGGCTGCAGCCAGCGCTGCTTTTCTCAATGCCTTCATCTCACTCTCTCCCATTTTTTCGAGCCTTGTCCAACATTTATTCGGCGGCGAGCGAGCGCATGCCGGCCGCCACCTTCTCGCTCGCTCCCGTGATGTCGGGAAGCTTCTCGCCGTTGCGGAGCCTTTCGAGAACCGTCAGCTCCCGCTCCTGCATGGCGATGGCGCGTTCGGCCACGGCCAGGCACTGGTCCGGTTTCAGGAACAGCACCCCGCTCTCGTCGGCCAGCACCGCGTCGCCGGGCTCCACCGCCTGCCCGCCGACGGAGACAGGCACGTTGAAGGCACCTTCCAGGCCGAGAAGCTTGGTGGTGATAGGGGCGGGGCCGGTGCACCACACCGGCATGTCGCAGCGCCGGATCTCGCTGAAATCGGTGGCAGGTCCGTCGATCACCGCGCCCGCCACGCCAGCGAGCCTGGCGGCATTGGTGACGACGCCGCCCCAGCAGGCGTGCTTGGTATCGCCGCCCCGGTCGATCACAAGAAAGTCGCCCGGCCGCACAAGCGCCAGCACATGGTGCAGAAGCGTGGAATCGGCGCCGGGAATGCGCAGGGTGACGGCCGTGCCGGCAACGCGCTTGTCCGCCAGCACCGCCCGCAGGCGGTTGTCGGCGAACTGGCTGTGCAGGAAGTGGCCAACGGTTGCGGTCTCGACCTGCTCCAGCCGCCTGATGGTGGTCTCGGGAATCTGCGGCGGCAGAGGATTGATCTGAAACATCGGCGCCTCACAGCACATGGTGATTGTGGACCGGCACGTTCTGGCGCACGCGGTCGCGATATTCGTGGTTGATCGTCACGGTGGTGTGTCCGACATGGTCTCCCACCTGCGCCGTCACATGCCCCCACGGGTCGATCACCATGCTGTGCCCGAAGCAGGCTTTTCTGCCGCCTGCGTGGGTGCCGTACTGGCCGACGGCCACGAAATGCGTCTGGGTTTCTATGGCCCGGGCGCGCGCCAGCACCTCCCAATGGTCCTTGCCGGTCATCAGCGTGAAGGCTGCAGGCAGGACGATGACCTCCGCTCCCCGGTCGCGCAGGGCGCGGAAAAGCTCGGGAAAGCGGATGTCGTAGCAGATGGCGCAGCCCACGGTGCGCCCCTTGCACCGGTAGGTCACGATGTCCGAGCCCGGCGCGATGGTGGCGCTTTCGCGGTGGCTCACGCCGCCCGGAACGTCCACGTCGAACAGGTGGATCTTGCGATAGCGGGCGATCTCGCTGCCGTCGGGGGCGAAGACCACGGTCGTGTTGTGGAAGGCATTGCCGTGCTTTTCGACAATGCTGCCGCCGTGCAGCGTCACCGCGTGGCGGCGGGCGAGCTCGGCCATGGCGGCATAGGCCTCTCCTTCGGGAAACGCCTCGGCGCTGGCGTGAAACTCCGCCGGCCCGTCGCCCAGGAGCGCCCAATATTCGGGAAGCACGATCAGGTCCGGGCGGTCCTCGGCGGCCTTGGCGACCAGATCCTTCGCCGCCGCGATGTTGGCGGCCTTGTCTCCCTGGGAATTCATCTGAACGATGGAAATCTTCACGGCACCCTCGTCTTTCTTGCACGAGGGAATGGTCTCCGCGCCGGTCCTGCATGTCCAACGCAATATTTTTGGCGGTTGCCATAAGAAAAATTTGTGCCGGTGCCCTACCAGGCTTCCGATGGATCGCTGCGGTTGCAGAAGGCGCGCGCCACCTCGCGCGCCAGATGGGCGATGGCACCCGGCAGCACGAAGGTCGGGCTGTCGATATAGACGGCCTGGAAGCTCAAGGGCGGAAAGGGCTGTCGGACATCGAGGGGAACCAGTTCGCCGCGCGCCAGCTCGCGCCGCATGACCGGCGGCGGTATGGCGGCCACGCCGATGCCGTCGATCGTCATGCGCATGATGGTGGCCAGCGAGTTGGTGGCATACAGCACCGTGCCGGCCTCCAGATGGCGGTGGAAATAGTGGCGCAACGCTTCGTGAGGCTGGGAGCCCTTGGGGAAGGAGATGATCGGAAAGGCGGCGAGATCGTCCACGTCGAGCTGGCGGCCATGCAGGTTCAGTTCGGGCGACGCCGTCCATACACAGGTATAGGTGCAAAGGTCGATGTTCACGACATCGGCGGCGCGCACCGGCCCCATGATCAGCGCCACGTCGATCTCGTTGGCCAGCAGAAGGTCGGTCAGGCGCAGGCTTGTATCGGCGGTCAGCTCGATATTGACCTGCGGATAGAGCGTCTTCGATCTCCTGATGAGGTCAATGAGCCAGCTATGCGAGATGGTGTCGATCACGCCGATGCGCACCGTGCCGCGCAGCCGCTCCTTGGCGCCGATGTCGTTGATGAAGTCCTGCGCTGCCCGCACCAGGCCCTCGGCGCGTTCGAGCGCGAACACGCCCTCCGGCGTCAGCCTCACCTCCCGCGGCTCGCGGTGGAAGAGCTTCACCCCCAGCTCCCGCTCGAGCGTCGCGATGCGGGCGGACACCGCCGCCTGCGTGGCGTTCATGCGGTCGGCGGCCAGCGTGAAGCTCTTCAGTCGCGCCGCCCAGATGAAGGTTTCGAGGAAGGTGAGGTTCATCGCGCCCCCGGTTCTGATCTCCCGTTTCCCGGCCGCGTCCGGGCCTGCCCGCAAGCACCGATGCGCGCCGGAGACGCATGGGCCCGCCGCCGTGCCTGCCCCCGGCGCAGGTGCGGAAGCGGTGGCTGCGGGGAGCCCGATTCTCAGCTCGGCATGCGCCATGGCCGATCGTTCTGTGAGTGTCACACAGATGTAATGGAACCATCAAGCGCTTGTCATCGATGCCTCCTACCAGTGCGCCCATCGCAACGATGGATGCGTGGCCTTCAAGGAGGATCGAAAGATGATCAGACAGCTATTTGCGGCAGCGCTTCTGCTGTCGACCAGCGCCACGGCCTGGGCCGAGACGCGGATCGAGTTCTGGCACGCCATGGGCGGCCGGCTGGGCGAGGTGGTCAACGAGATCGCCCAGAATTTCAACGCCTCGCAGGACGAGGTGGAGCTGACCCCGGTTTTCAAGGGCACCTACGAGGAGACGCTTACCGCCGGCATCGCCGCCTTCCGCGCCGGCGAGCAGCCGCACATCCTGCAGGTCTTCGACGCCGGTGCCGCCACCATCATCGGCGCCAGGGGTGCTGTCGTTCCGGTCGAAGATCTGCTCAAGGAGGCCGGTGCCGGTTTCGACATCAACGACTATATTTCGGGTGTGCGCTACTTCTATGCCGATTCCAGCGGCAAGATGATCGGTATGCCGTTCAACTCCTCCGCGCCGATCATGTACTACAACAAGGCGGCGCTGGAGAAGGCGGGTGTCGAGCCTCCCAAGACCTGGGAGGAGTTCGAGCAGATCGCGCCCAAGCTCAAGGAGGCGGGCTATGTGGCGCTTGCCCAGTCGCACCTGCCCTGGATCTTCACCGAGAACTTCATGTCGCGGCACAATCTTCAGTTCGCGACCAACAACAACGGCTACGACGGGGCGGCCGATACGCGCCTGCTCGTCAACAACGATGCCCTGAAGAACCATTTCCGCAAGCTGCTTGAGTGGCAGGAGAAGGGCTGGTTCCAGTTCTACGGCGCCGCCTGGGCCGACAACCAGACGCCCTTCGAGCAGGAGAAGGTGGCCATCTGGCTCGGCTCCTCCGGCTCCTTCGGCGGCCTGAGCCAGTCGGTGGACTTCGAGTTCGGTGCCGACTACCTGCCCTACTGGCAGTCGGTCATCGAGGAGGGAAAGCAGACCTTCATCGGCGGTGCGGCTCTGTTTGCCATGTCCGGCAAGAGCGAGGCGGAGAACAGGGCGGTGGCCAGCTTCTTCGAGTATCTCACCTCGCCGGAGGTCCAGTATCTGTGGCACCGCGAGACGGGCTATGTGCCGATCACCCAGGCCGCCTACGAGCTGGCCAGGGAAGATGGCCACTATGAGCGCGTTCCTGCCGCCGAGGTGGGAATCAAGCAGCTCAACCTGCCGGCCGGCGAGTGGACCAAGGGCTATCGCATGGGCTTCTACGTCCAGATCCGCGACGTCATGAATCGCGAGTACGGAAAGATCTTCTCCGGTCAGACGACGGTCGACGATGCGTTCGAGACCATCGAGGAAGAAGGCAACAAGCTGCTCGACCGTTTCGCCCGCACGGCTTCCTGACGCGAAGCCCGCGACAAGACTTGTGTGTGGAGGCGCGGTTTCGCGCCTCCCATGCCTTTTGCAAAACGACCGGCAGGAAAATGCTGTCATGAAACGTGTGACCTTCGGCCATTCCTGGCTGCCCTATTTCTTCGTCCTGCCGCAGATTGCCATCGTGGTGGTCTTCTTCTACTGGCCGGCGGGCGAGGCGGTGCGTTCCTCCTTCTTTCTGGAGGATCCCTTCGGCTTCGGCTCCACCTTCGTCGGCCTCGACAATTATGCCGCCGCGCTGACGCAGGCGGAGTATCAGCGGGTGGCGCGTTTCACCGTGTGGTTCACCCTGCTCGTCACCTTCTTTTCGCTGGCGATTGCGCTGGTGCTCGCCGTGAAGGCAGATGAAATCCTGCGCGGGGCCAAGACCTACCGCACGCTCCTGATGTGGGTTTATGCCGTGGCGCCGCCGGTCGCCGGCCTTCTCGGCATCCTCCTCTTCGATCAGCATGTCGGCCCGCTGGTGGATGTGGCCGCCTGGTTCGGCTGGCAGATGCGCGTCGGTGTGAACTATTGGGACACGGCCTTCGCCATGGTCGTCGTCTCGGTGTGGAAGCAGATCCCGGTCAACTTCATCTTCTTCCTTTCCGGCCTGCAGGGCATCCCCCACTCGGTGCGCGAGGCAGCGGTGATCGACTGCAAGTCGGGTCTGCGCCGTTTCTGGACCGTCACCTTTCCGTTGCTGGCGCCCACCGGTTTCTTCCTGCTCATCATCAACATCACCTATGCGCTGTTCGACACCTTCGGCGTCATCGACCTGATGACCAAGAACGAGCCGGCCAACAACCCGGTGACGCTCGTCTACAAAGTCTTCCTCGACGGCTTTCGCGGCAACGATCTCGGCGGCTCGTCGGCCCAGTCGGTGATCCTGATGGTGCTCGTCTTCATCCTGACCGTCGTTCAGTTCCGGCTGATCGAGCGGCGGGTCCACTACACGTGAGGGAGGGTGGCATGAGCCTCAGCCAGACACAGGGCGCCGACGCCATGGCAGCACCTCTTGCGGCGCCTGCGGCGCGCCGCATCCGGTGGCGGGCGGTGATGAACCATCTGATCCTCATTGCCGGCTCGGCGCTGATGATCGTTCCGGTGCTGCTCGCCTTCATCACCTCCACCCATGACGCGGTGACAATCCACCGCGAGGGCCTGCAGTTCCTGCCCGGCGGCGCCTTCTCCGAGACCTATCGCAAGGTGCTTCTGGAGGGCACGGGCTTTACCGGCGAGGTCAACGGGCTCACCATGGCCGTCAACTCGCTCATTCTCGGTTTCGGCTTCGCCATCGGCAAGATCGTCATCTCCATGATGGCCGCCTATGCGATCGTCTATTTCCGGTTCCCCTTCGCCACCTTTGCCTTCTGGGCCATCTTCGTCACCCTTCTGCTGCCGCTCGAAGTGCGCATCCTGCCTTCCTACGAGATCGTGCATTCGATGGGGCTCACCAACACCTATACTGGGCTCATCGTGCCGCTGGTCGCTTCCGCGACGGGAACCTTCTTCTTCCGCCAGTTCTTCAAGTCGGTGCCCGACGAGCTGCTGGAGGCGGCGCGCATCGACGGGGCAGGGCCGGTCAAGTTCTTCATCGACATTCTGGTGCCGCTGTCGCGCACCATGATCGCGGCAATCTTCATCATCATGTTCGTCTACGGCTGGAACCAGTATCTCTGGCCGACGCTGATCACCACCGACGAGAGCTTCTTCACCCTGGTACGCGGCATCAAGCAGATCCTGCAGGTGTGGGTGGGCTCCAACATCCCCGAATATGGAGAGGCAATGGCGCTCGCCATCCTCGCCATGGTGCCGCCCGTCGTCATCGTGGTGGTGTTTCAGAGCTGGTTCATCAAGGGCCTGACCGAAAGCGACAAATAGGAACGACGCCATGGCTTCCGTAAGAATAGAGGAAATAAGCAAGGTCTATGCCGGCGGCGTGCGCGCCGTGGACCGCGTGTCCATCGACATTGCCGATGGCGAGTTCATCGTGCTCGTGGGGCCTTCGGGCTGCGGCAAGTCCACCCTCCTGCGCATGGTGGCGGGGCTGGAGACCGTGACCGAGGGCGCGATCGCCATCGGCGAGCGGATCGTCAACGAGGTGGACCCGGCCGACCGCGACATCGCCATGGTGTTTCAGAACTATGCGCTCTACCCGCACATGTCGGTGCGCCAGAACATGGCCTACGGGCTCAAGAATCGCGGCATGGACAGGGCAGAGATCGCGCGCCGCGTCGCGGAGGCCGCCGGCATCCTGCATCTGGGCGACTATCTGGAGCGCAAGCCGCGCCAGCTCTCCGGCGGCCAGCGCCAGCGCGTTGCCATGGGCCGCGCCATCGTGCGCGAACCGGCCTGCTTCCTATTCGACGAGCCGCTTTCCAATCTCGATGCCAAGCTGCGCATCGAGATGCGCAGCGAGATCAAGCAATTGCAGAAGAGGCTCGGCACGACCTCCATCTATGTTACCCATGACCAGCTCGAAGCCATGACGCTGGCCGACCGGGTGGTGGTGCTCAATGGCGGCCGCGTGGAGCAGATCGGCACCCCGAGGGAGGTGTATCATCGGCCGGCCTCCGTCTTCGTGGCCCAGTTCATCGGCGCCCCGCCCATGAACATCCTGCCGGTCACCGGCAACGGCACCGGCCTGCGGCTGCCGGATGGCCCCATCGTTGCCCGTTCCGACAGGTTGGGTGCCTTTCGCCTCGGCATCCGGCCGGAGGACGTCACGCTGGCCACCGCGCCACTGCCGGAGGGTATTCCCGTCTCGCTGGTTCATCGCGAGGATCTGGGCTCGCACAACATCGTCACCGTGCGCTTCGACGGCGGCACCGAGCTTCGCCTCGCCACGCCCTTCGGCTATACGCTGGAGGAGAGCGCCCGGCTCTTCGTCTGTCTGCCGCATCATCGTCTCCACCTGTTCGACGCGGAGAACGGACGGGTGATCCGCGATGCCTTCGCGCAGGCGCAGCCGGCAGCGCAGGAAGCATATGTCTGACTACGCCGATTTCATCGCCGACCCCCGCCGCGGCTGTGCGATTGCGGCGCATCGCGGCGCCTGGCACTGCGCACCCGAGAACAGCCTGGCGGCCATAGAGGCGGCCATCGCCGCGGGCTACCACATCGTCGAGATCGACATCCGGCAGAGCGCTGATGGGCATCTGTTCCTGCTGCATGACGATACGTTGGAGCGTATGGCGGGCCGGGCCGAAAGGGCCGGGCGGTTGAGCCTGGCCGAGCTCAGGCGGATGCGGCTGCGCGAGGGTGATGGCGGGTCGGGCAGGGCTGTGACGGCGCATGCCATTCCCACGCTTCGCGAGGCGCTGGAGGTGGCGCGCGGGCGCATCTTCCTCGACCTCGACCTGAAGGACCGCGCGCTGATGCCGCGCCTCGTCGCCGAGGTGGCGGATATGGGCATGGCGGGGCAGGTGGATGTCAAGGCGCCGGTGGACACGCCCGAGGCGCGGCAATGGCTGGCCTGCCCGGGCGATCTGCGCGGCATTGCCTTCATGCCCATGGCGCGCTTTACTGGCGGCAACGGCGCTGCGCTGGCCGACCTTCTGAAAACCATGCGCCCCTTCATGTGCGAGGCAAGTTTCGACAGGCTCGAATCCATGGCGGAGCACCGGCAGCGCTTGGCCGATGCCGGCACCGCGATCTGGGTCAACACGCTCGACCCCGTGGCGTCTTGCGGTTTGAGCGATCGTGCTGCACTGGCCAATCCCGATGGTGTCTGGGGCCGGCTTGTCGAGGCGGGCGTCAGCGTCATACAGACGGACGAGCCGCAGGCGCTGCAGTCCTATCTTGAGGAAACGGGCCGTTGAACAGCATTTGCGATGCCGATCTGGAAGCGGTGATGGCGGATATGCGCCTGGCCGCGCTGCAGGAGGTGATGCCCCGTTTCCAGCGGCTCGAAAGCGGCGAGGTGCGCAGCAAGGCGGGGGCCGAGGACCTGGTGACAGAGGCCGATCTGGGGGCCGAGCGCATGCTGACTGCTGCACTCGCCCGCCGTTTTCCCGGCGCGCTGGTGATCGGCGAAGAAGCCGTGTCGGCCGAGCCGCAGCGGCTGCGGCAACTCGGCAGGGCCGCGCTTTCCATTGTCATCGATCCGGTCGACGGCACCTGGAACTTCGCCCATGGCCTGCCGCTGTTCGGCATGATGGTGGCGCTGGTGGCGGAGGAGCGGACGGTGGCCGGCATCATCCACTATCCGCTCACCGGCGAATTCGTCTTCGCGCGGGCAGGCGGCGGGGCATGGCTTGCCGCTCCCGATGGCCAGCGCCGCCCGTTGCGTGTCGCGCCGCCGCGTCCCGTGGGCGGCATGTCGGGCATTGTCGGCCTGCCCCAGCTTCCCGCCGAGGAACAGGCAGCCCTTGCGCCCCGGCTGCCGGCGTTTCAGAGGGTGACGAACTATCGCTGCTCGGCCTACGAGTACCGGCTTCTGGCGCAGGGCAGCGCGGATTTCCTGCTCAACGCGCAGCTCATGCCGTGGGACCATCTGGCCGGCCATCTCATCCATCGCGAGGCGGGCGGTCATGCCGCCGTGCTGCCTGGCACGCCCTATCGCCCTTCGATGACTGAGGGGCGGCTGCTGCTCGCGTCCGACGCGGCGAGCTGGCAGGCCATATGCCGCGCCCTCGGCCTGTCCTGATCGCCGGCAGCCGGCTCAGCCCAGGAGATCGCGCGTGCCGGTGTCGATCAGGATGAGATTGCCGTTCAGTTCCAGGGGTAAGGTATTGACGTCGAGCGGCGATTCTGCCGGCGCCTGAAAGGACGGCGCGTCGGTCGAATGGCATGTTCATCTCCTCGATGCGCAGGAAAGCGTCCGCGCCTTCGTGGACCACATGCGAAAACGATTCGCCGCACCGGGATGAGCCGGTGCCTGTCGGTCAGGAGCGAAAAATTCCCCGGACCATCGACGACCCGTTCGGCACCAGGTTGTCACCCATGTCTTAGGTACAATCTGTTACCCATGTCTCCGGAACGGACCATGAAATTTTGGTAGCGGAGGAGGGACTCGAACCCCCGACACGCGGATTATGATTCCGCTGCTCTAACCAACTGAGCTACTCCGCCTTGGGCGGCGCTGCGGCTTGCCGGCGGTGGCCGGGCTGCGCCTTGAGGACGGGCGGATATAAGGTCGCGCGCCGGGCGGTGTCAAGCGGGCTGTCGCGTCCTTTGCCCTTTCGGCGCCGCGGTGCGGCTCTTCGTCGTGGACGGCTCGGCGGGCTTGAGTTGCGGCGCTGGCGCCGATATGTGTCGGCAAGCCAAATCTTGTGACGATCATATGAAGCCGCGAATCGCAGTTCTTGGGTGCGGGTATTGGGGATCGAACCACATCCGCACGCTTAAGTCGCTCGGCGCGCTGAGCGCGGTCTCCGATGCCAATCTCGCGCGCGCCGAGGGGTTTGCCAGCGAGCACGACTGCCGCGCCGTCGCACCCGACGCGCTGTTCGACGATCCGCAGGTCGATGCTGTGGTGATGGCGCTGCCGCCCCAGTTCCACGCCGAATATGCCATCCGCGCCGTCGAGGCGGGGAAGGATGTGCTGGTCGAGAAGCCGGTGGCGCTCAATGTCGAGGATGCCGAGCGGGCGGTGAGGGCAGGCCGCGAGGCCGGGCGCATCTATATGGTCGGCCACGTGCTGCGCTTTCACCCCGCCTTCGAGACGCTGAAGAGCCTGATCGACGCCGGCGAGCTCGGCGAGGTGCGCTACATCCATTCCCACCGCCTGGGGCTCGGCAAGTTCCACACCGAGAACGACGCGCTGTGGGATCTGGCGCCGCACGACCTGTCGATGATCCTGGCGATCACCGGCGCACCGCCCATCGAGGTGCGCGGCGAGGGGGCGGCGCTGCTCGATCATCTGAGCGATTTCGCCCATCTGCACATGCATTTCGCCAACGGGCTGCGAAGCCACCTCTTCGCCTCGCGCCTCAACCCCTATCGAGAGCGCCGGCTGACCGTGGTGGGCACCAAGGCGATGGCCGTCTTCGACGATGTGGAGCCCTGGGGCCGCAAGCTCGCCGTCTATCGGCATGCCGTTTGGCAGGACAGCGGCCAATGGGCCTTCACCGCCAACGAGCCGACCTATGTGCCGGTGGAGGAAGGCATGCCCCTGACGCGCGAGCTGGAGCACTTCATCGGCTGCATCGAGACGCGCGCGGAGCCGCGCACCACCGGAGAGGAGGCGATCGAGGTGCTGCGCATCCTCACCGCCGGCACCGTCACCCACGATTGAGACGGCCTCAGGCCGTCAGCTTCTCCAGCCTGGCAAGCTGCGCCTCCGCCTCTGCATGGCGCTGCGAGCGTGCGATGAAGCCGCCGCCGAAGACGCGCGCGTCCGGCCCATCGTCGGAATAGAGCACGCAGGCCTGGCCGGGCGCCACGCCGGCCTCGCCCTCTTGTAGTTCCACCGTCGTGACGCCTGCGCGGTGATACAGCGTGGCTGGCGCCGGCGGGCGGGTGGAGCGCACCTTGGCATAAAGCTCCATGCCCGCCTCGGGAACCGCCTCCAGCGGCCCGTCCCCCAGCCAGTTGACCTCGCGCAGCACGATGCGGTGCGTTTTGAGCGCCTCCCGGGGCCCCACCACCACGCGCGCCCGCTCGGCGTCGAGATGCACCACATAGAGCGGCTCGCCGGTGGCGATGCCGATGCCGCGGCGCTGGCCGATCGTGTAGTGGAGAATGCCCTCATGGCGCCCGAGCACGCGCCCGTCCATGTGCACGATATCGCCCGGCGTTGCCGCCTCCGGCTTCAGCTTGGCGATGATGTCGGAATATCTGCCCTGCGGCACGAAGCAGATGTCCTGGCTGTCCTGCTTGGCGGCCACCGAAAGGCCCATCTCCTCGGCGATCTGCCGCACCTGCGGCTTCGACATGCCCCCCAACGGAAAGCGCAGATAGTCGATCTGCTCCTGCGTGGTGGCGAAGAGGAAGTAGCTCTGGTCGCGCTCGGCATCCACCGGCCGGTAGAGCGCCCGGTGCGCGCCGTTGGGCCTCGATCGGATGTAGTGGCCGGTGGCCAGCGCGTCGGCGCCGAGCTCGCGCGCCGTCTCCAGAAGGTCCGAGAACTTCACCGTCTGATTGCAGGAAACGCAGGGGATCGGCGTCTCGCCGGACAGGTAACTCTCGGCGAAGGGGTCGATCACCGCCTCGCGGAAGCGCTCCTCGTAATCGAGCACGTAGTGCGCGATGCCGAGCTGCTCGGCAACGCGGCGCGCATCGTCGATGTCCTGGCCGGCGCAGCAGGAGCCGGGCCGGTGCACCGCCGCGCCGTGGTCATAGAGCTGCAGCGTCACTCCCACCACCTCATAGCCCTGGCGGGCCAGGAGGCCGGCCACGACGGAGGAATCGACGCCCCCCGACATGGCGACGATGACACGCGTCTCCTCGGGGGCTCGCGGCAGGTCGAGGCTGTTCATGGCTCTGATATCCGCTCCTGGTTGCCGTGCTAAATGGCAATGCGCCGGCGCCGGGTCAAGACGGCGCTGCGCCGCAGGACGATCCTGCGGCATTCGATTCAAATTCCAAACGAATCCCTAACGCCGGATTCACTTGTGTTACGCTACCCTTACCACGCGTTTAGGCAATTCTTAAAGCGGCGGGGCTATCGTCGCCGCGATTGGGTCTTGGTTCAGTGTAGAGAGTACGATGACCGATCTGGTGCGACCGCGCGTGAAATATGTGATTGGGCCCGATGGCAGTCCGTTGACGATCGCCGACCTGCCGCCGTCAAACACGCGCCGTTGGGTCATTCGCCGCAAGGCGGAGGTCGTGGCCGCCGTGCGCGGCGGGCTTCTCAGCCTCGAGGAAGCGTGCCAGCGCTATCGGCTGACGGTGGAGGAGTTCCTGTCCTGGCAGGCGTCCATCGACCAGCACGGCCTTCAGGGTCTGCGCACCACCCGCCTCCAGCAATACAGGCACTGACGGACGCCGGGCCGCCGTTTCGCGTTCCGGCTGGCCCAACCGTTTTTCCTTGCTGACATCCCCTCCGGCGTCTTTGATTGCGCGGCCTTATCGGTCGCGAGACCGCATCGTCCATGCGCCGCCGGAGGCGAAGCCATGCCTGATCCCTTAAGCCTGCTTGCCTTCGCCCTCGTCGCGCTCGGCATGGTGCTGACGCCGGGCCCGAACATGATCTATCTCATCTCGCGTTCCATCACCCAGGGGCCGCGGGCGGGGCTCGTCTCGCTCGGCGGCGTGGCGCTCGGCTTTGTCGTCTACATGCTGGCGGCGGCCTTCGGCATCACTGCGCTTCTCCTCGCCGTGCCCTACGCCTATGACGCGCTACGGCTGGCCGGCGCGGCCTATCTGCTGTGGCTTGCCTGGCAGGCGGTGCGGCCCGGCGGCCGCTCGCCCTTCGAGGTGAGGGCGCTGCCGCGCGACGGGCCGCGCAAGCTGTTCCTCATGGGGCTGCTCACAAATCTCCTCAATCCGAAGATCGCGATGGTGTACCTGTCGCTCTTGCCGCAGTTCGTCGATCCCTCGCGCGGCAGCGTGCTTGCCCAGTCGCTGGCGCTCGGCTTCACCCAGATCGCCGTCAGCGTGACGGTGAATGCCGCAATCGCGCTTGCGGCGGGCGGGGTTTCGCGCTTTCTGGCGCGCCATCCGCTGTGGCTGCTGCTGCAGCGCTGGCTGATGGGCACCGTCCTGGCGGGCCTCGCGGTCAGGATGGCGCTCGATACGCGGCGCTGACGCGGCGTGCCGAACGGTGCGCCCCGCTCTTCGGCGGGCGGCGTTTCAGGCATGCCAAGGCCCGCTTTCGGGCGGCCTCGCACGGGAAAAAGTTCTGGTGGAATGTCTGCTGCACGGGTGCAGCGGAAGCGTCTGCCGCGGGCGCGCCGTGGCGCCGTTCAGCCGGTCATGGCGCGCATGTCGTCACTGCCGCGCGTTCTGCCGTCGCGCGATTCCAGGGCCTCGGCCTTTCTGAGCTCGGCCTCGGCCTCGGCCAGCTCCTCCGCGGCCTGCTCCTTCTGCTGGGCAAGCTCGGCGCGCGAGGTGCGCAGGTTGTCGCGACGCAGCCGCGCCGCCTTTGCGAAGGTGGGGTACGCAAAATGGTTCTGGTCGGTAATGCCCGCCTTCGCCTCCTCGGCGGCGACCTGGGCATCCAGCTCGTCGGCCATGCGGTCGAACTCGGCGATCATGGCGTCGAGCTGGGCGATGCGGCGGCGCTTCTCGTTCACCTGAAACTGTTTGAGACGGACAAGGTTTGCTCGTGACTTCATATTCGTACTCCCAGAGAACGCGGCCCCATACCCCCGCTCCTTTGCCGGCACGGCGGTTTGCCCCGGCATTGGAAAACAAAATCCTAAATAGCGCCCCCCGCGGTAACCATTCGTTTACGGGCGTTGTTAATCATATGGGCCAGGAACTTAAGGCACGGTAAAGACGCCGGACGGATGGGGTTCATCGCGGCCTGCTTCCGGGCAGGAGGCGACCCGGTTTTTGAGGATGCAAGCTACGAAAACGATTCTGCGTTTGGATTCAAACAAGTGCCCGAAAAAGCTGAAAGGTGATCTTAGCGCTTGCCATGCCGAATCAGGTTTTGTTAACCATTAACTGGCAGCCTCCGATTCAGGCCATCGCTGCTGCGGTGCCCGGATGCCTGCCCGATGCGGCTCGGCGGCGGAAAGGGGACAGGAAATGCGCGTTCTGCTGATTGAAGACGATAGTGCGACGGCACAGAGCATCGAACTGATGCTGAAGTCGGAAAGCTTCAACGTCTATACGACCGATCTCGGCGAGGAGGGCGTCGATCTCGGCAAGCTCTACGACTACGACATCATCCTTCTCGATCTCAACCTGCCCGATATGTCGGGCTATGAGGTGCTGCGCACGCTGCGCCTGTCCAAGGTCAAGACGCCGATCCTCATCCTTTCCGGCATGGCCGGCATCGAGGAGAAGGTGAGGGGGCTCGGCTTCGGCGCCGACGACTACATGACCAAGCCCTTCCACAAGGACGAGTTGGTGGCGCGCATCCACGCCATCGTGCGCCGCTCCAAGGGTCATGCCCAGTCGATCATCACGACGGGTGACCTGGTGGTCAATCTCGATGCCAAGACGGTGGAGGTTGCCGGCCAGCGCGTGCATCTGACGGGCAAGGAATACCAGATGCTGGAGCTGCTGTCGCTGCGCAAGGGCACCACGCTCACCAAGGAGATGTTCCTCAACCATCTCTATGGCGGCATGGACGAGCCGGAGCTGAAGATCATCGACGTCTTCATCTGCAAGCTGCGCAAGAAGCTCGATGCTGCCTCCGGCGGGCAGAACTACATCGAGACCGTCTGGGGGCGCGGCTACGTGCTGCGCGAGCCGGAGGAAATGCGCGAAAGCGCGTGAGCCTGAGGCTTTTCCCCGCTTCTGCCACAACCCGGCTTCGAGGAGCCGGGTTTTTTGTTGGGGCCGGTGATGGTGCGAAAGGGCGGAATGCGGGCCGTCCTCAGGCCGCCAGGTCGAAATCGCGGAAGCTTTCGAGAAGCTGGTCGCGGGTAAAGGGCTTCAGGATATAGCCCTTGGCGCCGGCGCGCTTGGCGCGCATGATGCGGCCGACGTCGAACTGGCACAGGCACAGCACGATGTGCGGCCGCGCCTCGGGTGCGATGAGGGCAAGCCGACGGATGAGATCGGCCGAGTCCATGTCTGGCAGCAGGCTGTCGACGACCACGATCTCCGGCATCTCGTGCCGGCATATCTCGATGGCCTCGTGAGCGGTGGCCGCTTCGCCCACCAGCATCTCGGGGCCAGCGAGAATGCGCTTTGCCACCTTGCGGATGACACTGGAGTCATCGACGATCAAGCAGCGCTTCATGCTTCCGCTCCCCTTTAACCAAGACCTGGTGCGCATGGTAAGCAGCAGCGGTAAAGCCGCTGCAAACGGGAGTGGTAAATTCCTTCTTAAGCAACGGCGCCGGCTGCCGTCTCAGGCCGCGCTCAGCACGATCTCCTCGGCGGAGGCATGGATGGAAATGCTCATCCCGGTTTCGCGCGCCAGAAGCAGCGTATAGTAGAACTGCACGCTGTGCGCGTCGATGGGCTCGTCGGCGGTACGCCCGGAATGCAGCTCCAGGAACTTTGGCGGCACCCGCATCATCGGGCCACGGGCGGTGATGGTGAATTTCGGTGCCGTTTCGAGCGCGTCCAGGCGCACCGTCAGCTTGCCGCCGCGCGGTATGGCGGCATTGGCGACCAGAAGCAGGTTCAACAGCAGCTTCACCTTGTTCTTGGGCAAGAGCGCCCGCCCGCCGATCCATTCGAGCTCCGGCTTCTCGTTCTGGATGAAGGCCATGGCCACCGAGTGGGCATCGCCGGTGTCGATCTGCATGCCGGCGGAACCGGCCGCGCCGAAGGCGATGCGGGCGAACTGCAGCCGCGCCGAGGCGTTTCTGGCGCTGGCGCGGATGAGCGCCATCGCGTCCTCTTCCGCGCCGCCCTCGTCGAGAAGCTCCAGCCCGTTGCTGATGGCCCCGACGGGCGAGATGATGTCGTGGCAGACGCGGCTGCACAGAAGGGCAGCCAGATCGGGCGCGCTCAGCGAAAGAATCTCGTTCATTGTCTCGAACCGTCCCCTGTCAACAATCCCCGTTTCAGCACTGCGCGGCGCCGCCGGTGCCGCCGCGAATCGCCCTCTCGGCAGGTGGCATTGTGGTTACACATCGCGGGCCGCCCGGCAACAAAGGAGGGCCACATTCGCGCCGAAGCGGCCCTGCCTGGCGGCTCGCCCGCCACCGGGCCGCGAAAGTGCCATCTTGCCGCCCGTTTAATGGTTGAAAAAGGATTACGGATTACCCTCCCTTTCTAACGAATGACGGCGGCTGCCATGCGCCGCCCGACAATGGAGAGACGACCGATGCTGATGAGTTTCTTCAGCCGCGCGAAGGCGGGTCTTGCCCTTGTGGCCCTGGCGATGCTGGGTGCGGCGATTCTCATGCCCGTTCCCGCCGCCCGAGCCCAGCAGAACGGCTACACGATGGACGAAATCATAGAGGCCGGGAGCGACTTCTTCGGTGCTACCTCCGGCGGGCTGGCCACGCTGGTGGAGAAGATCTTCTCCTCCTACGGACTGCCCAACGGCTATGTGCTGGGCGAGGAGGGCTCCGGCGCCATCGTCGGCGGCCTCACCTATGGCGAGGGCATGCTCTACACCAAGAATGCGGGCGATCACCCGGTCTACTGGCAGGGTCCCTCCATCGGCTGGGACTTCGGCGGCCAGGGATCGCGCGTCATGGTCCTCGTCTACAATCTCGAAACGGTGAACGACCTTTACCGGCGTTATGCCGGCGTCGCAGGCTCGGCCTATCTCGTGGCCGGGCTCGGCTTCAATGTGCTCAAGAACGGGCCGGTCCTCATCGTGCCCATCCGCACCGGCGTCGGAGCCCGCCTGGGTGTCAATCTGGGCTATCTGAAGCTTACGCCCAGCCCCACCTGGAACCCCTTCTGAGGCGCTCCGATGTCCGGCGCGCCGGGGCGCTCTGGCTTGCTGTCGTGCGCCGTGGCAGAGTATGCGCCGTGCTTGCGCTGCGTGCGCGGACCCGCGGGGCTCTCGGGCAGGTGGCGTGTGGAAACGAGACAGGGCGGGGCGCGCGGCCTTCGGGACGCGCCCGCCGCTCCGGCGCCGACGGACACGCCTCGTGATTGAGACCGCTCTTTGGTTCATTCTCGGTTTCCTGGTCGCTGCGGCGCTGGCGCTGGCGGTCGCGCCCGCCCTGTGGCGGCGTGCCGGCGCGCTTGCTAGGCAGCGCATCGAGGCCACCACCCCGCTCACCCGCCAGGAGATCGAGGCGCAGGTGGATGCCCTGCGCGCCGAACATGCCATGGCGACACGCCGGTTGGAGATGAAGGCGGAAGCCATCAAGAAGAAGGCGGCGCAGGATCTGGTGGAGATCAACCGCCAGCGCGAGGAGATCGCCCGCCTTGGCGAGGCATGTGCGGCGCGCGAGGAGGCGCTCGCCGCCCTTCAGGCCCGCCATGACGACCTCGCCGCCCGGCTTTCCGAGCGCGAGGCGGAGATCGCGACGCTCACCGCGAAGCTGGCCGAGACCGAACGCCGCCTGGCCGAGAGCGGGCGGCAGGTGGAAGAGCTGTCGCGCCTCTATGAGGAGGCAAGCCTTACCGCCAGCACCCTCCAGGTGGAGGTGGTGGCGCGCGAGGGCGACCTCGAGCGACTCAACGACACCATTGCGGCCCTGCGCGGCCAGGTTCGAGAGGCCGAACGGGCGCGCCGCGCCGCCCTTTCTCAGAAGACCGAAGCGGAGGAGGCGCTCAATGTTGCGCGCGCCCGCGCCCAGGAGATGGAACGCAAGGTGGAGGAGCTGATCGCCGCGGTATCGACCCGCGACGAGCGGCTGGAGCGGCGGGAAAAGGAGATCGCCCGCCTGAGGCAGGCGGCGGGGCAGGAGGGGCCGGACCCGGAACGCCGGCTCGCCGAGGTGGAGCAGGAAAAGGCAAGGCTGGAGGAGCAGGTGACGGACCTTTCGCGGCGCATCGCCGCTCTTTTGGACGAGCAGGGTGCGGATGACGCCGGCGGCCAGACGGCCCGCAAGGGCGAGCTGGAGCGGTTGCGCTCGCGGCTTTCCACCCTGATGCGCGAGAACAGGCGGCTGCGCTCCGCCATCGCCAGGGCGGAGGACGGCGCCGGCGACGAGGCGCTGCGCGAGCAGATCTCCGATCTGGCCGCGCAGGTGGTCAGCGTGGCCGCCGCGCTGGAGGGGCCGGATTCGCCGATCGACAGGGCGCTTTCCGCACTGCAGGAAGGGACGGGCGCGCCCGGCGGGCAGCCCAGCCTGGCCGAGCGCGTGCGCGCCCTGCGCGCCGGCTCCACATCGCCCGGCGAATAGCCGCTATCGCCACAGCCTGTGCAGCGCGATGGCAGAGGCTGTGGCGACGTTCAGACTGTCGAAATCCTCGCGCATGGCAATTCGCACCGATGGCAGGCGGTCGAGCAGGGCAGCCGGCAGGCCCGGCCCCTCGGCGCCCAGAAGCAGCGCCGTACGCGCCCTGCGGCGGGCCTGCGCGATGTCACGCTCCCCGCGCGGGCTGAGCGCCAGGATCGTGAAGCTGGCCCGGAGGAGGGCTTCCACCATGTCCTCGGCGGTGCTGGCGCGTGCAAAGGGCACCTTGAGTGCAGCCCCCACGGAAACGCGGATGGCCTTGCGGTAGAGCGGATCGCACGAGCCGGCATCCATGACCACCGCATCGGCGCCGAAGGCGGCGGCGTTGCGGAAGATGGCGCCCATATTGTCATGGTTGGCGATGCCAGACAGCGCCACCACCAGCGCCCGCTTCGGCAGGCGGGCAAGGAGTGCCTGCGCATCCTCCTCGCATTCGCGGCGGCCGATCGCCAGCACGCCGCGGTGCATGGGAAAGCCGGCGATGGCGTCCATCACCGCCGCGCTCGCCACATAGACAGGCACCTTCTCCGGCACGCGGCGCAGGATCTCCTCCATCCCCGCCACCCGGTTGTCGCGCAACAGCACCGATTCGGCGGCGAAGCGGGAGGCGGAGAAGAGCACGTTCAGCACCACCTTGCCCTCGGCCACGAAGCGGCCCTGGCGGCCCACGAGGTCGCGCTCGCGGATGTCGCGATAAGCGGCGATCCGCGGATCGTCCGGGTCGTCGATCGGGATGAGCGTGCGCATGGGCCTAGCCGCCGCGCGCCTTCCTGGCCATGGCCACGAGCACGGGGCGCAATTGCGAGGGCTCGCCGAGCGGCGCCTCGAAGAAGACGCGCCGCACCTCGTCGCCCCGGGCGAGGTCCATGCCCTCCGGGTCGATGCCGACAAGCCGCCACTGGCCCGCCGTGCCTGCGGCCAGCGCCGTGGCATAGGCTTCGACGGCGTCGGCGTGCTCGGCATTCATATGGTCGAGGGCCTGCTGCTCGGTCTCGGCGAGGGCGGCGGCGATCTGCGCCGGCGCCAGCAGTTCCCCCCGCGTCAGCCGGTAGGCACGGGCAAAGCCGCCGTTGAGAAGCCCGTCCTGCGGCTCCAGCCGGAAGAAGCTGAAATCCGGGAAGCCTTCATAGAGCTTCGCCTTGGGATGTCGGTTGAGGTAGCGCCGCCTCGCATGCGCGTGGCCGGCCGTGCCGGGCTGCAGCCTTTCGGCCCGCGCCTTCAGGGTCAGCCGCGGATGGGCGAGGGGGTCGCCCTTGCCGGGCTCGCCCACCAGCAGCGCGCAGCGCGGCTCGGCCTGCAGCGCCGCTGTATGCGCGGAAAGCGTGGAGACCAGGATTAGCGGCGCGCCATCCGTGTCGGTGGCCACTGCCACGCGGGTTGCCAGCGGCGCGCCGTCGGCGTCGATGGTGGCCAGCGCGCCAAAGCGGGCGGTGCGCATCAGCGTCTTCGCCAGCCGGATGGCTTGTGCGTCGGTTTTGAGGAAGGGGTCGGCCCTGGCCATCGCCGCGTCCTATCGGGGCGCCATGCGGATGGCGCCATCGAGCCGGATCGTCTCGCCGTTCAGCATCTGGTTTTCGACGATATGGCAGGCAAGCGCCGCATATTCGGCCGGTTCGCCGAGCCGCGGCGGGAAGGGCACCTGCTGGGCGAGCGAGGCCTGCGCCTCCTCGGGCAGGCCGGCCATCATGGGCGTCTTGAAGATGCCCGGCGCGATGGTGCACACGCGGATGCCAGCGCGGGCGAGATCGCGCGCAACGGGCAGCGTCATGCCCACCACGCCGCCCTTTGAGGCGGCATAGGCAGCCTGGCCGATCTGCCCGTCGAAGGCGGCAACGGAAGCGGTGTTGACGATGACGCCGCGCTCTCCACCCTCCAGCGGCTCCAGCTCCTGCGCGCGGGCGGCGAAGAGGCGGATCATGTTGAAGGTGCCGAGCAGGTTGATCTCGATCACCCTGCGATAGAGGTCGAGCGGATGCGGCCCGTCCCTGCCCACGGTCTTCATCGCCACGGCGATGCCGGCGCAGTTGACGAGGATGCGCGGCGACCCCAGCTTCTCCGTCGCGGCGGCGAGGGCAGTTTCCGCCTCCTCCGCGCTGGTCACATCGCAGCGCACTGCCAGCCCGCCGATCTCAGCGGCCACCGTGCGGGCCCTCTCCATGCCGATATCGGCGATGGCCACCTTTGCGCCCCGCTGTGCCAGGGCGCGCGCCGTCGCCTCGCCAAGGCCCGAGCCGCCGCCGGTGACAAGCGCGGTGATGCCGGATGGATTCATGAACGCCTCCCAGACAGGATTCCCGAAACGCGGGTCCGCTTTTCGGACAAAAATCCCGCCAGATCAAATGAATCCGGTCACGCCCCGGCCCAGGCGCGGGCCGGGCGCCGCGTCAGAACAGCCCTTCGATGTGGCCCGCCTCGTTCAGGAAGATCTTCTCCGCCGCCGGCGTGCGTGGCAGGCCGGGCATGGTCATGATCTCGCCGCAGATGGCGACGACGAAGCCGGCGCCCGCCGAAAGGCGCACCTCGCGCACCGGCACCACATGGCCGGTGGGCGCGCCGCGCAGATTGGGGTCGGTCGAGAAGGAGTATTGCGTCTTGGCCATGCACACCGGCAGATGGCCATAGCCCTGGTCCTCCCATTGCTTCAACTGGGCGCGAACCGACTTGTCGGCAATCGCCTCCGAACCGCGATAGATGCGCTTCACAATGGTGTCGATCTTCTCGAACAGCGGCATGTCCTCGGGGTAGAGCGGGGCGAACTGCGAGCTGCCGCCTTCGGCAAGCTGCACCACCTTGTGCGCCAGCTCCTCGATGCCGGCGGAGCCTTCCGCCCAGTGCCGGCACAGCACCGCCTCCTCTCCCTGAGCGGCAACATAGGCTTTCACGGCCTCGATTTCGGCCTGCGTGTCGGTGTGGAAGTGGTTGATGGCCACGATGGCGGGCACGCCGAACTGCTTCACGTTCTCGATGTGGCGGCCGAGATTGGCGCAGCCCTTCTTCACCGCTGCCACGTCTTCCGTGCCCAGGTCCTCCTTCTTCACCCCGCCGTTCATTTTCAGCGCGCGCACCGTCGCCACGATCACGGCTGCGGCGGGCTTCAGCCCCGCCTTGCGGCACTTGATGTCGAAGAACTTCTCGGCGCCGAGATCGGCGCCGAAACCGGCCTCCGTCACCACATAGTCGGCAAGCTTCAGCGCCGTGGTGGTGGCCATGACGGAGTTGCAGCCATGGGCGATGTTGGCAAAGGGGCCGCCATGCACGAAGGCGGGGTTGTTCTCGAGCGTCTGCACCAGGTTGGGCTGCAGCGCATCCTTCAGCAGAACCGCCATGGCGCCGTCGGCCTTCAGGTCGCGGGCGAACACGGGTGTCTTGTCACGGCGATAACCGATGATGATGTCACCCAGACGGCGCTCCAGGTCCTTCAGGTCCGTGGCCAGGCAGAGGATGGCCATCACCTCCGAGGCGACGGTGATGTCGAAGCCCCCCTCGCGCGGAAAGCCGTTGGCCACGCCTCCGAGCGAGCAGATGATCTGCCGCAGCGCCCGGTCGTTCATGTCCATCACGCGGCGCCAGGCGACCCGGCGGATGTCGATGCCCAGCTCGTTGCCCCAGTAGATGTGATTGTCGATGAGCGCGGAAAGCAGGTTGTGGGCGGAGGTGATGGCATGGAAGTCGCCTGTGAAGTGCAGGTTCATGTCCTCCATGGGCACGACCTGCGCATAGCCGCCGCCGGCCGCGCCCCCCTTCATGCCGAAGCAGGGGCCGAGGGAGGCTTCGCGGATGCACACCGCGGCCTTCTTCCCGATCCGGTTCAGCCCGTCGCCGAGGCCCACCGTGGTGGTGGTCTTGCCCTCGCCGGCGGGTGTGGGGTTGATGGCGGTGACGAGAATCAGCTTGCCGTCGCCATTCGCCCGTGCCTTGGCGATGAAGTCGGCCGAGACCTTCGCCTTGTCGTGGCCATAGGGCAGAAGGTGCTCCGGCGGAATGCCGAGCTTGGCGCCGATCTCCTGAATGGGCTTCTTGTGCGCAGCGCGCGCAATCTCGATGTCGGATTTCACCTCGGGCATCACGCTTTCTCCATCCCTTTCACCTCGGGTCATCTCGCCCACTGCATATGGTCATTGAACCGCAGCGGTCGTCATTCCGAAAGAGGCAGAATCTAAGGGAAATGCGACAGAGCGGGCCGCGTACGCTAACCTTGACCTCTAGGAGAGAAGAAGACCAGGGAAAGAAAGGCCTTTCGGCGCGCGCGGCGTGTGCCCCGCAAGCGCTGGATGGCATCGCGGCTGGTTGCTACCGCAAAAACTGCGTCTGACGTTCTCACGCGGAAAAGCGGATCATAGTCCGCGATGTTCCGTTTCTCCTGAAGTTCCAGAAAGGCTGTCGCAACGGCTGACAGATCCGGTCCAAATCCACCTTCTGGTTCATATTTTGCGTATTTTGCCGGTAGCTTTTGTTTTCTTATTTCTTCACACAATAATCGCAGCGATTTGTGATCAACGCTGCGGTAGGCCAATTCATATCGGGCCTCCTGCCTATGTTTCCGCCCGATCATGTTATCTGTTGCTTCAATGAGAATTTCATGAAACAGCGCATAGTACGCAGCGGAGATGGCCCTTCGCAAATCAGCCTGTCTGGGCGCTCCGGCTTCGGGAGGGGCGGTCAGCCTCTCCGCCTGTTCCAATAAGTGATCCGGATTAATGACCGGCATTCTGTGCCAGTTCGGCTTCGGTGGCATATTCAATGATCGGATTGCGCTCCTCCCGCATATCGCGCAAACGCTCACGAAGCCTCACGAGTGCATCGAGTGCCGCTCCCTCTCTCAAACGTTTCACTGCGCCAGGCGCTATCACGACGGTAATTCTTATGGCATCGTTTCCACTTGAATCCGTGGTGGAGGAATATTCCACCCGAACAACGTTCTCCGAGCCGAGTGCACCCACAAATGCGTGCTCAATCAGCCGCCGAAAGGCCTCTTCTGGGTCAACCCTTGAGATATAGAAGCCCGGCTTCAATCCTGACCTCCTGGCTTCATCAGGTTCAATTTCAATAACTATGTGCCTGAAACCTTCGTGGAAAAATTCGCGTCGCTGGTCGCCAAAGCGAGGTGTCTTGTCCAGATCGGATAGAAAATCCGCCTCACTGAGCTCGAACAGCGAGATCGCGTCGGGCGCTGAGATATTTGCCCATGGGCCGCCTCGTGTGGGTTCTCTTCCATTATAGACCGGCCAAACCAGTGCCATGGCTGCTTCCTCACTGTCGCGGCGTAGACTTAGATAGCATATTGACCGTGTCTGATCGACTGCAGCACGACAATTTCGTTCATCGATCCAGCACCTGCCGCAACTCCACCAGGTTCGATCGCACGCGCAGAATGTAGAAGCCCATGGTCGCGAGGTGTGTGGGCATGATCCAGCCGGCTTCGCGGCCGTTGGAGACGATGGCCGGCGTGATGTCGAGCGCGGCGCGGAACTGGTCTTCCGTCGTTTCCCACAGCGATTCCAGCGAGCGCTGCGCCACCACATCCTCGAAGTCGGCGCGGGCGGCATGCAGCATCCCATAATAGCCGTAGAGCTGGCCGTAGGCGAACCAGAAACGGTCGTCGGCGCGCGTGTCGAACCATCCGGCATTGTAGTTTTCGGAGCGCTCGCGCAGGATGGCCGAGGTGGAGCCGAGATCGTTTGCGACGCGGTCCAGGAACTGAATCAGATTGTCGGCGCGCGCGTCGAAGACCGCTTCGCAGCGCTCCAGCCGGTCGTTGAAGCTGCGCAGCGAGGTGATCGCCGTGCGGTAGAAGCTGGGGGTCGGCGTCTTGGGGCCGAAGGGGTTGAGCCCGAAATACCAGGCATCCTCGGAGAACTGGATGTTTTCGCGGGCTTTCTGCAGATCGCTGTCGATCTGCGAGGTGCCGCGCACGCGGCCCAGCGCGTCCACCAGCTCCACGGCGGTGCGGCGCACCGTCTGGTTCACGCCGCGCTGGAAGGAAGCCTTGTTGTCGAAGAACGGCGTGTCGTCCCAGTCGAGGCCGAAAAAGCCCAGCTTGTAGAGAAGCATGGACGTGATCCACGCATTCTCGTTGACGTTGAAGTCGGTCAGGTCGGCAGCCACGTCGGTGATGGCGGAGCGCCCGCAGGTGCGCGCCCCCGCATCCCCCGTCGCCGCCACCTGCTCGCCGGCCGAGACGCCGCGCCCTTCCAGCCCGTAGGCGCGCACATAGTCGGGGTCGAACCCGTGCCATATCTGGGTCTGCCAGAAGAAGTAGCCGTAAAGCCCGAGAAACAGGAGAACCACGCCCGCCACCGTCGTGCGCAGGATCCAGCCGCGCCGGGCATACCAGCGCCGCAGCGCCTGAAAGGGCCAGCCGAGCCAGGAGAATGCGCGGCGCAGAAGGCGGGCGAGCAGGCGAAGCATGTGGAAAAAGAAATCGACGATCCAACCAATCACGGGCGCCTCCTTCGTGACCGAGCGCAAGGGCGCTCAACGGCGCCTGATGCGTTGAGATAGGGCCTTTCCGTCGCCGTCACAACCTGTGATGCCGGTCGCCCGCCTTGCCGGGGCATCCCGTCGCAGCCTGCGGAACCGCGCTCGATCCCCATTCCGCGTGGGGACGGGTTCAAGCCCTCCAAACTTTTCCCCCTGCAAACCCGTTGCTCGTTACTCCCTATTCGCCATTCGCTCCTCCTCCCTTTCTCATCCCCGCCCGCACCGCCGCCCTTCTCCTGCCCCATCGCCCTCGCGGGAACCGGATGCGCAGCGGGTGTTCGGAAGAGCGGCGGCGGCCACTCCCTTCGAGGTCGGTTCCCGAAGGCATCTGTGGGCCCGCGAGAGGCAGGGTGCGGAGAAGCCGAGGGCCGCTGGACGCGCCGCAGACAAGCAGAGAGGCGCGATCAATGCGCCCCGTTTCCCGCTTTCCTCGCCGAAGGCCGGACGGAGAAAGCCGGGCGAGGCGATCCTGCGCGCGCGGGCGGACGTCCTTGCACGAAGCGCATTCTTTCGGCTTGCGGCCGGACCGAAATGGTGCTTGCGTTTGAAAGAAATGGCAAAGCCGGTTAAACGGCGCGCGCAAGAAATTACATCGAAGCACAATCCCAGGGGAGAACCGTCATGTCTCAGAACAGATTTGTCGCAGTCGGTCTTGGTGTGGCCCTCGGCCTTTGGGCCGGCGCCGGTTTCGCCGCCGAGCCCGCCGAGTGCCGCTCCGTGACCTTCTCGGATGTCGGCTGGACCGACATCACCGCCACCACGGCGACCGCCTCGGTGGTGCTCGAAGGGCTGGGCTACGAGCCGGAAACGCAGGTGCTGTCCGTGCCCGTCACCTACGCCTCGCTCAAGAACAAGGATGTGGATGTCTTCCTGGGCAACTGGATGCCCACCATGGAGGCCGACATCGCGCCCTATCGCGAGGATGGCTCGGTGGAGACCATCGTCACCAATCTGGAAGGGGCCAAATACACCCTTGCCGTGCCGCAATACACCTATGATGCCGGCCTGAAGACCTTTGCCGACATCGCCAGGTTCCGCGAGGAACTGGACGGCAAGATCTACGGCATCGAGCCGGGAAATGACGGCAACCGGCTGATCCTGGAGATGATCGAGAACGACACCTTCGGCCTTTCGGGCTTCGAGCTGGTGGAAAGCTCGGAGGCGGGCATGCTCTCCCAGGTGCGCCGTGCGGTGCAGCGCCAGGAGCACGTGGTCTTCCTCGGCTGGGAGCCGCATCCCATGAACGCCAATATCGACATGGCGTATCTCGACGGCGGTGACGATGTGTTCGGCCCCAACTATGGCGGCGCCACGGTGCACACCAATGTGCGCGCCGGTCTTGCCGAGGAGTGCCCCAATCTCGGACAGCTTCTGAAGAACATGGTCTTCTCGCTGGAGATGGAAAACGAGATCATGGGCGCCATCCTCGATGACGGCGCGGAGCCGAAGGCGGCGGCCACGGCCTGGCTGAAGGCGCATCCGCAGGCGCTCGAGCCTTGGCTTGCGGGCGTCACCACCTTCGAGGGGGAGGATGGGCTCGCGGCGGTGAGGGCGCATCTCGGACTGTAGGGCAAGTGACGGGCGCCGTGCCAGCGGCGCCCGATTTCCTTTCCGCCCGAACGTGAAGCGACCCGGAAGACCGTTTTCCCATGGATCCCGTTACGCAATGGATCGCGGCCTGGAAGATACCCATCGGCAGATGGGGCCGCGCCTTCTTCGATTTTCTGACAACCAATTTCGCCTGGCTGTTCGACAATCTGGCCAGCGGCCTGGCCGTCCTCCTGGACGGCATGGCCGGTTTCCTCCTGTGGATGCCGCCGGTTCTCGTGGTGCTGGCGATCGCCGCTCTCGCCTATGTCCTGCAGCGCTCCTGGAAGCTGGCGGTCGGGGTGGCCATCGGCCTGCTGTTCATCATCAACCAGGGCCTGTGGAAGGAGACGGTGGAAACCCTCGTCCTGGTGGTGGCCGCTGCCGCCGTCTCCATGGCCATCGGCGTTCCCGTCGGCATCTGGGCAGCGCACAATGCCCGCGTCTATCAGGTTCTGCGGCCCATCCTCGACCTGATGCAGACCCTGCCCACCTTCGTCTATCTCATCCCGGTGCTCATCCTGTTCGGCCTCGGGGCCGCACCGGGGCTCATCGTGACCGTCATCTTCGCCTCGCCGGCGCCCATACGGCTCACCTATCTTGGCATAACTTCGGTGCCAAAGCCCATGCTGGAGGCGGGCGAGGCGTTCGGCGCGACGCGGCGCCAGCTTCTGTGGAAGGTGGAACTGCCGGCCGCGCTTCCCTCCATCATGGCGGGGCTCACCCAATGCATCATGCTGTCGCTGTCCATGGTGGTCATCGCCGCTCTGATCGGCGCCAACGGCCTTGGCAAGCCGGTCGTGCGGGCGCTGAACTCGGTCAACATTCCGCTCGGACTGGAAGCAGGGCTGGCCATCGTGGTTCTGGCGATCATCCTCGACCGCATGGCGCGCATCGGCCGGGAGGGCGAGCGATGAAGCCGGCCATCGACTTCCGCGGTGTCGACATCGTTTTCGGCAGCGCCAAGGAGCGCGCCGCCGCCATGCCGCTTCTCGATGCGGGGGCGAGCCGCACCGAGATCCTGGAGAAGACGGGCGCCGTGCTGGGGTGCGCGGGCTGTGATCTGACGGTGGAGAAGGGCGAGATCTCGGTGCTGATGGGCCTTTCCGGCTCCGGCAAGTCGACGCTGCTGCGCGCCGTCAACCGGCTCAACACGGTGGCGCGCGGCCAGGTGATCGTGCGCGACGGCGACTGGTCGGCCGATGTGGTCACCTGTTCGCAGGCCGAGCTCAGGAAGATCCGCCGCGAATGTGTGGCCATGGTCTTCCAGCAGTTCGCGCTTCTGCCCTGGCGGACGGTGGAGGAGAATGTGGGCTTCGGGCTGGAGCTTTCCGGCGTGCCGGCGAAGGAGCGCAAGGAGCGCGTCATGGCGCAGCTCGAGCTTGTGCATCTGGAGGACTGGGCGGGCAAATACGCGCACGAGCTGTCCGGCGGCATGCAGCAGCGCGTGGGGCTTGCCCGTGCCTTTGCCACGCAGGCGCCGATCCTGCTCATGGACGAGCCGTTCTCCGCTCTCGATCCGCTCATCCGCACCAAGCTGCAGGATGAATTGATCGAGCTGCAGGAGCGGCTGAAGAAGACCATCCTCTTCGTCAGTCACGATCTGGAGGAAGCGCTGAAGATCGGCAACCGCATCTCCATCATGGAGGGCGGGCGCATCGTGCAGACCGGAACCCCCGAGGACATCGTCCTCAGGCCGCGCAACGACTATGTGCGCGACTTCATCTCCAACGTGAACCCGATGTCGGTGCTCACCGCCTGGAACGTCATGCGCGATGCCCGCGACCTGCCGGCCGCCGGCGAGGACTGGCTGTGGCTCGACCGGCGCTGCACCACCCGATTCAGGCTCGACGAGAACATGCTGGTGGTGGACGCCGAGCGCGACGGCAGGCCGGCCATCTGGGTGGCCTGCGACAATGTCGAGCCGCTGCCGGAGGACAAGCCCAAGGTGTTCTGGGCCCAAGCCGGCACGCCGCTCAGGACCGTGATGCATGCCATGCACCAGTCGGAGACGGCGCCCGTCGCGGTGTTCGACGAATCATCACGCTTCCTGGGCGCCATCGGTGTGCGCGATGTGCTCAAGGCGATCGTGCGCGGGGGTGGCGAGAGGCTGTGAGCGCCGGCCTTTAGGCCGGCGCCTTCACGGCCTCCATCTCTCCTGCGGGCTGGCGGATGTCGGTCACTGTCAGCCTGTGGATGCGCCCGTTGCGGGCCGTCCAGTCGATGGACTGGCCGACGGACAGGCCGATGAGCGCGGTGCCCACCGGGGCCGTGACCGCCACCTTGCCCTGGGTGATGTCGGCCTCGCCGGGAAAGACCAGGGTGACGGTGGTGGGCGCGCCGCCATCGGCCGTGTAGGTGACGGTGGAGCCCATGCGCACCACGGTCTCGGGAAGCGCGGAATCCTCGACAACGCGGGCCCGCTCCAGCTCCTCGATCATGGCTTCGGCGAAGGTCGGATTGCGCTCCTCCGCCGCTTCCGCAAGGCCGAGCAGGCGGTCATGGTCGGTTCTGGAAATGGTGATTCTGGGCTTGCGCCCACGCTTTTTCTGCACGTTCTGCATGGTTTTCGATCCAAGGGCTGCCGCAGCCTGCGGCCTTGATGGTTGTTTCTATTGGAGATGCGCCTGGATTTGCCGCTCTTCGCCGTCCGGTCCTCAGCGAATCTGCAGCCTTGATGCGCCCCGTGGTCCGGAGGCGCATGGCACCGAACCCCGGGGTCAGCGTCCCGCGATGGGACACTCCCGAAGGAGACAGGAAAGGGTGTCTGCGTATCGTGCCATCATGCCCAGAAGGTGGTGCAGGGCGGGGCGCTTGTCAAGGACGCCGCGCGAGCGGCGGACTCCTGCGCAGTCGGCCGAGGCGAAAGCCCTCCGGCATGGCGGCGCGCAGCATCATCATCTCGCCGATCGTCTCGTGGGTGAGAAGCCCCACCAGCCGGCCCTCGCTGTCCACCACCGCCACGGCGGGCGCGCTCGTCTCCTGCATCAGGCGAAAGCCCTCCGTCAGGCTCTGCATCCGGTGGACGGCGGGAAGGCCGGTGCGCATGGCGCCCACGACGGGCATTTCGGGGCCGGTTTCCTTCAGCGCGGCGATCATGTCGTTGCGGGTCAGAAGCCCCTCCATGCGCCCATGGGCGTCGAGGATGGGAAACTCACTCTGTGTGGTGGCCAGAAGCCTGTCTATGGCCTCGCCGATGGTTGCCGAACGGTCGAGGGCGGCGAACTCCGTCACCATCACATCGCCGGTCAGCACGCTGTTGGCGATGTCGCGGATCTGCGCGTTCTGCGCTTCCGCCGCCGCCGCCAGATAGACGAAGATGGCGATGAAGATGAGCAACGGGTTGTAGAGAAGGCCCAGGAAGCCGAACAGGAAGGCCAGTCCCTGGCCGATATTCGCGGCGATCTGCGTGGCCCGTGCCCAGGGCATGCGGGTGGCGAGCGCCGCCCGCAGGACGCGCCCGCCATCCATGGGGAAGGCGGGAATCATGTTGAAAAAGACCAGGAAGAGGTTCACCCCGGCCAGCCGTACCAGGAAGTCGGCACGCGGATTCTCCACCTGCAGCATCTGCTCCACGCCGGCCGTGCCGCCGAGCAGGAGGAAGATGACGAGCGCGATCACCACATTGACCAGCGGCCCGGCCACGGCGATGACGAATTCCTGGCCCGGCTCCTCGGGCATCCGTTCGAGCCGGGCGAGCCCGCCGATCGGCAGAAGCGTGATGTCCGGCGTGCGGATGCCGTAGTGGCGGGCGGCAAGGGCATGGCCGAACTCGTGCGCCACCACACAGGCAAAGACCGCCAGGATGAAGGCGACGCCCTCCCACGCCGCCGCCGCGCCGCCGATCTGGTAGTGCATGAACCAGATCCACACGAGCAGCAGCAGGAAGGTGACGTGGATGCGCACCACCGTTCCGAAAATCCTGCCGATATTGAACGACCAGACCATGGACCTGCCTTGCTCCTGCCGGATGAATGTGTCTTGGCATCCAGCATAGGAGACATTTGTCTCTGCGCCATCTTTTTCAAGCGCGGCTTTCAGCTACGGAGGTATGACGGCATTGGCGGACAGCGGACAATTCTTGACGATGCGCGGCCTGGTGCGCGGCATGAAGCGGCGGGAGACCGTGGTGCCGGCCATCGTGCTTGGAACTCTGGCGTTCGGCGCCTTCGTCTTTCTGTGGATAGCCGGGGCGGTGGCCAAGGGCAGCATGCGGGCCGTCGACGAGCGCCTTTTCCTTGCCCTGCGCAGCGCGGCCGACCCCGCCGATCCCTTCGGGCCGCCATGGCTGGAGGAGGCGGCGCTGGAGATCACCGCGCTCGGCGGCTACACGCTCATCGTGCTTACCCTGGCCGTCGTCGTCGGCCTGCTGCTTCTCACCCGGCGCTGGGGGCCGGCGCTCTACGCCGTCCTTTCGGTGGGGTCCGGGGCGCTGCTCACCCATATCCTGAAGGGGTATTTCGCCCGCCCGCGCCCCGATCTCGTCACCCATCTGGACACCGTTCACACCGCCAGCTTCCCGAGCGGCCACGCGGTGGTAGGCACCGTGGCCTATCTCACCCTTGCCGCGCTCGTCATGCGTTTCTTCGACGATCTGCGGGTGCGGGTCTATGTGGCGTTCGTGGCCCTTTTCATCTCGCTCCTGGTGGGGGTGTCGCGGGTCTATCTGGGAGTCCACTGGCCGAGCGACGTCGCCGCCGGCTGGGCGCTGGGGCTCGCCTGGGCAAGCCTTTCCTGGCTTCTCGTGGCGCTCATCCAGCGCGGCGCCAATGGGCGGCGGAAGGGATGAGCGCGGCGGGCGTCCAAAGTGGTTGCGCGGGTGTCCGTTCGCGGCTATGGAAGGCGCATGAGCACGGTTGTCGACGCAAGGCTTTGGTGGCGGGCCCGCTGAAAGCGGCCGGCGCAGGCGTTTGCATGCAACCTTGGGGATTGGCCGCAGGTGAAAACCGGGCGGCCATTTTCGTTATGGGGGCTTCCCGGCAGCATCTGCAAGGGAGCGGAGAATGAGCGTGGAAGTCTTGGAAGACGGCAGCGAGCGGTTTGTCACGGCAGGCGGCATCCGGGTGGTGCGCAGCCGCAGCGAAACGCCCTACGAGGGCGCCATCGACACCTATATCGACGCGCTGGATGAGCGCCGGGGGGCCGTTTTCTCCTCCAATTACGAGTATCCGGGCCGCTACACACGCTGGGACACCGCCATCATCGACCCTCCGCTGGCCATTTCGGCGCGCGGACGCGCCATGAGGCTGGAGGCGCTGAACCGGCGCGGGGAGGCAATGCTGCCGGCGCTGGCGGCGGCGGTGGACCGCCTGCCGGACGTGACGGTGCGGGAGCGCGGTCGCGCCTGCGTGGCGCTTGCCGTTGCCGAGCCGCGCGGGGTGGTATCGGAGGAGGAGCGCTCGCGCCTTCCTTCCGTCTTCACGGTGTTGCGGGCGATCACCGGACTGTTCCACACCGCAGACGACGCCAATCTGGGGCTCTACGGCGCCTTCGGCTACGATCTCGCCTTTCAGTTCGATCCCGTGGAGCTGAAGCTCGAGCGTCCGCAAAGCCAGCGCGACCTGGTGCTTTACCTGCCCGACGAGATACTTGTCGTCGACCACTATACTGCCACGGCCTGGCATGACCGTTATGACTATGCGGGCGAGGGCTTTTCCACCGCTGGTCTGCCGAGGGAAGGGCAGGTGGAACCCTTCGTGCCGGCGGCCGAGAGGCCGCCGCGCGGCGACCACGCGCCCGGCGAATATGCCCGGCTCGTCGAGAAGGCCAAGGAGAGCTTCCGGCGCGGCGACCTCTTCGAGGTGGTGCCGGGGCAGATGTTCTTCGAGCGCTGCGAGAGCCGCCCGTCGCAGATCTCTCGCCGCCTGAAGCAGACCAACCCGTCCCCCTATTCCTTCTTCATCAATCTCGGCGAGCGCGAATATCTGATCGGCGCCTCGCCGGAGATGTTCGTGCGCGTGTCGGGGCGGCGCGTGGAGACCTGCCCCATCTCCGGCACCATCAAGCGCGGCCACGATGCCATCTCCGACTCCGAGCAGATCCTGAAGCTCCTGAACTCCAGGAAGGACGAGGCGGAGCTGACCATGTGCTCCGACGTGGACCGCAACGACAAGTCGCGCGTGTGCGAGCCCGGCTCGGTGCGGGTCATCGGCCGCAGGCAGATCGAGATGTACTCGCGCCTCATCCATACGGTGGACCACATCGAGGGCCGGCTGCGCGAGGGGATGGACGCCTTCGACGCCTTCCTCTCCCACGCCTGGGCGGTGACGGTGACCGGGGCGCCGAAGCTGTGGGCCATGCGCTTCATCGAAGACAACGAGAAGAGCCCCCGTGCCTGGTATGGCGGGGCGGTGGGCATGGTGCATTTCAACGGCGACATGAACACCGGCCTGACGCTGAGGACGATCCGCATCAAGGACGGCATTGCCGAGGTGCGGGCGGGCGCCACCCTTCTGTATGATTCCGACGGTGCGGAGGAGGAGGCGGAGACGGAGCTGAAGGCGTCCGCCATGCTTTCGGCCATCCGCGAGGCAGGGAAGACCAATATGGCGAACGAGGCGAGAGAGACGGCCAAGATGGGCCAGGGCGTGAAGATCCTGCTTGTCGATCACGAGGATTCCTTCGTGCACACGCTGGCCAATTATTTCCGCCAGACGGGCGCTGCCGTCACCACGGTGCGCACCCCGGTGGACGATGCTGTGTTCGACCGCGTGGCACCCGATCTGGTGGTGCTGTCGCCGGGGCCGGGCACGCCGTCCGATTTCGATTGCAAGGCGACGATCGCCAGGGCGCGGGAACGCAAGCTGCCCATCTTCGGCGTGTGCCTTGGGCTGCAGGCGCTGGTGGAAGCGTATGGCGGCACGCTGGGCCAGCTTGACGAGCCCATGCATGGAAAGCCCTCGCGCATTCGCGTGACGGGGGAGAGCCTCGTCTTCTCCGGCCTGCCGGAGGAAGTGACGGTGGGGCGCTACCATTCCATCATCGCCGATCCGGCGCATCTTCCCGATGTCTTCGACGTGACGGCGCGGACGGAGGACGGCGTGGTGATGGCCGTCGAACACAGAAGCGAGCCCGTGGCGGCTGTGCAGTTCCACCCCGAATCGATCATGACGCTGGGGCAGAACGCCGGGATGCGCATGATCGAGAATGTGGTGGCGCATCTGCCCCGCAGGGCGAAGGTCGAGGCGGCGTGATGCCCGCCGGCCGCGCCGGTTGCGCTGCGACCGGATCGAGAGGGTGCGGGAGGCCATGAAATCGGCAAGCAGGGTGCGGCGCCTGTCCTTCTGGTCCATCGTCGTCGGTGTGGCGATCTTCGCGCTCAAGCTTGTGGCCTGGTGGCTGACAGGCTCGGTGGCGCTGTTCTCCGACGCCATGGAGTCCATCGTCAACGTGGTGGCTTCCGGCGTGGCCTGGTATGCCATCGGCGTGGCGCACACGCCCGCCGACGACAACCACCCCTTCGGCCATCACAAGGCGGAGTATCTCTCCGCCGTTCTGGAAGGGGTGCTGATCGTCGTCGCCGCGCTTCTCATCCTGCGCGAGGCGGTGCTGGCCTTCGCTCAGCCGAGCCCGCTGGCGGTGCCGGCGGTGGGGCTTGCAATCAACGCGTTTGCAGCGGTGGGCAACGGCGTCTGGGCCGCCATCCTCATGCGCGCGGGGCGTGCCGCGCGCTCGCCGGCGCTGATGGCGGATGCACGCCATCTGTGGACGGATGTCGTCACTTCAGCCGGTGTCATCGCCGGCCTTCTGATGGCGCTTGCCACGGGCTGGCTGTGGCTCGATCCGCTGATGGCCGTCATCGTCGCCGTCAACATTCTCTGGCATGGCTGGCACATGGTGAAAGCTTCGGTGCAGGGGCTGATGGATGTCGCGGTCGAGCCGGAGGATCTGGCCGAGATCGAGCGTCTCGTGCACGCCAACAGCGACGGGGCGCTGGAGTTCCACGATCTCAAGACGCGCGAGGCAGGCCGTGCCCGCTTCATCGAGTTCCACCTTGTGGTGCCCTCGGACATGACGGTGGAGCGCGCTCATCGCATCTGCGACCGCATCGAGGATGCGCTGGAAGCGGCGTTTTCCGGCGTCCGCGTCACCATCCACGTGGAGCCGGCGCACAAGGCCAAGAACGGGAACGGCGGCGGCTGAAGCGGGCCTTGCCCGCGCTACGTCACGTTCGGGTATCTGTCGAGCACGTCCCGTACCTCGGCGGAGAAATCCTCCTCCGCCATGATCTTGCGGATCTCGATGGTCTCGCTCGGCTTTCCGGGGCAGCGCTTCGCCCATTCCACCGCCTCCTCCAGCGAGGCGACGTCGATGATCCAGTAGCCGCCCACCACTTCCTTCGCCTCTGCGAAGGGACCGTCCGTGACCACCGGCTGGCCCGTGGCGAAGGAGACGCGCGCGCCCATGGAGGGTGGGTGCAGGCCATCGAGCGCCACCAGAACGCCAGCCTCCTGAAGCTCGGCGTTGTAGCGCATCATCGCGTCCACGTGCTCGGCCTCGGGCATGGCGCCGGGAGGGGCTTGCTCATATCCGGCGGGGATCATCAACATCATGTAGCGCATGGCTTCCTCCAGGGTTGTCAGGACTCGTGGTGCCGGGATCTGAGATACAGCATGCCGCCGGCCCAGGCGCAGGGGAGCGAGATCAGGACGAGAGAGACCGGATACCAGTGGTCGCCCATGTGCCACATGGCCGCGGCGCCGGCAGCGCTCAGCAGCACGCCGATGGCGCCGAGGACCAGGGCGTGCAGCATGGGCCGTGTCGGCGCGAAGCGGGCGGCGACATAACTGCCCGCCACCGCGTAGACGACGCGGTAGGCAAGGGCCAGAAGGTATTGGCCGGTGCTCATCGGCTCGCCCCAGGGAGGATAGACGCCGATGGCATGGAAAAGCTGGTCCGTCGCAAGCGAGGCGGCGAAAATCAGCAGCAGGCCCGAGAGGACGGCGCCGGTGCTGCGCAGCGGGCGCCGGGCGGGCCGGGATGTCTCTTGTGCGTGCAGGCTCATGATCCTGTCTCCTTCCTCGTTTCTACCCAGGACGAAGAAAGGGAGCGCCGTCCGACACCGCGCCGGAAATTTTCCACGCCGATCCTGTCAGAGATGGCGCGTTTCGGCCGGCACCCGGTCCCAGGCATCGTTGAGGCCGTCCTCGAAGGCGACGGGTGCGGAGGCCAGTTCCTCCGGGGTCGCATCGTCGAGGCAGGCGACATTGATGGCGTAGAAGGTGCCGCCGAGCTCTTCCAGGCGGCCCCGACCGAAGGGCTTGATCCCGCAGGTGCGGCAGAAGAGGTGGGCGATGCTGTTGCTGCCGAAACGGTATTCGCTAAGCATCTCCTGGCCGGAGAGAAGCTGAAAATCCGCGTCGGCGACGATCGCCTTCCAGAACCGCCCCTTGGCGCAGATGGAGCAGTTGCAGCGGCTGGTGCCGTCGCCGAGGTCCAGATCGGCGCAAAAGCGCACCGCCCCGCAATGGCAGCTTCCATGGCGTGTCTTCTTCATCGCAAGATCCTTCTGTGGAGGCTGCCCGGTCAGACGAGCGCCTTGTAGACTTGAGTCCAGAAATCGACGTAAGTTTTTGGCGGCTCTGGAGAGTCCATCATCCGCTGACTGAAGAACATGGCGGTGAGGCCATTGGTCGGGTCCGTATAGGCAGTGGTGCCGTACCCGCCGTTCCAGCCGAAGGCGCCGGGCGTGAGCCAGGGCTTGGTCCGGTGGACCGCCACCGACATGCCGAGTCCCCAGCTCGCGCCGCCATCCTCCATGAAGAGGGCGGCGTCGCTGGTGCGCCGTTGCGCTTCGGTCAGCTGGTTGCGCGTCATCTCGGCGACCGTTTCGGGTCTGAGGATGCGTATGCCGCCGAGTTCCCCTGCGTTCAGCATCATGCGTGTGAAGGCGGCGTAGTCATCGACCGTCGTCACCAGCCCGCCGGCGCCGGAATCCATGGGTGGCGGTGTGGTGAAGTCGATCCCCAGATCGGCGTCGTAGACGATGAGCGAGCCATCGCCGGCGGCGAAATCCGGCCCGTACTGGGTGGGCAGCCGATGCTGCTTTTCCGGCGGCACGAAGAAGCCGGTGTCCTCCATGCCCAAGGGCTCGAACAGCCATTCGCGCAGGACGTCCGCGAGCCGCTTTCCGGTCGCCCGCTCCACCAGAATGCCGGCCACGTCGAGGCCGTTGTTGTAGAGGAAGCGTTCGCCCGGCTGATAGGCGAGCGGCAGCGCGCCGAGCCGTTTCATGTACTCGTCCGACGACATTTTCGGCAGCGTCCATGATGGCGCAAGGCCGGCCTCGCGCATGGCGGCCTGGATCGGATATCGCTCGGGGAAAACCATGATGGCGCCGAGCCCGAAGGTCTGCGTCAGGAGATGGCGCAGTGTGACCGGGCGCTTCGCCGGCACGGTATCTTCCAGCTCCGCCTCGATGCTTGCCAGCACGCGCGGCGCGGCCAGTTCCGGCAGCAAAGGGTCCACCGGATCGTCGAGGCCGATGACGCCATCCTCCACCAGCTTCATCGCTATGGCGGCGGTAACCGGCTTGGTGATGGAGGCGACGCGGAAGATGGTGTCGCGCGCCATGGGCTGACCGCCGCCAAGCTCGAAGGTTCCGGCGGTGCCCACGTGAGTCTCGCCATTGCGGTGGAGAAGCCACACCGCACCCGGCAGGTAGCCTTCGGCGACATGACGCTCCATCGTCGCGCGCAGGGCCGCGAGCGCATCGGGCGAGAAAGCCGCGCCGGTCCCGTCTGTCCGTCCATTCGCCGCGGTTGCGCGGGCAGGGGCAGCAATGCCCAGCGCAAGCAACGCCGCGGCACCCTTCAGCAGCGGGCGCCGGCTTATACCGTCATGTTCCTCCATGCCTGAAAACTCCCCCGTCATTCGTCGAAAAAGGGCACGTTGGCACGCGCGCTTTCCACGCGTCCCTTCGGTTCTTCCCACTCCTCCTGCCGACCGAGCGCGGTCAGGTCGAGCCAGTAGTAGGAGCCACCGGTCGCCTCGTCGCCGCGTGCGAAGGTAGAGTAGGTGTGATAGACGTCGTCGCCGACGCGCAGGAAACAGCTCAGACCGGATCTCTCGATGGGCTGCTCGCCTTCGAAGTAGTATCCGGTGCCGGCCTTCAGATGCTCTTCCTTGGTGCGGTAGTTGTAGATCGGCGCGGCGCGGCGCTCGTCGATGGTCACGCCGAAATCGTAGTTGAAGTCGCTGCTGAAGGAAGAATACCAGGGAAAGCGCCAGCCCCTCTCGGCCTTGTAGCGCTCGATCTTCTCCAGTGGCGCCCGCGATATGCAGGCGAAGGAGGTGTCGCGGCTGTTCAGGTGCCGTATGAGGCCGTCCGACATTTCGTCGGCGTCGCCCGTGCAGCCGGGACAGCCCTTCTCCCAGCGCGGATCGAACATGAAATGGTCGATGATGAGCTGGCGCCGCCCCTCGAAGAGGTCGATCAGTCTCTTCCTGCCGTCGGATCCTTCGAAGATATATTGCTCCTCGATCTTCACCATGGGCAGGCGGCGGCGCTGCGCATTCAACGCGTCGCGTGCCCGCGTCAGCTCCTTCTCCCTGGCAAGCAGCGCCTTTCGGGCCTCCAGCCACTCCTTTCTGGAGACGATCTTTGGCAGGCTCATCTTGTCTTCCTCCGTGGTTGGCGATCGGATGCCGCGTGCGGCTCGTCCCAAAAGACGTAATGCGACCGCCGTTTCCGACGGGTCCGCGCGAAAAAGTTCGGACGAACCCTCAAGCCGGCCCCATCGCTGCGCTGCTGGGCGGATGCGTCGTGGCAACCTCCCGCGAAGCGAGCCGGAGCCGCGCCGGCGCGAGCCCTCGTTCCCTTCAGGCTAGCTGCCCACCGCATAGGTCAGGACCACGCCGCCGGTCTTGAGCGGGCGCGTACTGGCGAGATGCATCCGAACCGGCCGGCTCAGAGGCTTGAACAGAGGATTGCCGCCGCCCAGCACCACCGGCACGACGCAGATGCGGTATTCGTCAACAAGACCGGCCTCAAGGAGAGAGGTGAGCAGTTGGGCGCTGCCGAACACGTAGATGTCCTTGCCTTCCTCCGTTTTCAGCGCCCTGACCGCCTGCGCGGCCTCACCCTTCAGCAGCCGGGTGTTGTTCCATGTAACCTCGCCAAGTGTTCGCGTCGCCACCGCCTTTTCCACCGCGTTCATCATCTCGGCAATCGCCCCGGTCTCGTTCTTCCAGTAGCTGGCCATGCCTTCATAGGTGCGCCGCCCGAAAAGCAGCGTGCCGATCTCCTTGCCCTGTTCAAGCGAGAACGATTCCAGCTCGTCACCCCATACCAACTCGTGAAAGCCGAGATCCCACGGGGTTTTGCCCTCGAAGTGGCCATCGAGGGTCATCATGTTCCAGACGACAAGGCGTCTCATCACTTCGCTCCTGTTTCGAACGCGGTTTGCATCCCTGTTTTCGCCGAATGCCCTGGATTGGCTGCGTGCGCGGCGATTGCCTCGATGATCCGGTCCCAATGGCGTGAATGCAGTTCGTGGCCGCCGCCTTCCAGCTTCGCGAACCTCACTCCCGTGACGGACTCGGCAAGCAAGGCGCCGTGCTGCGACGGGAAGATGGGATCGGCGGTGCCGTGGAGGACGAGCAGCGGCACCCGCATCGTGCGCAGCAGGCCCCGCCACAGCCCTTCATAGGTGACGAAGACCTGATGCCCGTGCTCCACGAGACGGATGAAGCGGAAGTCCGAGATCGTTTCGCTGCTCGGCCAGCAGCGCTCGAAGTAGGTCTTGCGGTCGATGCGGTTGTCGAGCGGGCTTGAGAAATGAAAGTCTTCGGCGATCAGCGCCTCGATCGCCGCGCGATCCTTGTCGAGGTAAGCGTGGTAGCATCTGTGCGCCATGTCTCTCAGATCCGTCATTTCATCCTCCCCCGGTCTTTCCGTCGCCCCGCGAAACGAGAGTGCATGTCGGCGATCTGCCCGCCGCGGCGTGGCGCAGCAGCTAGGTGGGAATGTAGGTCAGCCTCACCGTATCCTCGTCGACAAGGTCGCAGGCCAGGAGGCGCAGTCGCGGCCGCCGCCCGACAAAGAAGGGCTTGCCGTGGCCAAGCACGATAGGGTGGAAGTAGAGCCGGTATTCGTCGATCATGGCGAGATCGGTCAGACTCCCCGCCAGATCCGGTCCGGCAACGGCGATTTCGCCTTCGAGCCGGTCCTTCAGGTCCCGTATCGTCGCCTCGATGTCTCCCTCGACGAGGGTTGCGTTGGGGCCGATCGATTTCAACGTGCGCGAAGCAACCCACTTCGGCTGGCGCCGCCATTGCATCGCAAACGCGTGCTCCTCCGCAGTCCATTCTGGATGGTCATCATCCCAGTAGCGCATGATTTCGTACGTGCGGCGGCCGTAAACAGAGCCGGTCAGCCTGTGCACATGCTCTGTCCAGTGGCGAAAGAGCTCAGGCCCCGGGGCAAAGTTCTGGTGATCGACATACCCGTCCAGCGACAGGTTCATTGCGAAGACAAGCCTGGCCATTCTCTCCTCCGCGCGACCTTCAATGGTGGTCAGCCGGTGACATGGCATTGTGATTGCATTTTGCAACTGGTTGTAGATTAGTCAAACCGATCCTACATTACAATCGGTTTTGTTCGGAGGATCGGATTGACCGTCGACAAGGAAGACACCACCCACCGCTCGGGCTGCCCCATCAATCTCACGCTGGAGGTGCTGGGGGACAAATGGTCCTTGATCGTCGTGCGCGACATGATGTTCGGGAATCGCCGGCACTTTCGCGAGCTGCTTTCCCAGAACCAGGAGGGAATCGCCTCCAACATCCTGGCCGACCGGCTGCGACGGCTCCTGGCGGAAGGCGTCATCTCGAAGCGGGACGATCCGAGCCATAAGCAGAAGGCGATCTATAGCCTGACGGAGAAGGGCATCGAGCTTCTGCCCGTCTTCGCCCTGATCGGCGCCTGGGGCCGCAAATGGCTGCCGGTGACGGAAGAGCTGTCGATCCGCGCGCAGTTGCTGGAGGAGGGCGGCCCGGCGCTGTGGGAGGAGTTCATGGAGGAGCTGCGCGAGGAGCATCTGGGCATTATGCCGACGCTTCCCCGCGCAGGGCCGGGCGTGCGCGAGAGGTTGCACGCGGCCTACAGGGAGGTCATGGAGAGGAAGGCGAAGGCAGCCGTTTGCTGATGCCGCGCCTGCCCGCGGGCCTGCGTCTTCTCGAAGAGCATGAGGCGAGGACAAGGCACTTGAAGCGGCCTGATCGAAGGCCAACGGTCGGTGGCCAGCATGTCCTGCCTGTCAAGCTGCTCTTGCGCGGTGGGGCGGTGTCGGTTATCAAGCGCTCATGTTGATGAGCGCATGCCCTTTCCCTTTGGATCGTTCCGCCGCCCGCGGCGCGGCGGTGCGCGTGCTTGCTTCGGCTCTTCTGCTTCTCGGCCTTACTGGCGATCGCCGGGTCCGTTGAAGGGGCGCCCGGCGGTCGATGTCGCCGGTCGCGCTGGTTTGCTCCTTCCCCCGAAAGAACCTTTTGATTGAAGTCTTGACAGACGGCGCGGAGCATCGGACCAAACCTGCCGCCGCCGGGAGTGATCGAAGATGGACGCCAAGAACGAAGCTGCCAGTCGCAATGCGGGCCGCAAGGGCATGCCCGCCGCAGCCCGCAAGTACCAGCCCTACCCGCAGGTCGATCTGCCGGACCGCACATGGCCATCGAAGCGCATCGAGAAGGCGCCGATCTGGTGCTCGGTCGACCTGCGCGACGGCAACCAGGCCCTCATCGACCCCATGGGCCATGACCGCAAAGCGCGCATGTTCGCCCTGCTTCTCGACATGGGCTTCAAGGAGATCGAGATCGGCTTTCCGTCCGCCTCGCAGACCGATTTCGATTTCACGCGCTGGGCCATCGAGCAGGGCAACGTGCCGGAGGACGTCTCGCTTCAGGTTCTGGTGCAGTGCCGGCCGGAGCTGATTGCCCGCACCTTCGAGGCGCTTGAGGGCGCGCGGCGCCCCATCGTCCATTTCTACAACTCCACCAGCGAGCTGCAGCGGCGCGTCGTCTTCGGCAAGGATGTCGCCGGCATCAAGAGGATCGCCACCGACGCCGCCAAGATGATCACCGACATGGCGGCGAAGGCGGGGGGCGGCTACCGCTTCCAGTATTCGCCGGAAAGCTTCACCGGCACCGAGTTGGAGGTGGCGCTGGAAATCTGCAACGCCGTCACCGAGATCATCGACCCGACGCCCGACAACAAGCTGATCCTCAACCTGCCGGCCACGGTGGAGATGTCCACGCCCAACATCCATGCCGACCAGATCGAATGGATGCACCGCAATCTCGACCGGCGTGACTGCATCATCCTGTCGCTGCACCCGCACAACGACCGCGGCACCGGCATCGCCGCCACGGAGCTCGGCCTGATGGCGGGCGCCGACCGGGTGGAGGGCACGCTGTTCGGCAATGGCGAGCGCACCGGCAATGTCGACATCGTGACGCTGGCGCTCAACATGTACACGCAGGGCGTCGATCCGATGCTCGACTGCTCGGACATCAATCGCATCAAGGATGTCTACGAATATTCCAACCAGCTCCGCATTCCCGAGCGCCACCCCTATGTGGGCGAGCTGGTCTACACCGCCTTTTCCGGCTCCCATCAGGATGCGATCAACAAGGGCATGAAGGCCTACCGCCAGTCCAACAAGGAACTGTGGGAGGTGCCCTATCTTCCCATCGACCCGCAGGATGTGGGCCGCACCTACGAGGCCATCATCCGCATCAACTCCCAGTCCGGCAAGGGCGGCATCGCCTATGTGATGCAGGCCGACTACGGCTTCAACCTGCCGCGCAACCTGCAGGTGGAGTTTCGCGAGGACATCCAGGCGATCACCGACGCGGAAGGCAAGGAACTGCCCTCCCGGCGCATCTACGAACGCTTTCTGGAGCTCTATGTCGAGCAGCCCGGTGCGCGGCTGAAGTTCCTCGATCACCAGACCTTTCCCGCGCCGGAGGCGAAGGGGCGGCGCATCGTGGAGGCCACCATTCTGGATGGCGGCGAGGAAAAGACCATCCGCGGCACCGGAACCGGCCCCATCGACGGCTTCGTCAACGCGCTTTCGGCCCATCTGGGCGTGGAGATGACGGTTCTCGACTATTCCGAGCACTCGCTGCAGCGCGGCACCGACGCGGCGGCGGTGAGCTATGTCGAGATGGAGCACCCCGGAGGCAGGCTCTTCGGGGTCGGCATCAACACCAACATCGTCACCGCTTCGCTGGAGGCCGTGACCTCTGCCGCCAACCGTATCGTCGGGTGAGCGGCGGTCTCCACGCGTGCTGCACGGGCGAGGGTGGGAGCGCCCTCGTCCTGCTGCATGGGCTGGCGGGCTCCCACCGCGCGTGGGCGGGCGTGCGTGAACGCCTCGGCGGCGTTCGGATTCTCGCCTACGATCTACCGGGCCACGGCGGTTCGCTCGACTTTCCCGAGGCCGGGCCGGCGGCGGTCGCCGCAAGGGCCGTGCTGGCCGATCTCGACGCGCGCGCGGTTGAGCGGTTTCATCTGGCCGGCCACTCTTTCGGCGGCGCGGTGGCGGCGCTTATGGCGCTCGCCGCGCCGCAGCGGGTGCGCTCGCTCGCCCTGCTTGCCCCCGGCGGCTTCGGACCGCACATCAATGCGCCGCTGCTTGAGCGCTTCATCGGTGCCGACAACGCGGCGGCGCTGCGCGACAGCCTGTGCCTCATGTCCGGCCGGCGCCCGGCAATCGACGAAGGCGCGCTGCGCGAGGTGCTGGCCATGCGCGCCGTTCCGGGCCAGCAGGCGATGCTGCAGCGCATCTGCGGCCTGATCGTGCGCGATGGCCGTCAGGGCGTTCTGCCGCGCGACAGGCTGGCCGCGCTTCCCGTGCCGGTTCACGTGGCATGGGGTCTGCTCGATACGGTGTTGCCGGTTGCACAGGCGCGGGATCTGCCGGCGCATTTCACCGCCCATCTCTATCCCGATCTCGGCCATATGCTCCCGGAAGAGGCGCCGCAGGACATGGCCGCGCTTCTCGATCTGGCGATACGGCAGGCAGACGGCGGCCACTGAAGCTTCAGCGGTGCACAAGCACGAAAACGGAACAAATCGAGATGATTTTCCTGCCTGCCCGTGTTAACGGTAGGTTAAGGACAATTCTTGGCCTGGAGAACCATCATGAGCGAGGCCAGCCAGAACGTCGCTCCCGCGGCCAATGTGCGCAAGCTTTCCGATGCCGTGCGCGAGATGCGCAATGCCGCCGCCGATCGCGAGGACGTGGTGGTGGAGATGCGCGAGGCCGGCCGCATGCGCCTGGAGCTTCTGGCGCAGGAACTGCAGCCCGTCTTTGCAGAGGTGCCGCAGGACGATCCGACCTTCGATTTCGCCATCTCCTCGGGCACCCAGCCGCGCCTGTGGATCGACGCGGTGGCGCATGTCACCATGGGGCGCGACCGGCGCACCTATCGTTTCGTGCGCGACACGCGCATGGGCCGTGTGGTGCTGGCGGAATCGACCGACATGGCGCAGGTGGCCGACCATGTCACCCGCTATATCGCCGAGCGGGTGGTGGAGCGCCAGCGCATGGTCGAGGGTGAGGTCGAGGCCCTGCCGCGCGGCGTGCAGCCGGTGCGGGCGGCAGGCCCCAGGCCGCGCAGCCGATGGCGCGCCTTCTTCTCCGGTCTCCTGCTCGTTCTTGCCGGCGGCTTGGTGGGGGCGGGAAGCGTTTTCTTCTTCCTGTCCGAGCGGTTTCCCGAGATCGAGAGCCTGCTGCGCTGAGGCTTCTGCCTCAGGCGGGCGCGCGCTCGCCTGACACCAGAAGCTGGGTGGAAATCTCTCCGATCTGCGGTGTCCCGTCCATGGCGCCGCGCCGCGTGAGGCGCACCTGCCAGGCGCCCGGCGCCCCGACGATCTCGAACAGGTTGTAATGGGCGGGCGGCTTGGCTCCGCCATGGGCCTGGCCGGCGGCGGCCACGCCCACCACCGGCACGCTGCCCGTCGGCCCGTCCACGCGGTGCACGGTGGGGAGGTGGGTGTGGCCGTGCAACACCAGCTCCGCCCCGTGGCGGCGCACCATCTTCTGAAACCGGGTGATGCCGAACAGTCGCTTGTGCGGTCCGGTGGCGCCGCGCACGGGCGGATGATGGATCATGAGAATGCGGAACAGTCCCTTTGCGCCCGTCTCGTCCAGAAGCCTGGCGGTGCGCCTTGCCTGCGCTTCGGTAAAATAGCCGCTGGCCAGAAATGGCGCCGTGGCGCGCGCCGAGGAGAGGCCGATGAGCGCCACGGGCCCGCGCACCCTGAGATAGGGGAAGCCGCGGCGGCTCCTGGGGGCCGGCTGCCCGTCGCCGGCCATGTAGGCGCCCCAGGCGCCGCACACCCTGGCAAGCGCGCCCGGCACATAGGCATCGTGATTGCCGGGCACCACGGAGATGGCATCCGGCTCGCCCAGACCCTCCAGCCACAGCCGCGCCATCTCGATCTCCTTGTCGAGGGCGAGGTTCACCAGATCCCCGGTGAGCGCGATATGATCCGGCTCGGCCGCCAGCATGTCGTCGGTAATGCGGTCGAGGATGCCATTGTCGAGATTGACGCGCCGGCGGCGGTGCCAGTTGATGTAGCCGGTGATGCGTTTGGAGGCGAGCTCGCGATAGGTTATGTCGGGCAGAGGCCCCAGATGAATGTCGGAGAAATGCGCCAAGCGAAACATGCCCCGTGTGTAGTCCAGGCCGACGCGCCTTTCCAGCCCGGGGCAGGCGCGGCATGAGCGCGCTGCCTTCCCGCAGCGTGCGCGACAGGCGGCTGCGCGTGCGCCTTTTCCATCTCTGGTTCCTGCTGCGCAGGCCCATGACGCTTGGCGTTCGCGGCATCGTTTTCGATGCGCCAGCGCGTGCCGTGCTTCTGGTGCGCCATACCTATGTGCCGGGCTGGCAACTGCCGGGCGGCGGCGTGGAGCCCGGCGAGACCATGGAGGCGGCCCTCGCGCGCGAGCTGGCCGAGGAGGGCAACATCGCGCTGACCGGCGCGCCGGAACTGAAGTCTGTTCACTTCAACCGCAGGGCCAGCCGCCGCGACCATGTGGCGGTCTATCTCGTCACCGCGTTCCGCCGGACCGGACCCCATGTGCCGGACCGGGAGATCGCCGAGGCGCGGTTCTTCCCGCTCGATGCGCTGCCGCCCGAAACCACGGAAGCGACCCGCAGGCGTCTTCTGGAGGTTTTCCAGGGCGCGCCTGCCTCGGCGGAGTGGTAGGCCGTTCAGGACGTGGCAGGCAGGCGGTCGCGGTCGTGGGGCGCCCAATGGTCGATCTGCGGGCCCAGCGGCACGATGCGCGTCGGGTTTATGGTGGCATGGCTGGCGTAGTAGTGCGCCTTGATGTGCTGCATGTTCACCGTCTCGGCCACGCCCGGCACCTGGTAGAGCTCGCGCAGATAGTTCGACAGGTTCGGATAGTCGGCGATGCGTCTCAGGTTGCACTTGAAGTGGCCGACATAAACGGGATCGAAGCGCACCAGCGTGGTGAAAAGCCGCCAGTCCGCCTCCGTCAGCCGTTCGCCTACCAGATAGCGCTGGCGCGACAGCCGCGCCTCGACCTCGTCCAGCGCCTCGAAGAGGGCGGTGAAGGCTTCCTCGTAAGCCTCCTGGGTCGTTGCGAAACCGGCCTTGTAGACACCGTTGTTGATATGCTCGTAGACAAGCGCGTTGACGGCGTCGATCTCCGTGCGCAGGCTCTCGGGGTAGAAGTCCACCGAGGCATCGCCCCAGTCGTCGAAGGCGGCGTTGAACATGCGGATGATCTCTGCCGATTCGTTGTTGACGATGGTCTCGGTCCTGCGGTCCCACAGGACCGGCACGGTCACGCGGCCGGAATAATGCGGATCCGCCCGCGTGTAGATCTGGTGCAGGAAGTCCGCGCCGTAGAGCGTGTCGCCCGTCGCCCCGTCTTCCGCGCGGAAGGTCCAGCCGTTCTCGCCCATGAAGTGATGCACCACGGAGACGGAAATGACGTCCTCCAGTTTCTTGAGCTTGCGGAAGATCAGCGTGCGGTGTGCCCAGGGGCACGCATAGGAGACATAGAGGTGATAGCGGCCGGTTTCGGCCTTGAAGCCGCGTTCGCGCCCTTCGGCCGGCCGGCCGTCGCGGGTGATAAAGTCGCGGAACTGCGACTTCGACCGCTCGAAGCGGCCACCTGTCTTCGATGTATCGTACCATTGATCGCGCCAGACGCCGTCGACGAGCAGACCCATGCCATTTTCTCCTATCGTTTCCCCGGGCATGTAAGCGCCCGCGGCGGCGGCCCCAAGCATGGGCCTGGTGAACGCATCGTCAACCTTCGCGGGACGGGTGGCCGATGACGATCATTTCAGTGGACGCAGGGAGCGTTTGGTGCTAGCGGAACCGCGTTCTGGAGGCTGATGCGATGGTCCATCTTCCGGTGCTGCGACGACGAGCACGCTGATGCGCGCCCCAGGCGGGCGCGGCCGGCCGATGCTGCCGGCACCCGCATCTGTCTGTCCTGCCATCGGAAGCCTCCCCATGTCCCTTGCCGACATCGACATCGCCTTTCTGCCGGAAGAGCCGGCGCACGACGCCGAAATCGAACAGATCAACGCCGAGGCTTTCGGTCCCGGCCGCTTTGCCCGCGCCGCCTACAGGATCCGCGAGGATGGCCCGCATGAGCGGGCGCTTTCCTTCGTGGCCATGCAGGATGGCCAGGTGATCGCCTCGGTGCGAATGACACCCATCGCCGCGGGGGCGGGCAGGGGCCTTCTCCTCGGGCCGCTTGCCGTGCGTCCGCCTTACAAGAACCGGGGCATTGGCCGAAAGCTCGTGAAGATGGCGGTGGAGGCAGCAAGGAAGGCGGGCGCCGGCGTCGTCGTGCTGGTGGGGGACGAGCCGTATTACGGGCCGCTTGGTTTTGCGCGCCTGCCCGCCGGCCAGCTGCGCATGCCGCGTCCGGTCGATCCCAACCGCCTGCTCGGCCTTGAGCTGAAGGACGGGGCGCTGGATGCGCTTCGCGGTGACGTGGTCCATGCGGTGCTGGCGCGCGACGCCGTTTCGGCGAAGGCCGGGTAGCGGCTGCGCCCGCGCTGCGTCACCGCCCTTCACGATACCACATCGCGCCGAACGCCAGGAGCAGCATGCCGAGGCCCAGGAAACCCGCAAACAGCGGCACGCGGCGTACGGACTGCAGGACGCTGTCGCTGGTGGTCCTCAGGCCGATCCAGTCGCGGCCGGCGGCCGTGACGGCGCTCGCCCGCACGGGCACGATGTTGGGAATGTCGAGACCGGAGAGCCCGCTCTCCAGCCGGCGCACGCTGCCGCCCGTCGCCTCGGCCACCGGCCGCAGCACCTCCTGCGTCGATACGGTGTCGGTAAATTCGGGCGCGTTGACCGGGCCGACATGGGCCACTGTGCTCAGCGCGCCATTCTCCACCTGATAAAGGCCGATCTCCTGCGCATCCAGGATGCCGCGAAACAGGCCGGGCTGCACCGCCGTCAGCGGCACCTCGCGCGTCTCGCCCGAGGGCGCGGTCACCGTTGCCGGATCGGCTTCCTCGGCCATGGTCTGGCGGGTGATCTCCAGACGCATGCCGCGGCCAGACGCCGTCAACCGCTCCTCTTCCAGCTCCGGTTCCTTCATTAGCCAGTGGGCGATGCGGCGATAAAGCTGCACATAGGGCCCGCCGCCCTCGAAACCGCGCGCCCACAGCCAGCCATGGTCGGAAAGGAGCATCCCGACGCGCCCCTCTCCGTGGCGCGCAAGCAGCAGGAGCGGGCGTTCGTCCGGTCCGCTCATCACCACCTCGCCCTGAGGGCGGTCGATGCCGACGATGCGGAACCAGCGGCTCCACCGCGGCGGCTGGGAGCCGGAACCGTCGAGCCCGCGGGTTACGGGATGGCGATTGCCGGTCTCCGTCAACCGTGGGTGATAGCCGGTTTCCGTCACCTCGCCACTGGGAAGTGCCGGCAAGGCGGAGATGAGGGGCGTGTGGGCGATGGACTGCTCCCCGGCGAATTCCGGCCCGGCCGCGATCAGCAGCGCGCCGCCATTTTCCACATATTCGGCGATGTAGTCGTAGTAGAGGATCGGCAGCACGTCGCGGTGCTGGTAGCGGTCGAAAATGATGAGGTCGAAATCCTCGATCTTCTCCACGAAAAGCTCGCGCGTGGGAAAGGCGATGAGCGACAGCTCGTTGATCGGCGTCCCATCCTGCTTTTCCGGGGGGCGCAGAATGGTGAAGTGCACGAGATCGACGGATGCATCGGATTTCAGGAGATTGCGCCAGGTGCGCTCGCCCGAGTGCGGCTCGCCGGAGACAAGGAGGACGCGCAGATTCTCCCGAATGCCGTCCACCAGCGCGACGGCGCGGTTGTTGGTTTCCGTCAGCTCGCCTTCCTGCACCGGCGTTCTGAGCTCGACGATGTTGCGGCCGGCGCCGGGGATGGTGACTTCGAGCGCCATCTCGCGGCCGATCACCGCCTGCTCCACCAGCGCCAGCTCGCCATTGACGTATACCTCCACCTCCGCCTCGCCGCTCTCGGCCTGCGTGTCGATGATGCGATAGGTCATGTCCAGCGGCTGGCCGACAATGCCGAAGCGCGGCGCCCGCTCGAAGCGGATGCGCCGGTCGTGCTCGTCCTGCTTGCCGGTGATGAGCGCATGCAGCGGGCCGGAAAGGCCGGAGGCATCGGCCGGCGTGTCGTGCACCTGACCGTCGGTGATCATGATCGCGCCGGCCACGCGCGACGGCGGCACATCGCGCAGCGCCCCTTCCAGGGCGCTGAACAGCCTGGTGTCCGTGCGCTCGTCGGCGGTATCGCCGCGCCCGGCCTCCACCACCCGCACCTCGAACTGGTCGAAGCGTCCAAGCCGCTGCCGCAGCGCCTCCACCGCCTGCGCGGTGGTCGCGGCGCGGTCGCCGATTTCTTGGCTCTGGCTCACATCCACCACCAGGGCGACGATGCTCTTCAGCGGATCGCGCTCCTCTTCCAGAAGCACGGGGTTGAAAAGCGCCAGCGCCAGGGCCGCCAGCGCGGCAAGGCGCAGAAGCGCACCGCGCTGACCCAGAAACAGGCCGAGCCCGGCAAGACCGGCAAGCGGGACAAGCAGGGTCGCCAGAACACCCCAGGAAAACAGCGGATCGAAGCCGAGCGACCAGTTCATCATTGCCCGAGCCTTTCCAGCAGGGCCGGGATATGGACCTGGTCCGACTTGTAGTTGCCCGTCAGCATATACATCATGATGTTCACACCGGCGCGCAGCGCATAGGTGCGCTGCACGGGATCGGCCGGTACGGTGGGCAGCAGGGGCTCGCCGTTGGCATCAATGGCCCAGGCGCCTGCGAAGTCGTTGGCGGTGATCATGATGGGCGTGACGCCGTCGCCCGTGCGCACCGGCCTGTCAGCGCGGCTTTCGGCGGTGACGGAAGCCTCCACCCACAGCGCGCTGCCGTTGTAGCGGCCCGGAAACTCCGAGAGGATGTAGAACGCCTTGGTGAGCACGTGGTCCTCCGGCACGGGTTCGAGGGGCGGCACATTCAGCCCCGACAGGATGTCGCGGAGGCGCTGCGTCTCGGGGCTCACCGCGTCCGTCGCGCCGAAGCCCACCGAATACTGGTCGCGCGTGTCGAACAACACGGTGCCGCCCTGCTGCATGTAGGCGTCGATGCGGGCGATCGCCTCCTCGGAGGGCATCTCGGCGCTGGCGTCGATGGGCCAGTAGATGAGCGGATAGAAGGACAATTCATCTGTGGCGATGTCGACGCCGGCCGGCGGACCAGGCTCCAGCGCGGTCTTCTCGGCCAGGAAGCGGGACAGGCCCAGAATGCCGGCGCGGCTTACCGCATCCACCGAGGCGACGCCCGTGACCACATAGGCGATGCGGGTGGAGGAGACGGCGGCGATTGCCTCGGCATCGCCGGGTTGCGGGACGTCCTGCGCATGCGCCCGATCCGGCGCGGCAAGGCTGAGCGCCAGCATCACCCCCAGAGCGGCGGACGTGGCCGCGGTGCGGCGGCGGGGAGTGCGAGACAACACCCCGCCGAGCCAGAGAACGGCCAGCGTGTCGAGCGCCAGAAGCGCGAGGGCCGCCAGCATCAGCGCGCCCTTGAGCGGCCGGGACTCGTCGAAGGCGTAGCCCATGTCCTGCATCGCCACCGGAGATTGAGGCCGGGCGAGGACGGCAAGCTGCGCGTCCGGCGAGAGAAGATTGTGGGCCACCACCCCTTCCTCCGAGCCGTAGAGTCCCGGCGGGTTGGTGAGCGTTACCGACGCGCCGGCGCGCGGCTCCAGGGGTTCGGCCTCCGGGCCCGGAGGTGCCAGCGTGCCGGAAGCCGAGATCATGCGGTAGGGCGGCAGCCGGGCTGCCTGGTCGTCCTGCTCCGACGCCAGCGTGCCTTGATTGCGGGAAAGCTGCACGAGCCGGCGCAGCATCTCCACGAAGCTGCCCGAGATCGGCAGGTTGGACCAGGTGGCCTCGGGCGTGACATGGAACAGGATGACGCGTCCCTCGCCGCGTTCCGCGCCCGTCACCAGTGGGGTGCCGTCGGCAAGCGTGGCCCAGGTGCGCTCCACGATGTCGGCAGAAGGTTCGGCCAGCACCTGGCGGCTCACCGTGACGTCGCGCGGCGGGCCGAGATCTGAAAACGGGCCACTGGCGGGGAAGGCATCGACGGGCTGGGGCTCCGACCAGGACAGGGTACCGCCCAGCGAACGCTCGCCGGTGCGCAGGCGCACCGGCAGAAGCTCGGCATCGTGTTCCGCAGCCGCCAGCCGCGGTCCGGCAAAGCGGATCAGGGTGCCGCCGTCGTTCATCCATTCGACCAGCGCCGTGCGGGCGGAATCGGGCAGGGTGCCGACATCGGCCATGATGATGGCCGCGGGCTTCCTTTCCAGAAGCTGCGGAACGGCCTCGGTCAGCTCGGCGCTTTCCGGCTCCACCAGATCGGCATAGGGGGCGAGCGCGCGGCGAATATAATAGAGCGGGGAGAGCAGCGGCTGGGCCTGGTCCGCCTCGTGCTGGGAGAGAAGGCCGATGCGCCTGCGCCGGTCGTTCTCATCCAGCAGGCGCATTGCGCCGGCGTGGTTCTCGCCGGCGATGGCGATGGAGGCGAAGTCATTGCGCAGCTCGAAGGGAACCCGCATTTCCCCCTCGGCGCGCGTTGCTCCGGGGCCGAAGGCGATGGCGGTCTCGGCGATGCGCCGCCCGCGTTCATCCGAGGCGTACACCACCACCTGGCGGGGGCCCGTGCCGCGATCGGGGCGGATCGCCGTCACCACGAAGCGGTCGGGCTCATTGGCGCTGTCGGATAGCGCCACAATGGCGGGCTGCTGCGGCGCCACCCACAGAATCTCGGCCGGGGCGGCGGCAAACAGCCGCTCGAACGCTGCATCATCGCCCGCGCCCGCCAGCCCGTCCGCGAGGATGGCCAGAGTGGCGCCTGGCAGGCCGGCCAGGGCATCGGCCACGCGGGCATAGGCCGCAGGCCGGTTTGTGGGCACAGGGCGGGGCGCGGCGGCATTCAGCCTTTCGAGCGCCGTGCCGGCATCGAAGGGGCCGATGTCCTGCGCCGGCTGTTCCGCTGTCAGCGCCAGGATCACCGGCATGTCGCTCTGGCCGGCATCCTCGATGAGCCTCGCGGCGGTGGCGGTGCGCCGCTCCCAATCGGGCGCCGCCGCCCAGCCGTTGTCCAGCACGACGGCCAGCGCGCCGCCCTGCATGGCTGTCTTTTCGCGCGGATTGAACACGGGATCGGTGAGCGCCAGAATGACGAGGGCGGCGAGCATCAGCCTGAGCAGCGTCAGCCACCAGGGGCTTTGATGAGGCGTTTCCTCCCGCCGGAGAATGCGCGCCAGAATGGCCAGGGGCGGAAAGGTCTCCTCGCGCGGCCGCGGCGGGGTGAGCCTCAGCAGCCACCAGATGACGGGAAGCGCAAGCAGGCCCCAAAGAACCATGGGGGCGCCGAAGGAAAGGGGAAGGAAGCTCATCGGCCGACATCCATTTCCGCCGTGAGCGCCAGATGCACGCTGATGAGGGCTTCCGAGGCGAGCCGATCGGTATGGTTCACCGTATAGCTCCAGCCGAGCTTCTTGCACCAGCGCGCAAGCGTTTCGCGCCGCGCCAGATAGAGCCGGCGATAATCCTCGCCCAGCGTCTCGGCGCGGCCCGCCGTCAGCTTCTCTCCGGTTTCCGGATCGCGAAATTCCGTCCGGCCGCTATAGGGAAAGGTCTCCTCCGCCGGGTCGGCAACCTCGATCAGGTGCGCGCGCGCGCCGGCCCGCGCCAGAGGGTCGAGCCAGCGCATGGTGTCTTCCGGCGGGTCGAGAAAATCGCCGGCGACGATGAGGTCGGAAAAGCGGCGCACCACAGTCAGGTCGGGGCGGCTGCTGTCCGGTTCGTCATGGCTGAGATATTGGGCAAGCCTCTCGGCGCCGTTGCGGGCCGCGAAGGGGGCGGCAAGGCCCGGCCAGGCGATGCGCTCGCCGCTGCGCGACAGAAGCTCCCCCAGCGCCAGGATCAGCACCAGTGCCCGCGCCTCCTTGGAGGTTGCCGCGTGCCTCGAACGAAACAGCATGGAAGGCGAGCGGTCGGCCCACAGCCACACCGTATGGGCGGCCTCCCACTCCCTGTCGCGCACATAGATGTGGTCGTCGCGTGCCGAACGGCGCCAGTCGATGCGAGACAGCGCCTCGCCCTCGACATAGGGGCGGAACTGCCAGAAATTCTCGCCGATTCCGCGCCGGCGTCGCCCATGCCAGCCGGCGATCACGTTGTTGACCACGCGGCGCGCCTCCACCAGCATGTCGGGCACCAACGCGGCGCGCGTCTTGGCACGCACCAGCGCGTCCTGTGTCTCGACCGTGGTGGTGACTTCTCCAATCCGCGCCATCAGCCCCGCTTTCCCGTCACCCCAGCGCCTTGACCAGCCGGGCGATGACGTCGCGCACGCTCATGCCCTCCGCCCGTGCGGCGAAGGTGAGCGCCATGCGATGCTGCAGCACCGGCTCTGCCAGCGCGCGCACATCGTCCACCGAAGGGGCAAGACGCCCGTCATAAAGCGCGCGGGCGCGGGCGCACAGCGTCAGCGCCTGGCTGGCGCGCGGGCCCGGACCCCAGGCCACATGCCGATCCGTCTCTGGATGGCCGAGGCCGGGGCGCGCCGAGCGCACCAGTGCCAGGATGGCCTCCACCACGCTTTCGGGCACCGGCATGCGACGGATGAGCGCCTGCACCTGCTTGAGCCGCTCCGGGCCAAGCACGTTTTCGGGCTTTGCCTCTTCGGCGCCCGTGGTCTCCAGCAGAATGCGCCTTTCCGCGTCGAGTTCGGGATAGAGGATGTCCACCTGCATCAGGAAACGGTCGAGCTGGGCCTCGGGCAGCGGGTAGGTGCCTTCCTGCTCCAGCGGGTTCTGCGTGGCGAGCACGTGGAAGGGGGAGGGCAGGTCATGCCGGTGGCCGGCGACGGTGACATGATATTCCTGCATGGATTGCAGGAGGGCGGACTGGGTGCGCGGGCTTGCGCGGTTGATCTCGTCGGCCATCAGGAGCTGGGCGAAGATCGGCCCCGGGATGAAGCGGAAGCCGCGGCGGCCCGTCTCGTCCTGCTCCATCACCTCGGAGCCCAGAATGTCCGATGGCATAAGGTCCGGCGTGAACTGGATGCGCTGTGCATCAAGCCCCAGAACCACGCCAAGGGTTTCCACAAGCTTGGTCTTGGCAAGTCCCGGCACACCCACCAGAAGCGCATGCCCGCCGGCCAGCAGCGCCACCAGCGTGCGTTCCACCACCGCTTCCTGGCCGAAGATCACGCGGCCGATGCCTTCCCGCACCCGCGCGATGTCGGCGAGCGCCGCTTCGGCCTCGGCCACCATTTCCTTCTCGCCGATCCTTGCGCCGGCCTGATTTTCCCTGGCGATGATGCTCATGCGGCTGTTGTCCTTGCTTTGCCGAAATGGCCCACTCTGCGATAGATGGGACTCACAGGCAGCCACCAGGGAAGCTTAAATCAGTTCCCAAGGCTGACAAGCCGAAGAACAGTGACTATTTCGTGACCATGACTGATGCGGACCGCAACAATTCCGGCCAGCAGAAGCCGCTTTCGGAGGCTCCCGATGCCGCCGCGCTGTCTGCCCTGATTGCCCGCGCAGCCCGTGCGGGACGGGGTGTGCCGCCCGTGGAGCGATGGAATCCGCCGTTCTGCGGCGATCTCGACATGGAAATCCGGGCCGACGGCACCTGGTTCTATTTGGGCACGCCCATCGGCCGCATGCCCCTGGTGCAGCTCTTCTCCTCCGTGCTGCGCAAGGACAAGGACGGAAAGACCTATCTCGTGACGCCGGCAGAGAAGGTGGGCATCCGTGTCGAGGACGCGCCCTTCCTTGCCGTCGAGATGGCGGTGACAGGGCGGGGCGAAAGCCAGCGTCTGACCTTTCGCACCAATGTGGGCGATGTGGTCGAGGCGGGCCCCGACCATCCCATCCGCTTTGCCGACGAGGACGGCACGAGCGGCATGAAGCCCTATCTTCTGGTGCGTGGCCGGCTGGAGGCGCTGCTGGCGCGGCCGGTGACCTACGAGCTTGCCGCGCTCGGCGAGGAGCTGGAGATTGGTGGCCGGCGCATGTTTGCGGTGCGCTCGGCCGGGGCGGTGTTTCCCATCATGCCGGCACAGGAACTTAAGGCGCTGAGCGGATGAGCGCGCGCGCAACCGAAAGCTCTCTGTTCTCGGCGCAGGAATTGCGCCGCCGCGCGGCCGCGCAGGAGCTGGAAGCCAGGCCCGATCTCTATGGCGATCACCGGCTCAACCCCGACATTGCCCAGCTCCTCCTCAGAAGCCGGCTGCACGATGCGGCCGTGCTCGTGCCGGTCGTCGATCACGGGGAGGAAGGCACCGTCATCCTCACCCAGCGGTCAGCCAATCTGCGCAGCCACTCCGGCCAGATCGCGCTGCCCGGCGGGCGAATCGACGACGCGGACCCTTCGCCGGAAGCCGCCGCCCTGCGCGAGGCGCAGGAGGAGATCGGCCTCGATCCGGCGCATGTCGAAATCGTCGCCCGCATGCCGGACTACGTGACGGGCAGCGGCTATCGCATCCGTCCCGTCATCGGGGTGGTGCGTCCGGGCTTCACGCTCCGCCTCAACCCGCAGGAGGTGGAGGCGGCCTTCGAGGTGCCTCTGTCCTTTCTCATGGATCCTGCCAATCACCGGCGGGAAAGCCGCATCTGGCAGGAACGGGAACGCTTTTATTACACAATGCCTTATGGCGAACGCTTCATATGGGGAGTCACCGCTGGCATCCTCCATATGCTCTATGAAAGGCTGTATGCGCGATGAGCCCCGTGACGCTTTCGGGAGCCGGTTGGCTCGATGAACCGGGTCTGCAGGCGCTGCTTGCCGTTCTCAACGCAGATGGCGAGGAGGCGCGCATTGCCGGCGGGGCCGTGCGCAACGCGCTTCTGGGCCAGCCGGTCACCGATGTCGATATCGCCACGACCACTCCGCCGGACGAGACGACGCGGCGGGCGGAAGCGGCCGGTTTCAAGGTGGTGCCCACGGGCTATGAGCACGGCACGGTGACCGTGGTCGCCAAGGGAAAACCCTATGAGGTGACGACGCTGCGCGCCGACGTCGAGACGGACGGCCGCCGGGCGCGGGTCGTCTTCGGGCGGGACTGGGAAAGCGATGCGCAGCGCCGCGACTTCACGATCAATGGGCTCTATGCCACGGCTGACGGGACGGTGGTGGACCTGGTGGGCGGGCTCGAAGACCTGAGGGCCGGCAACCTGCGCTTCATCGGTGACGCGGAAACGCGCATCCGCGAGGATTTCCTGCGCATCCTGCGGTTCTTCCGCTTCTTTGCCTGGTATGGCGCGGGCCGGCCCGACGCGGAGGGGCTGAAGGCCTGTGCGCGTCTGAAGGAGGGGCTTGCCCGTCTTTCCGCCGAGCGGGTGTGGAGCGAGCTGAAGAAGCTGCTTTCGGCGCCCGATCCGGGGCGGGCGCTGCTGTGGATGCGCACCACCAACGTGCTGGGCATTCTGCTGCCCGAAACGGAGAAATGGGGCATTGATGCCATTCCCTCCCTCGTCGAGACCGAGCAGGCGCTCGGCTGGCGGCCCGATCCGCTGCTGCGGCTGGCAGCCATGATCCGGCCCGATGTGCAGCGGGTGAGGGGGCTTGCGTCGCGGCTGCGGCTTTCCCGCGCCGAGACGGCGGCTCTTCTCGCCTGGGCCGAGGCGCCGCTTCCCGATCCGGCATCGAGCCAGAGCGATTTCGCCAGGCTGCTCTACCGCAGCGATGCCGCAGGCATCGAGACGCGCCTGCGCCTGGCTCTGGCGGCCGCGCGCGCCAGCACGGATGAGAAGGCGCAGGGCGCGGCGGAAGGCTTCCGGCGACTGCTCGACATCCTGGCAGGCTGGGAAAGGCCGATCATGCCGGTCAAGGGCAGGGACCTGCTGGCAGGGGGCCATGCACCCGGCGCCGAACTGGGGGCCCTTCTTTCCCGGCTGGAAGATGCGTGGGTCGACTCCGGCTTCACGCTGACGCGCCAGGCACTTCTGGAGATGGCCGGCAAGCCCGCGCAGAAAAAGCGCAATTGAGCCTTGACCTCAACCAAGCTTGAGGGTGTAGCCCGGCCTCCTCGATGACGGAACGAGGAAGCCATGGGCCTGCCGCTTTTTGACAAGAAATGGATGGCGCTATCCGGCCTGGCGCAGCGCCTCGCCGCAGGCCATGGCGGCGGCGAGGGCGACATTGAGGCTGCGGGCCTCCGGCCGCATGGGGATGCGCAGCCGGCAGTCGGCCGCCGCGTGGACCTCCTCCGGCACGCCGGCGGATTCGCGCCCGAACAGCAGGATGTCGCCATCACGGAAGGAGAAGGCCGTGTAGGGCACGGCAGCGGCGGTGGTGAACAGCAGCAGCCGGTATCCCTCCCGACGTCGCCAATGTTCGAACTCCTCCCAGGAGGCGTGGCGCTGCAGGGCGGCAAGCTCCAGATAGTCCATGCCGGCGCGCTTCAGCGCCCGGTTCGACAGATCGAAGCCTGCCGGCTCGATGAGATCCACCGTAAGGCCCAGACAGGCGGCAAGACGCAGCACGGCCCCGGTGTTTCCCGGAATGTCAGGCTGGTAAAGCGCAATGCGGATGCCACGGCGGTTCATGACGCTCTCAAGTGTAGCTTTCCGGACACATCGGCGGAGAAGGGGGTGCCGGCAAGGGGGCAGCCTCTGGTCATCTCCATCCACCATAGATATAAGTGCGCGGCAATTCACTTAAACCGCTGGAGGCAGGTATGGACAATCTGGTTCTCATTTCCTTCGTCCGTATGCGGCCCGGCATTGGGCGCATGGCCTGACGGCGGTTTTCGTTCCGAAGATTCTCCCTACTTTCTAGAAGTCCAGCGAGCGAATCCGCCGGGAACCCTTTCCGGATTGAACAAGGATTCGCTTCATGTCTGCAGGAATCTCCAGGGGGCGCAAGGCGCCCGCACAATCCGTCGCCGCACTGCCACCGCAGGCTCCCGCCAAAACCCTGTCAGGAGCCTTTGCCGCCGCCCTTGGCAAGGGAGTGCAAATGCCGCATCCCCCACTGCAAGTGCCAGGGAAGGATGCCGGCACCAAGCGGCTTCCCACCGAGACCAAAGCCCGGCCGAGCGCACATTCGGGGCCGGCAATGCCCACCGTGCCGCGCAAGGGGCACCGTTGAGGGGCGAGAGACGCCATCGAGGACGATACGATGTTTAGCTGGTTCGAACGACGTTTGCCGCCCTTTCCCGCCGAGGAGCCGGGGGAGCCGCCCAGGACGCTGATTGCCTTCTGCCTGTATTTCATCCGGGGCGCGTGGGGCTATCTGACGCTGCTTGCGATTCTTACCGCCGTGATCGCGATCACCGAGGTCTGGATGTTCTCCTTCCTCGGCAACATCGTCGATTGGCTGGCCAACCGGGACCGGGAGACCTTCCTCCAGGAAGAGGGCTGGAAGCTCGCGGGGATGGCCTTCATCGTCCTCGTTTTCCTGCCGCTGACGGTGGTGCTGCATTCCCTGACCAACCATCAGGTGCTGCTCGGCAACTTTCCCATGCGCATCCGCTGGCAGGTGCACCGCTACCTGCTCAAGCAGTCTATGGCCTTCTATCAGGACGAGTTTGCCGGGCGCATCGCCACGAAGCTCATGCAGACGGCGCTTGCCGTGCGCGAATGCGTCATCAAGCTGATCGACGTCCTCAACTACGTCACGGTCTATTTCGCCGGCATGCTGGTGATCGTGGCGTCGGCCGACCTGCGGCTGGCCGCGCCGCTGGCGGCCTGGCTGGTCGGCTATGTCCTGCTGCTTCGCCATTTCGTGCCGCGGCTGGGACGCGTGGCCAAGGAACAGGCCGACGCGCGCGCGGTGATGACCGGCCGCGTTGTGGACAGCTACACCAACATCCAGACGGTGAAGCTGTTCTCCCATGCACGCCGCGAGGCCGACTATGCGCGCGAGGGCATGTCGGGCTTCCTGAAGACAGTCTACAGGCAGATGCGGCTCGTCACGGGCCTCTACGGCCTGCTCTACCTTCTCAATTCGCTGTGCCTGTTCGCCGTCGGCGGGCTGTCGATCTGGTTGTGGCTGGGCGAGATGGTGTCGATCGGCGCCGTTGCCGTGGTCATCGGCCTGGTGCTGAGATTGTGGGGCATGTCGCAGTGGATCATGTGGGAACTGACCATGCTGTTCGAGAACATCGGCACGGTGCAGGACGGCATCTCCTCCATCTCGCTGCCGCGTCTTGTCGAGGACAAGCAGGGGGCGAGGGAACTGCAGGTCACCAGGGGCGAGATCGTCTTCGATCGCATCCGCTTTCACTACGGCAAGAAGGGCGGCGTGATCGAGGACCTGTCGCTGACGATCCGCCCGGGCGAGAAGGTGGGGCTGGTGGGCCGTTCCGGTGCCGGCAAGTCGACGCTGGTCAATCTGCTGCTGCGCTTCTACGATCTTGAGGGTGGCCGCATCCTGATCGACGGCACCGACATCCGCGGGGTGAAGCAGGATTCGCTGCGCGCGCAAATCGGGGTGGTCACTCAGGATACCTCGCTGCTGCATCGCTCGGTGCGCGAAAACATTCTCTATGGCCGCCCCGATGCCAGCGAGAAGATGATGCGCGAGGCGGCTCGGCGCGCCGAGGCCCTGGACTTCATCGAGGGGCTGGCCGACATAAAGGGGCGGAAGGGTTTCGACGCGCATGTGGGCGAGCGCGGCGTCAAGCTTTCCGGCGGTCAGCGTCAGCGCATCGCCATTGCACGGGTGATGTTGAAGGACGCGCCGATCCTGATCCTGGACGAGGCGACCTCGGCTCTCGATTCGGAGGCGGAGGCCGCCATTCAGGAGAACCTGGCGGCGCTGATGGCCGGCAAGACGGTGATCGCCATCGCCCACCGGCTGTCGACCATCGCCGCCATGGACCGGCTGGTGGTGATGGACGGCGGACGCATCGTCGAGGAAGGCAGCCATGACGAGCTGATCGCTAGGGGCGGCATCTACGCCCAGCTCTGGCAGCGCCAGTCGGGCGGTTTCATCAATGTCGAACAGGCGGCGGAGGCTGCGGAGTAGAGATGAGCACGGATGAGGAACGGCCAGGGCTGAGCGAGCGCCTGTGGCGGCGCGCCGAAGGGGTGATCGACCCCTTCGGCGACACCGAGCGCGAGGTGCTGCCGACCGATGCCTTCCGCTTCATCCTTTTCTTCGCCGCCCAGGCCAAGGGGCCGTTCATCCTGCTGCTGCTGATCGGCGGCCTGGCGGGCGCGGTGGATGCCAGCCTGTATTGGGGCCTCGGCAAGCTGATCGACATTCTCGACGCCTCGACACCCGACACGCTTCTCGCCGAGCACTGGCCGGTGTTGCTGGGACTTGGCTTTCTCGTTCTCTTCGCCCGCGCGGCGGTGATGCTCGCCAATACGGTTCTTGAGGAACAGGTGATCGCGCCCTCCTTCTATCAGCGGGTGCGCTGGCAGGCCTTCCGCCGGGTGATGGACCAGCCCTACGAGTTCTACCAGAACGATTTTGCCGGCCGCATCGCCACCAAGATCATGCAGGGCGGGGAGGCGACCGGAGACTTCATCGTCTCCGCGCTGCAGACCATCTGGAGCTTCCTGACCTTCCTTTTCCTGGCCGCCACCATTCTGGCCGCGCTCGACCCGCTGCTCGGCCTCGTGCTGGGGCTGTGGTTTGCGGCGTTTCTCCTGGCCGCGCGCTACCTTCTGCCGCCCCTGCGCGAGGCCGGCAGGCGCCGCGCGGACGAGCGTTCCATCCTCAACGGGCGCATGGTCGACGCCTTTACCAACATCATGGCCGTGAAGCTGTATGACAGCGGACGGCGCGAGCACGCCTATGTGCGCGACGGCATGACGCGGCTTTTGAGGGCGGTGCGAACGCTGACGCGCGCCATTACGCGCGTGCGGGCCACCGTCTTCATCCTCAACGGCATGATGATGGCGGCGGTGGGCACGCTGGCCGTGATGAGCTGGATGAACGGCAATGCCTCCACGGGCGAGATCGCCGCCGCCATGGGGCTGGTCTTCCGGCTCAACCAGATGTCGGGCTACATGATGTTCTCCGTCAACGGGCTGATCCGCGCCTATGCCACCGTGCAGGACGCCACGGGCGTGATCTCGCGCCGCCCGGCCATCCGCGACGCGGCGGACGCGCGGGTGATGGATACGGCCAGGGGCGACATCCGCTTCGAAAACGTGTCGTTCCACTACGGCAAGGATGGCGGCGTGCTGGACGGCCTCAACCTGCACATCCGGCCCGGCGAGCGGGTGGCGCTGGTCGGGCCCTCCGGCGCCGGCAAGACGACCGTCGTCAACCTGCTGCTGCGGCTTTTCGATGTGGAGGGCGGGCGCATCCTGCTCGACGGGCAGGACATCCGCAGGATCACCCAGGCTTCGCTGCGCGCCCAGTTCGGCGTCGTCAGCCAGGAGCCGATGCTGATGCACCGCTCCATCCGCGACAACATCGCCTATGGCAGGCCCGGCGCCAGCGAGGCGGAAATCGTGGCGGCCGCCCGGCGGGCCTCCGCGCATGACTTCATCCTCGGCGTGACGGATCCGAAGGGCAGAAGAGGCTATGACGCGCATGTGGGCGAGCGCGGGGTGAAGCTTTCCGGCGGCCAGCGCCAGCGCATCGCCATCGCCCGCATGATGCTGAAGAACGCGCCGATCCTCATCCTCGACGAGGCGACCTCGGCGCTCGATTCGGAGATCGAGGCGGCCATTCAGGAAAACCTCGCCACGCTGATGGAAGGCAAGACCGTGGTGGCCATTGCCCATCGCCTCTCCACCATCGCCGCGCTCGACCGCGTGATCGTGCTGGACAACGGTGCCGTCGTGGAGGAGGGCAGCCACGAGGCGCTGGTGGCCCGTGGCGGCCTCTACGCCCAGCTCTGGAAGCGCCAGTCGGGCGGTTTCCTGGGCGGAAGGCTGGCGGCGGAGTAGGCTGCCGTCAGCAGCGGCAGGCATGCGTGCCACGCAACGGCAGGTCGGCCTGTTCGCGCGGGCTCATCGCCGCAATGTCGGGATGCAGCAGCGGATCGCGGCACCACGGCTCCTGCTCGCGCGTGTGGTCCTCGACCGCCTCAAGCTGCTGCCCGCGGCGGCGCAGGGTGGTGGTCAATCTCAAGAAAATCTGTACCATTTCTTCGTTCTCCGAGCTGTATAACCGCAATTTTCCCCTCTTTGCGGCAGTCTTCAATGGAGATTGCCTGCGCTTTGATATAGAAAAACTATATGAGAAACCTGAATCGCGTCCATCTCAACGCCCTGCGCGCCGTCGAGGCGGTTCTGCGGTTGGGCTCCCTGGCAGCCGCTGCGGAAGAACTCGGTGTCTCGGTGGGAGCGGTGAGCCAGCATGTGTTGCGCTGCGAGCGCCAGCTTGGCCAGGCCGTGTTCGAGCGCACCCGGAAGGGGCTGGTGCCGACGGCCTTCGGACGGCGGATTGCCGGCTGGTTGAGCGAGGGCTTCGGCCGGCTGGATGAGGCGGTGGCGCTGTCGCGCCGCCATGCCGATACGGTGCTGACCATCTCCGCCGCGCCCGTCCTCGCGGCAAAATGGCTTGTTCCGCGGCTTTCGCGCTTCTCCGCACGGCATCCCGAGTTGCGTCTGAGGCTCGACGCTTCCGTCGCGCTCGTCAATCCCGACGCTTCGGACATCGACCTGGCGTTTCGCGTGGGAAAGGGGGGCTGGCCGGGGGTGAGGGCGGAGCGGGTCCTGGATCTGGCGGTCTTTCCCGTCTGCGCGCCGGCGCTCTGCGAGCGCCTGAAGACGCCGCGCGACCTGCTCCGCGCGCCGATCGTGCGCGATGCCAATTCCAACCTGAGCTGGGATCTGTGGCTTGCATCGCACGGCATGAGCGAGAACGACCTGCCCGAAGGCGACAGCTTCACCGATGCGGCGCTCGCCCTCGATGCGGCCATCGCCGGGCAGGGGGTGCTGCTCGCCTGGCCGTTTCTTGCCCACGATGCCCTGTCGGCCGGGCTGCTCGTGCGGCCCTTCCGGGAGCTGGCGGAAACCGCGTTCAGCTATTGGATGGTGACATCGCAGAACCGGCCCGAGCCGCAAAAGGTAAAGGATTTCAAGGCCTGGATCCGGGAAGAGACTGCCGATATCGCAGCGCAGTACAAATTGTGACCATGCAGATCCCGTCCGCATTCGGCCAGCCTGCCCAAATGTGCTATAGTGTGTGCATGGCCAACGCGCAAAACGAAGGAGGAACGACAATGAAGGAATTTCATTGCGGATCGCTTGTCCCCGGGTGCGAATGGCACACGCGGCATGAGGAGGAGGCGGAGGTTATCCGCCGCGCGGTGGCGCATCTGCGCGAGGTGCATGGCGAGACGATCATCCGCGAGAGCATGGTGGAGGCCATCCGCTCGCGCATCACGCAGGCCCGGAACGCGGCGTAGCGCCGCGTTCTCTCCTGTACATTCGACCGGGCGAGTGGGGCGAGGCCGGGAACGTCGCGGCGGACGCTTCAGTCGGCGCTCGGCAGGCGGCGCATGGTGAACTCGATGATGTCGCCGGGGCGCTCGCACCAGCTTTCGATTTCCGTCCAGTAAGCCTGCTTGGGCCAGCGCTCCAGCCACTCGCGCGCCTTGGCGCGCGCCTGTTCACGCGGCAGAGAGAAGGTCTCGCGCAAAAAGCCGTCGCGCGGCAGGCGATGGCCGCTGGCGCGCTTCTTGTCGAGGGCACGCTTCAGGCCCTCGAGGGGAGGCTTGGCGGGCACACGCACGAAAGAACTCCTTGACCCGTTGGAAAGGAAGATTAGGGATCGCAGACGAAAAATGCGAGTCCTTTGTCTGCCGCTGCCACGAGGAACCCGATGGACAAACCCGACATACCGGCCGGATTGCCCGAGGACATCGAAGACAAGAAGGCGGCGGCGATGGCATGGTTCGAGGAGCTGCGAGACCGCATCTGTGCCGCCTTCGAGGCTCTGGAGGAGGCGCTGGAGGGGCCGCTTGCGGAGCGCGCGCCGGGCCGCTTCGAGCGCACGCCGTGGCAGCGCGAGGAAGGCCGGGGCGGCGGCGGCGTCATGTCGATGTTGCGCGGGCGCGTGTTCGAGAAGGTGGGCGTGCATACCTCGACCGTCCATGGCGAGTTTTCGCCCGAGTTCCGCCGGCAGATTCCCGGCGCGGAAGACGATCCGCGCTTCTGGGCGTCCGGCATCTCGCTCATCGCCCATCCGCAGAACCCGCATGTGCCGGCCGTGCACATGAACACGCGCATGGTCGTCACCACACGCCAGTGGTTCGGCGGCGGCGCCGACCTGACGCCGATGCTCGATCGCCGACGCACCCGCGAGGACCCCGATTCGATCGCTTTCCACGAAGCGATGCGCAGCGTGTGCGAGCGGCATGCCGCGGTCGCCGACCACCGGCATTTCAAGCGTTGGTGCGACGAGTATTTCTTCCTGCCCCACCGGGGAGAGCCGCGCGGCATTGGCGGCATCTTCTACGACTGGCTGAAAAGCCCCGAGGAGAAGGGCGGCTGGCAGGCCGATTTCGCGTTCACCAAGGATGTCGGCCTTGCCTTTCTCGACATCTATGAGCAGCTCGTGCGACGCAACTTCAACACGCCCTGGAGCGAGCAGGAACGGGAAGAACAGCTCGTCCGCCGCGGGCGATATGTGGAATTCAACCTGCTCTATGACCGTGGCACGATCTTCGGGCTGAAGACCGGCGGCAACGTGCACTCCATCCTTTCCAGCATGCCGCCGGTGGTGAAGTGGCCGTGAGCGGCCTGTCGTCGGGCAATCCCGAACGCTTCTGCGGCTCCCCGCGGAGCTGCCGTGGCGGTTGATCGCCCCTGCCGGGGCGGGCACAATAGGGCTGCCTCGGGATGGCACGAGACGAGACATGTTGCGGGAGGCATCCATGACGCATGGTCCGGCCGATTCCGGAGGCTCCGTCAGGCCGCGCACCGGGATTGCCACGCTCGATCATGAACTGGCCGAGGAGATGGCGGTGGCCCTGGGCCGTGCCGGCCGGCGCGCCGAGGAGACCCTTGCCAGACTGGCCGCGCATCAGGAGAGGGGCGGGGAGCGCAATGCCCTGCTCGCGGAGGCGGCGGAAGCCGTCTATGCCTATTTCATCCAGCGCGAGCTGTGCGGCCTGAAACGCCACGAAGAGGTGGTGCGCCAGCTTGCCATTCCGCGCGCCGTGCTCGCTCGGCTCGGCGCGCGATAGGGGACGGTGCTCCGCGAAGGGCGTGGAAAGCCTGCCCGTTTCCTTGCATTTGCCGCAATTGGCGGCCATGCGGGGGTCATGTCGATGCGAATCTGCCAGCTTCTGCCCAGGGTGCCCCGGAAGACGCATGTCTTTGCCCGGGATGGGTTGACGACGGCCTGAGACAACAGCGCCCGCTCCATTCCGGGTCTCCCAAGCAAATCCTGAAAGCCAGCTTTGCCAATGCGCCTGCGCGCGGGGAGTACGATCCGTGTCTGCTCATTTCATGTCATTCGTTTGCGATCATTGCAGTCGCAGTGTGCCGCGGGCGGCCGTCCGCTGTCCGTGGTGTTTCAGGCCCGTCCATTCGTTCGGGGACAACCGGCGCGCCTGGAATCATCGGCCGCACCCGCTTCAGCCCAAGGAGGTTCGGGATCATCCGCCGAGCCTGAGATACCGAGGGGAAACGGCGTGAGGCCGATCGTTCCGGTGCGGTCTCTTCTTGGGGCGCGATGAAGGCGTCCGCACCGGGTTTGTTCCGCCGCGCCGGCGGCACCCGGCCTGCGCTGCTGGCCGAACATGTTTCTCCCGATCGCTCAGGAGGATGTTTTCCCGCGACAATCTGCCATCTCGCCCTTCGGGCGTCTGGACAAGTCAAGTCGTCGCGCATAGAAACCATCGCCAATTGCCGGGGGAACGGCCAGCCCGTCGTGGCGAATCCGACGGGCAGGCGGAACCGCCGACATGCCTTCTTCCGGCAGTATCAAGGTGAAAGGACCGCAGTCCCGTGAGCGCAACCGATTCGACCGAACATACCCGCCGCGATTTCCTCTACGTGGCCACGGCCACGGCCGGCGCCGTGGGCGCCGCCGCTGCCGCCTGGCCGTTCATCGACCAGATGCGCCCCGATGCCTCCACGCGCGCATTGGCCTCCATCCAGGTGGACGTCTCCGGCGTCGAGCCCGGCATGTCGCTGACGGTGAAATGGCGTGGCCAGCCGGTCTTCATCCGCAATCGCACCGAAGCCGAGATCGAGGCCGCCAGGGAGGTTCCCCTGTCGGAGCTCAAGGACCCAGTGGCGCGCAACGCCAACCTGCCTGCCGACGCACCGGCCACCGACATCGACCGTTCGGCCGGCGAAGGCAAGGAGAACTGGCTGGTGATGATCGGCGTGTGCACGCATCTGGGCTGCGTGCCGCTTGGCGAGGCTGGCGATTTCGGCGGCTGGTTCTGCCCCTGCCACGGCTCGCACTACGATACGGCAGGGCGCATCCGCAAGGGACCGGCGCCGGAGAACCTGCCCGTCCCGACCTTCGAATTCATCTCCGACACGGTCATCCAGATCGGGTAGGCAAGGGAGCGCATTCTTCATGAGCGGTGGACACTCGACCTATACCCCAAAGACGGGCCTCGGGCGCTGGATGGACGCGCGCCTGCCGCTGCCGCGTCTGGTCTACGATTCCTTCGTCGCCTATCCGGTGCCGCGCAACCTGAACTACGCCTACACCTTCGGCGGCATCCTCAGCATGATGCTGGCGGTGCAGATCCTCACCGGCGTGGTGCTTGCGATGCACTATGCGGCCAACACGGAGATCGCCTTCGGTTCGGTCGAGAAGATCATGCGCGACGTCAACTCCGGCTGGCTCCTGCGCTATCTGCACGCCAACGGTGCATCCTTCTTCTTCATCGCCGTCTATGTGCACATCTTCCGCGGCCTCTATTACGGCTCCTACAAGGCGCCGCGCGAGCTCCTGTGGATTCTGGGCTGCATCATCTATCTCCTCATGATGGCCACCGCCTTCATGGGATACGTGCTTCCCTGGGGGCAGATGAGCTTCTGGGGCGCCACGGTGATCACCGGCTTCTTCACAGCCATTCCGCTTGTCGGCGACTGGATCCAGCAGCTCCTTCTCGGCGGCTTCGCGGTGGACAATCCCACGCTCAACCGCTTCTTCTCGCTGCACTATCTTCTGCCCTTCATGATTGCGGGCGTCGTGGTGCTGCACATCTGGGCGCTGCACGTGACGGGGCAGACCAACCCGACGGGCATCGAGGTCAAGCAGAAGACGGATACCGTGCCTTTCACCCCGTATGCGACCATCAAGGACGGCTTTGCCATGGTCGTCTTCCTGCTGGTGTTCGCCTATTTCGTCTTCTACATTCCCAACTATCTCGGCCATCCGGACAACTATATCGAGGCGGATCCGCTCAAGACGCCTGCCCACATCGTGCCCGAATGGTACTTCCTGCCATTCTACGCGATGTTGCGGGCCATCACCTTCAACATCGGGCCGATCGATTCCAAGCTCGGCGGCGTGCTGGTGATGTTCGGCTCCATCGCGCTTCTGTTCCTGGCGCCGTGGCTCGACACCTCGAAGGTGCGCTCCGCCGCCTACAGGCCCTGGTACAAGCTGTTCTTCTGGCTGTTCGTGGCCGACGCCATCTTCCTGGGCTGGCTGGGCTCCCGTCCTGCGGAGGGGATCTACGTTGCGATGGCGCAGGCCGGCACGCTCTACTACTACGCGTTCTTCCTCGTCGTCATGCCCGTGCTCGGGCTCATCGAGACGCCGCGCCGGCTGCCGAACTCGATCACCGAGGCGGTTCTCGAGAAGAAGCAGGCCGGCGCGCCGGCCACCGCCAGAGAGGCGTAAGCGGGCGAATGCGCAAGGGGATTTTCAACATGAAGATGTTTTTCCATGGGCTGGCTGCGCTCGGTCTCGGTGTTGCTTTCGCCACCGCGGCACCGGCGGCGGAGTATCCGCTGAAGAAGCCGCAGGAGCTGGAATGGAGCTTCGCCGGTCCCTTCGGCACGTATGACAAGGGCCAGCTCCAGCGCGGCTTCAAGGTCTATCGCGAAGTCTGCTCCTCCTGCCACGGGCTCAGCCGCGTCGCCTTCCGCAATCTCGAGGCGTTGGGCTATACGGACGAGCAGGTGCGCGCCATCGCCGCCGAGTACGAGATCGAGGACGGACCGGACGAGAATGGCGACATGTTCACCCGTCCCGGCAAGCCCTCGGACTATTTCCCCGATCCTTTCGCCAATCCTCAGCAGGCCGCGGCATCCAACAACGGCGCCGTGCCGCCCGATTTCTCGCTGCTTGCCAAGGCGCGCGCGGTGGAGCGTGGCTTTCCCACTTTCCTCTTCGACATCTTCACCCAGTATGCCGAGGGAGGCGTGGACTACATCCATGCGCTTCTGACGGGCTATGGCGAGGCGCCGGAGGGGCACGAGGTTCCCGAGGGAACCTATTACAATCCCTACTTCGTCAGCGCTGCATCGCTGGCGATGGCGCCACCCCTTTCCGACGGAATGGTAACCTATGACGATGGCAGCCCGGAGACGGTCGATCAGTATGCGCGCGATGTCGCAGCCTTCATGATGTGGGCCGCCGAGCCGCACCTCGAGGCGCGCAAGGCCACGGGCTTCACCGTGATGGTCTTCCTCGTCCTGTTCGGCGGGCTTGTGTATCTCACCAAGCGCAAGGTGTGGTCAGCGGTTCACTGAACGGGCTGTCCCATGCGAAAAGAGCGGGCGCCTTCGGGCGCCCTCAGACCGCTGACAAACCCCGTCATTTTCGGCGGGGTTTTGTTTTATGGGTTTGTTGGGGTTTGGGATTT
>NZ_JAODNW010000022.1 GCF_025398255.1 Chelativorans intermedius | reverse complement strand
GTGTTCCACACGATCCGGGAAGCGCGCGACCTGATCGGCGCCACGGACCGCTCGCTGGCCATTCTCAATGCCCTGCTCTCGTTCCATCCAGAAACGGAGCTCTCGGGCGACGGTGAACTGATTGTCTGGCCTTCAAACGAGCAACTCATGGCTCGTGCAAACGGCATGCCGGCGACAACGCTGCGGCGGCACCTGGCCGTTTTGGTCGACTGCGGGCTGATCATTCGTCGCGATAGTCCGAACGGCAAACGCTTCGCCCGCAAGGGCAGGGGCGGGCAGGTCGAACAGGCCTACGGCTTCGATCTGGCCCCGATCGTTGCCCGAGCGGAGGAGTTTGAGGAACTGGCGGACGCAGTTCGGGCCGAAAAGAATGCCTTTCGGCTTGCCAAGGAACGCCTGACGCTCCTACGCCGCGACGTCGTCAAGCTGATCGAGACCGGCATCGAGGAGAACGTTCCGGGCAATTGGGGCAGGGTACAGCAGTCCTACCAGGCTATTGTCGGCCGCCTGCCGCGATCTGCCCCGAGGCAACTCATCGAGGACATCTGCTGTGATCTCCACGGTCTCTACACGGAGATCCTCGAGGTGTTGGAATCATTTGCAAAAACACAGAATCCGGACGCCAATGAGTCCCATTCTGGTCGCCACATACAGAATTCAAACCCAGACTCCATATCTGAATCTGAAGAAGGCTCTCGAAAAGAGAATGAAGCGGGCGGCAGCGCCGCGGAAAACGACAACCTGCGGATTTTGCCGAAGCGGGAGTTGCCCTTGGGGATCGTGCTTGATGCTTGCCCGGACGTGAAGGATTTGGTGCCAGGGGGCGAGATACGCCACTGGCGGGACTTTCTGGCGGCCGCGGAGGTGGCCCGGCCACTGCTTGGGGTCAGCCCGAGCGCCTGGCGAGAAGCCTGCGAGGCCATGGGCGAGGTTCAGGCCGCGATTACGCTCGCGGCGATCCTGCAGCGCTCCGACCAGATCAACAGCGCTGGTGGTTACCTGCGCAGCCTGACGGACAAGGCGAGGGAGGGCAAATTCTCCACCTGGCCGATGGTCATGGCGCTTTTGCGCGCCAAGCTGGACGCCAGCCGGTCTTCAGCTGAAAAGCGTACGGAACCGCAAAGCGACGGGAACAAGGCAGGCGAGCGTTTGGAAGTCTCGGACGCGCTGCTGCGGTCGCTGGAACGCCCGAGAAGGTGAGGGTACCTCGATGAGCCGAACTGCCTTGTTTCCCCCGGCCATCCTGCTGCGGAAATTTTGCGCTCAGTCGCCGTCGACAAGCTCGTCGAATGCCTCGAGCAGTGCGTCGACGATCGCTTGGCCAAGAGCGTTTGCGGTTTCACCGATCCGTGGTTCGTCTTCGTTCCGCACCGCCGTAGCGAGATCCGAACCTTGGTCCTCCAGGATCGATTGGGCCCGCGCGATCGCCCATTGCGCGAAGTCGTCCCGGTTGTTGACGGTCATCGTTTCCATTGCAGCGCTCTCCGGGTTTGTTGGCGTATGCTGGCGACGGTCGGCACCCGCGATCTGTACCGCGTTCGCGCCCCAACGTCATTCCGGCTTCCGTGCTCAGGCTGCCTGGAGCAGGCCGCTGCGCTTTGCCCGGTCGAGAAGATTCTTGACGGAGGAGGGCGCCCATCTCGTACCGCCCCGCGGCGTGCGCTCATGAAGGCGCTCGAGCTGGTTTGCGATTTCGCGCAAGGTGAGCTCCGGGTTGGAGGAATGGATGCCCGCCACAAGCGTCATCAGGCGGTCCTGTGGCGGTCGTGGCGGCGACTTTCTCAGGAGCGACTTGTCGGCCATGCCTTCGCTAACCATCCACTTCACCGCGCGCCGCAAGCGCTCCGGGGTCCAATCGAAGCCGCGTTGCTTGAGCATGCGCGAGATATCGTCCCAGGTGTGGTCCGGGCGCATGCGCCGAACGATTGGAAGCCATTGATTGGCAGTGGACTGGATGCGCGCGCCGTAAGCCGCCTTCTGAGCAGCCGTCATCTTGGCCAGCATCTCCGGCCGACGTTCCCTGACCCCGGGATTGCCTGGTAGCCGGCCTTTTGCCTTGGCAGCTTTGACGCCTGCCTTCGTCCGCTCCGAGTTGAGTGCCCGTTCCAGCTGGGCGACGGCGCCAAGGACCTGCAGCGAAAACATGCCTTGCGGCGTCGTGGTATCGATGGGATCGCACAGCGAGCGGAAATATGCGCCTTTGGTCGTCAGCTCCTCGATAACATTGAGCAGGTGGCTCACCGAGCGCGCTAGGCGGTCGAGCCGAACCACAACGAGGGTGTCGCCGGCGCCGATCTCGCGCACAAGCCGGGCGAGGGCAGGGCGGGTCCGCGAGGCGCCGGAGCCATGCTCCTGGATGATTGTGTCGCATCCGGCCGACCGCAGTTCCATCTCCTGCGCTTCCGTCGCCTGCTCGTCCGTGGAGACGCGCGCATAGCCGATAAGCCGGCCCTGTGGTCGACGAGAGGAGCGATTGGGCGGTGTTTTGGTCATTTGGAGAGCCTGAGAGCCGGGTTGAAGGTGAAATTACAAACATAGAAGATACGGATAACCGATCGTTTGTAAACGTCTCCTAGGTGCCCTTCTGACCGCGCAAAGCGCCGAGAAACCCGGAAAGACAGGCTCTTTCGTCGATGTGAGCATCAATTGGCGGGCCTCTGTTCAATGATGGAGGCCGCAGCGCTCCTTTCTATAAAGAGGCGGCGGGCAAATACAGGTGTGACGGAAGTGAAAGGTATGATACCTTCCGTATGGCATATGAAGCACCGTGCTATCAATGACTTATGAATTCTGCAAGTTGAACCACGAGGCCCTGCTGGAGCCGATTTCGGCCGCGGAGGATGCGCTCGCGCGGCTCGATGAGCGCGTTGCTCGGTCCGAGGTTGGACCCGGGTTCGCCGAGCGGGCCGACTTCTTCGATTCCGTCTCCAGTATGTGGGTCGCGGGCGAACTCGTTCATCTTGAAGATCTCGTTCTCCACGATGCGCAAATGGATGTCCGCGCGCCGAGCCACGAGCTCGTTGTCGCCCATCGGATCGTGCGAGCTAGGCGCCGTATTGCGAGAAACGATCCTGGCTGGGCGGTTTCGCGATCGGGCATCATGGCGCTTGCTGGCATTCCGGAAGAGTCTGCGGGCGAGGTCGAGCAGGTCGACAGGGGAGGGGAGGGGGGCAAGGTCGAGTTAGAGGAGGACGATGCACTGTCTCCCGAGCTGGCTGAGATCGATGAAGTCCTCGCCCGAACCAAATGGCTGATCGATGGCGGCGCGCCTGGCAACCAGAAGAAGCGTGAACCGGAGGTCAGTGTTGGTGAACTGGTCATTCACGACCCGGATTGGGATGAAAGCGAACGGATCGCTGAATGGCTCGAACTGGCGAAAGAGGTCGGAGCAGTTCCGGCAACCTTGGCGGCGGCCGTTCTTTGGGACGCTTGGGAGCATCTAGAACCGCTTCAACGTCAGCACTGGCTCGGGCAGGTTCTCGTCTCGGATTTCCTCAGAGCTCGCGGAAAGATCCGATCGCACTTGTTGGCCTATTCGGTGGGGCTGCGGGGAATCCCCCGTGAGCGGCGACGTGCACGTGATCGAACGGAGAGGCTGATTGCCTTTCTGGATGCGATGACGGCGGCGGCGGCGGTCGGGGTGAAGGACATCGACCGGTTGACCCTGGCAAAGCGCCAGCTCGAAAGGAAAGCCGCAGGCAAGCGATCAACCAGTAGTCTTCCTATCGCCGTCGCTCTGCTTTTGTCACGGCCGATCGTGTCGGCGCACATGGTCGCGAAGGCGGCGAGGATCACGCCGCGCGGGGCCTTGAACCTGATTGCAGAACTCGGCGTCCGCGAGATGACGGGGAGGGGACGCTATAGAGCCTGGGGCATATTATAGGCCGAAGTAGCCGCTGTAGTTGCTCTACTTCTGCGGTCTCATGTTGAATTATGGCCTATGGTGGATAAACTTGCCGAATTCGGGGGGTATTTGTGACGATGTCAAGTGCAGTTCAAGTCTGGAATCCGGACGACTGGGAGCTTTTTGCCCTCAGCCTCCTTCAGGCGCGCCATGGACCGCTACATGTGCAAAAAATCCCTGCAGCGCACAAAGGGGACTACGGAATAGACTATTACTGCACAAAGGACTCTGTCGCGTACCAATGTTACGCGGTCGAGGAGCCGATTGATATCGCTACCCGCGCTGAAAGGCAGAAAAAGAAGATCACAGCCGACCTTGGAAAGCTGGTTACCAACTGCATCCCAGTCGGAAAGCTGTTCCACGGAATCCCCATCAGGCATTGGGTCTTGGTGGCACCTTTGCACGACAGCAAAGAGGTCAATCTTCACTGTGCCAAGAAAACGGAAGATCTCCGGAATGCGTGCTGTGCTGCTCTCGATCCAGCAATCGAGGTAGTGATTCAGGATGTGAGTTCCTTTCCGAACGATTCCGTTGCGGCTGGAATTTCGGCTCTCTCGACGGTCACCCTGTCGGTGCCCACTCCGTCCCAGACAGAACTTGATAGTTGGGCTGCCGGCTCCACCAACTTGCTATCAAACGCCACACAAAAGCTGAAGAAGCGGGCCGGACCGGATCAGCTTGACGATTTCGTATCCGAGGCTGTGCGGTCTTTCCTTCAGGGGAACGGTTTGCTCGACGCATTGAGGTCAAGTTCGCCCGAGCTACATGAAAAGGTCATGTCCGCGGTCAACAGTCGTGCTCGACGTCTGCAATTTGCTGGCCCACAAACCGGCGGGTCAGCGGGAGAGGTTCTGCATTTAGAGCTCGACGCCCTGATCGCGGCCGTGCAAGCTGCTGCGCCAAGCCTTTCCACCGAGAATGCCGAACAGATTGCCTATGGGTCGATCTGTGAATGGATCATGCGCTGTCCCTTGGATTTCCCCAATGTCCAATGAATCCATCTTTCGCAGCGCCATCCTGGGTGGAGCATTCACTTACACAGCCCGCCCGGATCCCGTTCCTGGTGACCTTCGTATGTCGTGGGGAATGGCGACTCTTGTCCTGACATTGTTCTATAGCCGAGGGAAAAAATCCAACTTTCAAAAGCTTCAGTTCCTTGCCCACGCTGTCCGGCTGCCGGAAGGGCGGGAGGAAGTTCGCGGTTTTTTGGCGGGGGAGTATCGGCCGACTGAGGTTTCGGTACGCGTCGAGCCCTCTCTCAATCGGGCTGTGGCGCTCGCTCACGGGCTGAAACTTGTCAAGATCGACAAAGGGACGTCGATTTCGCTCACCGAGCAGGGGGAGAAAATGGCCCAAGCGATCTTGGAGCAGGGCGACTCTTTGAAGGAGGAAACGGAGTTCTTGAGAGAGGTAGCACCGCGAATGACTGATGCGCTGATGAAGCGTGTTTGGCGTCTGGAGGACCTGATATGACGCTGCGCTTTCGGCGCCTGAGACTTCGGGCCGTGACGACGGATGGCGTGTATGGTGCCGATGTTCCGTTCGCTTCTGGGTTGACCGTTTTGTGGGCCGACAACACCAAGGGCAAGTCAACCTGCATGCAGGGCATGTTGTATGCTTTAGGTCTGGAGCGGATGCTAAGCCCACGGCGAGAAATTCCTCTGCCGCATGCAATGACAAGCTATTTGAATACCGACGACGAAAAGCGTGTCGAGGTGATCGAGTCGAGTGTTTCGCTCGAAATTGCCAATGGAGACGATCAGGTCATAACCGTCAATCGCGCGGCAAAAGCGGCCACTGACACCCGCTTGGTCACGGTTGATTTTGGGGCCGCCTTAACGGACGGCGCAATCGGCCTCAGGCGGCAAAACTACTTCGTTTTGGATCCTGGAGCTGCCCAACGGGAGGATGGCTTTCATCATTTCCTGGAAGGCTTTCTGGGATGGCGCCTGCCACAGGTTCGAAGATATGACGCGCCTGAGACGAAGCTTTATCTAGAAACCGTGTTTCCCTTGTTCTGGGTCGAGCAAAAGTTCGGCTGGACGGCCATTCCAGCCGCAATTCCTACATACATGAGAATTCGAGAGGTCCATAAGCGGGCCGTCGAGTTTATCATGGACCTGGACGTGTACAAGCTCGAGATGCAGCGTGAGCGATTGGCGGAACGCGTTGCCGCTAATGCTAAAGAATGGTCTGTTGTCAGGCAGGAACTCGATCGGTTCGTTGCACGAAATGGGGGCAGGATCGCGGCATTGAGCGAGACTCCCGTCGCTGATCCGGCTGCATTGTCGAATGCCCATGTGGAGTTGGCCCAGGGAACTGAATGGCATTCTCTGAATTCTGTCGTTTCGCAACTCAGAGGAAGCATTGCAGACCTTGCCTCCAAGGCGGTTCCAGACGTCGAAGATCAGTCGGAAGAGGTTACGCAAAAGCTGCAGCAGTTGACGCAACGAGTCGACGAACTGAACACAGAGCGAATTCGGCTCCATGGAATTCAGCAAATAAAGCTGGCTGACATGCGGGCCCTACAGCGGCGAATCACCGCTCTCGATGATGATTTGGTGAAGAATCTCGATGTTCAAAGACTACAGCGCTATTCAGGCGTCACAGCCGCATTGACTCCAGATAGGTGCCCGACCTGCGAACAGGCGCTTGCAGACACGTTGTTGGCTCAAGAAGCTCTATCCGCGGTCATGCCTGTCTCTGACAATATCGAGTACATCCGGTCACAGAAGAAGATGTTCGAGGACATCCTTGCCAGAGAGGAAAGGGAGGAGAGCGAAAGGAGAAATCAACTCTCAGCTGTCGGTCGACAACTGACAGATCATTACGCACAAATCCGACTTCTCCGATCTGAATTGGTAGCGCCTGGATCAAATCCGTCAGCGGCCGTCATCGAGGAGCGCATTCGCGCCGAGGCGAGGTTGCGAGATCTGGAAGCACTCCAAGCCATCTTTGATGACGCCATGGATCGACTTCGAGGCCTGCAGGAGGCCTACTCCAATCTTCTACAGGAGCGCGCGGAGATACCCGCAGAGAAACTGTCTCAGCAGGATAAAGACAAGCTCAGTCGCCTCACACGTCTCGTTCAGGGCCGAGCAGGGGATTTTGGTTTCAGCACGTTTTCACCCTCTGAACTGTCAATATCAGAAGACAGTTACAGGCCCGAGAAAGAAGGCTTCGAGATCGGATTTGAGACATCGGCAAGTGATGCAATCCGACTGAAGTGGGCCTACCAAATCGGTCTTCTCGAATTGGCGTGTGAGAAGTCGACCAATCACCCGGGGCTACTCGTGTTCGATGAACCGCGGCAACAATCGTCTTCTCGCCCGAGCTTCGAAAACCTCTTGAGTCGTGCCGCTAGTGCTAAGCACCGTGGCCAGCAGGTCATCTTCTCCACGAGCGAAGACATTGAAATTCTAAGGCCAATAACCGCTGGCATCGATTGCAATGAAGTGATCTTTCCCGGGTACATTCTGCAGAAGCTTGACAACTGACCTGGATTCCTCTCCCGACCGCCTCAGATCTAGCATTGGCTCGCACCTTAGCCGGGCCCTGGTTCGAACGAGGACGATGGGACAAATGAGATGTACTGGACAAATGGCACAAACGGTCCTATTTATGGCTTGAAACGTACAGGAGTGCCTCCGATGGTCAGTTCAAATCCTCGAACCGAGCGACTCGATCGAAACATCGCCGATCGTGTAGCCACTAAGGTGTCGAACGCGCTGAAGACAGAGAAGGGCTTCGGCCCCGGCTCGCTGGCTTTGTCAGCCCTGATCGCTGGCGAAGTTGCTGAGGTTGTTGCCAAGCTGCCGGCTGAACGGCGTCAGGAACTCAACGCGCACAGCGCTGAGCTCAAGCAGCGCATCCGCCGTGTGTTTGAGACCTTCGGACGCAAACGACCCGCCAGAATCTCTCTAGATGTTCCTGAGGACATAGAGCCCTCGAAAGGCGAAGGCCTTGGAGCCATGGTCACATCAGCGCAGGGCCAGAAGGGCCTGGCCGCGATTGCCGTCCACAGGAAGCTAGAGGACTGGGCGGGAAGAGTGGCTGGCGCCACGGAGCTTAACCGAGAATACGGAGTGGCGCGTTCGTCCCTCAACCGCTGGCAACACGAGGGCGACGTCATAGGATTGCTCAAGGGGACCAAGAAACATGTCTATCCTGTCGAGCAGTTTATAGATGGTCGACCCGCGCGCGGTATTCGGGAGATCATCCAGCTTGCCAAAAGCGAGCGCACGGCCTGGCTCTGGATGAGCCAAAAGAATCCCGTATTAGGTGGACGCAAACCTATCGATCTCCTGAAACAGGATCGTGTAGGTGAGGTCGTCGATGCCGCTGCGGCGTATTTCGCCGCCCAATGACGCTCGATCAACAGATCCTGCAGGGGCTGGTCATTCGGGTTCGCGTCGATGACTACGTGCGTATCCTCGCCCGAGAGTATGCGGCGACTCCGCTTGGCATGGGGTTCGGCAAGACCCGATTTTCAAGCCCGCGGGACAAATTCAAGCTGCTCTATCTGGCGCAGGACGTGAAAACGGCGGTCGCAGAGACCATCATCCGCGATCGCTTCGAAGGGAAATCCGAGCGCCTGCTCCTGCAGGAGGAGTTCGATCGATATTCCATCACCAGCGTCCGCAATGCCCGTCCGCTCTTCTTGCTCGATCTGCGGTTCGAAGGTGCCAGCCTATTGGGTGTCTCAACAGACGCCGTTCGTGCGAAGGCACAGGCAGCGGGCAGGCGCTTCAGCCAAAAGCTCTACGACCAAACCGACCTCGACGGAATTGTCTACATGTCGCGCATCACCAACAAGCAATGCGTGGCCGTCTACGACCGCGCCGTCGAGACCAGTCTCGACGCCGACAGCCCGGCAGCCGATCTGCCCGAACTCACCTGCCTTCCGTCCGTCGTTGAAGAACTTCACGTCACGATCATAAAGAGACCGTGACTAGCCAGAACCGGATTCCCTGCCCCTGGATTAAGGCACACTCCAGGTCGGCCGGAGGTTCTGCCGGCTCTGCCCAATCAGAAGAGCGCCAATTGGTCTGGTGCCGTGACGCTATCCCTGGCGTCCAATGACGACAGCGTCACGCCGAGCAGGCGAATGGTTGGCCGCGTCACTTCTCTTTGTCGCAGTGGTCTTGTGGTCGCGGAAGCCTGGATGGCATCGGCCGCTGCGATATCTATCTGGATGGAGGGCAGTCGATGAGGGCCATACTTACGACGCTGCGAGAAGGGGTGCGGTCGGAAACCAGCCCGAACCCGTCGCGGACCGGCAATTAAGCGGTAACGCCCTGTATTCGCTTAAATAACGGCTCGCTCGACGATCAATTGGAAGTCGGATTTTAACTGGCTATACTGTGGCAAATCCGGCTAGAGTATTGCGGTAAGGATAATTTTCGAATGGCCGAGTTTAGGTTCGACGACCAGAAATCATTTGATGAGAACTTCGAGAGCTACCTGAAGGCGCTGGAATCCGTCGACAAGGACATGGCAGTGGTCCTGCGAGCCAACGCCCGGTTGCTCGCGCCCATCTTGCGCGATGGTGACCGCGATACCAAGGCGCGGCAGGAATTCAACGAGCGCGTCGCGACCGCCCTTGACGATCTTCTCGAGGCCAAGCCGGAAAACGAGGCCGGATGATGCCGCGCTACTTCCTGACAAGGCTGCGCGTCGAGGGGTTCCGGGGGATAAACAACGAGGGAGACCCACTCGAATTGCGCTTCAAGCCGGAGGCCGTGAATTCGGTCTTCGCGCTCAATGGCATCGGGAAAAGCTCGCTCTTCGAAGCTCTGTCCTATGCAATCCACGACATCGTCCCGAAGCTGCGGGACCTGCAGGCGCAGGAGAGGCCACAGGACTATTTTGGCAATCGCTTCCATGGCGGCAACGAGGCCGTTATCGAGCTTGAATTCCAGCCCGATGATGGAGGCGCCGCTGTGTCTATTGAAGTGCGCCGCGACAAGTTCGGTAACCGAACCGATTCCAGCGCGAGCGGCCATCCCGATCCCTCGGCATTCCTTGTTTCCCTGAGGGAAACCTTCGCGCTACTCGATTACAGGAACTTCGCCCGCTTCATCGACGATTCGCCACTCGCCCGTGGAAGAACCTTTTCCTCCCTTCTCGGGCTCGCGGAGTACTCGGAACGCCGGCAGGCGCTTCAAGCGGTGTCGGAAACGCGATCCCTCAATTCCGATCTCGATATGAAAGTGCTTTCGACGGGGATCGGTGCCGCCGAGAAGGCTGGCCAGCAGGCCCTCGCCCTGCTTCGCTCCAGCTACGAGAACGTGACGGGCGGGCCGCTTGAGGATGTCGAAAAGCTCGAATCATACGCTGGCGACGTTGTCGCCGCGCTCGCCGGCGTCGAGCTGCTCAAGCCGATGCTCGCGGGAAAAACGCTCGATCAAGTGGACTTCGATGCGGTCAAGCAGGCGATCAAGACCGCCGAGGGCGGCGAACGGCGGCGCGAGCTTGAACGCGCTGTCGAGGCAATCGCGACCTTGTCGGCGCTCTCCGTTCACAATCTGACCGCCATCAAGTCCGAGCAAGAGGCCCTCGCGTCACTCGTCGCGCAAAGGGATGCCGCCCTCGCCGAAACGCGCGGGGATCTGTTCAAGCGGCTCTACGATGCCGGCATGAATGTGTTTTCTGACGACTCCTGGACGAACGACACGCTATGTCCCCTGTGCGAGACAGAGCCCGGATTCTCTGTCAGGGACCATGTAAGCGGACAACTCGCCCAGTATCGCGCGGCCGCCGCCAAGGCGAGCGAGATCAGCGATGCCTGGGCGGCCTCGGCGTGGAAGCAAGCTCTCGGGGCGTATGAAAAGTGTGCCGCTCTGGATATCGACGAGGAGTCGCGGCGCCAGTTTCGGCTCGATGACAGGTTCGCCTCCGGCGACATTACCGCCGAGGAGTTCAAGGCGACGGTTGGCTGGACCACGGGGCTTTTCGAAAAAGCGGCGAGCAATCTCTCCAAGGCCAGCGAGGCCAAGGCCAAGCTGGAGGCGGAGTTGCCTCAATCACTTGTGCAGCTAACCGAGCAGGTCGAGCATGGCCGGCAATTCAGCGAGGCACTGAAATCATACCGCCAGCAAGAAGCGGAGGCGGCGCGCATGCAAGCGCGGCTCGACATTCGCGAGCGCTGGAAGACATTCATCACCGCGGCGGCGGGGACGTTCGCCGACGCCGAGGCCGCGCTTTCGAGGGACCGGATCGCCAAGATCGACGGCGAATACAAGTGGATGTTTCGCGACATCATGCAGGTCGGCGATGTGGTGCCGGATCTCAAGCGCGCCGACGACCGAGAGGATCTGCACGTCGAGTTGAGCGACTTTCACGGGCAACGCCGGCTGTCCGCGCGCGCTCTCCTGTCCGAAAGCTATCGCAACGCGCTGGCGATATCCGTGTTCCTCGCGGCCGCGATGAAGCACAACGGACAGCCGCGCTTCATCGTCCTGGACGATGTCACGTCGAGTTTTGATGCCGGGCACCAGTTCTACCTGATGGAACTGATCCGAGCGAAGCTGCAGCAGCCCGTAAACCCCGACGGGCTGCAGTTCATCCTTCTCAGCCACGATAGCTTGCTGGAGAAGTACTTCGATCGCTTGGGCGGCACGACCGGTTGGCACCATTGCAAGCTCCAGGGCTCTCCGCCCATGGGCGCCATCCTCAGCCAAGGCCAGGGAGCCGACCGTCTGAGGCAATCCATATCCAACCTTCTCTCGGCGGGGCAAACAACGCAGGCGGAGCCATTGATACGCCAGTATTTGGAATACAGCCTGCAGCAGATCATCCGGAAAGTAGACATTCCCGTGCCGATCGATTTCGCGATCAAGGACACGTCGCGAATGGTTCAAAACTGCATCGACGCTATCATGGCGGCCGTCGACCTTCACGAGAAGGCCGGGACGATCAAGCTCGACCAACAACAGATTCGGGACATTCAGAATGTTCACATGCCGGCCATTGTCGGAAACTGGGTCAGCCACTACCAGACGGGGGGCGGGAGCAGTTTCTCGGCGCCAGTGCTGAATGGCGTCCTCGCTTCGGTCGACAATCTCGCGGAGTGTTTTCGCTACGACGACACAAGCGGCGCTACAACGGTACGACGCTGGTACAGATCGCTGTCTCACAAATGACGGCCAGCCTCAAAGGAGAGGCGTTCACTCGGCGGCACATAGCCTATCCGGGTCCTTCATTGTTCCCCGTCGATCAGGTTCGCGAGCCTCAGCGTGAATTCAAGCAGCTGCTCGCCCCCGATAGCCGCGCTCCAATCGTCCGGCCCCGCCGGGTTCCGTCTGTCCCAAAACGTCACCGTGACCTCGGCGAGTTCGCGACCGTCCGACGAGAATTGAACCCGCCTATGGGAAAGCGCGTTGCGAAGATGTCGGAGCAGATCGCGAAGATTTTCCGACCTGCCGAGATGGAAAGACCAACTAGGCCAGCCTTCCGCCTCCAGATCGTCGAGTTTAATCTGACTGAAATCGGTCCAGCCAGCGTCGGCGAAATGGGCGTAGGGAAAAACGATCAGGCCGAGAAGCGAATTCGCGAGGTGAGTGATGATGTGAATGTCCTCGCCGCGTTCCCGCGCCTTAAGCATGAAATATAGGTTCTTGCGCGCCCTGCGCGCGAATCCCTCAATCGTGTTGCGATCGATTTCCATGGGCATCGCTACCGCACGCGCGTCCGGTTGCGCACGCGCGTGTAGCCTTGCTTCGCCGTGCTGCTCGACGCGAAGTAGTTTATGGGCTCCTCGAATATCGCGGACAATTCGGTGATCCGCCGCCGCAGCGTTTCACGTTTCATGCTCAACTTATTCGCCTTGAAAATGAGATGATAAAACGCCACCCAGAAAGCGGCCGCGTCGCTGAAACGAATACTCCGCTTGGGACCAATCAACGAATAGCAGCCTGTTTCCCTGAGAATTGCCGCGGCCAGCGACTCGTTGGCCATCTCGCAAGCGGAAACGAATACGCGCCTGTCCTCCAGGCAGGGGTTCAGCATTCCCGCCAGTTTCGAGAAGCTTAGGTCGCCGAACGTCAGGGCCATGCCATGGCTGTTGGCATGACAGGAAATATGGAGATAGCGATAGTTCGACTCATCAAACAGGTCGATCATCTCCTCCAGCTCTACCTCGGTGCGAATGTAATAGTATTGAGTTCTGGTCTTGCCACCGAGCCGCAACATCCGGGATATCAGCTCGCCTTCCTGCCGGCCCGCTTTCTCGTCTTCCAGCGTAAGGGATTCGATAATGAAGAGTTCGGGTATGGTTCTCATGAGTTCGCGCATCCCAACAATCAACGTTTCGGCACTGTATCGATTCTCAGCCATGTTTGCGCGTCGACTGCAGCGAAGGGCTTCGGTCGATCCGGCTCTCGTCAACCGAGCCCGCTTCGCCGGTCTCTGCCATGCGGCTTCGATCCCTCGCGCAAGCACTCGTGATTCTGGGGCGGTCGCGGTGAGTAGAGAACTGGCCGATGGTCCCAATCAGAAGAGCGCCAACTGGTCTACCGCAGGGACGCTGTCCTTCCCGTTCAACGACGACAACGTCACGCCGAGCAGGCGGATGCCCTTCTCGAGGGGGAATATGTCGGCGAGCATCGATTGGGAAACCTCAATCATCTCATCCGCGCCACCTATCAGCTTGGGCAGGGTTCGGCTGCGGGTGATCTGCTGGAAATCGGCGAACTTCACCTTCAGCGTCACAGTTCGTCCGCTAATCTCCTTGGCCTCGCAATGCCGCCATACCTTTTCGGCGAGGGGCACCAGTTCGGCACGGGCCCCATCGAGGTCGAAGATGTCGGCCGCGAAGGTATCTTCGGCGCCGATGGATTTTCGCGGGCGGTTGGGCTGAACGGGCCGATCGTCGATCCCGCGCGCGATCCGGTAGTACCAGCTCCCGGACTTTCCGAAATTCTCCTGCAGGAAGGTCAGGGGCTTTTCTCTCAGATCGGCACCGGTTTCGATGCCGAGCCGCTGCAACTTTGCGGCCGTCGCCGGCCCCACGCCGTGGAACTTCTTGACCGGCAGGTTGGCCACGAACTCGGGCCCCATTCTAGGCGTGATGACCGCCTGGCCGTTCGGCTTGTTGAGATCGCTCGCCATCTTCGCCAGGAACTTGCAGTACGAAATCCCGGCCGAGGCGTTGAGGCCGTGACCTGAGACCCTGAACTTCCTCCAGATTTGGGTAGAGTTCGTCGATCAAGGAGACGGACGATGCGACCCTCGCGTTTCACGGAAGAACAGATCATCGGGATGCTGAAGGAGCAGGAGGCTGGTGCGAAGACGGCGGATGTCTGCCGCAAGCACGGCATCTCGGCAGCGACCTTCTACAAGTTCAAGGCGAAGTTCGGCGGGATGGACGTTTCCGACGCCCGTCGCCTGAAGTCTCTGGAGGACGAGAACGCCCGGCTGAAGAAGCTGCTCGCCGAGCAGATGCTGGACAACGCGATCCTGAAGGATGTCGCCGCAAAAAAATGGTGACGCCCGACGCGAAGCGGAAGGCGGTGGTTCATGCCTGCGAGGTGCACGGGGTGAGCCAGCGTCGGGCGTGCCAGGCTCTGCGGATCGACCGTTCGACGGTGCGTTACACCAGCATCCGTCCGGACGACGCTCCGTTGCGCGAGGCGATGAAGGCCGTGGCGGCGGCGCGCCGGCGGTTTGGCTATCGAAGGATCCACGTCATGCTGGACCGGCAGGGCATCGTGATGAACCAGAAGAAGCTGCGGCGCCTCTACCGGGAGGAGAAGCTGCAGGTGCGCCGGCGCGGCGGCCGCAAGCGGGCGCTGGGCACGCGAAGGCCGATGCTCGTTCCCGATCGCGCCAATGCCCGCTGGAGCCTGGACTTCGTCTCCGACACCTTCACCGACGGCCGTCGCTTCCGGGTGTTGGCCGTCGTCGACGACTACACGCGGGAATGCCTGGCGCTGATCGCTGACACCTCGCTGTCGGGAATGCGTGTCGTGCGCGAGCTCGACGCCATCATCCGCTGGCGCGGCCCGCCCGACACGATCGTCTCCGACAACGGCACCGAGCTGACCTCGATGGCGGTCCTGCGATGGTGTCAGCAGACCGGCATCGAATGGCATTACATTGCACCGGGCAAGCCCATGCAAAACGCCTTCGTCGAGAGCTTCAACGGGCGCTTCCGGGACGAATGCCTCAATGACACGCTGTTCTCCACCCTGTCCGAAGCCCGCAGCGCCATCACCTCATGGAAGGAGGACTACAATCATCACCGACCACACTCGGCTTTAGGCAATATGCCGCCAGCCGAGTTCGCCACGAAATCCACGCTGGATAAACAGGCCGCATGAGGCCAGAAATGAAACCCAGGACTCTCCCTCAAGACGGAGGAGAACTGGGTCTCAGGTCAGCCGGTCACCTCCTTGATGCGGGCGCGGATCATGGTGGCGATATCGGTGGCGACTGGGATGTTCTGCTTGTTCGCTGTGACGTCAAGATAGGCTTCATCCAGCGAGAGGGGCTCGATCAGGTCGGTGTGCTCGGCAAAAATCCGATGGATTTGTGCCGACACCGCTCGATAGACGTCGAAGCGGGGTTTGACGAAAATGAGATCGGGGCAGCGGCGCTTTGCCGTCACCGACGGCAGCGCCGACCGCACCCCGAAGGCTCGCGCCTCGTAACTCGCGGCAGCCACCACGCCACGCGCTGCCGATCCGCCGACTGCGACGGGCTTGCCTCTCAGTTCCGGATTGTCGCGCTGCTCCACCGAAGCATAGAATGCATCCATGTCGACATGGATGATCTTTCGAACCGGAAGATCTTGGGCCTTCGGTTCGCCGACACCATCATCGGCATGCCTGTCTCCGGTGATCGTGAGCATTCGCCAGTCCGCCTCGGTCTCACCGCCTATAGAAGAAGCTCGTCGTCGCGTTTTACGGGCGGCTCGACCACGACCAGCATGTTGCCGGGCAGAGGCCGCTGCAGGTGCTTGACCGCGTCCCATTCGCCGGTCAACCACAGGTCGACCTCTTCCGGCGTGGTCAGGATCGCCGGCATGGCCTTCTGATGGATCGGGCTGACGATCTCGTTCGGCGAAGTCGTGAGGAATCCGAAGAGCTCGAATTCACGCTCGCCGTCGCGGACCTTCCTGACGCCCTTCCAGGGTGTCCAAAAGCCAGCAAAGAACATGAGCGGCCGGTCCGCATTGCGCGCAAACCAGGCATTGGGCACCCGGCCACCCGGAACCTTGCTGGCCGGATCTGGCTCAGCGAAAGAGGTGAACGGCACGACGCATCGGCTGGTCGGGCCGAGCCAGCGTCGCCAGTGAGGCGAATTGACGTTCCTGATATTGGTGACGCCGGGATCGTAATTTCCCTTGATATAGGCTGGAGGCGTGGGCATGCCCCAGGTAGCGCTCGCGATCTCGCGCTTGCCATCGGCGCCGACACGAACGATGGGCGCCAGCGTGTTCGGATAGACGTCCAGTGACGGTTCGTTCCAACCCGCCTTGTCGGCGAAAGCCTTGGTGAATTCCATTACGGCGTCGCGCGTCGTTGTAAGATTGTAAAGATTGCACACTACCCTTATCCTCCTATCGCCACATGCCGCGCATCCTCGCGCCGACATCGAGGCGAACCTGCCGCGGGTCGACATGCGGCCCCTGTCCGGGGGCAACGACGGGCCAGGCACGGCATTCAAACAATTCCAATAGACTAGCGGGAATGAACCGCGTTCGCGAGGCATAGACATGCCGGTCGCCGGTCGCGGATTGGCCATGCGTGAAGAAGCGCTGCGGCACCACGAGGTTGAGGCTGTCCTTGGCGCGGGTCATCGCGACATAGAGCAGGCGCCGCTCCTCTTCGATCTCATCGGACGTACCAGTGCCGAGGTCGGAGGGAATGCACCCGTCGACCGTGTTGAGTACGAAGACCGAGCGCCATTCCTGGCCCTTGGCGGAATGGATGGTCGAAAGGATCAGATAGTCCTCATCGAGCAGCGGCACACCCGCCTGTCCCGACGTGGCGTCCGGAGGATCGAGGGTGAGCTCGGTCAGAAAGCGTTCGCGGGAGGGATAGCCGGCGGCAATGTCCTCGAGCTGGAGCAGATCGGCCCGCCTCATCTCGAAATCCTCATGGATGCGTTCGAGATGGGGCTCGTACCAGGCGCGGACCTGTCCGATCTCGGCCGGCCAGCCTGACGATCCGGATCGTAGCCCGCCGAGCAGCTCGATGAGGCCCGGCCAGTCGGTCTGGGCACGGGGAGGGCAGGGGAGGTTATCAAGTGTGTCGATCGGTTCAGTGCTCTCGGCAACGGCGTCGAGAGCGGTCTGTGCCGTCGCCGGCCCGATGCCGGGCAGCAGCTGCATCAATCGGAAGCCGGCCACGCGGTCGCGCATGTTCTGGGCAAAGCGCAGCGCGGCCAGCATGTCCTTCACATGGGCGCTGTCGAGGAATTTGAGCCCGCCGAATTTGACGAAGGGAATGTTGCGGCGGGTGAGTTCCACCTCGAGCGGACCGCTATGATGGCTCGCCCGGAACAGCACGGCCTGGTCCTTGAGCCGCATGCCGGTCTCTCGGTTCTCCAGCACCGTGTCGGCCACGAATTTCGCCTGGTCGGCCTCGTCGCGCACCGTCACGAGGCGCGGGCGTTCGTTCGAAGCCCGGTCGGTCCAGAGATTCTTGGTGAACCGCTCGCGCGCAAGCCCGATCACGCCATTGGCGGCGGCGAGGATCGGCTGGGTGGAGCGATAATTGCGTTCGAGGGTGACGATTTCGGCCGCCGGCGAAAACTCCTTCGGGAAGTCGAGGATGTTCCTGACCGTGGCGGCGCGGAAGGAATAGATCGCCTGGGCGTCGTCGCCGACGACGGTGAGACCCCTTCCGCCGGGTTTGAGTCCGGTCAGGATCGTCGCTTGCAGGCGGTTGGTGTCCTGATACTCGTCGACCAGAACGTGATCCCAGCGGCCGCCGATCTCGTCGGCCAGCGCCGCGTCGCTCATGGTCTGGGCCCAGTAAAGCAGCAGATCGTCGTAATCGAGCACGTTCTGGACCTGCTTGGCCTCGACATAGGAAGCGAAGAGTTCGCGCAGTTCCTTCGCCCAGCCTGCTACCCAAGGGTAATTCGCTCGCAGCACTTCATCGAGCGGCGCCTCGGCATTGACGGTGCGCGAATAGATCGACAGGCACGTCCCCTTCGCCGGAAATCGGCTTTCCATTTTCGAGAAGCCGAGCTCGTGCCGGATGAGGTTCATCAGATCGGCCGAGTCCTCACGGTCATGGATGGTGAACTGCGGATCGAGCCCCAGTTCGATGGCGTATTCGCGCAGGATGCGCGCGCCGATCCCATGGAATGTGCCTGACCAGGAGAGTGCGTCGGTTAAAATGCCGGCCTTGTCGCCGAGCACCCTGGCGCAGATGCGCTCGACACGCTTTCCCATTTCACCAGCCGCGCGGCGGGAGAAGGTCATGAGCAGGATGCGGCGCGGATCGGCGCCGGAGATGATCAGCTGCGCCACGCGATGGGCCAGCGTGTTGGTCTTGCCCGAGCCCGCACCCGCAATGATCAGCAGCGGGCCCCCCACCTGGCCATCGGGCAGGCCGATGCCATGAATGACCGCGGCGCGTTGACCGTCGTTCAATTTTTCCAGATGCGCCGCATTCATTCCGTCCCGCTCCTATCGCCCTGCGAATCAACGACAATCGGCCAGTACTGCGCCGTTGCTGCCGTCTCGTCCCCATCCGCACCGGAAAGACTCATCGCGGAGTCTGATTGACTCATTACCGGAAACGGAACAAATAATGAACATAACAGCGCCTTGAGGCGTTGCAAAGCCCTCAGGAGAACTGGACTTACATGGCCGATCGCGCGGCAAACGCTGTCATTGCTGAGCTCCAGGAGCGCATTGCGCACCTGGACAGCGGTGCCGGCCGTGCGCGCGAGGTCCTGCCCTTCGGTGTCGCCGAGATCGACCGGCGGCTTCCGGGAGGAGGTCTGGGGTTGGGATGCCTGCATGAGGTGGCCGGAGGCGGGAATGGCGCCGTGGACGGCGCGGCCGCGGCACTGTTCGCGGCGGGGATCGCCGCGCGGACAAAAGGCAAAGTCCTCTGGATCGTGACACGTCCCGATCTTTTTGCCCCGGCGATCGCCCAGGCAGGTCTGCCGCCCGACAGGGTAATCCATGTCGAGGCCGGTGATGAAAAGGCGTTGCTCGCCTGCTTTGAGGAAGGATTGCGCCATGGCGGACTCGGGGCCGTGGTTGCCGAGACCGCCCGTCTTTCAATGACCGCATCCCGCCGGCTGCAGCTTGCGGCGGAAGGCTCGGACACGATCGGCCTCGCCGTCCGGCGCTGGCGGCGCCAGACCGAGGCGGGGGATTTCGGGCAACCCACGGCAAGCGTCACGCGCTGGCGGGTTTCCGTTCTTCCCTCTGCTCCCCTGCCGGTTCCCGGCCTCGGGCGTGCCCGCTGGCTGGTCGAGCTGATCCGATGCCGCGCCGGGGAAAGTGCTGATTTCGAAGTGGAGGCCTGCGATGACCAGGGTCGTATCGCTCTTCCTTCCAAGGTGGCCGACAGATCGCCTCAGAAGGAAGTCGGGCGGCGCGTCGCCTCCGCCTGAGGCGCCGCTCGTCCTGGTCGGCCGCACCGGCCGGCGTCGGCTGATCACCGCTCTTGACGCCAATGCCCAGGCCCTTGGCGTCAGCGTGGGCATGCCTGTCACCAAGGCCCAGGCGCTGGTGCCCGGTCTTGTCGTCCTCAATGCCGACCCAGCGGCCGACGCTGAAGGGCTCGACAGGCTCGCGCTGTGGGCGTTGCAGCGCATCTCGCCCGTCGTGGCGCCCGATCCGCCGGACGGGCTGGTGATCGACACAACCGGCGCCGATCATCTCCATGGCGGCGAGGCCAGAATGCTTACCGCGATCGTCCAGCGCTTCGCAGCCTCCGGCGTCGAGGCGCGGGCGGCGGTTGCCGATACATGGGGTGCGGCCCATGCAGCGGCACGCTTCCTACGCCGGTACACATCTGTCATTGCACCGGGCGAGACAGAGGCGATGCTCCGGCCGCTGCCGCTGGCAACGCTCCGGCTCGAGCCCGACACGGTTGCCGGTCTGCGTACCCTTGGCTTCGAGACGGTCGGTGACCTGATGGCGCAACCGCGGGCGCCGCTTGCCTTGCGCTTTGGCCCGGAGATCGGCCGCCGGCTCGACCAGGCGCTGGGACGCCTCGCCGAACCCGTCGATCCGGTTCGCTCGCCCGAGCTGGTCGAGGTGCGCCGCGTGTTCGGCGAGCCGATCGGCGCGGGCGAAACCATTGCCCGCTATACGGCTAGGCTCACTGATGCCCTCTGCGCCGAACTGGAAAAGCGTGGGCTCGGCGCCCGCCGGCTCGATCTCTTGTTCCATCGCGTCGACAACACAAAGCAGTTCATCCGCATCGGTACGGCCCAGCCGGTGCGCGATCCAAGGCGCCTGACCCGGCTTCTCTGCGAAAGGATCGAAACCGTCGACCCCGGCTTCGGCATCGAGGTCATGGTGTTGGCCGCAATTCAATCCGAACCGCTCAAGGACAAGCAGACGATTTCTTCGCTCGTCGAGGAGCCCGAGCCGGACCTGTCGGACCTCATCGACGTGCTTGCCAATCGCGTTGGCGAGAACCGGCTCTACCGGTTCAAGCCGGTGCAGAGCGATGTGCCGGAGCGCTCGGTCACACGGGTGCCGGCGCTTGCACCGGAGAGCGGAGCAACCTGGGAAGGCGACTGGCCACGCCCGCCGCGGCTCCTGCCACGGCCCGAGCCGATCGAGACGATGGCGCTGCTTCCCGACAATCCGCCCGTCTGGTTTACCTGGCGCGGCGTGCGCCGGCGTGTGCGGCGTGCCGACGGGCCCGAGCGCATTCGCGGCGAGTGGTGGAAACGCGACGCCGAGATGTCGACGGTTCGCGACTATTTCCGCGTCGAGGACGAAGCCGGCGAGCGCTATTGGCTGTTCCGTTCCGGTGACGGTGAACGCGGAGAGAGCGGGTCCCAGAAATGGTTCCTGCACGGGATTTTCGGATGAGCGGGCCGCGCTACGCCGAGCTGCAGGTGACCAGCCATTTCTCGTTCCTGCGCGGGGCGAGCAGCTGCGAGGAGCTGTTTGCCCAGGCCGCCATGATGGGCATCGAGGCGCTTGGCATTGTCGACCGCAACTCGCTGGCGGGAATCGTCCGGGCATTCGAGGCGGCCCGAACCACCGGCGTCCGCCTCGTCGTCGGCTGCCGGCTCGATCTCGTCGACGGGATGTCGGTGCTGGTCTATCCGACCGATCGGCCCGCCTATGCCCGGCTTTGCCGCCTGCTCTCGCTCGGCAAGAAGCGCGCCGGGAAGGGTAAATGCCATCTCGAATGGCCCGATCTCGTCGCCTATGGCGAGGGCCTGATCGCCGTGCTCGTTCCCGACATCGCGGACGAGACCTGCGCGCTGCAACTGCGGCGCCTGCGGGAATGCTTCGGCGATCGCGCCTATCTGGCCCTGACGCTGCGCCGGCGGCCCAACGATCAGCTGCGCCTCTGGGACCTGTCGAACCTGGCGGCGCAGGCGCGGGTTCCCACCGTGGTCACCAATGACGTGCTCTTCCACGAACCCGGCCGGCAGCTCATGCAGGACGTGGTGACCGCCATCCGGCACAATGTCACCATCGACGAGCTCGGGCATCGCCGCGAGCGGTTTGCCGACCGCTACCTGAAGCCACCGGAAGAAATGCATCGGCTTTTCGACCGCTATCCCGAAGCCCTCGCCCGCACCATCGAGATCACGGACCGGTGCAGGTTTTCGCTCGAGGAGCTTGCCTATCAGTATCCGGAAGAAAAGCTCTATCCGGAGCTGACGCCACAGCAGGCCCTTGAGAAACTCACCTGGGAGGGCGTGGCCGAGCGCTACCCGGAGGGTCTGCCCGACAAGGTGCGCGCCAATCTGCAACACGAGCTCCAACTGATCGAGAAGCTGGACTATGCGCCGTATTTCCTGACGGTGAACGCCATCGTGCGCTTTGCCCGCTCGAGGGGAATTCTTTGCCAGGGCAGGGGATCGGCGGCGAACTCGGCCGTCTGCTTCGTGCTCGGCGTCACTTCGGTCGATCCCGACCGAAACGATCTTCTCTTCGAACGCTTCGTCTCCGAGGAACGTCGTGAGCCGCCCGACATCGATGTCGACTTCGAACATGAGCGGCGCGAGGAGGTCATCCAGTGGGTCTATGAAACCTATGGCCGCGAGCGGGCAGCGCTCTGCTCCACCGTCATCCGCTATCGCGCCAAGGGCGCGCTGCGCGATGTCGGAAAGGCGCTCGGCCTGCCCGAGGATATGACCAAGACCCTGTCCTCGCAGGTCTGGGGGTGGTCGGAAGGCGTGGAGCAAAAGCACGCCGAGGGCCTGAACCTCAACATGGGCGATCGCCGGCTCCGGCTTGCGCTCGAGCTCGCGCACCAGCTTGTCGGCACACCGCGCCATCTCTCGCAGCACCCGGGCGGCTTCGTTCTGACCCGCGACCGGCTCGACGAACTCGTGCCGATCGAGCCGGCCGCCATGGAGGACCGCCAGGTCATCGAGTGGGACAAGGACGACATCGATGTGCTCAAGTTCATGAAGGTCGACGTGCTGGCGCTGGGCATGCTCTCCTGCATGCGCCGCGCCTTCGATCTGCTCGCCGAGCACAAGGATATAAGGCTCGACCTCGCCACCATCCCGGCCGAGGATCCGCGCACCTATGCGATGATCCGCAAGGCCGACACGCTCGGCACCTTCCAGATCGAATCCCGCGCCCAGATGGCCATGCTGCCGCGCATCAAGCCGCGGACCTTTTATGATCTCGTCATCGAGGTGGCGATCGTGCGCCCCGGTCCGATCCAGGGCGACATGGTGCATCCCTATCTGCGCCGCCGCGAGGGCAAGGAGGAGGTGACCTATCCAAAACCCGAGCTCGAGGCGGTGCTCGGTAAGACGCTGGGCGTGCCGCTCTTCCAGGAGCAGGCCATGCGCGTCGCCATCGAATGCGCGGGCTTTACCGCCGGCGAGGCCGATCAGCTGCGCCGCGCCATGGCGACCTTCAAGCATACCGGCGGCGTCGCGAAGTTCGGTGAGAAGCTGATCTCCGGCATGGTCGCCAATGGCTATGACCGCGAATTCGCCGAACGCACCTTCAAGCAGCTCGAAGGCTTCGGGAGCTATGGCTTTCCCGAAAGCCATGCGGCGAGCTTTGCGCTCATAGCCTACGCCTCATCCTGGATGAAATGCTGGCACCCGGATGTCTTCTGCTGTGCGCTGCTCAACGCCCAGCCCATGGGCTTTTATGCACCAGCCCAGATCGTACGCGATGCGCGCGAGCATGGCGTCGAGATCCGTCCCGTCTGCATCAATACATCCCGCTGGGACTGCACGCTCGAGGCGATCGGCGAGGATGGCGATTTCGCCGTGCGGCTCGGCCTGCGCATGGTCAAGGGTCTCGGCAATGCCGAAGCTGCGCGCCTGATCTCCTGTCGGGAAGACCGGCCCTTCGCCTCGATGGACGACCTCTGGCGCCGGGCCGGTATCCCGGCCGCGGCCCTGGTCGAGCTGGCCGAGGCGGATGCCTTCCGGTCCGCGCTCGGCCTTGCAAGACGCGAGGCGCTCTGGGCCATAAAGGCGCTGCGCGACGAACCGCTGCCGCTCTTTGCCGCCGCCGCGGTACGCGAAGCCTGTATCGTGCCCGAGCAGATCGAGCCCGCGGTATCGCTGCGCCCCATGGCGGCCGGAAGGGAGGTGGTGGAGGACTACAGTCACACCGGGCTGACCCTTCGGCAGCACCCGGTGTCCTTCCTCCGCGCCGATCTGTCCCGCCGGCGCATCATGACCTGCGCCGAGGCCGTCGCCTCTCGTGATCGCCGCTGGGTTCACGTCGCAGGTCTGGTGCTCGTGCGCCAACGCCCCGGTTCGGCCAAGGGCGTCATGTTCATCACGCTCGAGGACGAAACCGCGGTCGCCAATCTCGTGGTCTGGACCAAGGTCTTTGAAAAATACCGGCGCGTCGTGCTCGGGTCCGGCATGTTCGGCGTCAAGGGCCGCATCCAGCGCGAAGGCGACGTGGTGCACGTCGTGGCGCAGGAGATCACCGATCTCTCTGCCGAACTTGCGAGCGTCGGTGCGCGGGAGGCGGGATTTCCGGTGCCGTACGGGCGCGGCGACGAGGTCCATCACGGCTCGCCCACGCCCGATCCGCGCGGACTTCCCAAAGCGAGAAACCTGGTCGATCCCTATGGCCACATCAACGAGATCAGAGTGAAAACGCGGGATTTCCGATGAACGCACTGTCAGTCAAGTTCAAACCCGGATCGATCACGAATAGTCACACCGGAAGAGGCAACCTTCCGGTCCAAGGCAAGCCCGTGACGGTGAATCCGCTGGGGATGCGCGCATCAAGTGTCCTCAACAGATGTCCGATCGGGTGCCGCAGATTGCCTTCGTTGTGTGCCCAAGCCGACACGGGTCGGGGCGACCGTGGCCTGCTTGGCCAAAGCACGGGCGGGGGTCCTGGAGAGCAGTTGATGGAACGGCTTGGAATACCAATCATCGACGACACCATCCTGCGGCACTTCCAGCTAGAAGGCCGGGCGACCATTTCGTTCTCGTTCGCATGCCCGCCGATAGCGACAGTGCCGCCAACAGCGAATGAACCACAGAACGTGAGGAAGAACCGCTAACTAGATCATGATGCCGTTCCCTTGAACCGGCATCACGATCTATTGCCTTGGAATAGCATGATCTTTTCCGAAAACCGGTCTCCAGTTTTCGGGATCATGCTCTAGAATAGGTCACCCGCCGGAAGCTTGACCACGGCTCGGGCACGACTTCCGAGTGATCGTCAATGGTGTCGTCTGGAGCTCTGACGATGCACTTGCTGTTCCCGTGGCGGCTCTCTTCCGGCAAGGAGACGATTGGGAAGTGTACGCCATTCGAGACAGAGGCGTGCGAAGCACTACGGTGGAGATCGGTCGACGCACTGATCGAACAGCAGAAGTTCTTGACGGACTCTCACCCGCCTAACGGGTGTTCCTGCACCCCAGCGATCGCATTAGCGACGGTGTGGTCGTGCCTGCGCGCAGGGAGCGATGAATGAGGAAGTAGCCTTTGGCCCGTAACGTTTGACCCTAATCACCGAAAAGACATTGCGCGCGGAACGTGTTTCTGAACCACAGGTTGTCGTCTGACACGCTTGTTCGCTACGTATGGGGGATGAGGTGCCGAACCAAGCAGTCGAGGCTCGCAGAGCCGGCATCGCCAGACTTGCGTCTCAACGGCCAACAGGCGACAAAAGCCCGATCATGTCCTCGACCTCATCAGCGAATAAGGTAGCTAGCCGTTACACGCGACTGCAGATCGCCGTGCACTGGGCGGTGGTTCTCTTGATCATCGAGCAATGGTACACGTCCCGGGCAATCCCGAGAACGCACAACCCGCTTCTGCCGCCTTCAGACTTGGACTTGCTTCAACATGCCCTCCACAACTATGCGGGCCTACTGATCGGCGCGCTGATGCTGGTGCGGATCGGATTTCGATGGTTCATCCCTCGTCCAGCTTCGTCGCGGATGTCGAGCTGGCAGGAACGACTCTCGCAATCGACGCACTGGGCGCTTTACATTGTGCTCCTCAGCCAGGCTGCGGCGGGATTCGCCGCAGCCTACCTCTGGGCGCCGGCGGGCCGAATCCACATCCTTCTGTGGAATGTCACGCTTGCGCTTGTAACAATCCACCTCGCGGCCACCGCTTATCATGCAGTCCGCCGCGATGGTGTCATCTCGCGCATGGTTCCCTGGCCGCGCTGATGCTTCTTATTTTGATCGCTCGGAAATGCGCGGGCACTAGTCGTGCCCGAAATCGGACGGTTCATGTTTGAAACCGCTGAGAAAATGGTCCGGCGCGCGCTGCCTACAGATGTAAGGTTGTCACATCATTCCAATCGGGAGGGCGATTCGAGTGGGTCGTTCCCCTCAAAGGGGTCGCGCCTGCCGCGCGGCCGGCCTGCGGTGTGTTGATTCCTTCTTGTGGATCAATGTCTTGGAGATCGCCACATAAGCCCTGCGCGAACGCACATATCCCGGCCTGTTAGATGGCGTCGACAGCTTTCTGGAGCAGTGCTCGAACCTCGCCGGCAACGGCCTTGAGCTCGTCGTTTTCGACGGCGGCCATCGAGGCGACCGGATCGATCGCGCTTACCTCCACACCTTCATCAGCCTTGCGCAGGATCACGTTGCAGGGCAGCATGGCGCCGATCCGCGGTTCCAGTTGCATGGCCCTGTGCGCCATGCTTGGATTGCAGGCGCCGAGGATCAGATAGTCGTCAATCTCTGCACCGAGTTTTCTTTTCAGCGTGGCTTTGACATCGATCTCGGTGAGTACGCCGAAACCCTGGCTGGCCAGCGCCTCGCGCGTGCGTGCGGAAATATCGTCGAAGGATGAACCGGGAAAATTTCGATTAAGCGTGTAGGACATGAAGTCTCCGTCAATGATGTCGGTTATTGTAGATATTTCACCAGGGCGGCAATCGCGAGGAATACGAGGCGGTAACGAGAAGCATGCCGAAGCCGACCGTTCCGTATCCTGTCATCATTGCAGCCTCCTGAAATCTAGGACCCCAAACGACGGAACCTGGCTTGGTGGGTTCTGTCGGAGGGTCCGTTGCTGCCAGCACCGATACGGCCGTCGCGAATTCTCTACCTTCGCTGTTGTTCAGCGAGAGCCGACAGCACACGAGCACAACCAGTCTGATCGACCTTGTAAGACACACCAACTTAATTGCTCTCAATTCCAGACAAGGTCCATGCAGCGTCGAGGGTGCACCGGTTCTTAGTCCCAATGACGGGCACTCGGTCTAGCTGTTGCCCTAATTTAACGCTTCCCGGGCTTGCGCTTCCATTTCAGGTGTGACCTGGGCTGAACGGGCGGGCAGTTCACGACCGCCCCGCTCGCCGTTGCGTTCTATATCGTCGATCAGTAGCTGCATTTCTGTGATCTCGCGAACTTGTGACTCGATAATCTCATCGGCAAGCTCCCGCACACGCGGATCACTGATGCTCGCCTTGCGAGCGTTATTTATGGCGATTGAATGATGCGGAATCATTGACCGCATGAAATTCACGTCACCAATGAGGGACTGGCTTCTATTGATGTAGAAAAGACCGCTGCCCGCCAGCGCAGCTAATACGACGACTGCGATCTTGGTCCCAATACCTTTGTACATGGACCACATGAAGCCGAGCATTACGATCGCCATCAAGCACCCCATCACGAGCGACGCAACCAGCCTGTTTACGCTAAACGTCACATGTTCGAAGGAATAGACCAGCTGGTACATCAGGAAAAACATGATGAGCGTTGACGTGGCGATCATTGCACCCAGCTTTCCCCAGCTCATGTGCGTCGTTTGATGCTTCTGCGTCTGCTGCTCCATGCTCGCGCTCCTGCCAACGATCTTCCGTATCAACTCGCAGCAGTTGGCATAGTTCCGGCTATTGTATGCCTTGCCACCCGACCCACAGCCACGCTCCGGCGGCGATCACGACGGCGAATGCGGTCAGCTCCCTGCCACTTGCGCCGGGCAAACGCGCCCAAAATGATGGGTCTGATGAGAGTTTTCCAAGGCGCCGTATCCGATCTTCTCGGGGCCGTTGGACGCCAGGCCCCTTTCGTTGGACCATTGCCAGAAGAACGCGTTGTCGCGCTGCTGCGGAGCTGCGCTGAAGCGGCACTTTGCCGCCCTCGGTGCTCGCTATCCTATTGACCGGAGCGAGAGAAGCCAGCCGAGCCAACTGCTGGGCAAGGAACTGGGCAGCCCAGCAATTTCTGGCCTTCCTGTCCCGCTCGACGGATCAGCGCAAGGAACCTTCGGTTCGACCGGGTTCAATGTAGCGCACGGCGTCTTGAAGCATGCGCCACCCAGCACATATCGCACACTGAATCGCCGTGTGATAACGTATGCGGGCGATGATAATGCCCGCGCAGGTTGTCGCCCGCGATGAGATCCGCGCCCGGCCAGTCGTACAGACACCAGCTTTGCCGGAACGATTCCAGCGCGTCGGCATCGCCTGTCTCTTCACTGAGGCGGCGAACATAGGTTTGTGGCGGGCAGTGGGTGAAATGGGTGAGAATGTCGTCGCCCTCCACGCGACTTTCCACGGCATAGCCGGGCGCACCCGGAGCGTTGAAGGGAAAGCGTAGCAGCATTCGGATCGTCCACCGCAGGCGGCGACCCGGATCGCGGGTGATCAGGCGAGCCGGAAGCGATGTGACCGCCAGCAAGCGGCGATAGACATCCCAGCCGAGATCGGCCACCGTCTGACGGGCGCAGGCCGGGTCTATTCCCATATGGCGCAGAGTTCGGTCGCATGCGGCTGTGTAGACCGCCAGTTCCACCATAAGCCGATTGCCGCGGCTCGGGAGCGTATCCAGACGCGCGCCGGGGCGAAGCACTTCCGCCTCCGTTTCCATGGCCTGCACAAATCGGATGATCTCCGGTTCAAGCCAGCGAAACCTCTCACCCCGCGCATCGACGAGTGTGTAGTTCGTCAGAACACGGTGAGCCGCCCGCGACAGGAGATGGCTCAAGACGCCGCGGATCAATCGCCATATCGGGCCAATTCCGGGTGTTTGCTGATTGTTCATCGCAACCGAGCGTCCATTCGCCTTGGCGCCGTGCGCTCGAGAGCCTACCGCATCATCATTCCCGGTCCGCTGCCCCACGGGCTCATCATCATGCCCATGCCCATGGTCGCAGAACGATCTCGTCGGCGACCTTTTGCTGGTCGGCGTTAAGGATTGCGTAGAACTTTTCGACGGCCTGGCTGGTGGCCTTGATTTCCTCAAGGCGCGCTTCCATGTGCGCCTGCTGGAAGGCCAGCCTCTCCGGCAGCGGCCGGGTCCAGAAATCGTCATCATGGACGGTTTCGATCATCGTTTCCATGGCGTCATTGTGGGTTTCAGCCGTCGCACGGATTACATCGGACAGCTCCTTCCAGGCAGGAACCTGCTCTTCGGAGATTTTGAGTTCGGTCTCGAGGAAAGCCAGCCGGCCATCGATGCGGTCGAGCATGTAGTCGCCACCGTGGTAACCCATCATCGGGCCGCCTGCTCCCCAGCCACCCATCATACGGTCCATGCCCAAGCCGGACCTGTGCTCCCACCAGCCATTGCTGTCGGCGAGCACCGGCCCTGCCATCGCCAAAACCAGGGCGCCTGCCGCGATCATTTTCTTCCAGTTCGGCATGTGAGCCTCCATCCGAGCATGACCTATTTTGCCCATATGATGGACAGGCCGTCCTGTTGTGGCATTGATCGGTGTCAAAAGGCCGAACCACATGTCGGGCAGGAATACCAAGCAGATGTCCGGAACCCCGGCCACCGGAATGCAGTCGCCGAAGCTGACCTGAAATCCCCCGCTCCGCTTTGTGCCCCGCGAACTGCCGCGCCGGGAGGAGACCTCACGTGTCGAAGCTCGCCACCATCCTAGTTTCGGGAAGATTAGCCGTGAGAAGGCGAGCTACCTCATCAAAGGTCACAATCGCGTCTGAATGAATGACCCCGCCAAGCGTGGAATCGAGCGCTGACAAGGTAGTGACCGCTGCCATCAATGCCGTGATTTCCGCCTGGTCACCAGATGCCAGCTCGATCCGGCCCCGCAGATTTCCCGACCGGTCAAACCCTTCGCCAACGACACGCGTCCCCACCTTGCCCAATGCTGGTCCCTTCAGCATCGACCTCGCCAGCGCGTCGGCATTTCCTGAAATGATCTCACCCAACTGGAGTCTCAACAGCAATGACAGCACTCGCGTCATCCAGGGTGGGTCCAGCGCAACGAAGCTTCTCGATGTTCGCAGGCGCAGACTTTCGCCAATGGTCATTTGATCGCTGAAGCCGTAGCCGAGCGCCAACACGCCGCCTGCCTTGCCGCCCACGTCGAAACGCCTTCTCAGCTGACCAGGCCTCGCCTCGACGACCGATCCGTCCGAGATATAGGGATAGCGCCCGCCGGCGTTTTCGAGAAACCATACGGTCGCCGCCCGCCCGTGATGTTGCCCAAGGCCAATTTCGAGGCAAAGATCGATTGCCTCGATGTCGGGACACTCCGACTTCAGCCTTGCGGCCATGATGTTGGTCAGCCCTGGCGACAATCCCACGCTCAGCACTGCGAGCCCCGGCATTCCGCGTCCGGAAAGATGCGCCTCCAGCCCTTTCAGATAGCCCGGGGACGCAGAGGTATCGAGAAAGACCCCGCCTGCCTTGACGACAGCCGCGGCAAGCGCGTGCGGTGTGCTTTCTGTGAGATTGATCACAGCGGCCGCATCGGCAACCGCCCCGTGTGCCGCGGGATCAGTTGCGTCGACAGCCGCTCCACTCACGTCCCGGCCAAGCTGACTTGCGGCGGCTTCAGCCTCGCGCCCGCTGCGGCCGGCGAGAACGATCGGCCGATCCTGCATGTCGCTAAGCCTACGTGCCGTCCTGACGCCCACATCGCCATAGCCGCCGAGCAGCCAGATTTCACCTGAGCGGGACACAACGCCTCCGCGGCACTTAGCTGCGCAGGTATTTGACAAGTGCGACAATCGCCAGGATCACCAGCAAAAGGATCAGAACCATTCCGATCCCACCGCCGAACCACATGCCTCCAAATCCGTCCATCATCGATGTTTGCTCCCTGTTGTTGCGGCTGTCTCGTATACCACCGCTCCCATCTCGTGAATGAACCTCGCCGCAGCCAACCTTTTGCCGATTTCCCTTCGTCGGTGATGCGATCACCAAAGCTTGCACCTAATAGTCTATGCGAGATGAGTTTCGGCATTCATTGATGCAGATCATGCCCGATATCGGTTCGGCCTCTCATGATCGTCAGCCCTGCCAGATCGCCCATCAGGGAAAGGCGATAACGTGAGGATGCGCCGACGCTGGGGGAGCCCTACCTTGGCGTGGAAATCGGCGCAGGTACCGACGTGGCCGTCAGATCGGCCGATGTTGTCTTGGTGCGCAGCGACCCGCGCGACGTACCGCAAGATGGCACAAAACCTGATCTGGGAAACCGGCTACAACGCGATTGCGATACCGATGGCCGCCGGCATCACATTCGGCACCGGCTTTCTTATGAGGCCGGCGGTCGGCGCCGTTTTGATGTCAAAAAGTACCATTATCGTGGCAATCGACGCACAGCTGCTGCGTTTCTACTGCAAGGCCGCATGAGCGAACTTTGGTTTGATCCAGGACAAATTCCCGCCGCGACTTGTCGGCTAATGATGCAAACCGGTTTTATTCTCGAAAAGAGGAGCAGCAAGGGTGAGAACGCAGCCAGCAAGGCGATATGCCGCCGCCTCACGGGTGCGTTGCTGGCTGCATGCGCCTCTCCGGCTACTCTTTCTTGTGGCGCTTGTCATGGCGCTTTCGGCGTCGTTCTTTGCGAACTCACATGGAAGTGCCTTTGAGCCCGCCGGCGACGTTCACATCGCGGTGACGGCACAGGCCGACGAACCTCCGTGCGAAGGTCACGGGCCTTCGGCTGAGCGGGACGGCTGCTGTGTCATGTCAACGGGTTGCGGAGCAGGTGTTCTGGTTTCCGCAAATGCGTTTCACGCGCCAGAACGGGCGCCGCAGCACATCATTCTTCCATCTTCGGCATTCCGGGGGAACAGCCCGGATATGCAGTTCCGTCCCCCAAGGCTCTCCGCGCACGCCTGAGCGCGCGGCTCTTCCGGTTCGCGTGCTTCGTCGCCAACGGCCATGTCGGCCAACGAACCAGAGAGTCACAGATGCAGATCATTTCACGCCGCCAGTTCCTGGCATCAACCGGCGCAGTCCTTGCGGCCGGCGTCATCCCATCGCTCGTTCCGGGCGGGGGCAACGCGTTCGCGCAGTCCCCCGTCACACTTCGCGCGCAGAGCCGTGTCATCGAGGTCGGCGGTCGCGCTGCAACCGTCATGGGCCTCCAGCAGTCCGACGGAACACGTGGCCTCATGGTCGACGCCGGTGGGGACTTCGCTGTCCGCTTGGAGAACGCCCTCGATCAGCCGACTCTGATCCATTGGCACGGACTGACGCCGCCATACGGGCAGGACGGCGTGCCCGACTTGCCCCAGCCGCTGCTTAAGCCTGGCGCGGCCTACGACTACCGCTTCCCGCTCGCGACGCCGGGCACGCACTGGATGCACGCCCACACGCTGCAGGAGCAGCAATTGCTTGCGGCGCCGCTGATCGTCAACGACCCGGCGGAAGCCGCGCTGGATGAGCAGCCGGTCGTCGTCCTCTTCCACGATTTCAGTTTCAAGACGCCTGAGGAACTGTTCGCCGGGCTGACGGGAACTACCGGCATGGGCGGTCACGGCATGGGCCATGGCATGCCCCAGATGTCGGGTATGGCCACGGACGTGAACGATATCGAATACGACGCCTATCTCGCAAACGACCGCACGCTTGACGACCCGGAGGTGTTCCGCGTCGAGCGAAACGGAACAGTCAGGCTGCGGCTGATCAACGGCGCGACGGCCACTGCCTTCTGGATCGACACCGGAAGCCTGGAAGGCGAAGCCATCGCCGTGGACGGCAATCCGGTCGATCCGGTGAAGGGCCGGCGCTTACCAATCGGCATGGGCCAGCGCATCGACATCCGCCTTCGCATCCCGGACGAGGAAGGGGCGTGGCCGATCCTCGCTTTGCGGGAGGGCACGGTCGAGCGAACCGGCTTCGTCCTTGCCACGGCGAAAGGCGCGGTCCGACGCCTCGCCCAGACCGCCGACATTGCGACTGAAGTGCTCGATCTGGCGTTCGAGGCGAAGCTGCGCGCGACGGCTCCTCTCATTCCTCAGGAGAGCGCCCGCAGCAAGGCTGTCATCCTCGGCGGCTCGATGGCCGGTTATAGCTGGACGTTGAACGGCCGCGCCTGGGGATCGCACGACGTCATCGAGGTGGGACACGGGGAACGGGTCGAGGTGCTCATGCGCAACGACAGCATGATGGGCCATCCAATGCACCTTCACGGGCACCACTTCCAGGTCGTGGAGATCGACGGCCAGAGGATTGCGGGCGCAAAGCGCGACACGGTCTGGGTGCCGCCTCACCGTGCGGTGAGGATCGCCTTCGACGCGGACAATCCCGGAGAATGGGCCTTCCACTGCCACCACCTCTACCACATGGCGGCCGGCATGATGACCGTCGTCGAGTATGTCGACTGAGTTCAGGAGAAAAAGATGAGGAATATCCATCCGATACGCCGGAGGTCGGCGGTAGCAGTCGCCTTGCAGTGTTCCACCCGGCAGCGGGCTCTGGCTCTGGCCTTGTTCACCATTCCGGCGATCGCGCTGCTGGTCGGCGCCGCCGTACAGGCGCGTGCAGAAACTGCGACAGTCGGCGTTGTCTACACGGCCGACGAGCATGGGAATTCTGTCAGCCGCATCGACCTCGCCTCGGCGAAGGTCGACACCTTTCCGGTTGGCGCAACGCCGCACAACGTGCGGTTCGTTTCTGGAAAGAACATGGTTCTTGCGGTCGGTACGCCTATGCGGGCGGAGACGGACCGTGGGCACGCCGAAGCTGACGACACCCACGGGACCGACTCCCATGGAGGTGGAGGCCATGGAAACGCAGAAGCGGGCGGCGTGCTGATCGTGATGGAGGCGGGGAGGATTGCCACCGGTCCTGTGGCGTCGGTCGAAGTCAACTCGCATCCCGCCCACGTGATTGCGGACCCTGTGGGCGAACGCGCGTTCGTCACCAATTCCGGCGACGATACCGTATCCGTTGTCGATTTGGCGAGGGGCGAGGTCATCAAGGAAATCGCTACCGGCGAATATCCGCACGGCCTGCGGATGAGCCCCGACGGCGGCACGATCTATGTCGCGAACGTCGAAGGCGGAACCGTTTCCGTGATCGATGCCGCCTCCCTCGAGGAGATCGACAGGATCGAGGTCGGCGAGACTCCGGTTCAGGTCGGATTCACGCCGGACGGAAAGCAGGTCTATGTTTCCCTTAGGGATGAGAACAAGTTGGCCATCATCGATACGGCGACGCGGCAGGTCACGGCCCGCATAGTTGTCGGGAGTTCCCCGATCCAGGTGCACGCGACTCCTGACGGGCGGTTCGTCTACGTGGCCAACCAGGGCACGGAAGCCGAGCCGGACGAAACGGTTTCCGTTATCGACGTGGTAGGCGGGCTGTCATGAAGACGATCCGGACCGGAAAGGGTGCGCACGGCGTAACCGTGAGCGACGACGGTCTGTACGTCTTCGTCACCAACATCCTCGACGGCACTGTTTCCGAGATTTCCGTCGCCACCCAGTCCGTCGTCCGCACCCATGCCGTCGGCACGGGGCCGAATGGAATCACTTTCCAGGCGCAATGAACCATGCCCAGGGCGGCACCCGCGCCGCCCAGGGCTCATCTCCCAACCTCAATGGAGTACAGCCATGTACACGATTGCAAAAAACGCCTTTGCCGCAGCTCTGCTGCTTTCCACAGTGCCAGCCCTCGCCGAAGAGGCACACCATCCGGAGACCACGGAGGCTCCGGCGGCAAGCCCCGCTCCAGAGGCGCAGGCCGCCATGCCAGGAGGCATGATGGGCGGCGACATGATGAAGATGATGCAGGAAATGATGGAGCGCCATGCTGGGATGATGTCGGGCATGACCGGCGGCGGCATGATGGACCGGATGATGTCGCCCGAGCATGTAGAAGGGCGCATAGCCTTTCTGCGGACGGAACTGAAGGTGACGGACGCGCAGCAGGCGCTTTGGGATGCGCTTGCCGAAGCCATCCGTGCAAATGCGGGGGTCGCCGGCGAGACAATGTCCGGGATGCAGGGCGGTGGTATGCCGATGGGGCCAGAAGGCTCGACGGCACCGGAAAGGATCGAAGCACAGGTAACGGTATTATCCGCCCGCCTGGAATCCTTGCGCCGCCTGAATGCAGCGCTGGCGCCTTTCTACGCGGCCCTTGACGCGGCGCAGAAGGACAAGGCGGACATGCTGCTCGTCCCCGCGCCGATGGGAATGATGTAGCGCCCACTCCTGGCGACGGATGCCGCAACCGGGATGCTTCCCGCAACCAATAAGCAAAGAAGTGAGACTCCAGTGACAAGCTACAAAAGACCCCTCCTCTCCGCCTTGGCATTCCTTCTGTCGTTGACGGCCGCAGCGACCGCGGCGGGAGAGGACGTCACCGTTTATAAAACCCCGTGGTGCGGCTGCTGCCACATGTGGGCTGAGGCCGTGAAAAGGGCTGGATACCAGGTGACGACGGTTGATCTTGAAAACCTCTCGCAAGTCCGGAACCAGACCGGGGTTCCATCAGAGATGGAAGGCTGCCACGTCGCGGTCGTCGAAGGATACTTCCTCGAGGGGCATGTTCCCTTGGAGGCTGTATCCAAGTTGCTGGCCGAACGCCCGTCCATAGCCGGCATCGCGGTCCCCGGGATGCCGCAGGGATCGCTCGGCATGGGAGACGATCCCGCGGCCACCTACGAAGTCTATGCCGTTCCGCGCGACGCCTCCGGTTCGCCTTCAGTGTTCTACAGATCGGGCAACCAGGGCTAGCAACCAGCGCTAGGCCGATGCCGGATTTCGCCTATTCCGCTGAGCCCACGCTCACCGTCAGCGCTTCGGATGATGTCGTGTTCGGTTGCCTGGACGACCATCGGAATCTCTCTGCGCACGTGGAACAGCCTTCCGCGGCCATGTTGAGCTCGAGGATGGAGTTCACACGGATACGCATGGAACGCGGTCCGTCGGCTCGACGTTCGGGTTTGCGGGAAGCTTTCTCGGAATCCCTTCAATCGGCGAGCCGACTCTGCGGATCGTCTAGCGCCACAGGATGGATTTCAAAACAGTGTCTCGATCTATGTCGTCACTGCTGGCCGTGTTCATCGGCTACGTCCTGCCGCAAGGATTTGGGCCACGCACGCTCGGCTGGCTGGTTTGGGGGCCACTACGCCAGATGGTGCGCTCGCCGCATGGCGGGCGACGCCGTGCGACATCTTCGCACCCACACCGCCGCAGAGCCGCTAATGCGCGGCGGAACGCCACGAGGAGAACAAGAATGACAAGCAAGCCGCAGACGACTCCCGCGAGCCTCGCGACTGAAGAACTCCGGGGAATTGACGCGTACTGGCGCGCCGCGAACTATCTCACCGTCGGACAGATATACCTGCTCGACAATCCGCTCCTGCGCGAGCCACTGAGGCTCGAGCACGTCAAGCCCCGGCTGCTCGGGCACTGGGGCACGTCGCCCGGCCTCAATTTCATCTATAGCCATCTCAACAGGGTCATCCGGCAGCGGGATGCCAGCATAATCTACATCTGCGGGCCGGGCCACGGCGGGCCCGCGATGGTGGCGAACACCTACCTCGAAGGCACTTACAGCGAGCTGAATCCGGACATATCTCTCGATGAGGCAGGCTTACGGAAGCTCTTCCGCCAGTTTTCGTTTCCCGGAGGCATTCCCAGCCATGCGGCACCCGAAGTTCCCGGATCGATTAACGAGGGCGGCGAACTCGGATATGCGCTGTCGCACGCCTACGGAGCCGCCTTCGACAACCCGGACCTGATCGTCGCCTGCGTGATCGGCGACGGCGAGGCAGAAACCGGGCCGCTCGCCGCGGCATGGCACTCGAACAAGTTCCTCAACGCGAAGGAAGACGGCGTAGTGCTGCCGATCCTGCATCTCAACGGCTACAAGATCGCCAATCCCACCGTGCTGGCCCGCATGCCCGAGAACGAGCTTGCGTCCCTCCTGATCGGTTACGGTCATGCTCCGCTCTTCGTGGAAGGCGACGAACCTGCGGTGATGCACGAGCGGATGGCGTCGGTTCTGGACGAAGCCGTTCAGAGAATCCGCGCCATCCAGCTTGAAGCTCGCGGTGGCGGAGGCAGAGGCCAGAAGGGACGCCCTCGCTGGCCGATGATCGTGCTGAGGAGCCCGAAGGGCTGGACCGGGCCGAAGGAAGTGGACGGTCAGAAGACGGAAGGCTTCTGGCGATCACACCAGGTGCCGCTCGCAGGTCTCGCGGCAGACCCCGACCACTTGAAGCTGCTCGAGGAATGGCTCCAGAGCTACCGGCCAGAGGAACTTTTTCAGGAAGACGGCAGTCCTATCGCCGAAATACTGGCCACAACGCCGGTCGGAACGCGGCGTATGAGCGGCAACCCTCATGCGAACGGAGGAATTCTGCGCAAAACGCTGGTCATGCCCGAACTCGCACCGCATGCCATCGAGATCCGGCAGTTTGGCGAGACGAAGGCGGAAGCCACGCGGGTGATGGGTGGCTTCCTGTGCGCTGTCATGCAGGCCAACGAGGCTGCACGCAACTTCCGCATTGTCGGCCCGGACGAGACCGCCTCCAACAGGCTGCAGGATGTGTTCGATGTGACCGATCGCGCATGGATGGAGGAGGTGCTGCCCGAGGACACGCATCTGGGCCCGGATGGACGAGTGCTGGAGATCCTATCGGAGCATACCTGCCAGGGGTGGCTCGAGGGATACCTGCTCACCGGACGGCACGGGCTGTTTTCCTGCTACGAGGCCTTCATCCACATCGTGGATTCGATGTTCAACCAGCACGCCAAATGGCTGGACGCATCCCGCGACATACCCTGGCGGCGGCCCGTCTCCTCGCTCAACTATCTCCTGACCAGCCATGTCTGGCAGCAGGACCACAACGGCTTCAGCCACCAGGATCCGGGATTCGTCGACGTCGCACTCAATAAGAAGGCGGACATCGTGCGGGTCTATTTCCCGCCGGACGCCAACACGCTGCTTTGCGTCACCGACCACGTGCTGCGGACCTGGGACCGCATCAACATCATCGTCGCCGGAAAAGCGCCCTCGTGGCAGTGGCTGTCTCTGGACCAGGCCAGAGCGCATTGCGAGGCCGGGGTCGGTATCTGGGAGTGGGCGTCGAGCCGCGGCTCGGGGGAACCGGACGTGGTGATGACATGCGCCGGAGACGTGCCCACAGTCGAGACGCTTGCCGCGGTGCAGATCCTGAGAGAGCACATGCCAGCGCTCAATGTGCGGGTAATCAACGTGGTCGACCTGATGACGCTGCAGCCGCGTGAGGTCCATCCGCACGGCCTCCCGGACCGCGAGTTCGATGCGCTGTTTACGACCGATAAGCCCGTCATCTTTGCCTATCACGGCTACCCGTGGACGATCCACAGGCTGACCTATCGAAGGACGAACCATGCGAACTTCCACGTCCGAGGCTTCAACGAGGAAGGTACCACAACGACACCGTTTGACATGACGGTCCTCAACGGGCTGGACCGCTACCATCTGGTGTTGAGCGTCCTCGATCGCACACAGGCGGCAAAGTCACGCGGCGCACACCTGAAGCAGATGATGCAGGAAAGACTGCTGCAGCATCACGATTACATCAGGGCTCGCGGGGAGGACATGCCAGAGGTCCGCGACTGGAAGTGGACCACCGCGTGAGCTGGCATCCCAAGGTTCCCGCGCCGACACCGACAATCCTGACGTTGAATGCAGGCTCGTCCAGTCTGAAGTTTGCTCTCTACGAGGGACGCCAGGACCTACCGCTGGTCCTTAGAGGCACAGTCTCGTCGCTGGATGAGAACCCTCGCCTCAAGATCATTGCGGGTACTGGAGAAAGGGTGCGGGAACGAAGCCTTGGAAAAGGTCCAATCCGCATCCGGACCGCGGCCGAGATCCTTGCCGCCGAAATACGCGGAGTGGATCGCGCCGATGCCGTCTGCGCTGTTGGACACAGGATCGTGCATGGCGGCCGTGAGTTCACGGCTCCAACGATCCTCGACAAGCCCATGCTGGAGAAACTTCGCGCCTTGGCCCCGCTGGCGCCCATACACCTTCCGCAGAACTTAGAGATCGTCGAAGTGGCAGCTCGCCTTTTCCCGGAGGCGGTACAGGTCGGGTGCTTCGACACCGCGTTTCACGCTTCGCGGCCATATGAGGCGAAAACCTATGGTCTGCCGCGAGACCTCACCGTTTCCGGAATCCAGTCCTATGGCTTCCACGGCCTGTCCTATGTCTATATGGCCTCGTTGCTGCGCGAGCGCTATGGGCCTGCCTCAGGCGGGCGAGTCATCGTGGCGCATCTCGGCAGCGGAGCCAGCCTTTGTGCAATGCGCGATGGCAAAAGCATCGCGACGACGATGGGCTTCTCTCCTCTCGACGGGCTAGTGATGAGCACACGCTGCGGCGCACTCGATCCCGGGGTCGTGCTGTATCTGCTGCAGGAACGCGGCATGCCGCCGGAAGACGTGAGCAGGCTGCTGTACCAAGAGTCCGGACTTCTGGGCATCTCGGGAATCACCGGCGACATGCGGCAGTTATTGGAGACGGACAGCTCCGCTGCCCGTCAAGCCGTCGATTTCTTCGTTTACCGCGCGGCGCGGGAAATCGGGTCTCTCGCGGCCGCCTTAGGCGGTCTGGACACGTTGGTGTTCACCGCCGGCGTCGGGGAGAACTCGCCCAAGATCCGGGAGAGGATTGGCAGGGCTGCCGAGTGGCTGGGCGTGCGGATCGATGATGACCTCAACGTCGTGGGGAATCATGCGATCGGATTGTCCGGCTCACCCGTGGATGTCCTTGTCCTACCGACGGACGAAGAACTGGTGGTCGCGCGGGAGGTCCTTGCGCTGCTCGACACCGTCGGCGAGCACGCAGTTTCGCCTGCGGCAGACACACAAGGCGGTGAATGCGGTGAATAAAGGCAGAAGACGTGATCTCAGCAGCGTACGCGGATCCGCTTCTATCAACACCGTCCGCGTGCGGTGGGAACCCGCTCCCGCAAGCTTTTGCCCTTCAAAGGGGCTTTATCCCAGATTGATCCGAATCAAGAATACAATGTGACCTTGTGGTATCATTTAAATGATGAGCATTCGCCTACGTAAAATCAGCAGCATGATCGTTGATCAGCCGAGGGGTTACGCCCTAGCGGTGATCGTCGTGGTGATGGCTATGCTCGTTGGCAACGTCGCCGAGGCGAGCCAAGGGCCATGTGACGGCCATGCGGAACAGGCCGTCCTCACGGATTCCGGTGGCGTCACTCCCGCCCCCATTGACCACCAGAGTGCTGCATGCGCGGCCATGCATTGCGGCAGCGGACTGGGGTGTCCAGCGTTGTCGTCCCAGCCTGCTGGTACGCAGATCCTATTCGCGTTGGGCGGTGCGGTCATGCCCACCGAGGATCACATCACGAGGGCGAGCCCGTCGTCCCGATTGTTCCGCCCTCCGCGGCGCGCCTGACACTGCGTCGCCCGCGATGCCCTTGAGGGCTCGCATCCATTACTTCGGCAACTGACAAGGCGGAAGTCCTGCGGCGCTTCATGGCCTTGCCGTCGTGGGGCAGGCGTTCGCGACGGATGCGGCCACCTCAATCAAGTTAGACTCCGCCAAGAATGCGAACGGGTGCGGCTCCGGCCGCCGAGGAGCTTTCAAGTCAGGAGGATCGACGTTCCGCCTTCGATGCCGCCGAGTCAGAAAGGAGACATGAAATGATTGCAATCATCTATTTCGCGTTGATCGCGGTGCTCGTCTTCCTCGCACTGCGGTTTGCATGCGGCGCCTGCGTCATGGGCCGGTCTGGCGTTGCAGGTGCGGTGCGGGTTCCCATTATTCCCTTTGGTTGGGCGCTCAGCCTGTTTCTGGCGCTGACATTCGTGGTCTGCGTGATCTTCGATCTCGTCCTGCCGCAGTATGCGATGTACGAGACCTGGTCGGGCCTGTTGCCGGGGTTTGTCTGGCTGACACCAGGCAGCTTCGCGATCGGCGCGATTGAGAGCTTTCTCTATGGCTGGTACGTCGCCCTGATATTTGGCGGTCTGTTCAATGCGCTCACCAACCGGCGGAGGGAGGCATGACGCGCCTTGCCCGACCCACTCTGCGCTTTCTCGGCGCCGCCGGTACTGTCACCGGTTCACGCTATTTGGTCGAAGCGGGCCATCGGCGCATTCTCGTCGACTGCGGCCTCTTCCAAGGGTTCAAGACCCTGCGCGACCGCAATCGGAAGCCGTTTCCAGTCCGTCCGAGCATGATCGACACGGTGCTTCTGACCCATGCCCATCTTGACCACTCCGGCTATTTGCCGGCCCTGATCCGGGCAGGATTCAACGGACGGGTGCTCTGCACGGAAGCGACGCGCGAACTCTGCGGTCTGATCCTGCCCGACAGCGGGCACCTGCAGGAGGAAGAGGCGCGCTATGCGGCCCGCAAGGGGTACTCCAAGCATCGGAACCCAACGCCGCTCTATACGCTGAGGGACGCCGAAGCAGCGTTGACGCGGCTCGACGCGTTCGCTTTCGGCCGCCGGATCGACCTCGGCGACGGCATCGCCGTGACATTCATTCCTGCCGGCCATCTCCTCGGCGCGGCGCAGATTCGGCTGGAGATCGGAGAGACCATCGTGCATTTCAGTGGTGACCTGGGGCACGACCCGGATCCGCTGATGCGGGCGCCCGAGCCCTTCTCCGGCGCAGACGTGCTTGTCTGCGAGTCCACCTACGGCAATCGCAGCCATTCCCCGACCGACCCCGAGGCGGAACTGGCGCCAGTCCTGAAGCGGGTGTTTTCCCGCGGGGGCACGGTGCTGATCCCGGCTTTCGCCGTCGGCCGGGCTCAGGGGCTCATGCTGCACATCGCACGCCTGATGGCGCGGCAAGAGATTCCCCAGGTTCCCGTCTATCTGAATTCTCCCATGTCGATCGATGCCACCGATATCTACCATCGACATCACGACGAGCATCATGTGAGCCGTGAAGACTGCATCGCGATGTTCCAGATCGCCCAACGCGTCAACTCTGTCGAGGACTCGAAGGAGCTGAACACGAGGCGGGGTCCGATGATCATCGTATCGGCGAGCGGCATGCTGACTGGCGGGCGCATTCTGCATCACCTGGCGAGCTTCGGGGGCGATCGGCGCAACGCGATTCTGCTTTCCGGTTTCCAGGCCGGCGGGACCCGTGGCGCAGCGTTGATGGATGGCGTGCGCAGGCTGCGTATGTTCGGGCGCGAGTTCCCGATCGAAGCCGAGGTCGTGCAGCTTCACACCTTCTCCGGACACGCCGACGCCGACGAGATCCTGCGCTGGATGGGCGCTGGACCCGCGCCGCGCATGACTTACCTGACCCACGGAGAGCCCACGGCTTCCGACACGCTTCGCGGGCGGGTGGCTCATGAGCTCGGGCGGTCAGTTCGCGTGCCCGATCATCTGGAAACCGTGCATCTGGATCGCCCGCGATGACCGACACGCTTAAACTCTTTCCGGCGGGCATCGATACATATCGCCAGCCGGTCGTGTACATGCACGAGGATTGCCATATCTGCCGCGCCGAAGGCTTCGCGGCACAGACTCCAGTCCGCATTGACCTGCGCAATCGATGGGTCATCGCCACGCTGAACGTGGTGGAACGCGGCGGGTGGCTGGACATCGACAAGGCGGCGCTTTCAGCCTCCGCCTGGTCGGCGCTTGCCGCGCAGACCGGCGATGTCGCGCGCTTCTCCCATCCCGAGCCGCCCGCATCGACATCGAGCATCCGGGCCAAGGCCTATGGCGCAAGGCTGACCCGACCGGACTTCGCGGCGATCGTTGGCGACACGCTCGACAACCGGCTCTCCGACCTCGATCTCGCCGCGTTCATCACCGCCTGCGCGGGCGACCGGCTGAATGCGACCGAGACCGTGGCCCTTACCCAGGCAATGCAGGCGGCAGGCGAGACGCTCGACTGGGGCGGCCGGGTCATACTCGACAAGCACTGCGTCGGCGGACTGCCCGGCAACCGTACTACGCCGCTGGTCGTGGCGATCGTTGCGGCTGCGGGGGAGACGATTCCCAAAACGTCGAGCCGCGCGATCACCTCACCCGCGGGAACCGCCGATACCATGGAAGTCATGGCGCCGGTCAGGCTCGACGAACGAGATCTGCGCCGGGTCGTCGAGGCCGAAGGCGGCTGCGTGATCTGGGGCGGGGCGCTGAACCTCAGCCCGGCCGACGATCACTTCATCCGGATCGAGCGACCGCTCGATTTCGACTCGACCGGCCAGCTCGTGGCGAGCGTCCTGTCCAAGAAGGCCGCAGCGGGCGCCAGCCACGTCCTGATTGACATGCCGGTGGGGCCCACGGCCAAGGTACGCTCGCCCGAGGCCGGGGCCGCGCTATCGGCCCGGCTCCGGCATGTCGGCGAGGCGATCGGCCTTCGTCTGGCGATTCATCTCAGCGACGGGACGGCCCCCGTCGGACGCGGCATCGGCCCGGCCCTGGAAGCGGCTGACGTTCTGGCGGTGCTCAGGCGCGAGGCGAATGCGCCGCCGGACCTGCGGGCGCGGGCGCTCGATCTTGCCGGCCAGCTTCTGGACCTCGCCCCGGGGGCCGTGGCTGGGAGCGGCCGCGCCAGGGCGGAAGCGCTTCTCGATGGTGGCGCGGCGGAGACTAAGTTCCTGGCGATCTGCGCGGCACAAGGCGGCTTTCGCGAGCCGGACGAGGCCCCGCAGAGGATCGAGATCCGCGCGTCGTCGGAAGGGACCGTTTCCGCCATCGACAACCGGGTGATCGCCCGGATCGCGAAGCTCGCCGGAGCGCCCCGGCAGAAGACAGCCGGTGTACGCCTCGGCGTGCGGCTTGGTGATCGGGTGTCGAAAGGTCAGCCGCTTTACGAGATCCACGCCGCCACGTCGGGCGAGGCGGAGTGGGCGCGTACCTATGCGGAACGCCACGAAGACGCGCTCGTTGTCACGGAGGAGTCGCGATGATTCTCATTCCGTTCCCCGAAATGGCATCGCTTACCGACGAAATCGCGGAGCACCTAGGCGTAGAGTCGTGTCCGGTCGACTGGCACCACTTTCCTGATGGCGAGAGCCTTGTGACTCTACCCGAGGGGCTGTCCGGCGCCGATGTCGCCTTCGTTGCAACCCTGCGCGATCCCGACCGGCTGGCGCTTCCCCTGCGATTCGCTGCGCTCACGGCGCGGGAATTGGGCGCTAAGCGCGTCGGGCTGGTTGCGCCTTATCTCGGCTACATGCGGCAGGACCGGCGATTCCTTGCGGGTCAGACCGTCAGCGCGCCGCTCTTCGCGGGTTTCCTCGGCGAAAGCTTCGACTGGCTTGTTACAGTGGATCCGCACCTGCACCGCATCGCACGGCTGGAGGACGTGTTTCCGGTTCCTGCATTGCGTGTGGCGACGGCTCCCCTCCTGGCGGACTGGATTCGGGAGAATGCGCCGGATGCGGTGCTGCTCGGCCCCGACAGTGAAAGCCAACAATGGGTGGGCGAGGTGGCGCAACTGGCTGACCGGCCGTACGAGGTGCTGACAAAGCGCCGCACCGGCGACCGGACAGTCGAGATCAGTGTGCCCGAGAGTGTGGCGCTCCTTCAAGGCACGCCTGTGATCCTCGACGACATCGCATCGTCCGGCCGAACGATGGTTCGTGCAATCGAGCGGCTTGTCGCGGCGGGCATGCGCCGACCGGTTTGCCTGATCATCCACGGTATTTTCGCAGGCAGCGCCTTCGAAGACCTCTCGGCCGCGGGGGCTCTGCGTATCGTGACCACGGACACAGTCCCGCACCCCACGAATTGCATCGGTACCGCAGGTCTGATCGCCCGTGCGATCTCCGAGCTTGACGTTACCGTGATGGGAACGGGCAGTCTCCAAGATGCATCGAGGAAAGAAAAGAGTGAGTGACATGAAGGGCCAGGAACATCACGCCAGCGGTAAGCATGATCACGCCGCCACGACGCAGGATCACACAGGGCACGCGGAGGGCGGGCACGACCACGGCGCAATGATCGCCGACTTCAAGCGTCGCTTCTGGGTATCGCTGGTCCTCACGGTTCCGATCCTGCTGCTGTCGCCGATGATCCAGGACTTCCTGGGGCTCGGCGAGGCTCTTCGCTTCGCCGGATCCCGGTTTGTCTTGTTCGCACTGTCGTCGGTCGTCTTCTTCTATGGCGGTTGGCCCTTCCTGAAAGGCTTCGTCGGGGAGATCAGGAAGCGGCAGACCGGCATGATGACGCTGATCTCGATGGCGATCAGCGTCGCCTACCTCTACTCGACCGCCACCGTCTTCGGCCTTGCCGGCGAGCCGTTCTTCTGGGAGCTCGCGACGCTGATCGACGTGATGCTGCTCGGGCACTGGATCGAGATGCGCTCTGTCATGGGCGCTTCGGCCGCGCTCGAGGCGCTAGTCAAGCTCATGCCCGCGACGGCGGACCGGCTCCGGCCCGACGGTAGCACCGAGGAGGTGCAGGTCACCGAGCTCGTGGCCGGCGACCGGGTGCTGGTCCGACCAGGCGCCAAGGTGCCCACCGACGGCGTGATCGTCGAGGGCCGCACCAGCCTCGACGAATCCATGTTGACGGGGGAATCGAAGCCCGTCGAGCGGAACGAGGGCGACGAGGTGATCGGCGGCGCCGTAAACGGCGAGGGCGCAATCACCATCGAGATCCGCAAGACAGGGAGCGAGACCTACCTCGCGCAGGTCATCGAAATGGTGCGTCGTGCGCAGGAGTCCCGCTCGCGCAGCCAGAACCTGGCCGACACCGGGGCAAATATCCTGACCTACACGGCAATCGTGATCGGGACGGTCACGCTTGTCGTCTGGCTCTCCCTCGGCGCTCCCATCGAGTTTGCGATCGCGCGCGCCGTTACAGTGCTGGTCATCGCCTGCCCGCATGCTCTCGGCCTGGCAGTGCCGCTGGTCGTCGCGGTCAGCACCCGACTCAGCGCCACGAGTGGCCTGCTGATCCGGGAGCGGGCGAGCTTCGAACGGGCGCGCAACCTCGACGCGGTAATATTCGACAAGACAGGAACGTTGACTGAGGGCCGGTTCGGCGTCGCAGACGTTATTCCTCTCGGCGACATGGGGGCCGACGAGGTGCTGGCCTGGGCTGCTGCGATTGAGAGCCAGTCCGAGCACCCGATTGCCCGTGGTGTGATTCGTTCAGCCGAGGAGAAGGGCATCCGGCCCAAGCCAGTTCGGGATTTTCGCAACCTGACCGGCGAAGGCACCGAGGCTGTCGTCGACGGACGGGACGTCAAGGTGGTCAGCCCTGGCTACCTGCGCCGCCGTGACATCGGCGTTGAGAGCACCGATGTCGAGCGCGCCAACGAGCAAGGCAAGACGGTGGTCTATGTCCTCGTCGATGACGCACTGGTCGGCGCTATCGCGCTGGCCGACATCGTCCGCAAGGAGTCGCGCGAAGCGGTGAGGAAGCTCAAGGAGATGGGCATCGAGTGCATGATGCTGACCGGCGATGCCCGGGCGGTGGCAAAGAGCGTCGCCGCCGAGCTCGGCCTCGACGATTACTTCGCCGAGGTCCTGCCCGACCAGAAGGCGGAGAAGGTGCGCGAGGTGCAAAGCCGCGGCAAGTCCGTGGCTATGGTCGGTGACGGCGTCAACGACGCCCCGGCGCTGGTGCAGGCGGATTGCGGTATCGCCATCGGTGCAGGGACCGACGTGGCGGTACAGTCGGCCGACATCGTGCTCGTCCGCAATGATCCGCGCGACGTGACCGCCATCCTGGCGCTGTCGCGCGCGACCTACCGCAAGATGATCGAGAACTTCGTGCTTGGGGCCGGCTACAACGTGGTGGCGATCCCGCTCGCTGCCGGTGTCGCCTATGCCTGGGGCATCGTTCTGACCCCGGCCGTCGGCGCCGCGCTGATGTCGGCGAGCACTGTCGTCGTCGCGATCAACGCCAAGCTTCTCGAGCGCCGCCGAAAGGACATCGCCGCCCTCGGCCTCGCCGAAAGCTGATCGTTGGAGGGATCAGAATGACCGAACACCACAATCATGAGCCGCAGGGCGGCAGCTTCTGGAAATCGCGGACGGGCATCACCCTTCTTGTGTTCCTCGCCGTCGCTGCGCTGCTACTTGCATACGAGCACCGCGTCCATCTGTTCGCAGGCAATCTGGGCATTGGGCTTTTGCTGGCAGCATGTGTCCTCGTGCACCTCTTCATGCACGGTGGGCATGGCGGCCATGGGAATGGAGGCAGCAAATGAACGAGACCGCCTCGGCTTACGGCCTCTGGGTCCTGGTGATCGTCAACTCTGCGGTCTTCATCCTGTTCGCCTTCAGCTTCTTCAAGCCGAAGACGGCACACGACTGGCGCTCCTTTGGCGCCTTCAGCGCCTTCATCGTTGCGCTTTTCACTGAGATGTACGGCTTTCCGCTGACGCTCTATTTCCTCTCCGGATGGCTCCAGAGCCGGTTTCCGAGCATCGACTGGTTCTCGCATGATGCCGGGCATTTGCTTGAGATGCTCTTCGGTTGGAAGGCCAACCCGCATTTCGGGCCGTTTCATCTGTTGAGCTTTTTGCTAATTGGCGGCGGCTTCATCCTGATCTCGACAGCCTGGCGTGTGCTTTACGTTGCGCAACAACGCAATGAGCTCGCCACCACGGGTCCCTACGCCCGTATCCGCCATCCGCAGTATGTGGGCTTCGTGCTGGTTATGCTCGGCTTCCTCTTCCAGTGGCCGACGCTGCTCACTCTCGCGATGTTCCCGGTGCTGGTATGGATGTATGTCCACCTGGCCCGCCAAGAGGAGCGCGAGGCGCTCGCCCAGTTTGCTAACGCCTACGAGCAGTATGCCCGTCGCGTGCCGGCATTCGTGCCCCGTTTGACCGGTCAAGCGGGTGAGGTGCCGCGATGAGCGGCGGTTCACCAACGAAGGCAGGTGACCGCTCCGCTCGTGTCGACTTCGCATGTGGGGCCACCATTGGCCATAGGTTCTGCATCGAGAAATGACCATCACTGATGAACCCAACAAGGAGGCGGCGATGAGAAGCGACGGAAAGCAGGTCGCTTGGTTTGATGAGCTTACGCTGAACGACGTCGCGCGCGTCGGCGGTAAGAACGCCTCGCTCGGCGAGATGGTCCCCCTCAATCGCGCAGCGCGAGGTCGCGGCGGCGGAAAGCGGAGGACGCAAGGCGCAGGCGGGGTGAGCGCGGAGGGCGGGTGTTTGCGGTGCGTCCCGCAGATGAAAGGAGAACGGCACGATGAGCGACACGGAATGTTCCTATTGTGACGATGCCGGGCTGCGCATCCAGGACTTCGACGCCGCGGTCTTCGATCTCGACGGCGTTGTGACCCGGACCGCCCGGGTGCACGCCGCTTCGTGGAAGCGGCTCTTCGACGAGTACCTGGGACGGCGGGCCGATGAAACCGGAGAGCCGTTCCAACCTTTCGACATCGACAAGGACTATCGGCGATACGTCGACGGCAAGCCGCGCTACGACGGCGTGGCGAGCTTCCTGGAGTCGCGCGGCATCGCGCTGCCCCGCGGCGATCCGTCCGACCCGCCCGACCAGGAGACCGTCTGCGGGCTCGGCAACAGGAAGAACCGGTACTTCCGCGACAGCTTGAAACAGGACGGCGTCGAAGTCTTCGAGAGCACAGTGGCGCTGATCCGGCGGCTTCGCGACCGCGGCGTCAAGACGGCGCTCGTGTCCTCGAGCCGGAACGCCCGCGCCGTGCTGGACGCGGGCGGCCTCGCCGACCTGTTCGACGTCTGCATCGACGGCAACGACGCTGCGCGGCTTGGCCTGAAAGGCAAGCCGCGACCCGACCTCTTCCTCGTCGCCGCCGAGCGTCTCGGCGCTGAACCGGACAGGGCTATGGTCATTGAGGATGCGATCAGTGGCGTCCAGGCCGGCCGAGCCGGCGGGTTCGCCTTGGTCGTCGGCGTCGACCGCTCCAGCCAGGCGGCGGAGCTCCGGAGGAGTGGCGCCGACCTCGTGGTGTCGGACCTCGCCGGGCTGCACATCCGAACACGACCGACGGCCCCGTGCCAGTCCGTGCATGCCGTTCCCCGGATCCTTGATCGGCCCGGCGAGATCGGCCGGCTTCTGGATGGAAAGCGCGCAGCCGTTTTTCTCGACTACGACGGCACCCTCACGCCGATCGTCGCGCGGCCGGACGAGGCGATCCTGTCCGAGGGCACGCGCGCCGCCGTCAAGGCGCTCGCCCGGCGCTGCATGGTCGGAATCATCTCGGGCCGTGACCGCGCCGACGTGGAGAGGCTGGTCGGGCTCAATGAGCTCGTCTATGCCGGCAGCCACGGCTTCGACATCTCCGGTCCGCGCGGCCTCAAGGTGCAACACGAGGAAGGCGCGGGCTTTGCGGCGGCGGTCCGCGAGGCGGCCGAGCGCCTCGGCAAGGTCCTTGCGGGGGTCGAGGGTGCGCTCGTCGAGCCCAAGCGGTTCGCCATCGCCGTCCACTATCGGCAGGTCGCTGAAGATGAGGTGCCGACGGTCGAGGACGCCGTTGACCGGGTCCTCGCCGAATTTGCCGACTTGCGCAAGACCTTCGGTAAGAAGGTCTTCGAGCTCCGTCCCCGCTTCGACTGGGACAAGGGGAAGGCCGTGCTGTGGGTGCTGGAGGCGCTCGAGCTCGATGAAGCTGACGTCGTGCCGTTCTATGTCGGCGACGACACGACCGACGAGGACGCCTTCGCGGTGCTGACCCAGCGCGGCGTCGGCATCCTGGTCGGGTGCCCGGCACGTGAAACCGCCGCCCGTTACGTGCTCGACCGCCCCGCCGACGTCCAGCGCTTTTTGGAAGATCTCACTACTGTCCTGAAGGAGCGCGGCCATGTCTGACAGCGGCTGGAAGCTCGTCTACGAAGGCTTCGATCCGGCGCAGGAGGGGGTGCGCGAGGCACTGTGTACGCTCGGAAACGGCTACTTCGCGACGCGTGGCGCGGCCGAAGAGACGGAGGCCGATGGCGTCCACTACCCAGGCACCTATCTCACTTGCGGCTACAACCGCCGCGTGACGGAGCTTGCCGGGCGCCGCATCGAAAATGAGGATCTCGTCAACCTACCGAACTGGCTGCCGTTGAGCTTCCGGGCCCAGGGCGGCGAGTGGCTGAACCTGTCGCGTATGGAAGTCCTGTCCTACACACAGGAGCTCGACATCCGCCTAGGCTTGCTGCAGCGGCGCATGCGGGTGCGTGACGAATTGGGACGCGAGACCTCGGTCACCTCGCGACGCCTCGTACACATGCGTCACCAGAACCTCGCCGCGATTGAGATGACGCTCACGGCTGAGAACTGGTCCGGCGCCGTCGAAGTCCGCTCGGCGATCAATGGCCGCGTTATCAACGCCGGCGTAGAGCGCTACCGGCAGCTCAGCAGCAACCACCTGGCACCGCTCGAGGTCTGCGACCTGGGCGAGGACGCAATGCTGCTGGTCGCCGAGACGAACCAGTCGCACATTCGGATTGCCGAGGCGGGCCGCACCCGCGTCTTCCGCGACGGATCACCAGTCGAGGTGGCGCGGGAGTCCGCTCACGAGAAGGGCCGCGCGACGCACACGCTCGCCTGCCCCATTGGGCGGGGGCAGAGTTTGACGGTGGAAAAGATCGTCGCACTCTACACCAGCCGCGACCGGGCGATCTCCGAGCCGACCGAGGCGGCGGTGCAGGCGGTCGTCATGGCCGAAGACTTCGCCGGGCTTCTCGCCTCGCACGCGCTCGCTTGGAAGGCGCTCTGGGACCGCGGCGACATCGTGGTCGAGCGGCACCCGCGCACGCAGGTGCTCTTGCGCTTGCACATCTTTCACCTGCTGCAGACAGTATCGCCGAATACCGTGGATCTCGACGCCGGGGTGCCGGCTCGCGGGCTGCACGGCGAGGCCTATCGCGGACACATCTTCTGGGACGAGCTCTTCATCCTGCCTTATCTCGACGCGCATTTTCCCAGCATCTCGCGGGCGCTCCTACTCTACCGCTACCGCCGCCTGCCCGAGGCGCGGCGGCTCGCCCGGGAGGCCGGGCACGAAGGCGCCATGTTCCCTTGGCAGAGCGGGTCGAGCGGCCGGGAGGAGAGCCAGGTGCTGCACCTCAATCCCCGCTCGGGGCGCTGGACGCCCGACAACTCGAACCGTCAGCGCCATGTCAGTGCCGCGATTGCGCTCAATGTATGGCGCCATTGGCAGGCGACTGGCGACCGAACCTTCCTGGACCGGCACGGCGCCGAGATGCTGATCGAGATCGCTCGCTTCTGGGCCAGCGTCGCCACCTGGGACGAGCCGCTCGGGCGCTACGGGATCGCCGGCGTGATGGGCCCCGACGAGTTCCACGACGCCTATCCCTGGCGCGACGAGCCGGGCCTCGACAATAACGCTTACACCAATGTCATGGCCGCGTGGGTCCTGCGCCGCGCCGCAGAGGTGCTGGACCTCGTCCAACCAGAGCGACGCCGCGAACTCGAGCGGATGCTAGAGATCGGCGACGACGAGCGGGCGCGCTGGGACGAGATTAGCCGGCGCCTGCACGTCCCGTTCCTCGATAACGGGATCATCGCGCAGTTCGACGGCTACGACGAGCTCGCCGAACTCGACTGGGATGCCTACCGCGAGAAGTACGGCGACATCCAGCGCCTCGACCGGATCCTCGAGGCCGAGGGCGACAGCGTGAACCGCTACAAAGCCTCGAAGCAGGCCGACGTGCTAATGCTTTTCTACCTATTCTCCTCGGACGAGCTCCGCGAGCTCCTTGGGTCGCTTAGCTACGACTTCAGCCCCGAGGTGATTCCCGCAACAGTTGACTACTACCTCGCGCGCACGTCGCACGGCTCGACGCTGAGCCGGGTCGTCCATTCTTGGGTTCTGGCGCGGCGCAACCGAGCGCGATCGTGGCAACTCCTGCACGATGCGCTCGAGAGCGACGTCTCCGACATCCAGGGCGGCACCACCGCCGAGGGCATCCATCTCGGCGCCATGGCGGGGACGGTCGATCTGGTGCAGCGCGCACAGACCGGACTTGAGCTGCGGGACGGCGTCCTCTGGCTCACGCCTTGCCTGCCGAACGAGCTGCAAGGGCTGCGCCTCAAGATCCTGCATCACGGAAGTTGGCTGCATCTGCATGTGGGCTGCGAGGAGATCACCGTCTCGGCACCGTACGGCTGGGCGGGTTTCGAGCGCATCGGGGTGCGTGACCAGCTGCACCAGTTCAGGGCTGGCGAGACTCTGAGCTTCGGCTGCGAGCGGGCAGAAGACGGCTGGCGCCCGAAGAAAGAAGAGCCGCGCCGCACCAGCGACGCGGAGAACGACGCCGTGGGAGACTTGCGATGAAGATCGTTCTGTTTGAGGCGGAGCCGCGCGAAATTGCTACCTTTGAGCCCCTGACGGACGGCCAACAGATCGTTCACGTCGAGCGTGCGCTCGACCACGAGACTGCGCAAGCGCATGCGGACGCCGAGATCGTCTCGACCTTCATCTTCTCTCGCCTCGATCGGACCGTGCTGGAGCAGATGCCGCTGCTGCGGCTGATCGCCACCCGCTCGACCGGATTCGACCACATCGACATCGATTACTGTGCATTGCACGGGATCGCGGTGGCGAACGTCCCAAGCTACGGCGAGAACACAGTGGCCGAGCACGTGTTCGCCTTGCTCCTCGCCATCAGCCACCGCATGCCCGAGGCGATGGAGCGGGCGCAGCGCGGCCACTTCTCGCCCGAGGGACTGCAGGGCTTCGACCTCGCCGGCAAGACGCTGGGCGTGATCGGCACGGGAAGGATCGGCCAGCACGTCATCCGCATCGCACGCGGCTTTCAGATGCGGGTGCTCGCCCACGACGTCCGCGCGGAGCCACGGCTGGCGGCCGAGCTTGGGTTCCACTACACCGACCTGCCCACGCTCTACGCCGAGGCCGACGTCATCAGCCTCAACGTGCCGTCGCTGCCCGAGACCCGGCACATGCTGTCGGCGCGCACTTTCGCGAAGATGAAGGACGGTGTCGTCGTGATCAACACCGCGCGGGGCGACCTCATCGACACGCGGGCTCTGATCCAGGCGCTGAACAGCGGCAAGGTGGCGGCGGCCGGTCTCGACGTATTACCCGACGAGCCGCTCATCCGCGAGGAGGCGGAGCTGATCTGCTCGATCTACTGCGAGCAGCACGACCTCCGCAATCTCGTCGCGAACCACGTGCTTCTGCGCATGCGGAACGTGGTCATCACGCCGCACAGCGCATTCAACACGCGCGAGGCGGTCCAGCGGATCGCCGAGACCACGGTCGAGAACATCCGCGCCTTCGCCGAGGGCCGGCCGCAGAACCTGGTGGTGGCGCCGGTCGTGAGCAACCCGAACAGCAAGGAGTGAACATCATGGCCGAACAATCGAGGATCCGAGTTGCGGTGAACGGCTACGGCGTCATCGGCAAGCGCGTTGCCGATGCGGTCGCGGCACAGGAGGACATGGAGATCGCCGGTGTCGCCGACATCACAGCCGACTGGCGCCTCAGGATGGCGGCGCGCAAGGGCTTTCTCCTCTACGCTTCCGCCGAGGACCGGGGCGCTTCGATGAGGGAGGCAGGGCTCGATCTCTCCGGCACCCTCGACGACCTGCTCGGGACCGCTGACGTGATCGTCGACTGCACGCCGAAGAAGGTCGCCGCGAGAAACGTCGAGATCTATCGGCAAAGGGGGACGAAGTTCATCCTGCAGGGTGGCGAAAAGCATGAAGTGACCGGCCACTCCTTCGTCGCCGAGTCGAACTACCAAAGCGCCGTCGGGCGGGACTGCACCCGCGTCGTCTCGTGCAACACGACATCGACGGTCCGCACGCTGTCGGCGCTGAAGCAGGCGGGCCTCCTGCGCCGCGCCCGCGGCACACTGCTCAGGCGGGCGACAGACCCGTGGGAGAGCCATCTCGGCGGCATCATGAACACGCTAGTCCCCGAGCCCGAGATTCCGAGCCACCAAGGCCCCGACGCGCAGAGTGTCGACCCCGAGCTCGACGTCGTCACGATGGCGGTCAAGGTTCCCGAGACGCTGGCGCACCTGCACTACTGGACGGTCCAGCTGACCCGCGAGGCGAGCAAGGAGGAAGTGCTCGAGGCCTTCCGCGCCTCGTCGCGGATCGCGCTGATCGAGATCGGCGATGGCCTTTCGGCGATCAACGCGGTCAAGGAGATGATGGCTGATCTCGGGCGTCCGCACGACAACCTCTACGAGGTGGCGCTTTGGGCCGACATGCTGAAGGTCGAGGGTGACGAGCTCTTTTACGCTTACATGGTCGACAACCAAGCGATTGTAATCCCCGAGACCATCGATGCGATCCGCGCCCTGACCGGGCGGGAACGCGACGCCGCACGCTCGATCGCCGCGACAAACCGCTCCCTAGGAATCGGCACGGTGGCCAAAGCGCTGGGGCGGGGCTGAGCATGGCGGCCATCGACCCGTTCCTGGCGCGGTCCCGCATCGCCTATTTTTCGATGGAGATAGCGCTGCGCCCCGATATCCACACCTACTCAGGCGGCCTCGGCGTCCTCGCCGGCGACACTGCACGCTCGGCGGCCGACCTCGACGTGCCGGTGGTGTTCGTGACGCTCGTCAGCCGCGAGGGTTACCTGCGCCAGGAGATCGATGCCGAGGGTCGGCAGGTCGACCATTCCGATCCATGGGATCCGGCGGAATGGGCGACGCCGCTCGGAGCGATGGTCGCAGTGCCGATCGAGGGCCGGCAGGTCTGGATCAGGCCGTGGCTCTACGTGCTGACATGTCCGGTCGGCCATTCGGTGCCGGTGCTGCTGCTCGACACTCGGCTTGAGCAGAACGCGCCCGAAGACCGCGGCATCACCGACCGGCTCTACGGCGGCGACAATGCATGGCGGCTCAGGCAGGAGATCGTGCTCGGCATCGGCGGGGAGATGTTGCTGCAGGCGCTCGGCTTCGAGATCGAGACCTATCACATGAACGAGGGCCACGCGGCGCTGCTGACTGCTGCGCTTCTGCGCCGGCACCCCCGGACGCGGCGCGTTGCGACGGGCGATGTGCTCGACTACGATGACGACCGGGTGCGCGAGGTCTGCGTCTTCACTACCCACACCCCGGTCGAGGCAGGGCACGACCACTTCGCCTACGACCTCGTCGAGCGGCAGCTCGATCGGCTGATCCCGGTCAGCCAGCTGCGCCTGCTTGGCGGCGAGGACCGGCTCAATATGACGCGTCTCGCGCTCAACCTCAGCGGTTTCGTCAATGGCGTGGCGCTGCGCCACGCCGAGACGACGCGGCAGATGTTCCCGGGCTACACGATCCGGGCGGTGACGAACGGCGTCCATGTTCCGACCTGGACGCACCCGGCGATGGCGGCGCTGTTCCAGCGGATCGCACCGGCTTGGGGTCACGACCCCGAGCAGCTTGCCATCGCCGACACGCTCGACGACGCCGAGATCCGTGCCGCACATGACGCGGCGAAGGCGGATCTCGTCGCCGAGGTACGTGCCCGCACCGGGGTCGAGCTCCGCGCCGACCTGCCGGTTGTTGCCTTCGCCCGCCGGATGACGGGCTACAAGCGACCCGATCTCATCTTCGCCGACCTCGCGCGGCTGCGGGCGATCCACGGTGCTCGGCCGTTCCAACTCGTCATGGCGGGCAAGGCACACCCGAGGGACGAAAGCGGCAAGGCGCTGATCCAACACATCCATCGCGTGACTGCCGACATGCAAGGGGAGGTGCCGCTAGCGTTCCTGCCAGGCTACGACATGACGCTAGCCAAGGTCATGGTCGCCGGCGCCGACGTCTGGCTCAACACGCCACTGCCGCCGATGGAGGCCTCAGGGACGAGCGGTATGAAGGCGGCTGTGAACGGAGGGCTCAACCTGAGCGTTCTCGACGGGTGGTGGATCGAGGCCTGCATCGAGGGCGTCACCGGGTGGGCTGTCGGCGGCAACGACCTCCGGCACGAGGACGACGCGCAGGAGCTCTACGACAAGCTGGAGCGCGCGGTCCTGCCGCTCTGGTACGACGATCCCGTTCGCTGGACCTGGATGATGAAGCAGGCGATCAGCAAGATCGCTCCGCGGTTCAACAGTCAGCGCATGATGCGCCGCTATGCCTGCGAGGCCTACCTTCGGTGAAGGCATCGGCGACACGACAACGCGAGCAACCTGGTCCCCGGAATGGAACATGCACTGCACCTCATTCTGCTTCTCATGCTCACAAGACTTGGTGGTGCGCTGTTCGAGAAGGTCGGACAGCCGGCCTCGATGGGCGAGATCGCTGCCGGCATCGTCCTGCTGCCGCTCGCGGTCCTGCCTTTCGCGCCGCCGCTTCTCGTTGCACTGCCGGACAGCCCCTTCCTCGAGATCGCGGCCGAGTTCGGGATCTTCGCCGTGCTGCTGCTCGCTGGTATCGAAATGCGGCCACGGGAAATTGCAGCCCAATCCGGCGCCGCGCTGGGAGTAGCGTTCGGCGGCGTGATCGTGCCCTTGGCAGGCGGTTTCGCCCTCGCATGGGCGTTTCTCCCCGACACGCCGCTCAAGCTTGCGCAGGCCCTCCTGGTCGGCGTGGCGCTTTGCATCTCCGCCGTTCCGGTCGCGGTGAAGATCCTCATGGAACTGCGGCTTTTGCATCGGCGAGTCGGGGAGATGATCGTCTCGGCGGCAGTGCTCGACGATGTAATCGGTCTTGTCCTGCTTGCGGTGGTGTTGAGCGTTATGGAAACGGGCAGCGTGCCGAATGCCAGCACGATGCTGAAGCTCATCGGACAGGTGGGCCTTTTCTTCGCCCTGACCGTTGGCGCGGGCATGCTCCTCGAGCCGGCCTTCTACAGATGGGCCGCGCGCCTGCCTGTTCCGGCGCCGCTTTTCAGTGCCCTGGTAGTGATCGCGCTGGCCTATGCCTTGCTGGCGGAGGCTCTCGGCATGGACTTCATTCTCGGTCCGTTTATGGCTGGCCTGTTCTTCGATCCCGACGCCGTCGGCGATGAGGGGTATGCTTCCGTCAAGGCGAGCATGGCGGACCTGACGAATGGACTCCTTGCGCCGCTCTTCTTCGCCTCGATCGGCGTTCGCCTGGATCTCGGAGCGGTAACGGCGGTGCCGCTGTTCCTGACGCTCCTTCTGGTGGTCGCCTTCCTTGGCAAGTTGGTCGGAGCCGGCGTGCCGGCGCGGCTGGCGGGACTGTCGGCCCGGGAGGCGACGGCCGTCGGAGTCGGTATGAGCGGTCGCGGCGCCGTCGAGCTGGTTGTTGCCAGTATTGCACTCGAGGCCGGGCTGTTCGCCCAGCCAGACATCCTCGTCGGCAGTCTCTTTTCTGCCCTGGTGATCACCGCGGTTCTCACCACGATGCTAATGCCAATGGCCCTGCGCGCAGTGCTACGGCCAACCGCCAAGGAGCGAGGACCGTCACGATGACACGCTTCGGGAACCTCATTTCCCGTCGGAGCTTTGGGAGGCGCCGGGCATGAAAGGACAGTATCAGCCGAACAGCATCAGTCTGATCGGCGGCATTTCCATGGGGACGGGCGTGATGATCGGAGCGGGCATCTTTGCGCTCACCGGTCAGATCGCCCAGCTTGCCGGGCCATGGTTCCCGCTTTCTTTCCTCGCCGGGGCCGTCGTCACGGGCTTCAGCGCGTACACCTACGTCAAGATGTCCAACGCTTATCCGTCGGCAGGCGGAATTGCGATGATCCTGCAAAAGGCCTACGGACCCGGTGCGATCGCCGCTGCGCTGTCGCTTCTGATGGCATTTTCGATGGTGATCAGCGAGAGCCTCGTCGCGCGCACCTTCGCGAGCTATTTGCTAAGACTCTTCGGGGCTGGAGATGATAGCTTTCTCGTGCCGACATTGGGGGTGACGCTGATCTTGACCGCCTATGCGGTCAACGTCTCAGGGAACCGCTCGGTCGGGTTCTTCTCGTTCCTGATGGCGATGATCAAGGTCGGAGGGATCGCACTCTTCGGGCTCGCGGCTCTCTGGGCTGGCGGCTTCGACTTTCAGCCTAGAGCCGGATCTACAGAAGTCCCGGTCGCAGGCTTCATGGCTTCCGTCGCTCTTTCGATCCTCGCCTTCAAGGGCTTCACAACGATCACAAACAGCGGCGCTGAGATCGTGGACCCGCACAGGAATGTGGGACGAGCCATCGTGCTCTCGATCGCGGTCTGCACGGTTCTCTATCTTCTGGTGGCGTTAGCCGTGGGGGCCAGCCTCTCAATGGAGGAGATCGTGGCTGCCCGGGACTATTCGCTTGCCCGCGCGGCCGAACCTGCGTTCGGCTCCTATGGAGTCTACTTCACTGTGGCGATTGCCATCGTCGCGACCGCCTCCGGCGTGCTCGCGAGCATCTTTGCCGTCTCGCGGATGCTGGCGATGCTGACGGAGATGGGGTTGGTCCCGCACAGGCACTTCGGCATGCCCGGTCCGATCCAGGCTCACACGCTGGTCTACACTGTCGTGACCGCATCCGTGCTGACGGTGCTGTTCGATCTGGGACGGATCGCGGCACTTGGAGCCTTCTTCTACCTCGTCATGGACATGCTGATACACTGGGGCGTTTGGCGCCGCCTGCGCAACGAGATTGGGGCCCGAGGCTGGGTGCTGCTAGCGGCCATCGCGCTGGATGCGCTGGTGCTTGGCGCGTTCACCCTCGTCAAGCTGCGCTCCGATCCGTGGATCGTGGCGATCTCGATCATCTGCATTCTGGCCGTCCTCGGCTTCGAGCGCGTCTACCTCACGGGGTGGACCAGTGGGGACCGGGGACGCCATGATCACTGATCCCCGCTGCAAGAGCCTGATCCGACCTGCCGGCATGAACGCCGCCGCTGAGGAGCCGCTGTTGTGAGCGTTGTCCTCGCCTTCCGTCTCGTCACCGTAATGTTGCTATGGGCCTTGTGTTACCCGCTGATCACGATCGGCCTCGATCTCGCTCCTCATCTCGCCTTCGCGACGATGCGCGCCGGGATCGCGGGAATCGTACTTCTCGCCATCGCAGTCATCCTGCACCGTCCGTTGCCTCGCGATGCAAGGAGCTGGGCCGTGCTTTCGCTGGTCGGCCTGGGATCGACAGGTTTCGGATTCCTCGGCATGTTCCACGCTGCAGAGTTCGTCTCGCCGGGTCTTGCGACCGTGGTCGCGAATGCACAGCCTTTGCTCGCGGCCGTCCTCGCGCATTCCTTTTTGAAAGAGAGACTGACCGGAAGGGGATGGGCCGGACTCGTCCTTGGCTTTGCCGGGATCGTCAGCATCGCAGCGCCCGGACTCGGTACCGGAATTGCAACGAGCTACTGGGTCGGCATTGCCTACATCACACTCGCCGCTGCCGGCGTCTCGGTCGGCAATATCGGCATGAAGCTGTTGCCTGCGCGGATGGATGCCCTTGCGGTGATGGGTATCCAGCTCCTGCTCGGGGCGGTGCCACTGGCCCTCCTGTCCGCCGCCACCGAGGACTGGGGTCGGGTGACGTGGTCTTCTCCGTCCTTCGTTCTCGTTCTGGTCGCTCTTGCGGTTTTCGGCACCTCGCTGGCGTTCTGGCTCTGGTTCTCGGCGCTCAGTCAGATCGCACTCAACCGCGCGAACGCATTCACCTTTCTGGTGCCGATCTTCGGGCTGTTCATCGGCGCAGTAGCCTTCGGAGAGCGGCTTGGCTGGCCCCAGGTTGCCGGTGCGGTGCTGGTGATCTTTGCGATCCTGCTCGTGCAGCTCCGTGGATTGGCCGGTGCTCGCCCGGAAAGTGCGGACCGATGGTAACGCTGGCGGCGCTGACGCCGCTGATCGCGGTTCTGCTGCTTCTCGTCGTCCTGCGTTGGCCAGCAAGCGTGGCCATGCCGCTCAGCCTGGCAGCCACTGCCGGCGTCAGCATCGCAATCTGGCAGGTGCCGGTCCGGCATGTCGCCGCCGCGGGCATCGAGGGTGCGGTCGTCGCGACCTCCATTCTCTGGATTGTCTTCGGGGCGATTCTACTCCTGAAGACGCTGACGAGAAGCGGCGCGCTCGCCCGCATCCGAGCCGGTTTTGCGAGCGTAAGCCCCGATCCCCGCGTCCAGATCATACTCGTCGGATGGCTGTTCGTCTCGTTCCTCGAAGGCGCGGCCGGATTCGGTACACCCGCCGCCGTCGCGGCGCCCCTGCTGGTTACGTTGGGCTTTCCGCCACTCGCTTCGGTCGTATTGCCGCTCGTCGCCGACAGCAGCGCCGTCAGCTTCGGCGCGATTGGCACGCCCGTCCTGGTCGGCCTTACCGAGGGCCTGCAGGTGGGCGCATCGGTAGCACTTGGGCAGGGGCTCGCTGGCACGTACCGCGACGGGTTTGTAGCCGAGGTCGCGGTGACTGCAATTGCCATGGACGTTTTCATCGGCAGCTTCGTGCCGCTCGTTCTGGTGGCGATCTATACGCGGTTCTTCGGCGAAGCGAGGACATGGCGATCAGGGCTGCACATGTGGCGGCTTGCTCTCGTGGCTGGCTTCAGCTTCACCTTGACCGCCCTTACCGTAGCGCACCTGCTCGGGCCGGAGTTCCCCTCGCTCGTCGGCGGCCTGGCGGGCTTTCTCATCACGGTGGCAGCACTTCGCAGCAGCTACATCGCACCGCGACCGATGAACCGAACCTCGGTCGGGGAACTGCGGGAGGCACAGCCTGTCGCGGGGGTCGGGCTGGGCCTCGCGTGGATGCCTTATATCCTGCTCGCTGGCATTCTTGTCGTGACCCGGATTCCGGTATTGCCGCTAAGAGCTTGGCTCCAGAGCGTTCAGTTCACTTGGGAAAGCATCCTCGGCACCGAAATAGATGCCACTCTCGTCCCTCTCTACCTTCCAGGGACGGCCTTCGTTTTGGTCGTACTGATAACGATTCCGCTGCATAGGCTCACGGCTGCAAACATGGGCGGCGCGCTAGGCGAGGCGTTCCTCGCCACGGCACGTGCCGCGTTGCCGCTCATCGCTGCCGTCGCCATGGTACGAATCTTCGTTCACTCAAGCGTAAACGCCAGCGGGCGCGAAAGCATGCCGCTCGAACTTGCCATGCTGGCGGCGGACAGTGCCGGGCCTGCCTGGCCCCTGCTGGCACCGTTCGTCGGCGCTTTCGGCGCATTTCTCTCAGGCAGCGCGACCTTCAGCAACCTGATGTTCGCGCTCTTCCAGTTCGCGGTTGCCGATCGCACCGAAACTCCGGCCGAAATCGTTCTCGCCGCGCAGATGCTGGGCTCGAACGCGGGCAACATGATATCCGTGCTGAACGTTGTTGCAGCCGCCGCGGTCGTCGAAATGGTCGGGCGCGAAGGCTCCATCATTCGGTTCACGATTTGGCCGATGCTGGCTTATTGCGTGGCCGCCGGTCTCATAGCCTGGTCCGCTGCGTCGCTATTATGACCAACACCAGTTCGCGCTGTCGCGAGCGACCCGGATGCGGCTTCCAATCAAGACACCAGCGCCATGAAGCTCTTCCAACGCGCGGCGCTGCGTCTTGACACCCGCATGTACCATGCGCCGAGCAGGCCACCGAGAAGGCCGCCAAGCCCGTCTACGATCAGGTCCCACATCGTGTCCTCGAGGGGATCCATGTCCGGCGAGCCCTGTGCGCCCTGCGCGAAGAAGGCGTCGGATGCGAATTCGAGGATCTCCCAGAGCGCACCGGCACCAAGCGTCAACAGAAAGATGCCCGACAGGTTCAGAAAGAAGCCGGTCTGGAGTCTGCAAGTCATCCTGAGGGTGTAGATGGCGAGAAACGACAGGATAGCGAGCAGGCCCGAATTGCCGAAGTGGAGGAACTTGTCATAGAACAAAATGGCCTCGTAGAGGTCTAGCATGCGGCCGAGCGTCATGTCTGTAACCAGCCACCACAGGACAAACAGCTCGATCTCGACGGGGATGTTCAGCCGGCTCGTGTGAGCGAGAAGAGGCGGCGCGACCATCATCATTAGCGCTGCCATGCATAGGAGCGTGTACAGGAACGCGCCCTGGTAGAGGTGAAATGCCGCCGTCGCCAATATTAGGAAGCGCAGCACCCAAGCGAGCCGGATCTCCCACGAGGGCGCGGAGTCAGAACTGGAATCTCTGAGTTCCTCCAGACCGGATAATACTTCTGATTTGTTTTTCATCCCAGACTTCATGCTCTGTAAGCTGCCTTTTCGTTCGCAACGGTACTATGGCAAATTCAACCGTATCGAACAGGAAACCGAGAAAACCTGCCCGTTGCATTCTCGCCTCATCGGGCGTCCTGGGTAGTGTGCCGTTAGTATTGCAAATTCGCTGATGGGGCGGTCACAGCTGCGCACTCGAGGCCGACCGTTCTTTCAGCTCCACGCCCAAAGTCGCAGGGTGCTGGAATCCGTCAACCTGTTTACCATGACCGCAGCCGCCTCGTATGGCAGTCTGTTCAACTGATTGTCGCCTCGGCGCCTCATACTGATTACCCAGAAACGTGCGGTCGTCCTGCCCCTTGTCGCCGCGGCGCGGCAAGCACGCCCGGAACACCGCCAGAAGAACGTCCCAATCCTTTTCGCTCGGCCGTGTCAGCATCAGCCCCGTCTCCTCGTTGGAGACCCAGCGGTGACTGAATCATGGTTAGCATCGTCCTAATACCGTCCACACGACCTAGCTTCTTGCCCGCTCCAACTTGCTGAACCGTCAATTCACGGATAGTGACCGATCGATGTCATCGGCTATGAACGGCACGGGTGGCTATGAGCGCCCGCGTCCGAGGCAATCGGGCGAAACTCTATCACTGGGCCAAGGTCGCCACCGAAATCGCCCGCATCTCCCCGCAGGCGGAAATGGATATCGAGAAGGTAACCGGGATCGTCGCCGAGGAAGAGCGCCGAAGCGGTTGACGTGCGGGTGCGCGTGCCGCTTGCGCGCTGCGCCCGGCAAGGGAGGCTTCGCCGCGGCTGACACACCGGTCCGTCCCCGCAAATCTGCCGGGTTGCCCGCCGCGCCCTTGACCGGCTTGCTCTTCGCGGCCTGCCGATACTTGTCCCGGAAAGACCGGGAGCGGGAATCGGATAAGAGGAGCGCGCGAAGGCGCAGGCGAGATGATGGAAAAAACAGACCTGGAAGAGCTGAGAGGAAAGGTGCCCTGCAGCGCCGTGCTGGAGGACGCGGGGTTCGCGCTCGATCTCAAGGAGAGCAGCCGAAAGGCGATGAAGTATCGCCGCGCCAGCGAGATCATCATCGTGATCCATGACGGCAAGGGTCTTTCTCCATCGGTCCGCCGTTCCCCTTGACGAAGCCGATCTGTCGACGCTGTCCGACCATGGGCAACTCGACCTGTGGCCGAACGAGTGCGAGGGCATGTGTGGTGTCTAGCCAGCCTTCGATCTTTTCGAATGCCGTCAGGTCGCGGGGTATCGTGGGCATCGGGCATCGGGCTTCCAGCGGATGCCAGAAGCGTAACTCTGCCGAAGCCGGCTGACCAGCGGAGGACGGTCAGAGCGATGGTTATGTGCTTCGGCCGACTGCTCACGGCACCGCTCGTCGTGCGCGCGAGAACGAGCGAATAGATCCGGTTTGCAGGCGTGGCGGCTGCCGTGAAGGTCGCCAGCGTCGAGCGCGCGATTGATCCCACCGACCGGTGTCGCGGAATAGCAATGGCTCCGGGCTAGGACGCCGTGGTCGTGTTTCCTTCGCCTCGATGTCTTGGAGCTCGCCCGGCGCGGTCTCGATGGGGCATGTCTGACCGGGAACCGGCTCCGCCTCGCCCGGCATTGCGCAACGCCCGTCCGGAACTTTCTTCCCCTGCGAACTGACGTTCGCATTCCTCGCGAACCAAGAAAGTTCCTCCCGGCCGTCCTCCATTTCATTGCGGCCCTCCAGGTGCGTGCCGGTCGTTCCCGATCTTTTCGACAGCCATCGAGACCGCGATGGGCGCGGCTCGGACTTTGAAAGGAACACGACAATGGCAAACATCGGCACCTTCACCACCACCAAGACCGGATTCACCGGAGCGATCAAAACTCTAACGGCCCCGGTACATTATTGGGACACGGATATACGGTAGCGGGCTTTATCGACGCAGATCGTGGACGCCGAGTTCCTTCCTCATCCACTCAAAACTGTAGGTTGCCATGGGATCGGCGGGATCCGGCTGGTTTGCAGACTGGTTTTCGAGATATTTGAGCCATTCAGCGACCTTCTGTCGGCCGGCGGCTGATTTTGCCGCCTGTCGTGGCGTTTTGTTGCCGAGCATGCCGACCGGCTGATCAAGCGTTTCACGATATTGCCGGTCCATGAACTGGTGGACAACCTGCTCGGCAATTTCGGGCGGGACTTCGGAAGCCGCTTCTCCATGTTCGCGTGGCGGCCGCTCGGCCATCATCTGCTCAATGGTTCGGATGTCTGTCAGGGGCGTGCGGACGAGATCGCCGAGTTCCTTACGGATCAGGACTGTTCCCTTCTGCGCCCGCGCGGCGGAGTTGGTTGACAGATGTAGAAACCGCCCCTTCAGCTCCACATTACCCAACACGCGCTGACCGTTATCCATGGTGGCGTCGAAGGAAAGCCCGTCGGCCTGTTTCACCTTCTTTCCGCCCTTCGGCTTGTCCTCGAGCCAGTTCCAGAACTTTGCGTTCTCCTGCGCCATCGCCGAAATGGCGTTCACCCGCGTGGCGATATCCTTCTGCGTCACGCCATTCGCCAGCGGAAACCTGACATCGTGGAACATGAGGTCGTCGCCGTCCGAGTTCTGCATCGGTGGCAGCCCCATGGCTCGATCGAGCGTATCGAACAGCCATGAGAGCGTGAACATGGAAGCGACCGACTGCAGGTCCTGGTCCGCAACGGCAGGGAGTTTCTTTGTGCCCTTCTTTCCGAACACCTGTCGCAGACCGTCGAACAGCGCATCGATGGCTTGCGGCGTGTAAGGCAGCAGCCCGCCGGCGAATATGTTCTTGCCCAGGACCGGCACGATACGGGCGGCGATCCTGTCCCACTGCTTCAGGGTCAGCGTTGCGGTCCCCTCGCTCACGGCGATCGGCTCGCCGCCGCGGATGAGATCGCGCGCCATGAGCGATTTGCCGGGCACGATGTCGCTCACCTCATAGAGGCTCATGACCGATATCCTAAGCGCCTTCATATAGGCTTTCGTCTGTGTGCCCTCCTTCCAGCCGCGACGTTTGAGATATTCGTCGACGATATTGCCGCCCTGGACGTCGAACTCTTGCGTCAGGAAATCCTCGAACACGCATCCCCAGAGCGTCATGGCCCAGTCGTCGCTGAGAATTTCGGCAAGATCATCGAACTCCATGTCTCCGGCTTCGAGCACGGGGCCGAAGTGATCATCGAACACCTGCTCAAAACACCCACGCCATTCTTCGCGGGCCAGGAACTTCATCAACCCCTTGAGATCATGGCTGGCTGGCACTGTCTGTCTCCAGTTTCTCGCGATATTCGGCGATGATGCGCGAGACTGTCGGCTCGCTGACGTCATACAGCCTCGCCATCTCGGCGCCGCTCTTGCGGCCCGACAGGACGCTTTCGGCGATTTCGCGCCGTTTCTTCGGATCAAGCTTTCTGCGGCGTCCGCCGATCCTGCCTTCGGCGCGGGCCTGGGCAAGTCCGGCCGTGGTCCGCTCCCGGATCATGGCGCGCTCGAACTCTGCAAAGGATCCCACCATCTGCATCATCATGCGGCCGGCTGCCGTCGTCGTGTCGATCGCCTCGGTCAATGAACGAAACCCCGCGCCGGCACTGGTGATCCTGTCCATCAGGTGGAGAACATCCTTCAGCGAGCGCGACAGGCGATCGAGCTTCCAGACGACGACGGTGTCGCCATCACGCAACTGATCGAGCATGCGGTGAAGCTCGGGACGTTCCCAGCGTCCGCCCGATGCTTTCTCTTCGAACACGCGCTTGCACCCGGCCTCGGCCAGTGCCCTGGCCTGAGCCCTGTTCGACTGGTCGTCACCTTTGCTCACGCGGGCGTAGCCGATCAGCATGGGCGCCCTTTCAATAACGGTCGTTTGCGGAACTGCGGCAGTCCTGCTGACGAATCAGGATGAAAATCCTTTCACAATCCTCTTTCAATGAGAGATCGAAAGGCAAGGGGTTTTTGTAAGGAGACAACATGCCCGCCCGCATATCCATGACGAAGAAGCAGCGCGACGTACTGCTGGCGTTGCCGGAGACTGAAAACGAGGTTGTTCGCCACTATACGCTGGACGCTAAAGATCTCACCGCTATAGCCAGTAGCCGCACACCGGAAACCCGCCTGAGCCATGCCCTCCAATTGTGCTGCCTGCGTTATCCCGGCAGGCATTTGCGACGCGGGGAGTTCCTGCCCCCGGTCATGCTGGATTATATTGCCGAGCAGATCGGCGCCGACACGGAAGCGATCGCCCGCTTCGCTCGGCGTGGCGCGACACGGTACGAGCAACTGGCTGCGATCAAGCAGCATCATGGTTATCGCGACTTCACGAGACCGGCTCGTTCGATGCTGAGCGATTGGGCCGAGCAAGAAGCTGTGGGCCTGACGGATGGACGCATCCTTCTCGGACGATTGATCGAGAAAATGCGGGAGGAGAAGATCGTCATTCCCGGTGTGACGGTTGTCGAGCGTCTGGCGGCTTCGGCAATGCATGCGGCCGACGGCATGATGGTGACCAGGGTCTGCTCAATGCTCGACGAAGGTCATCGTCACCAACTGGATACGCTGCTCGTCGCCAAGGCGCATGCCCGTCAGACAAGGCTATCCTGGCTCCGCGAGCCGCCTTCCCGGGTCGGAGCGCGCCCGTTGATCGAGATCCTCGACAAGATCGTCATCGTCCGCTCCACTCTTGTGGGGATAGGCAGCCAGCCGCCTGCCTTTGGCTCTCGCCTGGCACAGATGGCGAAGGAAGGACTGCTCTACACCTCTCAGGCTTTCCTGCAGATGGGCGCGGACCGGCGCCACGCCGTCATGATCGCCACGCTGCGCGAACTCGAGGCCACATTGACCGACGGCGCTCTTTCGATGTTCCAGTCATTGGTGGCGCGGGCGAATCTGCGCGCCAGAAAGCGGCTCGAAGAGACAGTTGCCCTCACCGCTGAGCAGGGCCGCACCCGATTGGCGCGCATCGCCGATGTACTGGAAGCACTCGTCATCTCCGCAAGGGAGGGAGGCGACGTCGCTTCCGCCGTGACCGAAATCGCGACCCTCGACACCATCGAAGACGATGCGGCTACAATCCGCCGGTCGCTCCGGCCGGGACGTCCGGACATCATTGGCGAGCTCCCGCGCGAATACCACGTCTTCAGGCAGACCGGTTCCCGCTTTTTGTCGTCTTTTATGTTCGAAGGCAGCCGCGCCGCCAAACCGTTGCTGGATGCCGCCGCCATTCTCGCGGAAATCGGCGGAGACAAACGCCGGCGACTGCCTGACACGCTGCCACTTGCCCATATCGAGCGACGCTGGCGGCGCCATGTCTTCACAAACGGTTCGATTGACCGGACCTGCTACGAGCTTGCGACATACTTCGGCTTGGCGAACGCATTGGCGAGCGGGAGCGTATGGGTTCCAACCTCCCGTATCCACCGGTCTCTGGATGACCTGCTGGCGAATGACAAGGCGGACGGCAACGCGTTGCCGGCACATCCGGACGTCGACGCGGACACATACCTGCACGGGCGGGCTTCGACACTGGATACCGCATTGCTGTCCGTGGCTGAGGGATTGGCGGCAAGGGAGCCGACGCTGTTCGCTGGCGGGCGCCTGCGCTTTCCAAAGGAGCAGGAAGACAGTGTGCAGGACGATAGCGCGGCCGTCATCGGCGCCCTTAACCGCATGATGCCCCATGTCCGCATCACCGATCTTCTCGACCAGGTCAATCTGTGGACGGGCTTTGCGGAGCATTTTACGCATGTCTCGACGGGCCTGCCGCCAGCCGACATGCGAGCGTTCATGGCGACCCTGATCGCGGAAGCGACGAATCTCGGCCTCTCCCGAATGGCTGAAGTCAGCGGCGCGGGATCACGGCGTGCTCTCTTGCGTATGCAGATGTGGCACATGCGCGAAGAAACCTTCCGCGCGGCTCTTGCCAACCTGACGGACGCCATTCACGCGGAGCCGATCGCCGCCTGGTTCGGCGAAGGCTGGCGCGCATCGGCAGATGGACAAGCATTCTATCTCGGCGGACCGGGCGAGGCAGGTGGCGCCGTCAACGCCCACTACGGGCGGGACCCGATCGTCAAGATCTACACCACGATCACTGACAGGTATGCCCCGCTCCATCAGAAGGTGATCGCCGGCACTGCAAGCGAGGCTGTGCATTCCCTGGACGGAATCCTGGGTCATGAGAGCGGCGTCGATATTGCCGCCTTCCATGTCGATGGCGGTGGCGTCTCGGATATTGTCTTCGCCGTCATGCATTTGCTCGGCCTGTCGTTCGAGCCCCGCATTCCGCGCCTGTCGGACCGCAAGCTCTATGCGTTCGAACCCAAGGCAAAATACGGCCCTCTCGCGCCATTGTTCGGCAATCGGCTGAACCCGCAGCTGATCCGCGCGCACTGGGACGAAATCCAGAGAGTGATCCATGCGCTGCGGCACAAGGTCGTCACGCCGTCATTGATCATGAGGAAGCTCTCGGCGTACCGGCAACAGAACAGTCTCGCCGCCGCGTTGCGCGAAATCGGCCGGATCGAGCGCACGCTGTTCACCTTGCGCTGGTTCGAAGATCCCGGCCTGCGTAGGCTCGTCACGACGGAACTCAACAAGGGGGAGGCGCGGAACTCCCTCTCCAGGGCGGTCGCTTTCCATCGTCTGGGGCGTTTCCGGGATCGTGGACACGAAAACCAGTCAAGCAGAGCCGCTGCCCTCAACCTCGTCACGGCCGCCATAATCCTGTTCAACTGCCGCTACCTCGGGAGAATACTGACGGAAACGAGGGTACGCGGCACGAAGATTGAAGACACGATCACGGCCCGCCTCTCCCCGTTGGGCTGGGACCACATCAACATCACCGGCGATTACATCTGGTCGGAAACCTTGCCGCTCGACACCGACGGTTATCTGCCCCTGCGCAACAATCAAGCATGACGCCATGCCGTACCGTATATCCGTGTCCCAATAATGTACCGGTGCCATACGGCTTGTCGCGCAAATGGCTCAGAGGCTGAACCACTGTTTCGCCCTTCGATTGAACCGCGACTCGCCTGTCTAGAGGTGCACTTTCCATGGTCGGAAGGTAGTAGCGGAATCTTCTCGACGGAACACCGACATTGTCCAAAGCGGCTGCCAAGCTGGAGTTTTGCCCTGGATTGTGGCGATTCCCAACTCGCGCAAGGCGAGGAGCCCAGCGTGCGCGTATTGACTGTGGGTGACGTTGCCTGGCGTTGAACCACTGTGGGAGATCGAAAAGGGTGCTTTACGAATTTATCAAACTTGACGAATTGACACGTTCACCCCATTTTCTTCGGGAAATGGAGTTCTATGATCATGGCAACCGTTAAGACCGCTGAGCAAACCGGACCCGGTTCATCCAGGATTGCGTTTTCAACGAAACTTCCCCGACAGGCAGACTTCGAGAAGGCGCTGATCAGACAGTATGCCAAGGCTGTTCGCCTCAGCAAAAAGGCTGGGCATCGTGTTAGCTTTCGTGTCGACGTAGACCCGCAAGCGGACGCGCAAACGATAACACTGGTCGAAGATCAGCCAAGCGCCCGCGAGGCCCCCTTTCCAGTCGAACAGACTGGAGAGCCCGACGAAGATCTTCGAGCTGCGCTGAATGAGGCTCGGGAGCGAGGGAAAAAGCGAGTAGCTGAGATCCTGGCCGACGACGACATGCTCACGGCCGAGGCATTCGCAGAATTGCTCGGCGTATCCCGGGTGACGGTCAATTCCAGGCGGCAAACAGGCCAGGTTCTCGGCCTAGACGGGGCCAAGCGGGGGTACCGGTTTCCCGCCTGGCAGCTCGACGAGGATGGCCGGCCGTTTGCCGCATTGGCCACGCTTCAGGAAACATTGGGAAACAGCGCCTGGGCGGTTTACCGATTTCTCGTCACACCGCAGGGCGGCCTCAATGGGCAGACCGGCCTCGAGGCGCTGAGGCGTGGGCAAACGGACGACGTGATCGCCGCCGCCGAAAGTGTAGCACGCGGCGACTTCCGGTAATGCCGGCCACAAAGCCGCCTCATGGCTTCAAAAACGCCGAACTCGACATAGATACCGTGCCTGCGGGGAGCCGGTTCGGACGCATCTACATGGATGCCTATCCCGACCCGCTTGGATTCGGAAAGAGTCCCAGCCGCTTCAGCGATCCCAGACGTCGAATTGCGGAGAACCGCTTCGGCGTGCTCTACCTCGGCGAAACGCTCAAGGTTTGCTTTCTCGAAGCTCTGCTTCGCGATCGGCGCGATGGCCACATCGGCGATCTCCCCATTGAGGAGAAGGAAATCTCCGCCCGCCGTTTCGCCGAGATCGAAGCGATGGAGGAACTGCGACTGGTCGATCTGCGGGATGATCATGCCGTGAGGATGGGCGTGCCTTCCGACGTCGCGAAGTCTTCGCGCCATGGACTTGCCCGGGCTTGGTCACTGGCTTTCTATGAGCATAAGTCCGCTCCCGATGGCATTGTCTATCCCTCACGACTCAACGGACACGCGAACTTGGCTGTCTATGATCGGGCAATTGCAAAACTGACGCCGCGTCGCGTGATCCCTCTCATCGGCGCACCGGGCCTTGCGGCTGTTCTGCGCGATTTGCTGGTTAGCATCGCCTGAAGGAACCACCATCAATAGCTATAGCTAGGCGACACTTCGGGAAGTGACGATGCGCGAGAAGCCATTTACCCGGCCCACCATCATCGTTGCCAACGAGCTCGTCGCTGCGGAAATTCGCACCCACACCCAGATCAACAAAATCGTGCTCCGCCTCGGCCTGGAGTCGGAAGCGCATCCGGCAAAGCCAAAGGAGGCATAAACGGTGCCTGTAGCAAGAATTGAGCGCATTGACGGGGGCATCGTGACGGGACGCGTGGAGCGCGGTTCAGATGGCCTTTTCGCCTGCCACGAGTTTGGTTCGAATGTTGCTCCAACCCGCCTCGCAAGCTTGGACGATGTTGCCGACTTCCTGCGGTCACGACCGCGCAGCGGCGTGCGCATGAATCCCGGCTGGGTTCGGATCACCAGGAACATCTACATCGACGGCATGCGATTGCGCTGATCACCGCGGGGGCAAACGACACTGATGCCAAGCGCATGCTCGAGGCGATCTTCGAGGAGGAATTCAGGGGTTGGAGCAACGAGGAGGCCCGTGCGCACGCGAAAGCCGCCGTGCGGCTCGCCCTGGCGCTGCAGCACAAACGTCTCGCTGACTTTCGAACGGCAGCCCTTTGCGCCGAAGGAACATGGTCCGTGGTGAACATGCTGGCAATCGTCGCCGGCCGGCGCGGGCGCCGCGTCACGTAGGCGACCGTTTGCCCGGCAACGCAACGCAGCGGCGGTCGACCATGACATGGCGGCGCTTGGCCGCGCCGGGATCGGTCAGCCGCGGCGTCACCGAGACGATCGCGACTTTCCAATCGGGAAGGCCCGGCTGCGGCGCCTGCATCACGCCCGACAAGACGGTCAGCCCCCGGCGCTCGAGTTCGGCCACACACTTCAGAATGTCGTTATAGAGATCGCGGCGTCCGCGCTCGGTCGGCGACGGATCTTCTACAATGTCCGAGAGGATGAACGAGGCCAGGTCGAGCCATTCGCCGAGATTGGCGATGTCGTTGTCATAGGTCTCCGGCACATCGGGACGATGGATGAGATAGGCATCGCATTTTGCGGCCTCGCGAATGGCCTTGTGCGTCTTCATCGGCGCCACGGTCACCGGTTCGAGATAACCGTAGGTTTCCGCCAGTTGCTCGGCGGCTCTCTCCGGTCCGATCGGCAGGCGCGGCTTCGTGAAGGCGCCGGACTCGTAACCGAGCGCTTGTGCGATGCGGTCAAGCGCCTTCTCGCTGACCTTTTCGCCGCGTTCGACGCGCTCGATGGTGGAGAGCGAAACGCGTGCGAAGTCGGCCAGCGTCGTCGCCTTCCACTGCTTGAGATGACGCCCCCAGCGCACCACCATTGCGACGAGTTCGACCGGCGGCGCCGTGGGCACGTCGACCGGCTTGTTCGGGAGTTCCTTGATCTTGTCGAGAAGTTCCTGGGCATTCATGGAAGAGGTCTCCTTTCGTGCCCACAACAATGCCTCAGCCTTCGCTGGGAAAAGAGACCGAAACACCCTTCAGCGGATACCCTTGGCCTCGACCTCATGCCCGGCCCTCGCGCACCATATCGACCTTGAGCGAACCCTCCGGCAGCGGCTGCAGCAGTTCTGCCTGCGGCTTGGTCAGATAGAGCCAGGCAGCCCAGTCTTGGGGCCTCAGCACCACCACCTGTCGATCATGATACGGGGCGATGTCGGGGCCCGGCGACGTGGTCAGCATGGTGAAACTGACCGGATAATTGCCCTCCGCCTCGCGCCAGAGTCCTGCGATCGCCAGAAACGGCGCGCCGGTCAGGTTGAACCGGTACTGTGTCTTGGGATATTTCGTGCCGACATATTCGAAGAAGCCCGATGCCGGTATCAGGCAGCGCAGGCTCTTGGAAAAATCCCGACCCTCCGACCGGAAGTTGAACACCGGTCCGCCCTTCGGCCGGCCAGGCGGAAAGCTGAAATTCATCTGCACCAGTTCAACGCCATTGCCGGCGGGCCGCATCACCGGCGCCATGTCGTTGATCCGCACCATGTCAGACTGCGGTAAGTCGAGCTCCGTCTGCTGGGTCGGTATGCCCAGCTCGAGCTCCTGCATCATTCGGGTGTATTCCACCCACTTCACATGCTGTTCGTAGGCATTGCACATGAGGCGATGATAGCCTCACCTCGACGTTCTGGCGAGGAGGGGGGCGTCCTTCTGGTGGAGCCGGGCTGTCGACAGAGCCGAAGTCCCGGGGATCGGGTCTTCGCCCTTGCGGGCATCCATCTCTGACGCGGAAGGAGACGCAGCCGACGCGGTCATTGCCTGCTACGAGGCCCAGCGCCGAATAGCCCGCGCCCGATTGGTGAACTCCATCACATCGTCGCGCGACGTCATGAGATGACAAAGATTGAACTGCGATCCTCTCCTATCGCCACATGGCGCGCAAGGGCGTCATGTTCATCACGCTCGAGGACGAGACCGCGGTCGCCAATCTCGTGGTCTGGACCAAGGTCTTTGAAAAGTACCGGCGCATCGTGCTCGGGTCCGCCATGCTCGGCGTCAAGGGCCGCATCCAGCGCGAAGGGGACGTGGTGCACGTCGTGGCGCAGGAGCTCACCGATCTTTCTGCCGAGCTTGCCAGCGTCGGTTCGCGGGAGGCGGGATTCCCGGTGCCGCATGGGCGCGGCGACGAGGTCCATCACGGCTCACCTAGGCCCATCCGCGCGGCCTATCATGTTCTCGGCGGCGTCAATGAAACGGACCCTGTTCTGTCCCATCATGTGACCGCGCAGCATTCGGAGCATCTCCGGTCCGGCACGCTCGACGATGGCAACGCCGGCGAGCAGTGCCGGCCGTAGGTGAAGCGGCAAGATTGGCTTTGCGGGGGAGGGCAGATTCTCCTGTTGCTGGGCGACGACATGGTCGAAATCCGGAATGATCGCGCCGAGCACCCTGAAGCGCCAAAGATCGTGCTCGCGCGGAAAGGGTCTCGGCACGCGCCGCATCAGGAGGAGCCGGGCAATCTCGGCCGGGGATGTCCAGGTTGCGACACCACGTTCGGCTTCGTCATCCAGCAGCTTTTCGCCATGAAGAGCAGCAACGCGATTTTGCCGGAAAGGGGAGGGGAGTTTTTGCCCGACGGCCTGCCGGAACTGGCCTCCGCACAAGGGGCACGTAATGCGCCACCCCAGAAGCTGGCTGCGCAGGATCGGCTCCGGCTTCCTATGTCCCGGACTGCAACTCGCACAGACCTGCGTCGGCCGGGCGGAGATGAACCGGTGCGCTGATTGCGCGACATTGGTGAAGGTCATGCGCCGCACCACGTCCCGTTCGGTAGCGAACATGTTGGCCAGGCGGAACTCCTGATCATAGCTCATGTGGAGGTCGGCGGCGCGCAGCGAGCTGACTTCCGACAAGCAATGCTGCAGCATGACGAGTGGCGGGACGCCATAGAAGGCGGCATGTCGACCGATCCAGGATGACAGAAGTTCGTCTGAGTGGTGCGGCAAGACTACCGGCAAGCTCCCGCAGTGTCAGTGCCGCGTGCCGCTTCGAATTGTAGTCACCGATATCCTGCTCGTTGCTGAATGTCGTTCCAGGCAGCAGATGCAGCCTCCCCATCTGTGTGCCGATCAGACGCTCGATATGGCCGCCGAAGCGCGGCTGGCCCGGTGGTCGCCAGGCGGCACTGCTGGGCATCGAAGCGCTCGCCATCGTCGACCGCAATTCGCTTGCCGGGATTGTACGCGCCCACGAGGCGGCGAAGACGACAGGCATCCGGCTGATCGTCGGCTGCCGTCTCTATCTCGCCGACGGCATGTCGATCCTGGCCTATCCCATGGACCGGCAGGCCTATTCGCGCCTCTGCCGGCTGCTGTCACTCGGCAAGGCAGGACCGGCAAAGCAAAATGCCATCTCGAATGGGATGATGTCGTCGCCTATGGCGAGGGACTGATCGCGGTCCTGGTGCCGGACGAAGCCGATGGCCTTTGCGCCATTCGCCTGCGGCGGCTGGGCGACGCCTTTTCCGATCGGGCCTATATGGCGCTCACCTTGCGCAGGCGCCCGAATGACCAGCTCCGGCTTTACGAGCTGGCAAACCTGACGGCTGCGATGGGCGTGCCGGGCGTCGTCACCAATGATGTGCTCTTCCACGAGCCGGCCCGCCGCATGATGCAGGACGTGGTCACTTGCATTCGCCACAACGTCACCATCGATGACGCCGGCTTCCGGCGCGAACGTCATGCCGATCGCTACCTCAAACCGGGCGATGAAATGGCGCGGCTGTTCAGCCGCTATCCTGAGGCCCTGGCGCGCACGGTCGAAATCGCCGACCGCTGCCGTTTCTCGCTCGACGAACTCGCCTACCAATACCCGGAGGAAAAGACGATGCCGGGCCTCACCGCCCAGCAGGCGCTGGAAAAGCTTACCTGGGAAGGCGCCGCCCGCCGCTATCCCGAGGGCGTGCCGGACAAGGTGGTCGGCATCCTGAAGCACGAGCCGCGGCTGATCGAGACGCTTCAATACGCACCGTACTTTCTCACTGTTAACTCGATCGTTCGCTTCGCCCGCAGCCAGGACATCCTTTGCCAGGGCCGCGGTTCGGCCGCCAATTCTGCCGTCTGCTACGTGCTCGGCATCACCTCCGTCGATCCCCGAACGCAACAACCTTCTGTTCGAGAGGTTCGTTTCGCAGGAGCGGCGCGAGCCGCCCGACATCGATGTCGATTTCGAGCATGAACGGCGCGAGATCGTCATGCGGTGGGTTTATGAAACCTACGGCCGCAATCACACAGCACTTTGCTCCACCGTCATCCGTTACCGGACCAAGGGTGCCGTCCGCGATGTCGGCAAGGCGCTCGGCCTGCCCGAGGACATGACAAAGCTGCTGTCCTCGCAGAACTCACGATCGGCTTGACGACTTCGTGCCGATCGAGCCGGCGGCGATGAAGGACCGCCAGGTGGTGGAATGGGACAAGGACGACATCGACGCCCTCAAATTCATGAAGGTGGATGTCCTGGCCCTGGGCATGCTTACCTGCATGAAGAAGTCATTCGCTCTCCTGTCCAAGCATAAGGGCATCGCACTCGACCTGGCTACGATCCCGGCCGAGGATCCGCGCACCTACGCCATGATCAGGAAGGCCGACACGCTCGGCGTGTTCCAGATTGAATCCCGCGCGCAGATGTCGATGCTGCCGCGCATGAAGCCGCGTACCTTCTACGACCTGGTCATCGAGGTCGCGATCGTCCGTCCGGGACCGATCCAGGGCGACATGGTCCATCCCTATCTTCGCCGGCGCGACGGGAAGGAAGAGGTGACGTTTCCGACACCGGAGCTGGAGCGCGTTCTCGGCAAGACGCTCGGCGTGCCGCTGTTTCAGGAGCAGGCAATGCAAGTCTCCATGGTCTGCGCCGGCTTTTCCGCCGGCGAGGCCGACCAGTTGCGGCGCGCCATGGCCACCTTCAAGCACACCGGCGGTGTCTCAAAATTCCGTGACAAGCTGATCAACGGCATGATCGCCAACGGCTACACCCCTGAGTTTGCCGAAAAGACCTTTTCGCAACTCGAAGGCTTTGGCAGCTACGGCTTTCCCGAAAGCCACGCCGCCTCCTTCGCCTTGATCGCCTACGCGTCCTCCTGGATGAAATGCTGGCATCCGGATGTGTTCTGTGCGGCGCTCTTAAACTCGCAGCCGATGGGCTTTTATCTGCCGGCCCAGATCGTGCGTGACGCACGCGATCATGGCGTCGAGGTGCGCCCCGTCTGCGTCAATGCCAGCTGCTGGGATTGCACGCTCGAGCAGACCGATGCCGAAGATCGCTTCGCTGTCCGCCTCGGCCTGCGCATGGTGAAAGGCCTCGCCAATGATGACGCGGCCGCGATCGTCGCGGCGCCGGCCGACGAGCCCTTCGCCTCGGTCGACGATATCTGGCGCCGCGCCGGGGTGCCGGCGGCGTCGCTTGTGCAACTCGCCGAAGCCGACACTTTTCTGCCGGATCTCAACCTTGCCCGCCGTGAAGCGCTCTGGGCCATCAAGGCTCTACGCGATGAACCGTTGCCCCTGTTTGCGGCCGCTACTTCTCGTGAGCAGAAAACCGTGCCGGAGATACATGAGCCTCCCATCGCACTCAGGCCCGTGACGGCCGGCCGCGAGGTGGTTGAGGATTATGGCCATGTCGGGCTGACCCTACGTAGCCACCCCGTCTCCTTCCTCCGCGCCGATCTTCGCCGGCGCCGCATCGTGACCTGTCAGGAAGCCATGCAGGCGCGAGACAGAAGCTGGCTCGAGGCTGCAGGCCTGGTGCTGGTCCGGCAACGGCCGGGCTCGGCCAAGGGCGTGATGTTCCTCACCATGGAGGATGAGACGGGAGCCGCAAACGTCGTCGTCTGGGTCAAGGTGTTCGAGAAATTCCGGCGCGTTCTGCTTTCGTCGGCCATGCTCGGCGTGCGCGGACGCATCCAGCGCGAGGGCGAGGTCGTGCATCTCGTCGCCCATGAGCTGACCGATTTGTCGGCCGAGCTGGCAAGCGTCGGAAACCGCGAAGCGCCGTTTCCATTGCCGCACGGCCGCGGTGACGAGGCCCAACATGGCGGTTCGGGCATCGATCCGCGCGGCATGACGAAAGCACGCGATATCGTCGATCCCTACGAGCATATCGACCGTATCAAGGTGAAGACACGGGATTTCCGGTAGGAAGAATGGATATGACCCGCCACAATCCTCCATGCTGATCTCGATGCCTTCTACGCATCGGTCGAGCAACTGCTGAACCGTCGCTGCGGCGAGCCGATCGCCGTCGTGATTGCTACTCCTACGAGGCCAAGGCGCGGCCAAATCGCCCCCCCCCTCGTGTACCCCATCGCTGTCCTGCTGGCCCGGGGCCAAATGCCCCTTCATAGGAACGCCTTACTCCGCGGCGCCACCGACTGCCACAACAAGTTGTCACGGGGTCGAAGCTGTCAGATGCCGTGTGCAAACAAGGACAAGGAGCACTGAATGGGCCGCCATTCGCCAGCCTTCAATCTAGCTTATGCCGCGGCGTCGCAATTTTCGTTCTGGCCGATCTGATTGGGCGTCCGGATCGCCGGGAGCGTCGGAGAGAACTTCGATAATCCTGCAAGTCGCGACTCTCCCGTTGTCGCACTCCTTAATCATCCTGGTGAGCTCGGTTCTAAGCCCCAGTAGACGGCGGATTCGGCTCTCGACGGCCTCAAGCTGATCGGTCGCGATCTGGCTTACCTGCTCGCAGGAAGCTTCGGGTACCCCCTGCAGAGCGAGCATCGTCTTGATGGCGGAGATGTCGAAGCCGAGATCCCGGGCATGGCGAATGAACGTCAGCCGTCGAACATCCTCCGCTCCGTAGAGGCGTCGCCCACTGTCGGTTCGGGGCGGCGGGGGTATGAGTCTGATCCGCTCGTAATAGCGGATCGTCTCGATATTGACGCCCGTGCGTTTGGACAAGGCTCCGATAGTGATCATCCGGGGTTGATTCTGTAGTGGCTACAGGAAGTAGATATAGCAATTAACCGGAGGTGTGTGAACCGAGAACGATTATGACCAAGCATGTCGTGGGCCTAATCTGGGACGCCTGGCGCGCTAAGCGCCAGGGGCGCGAGGCGCTCGCGGCTCGGCAGACGAGGCGTCTCGTCGACATGGTAGCCTATGCGCGGGCTCGCTCGCCATTCTACGGTGGGCTTTATCGCGATCTGCCGGATCGCATCGAGAATCCGCGCCAATTGCCGGTCACCGACAAGAAGATGCTCATGGGGCGCTTCGACGAATGGTGCACCGACCGCGCCGTCACGCTCGAGGCTGTAGAGGCGCTCGTCGATGATCGCAGCCGGATTGGAGAGTGGTTCCTCGGAAAATACACCGTGATGACCACTTCCGGCACGACCGGTCGTCGCGGCATCTTTCTCGTCGATGATCGCACGATGGCGGTCGTGACTGCCATGATGCTCCGCTGGGTGGGCTACTGGCTCGGACCGAGCGACTTCGCCAAAATCGTCGCCCGCCGCGGGCGGATGGCAATGGTGATGGCAACCGGCGGCCACTTCGCGTCAGCGGTTGCCGCCACGCGCCTGAAGAAGCGGCGCGGCAGCCGCGTCGAAGTGCTATCGGCACATATGCCAATGGCGGAACTTGTCGCGCGGCTGAACCGGTTTCAGCCTGCGCTGCTTGCCCCTTATGCCAGCATGGCCGCGATGCTCGCGGACGAGCAGGAAGCCGGCCGGCTCCACATCAATCCCGTGCTGCTGGCCCTCTCGGCCGAAGGTCTGCCACAGGAGGAATACGGCCGAATTGCGCGCGTATTCAATGCCAAGGTCGGCAACAGCTACGCCGCCTCGGAATGTATGTTTATGAGCGCCATGTGCGACCAAGGCTGGCTGCACGTCAACGCCGACTGGGTGGCGTTCGAGCCAGTCGACGCCGACTATCGCCCGGTCCCTCCAGGCGAACAGTCGCACACGGTCCTGATCAGCAATCTCGCCAATCGCGTGCAGCCGATCCTGCGATACGATCTCGGCGACAGCGTTCTGCAGCGGCCCGATCCATGCCCCTGCGGCAATCCCTTGCCCGCGATCCGCGTACAGGGCCGCTCCGCAGACGTCCTCACTTTTCGCGTTTCGACGGGCGAGGTCAGGCTTCCTCCGCTGGCGCTCACCCAGCGCATCGAGGCCGTTCGCGGCATCACGCTCTTTCAGCTCGCGCAGACGGCCCCCGTGACACTTGAGATGCGTCTGCAAATTGCGCCGACGGCGAATGCAGACACCGTCTGGCGCGAGGCCGAAGAAGGCCTGCGGAAGGTGCTTGCCGAGCATGGGCTCAAACACGTCACGCTCGAGCGCGGCGACGAACCGCCGGAACAGGGTCGCGGCGGGAAATTCCGGGAGGTGGTTCCGCTAAGAGGATGATCGAACTAGTGAACGCGACCGCTTCCGTCATTCGACGACCGATTGAAGAAGGGTTCGAGTATGGTTGCCCAGAATCAGAATGTGGTGGGGTCGCTTCGATTTATTGATCCGTTGTCCGACCAGATAGCCCTGAAATGGGTGCGGCCTAGCCCGGAAAACAAGGAGAAGGCTCATGAGCCAGCGTCCCCTGTGGGAATCTGCTTCCCGGAAGCCGGAGAAGGTGAAGGAGAGGCTTGCCGATATCGTAGCCTTTGCGCGAGGCAACTCTCCCTATTATCGCGATCTGTACAAGAACGTGCCCGCGAGGGTCGAGGACCCCAGCCTGTTGCCTGTCACTGACAAGAAGACGCTCATGGCAAACTTCGATAGCTGGGTGACGGATCGCAAGGTCACGATTGAGCGCGTGCGTAAGTTTATCGAAGATCCGAGCCTCGTCGGCGAAATGCTCCTCGGGAAATATTTGGTCGCCACGACCGCCGGCACGACGGGCAAACCGGGCATCTTCATATTGGATGACAATCACATGCGAGGCGGGACATCCGGCCTCCGAGAAGCGTTCAGAACCTGGCTGTCGCTCGGGGACGTTGTACGGATTGTTCTGCGCGGCGCGCGATTTGCGGCCCTGCACGCCACCGGCGGTCATTTCGTTTCGGTTACGGGTTTCACTCGGGCGCGGCGCTCCAGCCGGGTTTTGGCGAAACTCACTCGCGATTTCTCGGTGGACGCGCCGATAAGGGAACTCGTCAACGGCCTCAATGAGTTCCGCCCAGCTGTTGTCCTAGGCTACGCCTCTACCGCCTCTCTGCTGACTCGCGAGCAGGAACTTGGACGGCTGCGCATCAAGCCGGTGTTGTTGGTGGTTACGGCCGAGGGACCTTGCGGAAGAAGAGTACGGGCGGATCGCCAAGGCCTTCGGCGCAAAGGTCGGCAACACATAGGGCTCAACCGAGATCGGTGGCCCGACCTACAGCTGCACCGAGGGATGGCTTCACGTCGTTGGAGACTGGATTATCCTCGAACCGATGAATGCCGATTTCCGTCCCGTCTCTCAGGGCGAGCAGTCGCATACCGTGCTGGTGACCAATCTCGCAAACCGGGTGCAGCCGATCCTCCGTTACGATCTCGGCGACCGCGTCCTGCAAAGGCCGGATCCTTGCCCCTGCGGCAATCCCTTGCCCGCGATCCGCATCCAGGGACGCTCCGCAGAGGTCCTCCGGTTTCCGACCCAAGCCGGCGAGGAGGTCTCGATTCCGCCACTCGCGTTCGAGATCGATCACGTGCCGGGAGTCGATCTGTCCCAGGTCGTGCAGACCCGCCGACGAACCTGCGCGTACGCCTGCGCTTTGAGTCGGGCGCTGACCCCAGCCAGGTTTGGCAAAGGGTACACGGCGAATTAAAGCATTTGCTCGACAGCAACGAACTCCACCAGGTGTCGATCGAGCGTGCCGAGGAGCCGCCGGAACAGTCCAAGGGCGGTAAGGTTAGGCAAGTCATTCCGCTCTCGGGCACCCGCACGTGAATCGGTTTCAGGGAGACTGTCGATGAAGGGAAAGGAAGTAACCAAATTTTTCGCCGGCTTTGCCGCCAACCAGGTGCTCACTCATGGAGCCTTAGCCACTGCGGGCATTCAGTTCAGTCTGTTTGGGATCACCTATGACCAGCGGCTTAACACGAGCGCTGTTGTCGTTTGGGCGATCATTCTTCTGCTGCTCGTATACTACGCCTGGGTCAAAAGATGACGAGCACGACTGAGTACGACGCCCCCTCAGAGAGCCGGACATGAACCATGCCAGGTGACGAAGAGACTGAGATCCGCCTCGATGCTCAAAATGTCGCGGAACGACGCACGCTGCGCTGGGTACTAGGGATTAATTTTACACAGGTTTTGGTAGCTGGGGCCGTTGGCATCCTGGCGGATTCCACGGGCCTGCTAGGCGCCGCCCTCGACAATCTGGGGGATGCCGCCGTCTATGCAGTCAGTCTCTATGCAGTCGGCCGCACGGTCGTTGCCAAGGCGCATGCCGCAAAACTGTCCGGCATTCTTCTGATCCTCCTTGCCTTCGGATTGCTTATAGAAGTCTTACGTCGTTTTTTCGCGGGAGCCGAGCCAATCGGGGTCGCCATGATTATCACGGCGCTTGCGAACGCGGCGACCAACGTGGTCTGCCTTCGCCTCTTGCGAGCTCATCGTGCACATGGTGTGCACTTCAAGGCGTCGTGGATTTTTACGACGAACGACATGCTGGCCAACGCTGGCATCGTCCTTTCCGGTCTCTTGGTGATGTTCCTGAAGTCTCCCGTCCCCGATCTCGTGATCGGGGTTGTGATCGTCGGAATCGTCCTCAAAGGGGGGTGGGAGATTCTCAAGGAGGCGCGCGAAGCCCGCGATTCTGCACAGGGAGACAGGGGATGACCCAAGGTCTCCCGTGGACCTGTGGCCACGCGTTTGCCTCTAGGAGGCCGGAGGATCTCGCCGAACGGGATTTGGAGAGCCGCAATGCCCCGGATTCCCCGTGACAGAAGCCTGGACTCGACAATCGCCCTGACGGGTGATCCCTATAGATTTATCTCAAATCGGTGTCGGAGCTACCGATCGGACCTGTTTGAAGCGCGGCTTCTGCTGCGAAAGACCCTCTGTATGACTGGCCCGGAAGCGGCCCGGCTGTTCTACGATCCGGGCCGCTTCGTACGCCGCGGTGCGATGCCTAAGGCGGTCCAGAAGACGTTGCTCGGGGTCGGTGGCGTGCAGGGCCTCGACGACGAAGCCCACCGACACCGCAAGCAGATGTTCATGTCGCTGATGACAGCCGAGCGCATTGAACGACTCGTGCAGCTGACCGCGACGGAATGGCAGACCCGAGTGCGCCGGTGGGGATCAATGGACGAAGTGGTGCTCTATCCAGAGCTCCACGCGCTTCTGACCTGTGCGGCCTGCGCCTGGGCCGGCGTGCCGCTGGCAGATTCTGATGTCGAGGCGCGAACCCGAGACCTTGCCGCCCTGTTCGACCATGCGGGTTCGGTCGGACTTCGGCATTTGTTGTCGCGGTGGGCCCGAAAACGGGCCGACCGCTGGGCGGCGGGTATCGTCGAACAGATCCGTAGCGGCCGTATCCACCCACCGGAGCAATCCGCCGCCCACGTCATTGCGTGGCACCAGGATTTGAACGGCGAACTTTTGGTCCCGAACCTTGCAGCGGTCGAACTGATCAATGTGATTAGGCCGACGGTCGCTGTTTCCGTCTATATCGTCTTCGTTGCCCATGCTCTGCATGCACATCCCAAAGTCCGAAAGGGGCTTCAGGCCGATAATGACGGCTACGCCTATCGCTTCGTCCAGGAGGTTCGCCGCTACTATCCCTTCTTCCCGGCAGTCGCTGCACAGACGCGCCAAACCTTCGAGTGGAACGGATACCAGATCCCCGAAGGTCGACGCGTGATCCTTGACCTATACGGGACCAATCAGGACGCGCGAACGTGGGAGAGGCCGGAGGAATTCGAGCCCGAGCGTTTCCGCCGGTGGGATGAGAGCCCATTCAATTTCGTTCCGCAGGGTGGAGGGGACCACCACATCAATCATCGCTGTCCCGGCGAATGGATCGCGATTGAACTGATGAAGCTGGCGGCGGATTTCCTCACGCGACGCATGAGCTACGAGGTGCCGCAGCAAGACCTGCGGATTGACTGGTCGCGGCTGCCCGCACTGCCGCGTAGCAGTTTTGTGATCAGGAATGTCAGGGAAAGCTAAGAGCAGCAAAAAAGGTTTAGATTAGCCGAGCCTTGTAGTTTTCTCGGTGTGTGCGCCTTCCTCCGCACCCTTCCTTGACGCGGCTTGCTCACAAAGAGTCATATAATCCTTGAGCTGAATCTACGGTGGGAACGAAGCCGTAGCACTGGAGCCAATACGCGAGGGCTGGTCCGGCGAATCCCGCGCCCGAGATTAGACGCCGAGATCGTGCGCTGCCACGAGCGCATCAATTATCCCTCCAACTTGCCGGGCGATACTTGGCTGGCGCGTGCGTAAAGGCGCCGTCTGCCACGCAAGACGTCTATGGATCAATCTTCGCCGCGACGCAGCCTTGATTCTGTAGTGGCTACAGGATGTATGGTTCACAAGAGTGACGTGAACGCTCGGGAGCCGAGCTCGATTTGGACAGCAGGAGATACTGATGAATGTTGATGCCGCAACGATGAGCAGTCCCAGCTCGCTGCGCTTCAAAGTCGATGGCCTCGATTGCCAGAATGAGGTGCGTGCGCTTCGTGCGGCGGTGGGCCCACTTGTCGGCGGTGACGACAAGCTGTCATTCAATACTCAAGCGGGTGTCATGGTGGTGACATCCGAAAATGCTTCGTCGATCGACGTCATCCAGCAGGCGGTCGCGACGACCGGCATGCAGGCACATCTCCTACGGCAGCGGGCGCAGCAGCCACTGCCGACGCTGCTGTTCCGGGTCGAGGGGCTCGATTGCAAGAACGAAGTGGCCGTGCTCAAGCGTGAGGTTGGTCCGCTGGTCGGGAGCGACGCCTGGCTGTCGTTCGACACGGCGAAGGGGCTGATGACGGTCGCGCCCCAACGGCAAACGACAGTTGAGGAAATCGCCGGCCGCGTTGCCGCGACTGGCATGCGTGCTTCTCTCGTAGAGCACGATACGGCCGACGCGCTGCTGTTCCGCGTCCACGGGCTTGATTGCAAGAACGAGGTGGCGGCCCTCACGCGGGAACTGGGCCCGCTCGTTGGCGAGGACAAGCTCGCCTTCGACACCATGCAAGGCATGATGACGGTTGCCCCCCAGGGCCGGGCGCGAGCTGACTCGATTGAGCAAGCCGTGGCTCGGACGGGCATGCGCGCAGAACCGTGGACGCCGCCAACAGTATCGTCCGCTTCACTCGAATCCGCTACAGTGCCAGACTCGGCATGCGGCTGCGGTGCCGAGGTGCAGGAGGCGTTAAGTCCGCCGATCCCGACCCACTTGCCCGGCCAGGTCGTGTTTCGCATTCACGGCATGGATTGCGCCGACGAGATCGCGGCCCTGAAGCGCGAGGTCGGTCCGCTGGTTGGGGAAGACAAGCTCGCCTTCGATCTTCTCAACGGCCGCATGTCGATTGATGTGACGCCGGATCCCGTACTCGAAGCTCGTGTCGAAAAGGCCGTGGCTCGTGCCGGTCTCCGCGCCGAGCCCTGGACTGAAGGCGCTTCTAGCGATGCCGCTCAGGCCGAAGAGCGCCGCAAGCAGGTGCAGTCGTGGCTGACAACCGCAAGCGGCGTGCTCACGGCGCTGGCGTTTGGGGTCCACGCCTGGCTTGGGGGCGGTGTCATCGCGGCGTTCGAGGCTGGCGAACACGGTTTGGGCTCGACCCCATTGCCGAGCATGGTTCTTTATGCGGTTGCGGTGCTCTGTGCGGCGCGCTATGTGGCTCCCAAGGCCTGGCTCGCGGCCAAGCGGCTTCGCCCCGACATGAACCTGCTGATGATGGTTGCGGTCGCGGGCGCGATCGGCATCGGCGCCTGGTTCGAGGCTGCTACTGTTTCGTTCTTTTTTGCACTAGCGCTGGCGCTCGAGGCTTGGAGTCTTGGTCGCGCGCGCCGGGCGGTTGCCGCCCTCATGGAACTCGCGCCGCCGACAGCACGCGTTAAGCTCGAGGATGGCTCCGAGCGCGACGTCCCTCCGGCAGAGGTTCGGGTCGGCGCGCATATCATAGTCCGGCCAGGAGACAAGGTGCCGCTCGACGGCCGGGTTGCCGCTGGCGAGAGTGAGGTCAACCAAGCACCGATCACCGGTGAAAGCGTCCCCGTATTCAAGGCAGAGGGCGACGAAGTCTTTGCCGGGACCATCAACGGCGAGGGCGCAATTGAGGTCGTGACCACCAAAGCGGCGAATGACACGACGCTCGCCCAAATCATCCGCATGGTCGGTTCGGCGCAGAGCCGGCGCGCGCCAAGTGAGCAATGGGTGGAGAAATTCGCGCGTGTTTACACGCCCATCGTAATGGTACTCGCCGTTGCGATTTTTCTCGCTCCGCCCTTGCTTTTGGGCGGCGCCTGGGACGTCTGGTTCTATCGGGCTCTCGTGCTCCTCGTCATCGCTTGCCCCTGTGCGCTCGTTATTTCCACGCCGGTGACGATCGTCGCGGCCCTCGCCGGCGCGGCCAAGCAGGGCGTTCTGGTCAAGGGCGGCACCCATCTCGAAACGCCTGCGCACCTCAAGGCGATTGCTATGGACAAAACGGGCACGCTCACCGAAGGGCGGCCGCAGGTCGTCGAGATAGTGCCGCTTGGAGACCGCAGCGAAATGGAGCTCCTCGGCTTGGCTGCGGCCCTGGAGGCGCGCAGCGGGCATCCGATCGCTCGCGCCATCCTCGCGAAAGCCGCCGAACTGAAGATCGCCTCCGAGCCTGCCGAGGCTGTTCAAGCCATCACTGGCCGAGGCGTCATCGGGCGAGTGGCCGGCCGCGAGATGTGGCTCGGCTCGCGCCGCTACATTGAGGAGCGTGGCATAAACTCTACTGAAGTTCTGCAACTGGCAGATGAGCTTTCGAGCGCCGGTCGCACCATCGTTGCGGTCGGCGATGGTCAAGAAGTCTGCGGGCTCGTCGCCGTTGCCGATGCTGTCAGGCCGGAAGCGAAGGACATTGTCACGGCGCTTCACCGCGCCGGCATTGAACACGTTGTGATGCTCACGGGAGACAATCGCGCGACCGCGGAGGCGATTGCGAAGCAGACGGGCATTGATGAGGTTCGGGCGGAACTTCTGCCGGGCGACAAGGTGGCGGCGGTCGAAGATTTGGTGCGGCGCTATGGATCGGTAGCTATGGTCGGCGACGGAGTCAACGATGCTCCCGCTATGGGGCGTGCCAATCTTGGCATCGCCATGGGCGCCATGGGCAGCGACGCCGCCATTGAAACGGCCGATGTGGCCCTCATGTCGGATGACTTGTCGAAACTTTCTTGGTTAGTGCGCCATTCGCGCGCAACACTCGCCGTTATCCGGCAGAATGTTGCCTTCTCGATCGCCGTGAAGCTCCTGTTCACAGCGCTGACGGTGGTTGGTCTCGCATCGCTTTGGGGTGCTATCGCGGCGGACGTCGGTGCGTCTCTGCTGGTTGTTCTCAACGGCCTGCGCCTGCTCAACCGTGATCAAACCAGCACTCAAAAGGGTGGCCCATCCAGCGGCATCGGCGTTTCGGCGCACCAGCAGCAGGGCCCGAGCATCACCGCGACGGTCCCGGCGTAGCTCAAGACCGCATCGGTGCGAGCGAGCATAAATGGACTGCCCGCAGAAAAATCGCCGACAAGAGAAGGACCGATTAAGCGTGGTGTACCCGAGCCTGATTCGACGAGCTATATTGGCAGCTGGTGTTCTAGCTGCCGCGCTTGCTGTCGATTTTCTCACGAAATGGCTGATCCTCAATGTTGTGATGGTGCCGCCGCGCACGATCGCGATCGCGCCATTTTTCAACCTGACACTCGGCTTCAATACAGGTGTCAGCTTCGGGATGTTCCGTGAGCTCTTCCTCGATCGCCCAATGGTGCTCGCCGGAATCAAGGTGGTGATCGTGGCCGGACTTCTGGTCTGGGCGATGAGAACGCCAAAGCAAACGGAGACCATTAGTCTTAGCCTGATTGCCGGCGGCGCTAGCGGCAATGTGTTGGACCGGATGCGCCAAGGTGCCGTGACTGATTTCCTCGATTTCCACGTCGGCAGCTGGCACTGGCCGGCCTTCAACATGGCGGACACGATGATAACGATCGGCGTCGTCTTGCTGATCGCAGGCTCCTTTTGGCCGGTGAGGTCGATGAGTTCCGTTCAGAAGCGGTAGGGGCGCGCGGGGCATTGAGAATGGCGCTCCTCGATGTGTCACTGCTTGGGCGACCAATGAGCGATAGTGCGCGCTCCTCATGCTAATGCGGAACCCCGCCGCGCAAGAGCTGTCGCTTGCCACTTAAACGCAAGAATGCGCCGGCTCGGGTCGAGCTGAGCACTTAATTTGAGAATTTCGACGAGCCCATTCTCAAATTAAGTGCATCTGCGGAGATACCGGCGGTCCGGATGCGCGGGCTATCATGTTCTCGGCGGCGTCAATGAAACGGACCCTGTTCTGTCCCATCATGTGACCGCGCAGCATTCGGAGCATCTCCGGTCCGGCACGCTCGACGATGGCAACGCCGGCGAGCAGTGCCGGCCGTAGGTGAAGCGGCAAGATTGGCTTTGCGGGGGAGGGCAGATTCTCCTGTTGCTGGGCGACGACATGGTCGAAATCCGGAATGATCGCGCCGAGCACCCTGAAGCGCCAAAGATCGTGCTCGCGCGGAAAGGGTCTCGGCACGCGCCGCATCAGGAGGAGCCGGGCAATCTCGGCCGGGGATGTCCAGGTTGCGACACCACGTTCGGCTTCGTCATCCAGCAGCTTTTCGCCATGAAGAGCAGCAACGCGATTTTGCCGGAAAGGGGAGGGGAGTTTTTGCCCGACGGCCTGCCGGAACTGGCCTCCGCACAAGGGGCACGTAATGCGCCACCCCAGAAGCTGGCTGCGCAGGATCGGCTCCGGCTTCCTATGTCCCGGACTGCAACTCGCACAGACCTGCGTCGGCCGGGCGGAGATGAACCGGTGCGCTGATTGCGCGACATTGGTGAAGGTCATGCGCCGCACCACGTCCCGTTCGGTAGCGAACATGTTGGCCAGGCGGAACTCCTGATCATAGCTCATGTGGAGGTCGGCGGCGCGCAGCGAGCTGACTTCCGACAAGCAATGCTGCAGCATGACGAGTGGCGGGACGCCATAGAAGGCGGCATGTCGACCGATCCAGGATGACAGAAGTTCGTCTGAGTGGTGCGGCAAGACTACCGGCAACCGCCGTGGAACGGTCTCCTTCATCATGCGGACGCAGCCTCGGCATCGAATTCCGGCTCGCAATTCTCAACCATCTCGTCAGTGATGTGCTCGCGGCCGCTCTCGACAGCGTCGACCGCAAGGCTGTTGATCATGTGGAAGATGTTGGCGGTGATCCCCTCGGTGATCTGCAGGATCCGGCGCAGCGATTTCGGGGTGAGCACCGAGGGCCGACGCAGCGGCGTATTGCGCAGGATCGAGGCCACCAACGTCTCGAACTGATCGTTGGCGGCCCACCGGCTCAAGGTCAACTGTTCGAACCGTCGGGCGAGTTGGACATCGCCGCTATCGCCTCCCGTGCCTCGTTGACGCCGAAGCAGACGAGCGAGATCTGCAGACGATTGCTGAGGAAGCGCAGAGTGTTCAGAACGATGCGCTGCTCGCGATAGGTCCCGGCGAGGATGTTGTGCACTTCGTCGATGACCAGCACCTGCACGCCGATCGCTTCCATGATCCGCAATGCGGCCTGCTCCATTTGGGCGATGTCAGCGCGTGGCCGCTGTGGGGCACCAAGTAGGGTGAGCAGTTCGGCATAGAAGCGCCGCTCGCCCGGCGGGCTGGTCATTTCCATAGCGAGGACCGGTGTCTTCAACGTGCCCGTCAGAGGATTGAAGCTCGGCGGATGCTCGTCTCGGAACCGGCTCATGATCATGGTCTTGCCCATGCCGCTGTCGCCATAGATCGCGATCGACGGCATGCGCGTGCCACGAGGATGGTCGAGGAGCCGGCTCAGCCGGTCGAGGGCCTGCTTGGCGCGCGGGTAGAGCACCCATCCTCGTCGACGACGAAGACGTCGGCCTTCGTATGGTCGATCTGGACGACGTCCAGGGGACGCGCGACGTCAAACGATCCGGGAACGGGCGTTGTCGCCTTGACGGTCTTCTGTTCGCCGCGTCGCTTTGCCCGCTTCTGGAGGTCGATGTCCCTGACGCGCGTCATGATCGTTCGGCGATGAGGGGGTTTGAGCCCTGCCGAAATGCAGTTCGTGTGCACGTCGCGAACCAGCTGCGAAACAGTCGGGCGGTTCCGGTTCAGATAGTGTGCCTTGATCGTCGCACGGATGATCCCCTCCCGTTTCCCGTCCAGCGTACGATACCCCTCCGGCCTTCCTCGCTTGCGATCCACCAGGGACAGCACGGTTCCACCGCTGCGAAACAGTCTTATGAGGCGAGGCCGTTGCCTGGCTTAGGCCGAGTTCCGTTGCGAGTTCCGCAACGGCTCCGGCACCTGTGCGGCTGGGATGGCGTCTCAGGAAGCCGCGTATCGCATCCGCCCGTCGGCACGCTTCATCCCAAAGCGCATCATCGATCTCGTCGGGGAAAAGATGGCTCATAGAAGCTCACGAACAGAAAAACATCGAGAACCTGATTCTCACATCAAGTGCCAACATCCAAGCCAGATTATCAAATTAAATGCCCATTCTCAAATTAAGTGCTCGGGCAAACTACTGAAATCGTTGGAGTCCGATTCGCACAATTGAATGGAAAGCGACACCATGATCTGTCGATGGCCGGTCACGAGAAAGGCAGCTGGCGCCTCCGCGGGCTTGCTCTCGGGAGCGATCCTGACGGCGTGCACAAATGAGCAGTCTGTGCTTTCACCGCGGCGAGGAAGCCAACGCCATCCTTCCGCTGTTTTGGACTGCAACTCAGATACGCCGATACCGCCAGCAGTTCGAGATTTTCAGCGCCAAGTTGAAGCGCTTGATCGGCGGATGCCAGCGACCTGTAGACCTCGCCCAGGCGTGCTTTTCGAACGAGTTGCGGCCCCGCTCGATCTTGCGGAGCGCATCAGCAGTGAGCGGGGGCGGATGCTCCAATTTGCTCATACACTTAGCTACAAATTGGCAAATACCGAGGTCACATATGACGTCTTTATAGCCGCCGATGCATGATGGCTTAGGAGTGATCGCGACCACTTCTCCAGGCGGCCTGTCGCGACAAACTCGCGCCCGGCCCGTAGCGGAAGCATTCTGGTCCGCTTAGCTGGTCGATCCGACTTCGGGCTCTCTGCGGAAGACCTTCGATCACTGCCCGGTCCGGTGACAAGTGAGAGTGTTGGTGTCGGATTGGAACCTTGGGTTCGGAGATGGGTTTCGATGACAACGTCTGCCATTCAGGCGGAGCATTTTCGACGAGCAACAGGAAAAGCGCGATGCAAGTGCAAGACGTAATGACAAGCAATCCGGCCTGCTGTGGCCCGGATACATCGATGAAAGAGGCAGCCAAGCTCATGGCAGAGCATGATTGCGGCGAACTTCCCGTGGTCGACGACGAGGGTCGACCCATCGGTGTGGTAACGGATCGAGACATGGCTTGTCGCGGTGTCGCCGAAGACAAGAATCCTTCGACGCCGGTACGCGAGGTGATGTCATCTCCGGCCGTGACAGCCACGCCCGACATGGATCTCGATGATTGCTGCAGCACTCTTGAGGAAAATCAGATCAGGCGTGTACCGGTGGTGGACGAGAAAGGTGCCTGCTGCGGCATGGTCTCGCAGGCCGATATAGCGCTGCATGGTTCGGAGCATGAGACGGCCCAGCTTGTCCGAGATGTCTCGAAGCCGAGTTCCGAACCTTCACGGTCAGGCTGCTGCTGAGGCCTCGTTCACGAATACAGTGGCGCAAGCTCGGAACGACCGAACGACGGAATCGCAGCTGATCGCGCAGATGAACTTTTGTGATCCTGCTCACAGGTCAGGGTGCCGACGATTGCGCCACCATTCCCATAGCAGCGCGCCTGACACTGCGATTGCCGCCAGATTCAGGAAGAAGACATAGTCGATGCGGAACTGCGCGAGCTGCTGCACGGCGCCGGCCTGTGGCTCGGGAATGAGACCAAGAAGCCAGAACAGCGTGTGCATTATGATACCTGCGCCGATAGCCGAAGCGGTGAAGATCGCGCCCAGATAGGCCGCGAAGCGCCAGCCGTAGTAGGTCGTGTTGATCCGTAGCGACGGGATCACGACAAAGTCGGCATACAAGAAGGCGATGATACCGGCGAACAGAACCCCGTTTTCCCACAGCACCGCGGCGAGCGGACCGTTTCCCATAGAGCCGATGATCGTCAGCAGCGCCAACACCGGTCCGAGGAACGCGTGGACGACAACAAGCAAGACGGGCGTCAGCCCCTGCGGGAAAATCGCCTGAAAGACCGCGTCGGGGACGAGCACGGCAACTGCGCCGGCAACGAGGAACCCGAACAAAAGGTCTTTCCAGACCATGTTCCATTCGCGCACATAGGTCGTGCCAATGCGGCGCCAAGCCTTGCCGCTTGCCAGCTTCTCGCGCCAAGGGCGCGGCAGTCCCTCCGAGGGGTCACCCATTCCCTCCATCGACGACTTGGAAGCGTCTTGCCGGGCACGCTCCACCATCTCTTTTGGATAGGTAAGGCGCACTGCGGCCGCCATCACCAAAACGTGCGCGATGGAGCCAACAACCACGGCCAGCGCAAACTGCCAGCCAAGGAAGATCCAGGCGAGCGCTGCCACCTGGGGCGACAGGTTGGTGGCGCCGAACAGAAAGGCCATCATCGGGATCAGTGCTGCTCCCTTTGCCAGGAGAGCACGTCCGGCCGAGAGCGCCGCGAAAGAACAGGATGAAGATGCTGGCCCTAAAACCATCGCGAGGGAGGTCTCCTTAAGGCCAGGGCGCCCGAGGTGTCTGGCGACCATTTCACGTGGCACCAGCACCTGGATGAGCGACGAAAAGGCATAGCCGAACGCCAGCGCCCAGAACGCTTTCCAGAAAAGGCCAGCGCTGACATAAAGTGATGTGCCGATCTGCTCGATCATAGTGCTTCCTGAGAGGTAGCAGTCGCCGGGTTCCTCACCCAACGTGCGGGATGCTATGCCGTTCCCCGGACTTGTTTTCTACCGCTAGCGCGTTCGCAAGGATCCGCCGAGAGACGGGAGCAGTCGGCGGTCGTGCCCATCCGGAATTGGAACCATGTCGGAACGCGTCGGTTTCATTTAGAATTTAGCCGCGGAACCGTCGCGGCGAAGTAGAGAGTTTCGGAGGTCGAGTCCGGGAATCCGGGCACAGATCAGCGCCGGCATGCGGGTTGGTGATCTGGAACGGCTGGAGATCAGACGGAGAGCGCAACCATGATGATGGAGTGCATGGGTATCGAGGGCGCGGGCTGGATCATGGCCGGCGTAGGCGTGTTCTGGATTTTGCTCCTGGCGCTGATCGTACTCGCGATGGTTGCGCTCGTGAAATATGTGAGAAGCTGAGGCTTATTGTTTGTGCTTTCGGAGGGGAAGGTGAATTCCGAGAAGGACGTGGTGGTCGTCACAGGAAGCAGCGGCTTTATCGGATCGGCACTGATAAAGAAGCTGGCAGGACACTTTACACCGGTCGGATTTGACCGCGACATGCCGCCACATCCTCCGGCGGAAGCAGAGTGCATCTGTATCGATCTCACGTCAGACAGCAGCATCGAAGCCGCGTTGGAGCGGGTGCGGCTCGGCTATGGCGAGCGCATCGCCTCGGTGGTTCATCTCGCCGCCTATTTCGATCTGACCGGCGAACCCAATCCGCTATACGAAGAGGTTACCGTGCGCGGGACGGAGCGGCTACTGCGCGGGCTCCAGGAATTCGAGGTCGAGCAGTTCGTCTTCTCGAGCACAATGCTGGTTCATGCTCCGGGCAGGAAGGGAGAGCCGATCAATGAGGATTGGCCGCTCGATGCGAAGCTGCCGTATCGCGAGTCCAAGATACGCACGGAAAAGCTGATCCGGGAGCAGAGGGGAAAAATTCCGGTGGTCACGGTGCGCCCGGCCGGCGTCTATGATGATATTGGCCGCGCAACCTTCCTCTCGCACCAGATCGCACGCATCTACGAACGTCAATATGTCAGCCACTTCTACCCAGGCGATCTCGATACAGGGCAACCGTTCCTCCATCTCGATGACCTCACCGCGGCCCTGATCACGATAATTGAGCGCCGGAAGGAGTTGCCGCCGGATCTGGCGCTGCTCCTGGGCGAAACGGATACGCCCACATTCGACGAATTGCAGCGCGAGATTGGCCGCTTGATCCATGACGAGGACTGGAAGACGCGGCGCATTCCGAAAGGCCTCGCCCGGACGGGCGCCTGGGTGCAGGGCGAGGTGCTGGATCAGGACCCCTTCATCCGGTCCTGGATGGTCGACATCTCGGACGACCACTACGAAATCAACATCTCGCGCGCCAAGGAGCTTCTCGGCTGGGAACCGAAACATTCCCTGCGCGAGACACTGCCCAAAATGATCGCCGCACTGAAGGCGGACCCAGTCGGATGGTACAAGGCGAACAAGCTGAACTCGGCCGCGGTAGCGGCGGAGCAGGTAGAAAACGAACAGAACGAGGCAGAGCAGGAGCCCGAGCAATTTCGTGCCATGATGCGAAAACACATGCAGCACATGCGCATGATGCATTTCGACATGCTCTGGGTGCACTTCCTCAACATGCTGCTGGGCCTGTGGCTGGCAACGAGCCCGTTCGTCTTCGGTACGTTCGGCGCAGACACCTTCAGTGACGCCGTAATGCGCGTCACGGAAGAGCGTGGGCTCTGGGACCCGTCATTGCGCAATTCTCTCACCGCCTGGAGCGATCTCACCAGCGGGTTGCTGATTATGGCGTTCTCGGCGCTCTCGCTTTCGCCGCGCTTCAGTTGGGCGCAGTGGGCGAACACGGCGGTGGGCATATGGCTTCTTTTCGCGCCGCTCGTCTTTTGGGCACCGAGTGCCGCCGTCTATGCAAATGACACATTTGTCGGCGCGCTTGTCATCACCTTCGCCATCCTCGTGCCGATGATGCCCGGCATGAGCCACGAGGGCATGATGGACGACTCCGACATGCCACCCGGCTGGAGCTATTGCCCCTCCACATATCTGCAGCGCCTGCCGATCATCGCGCTCGGCGCAATCGGCTTCGTTATTGCGCGCGTTCTTGCGGCGTACCAGCTCGGCCATATCGAGAGCGTTTGGGAGCCGTTCTTCGCGGGCGAGGGCGGCCGGAACGGCACCGAGTTTATCATCACCTCCGACGTTTCCAGGGCCTGGCCGATCGCCGACGGCGGGCTGGGCGCGACCAGCTATATGTTCGAGATCCTAATGGGGATCATGGGCGGACGAGCGCGCTGGCGCACCATGCCCTGGATGGTGCTTCTGTTCGGCATCGTCGTGGTGCCGCTCGGCGTCGTGTCGATCTATTTCATCATCATCCAGCCGATCATGATCGGCACTTACTGCACGCTGTGCCTGCTGGCGGCGCTCGCCATGCTCATCATGATCCCCTACGCGCTCGACGAGCTCGTGGCGATGGGCCAGTTCCTCGTTCTCAACACCCGCCGCGGCCGGCCGTTCTGGCGCTCCTTCTTCAGGGGCGATGCACTGCCGGGAAGCGGTAAGGACGTGCAAAGGCCCGGCTTTGATATGCCGCTTTGGGAACTGGTCCTTTCGGCGGCGCGCGGCGTGACTGTGCCGTGGACGCTGGTTGGGAGCTCCCTGCTCGGTGCCTGGCTAATGTTCAGTCGCCTGGTTTTCGGTACTGAGCCGCCGATGGCCGACAGCGACCACCTGGTCGGCGCGCTTGTCATCACCGTCGCCGTCATAGCCATGGCCGAAGTGGCGCGCCCATTGCGCTTCATCAACGTCGCCTTCGGCCTCTGGCTTATCGCCGCGCCCTGGCTTCTGGCCGGCGGAGGCACGGTGGCGGCCGTGCACGGCGTGATAGCGGGTCTCATCCTTATCGCCCTTAGCCTACCGCGCGGCACCCGCAGCAAGGAGCATTATGGCAACTGGGACCGTTACATCCTGTGAGGCTATGAGCAAAGTCGATCGCGAGCATCCCTTACAGGGCCAGACCGCCCTGATCACCGGCGCAAGTTCCGGGATGGGGGAGGTCGTCGCCCGCCGATTTGCAACCGCAGGCGCGGCTGTCGGCGTAAACTACCACTCGCATTCCGAAGCGGCCACTAAGATCGTAGAGGGAATCAAGAGGAATGGCGGCAAGGCGGTCGCACTCCAGGCGGATGTCTCCGCCGAAGAAAAGGTGCATTCGCTGTTTGCCACCTTCATGGAGGCGTTCGGCAGGATCGATATTCTCGTGGCCAACGCCGGAATCCAGATGGACGCGCCTGCAGCCGAAATGGCGGTGGAGCAGTGGCGGCGTGTGCTCGACGTTAATCTCACGGGTCAGTTCCTCTGCGCCCGGGAAGCCATTCGCTGCTTCGACCAGCAGAAACCCAGCCCCCGTTCAAAAGCGGCAGGCAAAATCATCTGCATGAGCTCCGTGCACCAACTCATTCCCTGGGCAGGGCACGTCAACTATGCAGCCTCCAAAGGCGGACTGATGTTGATGATGAAGACGCTGGCGCAGGAAACAGCGCAAAAGCGCATTCGCGTGAATGGAATTGCTCCGGGCGCGATCAGGACCCCGATCAACCGCGCGGCCTGGAAGACACCTGAGGCGGAAGCAGATCTGCTGAAGCTCATCCCCTACGGGCGCATCGGCGAGCCCGAGGATGTCGCCGAAGCCGCACTTTGGCTTGCGTCAGACCTTTCGGATTATGTCACCGGCGCCACACTCTTTGTAGATGGTGGCATGGCGCTCTATCCGGAATTCCGTGACGCTGGGTGAGGACGGGGCGGTGGCGGCGCGCATAGAAGATTATGCACTGATCGGCGACTGCCGGAGCGCCGCGCTGGTGAGCTGTGAGGGGTCGGTCGACTGGCTTTGCTGGCCCCGTTTTGATTCCGACGCTTGCTTTGCCGCGCTTTTGGGCAGCCCCGCGCACGGACGATGGCTTGTTCGACCGGCGACAGAGACCGCGCGCGTCACGCGCCGCTACCGAGGCCTGACGCTTGTCCTGGAGACGCAATTCGAGACGGACGAGGGAGCCGCCACTCTCATCGACTTCTTGGCGATCGGTCGGGACCATCCCAGGCTGGTCCGAATTGTGAAGGGCAGCCGCGGGCGCGTCGCAATGATGTCTGAACTTGTGATCCGCTTTGGCTACGGTGCCGTTGTGCCTTGGATCACGCACCTGGAAGATGGCAGGCTGCGTGCGATCGCTGGGCCCGATATGGTCACGGTCCAGGGCGGGCGCCCTTCCCTTTACGAGGACCAGAGGACCGCCTCTCGATTCACGATTACTGCCGGCGAGATCGTAGCCTTCGTTTTGAGCTACTCGCCGTCCCATCTGCCACCGCCGGCTCCAGTCGATGCCCAGGAACTGCTCGACGAGACTGAAGCCTTTTGGCGGAACTGGGGAGGGCGCTGCCGCTACAAAGGGCCTTGGGAAGACGCGGTCGTCCACTCGCACGTTGTCCTGAAGGCGCTGACTTATGGCCCCACCGGCGGAATCGTGGCTTCTCCGACGACGTCGCTTCCGGAACTGATCGGCGGCCAACGAAACTGGGACTACCGCTTCTGCTGGCTGCGCGACGCGACGTTCACGCTGCTCTCGCTGATGAATGCCGGCTACTACAATGAGGCGAAGGCATGGCGCGACTGGCTCCTGCGTGCGGCCGCCGGTACGCCCACGCACTTGCAGCCGATGCACGGCGTCGCCGGAGAACGTCGCCTTACCGAATGGGAACTGCCATGGCTGCCCGGATATGAAGAGTCCCGGCCGGTCCGGATCGGCAATGCTGCCCACGGCCAACTCCAGATAGATGTGTTCGGCGAAATCATGGACGCAATGCACCAGGCACGGCGCGGCGGCCTTGAGCCAAGTCACGAAGCATGGGAATTGCAGCGGGCGCTTATTGAGCATCTCGAGACGATCTGGGCCAAGCCCGATGAGGGCATCTGGGAGATTCGCGCCAGGCGACGCCATTTTACCCATTCCAAGGTGATGGCCTGGGTGGCGCTTGACCGCGCGATCCGTAGTGCCGAGCAGTTCCGGCTCGGGGGACCGCTTGAGCGTTGGAGAGCATTGCGCGCGCGGGTCCATGAGGAGGTTTGCCGACGTGGATACAATACCGACTTAGGCGCATTCGTGCAGTGCTACGGAGGCAAGACCCTGGATGCCAGTCTTCTGCTTCTGCCGATTGTCGGCTTTCTTCCGGCGGATGATGACCGGGTACGGGGTACTGTGGAAGCCATCCAGAAGCGTCTCATGGTCGACGGATTGGTTCTCAGGTATGATTCCGCGGTCACACAGGACGGACTGCCGCCAGGGGAAGGAGCGTTCCTCGCCTGCAGCTTTTGGCTTGCCGACAACCTTGTCCTGCTTGGCCGGCAGAAAGAGGCCCGCGCGCTTTTCGAGCGGCTGCTCGACTTGCGCAACGATGTCGGCCTGCTCGCGGAGGAATATGATCCGCGGGCACGCCGGCATCTCGGCAATTTTCCTCATGTCTTCAGTCATGTGGCATTGGCCGATACCGCCCTGAACCTGACCAAGACGGGTCAGCCGGCACGACAGCGATCGCAGGAAGCGGCCGTTTAGGATTATGCCATTCCAAATCTGTCCTGCGGATATGGACAACCGATCAGCGCGTAGGAACCGGTTTCCTACGCCGGTTGCCCCTGCTGCCGCGAAGACGCTTATAGAGGCGGTAGCCGAGGAGTATAGCCACGATGGCGAAATAGACCACAGGCTCCATCGTCCAGGACTTCACTACAAGCAGGAAGTGCACCGCTGCGGCCGCCGCGGCCAGATAGACCCACCGGTGGAGGCGACTCCAGGCACGCCCCATCCGTCGTACCATTGTATCGTTGGACGTGGCGGCAAGTGGCACCAGAACTGCGAACGCTAGCATCCCGATCGTGATGTAGGGCCGCTTGACGATATCCGCCGCGATCGCCGAAAGGTTGAGGCCCTGATCCAGCACGATGTAGGTCGTAAAGTGCAACAGGGCGTAATAGAAGGCCAGCAGACCGAGCGCGCGCCGATAGCGCAGTAAGCTGATTCCCGTGAGGTCGCGAAAAGGTGTCACGGCAAGGGTGGCGATGAGAAAGCGCAGTGCCCAAAGACCCAAGGTCTGCTCGAGGGTCCTCATCGGGTTTGCCCCCAGCTGATCCGTGAGGCCGAGGAAAAAGGTCCACACGGCCGGGCCCAGCCCGATCCAATAAAGTGTGGCGCGGATCACACGAAACCGCACCGCTGCGGATATTCGCGGCTTTTCGCTGATAAGGGCGGCCATGCGGAGCATCAAAAGAACTTGCGCAGGTCCATGCCGGCATAAAGCCCGGCGACTTCATCGGCGTAGCCGTTGAAGAGCAGGGTCGGCTTTCGTTTTGCGAAGAGACCTTTGCCGATCGGCATCTCGGTTGCCTGGCTCCAGCGTGGGTGATCCACCTCAGGATTCACGTTCGAATAGAAGCCGTATTCGCGCGGGTTCTGCCGGTTCCACGAGGTCACGGGCTGCTCTTCGGTCAACGTGATCTTGACGATCGACTTGATGCTCTTGAAGCCGTATTTCCAGGGAACGACCAGGCGGATCGGCGCACCGTTCTGATTGGGAAGCGTCTCGCCATAGAGTCCCACGGCCAGGATGGTCAGCGGATGCATGGCTTCGTCGAGCCTCAGGCCCTCCACATACGGCCACTCCAAGGCTGGCAGAAAGGCACGTTGGCCCGGCATTTCATCCGGCCTCAACACGGTCTCGAAGGCGACATACCTTGCGCTGCCCAACGGCTCCACGCGGCCAAGCACCTCAGAAAGCGGAAACCCGACCCATGGAATAACCATGGACCAGCCCTCGACGCACCGCAGCCGGTAAATCCGTTCCTCGAGCGCCACCGAGCTGAGCAGGTCCTCCACATGGAAATCGGTGGGGCGGGCGGCGAGGCCATCGACCGCGAGCGTCCACGGTTTTGTGGTCAGCGTGTGGGCGTTCGCTGCAGGATCCTCCTTCCCGACGCCGAACTCGTAATAGTTGTTGTAGTTGGTAATGTGCTTGAGCGCGGTCGGTGCCTCGTCGGTCGAGTACCGGCTTTCGACGGCTTGAAGTGCCGCCGCCACTGCCCCACCCTTCGGGATGGCCGCCGAAATCCCCACTGCGGCCGCTGCCATGATCAAGCGGCGCCGTTCAAGAAAGACCTCCTGCGGCGTGATTTCCGAAGATCGTACGGCCGCTGACTTGCGAATGAACATCGACTGATCTTCCCAAATGATCCGCACGCTCCCCTGAGTGGCGAGCGTTTCCATAGTAATCTCGATTTCACTGCAGCAAATTCATTTCTGGAACAAATTCTCGTGTGCATCGCAACTGAAGCTGCGCGCCCGCGCCGTCACCGTGTTGACGGCAAACCTGCCGGTACGGTCATTGCGAGATACCCAAACCAGATTCGTTTCGCACATGCCCGCCGGCTACACTTAGCAGTAGAATGGTTGAAAGAAGCGTCGACAGATTCACGCTGGTGCGACGGTTCGGACAGAATCGAGTGATCGAGGGAGGGTCTTCGCAGAGCGAATTCGTCCTCTACACTTGACCTTCCACCAACTGGAAGCCCTATGCTGCTGCAATTCCAAGCGTCGGCGATGCGCCGGGTTCGTCTCCGTTGAAGTCCGCACTGGTCAACCGTGGAAGTGGACTATGAACGCGCGAGCCAGAACGGTTGTTGTTGCCCTTGCGTCTCTTGCGTTGGCCGCTTGCGATTCGACAGAGCTTCTCAAAGCTCAGCGGGTCGCGGGCGCGGACCCAAAGGCGGGACGCTCAGTAATTGCGGCGGTTGAGTGCGGCGCCTGTCACACTATTCCAGGCGTTCGAGGAGCCAATGGAATTGTCGGGCCGCCGCTGACCGGGTTTGGGAACCGTCAGCTGATTGCGGGAATTGCTCCCAACACACCAGACATCCTCTCTCAGTGGGTGAGAGATGCGCCATCGATCGATCCGGAAACGGGAATGCCACAGATGCCGATTACGGCGGATCAGGCCCGTGACGTTGCCGCCTACCTTTACACGCTTCGATAGGTGCAAGCGTCTCGTTGCTCGCTGCTGCCTCGCTGGCTTTTTGCCGATGCTTTCGGCGTGCAGCCGATCGCAGTCGGCGCTTGCGCCAGGTGGCCCGCAGGCTCGCGAGATCGGCCTTCTTGGCTGGACCATGTTCACGGGCGGCGCCTTGATCTTCGTTCTGGTTGTTGCCCTTACGGCAGTTGCCATCGTCGTACCGCAGGAACGGCGTCGGTGGCTGGCGGACGGTCGTATCGTCATGGCGGGAGGAATTGCTCTACCGGTTCTCGTCCTTTCGGCGCTCCTCGGATACGGGCTTTTCGTGGCCCGCGGACAGCTGAATCCTGGTGAGCCGGCATTAAGGATCGAGGTTGTCGGTGAGCAGTGGTGGTGGCGCGTACGCTACCTCGACGGCTCTGGAGGGGTGCGATTCGTCACAGCCAACGAGATCCGCATACCAATCGATCAGCCGATCGAGTTCCTGCTCACGAGCGCAGATGTAATCCACTCTTTCTGGGCGCCCAGTCTTGCCGGCAAGCTCGATATGATTCCCGGCAAGGTAAACAGCTACACGTTTTCTGCCGACAAGCCAGGGGTCTATAGGGGCCAGTGTGCCGAATACTGCGGCGCACAGCATGCCCTGATGGCCTTCTATGTCGTCGCGATGGAACCGGAGGCGTTCGAAACATGGGCTTCGCATCAAACTGCGCCGTCCGAACAGCCCGTTACAGATGAGTTACGGTCTGGCCAGGAGTTGTTCATCGCAAACGGCTGCGGTGCCTGCCATACCGTCCGCGGGACCTCGGCGAGGGGGGAGATTGGCCCTGATCTGACGCATGTCGGCGGGCGGCTGTCTATCGGCGCAGGAACCCTTCCGACCAACAAGGGGACACTTGCCGGATGGGTCGCATCGACCCAGCACCTGAAACCCGAAGTCTTCATGCCCTCGTTCGGAAATCTCGAAGGCAAAGAACTGCGAGCCATAGCCGCCTATTTGGAAAGCCTCGAATGACGCAGACCGAGAGCCGCACAAAAGGGAATCGGCTGGAAGAACACCTGCCAAATTCCACCCCACGACCCGAGGGCGAGCTGAAAGAGCTCGAGCGCGTCTGGCGGCCACCCTCGGGCTGGAATTACATCACCGTCGTCAACAATACCTATATCGGCGTTTTCTATGTCGGGGCCGCCTTCCTGTTCTTCATCTTGGCCGGGATTTTGGCGTTGGTGATGAGGACCCAACTGGCGGTCCCAGAGAATGATCTGATTGGCCAGGACCTCTACAATCAGCTCTTCACGATGCACGGCACAATCATGATGTTTCTCTTTGCTGTGCCAGCCGTTGAGGCCATGGGCGTCTATCTCCTGCCCAACATGCAGGCCGCCCGCGATCTGCCGTTTCCACGCCTGTCCGCATATGCTTTTTGGGCCTATTTCGTCGGAGGCCTGGTTTTCTTCTCCAGCATTTTCTTCGGGCTATCGCCAAAAGGCGGCTGGTTCATGTATCCGCCGCTGACGAGCTATGAGTTTTCCCCCGGCATCAACGCCGATTTCTGGCTGCTGGGCATCGGCTTCATCGAGATCTCTGCCATAGCGGGCGCCATAGAAATCATCGTCGGAGTCCTGAGAACCCGGGCACCCGGCCAGAGCCTCGACAAGCTGCCGATCTACGCCTGGACGATGCTCATCTTTGCCGGCATGATCGTCTTTGCCTTTCCCGCCGTCATCCTGGCGACCGCCCTGCTCGAGCTTGAGCGGGCGTTCCACTGGCCGTTTTTTGTGGCCGAGAAGGGCGGCAGCCCGCTCCTGTGGCAGCATCTGTTCTGGTTTTTTGGCCATCCGGAGGTCTATATCATTTTCCTGCCTGCGGCCGGGTTTGTCTCGATGATCATTCCCACGGTCGCGCAGACGCCATTGGTCGCATACCGGCTGGTCGTGGTTGCTTTGCTCGCGACGGGCTTCTTCAGCTTTGGCCTGTGGGTCCACCACATGTTCACGACCGGGCTCCCGCAGCTGTCGCTATCGTTTTTTTCCGCTGCCAGCATGGCCGTGTCGATCCCCAGCGGGATTCAGGTCTTCGCCTGGATCGCGACCCTTGCCGCTGGCCGCATTCAGCTCAACACGCCGGCCCTTTTCGTCCTGGGCTTTATGTTTACCTTCGTTCTCGGTGGACTTACCGGGGTCATGGTGGCGATGGTGCCCTTCGACTGGCAGGTGCACGACACCTACTTTGTTGTTGCGCATTTCCACTATGTCTTGTTTGGCGGCATGGTTTTTCCGCTGTTTGCAGCCTTCTATTATTGGATCCCAACAGCAAGCGCGCGACCGCTTTCCGAACGGCTTGGGCGGTGGGTTTTCGGCCTCATCTTCATCGGCTTCAACACTGCCTTCTTTCCGATGCACATAACCGGACTGGTCGGCATGCCGCGTCGGGTCTACACCTATCCTGCCGAACTTGGCTGGGACACGCTCAACATGATCTCCACCGCCGGCGCGTTCATGATCGCGTCCGGTGTGCTTCTGTTCGTGGTTGATCTGATCAGGAACTTCCGCCCCTTCACGAACAAGAGCCCAGGCAATGTCTGGAACGCCGGCACGCTGGAATGGCTGCCGAGCGGCAATTACCAGACCCGCAGCATCCCGATCGTCACCAGCCGCGAGCCGCTCTGGGATCAGCCAAACCTGCCGGAGGACGTTGAGGCGGGACGCTACTTTCTCCCCGGTGCCCCGACCGGCGGACGCGAGACCATTGTCACCAGCCCCGTCGACGCAAGGCCGCAATATGTGGTGCAGATGCCGGGTCCGAGCTGGCCAACGGTGCTCGCCGCCGTTTTTACCGCCGGCTGCTTTCTGGGTTTGACGGTCAAGCTTGTCGTACCTGCAATCATCAGCGGACTGATTGCCATCGTCATGGTGATCTGGTGGCTTTGGGAGACGGATCCTGGTCCCACGGCTGAGGAAATCGATATCGGCGGCGGAATCCGACTGCCAACCTATGTGACGGGGCCGATGTCACACTCCTGGTGGGCGATGGTGGTGTTGATCCTGGTCGGCGGCACCCTCTTCACCACTCTCATTTTTTCCTATTTCTTCTTGTGGACGGTGAATCCTGGAGCCTGGCCACCGGACGGCGTCGAGCTTCCCTCGCTGGGTTGGTCCGCTTTAGCGGCCGGGCTTTATGCTTCCTCGAGCGGCGTCATATGGCTGGCCAGTGCTCTACTGAAGAGGCGTGAGCGGAAGGGGCCCTGGTGGGGGCTGCGACTCCTTCTCATGGCAGCGGTTCCGCTCATGGCCGGAGGCTTGGCCGTCGATTTTAACGGCCACTGGCAGACAGGACTAAGGCCAGAGGAACACAGCTATGGCGCCGTCGTCTATACGGTCATGAGCGTTCAGGGCGTCTATGTCGCGACCCTGACGCTGATGGCGTTCTACACCGTTGCACGCTCTCTCGCCGGCATGCTGGACGGCGTGCACCGTGTGACCTTCGATAACACCATGCTCTTCTGGCACTATATGACAGCTCAAGGACTCGTCGGGCTCGCAATCATCCATTTCTTCCCAAGGCTGATAGGATGAAGCCGATGAGAGAGCGCTTTGTGACCCAAATCCTCCTCATGACGGCCGGCCTGATTATATGGGCCGCTCATCTAGGCTTTGTCTATGGCTTGAACGCGCTTGCCTGCACCTTCGATTTCGCACGACTTGAACTGTTCGGAATGGCTCTCACTACACTTACGATCGGAGTCGCGACCTTAATTGCACTGGGAGCCGAACTTCTCGTCCTTTCCTTCGCCGTCGCCGGTCTTGGCGCGATGGGCTTCGGCGGACAGGAACAATATCGCTTCATGGGTCCGATCACCGCCACTCTGGCCGGCCTTTCCGCCGTCGCTGTCCTCTGGCAGGGCCTGCCGGTGCTGGTCGTCCCGGTGTGCGCGGGTGCGGGAGGTTGAACGCCATGTCCAGACCGGCTTTCCGTTGGCATCCCGCTCGACGTGTTCATACGCATGCTCCGGGCACTTCACGCCGGACATATCCTTCAGGAGCAACACGGATTGCGGGATCGAAACGAACGGAAAGGGTGGTGCGTAGGGTGGTGTTCGTGTTCGGGAACGCCACGCTGGCGGCCGTTCTCGCGACCGTTCCCGCCGCCGCGCATGTGGATGGTACGCCGCCTGGACCGCACGACTTCTGGACCATGTGGAGCTTGGATCCGCTGGTGGTCCTTCCACTGATCGTGGCGGCGGCTCTCTATTCACTGGGGCTCGTCCGGCGATGGAGCGGCTCAGGGCTGGGCCGCGGCGTCCCCAAGCGGCGCGCCGCGGCCTTCGCAGGAGGCGTCCTTGCGTTGGTTGCGGCGCTGGTGTGGCCGCTCGACGCGATGGGAGAGAGCCTTCTTGCCGCTCATATGGCGCAGCACGTGGTGCTCATGAACCTTGCTGCACCCCTGTTGGCGGTGAGCAACCCCGGGCCGACGATCGTCTATGCTCTCCCGCGCAGCTGGCGCCGTCGGCTCGCGATGGCAGTCGCGTGGCGTCCCGTACGGACGACGTGGCGCTTCCTGGCTGGTGTGTTCATCGCAACAATGCTGCAGCAGGTGGCCCTGTGGATTTGGCATACGCCCGGCGCGATTGCGGCGGCTTTGCATGACGATTTCGTCCACGTGCTGATGCACGGCTCCCTTCTTGCTGTTGCTTTCCTTTTCTGGATTGCAGTGAGCTACCCCCGAGATCTGGGCTACGGATGGTCGATCCTGGCCTTGCTTGTCACTGCAAAGTTGTGCGGATTTCTGGGAGTCCTCATGATTTTCGCGCCTCAGCCCCTTTATCCGGCCTATGCCGACCGCAGTGAGCCCTGGGGGATATCGGCTGTTGAAGACCAGCAGCTTGCCGGGCTTGTGATGATGCCCTCAGCAGGCGCGGTATACCTGATTGCGGCGACGGTCCTGGCAATCGCCTGGCTTGGGCGAATAGCCCAGCAAGCAAGTAACAGACCGGCTTTCGAATCCCGGCCTGCAGAGTTTCGTTAGCATGCGCGCGGCAGGCAACCGGTTAAAGCCGTCGTGCAAACGCCAGTGCCAGCGGAGAAAAAGCAGGTACGCATTTCACTCTGATTGGGCTTAGCTGATGGATCGGAGACTGAAGACCATCGCCGTTCTTTGCTTGGTTATTGGCACCGGCGGTTTCCTGTTTGCCTGGTCGGGGCTGTATAACGTCGCGGCGAGTGCGGGCCACTGGGCGATCACCAGATGGTTCCTCACGTTCGGCATGGAAAACTCGGTGGAAACCCAGTCGGTGGGCGTGAAGGTGCCACCGCTCGACGACTTGGCTATGGTCCAGCGTGGCGCAAGCCACTATTTCGGAGGGTGCATGAGCTGCCACGGTGCGCCTGGCAGCAGCCGCAGTCTGATCGCCCTGCAAATGCTGCCGGCGCCGCCATATCTGCCCGAAAAGGTCGAAGAGTGGAGCCCGGACGAGCTCTTCTGGATCGTCAAGCACGGGCTCAAATACACCGGAATGCCTGCCTGGGCTGCACAGGAGCGTGACGACGAAGTCTGGTCGGTGGTGGCGTTCTTGGCGCGTTTGCCCGAGATGAGCCCAGAAGAATACCGAGGGCTAGCACAAGGTGAACAGGCAGGTGCCAGGGGGACAACTGCCGGGCAGCTGCAGCCCTTTTCCCTGGACGCCAGGAGCCCGGATGCTCTCGGACAGTGCATCCGCTGCCATGGCTCGGATGGCACCGGCCGCGAAACCGGGGCGTTTCCACGGCTGGCTGGGCAAAGCGTGGAGTACCTCTACTCCGCACTGCAGGATTATGCACTTGGCTTACGTCCGAGCGGCATCATGCAGCCGATCGCGGCCGAGCTGACGGATGAGGAAATTCGGAAGCTCGCAGCCTATTACGCCGGGATCGAGGACGCTCCTTCCGTGGGCCTGCGGATGCGTATTGATCCCGATGTGTTGCGGAGAGGCGAAACGATTGCCACCGAAGGCATCTCCGTTCATGGAATCCCTGCTTGTGCGAGCTGTCACGGCCCCACGACTGCACCGAGGAATCCTCGCTATCCCCTGCTTGCGGGGCAGTATGCCAGCTATATTGCCCAGCAGTTGCGGCTGTGGAAGCAGGGCGCACGGGGGGATACGGTGTCTTCACGCATCATGGCGGCGGCGGCGCGCAACCTGGACGAAGAAAACATCGAAGCCGTCTCGCTCTATTACGCCCTTCTTCGGCAGGACCAAGAACTGCCAGACCTTCAACTCAACGGCGACGGCGCTGGTGGTCAGTCCCACAAGTAGACCGACTTCCCGTTCAGTCGCAAAACAGGCGCGACTGCTCTGAAAAAACCGGGTTCCAAGTTGGTCCAGTCTCGACCACCAAATTGGGGGCTTGTCCAACGTGCGGAACGAAAGGGCAGCTCAAATTTCAAACAAGCCGATGTAACGTAAACTTGAACGGTTTTCGTTCGGCACTCTGATACAGCATTCTTGATCTGGACCTCAAATGATGCACCTTCCCCTCAATGTTGATACTGGCGTCCAAAATCCTCCTTGCTGTTCTTGCCTCGTTCTTCGGGATGTACCTTCTGCTGTCAGTCGCGTGCTACCTTTCCGAACATAGCGGCCTGGTCATGCTGCATATGTATTCCACGCCGATTATCCTGTCCGGTGCGCTTGGAATGATCCTGATCTTTACGCGCAACGAGCCGGCGAATCCAAGAGGACAGAGAGCGGGAGACCATTAATTGAACCGTGGCCCGACACGGCCGCGTGGAAGCTCGGTGTCTTCTCCCGCCAAATCGTCCAGGATCGGGCAGTCCGGGCGTTCATCACCCTCACAATGGTCGATGAGGTGCTTTAGTGTCCGCTTCATAGCCTTGAGTTTTGCCAGCTTCTCATCGAGAACACCGATGTGGGCCCGGGCGAGCGCCTTGACTTCCATACTCGTGCGGCTGTCGTCCTGCCACAACCCCAAGAGCCGGCGGATATCCTCAATCGAAAACCCCAGTTGTCGGGCACGATGGATGAAGCGCAGTGTGTTGACGTCCTTATTGGTGTAGACGCGATAGCCTGCCTCGGTGCGTCCGGCGGCGGGAATAAGGCCGGTTTCCTCATAATAGCGGATGGTCTTTGCCGGGATGCCGGAAGCTTGTGCGGCCTGTCCGATATTCATCATGATCCCCATTACGAAATTGCCTGCAACGGCTCTGTCGCATTGCTTGATGCGGTGTAAGATCCTATCGCCACCGGAGGACGGAAGGTCTTGAGGCGAAGGGCATTTGTGACCACGAAGACGCTCGAAAGTGCCATCGCGGCGGCAGCAAGCATGGGGGACAGCAATAGCCCAAAAGCAGGGAACAAAACGCCTGCGGCCACCGGGATTAGTGCCGTATTGTAAGCGAAGGCCCAGAACAGGTTCTGCTTGATGTTGCGCAGCGTGGAACGGCTCAGCGCGATGGCGTTGGGGACGCCGGTCAGTTCGCCGGACATCAGCACCACATCCGCGCTTTCAATCGCTACGTCCGTCCCAGTGCCGATGGCGATGCCTACGTCCGCCTCGGCGAGCGCCGGCGCATCGTTGATGCCGTCGCCCACAAACGCGACCTTGAGGCCCCCCTGCCGTAGCTGGTGCAAGGCGTCCACTTTGCCGTCCGGCAGAACCTCGGCCACGACTTCGTCGATCCCGAGCATCTTTGCAATGGCGCCTGCCGTCCGCACATTGTCGCCGGTGATCATTGTGATCTTCAGACCAAGCCGATGCAGCGCCTCGATAGCTTCGGGCGTCGACTGCTTGATCGGGTCGGCGACCGCGATGATCGCCGCGAGCTTTCCGTTGACGGCGGCATAGAGCGGCGACTTGCCTTCATCACCAAGGCGAACGGCGGTTTCAGCAACAGGTGCTGTGTCGATCCCCAGCTTCGTCATGTGTCGGTCCGCGCCCACTTCGACCGCCTCTCCTCCGACCTTCGCTCTCACGCCGAACCCCGGGATGGCCTCGAATCCCTCGGCCTTTGGAATCTCCGGTCCCGCGCGCTGCGCCGCTTCGACAATGGCCTCGGCGATCGGATGCTCTGAATGAGCCTCGACTGCGGCCACCAAGGCGAGGACCTTATCGCGCTCGAAACCGTCCATGGTCACGAAGTCGGTCAGTTCCGGCCGGCCCTTGGTCAACGTGCCGGTTTTGTCGAGCGCGATCACTTGCGAATCGCGCAAGGTCTGCAAGGCCTCGCCCTTGCGGAACAGAACACCCATCTCCGCTCCACGCCCCGTACCGACCATAATCGAAGTCGGGGTCGCCAGCCCCATGGCGCACGGGCAAGCGATGATCAAGACGGCGACGGCGTTGACAAGTGCAAAGGTGAGGGCCGGCGCCGGACCGAAGCCGAGCCACACGAGAAAGGTGGCGAGGGCGATGCCCATGACGGCAGGTACGAACCAAGCCGTGACCTTGTCGACCAGAGCCTGGATCGGCAGTTTTGCCGCCTGTGCGCGCTCCACCATCTGAACGATCTGGGCAAGGACGGTATCCGAACCGACCTTTGTAGTGCGGAAGGTGAATGATCCCGTCTTGTTAATCGTGCCGCCGACAACCGCATCGCCCGCAGCTTTGGAAACCGGCATGGGTTCGCCGGTGATCATGGATTCGTCGACGAAGGAGGAACCCTCGGTCAATTCGCCATCGACAGCGACCTTCTCCCCCGGCCGGACCAAAACCAGATCTCCGACGGTCACCTCCTCGAGCGGCACTTCCACTGCACTCCCGTCCCGCAGGACGCGGGCAGTCTTGGGTGACCTGCCCCCAAGAAACTGGGCCATTCAAAAGGAGAGTTTGTTCTCTTAATGTTCGAAGCAACAAGGAGAACA
>NZ_JAODNW010000021.1 GCF_025398255.1 Chelativorans intermedius | reverse complement strand
CAGGGGCGGGTCGCTTCAACATGACCCAGTGAATCAAAAACCCCCGGCCAAAGCCAGGGGTTTGTCAGCGGTCTGAGGGCGCCCGAAGGCGCCCTTTCTCGTATCCGCAAGACGGATGGTCTTAGAAGTCCATGCCGCCCATGCCGCCGCCGGGCATGGCGGGGGTGGAGGATTCCTTCTTCGGCAGCTCGGCGACCATGGCCTCGGTGGTGATCAGGAGGCCGGCCACGGAGGCGGCGTCCTGCAGCGCGGTGCGCACCACCTTCATGGGATCGACGATACCGAAGGCGATCATGTCGCCATATTCGCCGGTCTGGGCGTTGTAGCCGACGGTGACCTTGTCGCTCTCCAGGATCTTGCCGACCACGATGGACGCCTCGTCGCCCGCATTGGTGGCAATCTGGCGTGCCGGGGCCTGCACGGCGCGGCGCACGATGTTGATGCCGGCATCCTGATCGGCATTCTCGCCCTTGGCCTTGATGGCCGTGGAGGCACGCAGAAGCGCCACGCCGCCGCCGGGCACGATGCCTTCCTCGACCGCCGCGCGGGTGGCGTTCAGCGCATCGTCGACGCGGTCCTTGCGCTCCTTCACCTCGACCTCGGTCGCACCGCCGACGCGGATCACCGCGACGCCGCCGGCCAGCTTCGCCAGCCGCTCCTGCAGCTTCTCGCGGTCATAGTCGGAGGTGGTCTCCTCGATCTGCTGCTTGATCTGGGCGACGCGGCCCTCGATCTCTTCCTTCTTGCCAGCGCCGTCCACGATGGTGGTGTTCTCCTTGGTGATGGAGACCTTCTTGGCGCGGCCCAGCATGTCGAGCGTGACGTTCTCGAGCTTGATGCCGAGATCTTCGGAGATCACCTGGCCGCCGGTCAGGATGGCGATGTCCTCAAGCATGGCCTTGCGGCGGTCGCCGAAGCCCGGCGCCTTCACGGCAGCGATCTTGAGGCCGCCGCGCAGCTTGTTGACCACCAGGGTCGCCAGCGCCTCGCCTTCCACGTCCTCGGCGATGATGAGCAGCGGCCTGGAGGACTGCACCACGCTCTCCAGAACCGGAAGCAGCGCCTGCAGGTTGGACAGCTTCTTCTCGTGCAGCAGGATGTAGGCGTCTTCCAGCTCCGCCACCATCTTCTCGGCATTGGTGACGAAATAGGGGGAGAGATAGCCGCGGTCGAACTGCATGCCCTCGACCACCTCGAGCTCGGTCTCGGCGGTCTTGGCCTCCTCGACGGTGATCACGCCGTCATTGCCAACCTTCTGCATGGCCTCGGCGATCATCTGGCCGATTTCCTTCTCGCCATTGGCGGAAATCGTGCCCACCTGGGCCACCTCCTCGGAGGTCTTGATCTTGGTGGACGCCTTGGCGAGATACTCCACGACCTCGGAAACGGCCAGGTCGATGCCGCGCTTCAGATCCATCGGGTTCATGCCGGCGGCAACCGCCTTGGCGCCTTCCTGCACGATGGCCTGGGCCAGAACGGTGGCCGTGGTCGTGCCATCGCCAGCGATGTCATTGGTCTTCGAGGCCACCTCGCGCACCATCTGCGCGCCCATGTTCTCGAACTTGTCCTCAAGCTCGATCTCCTTGGCGACGGTCACGCCGTCCTTGGTGATGCGCGGCGCGCCGAACGACTTGTCGAGCACGACATTGCGGCCCTTGGGCCCGAGCGTGACCTTCACCGCGTCGGCGAGGATATTGACGCCCCTGAGCATGCGCTCGCGCGCATCGCGGGAAAACTTTACGTCTTTTGCTGCCATGTTCTTCTAGCTCCTGGGTTTGCGGTGCAAACCTGTTAACCTTCGGTTTCGATGGGACGGGGGCTTCAGCCGATGATGCCCATGATGTCGGACTCCTTCATGATCAGGAGTTCCTCGCCATTGAGCTTGACCTCGGTGCCGGACCACTTGCCAAAGAGCACCCGGTCCCCCTCCTTCACGTCCAGCGGAACGATCTTGCCGGTCTCGTCGCGCGCGCCGGAGCCGACGGCGATGACCTCGCCCTCCTGCGGCTTCTCCTTGGCCGTGTCGGGAATGATGATCCCGCCAGCCGTCTTCTCCTCGGATTCGACCCGGCGAACGACCACACGGTCATGAAGCGGGCGAAAATTCGTCTTGGCCATATCGATGAACCCTTGATTACGACGATGAAATGGGCTTGTTGTCCACCGCGACGGGCGGAAACCGCGTTAGCACTCACCCGAGGAGAGTGCTAACAGGGGGCAAATAGTGAGGGTGCCCGCCAGAGTCAAGGCAGGAGGACCTGGCTGGATGCTGAAGTCGCGTGCAGTGCCCGCCGACCGGCCGCTCGTCGGCATCTCTCTGATGATCGGGTTTTGTGCGCTGGCGCCCTTGAGCGATGCCACCGCCAAGCTTCTGGGCGAGACGATCCCGCTTCTGCAGCTTCTTCTCGTGCGCTTTGCCGTGCAGGCGCTGCTCGTTCTGCCGATGGCGCCCGCCAGCCTGGCGCTTGCGCCCAGCATGATGTGGCTGGCTGCGCTGCGCACCGTGCTGCAGATCCTGGGTCTTGCGGCGATGTTCACCTCGCTGCGTTTTCTGCCGTTGGCCGATGCCGTGGCCATTGCCTATGTCATGCCCTTCATCCTGCTGGTGCTGGGGCGCATGGTGCTGAAGGAGGAGGTGGGTCCGCGCCGGCTTCTGGCCTGTGTGGCGGGCTTTGCGGGCACGCTTCTCGTCATCCAGCCGAGCTTTGCCGTCGTGGGGCCGCCAGCCCTGCTGCCGCTGGCCGTGGCCGTGTTCTTCTCGCTCTACATCCTCGTTACCCGGCAGATTGCGCGCGATGTCGAACCCCTTGTCCTGCAGGGGGTTAGCGGCGTGATGGGGACGGCCGGGCTCGCCGCCGTCCTGCTCCTGGCCGGAGGGGCCGGCCTGCCGGGGTTCGGTTTCGTCGTGCCCGATGGCCGCGAGGCGCTGCTGCTCGTGGCCGTCGGCGTTCTGGGAACGTTTTCGCACCTGTTGATGACGTGGTCCCTGCGCTTTGCCCCTTCGGCCACGCTGGCGCCGATCCAGTATCTGGAAATCCCCTTCGCCACGCTGATCGGCTGGCTGGTCTTCCGCGACCTGCCAAACGGGCTGGCCGCCCTCGGCATCGTCGTCACCGTGGCGGCCGGGCTCTACATCGTCTATCGCGAGCGCTTCACGGTGGAGCCCCTGCCGCCCGAGGGGTGAGCCGGCCTGTCGATCAGACGGGGCGCTGGAAGCGCCGGCGCTCTTCCTCCACCACGGCGCGCAGCGCGCAGCCCTCGATATGGTCGTTGACCAGGCCCATGGCCTGCATGAAGGCATAGACGGTGGTGGGGCCGACGAAGCTCCAGCCGCGCTTCTTGAGGTCCTTGGAGATGCGGGTCGAGACCTCGGTCTTGCCGAGCTTGACCAGCGTGGCGTAGTCGAGCCGGGCCGGCCGCTCCTGCGGGCGCGGCTCGTGGCGCCAGAAATAGGCGGCCAGAGAGCCCTCCTTTTCGCACAGCTCGATGGCGCGGCGGGCATTGTTGATGGTGGAACGGATCTTGCCGGCATGGCGCACGATGCCGGCATTGCCGAGCAGCCGCTCCACATCCGCCTCGGTGAAGCGGGCAACCCGCTCGAAGTCGAAGCCCTCGAACGCTTCGCGGAAATTCTCCCGCTTTCTCAGGATGGTCAGCCAAGAAAGGCCGGACTGGAAGCCCTCGAGGCACAGCTTCTCGAACAGCCGTCGGTCGTCGGCCACCGGCCGGCCCCATTCCTCGTCGTGATAGGCAAGGTAGTCCGGCAGGCCGGCATGCCAGAAGCAGCGTGCCTTGCCGTCCTCGCCCACGATAAGCCCGGTTTTCTCGCCGTTCATTCGTTCTCCATCCTTTGCGGCCTTAACGCGCCGTTCACCAGTCCTCTGAACCGCCCGATAACCACACCGGAGGGTTTTGGCGGAATATTGCATTTTATCGAGCCCGATTCACGATTCTCTCGCCTCCCGCGCGCAGCATCCTGACAAACGCCGCTCACGGTGTGAAAGAGGAATGGAAGGAGCGTGTTCGATGAGGTTCCTGATGTGTGTCGCCGGTCTGGTCGGCGCGCTGGTCGTGTCCTTCGATGCCCTGGCGCAGGGCCGCTATGTGGAACGTCCGCCGGTGCTCGTCAGCCCGGATCTCTCCGCCCCCTGGGTGTTGCAGCTTCGGCGCCCTCCAGAGGGACGCCAGCCGGCGGTCCGGCACGTGCGCCCGACGCGCGAGGAATGGCGCGCCGTCCACCGCCCCGCTTCCCGCCAGCCCGTGCCGCCGCAGGCCGAGCGGCAGGTGCGCCAGGCGGCGGTCGCACCGCGGCCGCAGCCGGTGCCGGAGGGCATCGACCCCAGGTTTCTGCCGCAGGAGGTCGCCTATGACGGCCCGCACGCGCCGGGCACCATTGTCGTCGATACGAACCAGCGCTTTCTCTATCTGGTGCTGGAGGGCGGCAAGGCCCGCCGCTATGGCGTCGGCGTCGGCAAGCCCGGCTTCGAGTGGGCAGGCACGCACAGGGTCACGGCCAAGCGGGAATGGCCGGACTGGCGCCCGCCCGCCGCGATGATCGAGCGCGAGAGAAAGAAGGGCCGCATCCTGCCGGCGCACATGCCCGGCGGACCGCAGAATCCGCTGGGTGCGCGCGCGCTCTATCTCGGCTCCACCCTGTATCGCATCCACGGCACCAACGCGCCCTGGACCATCGGCAAGGCCGTGTCGTCCGGCTGCATCCGCATGCGCAACGAGGATGTGATCGAGCTTTACGAGCGCGTCCCGGTGGGCGCCAAGGTGGTGGTCATCTGAGCCATCGGCTTCAAAGGAGGGGGACGGCCCGGCCAGGCCGGGACGAAGGCGGCATCTCGGAGGGGGATGCCGCCTTTTCCGTTCGCGGCGCGCGCAGGGCGGGCCGGTCGTCCTACTCGGCGGCCACGGCGGCGCTCACCCGCGCCTGCGGCAAGCCGGCGGGTTTCGGCCCGCCATAGGCCCAGTCGAGCAGTTCCACCGTGTGCACCACCGGCAGCTCGGTGCCCGAGGCGATCTGCGTCATGCAGCCGAGATTGCCGGCGGCCACGGCCACGGCCCCCGTCGCCTCGATGTTCTTCACCTTGCGGGCACGCAGGCGCCGCGCGATATCGGGCTGCAGGATGTTGTAAGTGCCGGCCGAGCCGCAGCACAGATGCCCCTCCGCCGGCTGGCGCACGACGAAGCCTGCCTGTTCGAGAAGCGCGCGCGGCGCGCCGGTGATGCGCTGCCCGTGCTGCATGGAGCAGGCCGAGTGATAGGCGATCGTCAGCCCCGGTCTTACGGAGGGCTCCGGCAGGTCGAGCCTGGCGAGATATTCCGTGATGTCCCTGGCAAGCGCCGACACCCGCGCTGCCTTTTCGGCATAGTCCGGATCGAGCCGCAGCATATGGCCGTAGTCCTTGATGGTGGTGCCGCAGCCCGAAGCGGTGATCAGGATGGCGTCGAGCCCGCCGTTCTCGATCACCCGCATCCACGCATCGACATTGCGGCGCGCGAAGTCGAGCGCCTCCGCCTCCCGCCCCATGTGGTGGACGAGCGCCCCACAGCAGCCTTCTCCCGGCGCCGCGACCACCGCGATGCCGAGGCGGGAAAGCAGCCGCCTGGCGGCCTGGTTGATTCCGGGATCGAGCACCGATTGCGCGCAGCCGGCAAGCAGCGCGACGCGGCCCCTTTGCGCATTCTGCGGCGGGGCGGCCGCCAGGTCGTCCGCGACGCGCGGCAGGCGCTGCGGCGCCAGCTCCAGCATGGCCGCCATCGGCCTCAGCCCGCGCACGGCGCGCAGCAGCGGCAGGAAGGGCCGTCCGAGGCCCGCCAGCCGCAGCGCGAGGCGGAAGCGGCCGGGATAGGGCAGCACGCGTGCCAGCATTGCCCGCGTCAGCCGGTCGGGCAGGGGCCTGCGGTAGGTCTTCTCGATATGGGCGCGGGCGTGGTCGACGAGATGCATGTAGTTGACGCCCGAGGGGCATGTGGTCATGCAGGACAGGCAGGAAAGGCAGCGGTCGATATGCGTCACCGTCTCCCGGTCCGCCGGCCTGTCGTTCTCCAGCATCTGCTTGATGAGATAGATGCGCCCGCGCGGGGAGTCGAGCTCGTTGCCGAGCTCGACATAGGTCGGACACGTCGCCAGGCAGAATCCGCAATGCACGCATTTGCGCAGGATCCGTTCCGAATGCGCGATTTGCGGATCGTCGAGCTGCCGGGGCGTGAAATTGGTCTGCATCGGACGTTACAGGACCCAGCTCTGGGGGTTCTTGATCGGCTCGCGGCGGCTTACCGCCTGCAGGCCGATGACGATGCGCACCACCGCCCAGATGGCGACGGCGAGCATGAGCAGGAAGCCGATGCCCACCACCATGAGAAGCGCCGAGACGAAGCCGAAGAGAAGGCCGATCCAGAAGGTGCGGATCGCCCAGGTATAGTGGGTTTCCACCCATTCCTCGGACTTGCCGCGGTTCATGTAGGCCAGCACGATGCCCACCAGCACCGAAATGCCGATGACGAAACCGACCAGATAGAGAATGTAGATGACCTGGATGTTGGCAGGGCCGGGCTCCAGCCAGCCGTCGGTCTTGCGGGTTTGGGGGGCTTGCGGGTTGGTTTCGCTCATCATGGTCTCCCAGATTCGAGTGGCGACGACACCTTATCACGCGCTCAAGCCACGGCCATCCGCCCCGGATTGAGAATGTTGCGCGGATCGAACTGCGCCTTGAGCCGCGCCGAGAGCGCCACGAGCGCCGGCGGCTGCGGCTGAAAAACGGACACCGCCGCGCGCAGCGCCGGCGTGGCGCGCACCAGCGTGGCATGGCCGCCGCCGCAGCGGGCGATCAGCGTGCGCAGGGTTTCGGCCTTCGGCTCCGCCTCCATGCGCAGCCACAGCAGCCCGCCTTGCCAGTCGTAATAGGCGTTGGCGCCGGCCGCGCGGCGGAAGGCGTCGAGCATGCGGTGCCCCGCCATGGGCGCCATGGAGACGCGCCAGACCGGCGCGTCCGTCCCGTCGGCAAAGGGCCGGCAGTCGCGGATCTCCCGCCACAGGCGGCGCGACTGGGCCTCTTCCAGAACCTCGACAGCCCCGTGTGCCTTCATGCGCCTTCCCAGGCGCTCCACGCGGTAGGCCACCGACGGGCCGAAGCCCTCCACGCGCAGCACCGTGCGCGGACCGCCGGAGAACCCGCCGTCGAGGAAGCGCCCGATCACTCCTTCCGGCAGGTGCGCGGCGCCCGAGACCTCGCCGTCCGATCCCATGGCCTCGGCCATGGCGGCTGCTGCCTGCGCGTCGTCGAGACCGGCAATGGCGAGCGTTCTTTCCGTTTCTGCCGCCGGCAGCACCTTGAAGACGAGGTCGGTAACGACGGCGAGCGTGCCCCACGAACCGGCGAGCCCCTTGGAAAGGTCGTAGCCGGTGACATTCTTGACCACCCGTCCGCCGGACTTGAACGCCTCGCCCCGCCCCGACACGGCGTCGATGCCCAGGATGTGATCGCGCGCCGCCCCCGCCGCGATGCGCCGGGGGCCGGACAGGTTTGCCCCCAGCACCCCGCCCAGCGTGCCGCGTCCGGCCTTGCCGCCCAGGAGCGGGCCATAGTCCATCGGCTCGAAGGCGAGCCGCTGGCCATGCCGCGCAAGCAGCGCCTCCACCTCGGCCAGCGGCGTGCCGGCCCTGGCGGCAAGCACCAGCTCCTCCGGCTCGTAGAGCGTCACGCCCGCAAGCCTGGAAAGATCAAGCGTATGCTCCGCCTGCACCGGCCTGCCGATGCCCTGTTTCGTGCCGTGGCCGATGACTTCGAGCGGTGTTTCCTCCGCTGCGGCCCATCGCACGATTTCGTGCACTTCGGCCGAAGTGCCGGGGATGAAGGTGGTCAACGTGTCTCTCCGCGCAGCTTGGAAAGGCGCCTGCCCCTCGGCGACGGCCGTTCGCCCACGCCCCAGGCCGGATCCCGTTCCGCACGCCTCTTGAAGACGGCCGTTGCGCCATCCGCGATCCCCTCCGGGCTGGTCCGTTCGATCCGCTGGGAGAGCACGTGTCAAAACCTCTCCAGATCCGGGAACGGCATCTGCCCGCGGTGGATGTGCATGCGGCCGAGCTCGGCGCATCTGTGAAGCTGCGGAAACATCTTTCCGGGGTTGAGCAGGTGGTTCGGGTCGAAGGCGCATTTGACGCGCATCTGCTGGTTCAGGTCCTCCTCGGTGAACATCTCCGGCATCAGGTCGCGCTTTTCCACCCCCACGCCGTGCTCTCCGGTCAGCACGCCTCCCACCCGCACGCACAGCCGCAGGATGTCGGCGCCGAAGGCCTCCGCCTTCTCCAGCTCCCCGGGCTTGTTGGCATCGTAGAGGATGAGCGGGTGCAGGTTGCCGTCGCCTGCGTGGAAGACGTTCGCCACCCGCAGCCCGTATTTTTCCGAGAGCGTGCGCATGCCGGCGAGCACCCGCGGCAGCTCCTTGCGCGGGATGGTGCCGTCCATGCAGTAATAGTCGGGCGAGATGCGCCCCACGGCGGGGAAGGCCGCCTTGCGTCCGGCCCAGAATGCGGCGCGCTCCTCCTCCGAGTTCGACACGCGGCTGGTGGTGGCGCCGTTCCGGCGGGCGATCTCGCCCACACGTTCGATGAGGTGGTCCACCTCCGCCTGCGGCCCGTCGAGCTCGACGATCAGGAGCGCCTCCACATCGAGCGGATAGCCGGCATGGACAAAGTCCTCCGCGGCATGGATTGCCGGCCGGTCCATCATCTCCATGCCAGCGGGCACGATGCCGGCGGCGATGATCTCGGCCACGCATTGCCCGGCCTGCTCGCTGGAGGGAAAGCCGATCAGCATGGCGCGTGCCGTCTCCGGCTTCCTCAGGATGCGCACGGTCACCTCGGTGACGACGCCCAGCAGCCCCTCCGAGCCGGTCATGAGACCGAGCAGGTCGTAGCCTTCCGCATCCAGGTGCTTGCCGCCCAAGCGTATCACCTCACCGGTCATCAGCACCATTTCGACGCCGAGAATGTTGTTGGCCGTCAGCCCGTATTTCAGGCAGTGCACACCGCCCGAGTTTTCCGCCACATTGCCGCCGATGGAACAGGCGATCTGCGAGGACGGGTCGGGCGCATAGTAGAAGCCTTCATGCTCCACGGCGCGGGTGATGCCCAGATTGGTCACCCCCGGCTGCGCCACCACGGCGCGGTTGGCGAAGTCGATCTCGAGGATGCGGTTGAAACGGCTCATCACCAGGAGCACGGCATCGCCGAGCGGCAGCGCGCCGCCCGACAGCGAGGTGCCGGAGCCCCGCGGCACGACGCGGATGTTGCGCTCGTGGCAGTATTTCAGGATGCGCGAGACCTGCGCCACCGTCTCGGGCAGCACGACGACCATCGGAAGCTGGCGATAGGCCGTCAGCCCGTCGCTCTCGAAGGCGCGCATTTCCGCCTCGCTCTCGACCACGCCCTCGCCGGGCACGATGATGCGCATGTCGGCGACGATCTCCTCGCGCCTTTCAAGGGTGGCGGCGTTGAGCTCGGGCATCCTTGGCGTGGACATGGAGATGCGCTCCCGTGGGTCGAAGGCGGATGGTCCGGCGCCGCGGCACCGCACCCGCCTCTATCTCGCCAAAATTGGTTAAAACATTTGACCAATCTTCGTCAATCTCGCTAGACTGCGTGCCGCGGAAAATGGGGCCGGGCTTCATCGTGACCAGCATCTACTCCAGGATCGAGCATGCCCGCACGGCCGATGCCGTGGTGCGCCAGATCGAGGGGCTCATTCTTCAGGGCGTGCTGCGCGATGGCGATCGGCTGCCCGGCGAGAGGGAGCTGGCGGCGGAGATGAACGTCTCCCGCCCCATCCTGCGCGACGCGCTGAAGGCGCTGGAGGCGCGGGGCCTTCTCGTTTCCCGCCAGGGCGGCGGCACGCATGTGGCCAACATCGTCGGAGAGGTCTTCGCCCCGCCGATGCGTGAGCTCATCGCCACCCATCCGAAGGCCACGGCCGACTATCTGGAGTATCGCCGCGAGGTGGAGGCCGTGGCCGCCGAAATGGCGGCCCGCCGGGCCACCCCGGCCGACAAGGCCCTGCTCGCCGACATCGTCGCCCGCATGGAGCACGCCCACGCCGCGGCGGATTTCGACGCGGAGGCGGAGATCGACGTCGAGTTTCACAATGCCGTCGGCGAGTGCGCCCACAATTTCGTGCTCCTGCACACGCTGCGCTCCTGCTACAGGCTTCTGGCCGATGGCGTTTTCGTCAGCCGTGCGCGCATCTACGATCTGCCGGGCGCCCGCGAGGAGCTGCTCGCCCAGCACCGGGCGATCTTCCATGCCATTCGCGACGGCGATCCGGCGGCGGCGCGCGCCGCCGCCGTGGCCCACATCGCCTATATGGAGAAGAAGAGCGCCGAGGCCGAGCGCACCGGCGAGTGGGAGCGTATCGCCACGCTGCGCCTGCGCCAGCGCGCCGGCCAGCGCAAGCCAAACCGCAGGCCCGCTGCGGCCGGTTCATGAACAGGAAAGAGCCTTGAAACAGGAAACGCCCCAGAAGCCGCGCGTCGGCCTTTTTGTCACCTGTCTGGTCGATCTCTTCCGCCCCACGGTGGGATTTGCCGCCGTGAAGCTCGTCGAGGAGGCGGGCTGCGAGGTGGAGGTGCCCATGGCGCAGACCTGCTGCGGCCAACCCGCCTACAACTCCGGCGACCGCGAGGACGCGGTGGCGATTGCCAGGACCACCATCGAGACCTTCGAGGACTACGACTATGTCGTCGCGCCCTCCGGCTCCTGTGCAGGCATGCTCAGGAAGCACTATCCGGCGCTTTTCAAGGGCGATGCCTGGGAGGCGCGCGCCGCGGCGTTCAGCGCCAGGGTGCACGAGCTGACGAGCTTCCTCGTCGACGTGATGGGCATGGAGAGGGTGAGCGCTGCCCACGTGGGCAGCGTGACCTATCACGATTCCTGCTCCGGCCTGCGCGAGCTCGGCATCGCCGCGCAGCCGCGCCGCCTGCTCTCCTCGGTCGAGGGGCTGGAGCTCAGGGAGATGAAGGATGCCGATGTGTGCTGCGGCTTCGGCGGCACCTTCTGCGTGAAATATTCCGACATCTCCAACAAGATCGTGGAGGAAAAGGCCGCCAACATCGCCGCCAGCGGCGCCGAGACGCTGCTTGCCGGCGATCTGGGCTGCCTGATGAACATGGCCGGCAAGCTGCAGCGCCAGGGCAATGCGGTCAGGGTGCGCCACGTGGCGGAGGTGCTGGCCGGCATGGACGATGGCCCGGCCATCGGCGAGGGAGGGCGCTGATGCAGATCACTTCGCCGGCCTTCAAGGAGAACGCGCGCGGCGCGCTCGCCAATCCCGACCTGCAGAAGGCGCTGGGCCATGTGCGCCTGGGTTTCATCGACAAGCGGCAGAAGGCGGTGGACGCCCTGCCGGAGTTCGACGCCCTGCGCGATTCGGCCCGCGCCATCAAGGATCACGCGCTGGCCCATCTCGACCTTTATCTGGAAGCCTATGAGGAGAAGGTGAAGGCCGCGGGCGGGTACGTGCACTGGGCGCCGACGGCGGCCGATGCGCGCGCCGTCATCCTGGAGATATGCCGCGCCGCTGGCGCGCGCACGGTGACCAAGGGCAAGTCCATGATCACCGAGGAGATCGGCCTCAACGCCTTTCTGGAAAAGGAGGGCATCCGCCCCGTCGAGACCGATCTCGGCGAATATATCATCCAGCTTCGCGGCGAGCATCCCAGCCACATCATCGCCCCGGCGGTGCATCTGACCCGGGACCAGGTGGAAGCCGATTTCCGCCGCGCTCACGACCACCTGCCGGTGGCCCGCGATCTCTCGGAGCCTGAGTCGCTGCTGGCCGAGGCGCGGCGGGTGCTGCGCTCCCAGTATTTTGCCGCCGATGTGGGGATCACCGGCGCCAACTTCCTGGTGGCCGAGACGGGAAGCTCCGTCATCGTCACCAATGAGGGCAACGGCGACCTCACGCAGATCCTGCCGCGGGTGCATGTGGTGGTCGCCTCGATCGAGAAGATCGTGCCCACCATGGAGGACATGAGCCAGATCCTGCGGGTGCTCGCCCGCTCCGCAACCGGCCAGGACATGAGCGTCTACACCACCGTGTCCACGGGGCCGCGCCGCGAGGGCGACCCCGACGGCCCGGAGGAATATCACGTCGTCCTGCTCGACAACGGCCGTTCCGCCATGCTCGGCACCGAGTTTCAGGACATGCTCAGGTGCATCCGCTGCGGAGCGTGCATGAACCATTGCCCGGTCTATCACGCCGTGGGCGGCCACGCCTATGGCTGGGTCTATCCCGGTCCCATGGGGGCCGTTCTCACGCCCTCGCTCATCGGTGTGGACAAGGCTGGTCACCTGCCCAATGCCTCCACCTTCTGCGGGCGCTGCGAGGCCGTCTGCCCCATGCACATCCCGCTGCCCAGAATGATGCGCCACTGGCGCGAGCGGGAGTTCTCGCGCGGTCTGAACCCCGCCGCCCAGCGTTACGGACTGAGGGCGTGGGCCTTCTTCGCCCGCCGCCCGCGGCTTTACCGTCTGGCCGTATCGCTGGCGATTCCGGTGCTGTCGCGGCTGGGCCGGCGGCGCGGACGTTTTCGTCGCCTGCCGCTTGCCGGCGGCTGGACGCGGCACCGCGACCTGCCGGCCCCCGAAAGCCGCACCTTTCTGCAGCAATGGCGCGACCGGGATGCCGCGAGGCAGGAGGCACGTCCATGAACGCGCGCGATGCGATCTTGAACAGGATCCGCACCTCCCTCGGCGCCGCACCCGGCGATGCGGAGCGCCGCAGCCAGGTCGAGCGGCGCCTTGCCGAGGCGCCCGTCGGCGTGGTGCCGGCGCGCGGCCAGCGCCCGCAGAAGGCGAAGGTGGCGCTGTTCTGCGAGATGGCGGAAAAGGTTTCGGCCACCGTCAAGCGGGTGAAGAAGGCCGACGATGTGCCGCGCGCGGTCTCTGCCTATCTGCGCGCCAGGAACCTGCCGGCGGCGGTGCGCATGGGCGCGGATGAGCGCCTGAAGGCCATGCCATGGGCGGCTGTGCGCGCCCTCGAGGTGCGGCATGGCCCGGCCGATCCCGAGGATGCGGTTGGCGTGAGCCACGCCCTGGCCGGCATTGCGGAGACGGGCACCGTGGCGCTGTATTCCGGCGCCGACAACCCGACCACTGTCAATTTCCTGCCCGAGCATCATATCGTTGTCGTCAATGCGAGCGACATTGCCGGCGATCTGGAGACGGTGCTCTCCAGACTGCGGCAGGCATTCGGCAAGGGAAAGATGCCGCGCACGCTGAATCTGATCACCGGCCCGTCGCGTTCCGCCGACATTCAGCAGACATTGCTGCTCGGCGCGCACGGGCCGCGGGCGCTGCATCTGATCGTGGTCGATGGCGCATGAGGGCATCCATTTCGAGCAGGCGGCCGCGCCCGAAGGCATGCGCCTCTATGCGGTGGGAGACGTTCACGGCTGCCACGAACTGATGTCGCGGATGCATCGGCGCATCATGGCTGAGATCATGCATGATCGGCCGGCCGACTGGCGCATCATCTATCTGGGCGACTATGTCGACCAAGGTCCTGCCACGCGCCAGGTGCTGGATTTCCTGTGCCATGCGGCGCGAAGCGAGCCGCGCATTCTCGCGCTCGCCGGCAACCACGACATCGGCCTTCTGGATTTTCTGGCTGCTCCCGCCGCAGACGGGCTGTTCGCCAACAATGGCGGGGCTGCCACGGCGCGTTCCTATGGCGTCGATCTGCAGTTTTCCCACGACGACGCCCTCGTCCGCGGCCACGCCGCCCTGCAGGCAGCCATCCCCGACGCGCATCTCGCCTTTCTGCGCGGATTGAAGCTGTCGGTCTCCTTCGGCGATTTCTTCTTCTGCCACGCCGGCATCCGCCCCGGCGTGCCGCTCGATGCGCAGACGCCGGAGGATCTGGTGTGGATACGCGAAACCTTCCACCGTCACGAAGGGCTTCACCCGAAGGTGATCGTGCACGGCCACACTCCGGTGCCCGCGCCGGAGATTCGGCCCAATCGCGTCAACCTGGACACCGGCGCTTTCTACAGCGGACGGCTGAGCGCCCTCATGGTCGAAGGGCAGCGCAAGCGCCTGCTTCAGGAGTCTGGATAAGGGCCTACCGCGCGAAGCTGGTGATGCCGTAGCCGTCGTGCGCCTGATCGCCGCTGGAGGCGGTGGCGGCATAGATCCCCGCGCCGCTCGCCGCCACGGCGGTAAGCATCATCAAGGACAGCACGGCGACGCGTATCGGGCTCATGTCGTTTCCCCCATTCCGCAAACAAGCATAGAATGGCAATGGTTATCATTCGGTTCTCCGGGGCGGCCCGGAGCGGCCGCTCAATGCTGCACCGCACGCAAAAAGGCAAGAGGCAGTCCGTGACAATCCACGCCTTTGCCGGTGCGCTGTCGGGAGGGAAAAGACAGATGCCGCTTCAAAATCGTGTCGATCCCTTCGGTGACATCCACGCGGTTGCCGCGCGCGGCCTCTTTACCGGCAATCGCGGCATCCTCCATGATCCCCGCACCCGCACGCTGCGCACCCGCCGGTGGACCACCAGGGCATGGATCGTGTGCGCACTCGCCCTCGACGGCCGCCGCCGCGACGTGATGGGCCGCAACGGCCGCAATGGCGGCGCCGGCTGGACCGAGCTCTTCTTTCTCGACGAGGTGACGGCGCTGGCCGCCGGCCATCGCCCCTGCTTCTTTTGCCGGCGCGAAAGGGCACTCCATTTTGCCCGCTGCTTTGCGGCGGGAGCTGGCGACCGGGCGCGGGCCGGCGAGATCGACGCGCGGCTTCACGGCGAACGCCGCGCCTGCGGCGGCCCGGTTCTGCCGGTGGAGGTTGTACAGCTTCCCACCCTGCCGGATGGCACAATGCTCGAATCGGCCGGTCGGGCCTATGCGCTTTATCGCGGGCATCTTCTGCCGTGGGATTTTGGCGGCTACGGCCCGCCGCACGGGGCCGACGGGCTGCCCGGTCCCTTGGCCTTGCTCACCCCGCCCTCCACGGTCGCCGCCCTGCGCACCGGCTATCGTCCCGTCTGGCACCCCACGGCGCGGGCTTGACCGCAACCTTCGGCCGGCGCATCAAGCGCCCATGCGAGCGAACTACCGGATGCAACGGCTCTATGTGCCCGACGATCTGGGCGGCGGCGCGCAGGTGGAAACCGCGCGCGAACAGGCGCATTATCTGGCCCATGTCCTGCGGATGCGCGAGGGCGATGGGCTGCTGGTCTTCAACGGGCGCGACGGCGAATGGCTGGCCGAGATCGCCGCTCTTTCAAAGAAGGCCGTACGCCTGACGGTGAGGGAGCAGACACGGGCCCAGACGCCGGCCGGCGACCTGCTCTACTGTTTTGCGCCGCTCAAGCAGGGCCGTCTCGACTATCTGGTGCAGAAGGCGGTGGAAATGGGGGTCGGGCATCTGCAGCCGGTCCTCACCCAGCACACGCAGGTGCCCAGGCTCGGCCTGCCGCGCCTTCAAGCAAATGTGATCGAGGCGGCAGAGCAGTGCGGCGTGCTGTCGCTGCCCACCGTGCACACGCCTGTCAAGCTCGACCGGCTTCTGGCTGGCTGGGAGGCCGACAGGCGTCTCGTCTTCTGCGACGAGGATGCGCCCACCAACGACCCCCTGGCGGCGCTGGGCGGGCTGAAGGGCGCCAGGCTTGGCCTTCTGGTAGGGCCGGAAGGCGGGTTTTCGGAGGCGGAAAGGGAGATGCTGCGCGCGCTGCCCTTCGTGGTGCCCATACCCCTGGGGCCGCGCATCCTGCGCGCCGACACCGCCGCTGTCGCTGCCCTGGCGCTCATCCAGGCCGTGGCCGGCGACTGGCGGGAGGAGGCGCCGGCCTGAAGACGCCTTCAGAACTTTTCGCTTGATTGCCGCCTGCGACTTCGCCAATCAGGCGGTGCTTCTGAGACAGGCCCGGAGAGGACCATGGCGCGAGATACGACCGACAGCCGGCCGATTGAAGCCGTTGAGGAGCTGGTCGCCTATCTCGCTTCCGGCTGCAAGCCGAAGGACGCCTGGCGCATCGGCACCGAGCATGAGAAGTTTCCCTTCTATGTCGATGGAAACCTGCCCGTGCCCTATGAGGGGCCGCGCGGCATCCGCGTCCTGCTGGAAGGCATGCAGCGCCTGCTCGGCTGGGACGCCATCGAAGATGCCGGGCGCATCATCGGCCTTGTCGGGCCGACGGGGCAGGGCGCCATCTCGCTGGAGCCCGGCGGCCAGTTCGAGCTTTCGGGGGCGGCCCTCGAAACGCTGCATCAGACCTGCCGGGAGAGCAACGCGCATCTGGCGCAGCTTCGCGAGATCGCAGAGCCGCTGGGCATCCGCTTCCTCGGGCTGGGCGCCAGCCCCAAATGGCTGCTGTCGCAGACGCCGAAAATGCCCAAGTCGCGCTACGACATCATGACCGCCTACATGCCGAAGGTGGGCCGCCACGGGCTGGACATGATGTACCGCACCTGCACCATCCAGGTGAATCTCGACTTCTCGTCCGAGGCCGACATGCGCCGCAAGATGCAGGTGGCAACCCGGCTGCAGCCGCTGGCCACCGCGCTCTTTGCCAATTCGCCTTTCACCGACGGGGCGCCCAACGGCTTCCAGTCCTGGCGTGCCGAGATCTGGCGCGACACGGACAACCAGCGCGCCGGTCTTCTGCCCTTCGTCTTCCGGCCGGACTTCGGCTTTGCCGATTATGTGGAGTGGGCGCTCGACGTGCCGATGTATTTCGTCATCCGTGAAGGGCGCTACTACGACTGCACCCATGTCACCTTCCGCCAGTTCATGGGCGGGGCGCTGCGCGACACCGTGCCCGACGGCACGCCCACCATGGGCGACTGGGCCAACCACCTGTCCACCCTGTTCCCCGATGTGCGGCTGAAGCGCTTTCTGGAAATGCGCGGTGCCGACGGCGGTCCGTGGCGGCGCATCTGTGCGCTGCCCGCCTTCTGGGTCGGGCTGCTCTACGACGAGGCGGCGCTCGATGCGGCGGAGGAGCTGACCGGAGGGTGGAGCTTCGAGGAGGTCAACGCCCTGCGCGATGCGGTGCCCGCCGAGGGGCTGTCGGCGCGCTTCCGCAATCATGAGCTGCGCGAGACGGCGCGCGAGGTGCTGGCCATTTCCCGCGCGGGGCTGAAACGCCGCGCCAGGCTCAACCGCGAGGGTTTCGACGAGAGCGACTTTCTCGCCCCCCTGGAGGAGATCGTCGCCCGCGGCACGACCAGCGCCCAGGAGCTGTTGACCGCCTTTCGCACGCGCTGGGGCGGCTCGATCGAGCCGGTGTTCCTGGAACAGGCGTATTAAGCCGGGGGCGAATGCGCCACGGGGCCGGCGGCGGCGCCCCGCCCCCGCAGTCCCTCGCAATTCGCCTTTCGGGCCTTTCCCCTTCATTGACTTTCCCGACCCCACTTCTTATAAGCGCCGCACGTTCGGGCCAGCCGCCCGGCGCGTGGTTTCATGCGTCCCGGCGGTTCGCAAACGCTCCTGTTCCTTGAGACAGAATGAAGAAGGGCCGCACGCCGCGGTATTAAATAAATGAAGCGCACCTATCAGCCCTCCAAGCTCGTCCGCAAGCGCCGGCACGGTTTCCGCGCGCGCATGGCCACCAAGGGCGGCCAGCGTGTTCTTGCTGCCCGCCGCAGCCGTGGCCGCAAGCGGCTTTCGGCCTAGGTGGCCGGCACGGGGCCTCGGCATTGGCAGGCCGGGCGCGGCAGAGATTGCCCGAGCGCCTCAGAAAGCGTGCCGAGTTCCTGGCGGTGCGCCGCGGCACGCGGCGGCGCGGGCCGTTCTTTCTGCTTGAGGTACTGGAGCGCGGCGACGCAAACCCGCCGCGCCTTGGCATCACGGTGACGAAGAAGGTCGGCAACGCCGTGGAGCGCAACCGTATCCGCCGCCGCCTGCGCGAGGCCGTTCGCGTTCACGCTGCCGGTGACATGGCGCCCGGCACGGACTATGTGATCGTGGGAAGGCGCGAGATACTGGACGCGCCCTTCTCGGCGCTGAAGGACGAGCTTTCCCGCCGCTTTCGCGGCAAGAAACCCGCACGCACGGGCTAGGGACACCCATGGACAACAACCGCAACCTCCTCATCACGATCGCGCTGTCGGTGATCATCCTGACCGTGTGGCAGATGCTCTATGTCAACCCGCGCATCGAGGCCGAGCGCGAGGCTGCCCGCATCGAAGCCGAGCAGGCGGCGCAGCCGGGCGTGGGTGCCGGCGGGCAGGCGGCAGACGTTCCCGCACCCGGCGCGACGGATGCGGGCGGGGCGGCTTCCGTTCCCGGCTCGACGGCGCAGGGGGCGGGCCCGGCCACGCTCGAGGCGGCACTGGCTGCCGGGCAGCGCGTGCGCATCGAGACGCCGCGTCTTTCCGGCTCCATCAATCTGCGTGGCGCACGCCTCGACGATCTGCTCCTCAAGGACTATCGCGTCACGGTGGAGGACGACTCGCCCAACATCAGGCTGCTCAATCCCTCCAGCCTCGCCGATGGCTACTATGTGGAGACCGGCTATGTGGGCGCGCCGGATCTCGGCAGCCTGCCGGGCCCCGACACGGTGTGGCAGGTGGCCGAGGGCGAGGTGCTGACCCCTCAGAGCCCCGTCACCCTCACCTACACCAACGAGAAGGGATTGACCTTCACGCGCATCGTGGAGGTGGACGAGAACTACATGTTCACCGTCTCCGACACGGTGCGCAATGCCAGCGGCGCGCCCGTAACGCTGCAAAGCTACGGCCGCACGACGCGCCTCGGCCGGCCGCAGACCTCCGGCATCTACATCCTGCATGAGGGTCTGATCGGCGTCACTGGCGAGGAAGGGCTGCAGGAGATCGACTATTCCGATGTCGAGGAGGCGCCGGTGCGTCCCGGCAGGTCCAGTGACGGCTGGCTGGGCATCACCGACAAGTACTGGGCGGTGACGATGGTGCCGCGCGCCGGCACCGATTTCCAGCCGCGCTATGCGCATTTCGCGGATGGCCGGCCGCGTTATCAGGCCGATTTCCTGTCCGATCCGCTGACCGTGGCCGACGGGGCGAGTGCCACGGTGGAGACGCTGGTCTTCGCCGGCGCCAAGGAGGTCAACGTCATCGATTCCTACGAGGTGGAGCGCGGCATCCGCCAGTTCGAGCTTCTCATCGACTGGGGCTGGTTCTACTTCATCACCAAGCCGATGTTCTATCTCATCGACTGGCTCTATCGTCTGCTCGGCAATTTCGGCCTGGCCATCCTGGCCACCACGGTGGTCGTCAAGCTGGTCTTCTTCCCGCTCGCCAACAAGTCCTACAAGTCGATGGCGAACATGAAGAAAGTGCAGCCTGCCATGCTGGAGATCCGCGAGAAATACGCGGATGACAAGATGAAGCAGCAGCAGGCGATGATGGAGCTGTACAAGAAGGAAAAGATCAATCCGCTGGCCGGCTGCTGGCCGATCCTCATCCAGATTCCGGTCTTCTTCGCGCTCTACAAGGTGCTCTACGTCACCATCGAGATGCGTCACGCTCCCTTCTTCGGCTGGATCCAGGATCTGTCGGCGCCGGATCCCACCTCGATTTTCAACCTGTTCGGCCTTCTGCCCTACGACGTGCCCTCCTTCCTGATGATCGGCGTGTGGCCCATCATCATGGGCATCACCATGTTCCTGCAGATGCGCATGAACCCGACGCCGCCGGACCCCACCCAGGCGATGATTTTCACCTGGATGCCGGTGGTCTTCACCTTCATGCTTGCTGCGTTCCCGGCGGGGCTCGTCATCTACTGGGCCTGGAACAACCTGCTGTCGATCATACAGCAGGCCGTCATCATGAAGCGCCAGGGCGCCAAGATCGAGCTTTGGGACAATCTGGTGGCCCTGTTCCGAAGAAGTAAGAACCCCAACCCGGCGGAGTAGCGGGAGGCGCGCCTCCCGCTCGTGCATCCTTGCCTGTCGCTTCGCCCGCGGCGACAATCGGCATGCCGCATCGCTCCATCAGGGAGGACCCGCCATGCACGGACCGAAGCCCGAGCTCAAGCATCCGATCAACCTGCATCCGCGCGTCGGCTTCCTCAAGCCGCTCGTCGACCGGCCGAACATCGAAATCGGCGAGTACACCTATTACGACGACCCCGAGGGCCCTGACCTCTTCGCCGAAAAATGCGTGCTGCATCACTATGAGTTCATCGGCGACAGGCTCGTCATCGGGCGCTTCTGCGCCATTGCCGAGGGCGCGCGCTTCATCATGAACGGCGCAAACCACGTCCTGTCGGGCTTTTCCACCTATCCCTTCAACATCTTCGGCCAGGGCTGGGAGAAGGGCTTCGACGAGGAGACCTGGCGGCGCGAGATGCGCGGCGACACCGTGATCGGCAACGATGTGTGGATCGGCTTCGACGCCGTCATCATGCCCGGCGTCACCATCGGCGATGGCGCCATCGTCGGCGGCCGCGCTGTCGTCACCCACGACGTGCCTGCCTACGCGGTGGTGGCGGGCAACCCGGCGCGGGTGGTGAAGAGGCGCTTCGACGATCTCACCATCCGCCGGTTGTTGAAGATCGCCTGGTGGAACTGGCCGGCCGACAAGATCACCCGCAATCTCGACGCCATTCGCGGCAACGATCTGGCCCTTCTGGAGAAGGCGGAATGACGCGCGTTGCCGTCGAACCCGTGGAGGGCGGGCTGTTTGTGAAGCCGTGGATCTTCATCCGCGGTGTGCCGGCGATGAAGTTCCTGCCGCCGGAAGGGCCGCCGGAGGTGGCCTTTGCCGGGCGCTCCAACGTGGGCAAGTCCTCGCTTCTCAACGCCTTGGTGGGCCGCCGCGGCCTTGCCCGCACCTCCAACACGCCGGGCCGCACGCAGGAGCTCAACTATTTCGTGCCGGACGGCTATGGCGGGGAGGGGGCTCGTCTGCCCCCCATGGCGCTGGTCGATATGCCGGGCTATGGCTTTGCCAAGGCGCCAAAGGCGCAGGTCGAGGCGTGGACCAGGCTGGTCTTCGACTATCTGCGCGGCCGCGTGACGCTGAAGCGTGTCTATCTCCTGATCGATTCCCGCCACGGCGTGAAGAAGATCGACGAGGAGGTGATGGACCTGCTCGACTCCGCCGCTGTCTCCTACCAGGTGGTGCTCACCAAGACCGACAAGATCAAGCCGCCCGCCGTTTCCCGGCTGGTGGAGGAAACCCGACGCGCCATCGCAAGACGCCCCGCCGCCTATCCCGAGGTCCTCGCCACCTCGGCGGAGAAGGGGATGGGCATCGACGATTTGCGCGTGGCTGTCGCCCGTGCCGTTCAGGATCGTTGAGGCGGCGTTGAGGCCATGGCGGCATCCTATGCCGCTTCTTTCGGCCGGAAGGTCAGCGCCACGCCGTTGATGCAATGGCGCTTGCCCGTGGGCGGCGGGCCGTCATCGAAGATGTGGCCGAGATGGCCGCCGCAGCGGGCGCAATGGCACTCCGTGCGCACCATGAAGAAGGAACGGTCCTCCTTGGTGCCGATGGCGCCGGGCAGCGATTCCCAGAAGCTCGGCCAGCCGGTTCCCGAATCGTATTTCGCTTCCGAGGAATAGAGGGGCAGGTCGCAGCCCGCACAATGGTAAAGCCCGGCGCGCTTTTCATTGTTGAGCGGGCTGGTGAAGGCTCTTTCGGTGGCCTCCTCGCGCAGCACGGCATATTGCATCGGCGTGAGGATCGCCCGCCACTCCTCCTCCGTCTTGGTGATCTCGAAGGTCTCGGCCATGGCGCCGGCGCCCGGTCTGCCGCGCAGGAGGAACGTGCCGCCGGCCAGCGCGGCAAGCGCGCCCACGCTGCCATAGAGGAAGTTGCGGCGTTTCATCGGTGTCATCTCCATTCTCGTCTGCAGGCAGGATAGGAACGTTCGCGCCTCACCTGCAAATCAATGGGCCGTGAGGGGCGTGGCGGCCGCGCGCATTGCGGCGTTTGCGCGCCGTCTCGAATGCGCTATGAGAGCGGCAAGCGATGGAGGACCAGCCACATGAGCGAGATTGCCGAGACCACCGCCGAGGCCCAGGCGCGCCTGCTTTCCGCGGCGCTGCCCTATATGCAGCGCTACGAGAACAAGACCGTGGTGGTGAAGTATGGCGGCCATGCCATGGGCGATGCCGCGCTCGGCCGCGCCTTTGCCCGCGATGTGGCGCTTCTCAAGCAGTCCGGCGTCAACCCCATCGTGGTGCATGGCGGCGGGCCGCAGATCGCGGCGATGCTCAAGAAGATGGGCATCGAATCGAAGTTCGAGAGCGGCCTGCGCGTGACAGACCGCAAGACGGTGGAGATCGTCGAGATGGTGCTCGCCGGCTCCATCAACAAGGAGATCGTGGCCCTCATCAATGCCGAGGGCGAGTGGGCCATCGGCCTGTGCGGCAAGGACGGCAACATGGTCTTTGCGCAGAAGGCGCACAAGACGGTCACCGACCCCGATTCCAACATCGAGCGGGTGCTCGATCTGGGCTTCGTCGGCGAGCCGGTGGAGGTCGACCGCACGCTTCTCGACCTGCTTGCCCGCTCGGAGATGATTCCCGTCATCGCCCCGGTGGCGCCCGGCCGTGACGGCCACACCTACAACATCAACGCCGATACCTTCGCCGGCGCCATCGCCGGCGCGGTGAAGGCGACACGGCTTCTCTTCCTCACCGATGTGCCCGGGGTGCTCGACAGGAGCGGGAACCTCATCGACGAGCTGACGGTGTCGGAAGCGCGCGCCCTCATCCGCGACGGCACCATCTCCGGCGGCATGATCCCGAAGGTTGAGACCTGTATCGAGGCCATCGAGCGGGGCGTGGAGGGCGTCGTCATCCTCAACGGCAAGACGGCGCACGCGGTGCTGCTCGAGCTCTTTACCGAACACGGCGCCGGCACGCTCATCGTTCCCTGATCGTCGTTCCCATGGATCGATCCGCGCGCTATGCTGCGCGGATGGGAAAAGGGCTGGATAATTTATAAGCTATAGCTTATATTCTGGGGGTGGGCGTGGCCGTATGGGTCTACTATGGAGACGATTTCGACGCCGCCGATGAGCTTCGCTCTCTTCGAGACGCCTATACCGGTGATTTCGACAAGAGTTCGGGGATCGTCAGTGGCTTTTACGAGCTCAGCGAGATCAGGAACAACGGTTTTCTCCCGCATGATCGGTGGTCGCGCCATGGCAATCTGTTTCTCTTTCAGGAATATAAGTTCCGCATGGCGGCGACCGTGCCGGGCGATGGCCGGCTGCAGACCCGGGACGTCATGCTCGTCGTTTCGGAAACCTTCGACCTGCGGGCGCAGGCCCGGTCCACGCAATCGGCGTTTCTGGATCGCGCGCGGGAGCGGATAGGGCGGGGAAGGGTGCGCAGATGGAGCCTGCTATGACGAGCTTCGATCAAGAACTGCAGTCGATCGAGAACGATCCTCGTCTGCGCCTGGCGCTCGTGCGCACCAGGGCCGCGCGCAATATTGCCCGGCTTCTCGCCGGAATGCGCAAGGATGCCGCGCTGACACAGGCGCAGCTTGCCGCGCGCCTCGGCGTAAGTCAGGCACGGATATCGCAGGTTGAAAGCGGATTGATCGACCATGCGCCTTCGGTCGATTTCGCTTTTGCCTATGCCGCAGCCTGCGACCGCACCATCATGATGACGGCTGCACCGCTTGAGGAGACGGCAGACAAGGGGGTTTCTGCGCATGTGCTCGATGAAGTGGTGGCGGCGGTGGCGCCGGAACTTTCGCGGGAGGAGGTCGAGCATGTCGGTGCCGATATGACGCGGCTTCTTGATCAGGCACGCGAGGCCCATGCGGAGGAGGCGCAGGGCGCAGCCGAAGACACGGCCACTTCGCCCGGCAAGTCGGTTCCCTAGGAGAGAAACTTGCTTCAGATGCTTTTCAGCGGCTCCGGCGCCGCGCTCATCTCGGGCCTACTGGGATTTTTCGGTTCGGTCGCATTGGCAGTTCCGGCGATCTCATCCGTCGATTCGCGCAGGACACTCCTGCAGCTGCAGCGCCTGCAGCTGGAACTGAAGGTTCCAAGCGCATTCGACCAGCAGGCCAAACCTCTCCTCAAGCGGGCATTGCGCGAGATCGCGACGGAACGTTGGTGGTACAGAACCGGTTTTGCCCTCCTTGGCCTGTCCTTCGCGCTGACGGTCGCAAAGGCGCTTTTCGAAGGCTCATAGCGGCGCGCTCTATACCAGCACCAGAACCAGGATGCCGGCCACGATGAGCAGGCAGCCGGCGACTTCCGTACGGTTGATCGTCTCGCGGAAGAACCAGACGCTGGAGGCGAAGGTAAAGATCATCTCGATCTGCGCCAGCGCCTTGACCACCGCTGCCTGTTGCAGCGTCATCGCCGTAAACCAGCCGAGGGAGGCGGTGGCACCGACCAGGCCGACGAAGAGGGAAGGTTTCCACGCCTTGCCGATGCGGCCGATCTCCGCGCGGTCCCGCCACAGCATCCAGCCCAGCATGAGCACCGTCTGGAAGGCGATGGTGAAAAGCAGCGTCGTCGCCCCCTGCATCAGGAAGTTGGGCTGTCCGAGCGACAGGGAGGCAGCGCGGTAGGAAACGGCGGCAACGCCGAACAGGGTGCCTGAGGCAAGGCCGATCAGCGCGTTGCGGCTGCCAAGGCCGGCCGCCAGGTTGCGCCAGCTCATCGGCGCATGCGCCACGGAGATCAGCATCACGCCCACGACGGTGATGGCAATGGCAAGCAGCGTTGCGGGGCCTGACAGCTCGCCCAGGAAGACAAGTCCGAAAACGGCCGCCTGCACCGGCTCGGTGCGCGAATAGGCGGTTCCCACGGCGAAGTTGCGGAACGAGAAGAGGTGGATGAGCAGGAACTGGGCGGCGATCTGCGTCAGCCCGCCCACCAGCACCCAGCCGAGGAATGCCGCATTGGGGCGGGAGAAGGCAAAGCCCGCGCCGAAGTGGAGGATAAGGACGAAAAGGAGGGCGAAGGGCAGGCCGAAGCCGAAGCGCACGAAGGTGGCGCCCGTCGTGCCCATCACGCCCTTGAGGTGCTTCTGCGCCGCCGAGCGCAGATTCTGCAGGAAGGCAGCGGCGATGGTGATGGGAATCCACAGTTCCATGCGGGAGATCCGAAGAAGAAGGCGTGCGCAGACCTAGCCGCCGCCGCGCCGGCGTGCAACACCGCCGGCGGTCTCAGGCAGCGGCCTGGCCGCTGGCTCCGCCCGTCACCACGACGTTGCGGCCACGCCGTTTGGCCTCGTAGAGCCGCTTGTCGGCCGTGCCCATCAGCCGGGAGAAGCTGGTCTCGCCGTTTTCGGCCGCCACGCCGATGCTGACCGTCAGCCGCACGGGCGGATAGCCGCTGGGACGGAAGACGGCCTCCTCCACCGCCTGGCGCACGCGCTCGGCAACGCCGAAAGCCTGGTCGAGATCGGCGCCGGCCAGGAAGATGCCGAACTCCTCGCCACCCAGACGCCCCTTCACATCCGACCGGCGCACCGCGCCGGCCAGCGCCCGTGCGATGATGCGCAGCGCCTCGTCGCCTTCGAGATGGCCATAGGTGTCGTTGATGCGCTTGAAGTTGTCGGCGTCCAGCAGAAGCAGGGCGCCTTTCGCATTCTTTTGCAGCCTTTCCTCCACAGCGGCGATGAAGGCGCTGCGGTTGAGAAGTCCGGTCAGGTCGTCCCGGCGGGCGCGTTCGGCCAGCTTTTCGTGCATCGTCGCCAGCTCGCAGTGCGCCTGTGTCAGCGCCGCATGAGCGGCGGCGATCTTGCGCTTCTGGTCAAAGCTGTAGGCGCTGGCGGGAAAGGCCACCAGGGTGGGGCAGACGATGGAAAGCGTAACGGCAAGCCCGTCCATCGCCATGCCCATCGCGGACAGCAGCGTCCAGCAGATGACCAGCGAAGCGAGGATGGAAAAGAAGGTGACGCGCGCGGCGTGGACAAGGACTTCCTTCAATGGCGATCTCCCGGATGGTCTGGATTGTTATTCTCAAAAGCCGTTTTCACCTTCCTTGTACGGACTGCTAAAAATTGAATGAACGGGTGAAAATCTGTCATAAGGTCTTCATGACAAACCGCCCCGATCCGCACCGATTCGCCCATGTGACCGAGTGGGTTTTCGACCTCGACAACACGCTCTATCCCCATCACAGCAACCTGTTCTCGCAAATCGACGTGCGGATGACGGAGTATGTGTCGCAGCTCCTCGGCCTGCCGCGAGAGGAAGCCCGCAAGGTGCAGAAGGAGCTCTACCGCGCCTATGGCACCACGCTGAAGGGCCTGATGGAGCGCTACCGCGTGGACCCCGACGATTTCCTGCAGAAGGTGCACGACATCGACTATGGATGGCTCGATCCCGATCCGGCGCTGGGCGAGGCCATTCGCGCATTGCCGGGGCGCAAGTTCATCTTCACCAATGGCAGCCGCAGTCACGCCGAGCGGGCGGCGCGCCAGCTCGGCATCCTGGATCATTTCGAGGACATCTTCGACATCGTCGCCGCCCGGCTGACGCCCAAGCCGGCGGCCGGCACCTACGACCTCTTTCTCGACCTGCACGCCGTGGCGGGGCCCAGCGCCGTGATGTTCGAGGATCTGGCGCGCAATCTGCGCGTGCCCAAGGCGCTCGGCATGACGACGGTTCTCGTCGTGCCGAGGAACTTTGAACCCGATTTCGCCGACATCTGGGAGGCCGACAGGGAGGAGAAGGACCACGTGGATTACGTGACCGACGATCTGACCGCCTTTCTCACGGCGCTCGTGGCGGGGTAGGGCGGCGCGTCCTGCGGCCGGGCGGATAGGCAGCCCGCTCCAGCGCCTCCTGCCGTTCGCGCTCCTTCTGCAGCGCGTGGCGTATGGCCTCCTCGGTGGCGTGCGTGGGATGGCCGAGGTCCAGCGCCTGCTGATTCTCCATCATCTCGTCGTCGGGAACGCTTCTCGGCATGTCGGTCTTCCTTCCCCTTGGGCAACGCTTTGCGCGCCGTGCATGTTCCCGCCGCCTCACAGCTTGTAGAAGGCGGCAATCTGCGCCCACGCATCCTCGGCCGTGTCGGTGAAGGTGATGAGTTCCTCGTCTCCGGGGGAGATGGTTCCCTGTTCGGCCAGGAAGGACAGGTTGATCGCGCGGCGCCAGAACTCCTTGCCGAACATGAGGATCGGCACGCGCTCCATGCGCCCGGTCTGGATGAGCGTAAGCGCTTCGAAGAGCTCGTCCATCGTGCCGAAGCCGCCGGGGAACACCGCCACCGCCTTCGCCCGCATCATGAAATGCATCTTGCGGATGGCGAAGTAGTGGAAATTGAAGCACAATTCGGGCGTCACATAGAGGTTGGGCGCCTGCTCGTGCGGCAGCACGATGTTGAGGCCGATCGAGGGCGCGCCGCAATCGGCCGCTCCCCGGTTGCCCGCCTCCATGACGCCGGGGCCGCCGCCGGTGACGACCACATATTCGCGGTAGTTGGACTTGGCCGACTGCTCGGAACACAGCCGCGCGAACTTGCGCGCTTCGTCATAGTAGCGGCTGTTGGCCTCCAGATTCTTCTTCTGCACCGCGTTCTTGGCCGCCCAGGCTTCGCCGCCGGGCTCGGGAATGCGGGCGCCCCCGAACAGGATGACGGTGGAGCGGATGCCACGTTCGCTCAGCGCCATTTCCGTCTTCAGCAGTTCGAGCTGCAGGCGCACCGGCCTCAGCGCCCGGCGTGTCATGAAGTTTTCGTCGTCCCAGGCCAGCCGGTAGGTGTCGGATCGGGTCTGCGGCGTATCCGGCACGCTGCGCGCGCGCTTCAGGTCTTCGTCGGAGTGTGGCAGCGGTGTCCAGCCACTTGTTTCGCTCGGCTTCATTCGTTTCTGTCCCGTCTCTCGCGCGGCCCCTTGCCGCGCACGCCGCGATTGACCCCCTCCGGCGCTTCGCATAGGGTCCGCGCCGGCCCTCTATCGGCCCTTGTTTAACCTAAGGACGCGCTCTTAACAGCCCGTGTAGCGGAGCAACTGTCGATGATGAACCCGGATATCGCCGCGCTGGAAAAGACGGTGGAAAAGGCTTTCGAGGAACGCGACGCCATTTCGGCGGAAACGCGCGGCGAGGTGCGCGAGGCGGTGGAGGAGGCGCTGCGCCTGCTCGACAGCGGCAGGGTGCGCGTCGCCGAGCGCGGCGCGGACGGCACGTGGCATGTCAATCAGTGGCTGAAGAAGGCCGTCCTGCTGTCCTTCCGGCTCAACCCCATGCAGATCGTCAGCGGCGGGCCTGGCGAAGCCGTGTGGTGGGACAAGGTGCCTTCCAAGTTCGACGGCTGGAGCGCCAACGAGTTCGAGCGTGCGGGCTTCCGCGCCGTACCCAACTGCGTGGTGCGCCACTCCGCCTATATCGCGCCGGGCGTGGTGCTCATGCCTTCCTTCGTCAATCTCGGCGCCTATGTGGGCAAGGGCACCATGGTCGACACCTGGGCCACCGTCGGCTCCTGCGCGCAGATCGGCGAGAACGTGCATCTGTCCGGCGGCGTGGGCATCGGCGGCGTGCTGGAGCCCATGCAGGCCGGCCCCACCATCATCGAGGATCACTGCTTCATTGGCGCCCGCTCGGAGGTCGTCGAAGGCTGCATCGTGCGCGAGGGCTCGGTGCTCGGCATGGGTGTCTATATCGGCAAGTCGACCAGAATCGTGGACCGCGCCACCGGCGAGATCTTCTATGGCGAGGTGCCGCCCTATTCGGTGGTGGTGGCGGGCACCATGCCGGGCAAGCCCATGGGCAATGGCGAGCCCGGACCCGGCCTCTATTGCGCCGTCATCGTCAAGCGGGTGGACGAGAAGACGCGCGCCAAGACCTCCATCAACGAGCTTCTGCGCGACTGAGGGGAGGCCGGCGTGAGCGGCGATCAGCTGAGGTGGCTCTTCTTCGGCTTTTCCGGCCGGTTAAGCCGCATGGCCTATTTCCTGGCCGGCCTGCTGCTGGCCGTTTTCCAGGCTTTTGCGCTCTACCGCTTCACCCTGGCCCCGCAGGAAAGCGGCGCCAGCCAGATCTGGGCGGTGCTCTTCTGGGCCATCTTCTTCCTTTCCGTGTGGTCCAATGTGGCGCTGGGGGTCAAGCGGTTGCACGATTTCGGCAAGCCGGGCGTCTTCGCCGTGCTTCTGTTCATCCCGGTCGTGTCGATCCTGGCCTTCCTCGTCTTCTGCTTCTATCCTGGCGACAAGGGCCCCAACGCCTATGGCCAGCGCACCAACGCGCCGCGGTAGGGCGCGCCTTGCCGGATGACATGGGCGCGCGCTTCGACTATCCCTCTGACCATGACACTGCCGAGCGACCCAGTAGCCAATCTTGCCGCCCTCATCCGCTGCCCGTCCGTGACCCCGGCCGATGGCGGCGCGCTCGATGCGCTGCAGGCGATGCTGGCGCCGCTCGGAGCGGTGTGCGAGCAGGTGGCCTTCGCCGAGAAGGGCACCCCGGAGGTGAACAATCTCTACGCCCGGCTGGGCACGGGCCGTCCGCATCTCATGTTCGCAGGCCACACCGATGTCGTGCCGCCGGGAGACGAATCGGCCTGGCGTCACCCGCCCTTCGCCGCCCGCATCGACGGCGGCGAGATGTTCGGCCGCGGTGCGGTGGACATGAAGGGGGGCATTGCCTGCTTCCTCGCCGCGCTGGCGCGCTATGTGGAGCGCAACGGCCCGCCCCCGGGCTCCGTCTCCTTCCTGATCACCGGTGACGAGGAAGGCCCCGCCGTCAACGGCACGGTCAAGCTGCTGGAATGGGCGGCGGCACGCGGCGAGCGCTGGGATGCCGCCATCGTCGGTGAACCCACCTGCCGCGAGACGCTGGGCGACACGCTGAAGATCGGCCGGCGCGGCTCTCTTTCCGGCACGCTGACGGTCATTGGCCGGCAGGGTCACGTGGCCTATCCGCATCTGGCCGACAACCCGGTGCGCGGGCTCCTCACGCTGGCCGAGGCGCTGCTTTCCGTGCCCTTCGATGCGGGCACCGACGATTTTCCGCCCACCAATCTGGAAATCACCTCCATCGACGTCGGCAATCCGGCCGTCAACGTCATCCCGGCGCGCGCCGTCGCCTCCTTCAACCTGCGCTTCAACGAGCTGTGGAGCGTCGAGTCGCTGAAGGCAGAGATCGGCCGCCGGCTCGAACGGGCAAGCCGGGAGGCCCGCCTGCGCCCCGGCCATGCCGCGCCCATCGCCTTCGAGGTCGAATGGCGCGATCGGCCGAGCCCGGTGTTTCTCACCCGAGACCGGCAACTGGTGGGCACGCTGTCGGCCTCGGTCGCCGCGGTGACGGGCAGAAGGCCGGAGCTTTCCACCACCGGCGGCACCTCGGATGCCCGCTTCATCAAGGACTACTGCCCGGTGGTGGAACTCGGCCTCGTGGGGCAGACCATGCACATGGTCGACGAGCGCGTGCCCCTTGCGGCACTGGAGGCGCTGACGCGGATCTATCTGCGGTTTCTCGAGGACTGGTTCGCCTGATGCCGTCGGGACAGGAGATACAGCAATATCTGACCGGCGTGGCGCGCCTCATGCTGGGCCGGCCCGACGGGCTGAAGCTGCTCGACTTTTCCGCCGACGGCTTCTGGAACTCCTTCTTCGCCATCGTCGTTGCGCTGCCGCCGCTGGTCGTCGGCTGGGTGGGTATTGCCAACGAAGTGGCGGGGATGATGGATGTGGCCACCCGCTTCTCGCTGCTCGTGCGCCTCTTCTTCGCCGATATGGGTGCTTGGGTCCTGCCGCTTGTCATGCTGGCGGTGGCGGCCCGGCCGATGGGCATCGCAGATCGTTTCGTGCACTATGTGGTGGCCAGCAACTGGGCCTCGGCGCTGTTCGCCTGGCTCATGCTGCCGCCCGCCCTGCTGCGGCTGTTCCTGCCGCAGGCGATGGATGCCACCATCCTCCTGTCGCTGCTTCTCTTCCTGGTCACCCTGGTGCTGTCCTGGCAGCTCACCGTGGCCGTGATCGCCCGCGGGCCGGCCATGGGCTCGGCGGTCTTCTTCGCCATGCTGGTGGCATCCATCGCCACGCTCTTCGCCCTGCAGGCGCTGCTGGGCCTCACTTTCTAGAGCCTGACCCCCGGAGAACTTGCAGCCAGATGGAATCATCTGGCGTCGCACAAATGCGGCAAAACAAATAGATGGACCGGTCTAGTAGTCCACCCGCACGAGATAAAGCCCGTGTGCCGGTGCGACGGGGCCGCAGGCGGCGCGGTCGCGGGCTTCGAGCGCGGCCGTCACGTTCTCGGCGTCCCACGCGCCTTCGCCCACCTTCTTCAGCGTGCCGACCAGCGAGCGCACCTGATTGTGCAGGAAGGAGCGGGCAGAGGCGCGGATTTCGATCTCATCGCCGCATCGCGTCACGTCCAGTCGGTCGAGCGTCTTGACCGGGCTCTTTGCCTGGCACTGCACGGATCGGAAGGTGGTGAAGTCGTGCCGGCCGGTGAGCCGCTGCGCGGCGGCGTGCATCGCCCCGGCATCGAGCCTTTTTGGCACATGCCAGACCCGGCCGCGCGCAAGCGCCGGCGGCGCCCGGCGGTTGAGGATGCGGTAGAGATAGTGCCTTGCCGTGGCGGAGAAGCGGGCATCGAAATCGTCGGCCACGACCGCTGCCTGCAGGATGGAGACCGTTTCGCCGGCCTGCGCCAGATGCGCGTTCAGCGCGTTGCGCACCGTCTCCGCCTTCCAGTCGCGGGCAAGGTCGAAATGCGCCACCTGGCCCAGTGCGTGCACGCCGGCATCCGTGCGCCCGGCCCCGCGCAGGCTCACCCGCTCGCCGCAGAAGGCGGCGATGGCCGTCTCGATGGCCGCCTGAACGCTGTGCTGACCCGCCTGGCGCTGCCAGCCGGCATAGGCTCCGCCGTCATATTCCACGTCGATGCGAAAGCGCGGCATGGTTCAGCCGGACCTTGCGAAACGGCGGGGTGCAGAACCGGCGCTCATGGCAGGCGCGCCCCCCGGCCGAGCCGCGTGCCGTGCAGGAAGTCCTGTGCGGCCACCGGCTTGCCGCCCGCGCGCTGCACTTCGACGAGGCGCACCGCGCCTTCTCCGCAGGCAACCGCAAGCCCATCGTCCAGGACCTCGCCCGGCGCGCCGCTGCCCGTGGCAAGCGTGGAACGCAACAGCTTCACCCGTTCCAGGCCGTGGCTGGAGATGGGCATCTCGCACCACGCACCGGGGGAGGGGGAGAGACCGCGGATATGGTTGTGCACCGCCTGGGCGGGGCGGCTCCAGTCCACCCGTGTCTCCTCCTTTCCGATCTTCCTGGCATAGGTGGCGCCCTCCGCCGGCTGCGGCTTCAGCGTCAGGCGGCCGGCTTCGAGCTGTGCCATCGCCGCCACCATCAGCCGCGCGCCGACCTGCATGAGCACGTCGTGCAGCGCCCCGGCCGTCATGTCCGGCCCGATGGCCACCCTTTCGGTCATGGCGATGGGGCCCGTGTCCAGCCCCTCGTCCATCTTCATGATCATCATGCCGGTCTCCCGGTCGCCGGCCATGATGGCGCGCTGAATGGGCGCTGCGCCGCGCCAGCGCGGCAGAAGCGAGGCATGGCCGTTATAGGCGCCGAGGCGCGTTCCCTCCAGAACGGCGCGCGGCAGCAGGAGCCCATAGGCGACCACCACCGCGGCATCGGCATGAAGTGCGGCGAAGGCGCGCTGCTCGTCTTCGCCCTTCAGCGACTGCGGGGTGCGCACCGGCAGCCCGGCGGCCTCGGCCGCCTCGTGGACGGGAGAGCGCCTGAGGGAAAGGCCGCGCCGCCCGGCCGGGCGCGGCGGCTGGGTGTAGACGGCGGTAATCTCGTGGCCCGCGTCGCAGAGCGCCGTGAGCGTTGGCACGGAAAATTCCGGCGTTCCCATGAAGACAAGGCGTAGAGGCATCGCACCGTCCGGCATTCGACATGAGAAGCGGGCGCTTCACGCTCCCGCTTCAAAAGGGTTTGCGCGCCGCAGGTCAAGGCCCTCGCCAACGCGCACCGCACCGGCGATGGCCGTGCCGGCCTGCCAGCCCGGGGGCATGGCACATGCGCCGGCTCAGCCCACCATGCGGGCCGGCGGCGGGCGGTCCTTGGCAAGCTTCCTGAAGCGGCGCACCACCATGTCGCGCTTGAGCTTCGACAGGTAGTCGATGAAGAGCACGCCGTTCAGATGGTCGATCTCGTGCTGCAGGCAGGTGGCCAGGATGCCGTCCGCCTCCACCACCTTCTCCTTGCCGTCAAGGCCGATGGCCTTCACCGTCACCCCAGCCGGGCGCTCCACCTCCGCATAGTAGTCGGGGATGGACAGGCAGCCCTCCTCGTGCACGTTCGTCTCCTGCGAACGGGTGAGGATCTCCGGGTTGATGAAGACCTGCGGGTTCTTCGCCTCGTCCTTGTCGGCCACGTCGAGAACCAGCATGCGGATGGGCTCGCCCACCTGGATGGCCGCCAGCCCGATGCCCGGCGCGTCATACATGGTCTCCAGCATGTCGTCGGCCAGCTTGCGCACGGCATCGTCCACACGCTCCACGGGCCTGGAGACCTGGCGCAGCACGGGGTCTGGAAGAATGATGAGCGGGCGGATCGTCATGGCCGTCAGGTAATGGCTGGCGGGAAAGGCGTCAATACGCTTCGTATTGCGCCGCGCGCGCGGTGTGGGAACATGCACTTCGTTCACGTTTTGGTCTTATGGCGGCGAGGCGAATCGTCTAATGTGCCGGCCATGAACGATGCCGCCTCTCTGTTTTCCATGCCTGTCGCTCGTCTCGGCGCGACGGTGTTTTCCCTCGGCCATGTAGCGATTGCCGCCGGCGCGCTGGTGCTGGCGCTGCTTGTGCTTCTCGCCTTCGTCATGTGGCGCGCGGGCAGGGCGCGCGCGGCGGCGCAGGCCGAGGCCGCCCGCCTTGCGCGCGAAGCGGAGGCCCGCATGGCGGAGCTGACGCGCGCGCAGGCCGAGCTTTCCGGGCGCATGGGCACCATTGCCGAGGTCTTCGGCGCCCGCCAGGCCGAGCTCACCAAGGCGCTGTCGGAGCGTCTCGACGGCATGAGCAGCCGCCTGGGCCAGTCGATCAGCGAGCAGACCAGGGCCACGCACGAGAACCTTGCCAGGCTGCAGGAGCGGTTGGCCGTCATCGACACGGCGCAGAACAACATCCAGTCGCTGGCCGGCCAGGTGGTGCAGCTCCAGCAGATCCTGTCCGACAAGCAGACGCGCGGCGCCTTCGGCCAGTCGCGCATGGAGGCGATCATCGCCGACGGCCTGCCGCACGGCGCCTACGAGTTTCAGCCCACCCTTTCCAACGGCAGCCGGCCCGACTGCCTGGTGAAGATGCCCAACGGCGCTCCTTCGCTCGTCATCGACGCCAAGTTTCCGCTGGAGGCATGGAACGCCATCCGCGCGGCGAGCGAGGGCGAGGGCGGTGCGGAGGCACGCCGCACTGCCGAGACCGCCTTTCGCCGCGACGTCGAGGTGCACATCAGGGCGATTTCGGAAAAATATCTCATCAACGGCGAAACGCAGGACACCGCCTTCATGTTCGTGCCCTCCGAATCCATCTTCGCCGAGATTCACGAGAATTTCGAGGCGCTGGTGCAGAAGGCGCATCGCGCCCGCGTCGTCATCGTCTCGCCATCGCTTCTGATGCTGTCCATCCAGGTCATCCAGGCGGTTCTGAAGGATGCCCGCATGCGCGAGCAGGCGCATCTCATCCAGGCCGAGGTGGTGAAGCTGATGCAGGATGTCTGCCGCCTCGACGATCGCGTGCGCAAGCTGCAAAGTCACTTCCAGGCGGCCAGCAAGGATGTCGATCTCATCCTCACCTCCACCGACAAGGTGACGAAACGCGGCGCCAGGATCGAGGCGCTGGAGCTCGGTGGGCCGGAGAGCCGCGAGGCGGACGAGGGCGAAGCAGGCCGCGCCGCCGGGCCTGGCGGCGGCTCGCTGCGCCTGCGAGTGGTGGAGGAATAGGCGCTCGCCCTCAGCCGCCGCCGGCACTCATGGCCGCCGCCATGCGGGCGATCAGCGCCTCATCCTCGGCCGCGCGCTTCCTGCGTGCCACCACCAGGCAGGCTTCGGAGCGCAGGATCACCCCGTCCTCCAGCACCTTCAGATGGTTGGCCTTCAGCGTCGAGCCGGTGGAGGTGATGTCCACGATCACATCCGCCGAGCCCGCCGCCGGCGCGCCTTCCGTGGCGCCGAGGCTCTCCACGATGCGGTAGACCTGAATGCCGTGCTTTTGCGAGAAGAACTGCTGGGTGAGCCGCCAGTACTTCGTGGCGATCCTGAGCCGCCGCCCGTGGCGTTGGCGGAACTCGGCCGCCACGTCGTCGAGGTCGGCCATGGTTGCCACATCGAACCACACCTCCGGCACCGCCACCACCACGTCGGCCCGGCCGAAGCCCAACCGCGCGGCGATTTCGACGCGCGCCTGCCAGTCGGGGATCGTCTCGCGCACCAGATCCTCACCGGTGATGCCGAGGTCGATGCCACCGCGGTCGAGCTCGCGGGCGATCTCGGAGGCCGACAGGAAGGCGATCTCCAGCCCGTCCACGCCATCCACCGCCGCGCGGTAGCGCCGCGCGTCCTCCGGCAGGCGCACCGGAAAGCCCGCCTCCTCCAGCCGGCGCACCGCTTCCTCCTTCAGCCGCCCCTTGGAGGGCAGGGCCAGTGTCACGCTCATGGCCGTCCCTCCCTGAGCGCAGCCACCCGGTCGAGCCAGATGGAGAAACCGACGCCGGGAATTGGCGTGTCGGCGCCGAGCAGCGTCAACAGCCGGTCGTAGCGTCCGCCGCCGGCAAGCGGCGCGGAAAGCCCCTGCGTGGCGATCTCGAAGACAAAGCCGGTATAGTAGTCGAGCGGTCTGCCGAAGCCGGCATCGTAGTGGATGTCGTCAAGCGGCAGGCCGTGCCCGGCGATGCGTTCTGCGCGTGCGGCAAAGCCTTCCAGCGCCTCATCGAGAAACAGGCCGGCCTCGCGCGCGAAGGCGGCAAGCCGCGCCTCCGCCTCGCCGAGCGGCGCGCGGATGGCAAGAAAGCGCTTCAGGGCGCCGAGCGCGTCTTCGGAAAGGCGCACGGAGCGCAGCTCCGCCTTCTCGATCAGCCGCCGGGCGATCTCGGCCGGCTCGCGCCCCGCCGAGGGGGAGAGGCCCGCCGCTTCCATCTCCTGTGCGATGTGGCGGACGAGCGCCTCTTCCTCGCCCTGGGCCACCAGCCGCGCCACCGGGCGCGGCAGGGAGGCGCCGCCCTGCGGGGCGGTGAACTCGGCAGTCGCCGCCTCGATCTTGGCCGGGGCGCCAAAGGCGCGCGCCAGCCGCTTCTGCCAGCCGCGCGGCAGGCCGAGCGCCGAGAGCACGGCCTCGAACACCGCCTGGTCGCCCAGCGTTATGGCAAGCGCGCGGCCGGGAAGCACGCGCGCGAGAATGGCGTGCGCATCGGCCAGCGACCGCGCATCCGCCTGCCAGCGGTCCGCCGCTCCCAGGTCCTCGATGCCGGCCTGGAAGAATTCCGCGCTGCCTTCCCGGTGCTGGCGGAAAACCTCGCCGAGATAGGCATAGCGGCGTGGCGTGGCTGCCCGCCGGGCGATGTGGTCCAGGCAGACGGGAATGGTGAACTCCGGCCGCAGGCACAGGCTGCGGCCCGTCTCGCTCTCGGTCAGGAAGATGCGCCGGCGCAGGTCCTCCCCCGCCATGTCGAGAAAGGGGTCGGCCGGCTGAATGATGTCGATGTCCGTCAGCTCCGCCTCTCGTTCGGCGAAGAGGGCGAGAATGTCGCCGGCAAAGGCGGGATAGCGCGTGCTCATGGGCGCGCGGCTCCCAGAAGGCGCCCGGCGGCGGCAAGGGGGGGCGGGGAGGGGGCAGCCGTCACCCTTCCCGCTCCCGCTTCTGGGCCTCCAACACGCGCCCGACCGCTGCCACCAGCTCGCCTTCCGGCACGGAAAACTGCGCCGGCCGGGCCCCGCGCCAGGTCGCATTGTCCTCGATCTGCTCGGAAAGGCGCTTGCCTTCCTCAAGGTCCTTGATCTGCACCTCGCCCTTCGCCCGCTCGTCCCCACCCTGGATCACCACGCAGGGGCTGCCGCGCCGGTCGGCATATTTCATCTGCGCCTTCATGCCGCCGCCGCCCAGATACATCTCGGCGCGGATGCCGGCCTGTCGCAGCGCGGAGACCATGCGCTGGTAGCGGCCGAGGCTTTCCGCATCCTTGTCCATGACCAGCACGACGACGGGCGCCACGGCCTCCGCCGCATCCAGCTTGCCGAGATTCTTGAGCGCCGTCATGAGGCGGGAGACGCCGATGGAAAAGCCCGTGGCCGGCACCGGCTCGCCGCGGAAGCGCGAGACGAGCCCGTCATAGCGCCCGCCGCCGCCGACGGACCCGAACTGCACGGTCTCGCCCTTCTCGTTGGTGACCGGAAAGGTGAGCTCCGCCTCGAAGACGGGGCCGGTGTAGTACTCCAGTCCGCGCACGACGGAGGGGTCGATCTTCACACGCCGTTCGTCATAGCCGCAGGCGGCACACAACGCTCTGATCTGGTTCAGTTCCTCGACGCCTTCATTGGCTTCGATCTCGCCGGTCTCGACATAGGCGAGCACCTTGGCAATGGCGCTTTCGTTCAGCTCCGCACCCTTCGTGAAGTCGCCGCTCTCGTCGAGGCGGCCCTTGCCAAGCAGCAGCGCCACCCCCTCCGGCCCGAACTTGTCCAGCTTGTCGATCGCCCTCAGCACGGTCAGCCTGCGCCCGGCATTTTCCTCGCCGCCAAGGCCGATGGCCTCCAGAACGCCATCGAGCACCTTCCGGTTGTTCACGCGGATGACGTAGTCCCCGCGCTTGATCCCCAGCGCCTCCATCACATCCGCCATCATCATGCACATCTCGGCATCCGCTGCCACGGAAGGCGCGCCCACCGTATCGGCGTCCACCTGCATGAACTGGCGGAAGCGCCCCGGTCCCGGCTTCTCGTTGCGGAACACCCAACCTGCGCGGTAGCTGCGGAAGGGCTTGGGCAGGCGCTCGAAATTTTCCGCCACGAAGCGGGCGAGGGGTGCGGTGAGGTCGTAGCGCAGCGAGAGCCACTGCTCGTCGTCGTCCTGGAAGGAGAAGACCCCCTCGTTGGGCCGGTCCTGGTCCGGCAGGAACTTGCCCAGCGCGTCCGTATATTCGATGATCGGCGTCTCCACAGGGTCGAAGCCATAGCGCTCGTAGACGGCGCGGATCTTGCCCACCATCTCCTCCACGGCGCGAATGTCTTCGCTGAAGCGGTCGACAAGCCCGCGCGGAAGCCGTGCCTTCACCTTGTCCGCCTTGCCAGCCATGCCCTGTTCCATCCGTGAGAAGACAAGAAAACCGCGCCCGAAAGCGGGCGCGGCTGTCCTAGCCGATAAGGCGGGGAGCGGCAAGGCCGCGCCCGCCGGCAAGCGCTCAGCTCACGAAACGCAGGTTGGAAAGCTCGTCGGCGATCTCGCGGAATTTCTCCGAGAGGTCGGCGCCCGTGGCGTTCCAGAACAGCTTGGCCGGCTTGCCGTTCTCGTCCTTGCGGAAGCGGGATTCGGAGGCGCAGGCGCGCAGCGCCTCGATCTGCTCGCGCTCCGCCTTCTTCGAGCTGCTGAGATCCAGCGCCACGGTCATGACCATGATCTTGCCCTTCTTGGCATTGTCGCAGAGCTGGGCGAACTGCTCGTTCATCGCCTCGGTGTAGTTGCTGTTGGAATAGTTGTTCGGGTTGACCGAACTGTTCTCGAAGATGCGCCCGTTCCGCGCGTAGCCGTAGTTGGAGTAGATCGACATGTTACCGGCATAGTCTGTCGCGCCGAGCGAGCCGGGCGTGTAGTAGGTGTTGGCGCCGTCCGTCAGAACGATGACCACCTTGTCGTTGCCCTTCTGGTTGTCGGGGCGGCCTTCGGTGAAGGGCGGCCGGCCGGACACCACCCGCCAGCCCCAGGCAAGCCCTTCGGGCACGTTGGTGGCGCCGTTGGCCACCATGCCGTCGATGGCGTTCTTGATGGCCTTCAGCCCGTTGCCCTGCGTCACGTCGGTCAGCGGCGTGATCGGCTTGGTGGTGCAGCTCAGGTTGGGGCCCTTGCCGGCGGGCACGGAGGGGTTGCGAACCGCCTTGAAGTATTTCGGCATGTATTCCTGCCGTTGGCGTGCATTGCCGCCCGTCTGGTCCGCCCACCAGTCGTTGTAGGCGCCGCGCCAGCCGCCCGGCACGTCCGACTCGTCGGGCGCGAACATGGGCACGAAGAGGGATTCGGGCTCGTTCCTGTCGGGCACGGAGTCGTCGAGGGCGTGGATGCCGGGCCGCATTTCCACACAGCCCCCCCAATAGGCCAGATGTGCCGAACGCGTCACCTTGCGCAGTTCCTCGAACAGGGTGAAGCGCGTCACCTTCTCGCCCTCTTCGTCCTGCCATTGCCGCCCCTGCTTGCGGTAGACGTCACCCACCTTCACGACGCGCTTCTGGCCGTTGGCCAGCTTGCTCATCGTGTCCCAGTCGAAGTTTTCGTGATGGATCGGGGAGATGCCGTCCATGTCGAGCCAGGACGCGCCCTCGTGTTGCGGCCCCACATTCACCGAGGCGGCAAAGGGCACGAGCCCGAACTGCACCGGCTTGGCCACCTGCTTCATGTTGGCGCCCTGCGCCGAGAGCGTATCGACCAGCTCTTTGGCGGCGGCCTTCAGCAGGTCGATGCGCCTTTTGCCGGAGCCCGCGCCCCACTGGTTCATGGAGCCCGAATTGTCGAGCACCAGCGCCACCTCCAGCGTGTTCTTGAGGCGCACCTCGTTGCTGGCGTTCAGGCGGAAGGTGGTATCGGCGCTGTCCTCGCCGCGCAGCGCCTGAAAGACGGGATAGAAGATCGGCTCGTATTTGAGGTCGGCGCTCATCTTGATCGTGGTGCCGCTGGGCGTCTCCTCGGGGAAGACGATGTGGAGCGTCGTGTCCTCCGGCCGCACCGGCCCCAGATTGGCGGCAAAGAAGTCGTTGGCATAGGCCGTCAGCTCGGCCTTGCTGCCGCCTTCCAGATAGCGCCATGCCGTGGCGATGTTGGTGGCGTCCAGCGCGTTGAGCGTTGCCTGGCGGTGGCGGCTCATCTGCGTATAGTCCACCGCCAGCGCCACCGCGCCCAGGATCGGCACCATCGCCAGCGCCATCAGCGTGGCATAGTTGCCCCGCTCGTCTTTCAGAAATGTTCTCAGCATCGGTTTGCCCACCCTGCCTTGAGAAATATAGGCGAGAATGCGGGCAACAGGCTGAACGAAATCCTTAACGGCGGCGGCAATCGGCGCGGCTGGTTCACGGCGGGTTAATGGGTTTGGCGGCATTTTCCGAAAGCGGGTGACACATCCCTCGGCATGGGCTAATCCCTGCGCGGTTTTCCGCGTTCCCTGCGATCCGACATCAAGGGAGAATCCATGGCACAGCCGCCGCCGATGATCGACCGTCTCGATGCGCTCGCCGCCCCCTATCAGCTCATCCTGTGCGATGTGTGGGGCGTGGTGCACAACGGCGTTGCCGCCTTTCCGCCGGCCGTGGAGGCGCTTTCGCGCATGCGCGCCGCCGGCAAGGCGGTGGTGCTTGTCACCAACGCGCCGCGTCCGCACCCGCCGGTGGAGGCGCAGCTTCGCCATCTCGGTGTGCCGGACACGGCCTGGGACCGCGTCATCACCTCCGGCGATGTGACGCGGGAGCTCATCCGCAACGCCCCGCGCCGGCTCTTCCACATCGGCCCGGATCGCGACATGGCGCTCTATGACGGGCTCGACGTGGAACTGGTCGAGGAGTTCGAGGCTGCCGGCGTCGTCTGCACCGGGCTTCATGACGACGAGACCGAGACGCCGGAGGACTATGCGGAGCTTCTCCAGCGCCTGCGCGCGCGCGACCTGCCCATGATCTGCGCCAATCCCGACATCGTGGTGGAGCGCGGCGACCGGTTCATCTACTGCGCCGGCGCGCTGGCGCGCGACTATGGCCTTTTGGGCGGGCGCACGCTGATCGCCGGCAAGCCGCACCGCCCGATCTACGAGGCGGCGCTTGCCGCCGGCGGCGAGATTCTCGGCCGGCCGGCCGGTCCCGCCGAAGCGCTGGCCATCGGCGACGGCATCCTGACGGACGTGAAGGGAGCGTCCGGCATGGGAATCGACGTGCTCTACGTGGCGCAGGGAATCCACGCCGGGGAGTATGCCCGCAACGGCCGGTCGGACCCCGAACGGCTCGCCGCCTTTCTGGAAAAGCACGGCCATCGCCCGGTGGCCGCCATCGAGCGGCTGGCCTAGCCATGGCGAAGGCGTTCCAGCGCTGCGCCGGGGCGGACACCTTGCCCGCCGCGCTTGCCGGCGGTGTGGTGGCGATCGGCAATTTCGATGGCGTGCACCGCGGCCATCAGGCGGTGCTTTCGCACGCGCTGGAGGTCGCCGGCGGGCGCATTCCCGCCCTGGTGCTCACCTTCGAGCCGCATCCGCGCAGCGTCTTCCGGCCCGACATACCGCTCTTCCGCCTGACGCCCCCGCCGGTGAAGGCGCGCATGCTCTCCGCTTTTGGTTTCGACGCGGTGGTGGAGCAGCCCTTCACCCGCGCCTTCGCCCAGCTCTCGCCCGAGCGCTTCGTGGCCGAGGTGCTGGTGGACGGGCTGCGTGCGGCCCATGTCGTGACCGGCTTCGATTTCCACTACGGCAAGGACCGTGGCGGCACGCCCGGCACGCTCGCCGAGGCCGGCCGGCGCCACGGCTTCGCCGTCAGCGTGGTCGACGCCTTTTCCGACGAGGGCGGCGAGGTGGTCTCCTCCAGCCGCATCCGCGCCCTTCTCCGCACGGGCCAGGTGGCCGAGGCGGCGGGTCTGCTCGGCTATCGCTACACGGTCGAGGCGACGGTGGAGGAGGGCAAGAAGCTCGGCCGCCAGCTCGGCTTTCCGACCGCCAACATGGCGCTTCCGGCCGACACCGCGCTGGCTCACGGCATCTATGCCGTGCGCTTCCGCCGCGCCGACGGCACGCTGTACGACGGCGTGGCAAGCTTCGGCCGCCGCCCGACGGTGGACGAGGACGGCGCGCCGCTGCTCGAGACCTACCTGTTCGATTTCGAAGGCGACCTCTATGGCGAGACCTGCGCCGTCTCCTTCTTCGGCCATCTGCGTGGCGAGGAAAAGTTCGACGGGCTCGACGCGCTCGTCGCCCGCATGAGGCGCGACGAGGAGGAGGCGCGGGCGCTGCTTTCCGGCGTCAAGCCGTTGTCGGCGCTGGATCTGGAGTTGACCTTCCAGCCATAGGCCGCGACGGCCGATGCGCCGCACCGTGCCCAATTGCCTCTTTATTCTCGCGCCCACCTCCGCTAAAAGCCCGCTCATGATGACAAGCGCCGGTCTGGCACCGTTTGCCATACGAATTATTGGCCCGGCCTTGCCCGCGGCCTGAGGGGTTGCGGCAAGGGCCGGGAGCACGCGCGTTCTGGCGCCAATTCCGTTTTCGATACTGGCATTTCCGAAGCTTTCACGCTTCGGCACTCCCCATGGCGAGACAATGACCGACACCTCCGAAAAGCTGGACTACTCCAAGACCCTCTACCTGCCGCAGACGGATTTTCCCATGCGCGCCGGCCTGCCCAGGAAGGAGCCGGAGCTTGCCGCCCGCTGGCGGGAGATGGGCCTCTACAGGCGCCTGCGCGAGGCGTCGAAGGGCCGGCCCCGCTTCGTGCTCCACGACGGCCCGCCCTACGCCAATGGCAACATCCATATCGGCCACGCGCTCAACAAGGTCTTGAAGGACGTCATCACCCGCTCCTTCCAGATGCGCGGCTTCGATTCCAACTACGTGCCGGGCTGGGACTGTCACGGCCTGCCCATCGAATGGAAGATCGAGGAGGAGAACTACCGCGCCAGGGGCAGGGAGAAGCCCGACCTCTCCGAACCGGCGGCGATGATCGAGTTCCGCCGCGAATGCCGCGCCTATGCCGAGCACTGGATCGCCGTGCAGACGGAGGAGTTCCAGCGCCTCGGCATCGTCGGCGACTTCGACAACCCGTATCTGACCATGGCCTATCACGCCGAGGCGCGCATTGCCGGCGAGCTTCTGAAATTCGCCATGTCCGGCCAGCTCTATCGCGGCTCGAAGCCGGTGATGTGGTCGGTGGTGGAGCGCACGGCGCTCGCCGAGGCGGAGGTGGAATATCACGAGCACGAGAGCGACACGGTCTGGGTGAAGTTTCCGGTCCTGGAAGGCACACCGGACCTTGAGGGGGCGCATGTCGTCATCTGGACGACCACGCCCTGGACCATCCCCGGCAACCGCGCCATCTCCTTCTCGCCGCGCATTGCCTATGGCCTCTATGAGGTGACGCAGGCCGAGAACGACTATGGCCCGCGGCCGGGCGAAAAGCTGGTCTTCGCGGACGCGCTGGCCGAGGAATCCTTCGCGAAGGCCAAACTGCAGTTCAAGCGCCTGCGCGATGTAACGGCGGACGAGCTTTCCGCCACCACCTGCGCCCACCCCCTGAAGGGCCTGGGCGGCGGCTATAATTTCCTCGTTCCTCTCCTTCCCGGCGATCACGTGACCGACGAGGCCGGCACCGGCTTCGTGCACACCGCGCCCGGCCACGGCCGGGAGGACTTCGACGTCTGGATGGAGGCGCGGGCCGCGCTGGAGGCCCGCGGCATCGACACCGCCATTCCCTTCACCGTGGATGATGCCGGCTTCTTCACCAAGGATGCCCCGGGCTTCGGCCCCGACCGGGAGGGCGGCCCGGCGCGCGTCATCGACGACAAGGGCAGGAAGGGCGATGCCAACAAGGCGGTCATCGGGGCGCTCATCGAAAGGGACATGCTCTTTGCGCGCGGCCGGCTGAAGCACCAGTACCCCCATTCCTGGCGCTCCAAGAAGCCGGTCATCTTCCGCAACACGCCGCAATGGTTCATCGCCATGGACAGGGACCTCGGCGACGGCACCACGCTGCGCACCCGCGCCCTGAAGGCCATCGACGAGACGCGCTTCGTGCCGGCCAGCGGCCAGACGCGGCTCCGCTCCATGATCGAGGAGCGGCCGGACTGGGTGCTTTCGCGCCAACGCGCCTGGGGCGTTCCGATCTGCGTCTTCGTCGACGAGGATGGCAACGTTCTGAAGGACAAGGCCGTCAACGCCCGCATTCTCGAAGCCTTCGAGACGGAGGGGGCGGACGCCTGGTTCGCCGAGGGCGCCAAGGAACGCTTTCTGGGCGGCGATCATGATCCGGCCAGGTGGCAGCAGGTCATGGACATCCTCGACGTGTGGTTCGATTCCGGCTCCACCCACAGCTTCACGCTGGAGGACCGGCCGGACCTCAAATGGCCGGCGGATGTCTATCTGGAGGGTTCGGACCAGCACCGCGGCTGGTTCCACTCCTCGTTGCTCGAGTCCTGCGGCACGCGGGGCAGGGCGCCCTTCGAGACGGTCATCACCCATGGCTTCACCATGGACGAGGAAGGCCGCAAGATGTCCAAGTCGCTGGGCAACACGGTCGTCCCCCAGGACGTGATGGAGAAATCCGGCGCCGACATCCTGCGCTTGTGGGTCGTCACCACCGACTACTGGGAAGACCAGCGGTTGGGGCAGAACATCCTGCAGACCAACATCGACGCCTATCGCAAGCTCAGGAACACCATCCGCTGGATGCTGGGCACACTGGCCCATGACGAGGGCGAGGAGGTGGCGCACGCGGACATGCCGGAGCTCGAACGCCTCATGCTGCATCGGCTGGCCGAGCTCGACCGGCTGGTGCGCAAGGGCTACGACAATTTCGACTTCAAGCGCATTATGCGCGCCCTTCTCGACTTCATGGTGGTGGAGCTTTCGGCCTTCTATTTCGACGTGCGAAAGGACGCGCTCTACTGCGATGCGCCGTCGAGCACGCGGCGCAAGGCGGCGATCCAGGTGGTGCGCAAGCTCTTCGACTGCCTCGTCACCTGGATGGCGCCGATGCTGCCCTTCACCATGGAGGAGGCGTGGCTGGCGCGCTATCCGCAGGCGGAATCAGTGCATCTGGAGCAGTTCCCGGAGGTGCCGGGCGAATGGCTGGACGAGGCGCTGGCACGCAAGTGGCGCCAGATCCGCCAGGTGCGCCGCGTCGTCACCGGCGCGCTGGAGGTGGAACGGCGCAACAAGACCATCGGCTCCTCGCTGGAGGCGGCGCCCATCGTCTACATCGCCGATCCGGCGCTGCGGGAGGCGGTCGCCGGCCACGACATGGCGATGGCGGACATCTGCATCACCAGCGGTATCGAAATCCGCGACGAGACTCCGCCCGCCGGCGCCTTCACGCTGGAGGACGTGAAGGACGTGGCGGTGGTCTTCGAGCGCGCGCGCGGCCGCAAATGCGCCCGCTCCTGGCGCTACACCGAGGATGTCGGCTCCGACCCGGAGTTTCCCGAGGTCTCGGCGCGCGATGCCGCGGCGCTGCGCGAACTGCGGGCTCTGGGCAGGCTTTGACGGCCTCCTGAGCGCGGGCGTTGCATCGCCGCGTCCTGTCCGCTAAAAGGCCGGCAGGAACGGACGCCATCATCTCGTCGGATTTTCGGGCGAGAAGGTGGCGTTTTGGGGCCGCCGACGGGCCAGCCCGAGGCGTTAGGAGATTTGAACGTGACCCATCCTGGCGGAAACGCGCGCAATGGCGGCGGAAGATGGCGCATGGCGGCAGCCGGCGCCGGGCTCGCCGTCTCGGCCATGCTTATTTCCGCCTGTTCCGGCACCACCTACGGCACCGGCGTCACCAGCGAGGAGCAGCTCGTGCGCGACCTGACCGGCGCCCTGTCGCTGGCGCCGGAGAAGAAGGAGCCGATCGAGTATTCGCCGCGTCCGGGCATCGTCAAGCCGCCGTCCACGGAGGTTCTGCCGCCGCCTCAGGAAAGCGTGGCCACGCCTGAAAACCCGGCTTGGCCGGAATCGCCGGAAGAGAGGCTGGCGCGCGTGCGCGCCGAGGCGACGGCCAATCAGGACAATCCGTTGTACCGGCCCAACATCATCCGCGACCTCGACAACGACAAGCCGCGTCCGCAGGCCTTGTCGGTCGATTCCCGCACGCGCGAGGAGCAGCGGCAGGAATTCCTGCGCCGCCGCCAGCTCGCCACCCAGGGAGACCCCACCCGCCGGCGCTATCTCAGCGATCCGCCGACCGAGTATCGCCAGCCGGCCGAGTCGGCCCCCGTGGGCGAGCTGGGCGAGGACGAGTGGAAGAAGGAACGCGCCGCCAAGCGCGCTGCCGCCAAGGAGAGCGGTGGTCTGCGCAGGCTCATTCCCTGGCTGAACTGAGCGCCTTTTCAGCCGTTCTCGGCGCGCCGCTGCGCAAAGAACGCCTTCAGCAGGGCCGCCGCCTCCCGCTCTCCCATGCCCTCATAGACCTCTGGCGCGTGATGGCAGGTGGGCTGGGTGAAGAAGCGGCCGCCATGCACCACGCCGCCGCCTTTCTCGTCCCCCGCCGCGAAGTAGAGCCGGCGGATGCGGGCGAAGGAGATGGCGCCGGCGCACATCGCGCAGGGCTCCAGGGTGACGTAGAGATCCGCCCCGACAAGCCGTCCGTCCCCCGTCTCCCGGCAGGCCGCGCGGATGGCCAGCATTTCGGCGTGGGCGGTGGGGTCGGCAAGCGCGCGCATCCGGTTTCCCGCCCGTGCCAGCACCACGCCGTCGCGCACCACCACCGCTCCCACCGGCACCTCGCCGCGCGCCGCCGCCGCGCGCGCCTCATCCAGCGCGATGTCCATGAAGGCGGGATAGTTGCTGTTGCGTGGGCCGTCCAATCTTTTCGCTCGCAAGCTCTTTGGCGAATTGATACCTAGCGCGGAGCGCGCGCCTTGCTTCGCGCTTCCGCCCCATCGGTTTGTTTCTGCCGCATTTGTGCGGCGGCAAGTCGTTCCCCTTGCCCGCAAAATGCTGTAGCGGTCGAAGAAGACGATGACCACCATGAAGAACAGAAAAACAATCGGAAAGAACGCAGCAAGCGCCGACGGGCACGCCGGGGGCGAGCGCATCGCCCGGCGTCTGGCGCGTGCCGGTCTTGCCTCGCGCCGCGAGGCCGAGGCCATGGTCGCTGCGGGCCGCGTGAAGGTCAATGGCCGCACGCTGAAGACGCCCGCCTTCAACGTGCGGCCTTCCGACCGCATCGAGGTGGACGGCGCGCCCATTCCGCAGGTCGAGCGCACGCGTCTGTTCCTGTTGCACAAGCCGGCCGGTGTCGTCACCACCAGCCGCGACCCGGAAGGGCGCAGAACCGTGTTCGACATCCTGCCCGAGGGGCTGCCCAGGCTCGTCACGGTCGGCCGCCTCGACATCAACACCGAGGGGCTTCTGCTGCTCACCAATGATGGTGGGCTGGCGCGCATTCTCGAGCTGCCTTCCACCGGTTGGCTGCGGCGCTATCGCGTGCGCGTCCACGGTGCGGTCGATCCCGTGGCCCTGGCGCAGCTGGAGCACGGCATCGCCGTCGACGGCGTCTTCTACGGCGCCATCGAGGCAACGCTCGACCGCAAGCAGGGCTCCAACGCCTGGCTCACCCTTGGCCTGCGCGAGGGCAAGAACCGCGAGGTGAAAAAGGTGCTGGGGGCGCTGGGGCTCGAGGTGACGCGCCTTATCCGCGTCTCCTACGGCCCCTTTCAGCTCGGCGACCTGCCGGAGGGCGCGGTGCAGGAAATCAAGGGCCGCACCCTGCGCGATCAGCTCGGCCCGCGGCTGATCGCCGAGGCCGGCGCCAATTTCGAAGCGCCCATCGTGCACCCCTTTTCCAAGAAGCCGGTGAAGGCGGCGCGCAAGCCGGCGGCCGAGCCCGCCAGGGAGACGGCGAAAAAGAAGAAGAGCCCGCAGGACCACCGCGAGGAAATGCGCGCCCGTCTCGACACCAGACCGCCGGCCCGGCCCGCGCGCCGCAGCCGCGCCGCCAATGTGTGGATGGCGCCCGGCGCCCGCCCCTCTGCGCCTGGCAAGACGCGGGAAAAGCCGCAGGATGACAGCAAGCCCGCCAGGCCGCAGACAGGCAAGCGCCCGCGCGGGCGCGGCAAGCGGTAGGAGCGGGCGGTGCGCGTCGTCGGCGGAAGCCTGCGGGGCAGGCGGCTTGCCGCGCCACGCTCGCAGGCCGTGCGGCCCACCACGGACCGGGCGCGCGAGGCGCTGTTCAACATCCTGGAGCACGCCTATCCCGGCAGCCTGCAGGGCGCGCGCGTGCTCGACCTGTTTGCCGGCAGCGGCGCGCTGGGCATCGAGGCATTGTCGCGCGGCGCCCAATACTGTCTGTTCGTGGAGACGGCCGCTGCTGCCCGCGCCCTCATTCGCGAGAATGTGGAAGCGCTCGGCCTTGTCGGTGCCACGCGCATCTTCCGCCGCGATGCCACGCATCTCGGTCCGGTCGGTACCATGGCTCCATTCTCCCTCGTGCTTGCCGATCCGCCTTACGGGCGTGGCCTGGGGGAAGGCGCCATTGCCTCGGCCCTTGCCGGCGGGTGGCTTGCACCGGACGCGCTGATTGTCGTGGAGGAGGCGGCCGCCACGCCGTTCGAGCCTCCGGCCGGCATCCGCCTGCATGAGCGCCGTGCCTATTCCGCTACCACGCTTGCCTTCTGCGGCCTGGATTAGCGCCACGCCGTGCCCGCGCATGCGGGCGCTGGAGCGCCGTGGCCAAACGTGCTAGCCGGTTGCCATCGCGCAGCGCGCGGACATTGATTGCGAGGTCCCATGGAAAAGAAGACATCGCCCAGCGCGCGGCAACGGGAAGGCCGCGATGTTCCCACCTTCGCCATCGCCTTTGGCGGCGGTGGTGCGCGCGGGCTTGCCCACATCCATGTGATCGAGGCGATGGACGAGCTGGGCATCCGGCCTGTGGCGATTTCCGGCTCCTCGATCGGCGCCCTGATCGGTGCCGGCATGGCCGCCGGTATGACGGGGCAGGAGATCCGCGAACACGCGCGCGCCGTGCTTGCCAGCCGGGCCGAGGTGGCCGCCCGTCTCTGGCGCGCCCGCCCGGCCAGCTTTCAGGAGATCGTCGAGGGCAGCCTGCGCTTCGGCCAGTTCGATGCCGAGCGCATCATCAAGGCGTTCATGCCTCCCGGAATGCCTTCCACCTTCGAGGGGCTGAAGATTCCGCTTCTCGTGACGGCGACCGACTACTACGGCCATCGGCTTGCCGTCTTCGACAAGGGAGAGCTGCGTTCCGCCCTTGCCGCCTCGGCGGCCCTGCCTGCCGTCTTCCGTCCGGTTCAGCGCGACGGCATGACGCTGATCGACGGCGGCATCTACAATCCCGTGCCCTTCGACATTCTGGAGGGCAGGGCGGATGTGCTGATCGCCGTCGATGTCGTGGGCGCCCCCACCGTGCGTTCGGCAAGGACGCCCGGCGCCATCGAACTGATGTTTGGCGCCACCCAACTCATGATGCAGTCGATCATTGCCATGAAGATGCAGAAGAAGCGCCCCGACATCCTCCTGCGGCCGGCCGTCGAGCGGTTCCGCGTGCTCGACTTCCTCAAGATCGAGGCCATCATGACCGAAACCGCTTCCATCAAGGATGAGCTGAAGCGGGCGGTGGAAGCGAGGATGGTGAATGGCGAGTAGTGAATGGCAAATGGTGAATAGTGAATGGTAGACGATATGGTATTGAAAAAATCTGATTGCACAGAATAAAAACATCTGCTTCACTATTCACTATTCACTATTCACTATTCACTATTCACTATTCACTATTCACTATTCACTATTCACTATTCACTATTCACTGCTTCTCCTTGCCATCCCCCCACCTGGCGCCCTTCCCGCGCCGGCTTGATCAGGGGTTCGGGTGTCACCGGGCGCACGTGCAGGCGGTCGAGGCCGGCCGACATGCCTTCCACGGCCTGGATTGCCAGCCGCTCCTCGTCGCGGCGGCGCACGTCGTCGCGGATGGCGCGCGCCATGTCCTCGCTGGTGCCCAGCGCCTCCAGCGATTTCTGGCCGAACAGCAGTGCCGATTCCACGGTCTCGCGGATCTCGTAGTCGACATTGCGTGCCCTGAGCGACAATGCGTGCGCCCGGTCGTAGGAGCGCACATAGAGCTTCACATGCGGAAATTCCGCGCGGATGAGGTCGACGATGGCGTCGGTGACGGCGCGCTGGTTGGTGCACACGGCCACCACCTTGGCGCGCCGGATGCCGGCGGCCTCCAGAACTTCCTTGCGCCGCCCGTCTCCGAAATAGATGCGGAAGCCGAACTTCGCCACCGCCTGCACGCGTGCGGCCGAATGGTCGATGATGGTGGCGTCCCGGCCACCGGCCAGCAGGATCTGCGCCGCGATCTGGCCGAAGCGGGAGAAGCCGACCATCAGCACATCGGCCCCCGCGCCGGCGAAGTCCTCGTCCATCTCCGGCGCCTTCTCCTCCCGCACAAGCAGCGAGCCGAGCATCACCGAGAGCGGCGTGACCGCCATGGACAGCGTGACCACCGCCGTCATCAGCGAGGCGACGGCGGGCGAGAAGATGAATGCCCCGGCGGCGGCGGTGAACAGGACGAAGCCGAACTCGCCGCCCTGCGGCAGCAGCGCCGCAACGCGCAGCGCATCGTTGTGGGTGCTGCCGAAGATCCGGCACAGCCAATAGAGAAGCACCGCCTTGACCGTCATCAGCACCGGAACGGCAAGCAGGATGAGAAGCCAGTTGTCGATCACCACGTCCAGATTCAGCGACAGGCCGACCGCCATGAAGAACAGCCCCAGCAGGATGCCGCGGAAGGGCTCGATGTCGGCTTCAAGCTCATGGCGGAAGGAAGAATCGGCCAGAAGCACGCCGGCGATGAAAGCACCGAGCGCCATGGAAAGGCCGGCCACCTGCATGAGTGTGGCCGAACCCAGAACCACCAGCAGCGCGGCGGCGATCATCGCCTCGCGTGCCCCGGTGCTGGCGATCACTCGGAACAGCGGATTGATGAGATAGCGTCCGGCGATCACCAGGGCTGCCACGCAGGCCAGCGCCACGGAGAAGCGGATGGGGCCGATGGCCTGCGCTCCCTCGCCACCGGGGGAAAGCAGTGGCACGAGCGCCAGAAGCGGCGCAATCGCAATGTCCTGGAACAGCAGGATGGAAAAGGCGGTCTGGCCGTGATGCTGGTTGAGCGCGCCCTGTGTTTCCATCGTCTGCACCGCAAAGGCGGTGGAGGAGAGGGCAAGGCCGAAGCCGATGACGATAGCGGCCGGAAAGGAGAAACCGAAGGCCGCGTGGGCGATGAGCGCCAGCACCGGCCCCGTCACCGCAACCTGTGCGAACCCCAGCCCGAAGATGTCGCGCCGCATCGCCCACAGGCGCGACGGGTTGAGCTCCAGCCCGATGATGAACAGCAGGAAGACGACGCCGAGCTCGGCCACGTGGAGAAGCGCCTCGCCGTCGGAGATCAGCCGCGCCACCGGCCCGATCACCACCCCGGCCGCCAGATAGCCCAGAATGGTGCCGAGTCCGAGGCGCTTGAACAGCGGCGCGGCCAGCACCGCGGCCACCAGAAGCAGCAGCGGTTCGAAATAGATGTCCTTGAGCGCGTCTTCCATGTTCTCCTTCCTGCCTCGGCCTTGCGGCCCTGTGCCATTGCGTCGCCCTGTTTGCGACCATAAATGGTTGCGGCAGCCGTGTCTTGCCGGCATTTCTCCCGCTATACCGGGGAGGGAGAATTTCCTTCCCGTCAACCGATGACAGGCCTCTCATGAGCATCACATCCGATCAAGCTCTTCTCGACCGCGTCGCCGCCCTTGTGGAGGCGGCAAGGCGCGCCGGCGCCGATGCTGCCGATGCGGTGGTGCTGCGCTCCCGCTCGCGCAGCGTCGCGGTGCGGCTCGGCAAGGTCGAGGGCACCGAATCGGCCGAAAGCGACGACATGTCCCTGCGCGTCTTCGTCGGCCGCCGGGTGGCCAGCGTCTCGGCCACGGCCGCCTCCGATCCGCGGGATCTGGCAAGCCGCGCCGTCGCCATGGCCAGGGTCTCGCCCGAGGATCCCTTTCAGGGCCTTGCCGAGCCCGAGCGGCTGGCCCGCGAGTTTGCCGATCTTGATCTGGTCGATATGACGGAGATTTCCGCCGAGCGGCTGAAGGAGGATGCGCTGGCCGCCGAGGAGGCGGCCCTCTCGGTGCCCGGTGTCACCAACTCCTCTGGCGCCGGGGCCAGTGCTGGCTCCGGCGGCCTGGTGCTCGCCACCTCGCACGGCTTCGTCGGCCAGTACGCGGCCACACGCTTCTCGCGCTCCGTCAGCGTGCTGGCAGGCGAAGGCACGGCCATGGAGCGCGACTACGACTTTTCCTCGCGGCTGCATTACGGCGATCTCGATTCCCCGGAAAAGATCGGCCGCACGGCGGGGGAGCGCGCCGTCAGGAGGCTGGGCGCGCGCAAGGTGAAGACCGGGATCTTCCCCGTCGTCTACGATCCGCGCGTGGCGCGCGGCATCGCCGGCCATATCGCCGCCGCCATCAATGGCGCCGCCGTGGCGCGCAAGACCAGCTTCCTGCGCGACAGGATGGGCCGGCAGGTTGCCGCCGCTTCCGTCACCGTGACCGACAATCCACAGATCCGGCGCGGTCAGGCCTCGCGCCCCTTCGATGGCGAGGGTGTGGCGGGCGCGCCGCTGGTGCCGGTGGAAAGGGGGGTGTTGACGAGCTGGCTCCTGTCCAGCTCCGTCGCCAGAGAGCTGGGGCTTGAGACCAACGGGCGCGGCGTGCGTGCCGCCTCGTCGGTCAATCCCGCTTCCACCAACTTCGCCATCGAGCCCGGGGAGGATACGCCCCAGGCGCTCATCGCCGGCATCAGGAGCGGCTTCTACGTCACGGAGGTCTTCGGCCAGGGCGTCAACCTCGTCACCGGCGAGTACAGCCGCGGGGCGGCCGGCTTCTGGATCGAGAACGGCGAATGCGCCTATCCCGTCTCCGAAGTGACCATCGCCTCCAATCTGAAGGACATGTTCATGCGCATGACCCCCGCCAGTGACCTCGACCGCAATTTCGGCACCGCCGCGCCCACCCTGCTCGTGGAAGGAATGACGGTTGCCGGTGAGTGAGCCGATGCTCCGGGATGCGCGGGAGGAGCTGGCCCTGATCGCCGAGGCGGCGCGCGAGGCGGGTCGCCTTGCCATGCGCCATTTCCGCCGTGACCCTCAGGTCTGGTGGAAGGAGGGCCGTTCGCCGGTCAGCAAGGCCGATCTGGAGGTGGATCAATTCCTGCGCCGCGTGCTGACAGAGGCACGCCCCGGCTATGGCTGGCTTTCGGAGGAGACGGCGGACGACAAGGCCCGGCTCGCCGCGCCCCGCACCTTCGTGGTCGATCCCATCGACGGCACCCGCGCCTTTCTTGCCGGGCGCGAGGTCTGGTGTGTCAGCGTCGCCGTGGTGGAGGACGGCAGGGCCATTGCCGGCGTGCTCGACTGCCCGGCCGAGGGGGTGTGCTTCACCGCAGCGCGTGGCGCGGGCGCGCGGCGCAACGGCACCCCCATCGCGGTGAGAAACGAGGGGGCAGAGCTCGTGCTTGCCGGGCCCAAGGCCATGCTGGCCGGCCTTCCTGAAGAGATCCGCACCCGCGTCAGCCTGCACCCCTATGTGCCGTCGCTCGCCTGCCGCATCGCCATGGTGGCCGAGGGCAGGCTGGACGCCACCTTCATCAAGCCCGCCGCGCACGATTGGGACCTGGCCGCTGCCGACATCATCCTGGCGGAGGCCGGCGGCAGCATCCTTGATGCCGCCGGCCGGCGCCCGCGCTATGCCGGCCCGGATCCGCGTCTCGGCGCCCTTGCGGCCGGCAGCGGTCGGCTCGTGGGCGTCATGGCCGAGGCACTGGCCGGCCCGGCGCCTTGAGGCTGTTGCCGGGAGGCAGAACCCGGAAACCGTCTCTCGCGGCGCCGTGCGGAGCCATCTCTTCGCCACAACCCGCCTTTACCGCTCGCGCGCCGCGGTTTCCATGCGGGGTTGCCTGCCGCCCCGAATGGTTCCAAAAAGGCGGCGTTGATTTGCGGCTCGCGGCGCGCCGTCAAGAATTTCTCTCGAAACGGATACGATGAGTGCCATGGCGGACAAAGACGAAAAAAAGCAGCTTCTTCACCTGGTCTTCGGCGGTGAGCTCGAGTCCCTTTCGAGCACCCGGTTTCGCGATCTCGAGGCGCTCGACCTCGTCGGCATCTACGGAGACTACAAATCGGCCGAGGCGGCATGGCGGGCCAAGGCGCAGGAGACTGTGGACAACGCCCACATGCGCTACTTCATCGTCCATCTGCACCGCCTTCTCGACCCGGATGCCGCCAAGGCGGACCGTTGAGTTGATGGACGAGAAGGCCATGGCGCCGTCCTTTGAGGTCAAGCAGCGTTCGCGCAGGCGCGTGCGTCCGGGCAGGTCCCTGTGGCGGCGCATTCGTGGCCCGCTTGCCCGCTCGCGCTTCCTCAAGAACGCCATCGCCTCCCTGATGGCCATGGCCCTGCGCTTCATCGCGCGCACCAACAGGCGCGTGGAGGGTTCGCACGACGTGGAAAAGGCGATCGCCGAGCACACGCCGGCCATCGCCGCGCTGTGGCACGGCCAGCATCTGCTGGGCCCCACCATCAACCCGCGCAAGCACCGCCTGGTGGCGCTGTTCTCGCGCAGCGCCGATGCCGAGCTCAACGCCCTGGTGGCCGAGAAGCTGGGCTTCGAGGTGGTGCGCGGCTCCGGCGGGCGTGCCGGTGCCCACCGGGCCAGGAAGGGCGGCGCCTCCGCGCTGATCCAGCTCAAGCGCACGCTGGATGCCGGCTGCAACGTCGCCATGATCGCCGACATCCCGCACGGCACGCCCCGCCAGGCGGGACTTGGCATCGTCACCCTCGCCCGCCTTTCGGGCCGGCCCGTGGTGCCGGTGGCCATCGCCACCAGCCGCCGCAAGGTGCTGGAGAAGACCTGGGACAAGACCACGATCAACCTGCCCTTCGGCCGCAGCGCGGTGATCCTCGGCGAGCCGATCTTCGTGCCGGCGGATGCCGATGACGGCGCCATGGAGGAGAAGCGCCGCCAGCTCACCGAAGCGCTCAACCGCGCCACCCGCGCGGCCTATGCCCTTGTCGATGGCCGGCGATGAGCGAACGCTGGGCGCGCGCCATTCTTGCCACCTACCGCTGGGCGGGCGCTGCGGCCTACCCGTTCATCGGCGGCTATATCGTCTGGCGTGTCACCAAGGGAAAGGAGGAGCGCACCCGACGGCACGAGCGCTATGGCAGGCCGAGCGAGCCGCGCCCGGAAGGCCCGCTGGTGTGGGTACATGCCGCCAGCGTGGGCGAGACCATCGCCGTCGTCGGCCTTGTCGAACACCTCCTGAAGAGCGGCATCCATGTGGTGCTGACCACCGGAACCGTCACCTCCGCCAGCGTGGCGGCGGAGCGGCTGGGCCGACGCGTCATCCACCAGTATGTGCCGCTCGATCTGAAGCCCGCCGTCAGCCGCTTTCTCAACCATTGGGCGCCCGATCTTGCCGTCATGGCGGAGTCGGAAATCTGGCCCGTCACCATTCTGGAGCTTGGGGCGCGCCGCGTGCCGCAGGTGCTCGTCAATGGCCGCATGTCCGACCGCTCCTTCGAGCGCTGGCGCAGGCACCCCTTTCTGGCCGAGGCCCTCTTCGAGAATCTGGCCCATGTCGTCGCCCAGTCGGAAGTCGATGGCGAGCGCTTCCGCAAGCTGGGCGCCAGGCCCGTGACCGTCTCCGGCAATCTCAAGGTCGATACCGCGCTGCCCCCCGTCGACGAGGCGGCGCTTGCCGGCATGCAGGCGGCCATCGGCACGCGCAAGGTGTGGGCCGCCGTCTCCACCCATGAGGGCGAGGAGAAGATCGCCGCCGAGGTGCACCGCATGGTGCGCAAGCGCCATCCCGATCTTCTCACCATCGTGGTGCCGCGCCATCCCGAGCGCGCCGAGGCGCTTGCCGAGGCGTTCGCTGACGAGGGGTTCGATGTCGTCCGTCGCAGCAGCGGCGGGGAAATCGGCCCGCAGACCGACATCTTCCTGGGCGACACCATCGGCGAGATGGGGCTCTATCTCCGGCTGACGGAGATCGCCTTCGTCGGCCGCTCGCTGGCCGGCGAAGGCGGGCAGAACCCCATCGAGCCGGCGCGTCTCGGCACGGCCGTGCTGTCTGGTCCGCATGTGGAGAACTTCCGCGATGCCTATCGCCGGCTGATCGAGCGTGGCGGTGCGCGGCCGGTGCGCGACACGCGCATGCTGGCGGGCGCCGTGTGCCTGCTGCTCGAAAATGAAGGGATCCGCCGCGCCATGATCGCTGCCGGCCGCTCGGCCGTGGAGGAGATGTCGGGCGCGCTGTCGCGCACCCTGATGGCGCTTGAGCCCTTCATCCACCCGTTGATCGTCAAGAGCCGCCTGCAGGGTGGCAACGGCCGGGCGGCGTGAGATGGCCTTTCCCGGCAAGGCACCGCCCTTCTGGTGGCAGCGGCCGGACTGGCGCGCCTGGGCGCTGTGGCCGGCGGCGACGATCTATGGTGCGGTGGCGGCGGCGCGTCTTTCCCGCGCTCCCCGCGAGAAGGTGGCGGCCGCCGTCCTGTGCGTGGGCAATCTCACGGTCGGCGGCGAGGGCAAGACGCCGGTCGCCATCGCCCTGGCCGGCGAGGCCCAGCGCCAGGGGTGGCGCCCGGGTTTCCTTTCGCGCGGGCATGGCGGCAGGCTGACGGGGCCACATCTGGTGGATGCCGGGGCCGACACCGCCCGCCGCGTGGGTGACGAGCCGTTGCTTCTCGCACGCCACGCACCCACCGTCGTCACCCCTGACCGCGCCGCCGGTGCGCGCCGGCTGATCGCCGAGGGTTGCGACTTTCTCATCATGGATGACGGCTTCCAGAGCGCGCACCTCCACATGGACTATGCCCTCATCGTCGTGGATGCCGCGCGAGGTCTCGGGAATGGCCATGTCGTTCCCGCCGGGCCGCTGCGTGCTCCGGTGGCGGGGCAGATGCGCCATGTCGACGGCGTGCTGGTAATGGGCAAGGGCCGGGCGGCGGACACCGTCGTGCGGCTTGCCGCGCGTGCCGGTAAGCCGGTCTTCGTCGCCCGGTTGGAGCCGGGCAAGGGGCATGGCCTTGCCGGAGAGCGCGTGCTCGCCTTTGCCGGCATCGGCAATCCCGACAAGTTCTACCGCACGCTGCAGGAGGCCGGCGCCACGCTTGCCGCCACCCGCTCCTTTCCCGATCATCACCCCTATGGTGCGCAGGAAGCGGCGGAGCTTGTCGCCCGGGCTGCCCGGGAGGGGCTGACGCTCGTGACCACGGAGAAGGATCTGGTCCGCATGCGCCATGGCCCGGGGGCCGTGCAGGCGCTTGCCGCCGCCGCGTGCGCCCTGCCTGTGGCCGCCGTGTTCGAGGAGCCGGCGGCTCCGGCGCGCATCGTGCGCGACACCCTCGATGCCTGGCAGAAGCGCCGTGCGGCGGGATAGGCGCCTCAGGCGCGCGGCTTTTTCAGCTCGGGATTGAGCTCCAGCTCGCGGGCCAGCGATGCTTCGGCGTCGAGATAGGCTTCCTGGCGCGCTACGCTCCAATACTTCAGGTCTTCGAGCGCGATGGTCTCGCCCGTCACCGCGCAGCGCACGAAGGCGCCGGGCGCGAGCACCTGGAAGTCGCCGTCCAGATAGCGAATGCGCGCTTCCCTGCCGCCGGGGCCTTCAAAACGGTTCATGCCGATCACCTCTCGTTAGGCGTCTTGCGCCACAAATTGCGCGCAGCGTCAAGCCGCTGCTGCAGCATTTTGCAGCCAGATGGAATCATCTAGCGTCGCACAAATGCCGCAAAAACAAATAGATGGATCGGATCAGCGTTTCATTGAAACGATGAACCGGTCTAGGTTGGCCTTGCATATCGTTCTTCGAGGGAAGCGTCATGGGCACGGGTTTTACGATCGCCACATTGCGGCTGGCCGGCGGCGGGCGGCTCGGGATCAGCCCGCTGCCTGGCCGCTTCAACGATCTCCTCGCGGATGTCGCGGCGATTGCCCGATGGGACCCGCAGGTCGTCGTATCGATGACCGAGCAGACCGAGATGGCGCAGCATGGCGCGGGCCATCTGGGGGAGGCGCTGGCGCAGGCCGGCATCGCCTGGCACCATCTGCCGATACCCGATTTCTCGGGACCCACCGCACAGGCCGCGGCGGCCTGGCCGGCGCTTTCGGCCCGTCTGCACGCCGTTCTTGATGCGGGCGGTGGCGTGCTGGTGCATTGCCGGGGCGGTTATGGCCGTTCGGGCATGGCGGTGCTGCGTCTGCTGGTCGAGCGTGGCGAGGCCCCGGAGGCCGCGCTTTCGCGTCTGCGTGCCGCCCGTCCCGGCGCGGTGGAGGCGCAGCCGCAGCTCGATTGGGCGGTAAGGGCGGGGCGCGGCTGATGCCGGCTCATCGCCGGCCGAACAGCCGCTCGATATCGGCGAGCTTCAGCTCGATATAGGTCGGCCGCCCGTGATTGCAGGTGCCGGAGCCGGGGGTCGCTTCCATCCGCCGCAGAAGCGCGTTCATTTCTTCCGGCTTGAGCCGGCGGCCGGCGCGCACGGAGCCGTGGCAGGCCATGGTGGCGGCGATGCGGTCGATGCGTTCCTTGAGCCCTTCCGCCGTATCGTTCTCTGCGATCTCGTCGGCAAGGTCCCGCACCAGCGCCGCCGCGTCGATCTCGCCCAGCATGGCCGGCGTTTCGCGCACCGCCACGGCGCCGGGGCCGAAGCGTTCGAGCCTCAGCCCCAGCCGCGCCAGGAAGTCCGCATGCGCCGACAGCCGCTCGGCATCCTCCTCCGGCAGGTCAACGATCTCCGGCATGAGCAGCATCTGGGAGGGCAGGGGACGGGCGTGGATCGCCTGCTTCAACGCCTCGTAGACCAGCCGCTCATGGGCGGCATGCTGGTCGACGATGATGAGGGAGTCCTCCGTCTGCGCGACGATGTAGTTTTCGTGAACCTGCGCGCGTGCAGCGCCCAGGGGATGGCGCAGCGTCTCGGCCGGCGCGGCATCGCCCCGCGCGTCGGCGCTGACCGCCCCTCCCACATGGAAGGCCGCCTGCGCGCCTTCGCGAAAGCCGCCTGTGACGCTCCCGCCGCCTGTCTGTCCGTCCAGGTCGAGCGGACGGCCGGGCGATGTCTGCGCACTCCAGCCGCCCGCGGGGCGTCGATCGCCAGCCTCGAAAGCGCGGTGCGCGCCGCCCCTTGGCGCGCGGAAGGCGCCCAGCATCGCCGCCGCCCCGCGCGTCGAGGCGCGCAGTCCCTGCTCCTCCAGCGCCTGGCGGATGGCACCGACGATCAGCCCGCGCACGAGCCCCGGGTCGCGAAACCGCACATCGGCCTTGGCCGGATGCACATTGACGTCCACCAGAGCGGGGTCGAGGGCGAGGAAAAGCACCGCCACCGCGTGGCGGTCGCGCGCCAGCACGTCCTGATAGGCGCCGCGAATTGCGCCGGCAATCAGCTTGTCGCGCACCGGGCGACCGTTGACATAGGCGAATTGATGCAGCGCGTTGCCGCGCGAGAAGGAGGGGATGGAGGCATAGCCGGTCAGCCGCACGCCCTCCCGTTCCGCCTCGATCGCCAGCGCGTTGTCGGCGAACTCGCGGCCCAGCACCTGCCCCATGCGGCGCAGCAGTCCCTCGCCGTCGGCCGGCACGGCGGGCAGGTCGAGCGTGCTGCGGTCCGTGCCCGAAAGCGTGAAGCGCACGGCGGGAAAGGCCAGCGCCACGCGCCTGATCACATCGGTGATCGCCGCCGCCTCGGCGCGCTCGCTCTTCATGAACTTCAGCCTGGCCGGCGTGGCGAAGAAGAGGTCGCGCACCTCCACCGTGGTGCCGCGATTGGCCGCAACGGGCTTCACGGGGCCTGTCCTGCCCGCCTCCACCACGATCTGCGCGCCCGCATCGCCCTCCGCCGTGCGCGAGCTCAGCGAAAGCCGCGCCACCGAACCGATGGAGGGCAGCGCTTCACCGCGAAAGCCCAGCGAGCGAATGTCGTGGATGTCGTCGGAAAGCTTCGATGTGCAGTGGCGCGACACGGCCAGCGGCAGCTCCTGGGGGGGAATGCCGGTGCCGTCATCAACCACGCGGATGAGATTGAGGCCGCCGCCCGCCGTCGCCACCTCGATGCGGCGCGCGCCGGCATCCAGCGCGTTCTCGACCAGCTCCTTGACGACGCTTGCCGGCCGCTCGATCACCTCGCCGGCGGCGATCTGGTTGATGACGGTCTCGGAAAGGGGGCGAATGGGCATGGCGCCCTTATAGCGGGATTCGGCTGGGGGGTGGAGGGCGCAAGATGCCGTGGCCGGGCGCCGTCCACCGTAAAGGCGGGCTGGATTGCGCCTTGCGGTCTTCCTGGCCCATTCGGCAAGGCGCGCTCTTTCCGCTATATGTGATGCAAAAGGTGCCGACGGGGTGAGCATGACCGAAGCGTTTCTCAAGCATCTTTCCGCCGAGCTCGACGGCCTGAAGGCCGCCGGCCTCTACAAGCACGAGCGCGTCATTACCTCCATGCAGTCCGCCGAGATCGAAAGCGGTGGCAGGCGGGTGCTCAATTTCTGCGCCAACAACTATCTGGGCCTGGCCGACAACCAGGAGCTGCGCGAGGCCGCCAAGGCGGCGCTCGATACCTATGGCTACGGCATGGCTTCGGTGCGGTTCATCTGCGGCACGCAGGAAGAGCACAAGCAGCTCGAGGCACGCATATCCGATTTTCTCGGGTATGAGGACACGATCCTCTATTCCTCCTGCTTCGATGCCAATGCGGGCCTTTTCGAGACCCTGCTCGGGGAGCAGGACGCGATCATCTCCGACGCACTCAACCACGCCTCCATCATCGACGGCGTGCGGCTCAGCAAGGCGCGGCGGCTGCGCTATGCCAACAACGACATGGCCGATCTGGAGGCGAAGCTGAAGGAGGCGGCCGATGCCCGCTTCCGCCTGATTGCAACGGACGGCGTCTTCTCCATGGACGGCATCATCGCCGATCTGCGGGGCATCTGCGATCTGGCGGAGAAGTACGACGCCATGGTGATGGTGGACGACAGCCACGCCGTGGGCTTCGTGGGTGAAAACGGCCGCGGCACGCCGGAGGCCTGCGGCGTGGAAGGGCGGGTGGATATCGTCACCGGCACGCTGGGCAAGGCGCTGGGCGGTGCCTCCGGCGGCTACACGGCCAGCCGGCGCGAGATCGTCGAGTGGCTGCGTCAGCGCTCGCGCCCCTATCTTTTCTCCAATACGCTGGCGCCGGTGATCGCCGCTGCCTCGCTCAAGGTCTTCGACCTGATCGAGCATGGCGAGGCCCTGCGACGCAGGCTCTATGACAATGCGCGCCATTTCCGCGAGAAGATGACAGGGGCGGGCTTCCGCCTCGCCGGCGAGGGCCACCCCATCATTCCCGTCATGGTGGGCGATGCCGCGCTTGCCGCGCAGATGGCCGACCGGCTGCTCGACCACGGCATCTATGTGATCGGCTTCTCCTACCCCGTGGTCCCGAAAGGCCAGGCGCGCATCCGCACCCAGATGTCGGCCGCCCACGCGCCGCAGGACATCGACCGCGCCGTGGAGGCCTTCGTGGCCGTGGGGCGGGAACTGGGCGTGATTTCCTGAGCGGCGTCAGGCAAGGAGGCTGGCCGATGTCCAACATGATGAAGGCTCTGGTGAAATCGAGGCCCGAAGAGGGGCTGTGGATGGAGCGCGTGCCCGTCCCCGAGATCGGCCCCAACGATGTGCTCATCAGGGTGAAGAAGACCGCCATCTGCGGCACCGACGTGCATATCTGGAACTGGGACGAATGGGCCCGAAAGACCGTGCCCGTGCCACTCATCACCGGCCATGAATTTGTCGGCGAGGTGGCCGATGTCGGCGCGGCGGTGACGGAATACCGCGTCGGCCAGCGCGTTTCCGGCGAAGGGCACATCGTCTGCGGTCATTGCCGCAACTGCCGCGCAGGCCGGGGGCACCTTTGCCGCAACACGCTGGGCGTGGGCGTGCAGCGCCCTGGCGCCTTCGCCGAATATCTGGCGCTGCCGCAGCACAATGTGGTGGCCATTCCCGACGACGTGCCCGACGAGATCGCCGCCATCTTCGACCCCTTGGGCAACGCCGTCCACACGGCCCTTTCCTTCGATCTGGTGGGCGAGGATGTCCTCGTCACCGGCGCCGGCCCCATCGGCATCATGGGGGCGCTCGTCGCCCAGTGCGTCGGTGCGCGAAAGGTGGTCATCACCGACATCAATCCCGCCCGCCTCGCGCTGGCAAGCAGGCTCGGCGTCCGGAACACGGTGAATGCGAGGGAGGAGAGCCTTGCCCGGGTGATGCAGCGGCTCGGCATGACGGAGGGCTTCGATGTGGGGCTGGAGATGTCGGGTGCCGCGCCCGCCTTCCGGGACATGATCGACGCGATGAACAATGGTGGCAAGATCGCCATCCTGGGCATCGCGCCTACCGGCTTCGAGATCGACTGGAACAAGGTCATCTTCAAGATGCTGCACCTGAAGGGCATCTACGGCCGCGAGATGTTCGAGACCTGGTACAAGATGATCGCGCTCGTCCAGGGGCCGCTCGACGTTTCGGGCCTCATCACACATCGCCTTCCGGCAGACGACTTCCGCGACGGCTTCAGCGCCATGAGAAGCGGCGAGGCGGGCAAGGTCGTGATGGACTGGTAGGCGTGCTCCCTCGGCCTTGCACGGCCGGGTGGGCCGCTGCTCACGCCCTCAGGACCGCCTTCTCCAGCGCCGCAAGGCCCTTCAGGACGGCCTCGCGCTGGCGTGCGCCGAGCTTGTCCAGCATCCCGGCCTCGAATGCGGCCGCCACCGGGATGAGCTCTCCATAGACGCGCTGGCCGGCCTTCGTGAGGCTCAGGCGCTCCACCCGGCGGTCGTTCGCATCCGCCTTGCGCACCAGCCATCGGCGCTTTTCCAGCGCTGCGACCGCGCGCGACACCTTGGTCTTGTGCATCGCCGAATGCGCGCCGATTTCCGTCGCCGTCATGGTGCCGTGCTGGCCGAGCGCTGCCAGCGTGCGCCATTCCGGCCGCGTGAGGCCATAGCGGTCCCGATAGATCCTCGCGAACTCGCGGCTGATTGCATCCGCCAGCCGGTTCAGCCGGTACGGCATGAAATCTTCGAGGATCAGGACATCGTTCGTCATGGCGGTTCTCGCGGCATTGATGGTTACATTTTCAATGGTTACAAATGAAACAAATATGTTCGCCCCGCAAGTCCCATGGAGGAAGCCATGACCTGCCGCTACATGCCCGGCTTCGGCAATGATTTCGAGACCGAGTGCCTGCCAGGCGCCCTGCCGCAGGGGCAGAACTCGCCGCAGCGCCCGCCCTACGGTCTTTATGCGGAGCAGCTTTCGGGCTCGCCCTTCACCGCGCCGCGCGGCGCCAACGAGCGCTCCTGGCTCTATCGCATCCGCCCCAGCGTGCGCCACGCCGCCCGCTTCCGCCCGACAGCCTTTTCCCATTGGAAGACTGCGCCCAATCTGGGCGACCACGAGCTGCCGCTTGGCCAGCTTCGCTGGGATCCCGTGCCGATGCCGAAAGCCGATACGGACTTCCTCTCCGGCGTCCTGACCATGACGACGGCGGGCGACGCGATGGGCCAGACGGGCATGGCGGCTCATGTCTATGCCGTGAACGCCTCCATGGTGGACGACCATTTCTTCAACGCCGACGGCGAGCTGCTCTTCGTGCCGCAGGAGGGCAGCCTGCGCGTTGTCACGGAGATGGGGGTGATGGAGGTCGCGCCAGGGGAGATATGCCTGGTGCCACGCGGCATGATCTTCAAGGTGGAGCTTGTCGACGGGCCGGCGCGCGGCTATCTCTGCGAGAATTACGGCGCCAAGTTCACCTTGCCCGACCGTGGCCCGATCGGCGCCAACTGCCTGGCCAACCCGCGCGATTTCAAGACGCCCGTCGCCTGGTACGAGGATCGCGAGGCCGATTGCCGGCTGACCGTCAAGTGGTGCGGTCGCTTCTACCGCACCGAGATCGGCCACTCGCCGCTCGACGTGGTGGCCTGGCACGGCAACTACGCGCCCTGGAAATACGATCTTTCCACCTTTTCGCCCGTCGGTGCCGTTCTGTTCGACCACCCTGACCCGTCGATCTTCACGGTGCTCACCTCGCCGAGCGGCGAGGAGGGCACGGCCAATGTCGACTTCATCATCTTTCCGCCGCGCTGGCAGGTGGCCGAACACACCTTCCGCCCGCCCTGGTTCCACCGCAATGTGATGAGCGAGTTCATGGGCCTGATCCGCGGCCGGTACGACGCCAAGGAGGAGGGTTTCCTGCCGGGCGGCATGAGCCTGCACAACATGATGCTGCCGCACGGGCCGGATGCCGACAGTTTCGAGAAGGCGACGCGGGCCGAGCTTGCGCCGGTCAAGCTCGACGACACCCTGGCCTTCATGTTTGAAACCCGCTTCCCCCAGCACCTGACGCGCTATGCGGCGGAGACGGATACGCTGCAGGAGGACTATATCGACTGCTGGAAGGGCCTGAAGAAGCGCTTCGACGGCACGCCGCAGGGCAACTGGGACTGAGGCCGGATCCTGGCATTCGCATCCGCCGCCGGTTGGGCTACAATCGGTCAGGCCGGAGAGGAGGAAGAATGCATCCCTCACCAGTTTTCGGGCGCACGGGCGGGCGGCGGTAGGATGCCGGGCCGGCTCCTCGTCATCATCTTTCTTCTGTCCATGGCGCTTGTCCTCTATGGCTGGTGGCAGATTCTCGCCCTGGCCTTCCATCTCGAAAAGCGGCGCTTCGGCTGGTCGGACGAGGAGGCGCTGACGAAGTTCGTTTCCCTGCGCCGCCCGCGCGGCCGGCAGGGCAGGAAGCGGATGCACCGCTACATCCGCGAGGACCTGCGCGCCCATGCGGAGGCGACGGGCCAGTGGCGGCGCCACCGCAACGCCCGTCTTGCGCTCTCGGCGGGTTATGCCGCGGCGGCAGCGGCGGTCTTTACCTGGGTTCTCTCCACCGTCCTCGAAAGCTGGTAGAACTTCCCATGCAGCTTCCAGACCATTTTCGGAAGATGGCGGCCAACAACCTGTGGTCCAATCACCGCCTCCACCGTGCCGTGCTGGCACTCAAGCCGGGCGAGTTCGAGGCCGAGCGCGTAGGCTTCTTCCCGTCCATCGCCAAGACGCTGAACCACATCCTGGCCGTCGATCTCTATTATCTCGACGCGCTGGAAGAAGGGGGCATCGGCCCCGCCGCCTTCCACGATTTCGTGCCGTTCGACAGTCCGGCTGCGCTTGCCGATGCACAGCGCGCCCAGGACGAACGGCTGATGGCCTTCTGCTCCGCCCTGCGCCAGGAGGACATGGCGCGCCGCGTGATCACCGACCGGGGTAACGCCGGGAAGTTTCCCGAGCGCATCGACGCGTTGCTCGCCCACCTCTTCCTGCACCAGGTTCACCACCGGGGGCAGGTCCACGCGATGCTTGCCGGCACCTCTGTCGCGCCGCCGCAGCTCGACGAATTCTTTCTCGACTTCGACATGCCGCGGCGGAAGGCGGAGATGGAACGGTTGCGGCTTGCGCCGTGATCGCGGCCTACTCCGCCGCGTCCACCTTCAGCACGCCGCGCCGGATCTGATCCTGCTCGATCGATTCGAACAGGGCGCGGAAATTGCCTTCGCCGAAGCCCTCATCGCCCTTGCGCTGGATGAACTCGAAGAAGATCGGCCCGATCACGGTCTTCGAGAAGATCTGCAGCAGGATCTTCGTCATGCCGCCGTTCACCACGCCTTCGCCATCGATCAGGATGCCGTGCTTCTTCATGCGCTCGATGGGCTCGTCGTGGCCGCGCACCCGCTCGTGCGACATCTCGTAATAGATGTCGGGCGGGCCGGGCATGAACTTCAGCCCGTTTTCGGCCAGCCTGTCCGTCGCGTCGTAGATGTTCTCGGTGCCCACGGCGATGTGCTGGATGCCTTCTCCCCGGTAGCGCTTCAGATACTCGGCGATCTGACTGGTATCGTCCTTCGATTCGTTGAGCGGGATGCGGATCTTGCCGCAGGGGGAAGTGATGGCACGGCTCACCAGCCCGGTGATGCGCCCGTCGATGTCGAAATAGTGGATTTGCTTGAAGCCGAAGAGATTGCGGTAGAAGTCCCACCACTTGTCCATGTTGCCGCGATAGACATTGTGGGTGAGGTGGTCGAGATAGTAGAAGCCCACGCCCTGCGGCTTCGGGTCGGGCGCGCCCAGCCATTCGAACTCCTGAGCATAGGCCGAGCCCTTCTCTCCATATTGGTCGATGAAGTAGAGAAGCGAGCCGCCGATGCCGACGATGGCCGGTGCGTCGAGCGTCTTGCCGTCGCCGTGATAGGGCTCTGCGCCCTTCGCCACCGCATGCTCGAAGGCATGTCGGGCATCCACCACGCGCCATGCCATGGAGGGCGCGCAGGGTCCATGCGCCTCGACGAAGCGCATGGCATGGCTGCCGGGCTCGGCATTCACCAGATAGTTGATGTCGCCCTGCCGCCAGACCGAGATCCGTTTGCTCCTGTGCCGGGCAACCTCGGTGTAGCCCATCATGGCGAACAGATCGGCAAGCTTCTCAGGCTCTGGATGCGCGAACTCGACGAACTCGAAGCCGTCTGTGCCCGCCGGGTTCTCGTCGCTGATCCTGGCCGGCGGCGCGTCGTGCGGAAACGGGCCCATATCGTCTCCTCCTCTGCTGAAACCATCTTGCCGCCATTCTAGCGCTGCCGACCCGCACGGAGGTTGCATTGTCAGGCATGAAATGCATCCTTCTCGCATGAAGTGTGCGAAGAACGGAATGAATGCATGAACAATGCGCATATCGACAGCTATGACCGCAAGATATTGTCCCTCTTGCAGGCCGATGGGCGGCTCACCAACAACGACCTTTCGGAGCGGGTCAACCTGTCGGCGTCGCAATGCTCGCGCCGCCGCCAGAGGCTGGAGGAGGAGGGGCTCATCAGGGGGTATCGGGCCGAGCTCGACCGCGAGCGGCTGGGTTTTGCGCTCGTCAACATCATCACCGTCACGCTTGCCACCCACAACCCGGACAATGCCCGCCGCTTCGCAGATCTCGTGGCGCGCCTGCCGGAGGTGCAGGAAGCCTATGCGCTGACGGGCGAGATGGACTATATCCTGAAGGTGGTCACGCCCGATCTGAAAAGCCTGTCGGAATTCGTCAGCGCCGTGCTCCTGCCGCACGAATCCGTGCAGCATGTGAAGACTGCCATCGTCCTGGAGACCTTGAAGGAGCAGGCGGCGCTGCCGCTTTAGGCGCTGTCAGGCGTGCATCTCCCGCACCAGGGCGAAGAGGTTGAGGCAGCGTGCGCCGCTGCGGCAATAGGCGAGCACGGGGCGCGGCAACTCCTGCAGCGCGGCCGCCATGTCGCGCACGTTCTCCTGCGTGATGGCGCCTGAGACGACGGGCAGGAAGCGGAAGGCGAGACCCGCCGCACGCGCCGCTTCCTCCACCGCCTCGTGCGGTACGGCGCCGTCTTCCGTGTCTGGCCGGTTGCAGATGATGCTCTTGAAGCCTACCGCGGCGATTTCGCTCACCTGGGCGGGGCTGATCTGTGCCGTCACGGCGAAGTCCTCGCTGACCTGGCGAATGTCCATCAAACGTCCTTTCCAGAAAGCGCCGCCGTACCGCGGCCATTCTCCCTATAGCAAGTTTCAGGCGATCCGCACTTCCTGGAGGAAGGTGCGGATGAGGGCTGCCGTCTTCTCCGGCTGCTCGACGCAGGGCAGGTGCCCGGCATGCTCGACAATCTCGAAGCGCGCGCCTTCGATGAGTCCCGCCATCTCGCGCACGAGATCGGGCGGTGTCGAGCCGTCCTGGTCTCCCACCAGGCACAGCACCGGCATCTTCAGCGCCTGCGTGGATCGGGTCAGGTCGGCATCGCGCAGGGCTGCGCAGGTGCCGGCATAGCCGGCCGCCGGCGTGCGCGTCAGCATGGCCAGATAGCCCGCATAGTCGGGGTTGGATGGCGAGCGGAAGGCCGGCGTGAACCAGCGCTCCATCACACCGTCGGCGATGGCCGCGATTCCTTCCTGCATCACCGCCTGGATGCGCCCGTTCCAAAGCGCCTGCGTGCCGATCTTGTGCGCGGTGTCGCAGAGCACCAGCGCGCGCACGAGGTCGGGCCTTGCCGCGGCCAGCCCCTGGGCGATCATGCCGCCCACCGAAAGGCCCACCACCGCGGCCTCGCGCACGCCCAGATGGTCGAGCAGGGCTTCAAGGTCGGCCACGTGATCGGCCATCGCATAGGGCGGCTGCGGCGCCTCGGAAAGCCCGTGGCCGCGCTTGTCGTAGAGCACGAGGCGCCAGTCGCGCTCCAGCCGCCCGGCCACCGCATCCCAGATGCGGAAGTCGGTGCCCAGCGAATTGGCGAACACCAGCGTCGGCCTGTCCGCCGGGCCGCGCACCGCATGGTGCAGCACAATCCCGTTCACCCGTGCAAATCGCATCGGCGCCCCTTCCTGTCGTGCACCCTGTATGGGAAAAACCGCGCTGCGCGTCAATTCATGCTGGCCGCCCACACCGCGCGCAGGCCGTCGGCATCCGCCGTCTTCAGCCCCAGCGCGGCAAGCGCCCCGGCCGCCGCGCGCACGCTCGCCGCATTGTCGGGCGCCAGCCGGCCGTCCGGCAGGTGGAGATTGTTCTCGAAGCCCACCCGCACATGCCCGCCGAGTGCCGCGGCCGTGGCCACGCAGGCCATCTCCCGCGGCCCGAAGGCGCAGACCATGAAATGGCCGAAGCGTGGCGCCTCTGGCGCCAGAAAGGGCAGAAGGTCGGCCGGCTGCGAGCGCTGGTTTCGCCTGTAGCGGCCAAGGACATAGAGCACCGGCACATCCTCGAAGGGGATGAGCCCGCGCGCCATCATTCCCTTCAGGCGCACCGCCTCCTCCGGTCGATAGAGAATGATCTGCGGCACGATCCGCTCCCTGCGCATGAAGGCAAGGAAGCGGGCGAACGCCGCCTCGTGGGCGGTGTCGGGCGCCAGCTCGCAAAGCGCCAGCGAGGCCGCCTCGGGCCTGACGGCACGCACCGCCGCCATCTGTTCGTCCGGCCGGTAGCGACCCACCGCCTCGGTGGTGATCTGCAGGACAAGGCGGTCGCCCACCGCCCGGTGCACGGCATCGAGCGCGCCCCGATAGGCCGCCGCGTCGAGCGTGTGCCGGCCGTCCCGGTCGCGCACATGGCAGTGCAGCATGGCAGCGCCCGCCTCCAGGCAGGCGGCCGCCGCCCCGGCGATTTCGCCCGCCGTCATCGGCAGGGCCGGGTGGTCGGCTTTCGTGCGCCGCCCGCCATTGGGGGCGGCGGCGATCGCCACGGGCTGCGCCTCCATGCCGTCCCGGTTCGCCGTCACATTTTTCTCCATTCATTGCATTGTGTGCAACATATGTTGCATGTCCGCCAAACGCCGTCTAGGATGTCTTCATGGATCGCGCAGCCCTTGCCGAGCGTATCGCCCGCTCTGTCGACGCGCTTCCCGGGCAACTGGGGGCCGCTGCCCGCTATGTCATGGAAAATCCCGGCGACGTGGCGCTTTTGTCGATGCGCGAGCAGGCACGGCGTGCCGGCGTGCAGCCGTGGACCATGACCCGCCTTGCCAAGCGGCTGGGGCTTGAGGGCTATGAGGAGGTGCGACGCCTGCACGGCCAGGCGCTCAAGGAGCAGGCGCTCGGCTTTTCCGGGCGTGCCGGCGTCCAGGTTGCGCGCCAGCGCCGGGCCGGCGAGCGGGCCTTTGCCGGCGAGATCGCCGCTTCCACTGCTGCCCACATCGCCGCCCTCGCAGAGGCCGGTGCGCTCGATGCACTCACCGCCGCGGCGGCTGCCATGGCGCGCGCCCGGCGTGTCTATTGCTTCGGTCTGCGCTCCAGCCGGCCGGTGGCCGCCCATCTGGCCTACATGCTCTCCTTCCTGGGAGAGAAGGCCGTGTTGCCCGACACGGGAGATGGCGGTGGCCTCGATGCGCTGCGTTTCGCCGCTCCTGGCGACGTCTTTTTCGTGGTCACCGTTGCGCCCTATACGCGGGCCAGCGTCGAGGCGGCCCGCCATGCCCGCGAGGCCGGCCTGGTCGTGGTGGCGCTCACCGACAGCGCGGCCTCGCCGGTGGCCGGTCTTGCCCGCCATGCCATTCTGGTCTCCACCGAGAGTCCGTCCTTCTTTCACACCATGGCGCCGGCCTTCGCCGCGGTCGAGGTGCTCGCCGCGCTGGTGGCCGGTGAGGGCGGGGAGGAGGCGCTCGATGCGATTTTTCGCACCGAGCGCCATCTCACCAACCTCAAGGTCCACGTCTTTGCGCGCAAGCGCCGGGAAAAGCACCGATGACACGTCTCCTGCATCGCCAGATTCATGCCGAGCTGCCCATGGCCGTGGGCGGGCGCGGCGTCGAGCTGTTCGACAGCCATGGCCGTGCCTATATCGACGCTTCCGGCGGGGCTGCCGTCTCCTGCCTCGGCCACGGCCATCCCGATGTCGTTGCCGCGCTCCAGCGGCAGGCGGAGAAGCTCGCCTATGCCCACACCAGCTTCTTCACCAGCGAGCCGGCAGAGGCGCTGGCCGAAAGGCTGGTGGCGGATGCGCCGGCCGGCATCAGCCATGCCTATCTGGTCTCCGGCGGATCGGAGGCCGTGGAGGCCGCGCTCAAGATGGCGCGGCAATATTTCGTCGAAAAGGGTGAGCCGCAGAGGGGCAGGATCGTCGCCCGTCGTCAGAGCTACCACGGCAACACCCTTGGCGCGCTCGCCGCAGGGGGTAATGCGTGGCGGCGGGCGTCCTTTCAGCCGCTGCTTGTGGAAACCCACCACATCGACCCCTGCTATGCCTATCGCTACCGGCAGCCCGGCGAGAGCGAGGAAGCCTATGGCCGCCGCGCCGCCGACGCGCTGGAGGCGAAGCTTCTGGAACTCGGCCCCGAAACGGTCATGGCCTTCGTCGCCGAGCCGGTGGTGGGGGCGACCGCCGGCGCCGTGCCCGCCGCGCCCGGCTATCTCGCCCGCATCCGCGAGATCTGCGACCGCTACGGCGTACTCCTCATCCTCGATGAGGTGATGTGCGGCATGGGCCGCACCGGCACGATGCATGCCTGCGAGCAGGATGGCGTGGCGCCCGATCTCCTCGCCATCGCCAAGGGGCTTGGCGGCGGCTACCAGCCCATTGGCGCGGTGCTTCTGTCCCGCCGCATCTTCGATGCCTTTGCCGAAGGCTCGGGCTTTTTCCAGCATGGCCACACCTATATGGGCCATCCCATGGCCTGCGCGGCCGCCCTTGCCGTGCAGGAGGTGATCGCGCGCGACGGCCTGCTTGCGAATGTGCGCGAGATGGGGGCCTATCTGCGCGAGCGTCTGGAAATGCGTTTCGCCGATCACCCCCATGTGGGAGACATTCGCGGCCGCGGCCTCTTTCTCGGGCTTGAGCTGGTGGCCGATCGCGAAACGAAGGAGCCCTTCGACCCGGCGCTGAAGCTGCACGCCCGTGTCAAGACGCAGGCCATGGCGCGCGGCCTGATGGTCTATCCCGCAGGCGGCACCATCGACGGCAGCCGCGGCGACCATGTGCTTCTTGCGCCGCCCTTCATCCTTGATGCCCCCACCGCGGAGACGATCGTCGAGCGCCTCGGCCAGGCGCTCGACGCCGCTCTTTCCTGACGGGCGGGGAGGGGGAAGGATGGGAGAGAGGCTGTCCATGGCACGCGTCGGACATGACCGCGATTGCAACAATATGTTGCATCTTTCACCGAATTGCGCAGTCTACCCTTTGACTTTGGAAACAGGGCACTTCACCCTCCCGCCTGGACTGCGCAGGAAGGGGCCGGCCAGGCACCCCCAATCGGGTGGTGCAGGCGCAATGGCCTTGGAAAATGAAGGCGGGCCGCATACCGTAACGTTCAATCTCAGGAAATTGAAAGAGCAAGGGAGACGCAACATGAAACCAAATCGAATTCTCGGTTTCGGCATTGCCGCCGCCATGCTGGGTGCGCTGGCCGGCCAGGCCACGGCCCAGGATCAGCGCTTCGTGTCGGTCGGCACGGGCGGCGTGACCGGCGTCTACTATCCGGTGGGTGGCGCCATGTGCCGGCTGGTCAACCAGACGCGCCGCGAGCACGGCATTCGCTGCTCGGTGGAATCCACCGGCGGCTCGGTCTTCAACGTCAACGCCATCAGGGGCGGCGATCTGGAGTTCGGCGTCGTCCAGTCGGACGTGCAGTTCAACGCCTATAACGGCGAGGCCAATTTCGCCGAAGGCGGCGCGCATGAGGATCTGCGCTCGGTCTTCTCGCTGCACGCCGAGCCGCTGACGGTGGTGGCCCGCGCCGATGCCGGCATCGCCAGCTTCGACGATCTGAAGGGCAAGCGGGTGAACATTGGCAATCCCGGCTCCGGCCAGCGGGCGCTGATGGACATCCTGATTGACAGGAAGGGTTGGACGAACGCCGACTTCGCGCTCGCCGCGGAGCTGGCGCCGGCCGAGCAGAGTGCCGCGCTGTGCGACAACAACATCGACGCCTTCGCCTACACGGTCGGCCATCCGGCCGGCTCCATCGAGGAGGCCACCACCACCTGCGACAGCGTGATCGTGCCCGTGGAGGGCGAGGTCGTGGATGCCCTGGTGGAGGAGAACCCCTACTACTTCAAGGCGGTGATTCCCGGCGGCATGTATCGCGGCACGGATTCGGACGTGAATACCTTCGGTGTCGGCGCCACGCTGGTCACCTCGGCCAATGTTCCCGAGGATGTCGTCTACATCCTCGTCAAGTCGGTGTTCGACAACTTCGACAACTTCAAGAACCTGCACCCCGCCCTTGCCAATCTGACGCCTGAGCAGATGATCAGCCAGGGCAACTCGGCGCCGATGCATCCGGGTGCCGAGAAGTACTATCGGGAGCAAGGCTGGCTGAACTAGAAAGCCCCAGAGGGCGCCCCGCCCCGGGGCGCCCTTTTTTTGACCGCCGACCGCGGCGCAAGAAAGAACAACAGTCTTCAGGGGATAGAGCATGGCTGACGACAGGAAGGGCGCAGGCGGCGCGCAGACCCAGCTTTCCAGCGACGAGCTTCAGGATCTCGTCGCCTCCACGGATACGGGGGCGCGCGCGCCGGCGGGCGCGTCCGGCAAGATCATTGCCCTGGTGGCGCTGTGCTGGTCGCTCTTCCAGCTCTATATCGCCTCGCCGGTGCCCTACATGCTGTCGAGCCTGACGGGCCTCGGCCTCGTTCTCAACGATGCGCAGTCGCGCGCCATTCACCTGGCTTTCGGTCTTTTCCTCGCCTATATGGCCTTTCCGGCGCTTGCCCGTAGCCCGCGCGACCGCATCCCCGCGCTCGACTGGGTGCTGGCGCTGGTGGCGGCGTGCAGCGCGCTCTACATCTTCGTCTTCTATCGCGATCTGGCGCAGCGGCCGGGCCTGCCGATCACGCAGGACCTCATCGTCTCCGGCATCGGCATGGTGCTGCTTCTGGAGGCCACGCGCCGCGCGCTCGGGCCGCCGCTCGTCATCGTGGCGCTGGTCTTTCTCGCCTATGTCTTCTTCGGCTCATCGACGCTGGTGCCCGACATCATCCGCTGGGGCGGTGCCTCCTTCCCGCGTGCCATGGACCAGATGTGGCTGTCGCCGAACGGCGTTTTCGGCGTCGCGCTCGGCGTGTCCTCGGCCTTCGTGTTCCTGTTCGTGCTGTTCGGCTCGATGCTCGACCGGGCAGGGGCCGGCAATTTCTTCATCAAGCTCGCCTTTGCGCTGCTTGGCCACCTGCGCGGCGGGCCGGCCAAGGCGGCGGTGCTGGCCTCGATGATGACGGGTGTCATCTCCGGCTCCTCCATCGCCAATGTCGTCACCACCGGCACCTTCACCATCCCGCTCATGAAGCGCGTCGGCTTCACGCCGGAAAAGGCGGGTTCGGTGGAGGTGGCGAGCTCCGTTAACGGGCAGATCATGCCGCCCGTCATGGGGGCAGCCGCCTTCCTGATGGTGGAGTATGTCGGCATCCCCTATCTGCAGGTCATCAAGCATGCCTTCCTGCCGGCCGTCATCTCCTACATCGCGCTGCTCTATCTGGTGCATCTGGAGGCGGTGAAGCACGACATGCCGGTGCTGGAGAAGCGCCAGACGCATCCGGCGACGATCGCGCTCCTGCGCGCCGGCATCTCCATCGCTTCGATCGTCATCCTGGCCGGCGCCATCTACTACGGCATCGCCTTCGTGCGCTGGCTCATTCCCGGCTTGTCCGGCCCGGTGCTGATCCTGGCCCTCGTCGCCGTCTATATGGGCCTCGTGTGGTATGCCGCGCAGGCCCCGGATCTGGAGCTCGACGACCCGGAGGCGCCGGTGGTCGAGCTGCCGCAGGCCACGGAGGTGCTGAAGACCGGGCTGCACTATCTGCTGCCGCTCATCGTGCTCATCTGGTTCCTGATGATCGAGCGCGCATCGCCCGGCCTTTCGGCCTTCTATGCGGTGCTGCTCCTGATCTTCATCATCCTCACCCAGAAGCCGCTGAAGGCGCTGTTCCGCGGTTTGCAATCCGCCGAGACGCGGGCAGCCTTCATGGAAGGCGTCTCCGATCTCGTGGCCGGCCTCATCACAGGCGCACGCAACATGATCGGCATCGCCTGCGCCACCGCCGCCGCCGGCATCATCGTCGGCACCGTCACGCTGACCGGCATTGGCCAGGTCATGGCGGAGTTCGTGGAGTTTCTCTCCGGCGGCAACATCTTCCTGATTCTGGTGTTCACGGCCGCCATCAGCCTGGTGCTCGGCATGGGCCTGCCGACGACAGCCAACTACATCGTCGTCTCCTCGCTCATGGCGCCGGTCATCGTGCAGCTCGGGGCGGCCAACGGGGTGCTCATCCCGCTGATCGCCGCCCACATGTTCGTCTTCTATTTCGGCATCATGGCAGACGTTACGCCGCCCGTGGGGCTTGCCTCTTTCGCGGCGGCCGCCGTCTCCGGCGGCGACCCGCTGAAGACTGGCTTCACCGCCTTCTTCTATTCGCTGAGGACGGTGCTGCTGCCCTTCATCTTCGTCTTCAACACCGACCTGCTGTTGATCGACGTCGGCTTCCTGGGTGCCGTCTGGATCTTCTGCCTGGCAACGGTGGCCATGCTCATCTTCGCCGCCGCCACGCAGGGCTTCTTCATGGTCAAGTCGCGCATGTGGGAGTCGGCGGCACTGTTGCTCGTGACCTTCATGCTGCTCAGGCCCGGCTTCTTCCTTGATCTCGTGCAGCCGCCGTTCCACCAGGTGGAGCCGCAGCAGATTTTCGAGGCGGTGGAGAGCGAGCCGGACGGGGCGCAGATCCGTCTCGTCATCCGCGGGCCGGACTTCGACAATCCCGACCGGATGCTGGAGCGTACCATGGCCTTCGGCCTGGGCGAGGCGGGCCGCGACGGCGAGACGCGCTTCGAGGAGGCGATCGGCCTGCCGGTGCGCATCGAGAATGGCATCGTCATTCTCGACGAGCCGCTCGACATGAACAGCCTCGCCGGCCGCGCGCTGTCCAGCATGGATTTCTATGCCGACGAGCCCGTGCAGATCACCGCCGTGGAGGTCTCCACCGAGCGCATGCCGCGCGAGGTCTTCTACATCCCGGCCGTGCTTCTCCTGGGGCTGGTCGTCTTCCTGCAGCGCCGCCGCGGCGGCACATTGGCAGGAAATCCGAAGCCCAGGCCCGCGGCCGCTTGAGGAGAGAGGGAATGTACAAGGACATCCTCGTTTCCATTGATCTGGGCCATGCCGACAGCGAGCTGCGCACGCTGGAGACGGCAGTGGACTATGCCCGCACCTTTGGCAGCCGCTTGCACGTCATGACCGTGGTGCCCGATTACGGCATGTCCATCGTCGGCGGCTTCTTCCCCAAGGAGCACGAGAAGCAGGCCCTCGACCACGCCAACAAGGAACTGCACGAGTTTACCAAGAAGCACATTCCCGCCGACGTGAAGCACCGCCACATCGTCGGCCACGGGTCGATCTATCGCGAAATTCTGCACTATGCGGAGGTCGTCAAGGCCGATCTCATCGTGCTGTCGGCCATGCGGCCGGGCCCGCAGGACTATCTGATCGGCCCCAATGCCGCCCGCGTCGTCCGCCACGCCGCGATCTCGGTTCTGGTGGTGCGCTAGACCGGTTCATCGTTTCAATGAAACGCTGATCCGGTCCATCTATTTGTTTTTGCGGCATTTTGCAGACAGATGATTCCATCTGGCTGCAAAATGCTGTAGCCTTTTCCGGGCCACGCCGGCGGCTGCGGCGCTGCCTGCGCCCGCCGCCGGCAGGGTGCCCGTGCGTTGCGTCCTACAGTGTGTCGAGCCGCGTCCAGGCCGCATCGTTGCGCGAGGAGGTGACGCAGGCCTGGATAAAGCGCATTCCGGCCAGCCCGTCCTCCGCCGTGGGCAGAACAAGCCCCTCGGGCAGCGTGCTGCCGTCGCGCATCGCGCGGATGGCCTGCGCCGCTTCGGTGTAGAGCGTGGCAAAGGCTTCGAGATAGCCCTCCGGATGCCCGCCGGGAATGCGGGTGACGGCGCTTGCCGCTGCGTTGGCGCCCGCCCCGCCGCGGGTGATCAGCCGTTTCGGCTCGCCCAGCGGGGTGTACCACAGATAGTTGGGATCGGCCTGCACCCATTCCAGCCCGCCCTTGGTGCCATAGACGCGCAGCTTCAGCCCGTTCTCGTTGCCGGGCGCCACCTGGCTCACCCAGATCGTGCCTTTGGCCTGCCGGCCGCCCCGCGCCTTGAAGCGCAGCATCACATGGGCGTTGTCGTCGAGCTGCCGGCCGGGCACGAAACTGTCGAGATCCGCCGCCACGCTTTCCGCGGCAAGCCCGGTGACGAAGCTGGCGAGCTGATAGGCATGGGTGCCGATGTCGCCGATGGCGCCGCCGGCGCCGGAACGCGCCGGATCGGTGCGCCAGGACGCCTGCTTCTGACCCTCCCGCTCGATGGGCTCGGCCAGCCAGTCCTGCGGATATTCCGCCTGCACGAGCACGATCTCGCCCAGCGCGCCCTCCTGCACCATCTGCCGCGCCTGGCGGATCATCGGATAGCCGGAATAGTTGTGGGTCAGCACGAACAGCTTGCCGCTCTTCCTCGCCACCTCCACCAATGCCTTGGCGTCTTCCAGGCTCGATGTCAGCGGCTTGTCGCAGATGACGTGGATGCCGGCTTCCAGAAAGACCTTGGCCGCCGGGTAGTGCACGTGATTGGGCGTGACGATGCTGACCGCCTCGATGCCGTCCTCGCGCGCTGCCTCCGCCTGCGCCATCTCCTCGAAGCTGCCATAGGAACGCGCCGGATCGAGCCCGAGCTCGGCGGCGGATGCCTTGGCCCGTTCCGGATCGGAGGACAGCGCCCCGGCCACCAGCGTGTAGTGGCCGTCGAGGCGCGCCGCCATGCGGTGGACGGCGCCGATGAAGGCGCCCTGGCCGCCGCCCACCATGCCGAGGCGAATGGGCGCGGCGGTTTGTGTGCTTGTGGATGCGGAAACCATGTCTGCCTCCCTTCAGGAAATGCCGAGCATCTTCTTCAGCTTGCCCGTGTCGGTTTCGCCGCCGGCGAAGTCGTCGAACGCCTTCTCCGTGACGCGGATGATGTGGTCGGCGATGAAGGGCGCGCCCTCCGCCGCTCCCTGCTCGGGATGCTTCAGGCAGCACTCCCACTCCAGCACCGCCCAGGAATCGTAGTCGTACTGGGCGAGCCTGGAGAAGATGCCGACGAAGTCCACCTGCCCGTCGCCCAGCGAACGGAAGCGTCCGGCGCGGTTCACCCAGCCCTGATAGCCGGAATAGACGCCCTGCCGCCCATCGGGGTTGAACTCCGCATCCTTCACGTGGAAGGCCGAAATGCGCTCGTGATAGATGTCGATGAAGGCCAGATAGTCGAGCTGCTGCAGGAGGAAGTGCGAGGGGTCGTAGTTGATCGTGCAGCGCCGGTGGCCGCCCACCCTGTCGAGGAACATCTCGAAGGTCGCACCGTCGAACAGGTCCTCGCCCGGATGCAGCTCGAAGGCCACGTCCACCCCCTGTTCCTCATAGGCATCGAAGATCGGCTTCCACCGCCGGGCAAGCTCGTCGAACGCCTCTTCGATCAGCCCCTGCGGGCGCTGCGGCCAGGGATAGAGATAGGGAAAGGCCAGCGCACCGGAGAAGGAGACGGACACGTCGAGCCCCAGATTGCGCGAGGCTTTGGCGGCAAACAGCATGTTCTCCACCGCCCATTCCTGGCGCGCCCTGGGGTTGTTGCGCACAGCCTCCGGCGCAAAGCCGTCGAAGGGGATATCGTAGGCGGGATGCACGGCGACGAGCTGCCCGATGAGATGCGTGGAAAGCTCGGTGATCTCCACGCCGGCCTCGGCGCAGATGCCCTTCACCTCGTCGCAATAGGCTTTCGATTCCGCCGCCTTCTTCAGGTCGAACAGCCGTCCGTCCCAGGAGGGGATCTGGATGCCCTTGTAGCCATGCCCTGCCGCCCACCGGGCGATGTTGGGCAATGTGTTGAACGGGGCCTCGTCGCCGGCGAACTGCGCCAGAAAGATGGCCGGTCCCTTCATCGTCTTGGGCATTTTCAACCTCCCTTTTCGGATGCGCTGTCGCGCGAATAACGCACATAGGCAAAGGCGCTCGAATCGGGCGCCCAGCACGGCACGTTGATCGAGCCCTGACCGCCGAACAGCGCCACCGCCGTGCGGCAATTGCCGCCGTCCATGTCCATCAGCCGCAGCTCCACCTCGTGGTCGCGCGGGTGGCCCTCCACGCCGGGCGCGTAGGACAGATAGAGCACGCAGTGCCCGTCGGGCGCGGGATGGGGAAACCAGTTCACCCGCTTGTCATTGCTCATCTGCTGCAGGTCGCTGCCATCGGTGCGGATGCGCCAGAGCTGCATCGTGCCGCCGCGGCTGGAGTTGAACCATATCCATTGCCCGTCGGGACTGTAGTCGGGGCCGTCATTGTGGCCCGTCCCGTCGCTCACCCGCGTTTCCGCGCCGCCTTCCACGCCGATCGTATGGATGGCGAAGGCCCCGTCGCGAAGCGCGGTATAGGCAAGGCGCCTGCCGTCCGGCGACCAGCCGTGCCACCAGGAGGGCACGTTCTGCGTCACGCGGCGCGGCACCCCGCCCTCGATGGGCAGGATGTAGATGCACGACTTGCCGGTCTCCGTCTTGTCGCTGATGGCCAGCCACCGCCCGTCCGGCGAGATGCCGTGGTCGTTGTTGCAGTTGACGGCAAAGCCGGTGTCGATGCGCTGCGGCGTGGCCCCCTCTTCGAGGTCGAGCCGGTAGATCAGCCCGCCGCCATTGAAGATCAGAAAGCGCCCGTCCGGCGACCAGTTGGGCGCTTCGATAAGCGCCGCCGTCTGGTGGACGAGGCGGCTCCTGCCCGTGCGGCAGTCGTGGATTTCCAGAAAGCTCGCCATCAGTCCGCCTCGGGAATGTAGGAGAAGCGGCTGAAATCGGCCGGCAGCGCGCTGCCGCTGGTGTCGAAGCAGGCCATGCCCACGAAGGCACCAGTGAACGAGCCGTGCTCGCCGCGCCCGCCCTCGTCGGAGATCACGCTGGCGTCCAGCACCGGACCGACCGCCTGCCAGGCGCCGTGCCCGGCGCGATAAAAGAACTGCAGCTCCGCCTCGCGCACCTCGACGGCCAGCCCCACCGGCCCCTCCGCCGGCAGTGGGACGGGCTTTTCCAGCGGAAAGCGCAGCCGCCCGTCCGGCCAGTCGCCGGGACAGCTCAGAATGGTGAGAGAGCGCCCCGCTTCCTCGTGCCAGGTCACCGCCAGAAAGTGGAACTTGTGGCGGTTGTAATAGGCGGTCAGCCCCGCCGCCTGCTGGAAGGTCGTAGGCTGAAAGGCGACTTCCGTCTCCGCCCGGTAGCGGAAATGCTCCTGCCGCCGCGCCACCAGCGCCTGCTCGAACCAGCTTCCGATGGATTCGCGGCCGATGAGGCGCAGCGCCGATCCCGTGAAGGTGAAGATGCGCTCGGGATAGGGCGTGCGCAGCCACTGGAATTCTTCCGGCAGGCTGCGCCCGTCAAAGATATGCACGGCAGCCTGCGGCGGCTCGGGCTCGGCGGCGACGGGGGCAGGCACATGCACCTGCGGAACCTGCCCTCCGGCCTCCAGATAGAGCCAGCCATCCTCCTTCCACACGCACTTCTGGATGGCGGTCTCGCGGCCGAGCGGCGAGCGCCGCGTGCCGGGCAGGGGCCGGGAGGTGAGATGCGTGTGATAGACGGCTCCCTCCGGTGTCTCGACGATCTGGCCGTGGCCTGCCCGCTGCAGGGGCGCATCCGGCGCGTCCTTGGAGGTGATGAGGTGGGTGTCGGGATGCAGCTCATAGGGCCCGTCGATGCTGCGCGACCGCGCCATGGTCACCGCATGGCCATAGCCCGTGCCGCCCTCGGCCACCGTCAGGTAGTACCAGCCGTTGCGCTTGAAGAGGTGCGGCCCCTCCACCAGCCCGTGCGGGCTGCCGCGGAAGATGTTCTTCGCCGCGCCCACCAGCCGGCCGGTCCGGGCGTCGAACTCCTGCAGGAGAATGCCCGCGAAGGCAGGGCTCTTGGGGTTGCCGCCGATGGATTCGGTGCGGTGGTTCCACACCATGTTGAGAAACCACTTGCGCCCGTCATCGTCGTGGAACAGCGAGGGATCGAAACCCGAGGAGTTGACATAGACCGGTTCCGACCACGGCCCCTCGATGGCCGGCGCGGTGACGATGTAATTGTGCGCGTCCTTGAAATTGCCGTCGTAGCGCTTGACGTCGGTATAGACCAGCCAGAAGCGTCCGTCCGCATGGGACAGGCAGGGTGCCCAGATGCCGCAGGAATCGGGGTTGCCGCGCATGTCGAGCTGGCTGGCCCGGTCGAGCGGCCGCTTGACCAGCTTCCAGTTCACCAGGTCGCGCGAATGGTGGATCTGCACGCCGGGATACCACTCGAATGTGGAGGTGGCGATGTAGTAGTCCTCGCCCACCCGGCAGATCGAGGGATCGGGATTGAAGCCCGGCAGGATGGGATTGACGATCATTTCCGTTTCGGCCCCTTGCGTTCGGCCGAGGCTGCCCACAGGTTGATGTCCGCTTCGCGGGCATAGGTGTCGATCTCGGCCAGTTCCTGTTCGCTGAATTCGAGGTTGGTCAGCCCCTGCACGATGTCTTCCACCTGCTCCGGCCGGCTTGCGCCGATGAGCGCGGAGGTCACGCGGCCGCCGCGCAGCACCCAGGCCACCGCCATCTGCGCCAGGCTCTGGCCGCGGCGTCTGGCGATCTCGTTCAGGCCGCGGATGTTCTCGACGGTCTTCTCGTTCAGAAATTCCTGCCGCAGGGACTTGCCCTGCGCCGCCCGGCTGTCTTCGGGAATGCCGTTCAGATACTTGTTTGTCAGCATGCCCTGCGCCAGCGGCGAGAAGACGATTGAGCCGATGCCCAGCTCTTCCAGCGTGTCGAGCAGCCCGTCCTCCTCCACCCAGCGGTTGATCATGGAATAGCTGGGCTGGTGGATGAGGCAGGGCGTGCCGAGCTCCTTGAGGATGGCGGCCGCCTCGCGCGTGCGTCTGGAATTGTAGGAGGAGATGCCCACATAGAGCGCGCGGCCCGAGCGAACGATGTGGTCGAGCGCCGCCATCGTTTCCTCCAGCGGCGTGTCGGGGTCGAAGCGGTGGGAATAGAAGATGTCCACATAGTCGAGCCCCAGCCGCTTCAGGCTCTGGTCGCAGCTTGCGATCAGATATTTGCGGCTGCCCCACTCGCCATAGGGGCCCGGCCACATGCCGTAGCCCGCCTTGGAGGAGATGATGAGCTCGTCGCGGTGGCCTGCGAAGTCCTGCCGCAGGATCTCGCCGAAAGCCGCCTCCGCGGCGCCCGGGGGAGGCCCATAATTGTTGGCGAGGTCGAAATGGGTGATGCCGAGGTCGAAGGCCCGGCGACAAATCGCCCGCTTCGTCTCGTGCGGGCGATCCTCGCCGAAATTGTGCCACAGGCCCAGCGAGACCGCCGGCAGCTTGAGGCCCGAGCGCCCGCAGCGCCGGTACGGCATCGTCTCATAGCGGTTTTCTGCGGGCATCCAGTTCATGCGATTTCCCTTTCGATCAACGATTTGCCGTGCATGGCGCGGTATCCATCATGTGGGCACCCTGTCCTCGAGCAGCCGGCGCGCCGCTTCGATGTCGAGCGCTGCCGGGCGCTCGCAGCGGGTCGAAAGCGCAACGAAGCCGCCGCTCTCCGCCGATTTCAGGATCGACGTCATCACGTCCACCGCATGCAGCGACATCTCGAGCGAGCAGCGGTGCGGCCGCCCCTCCAGAATGGCGAGCGCCATGTCGGCGAGCCCGGCGGTGCGGTAGTTGGCAAGTCCCTTGCCGTCGCGCCCTTCCTGGTTGGCCACGCCCAGCGGATGCTCCCACTGCGGCAGCGCGGCCACCGTCGCCTCGTCGGTAAGCGTCAGCTCGCCGCCAAAGAAGTTCGGATCGGGAACATGCAGCGAGCCCCTCTCGCCGTAAAGCTCCATGTTGGTGTGCCTATGGTGCCAGACGTCCCACGAGGCGCCAAGGGTGATGATCGCGCCGTTCTCGAACTCCATCACCGCATGGATGGTTGTTGGGGTCTCGACGCTGATCTTTTCGCCACGCCGCGGCTCCGAGAGGATGGTGCGCTCCTTCGCGGGAATGGAGGCGAGGGCGGCCACGCGCCTGACCGGCCCGATGAGCTGGATCAGGTTCGTCACATAGTAGGGGCCGACATCGAGCACCGGCCCTGCGCCCGGCTTGAAGAAGAAATCGGGATTGGGGTGCCAGTGCTCCATCCCGTGGCTCATCACGTGGCAGGTCCCGCTCACCACCTTGCCGATGGCGCCGTTGTCGATCAGGTGACGGGCAAGCTGATGCGCGCCGCCCAGGAAGGTGTCGGGTGCCGAGCCCACGCGCACGCCCTTCTCCTGTGCCAGGGCGGCAAGCGCCTTGCCTTCCTCGACGGAGAGCACGAAGGGCTTTTCCGAGTAGACATGCTTGCCTGCCTCGATGGCTTTTCTGGAGACCTCGTAATGGGCGGCCGGTATGGTCAGGTTGACGACGATGTCGATGTCGTCGGCTTCGAGAAGCCCCTCCACCGTCTCCTGGCGCAGGCCGAACTCTTCGGCGCGCGCCTTGGCGGCCTGCGGGAGCGCGTCGGCACAGGCGCGCATCTCGATGCCGCGGAACAGCGGCGCAAGCCGCATATAGGCGGCGGAGATGTTGCCGCAGCCGATGACGCCTACTCCAAGTTTGTCGGACATGGTCATGCCTTTCCTGTTCCCTAGCGCGGCCTCTGCGGCACCGATGTCTCCGGGGTGCGAGCCCGCGCCGGGGAAGGGTTCCCGGCGGCACCATCCTCGCCACGGTCCGGGCTGCGCTGCGGCCGCTGTTTCGTGAGTCGTTTCCTAGAATCTGCCGGCGTTCTCGATCGACCGGCGGGCAAAGCGCTCGTGGTCGCTCGGCTTGTCGTGCTCCATGACGAAGAAGCGGGCCTTCGTCTTTTCCCGCACCGCGGCCATCAGCCCCCTCCAGTCCATGATGCCGGTGCCCACATCGGCCCAGCCGTCCTCGTCCGCTTTCTCGCCCTCCGGCGCGATGTCCTTGATGTGGACGGAGGAGATTCGCGCGCCGTGCGCCTCGATCCATTCGAGCGGATCGGCGCCGCCGCGCACGATCCAGGCAATGTCGGCCTCCCAGGAAAGCTCCGGCCCGCCGCGGAAGATCTCGGCCTGCGGAACGGCGCCGTCGGCAAGCGGGCGGAACTCGAAATCGTGGTTGTGCCAGCCAAAGATGAGCCCGGCCTTGACCAGCGGCTCGCCTGCCTTCTGCAGCCGCTCGCCGAAGCGGGCATAGCCGGCTCCGTCCGCGGGCCGCTGGTCGGCAGCCAGATGCGGGCAATAGGCCGCCTGCATGCCCACGGTCTGCGCGATCTCCAGCACGCGGTCCGGCTCGTTTTCCAGCATATCGAGGCTGAAATGGCCGGAGGTCATGGCAATGCCGGCCTCGTCGAGCGCCGCCTTGAGTGCCGGAAGGTCGCCATAGACGCCGCCATAGCCCTCCACCTGCGCATAGCCCAGCGACCTGAGCATCTTGAGCGTCTGCGCAAGGGGCGGAAATTCCCGGGAGGAATAGAGCTGATAGGAAAACTCGGTCATGCATCTCTCCAGAATTCGGCGCCGCAGCCGGGCACCGGGTTGTCGTCAACGCTTAAGGCCTGAGCCCCGACCGCCGCAGACGGCGCAGGCCGCGCCCCCACCGGCAATGGTTCTCAGACCCGCATCTCCGTCTCCGCGTCGAAGATCGAGGCGCGCGCCGGATCGAAGCCGATCTTCATGCGCTCGCCCTCCTTCACCGGCGTCTGGCCATCGACGCGGAAGCGCAGCTCGTGGCCGTCGAGCCGCGACCAGACCAGCGTGTCCGCGCCCATCGGCTCCACCACCTCCACCTCCACCTCGCACTGGAAGGGCAGGTCGGCGGCCACCTTGTCGGTGAAGATGTGCTCCGGCCGGATGCCGAAGCTCACCGGCCCCGGCTTCGGGCCGTTGCCGGAGAACGCGTAGCCGGAAAGCTCGATCGCCGTCTCGCCGGCCCTGAAGACCGGGTCGCTGTTCACCTCCAGCGTGCCGTCGATGAAGTTGATGCTGGGCGAGCCGATGAAGCCGGCGACATACTTGTTGACCGGCCGGTTGTAGATGGTGGCGGGATCGGCAAGCTGCTGGATGGCGCCGGCACGCATGATGGCGATGCGGTCGGCCAGTGTCATCGCCTCGATCTGGTCGTGGGTGACATAGATCATGGTGGTGTTTTCGAGCTGCTGGTGCAGGCGCTTGATCTCCACCCTGAGCTCGGCCCTCAGCTTGGCGTCGAGGTTCGACAGCGGCTCGTCGAAGAGGAAGACATCGACGTCGCGCACCAGGGCCCGCCCGATGGCCACGCGCTGGCGCTGGCCACCCGAAAGCTGCGCCGGCTTGCGTTTGAGAAGCGGCTCGATGTGCAGAAGCGCCGCGGCGCGCTCGATGCGCTTCTTGATTTCCTCCTTCGGCACGCCGGCGTTCTTGAGCCCGAAGGAAAGGTTCCCCTCCACCGTCATCTGCGGATAGAGCGCATAGGACTGGAACACCATGCCGATGCCGCGGTCCTTGGGCTGTTCCCAGGTGACGTTGCGGTCGTTGATGAAGATCTGCCCGTCGGTGATGTCGAGCAGCCCGGCGATGCAGTTGAGAAGCGTGGACTTGCCGCAGCCCGACGAGCCCAGCAGCACCAGAAACTCGCCCTGCCTGATGTCCAGGTTGAGGTTCTGCAGGACCTTCACATCGCCGAAGTTGAGGTCGAGGTTCTTAACCGAGACGCTGGCCATGGCTTATCCCTTTACCGCGCCGGCGGCGATGCCGCGCACGAACAGTTTTCCCGAGGCGAAGTAAACGATCAGCGGCACCAGACCGGTGATGATCGTCGCTGCCATGTTGACGTTGTATTCCTTCACGCCCTGGACGGAATTGACGATGTTGTTGAGCTGGACGGTCATCGGATAGGTGTCCGGCTTGGTGTAGACGACGCCGAACAGGAAGTCGTTCCAGATGCCCGTCACCTGGATGATCATCGCCACCACGAAGATTGGCAGGCTCATCGGCAGCATGATCTTGAAATAGATGGCCCAGAAGCCCGCCCCGTCCACGCGCGCCGCCTTGAACAGCTCCTCCGGCACCGAGGTGAAGTAGTTGCGGAACAGCAGGGTGAGGATTGGCATGCCGAAGATGGTGTGCACCAGCACGAGCCCGGTCAGGGTGCCGTAGATGCCCATCTCGCGCAGGATGATGACCAGCGGATAGAGCATCACCTGATAGGGGATGAAGGCGCCGACGATGAGGATGGTGAAGAAGGTGTTGGCACCCTTGAAGCGCCAGTGGGCGAGCGCATAGCCGTTGAGCGAGGCAATGGCGATGGACAGAAGGACGGAGGGAATGGTGATCCTCACCGAGTTCCAGAAGCCTCTCGACAGCCCGTCGCAATTGAGCCCCGTGCAGGCCGTCGCCCAGGCCTTCACCCAGGGCTCGAAGGTGATCTCGACGGGCGGTGCGAAGATGTTGCCCATGCGGATCTCGGGCATGCCCTTCACGGAGGTCACGATCATCACGTAGAGCGGCAGCAGGTAGTAGACCGCCACGACGATGAGCGTGCCGTAGAGGAAGATGTTGCGGCGCGACAGCATGCGGCGGGGGCGGGCGCCGCGCGGGCCGACCATCGCCTCGGAGGCGGCTTCGGCAGCGATGCCGGTGTCGTTGATGGCGCCGGTGTCAGCCATGACGTTTCCTCCCTCCGAACTCGAGATAGGCCCATGGCACGATGACGATGATGACGGCCAGCAGCATCATGGTCGAGGCGGCGAAGCCCTGGCCGAGATTCTGCGCCAGGAACATGGAGTCGTAGACATATTTCGCTGGCACTTCCGACGCGATGCCCGGGCCGCCGCCCGTCTGCGCCACCACGAGGTCGTAGACGCGCACGATGCCCGTGGAAATCAGCACCAGGGCGGTGATGAAGACCGGCCGCATCATGGGAATGACGATGAAGAGATAGGTCTTCCACGTCGGGATGCCGTCGATGCGCGCTGCCTTCCAGATTTCCTCGTCGATGCCGCGCAGCCCCGCCAGCATGATGCACATGATCAGTCCGCTGCTCTGCCAGAGCCCGGCGATGAGGATGCCGAAGATCACGATGTCGGCATTGTAGAGCGGATCGAAGTTGAAGCTCTCCCATCCCAGCCCCCGCACGATACTCTGGATGCCGAAATCGGGATTGAGAATCCATTGCCACACGAGGCCGGTGACGATGAAGGACAGCGCGAAGGGATAGAGGAAGATGGTGCGGAAGGTGTTCTCGAAGCGGATCTTCTGGTCGAGCAGTGCTGCCAGCACGAAGCCGATGACGAGCGACAGCACCAGCATGCAGACGCCGTAGATCAGGAGATTCTGAAGCGAGATGATCCACTTGCTGGTCGACCACAGCCGGTCGTACTGGTCGAGGCCCACGAAATTCAGCCGCGGCAGCAGCTTGGAATTGGTGAACGAGTAGACGATCGTCCATCCCGTGCCGCCGACGAACACCACAAGGGCGGTCAGGATCATCGGGATGGAAGCGATCTTTGCCGACAGGTTGCGGAAAAGCTGGTTTGGACGCGCATGGGCTGGCATGACGGCACCTCCCGGATTGCCCGGCCACGGTGTGAGCGCCGCCAACCTCCGGCAGGCCGGCGGCGCTCGCTCCCTGGGTGATCAGTCTGCCTGGGCGACGATGTCGACGAAGCGCTTCTGCGCCTCTTCCGCCGTGATGCTCGTATCGTTGAAGAACTCCACGAACAGGTCGTTGAGCTGATTGTTCGTGTCTTCGGTGTTGAGCTGGTTGACGGCGGGCATCGTCTTGCCCTCGGCCAAAATTTCCAGGCCCTTGCGCATGCAGTCGTTGGCCGCCTGGAGGTCGACGTCGCCGCGCACCGGCAGCGAGCCCTTCTTCAGGTTGAAGGCCACCTGCACATCCGGCTGCAGCATGGTGGAGGCCAGCGCAAGCTGGGCTTCCTGCACCTCCGGGTCGTCTGTGACGGGGAAGTAGAAGGCATCGCCGTCGGTGGAAATGATCTCGTTCTCGCCGAGCCCCGGCAGGCAGGTGTAGTCCTCGCCCGCCACCTCGCCGGCCACCTGGAACTCGCCCTGCGCCCAGTCGCCCATGATCTGGCCGCCGGCCTGATCGGTGATGACGAGATTGGTCGCCTGGTTCCAGTCCTGCACGTTGGAGCCCTGGGTCATCTCACGGGCGTCCTCGGCCGCCTTGAACACGCGGGCGATCTCCGGACCCGCGGCCACCTCGGTGTCCTTGTCGCCATAGACCTTGACGAGCACGTCCGGCCCGGCGAGCGCCACCATCAGCACGTTGAAGAGACCCGAGCTCTGCCAGGGCTGGCCGCCCAGCGCGAGCGGGATCTTGCCGGCGGCGCGCAGCGCCGGTGCGGCGGCGACGAACTCGTCCCAGTTGGTGGGAACCGGCACGCCGGCATCCTCGAAGGCCTTGTTGGACAGCCACAGCCACTGCCAGGAATGGATGTTGACCGGCACGCAGTAGATGCGCCCGTCGACGGTGCAGGAATCGAGCAGGCTCGTCGGGCGGATGAAGTCCCGCCAGCCCTCCTTCTCGGCAAGCTCCGTAAGGTCGCGCATCAGGCCCGCCTCGATCAGCTCCTCCGTCTGGCGGCCATGGTTGAACTGTGTGGCGCCCATCGGGTCGCCGCCGGTAATGCGGCTCACCATGATGGGCCGCGCCGTGTTGCCGCCGCCGGCAATGGCGCCGTCCACCCAGGTGTGGCCCGTCTTTTCCTCGAAAGCCTTGGCGAACTCGGCCACGGCCGCCGCCTCGCCGCCGGAGGTCCACCAATGGGTAACCTCGATCTCGGCAGCGGAGGCCACGGCAGCAGCCCCCAGAAAGGTCGATGCAGTCAGCAATGCTTTGAAAGATTTCATGTCTATCCTCCCATTCGGATGTCCATCAAGCGGGATCCGAAAACCCGGCACACCGGCCTCCACACCGGTGTAATCGATTACAGCACTTGCACAGGCTGCTTGTAATCGATTACATATAGCTTGATTTGGGATGACATAAGTGTCAACCATTTTTCCGCCTCCATCAAATATTTTTTTCGCGACTCGAACAATATACGGACATTGGACAGGAAAACGCCCAGGATTCAGGACGTCGCGCGCGCCGCGGGCGTCTCCACCGCCACCGTCAGCCGGGCGATCAGCAATCCCTCGGTGGTCTCGGAGGCCACGCGCAATGCGGTGTTCGAGGCAATCCGCAGCACCGGCTACCAGATCAATCTCACCGCCCGCAATCTGCGGCAGCGGCGCACCCGCGCCATCGTTGTGCTGGTGCCCAATCTGGGCAATCCGTTCTTCTCGCACATCCTTGCCGGCATCGAGCAGGTGGCCGCCTCCGCCGGTTTCTCGGTGCTCATCGTCGACACCAAGCAGCCGCATGCCAACGAGGGGCAGCTCTTCACCTATCTCAGCAGCTCGCGCGCCGATGGCCTGATCGTGCTCGACGGCTCGTTGCCCGTCGCGCTCTTCGAGCGGCGGGGCACGGCAGGCGGCCTGCCGCCCGTCGTCTTCGCCTGCGAGTGGATCGCCGGCAGCCCGTTCTCGAAGGTGATGATCGACAACGCTGCGGGGGCGGCCATGGCCATCCGCCATCTCCATGGTCTCGGACACCGCTGCATCGGCCATGTCAGCGGTCCGCGCGGCAATGTGCTCACCGACACCAGGCTGCAGGGCACACGCGCAGCACTCGCCGAGCTGGGCCTGCCCGTGCGCCGCGAATGGTTCTTCGACGGTGATTTTTCCCTGCAGTCGGGCGCCGAGGCGGCCCGTGCCTGGCTCGCCCTCGACGAGCGGCCGACAGCCGTCTTCTGCGCCAGCGACCAGATGGCCTGTGGTTTCATCTCGCAGTTGAGCATGGAGGGCTACACGGTGCCGCGGGACGTATCGGTGGTCGGCTTCGACGACATCGACATCGCCCGCCACTTCATTCCGCCGCTCACGACGGTACGCCAGCCGCGCAATGCCATCGGCGCTGCCGCGGCGCGCCTTCTCATCGCGCAGATGGGCGCTGGGACCGCCGACGCGCCGCCGGTGGAGGAGGTGTTGGCGGTGGAGCTGGCGGCGCGCCGCAGCGCCGCGCCGCCCGGCCCCGCAGCAGGATGAAGAGAGGCGAGAGAAGGGGCGGCGATAACCGGTTCCTTACGGAAGATCCGCACCTTCCAGGGGCGCGAGGTGCTGGAGACCGCGTGAAAGCCGCACGGCGGCAAGGATCGCCGTCATGAACTGCGGCGCCGTCATCCGCGACCGGCAGCGGCGAACGCGCGGGCGCTGCGCTCACCCCTTGGCAAAGACCACGGTCTTATGCCCGTTCAGCATCACGCGATTTTCCAGGTGCAGCTTGACGGCGCGCGCAAGCACGCGGCTCTCGATGTCGCGGCCGGCGGCGATGAAGTCCTCGACGCTCATGGCGTGGGTCACGCGCTCCGTCTCCTGCTCGATGATCGGGCCCTCGTCGAGGTCGGGCGTCACATAGTGTGCGGTGGCGCCGATGAGCTTCACCCCGCGCTCATGCGCCTGGTGGTAGGGCTTGGCGCCCTTGAAGCTCGGCAGGAAGGAGTGGTGGATGTTGATGACCTTGCCGAACAGGCGGTTGGAAAGCTGGTCGGAAAGCACCTGCATGTAGCGCGCGAGGATGACGAGATCGGCCTCCGTCTCCTGCACCAGCTTGAGCAGCCGCTCCTCCTGTTCGGCCTTGTTCTGCCTGTTCACCGGCCAGCAGTGGTAGGGAATGTTCTCTGCCTCGGCGGTCCCGCGCGAATCCTCATGGTTGGAGACGATGGCCGCGACCTGCGCATCCAGCCAGCCGACGCGGATCTGGTAGAGCAGGTGGAGGAGCGCGTGGTCGAATTTCGAGACCATGATGATGATCTTCGGGCGGCGCGAGCGGTCGGCAAGCCGCGTCTTCATGTCGAAGCGGGCAATGGCCGGCTCCAGCGCGCGTTCGATGCGCCCGCGGTCCACCGCCTCGGGAACGGTGAAGGAGATCCGCATGAAGAAGCGGTTGGTCTGCCGGTCCCAGAACTGGTTGGATTCGGCGATGTTGGCGCCGAGCCCGGCAAGCTCCCGCGTCACGGCGGCGACGATGCCGGGCCGGTCCTCGCAGGAGATATTGATGTCGAAGCTCTTCTCACTCATCGGCTGGCCTTGATCGGATTTTGGGAACGGACGGGGCAAACGCCGGCGGGCGGCTTCACGCCGGCGGCTGTTTTTCGAGCCAATCGCGGAAGCGCGCAAGCGTCTCCTCCTCCACCGCCACCTTGTGGCCGGTTTCGGGATAGGCGCCGGAGCGCACATCATCGGCGAACTCGCGATAGGCGCTCACCCGTTCCTCCTGCAGGCGCGCATATTCGGCGGCGAAGTTGCGATAGGTCTTGGCGTGGCGCGGCACATGGCCGGTGTTGGCGCCCAGCACGTCGTCGGAGAAGAGATACTGCGCGTCGCAGCCCGCCCCCGCCCCCATGGAGATCATGAAGAGCGAAGTCCGGCTGGCGATCTCCGTGGCGATGGCCTCCGGCACCACCTCGATCTCGGCGGCGAAGGCGCCCGCCTCTTCCAGCGCCTTGACCTGCCGCCAGACGAGCTGGGCGGTTTCGAGCGTCTTGCCGACGGCGCGGAAGCCGCCCGTCCACGTCGCCTTGGAAGGAATGAGGCCGACATGGCCGCACACGGGAATGCCCTCCTCGGCAAGCTGCCGGATGGTGCGCGTGCCTGCCGAGCAGTAGACGGCATCCGCACCGGCCTTGTAGAGGCGGAAGGCCCAGCGGACGAAGTCGTCGCTGGTGCCCACCTCGAAGAAGTTGACGCCCGGGATGGCGAACACCGTCGGCGCCGCCTCGCGGAAGGCCGTTTCGAGCATCAGCTCGGGCGGCACGGAGACCATGTCGATGCCGGCCCGCTCGGCGGCTTCCGCTTCCTCCAGCGTCTCCACGCGCAGCATTGCGAGCTGGCGCTCGCCCCTGAGCGCGCGCAGCTCGGCGATCGTCTTGCGGTTCGGCCGCTTCATGCCGTCTCCTCCTTCAAGAGCGTCTTCAGATTGACGGCCGGATCGGCAAGCCGTGCCGGATCGGGCCGCAGCCCCTTCTCGATCATCATCTCGGCAAGCCGGATGTCCTTCGCCACAGCGTTGCCGATTCCAATGCCGCTGGCCGCCGCGAGCCGGCCCGCATCGTCGAGCTCGAACAGCACGAAGGCACCGTCGCCGAGCGCCCGCCGCACATGGGTGCGCGCCGGGTCGGGCAGGCCCGCCACCTGCAGCGTGAGGTCGTACTGGTCGGACCAGAACCAGGGCGGGCTGGCATATCGCTCCTGGCTGCCCAGCATGGCGCGGGCGGCATGCGTTCCCTGGTCCTGCGCGGCGCGCCAGCTTTCCAGGCGCACCAGCCGCCCGTCGAAAGGAAAGCGGCAGCAATCGCCGGCGGCGAAGATGTGCGGATCGCTGGTGGCCAGCCGGCCATCGACCAGGATGCCGTTGTCGACCTTCAGGCCCGCCGCCTCGGCAAGCCGCGTTTCCGGTGCCGCGCCAACGCCGGCCACCACCATGTCGGCGTCGATCGTGCGCCCGTCGCTCAGCGCAACGCCGTCCTCGCGCACCTGCGTCACACCTGTCCCGAGGATCAGCTCCACCCCCGCCGCCCGGTGCCGCGCGGCGACCGCCTCGGCGATCTCGCCCGGCACGATGCGCGCCATCGGCCGGGGGGCCGCTTCGATCACCGTCACTGCCGCGCCCCGACCCCGCGCCGTGGCCGCAAGCTCCAGCCCGATGAAGCCGCCGCCGACAATCGCAAGCTTCAGCCCCGGGCCGAGCGCCTCCAGTATGGCGTGTGCGTCGTCGAGACTGCGCAGGGTCAGCGCCGCCTCCATGCCGGGAAAGCGCCGCGCCCGCGCGCCCGTGGCCAGCAGCAGCTTGTCGTAGACCAGGCTGCGGCCATCCGCCAGATGCACCCGCTTCGCCGCCCGGTCGATCGCTTCCGCCCGGCTGGCCTGCAGAAGCTCGATCTGCGCCTGTGCATACCGGGCTTCCTCGGCGATGGGCTTGGCCGCCACGGGGCAGTTCTTGGAAAGGGGCGGGCGTTCATAGGGCAGGTGCGGCTCCTCGCCGACGAGCAGGATGGCGCCGTCATGGCCCGCCTCGCGCAGTGCGAAGGCGGCCCGCACGCCGCATTCGCCGGCGCCGATGATCACGATGTCGCCCATCGCCGCGTCAGCCCAGATCGATGAACACGCGGCCGTCTTCCACCTTCACCGGATAGGTCCTCAGGTTGACGCACACCGGCGCCCCCTTGGCCTCGCCCGTGCGGTAGTCGAAGCGGCCATTGTGCTTCGGACATTCGATGATGTAGTCCATCACCAGCCCGTCGGAGAGGAAGGCATGTTCATGGGTGCAGATTCCGTCCGTGGCATAGAACTCGTCGTCCGGGCTGCGATAGATCGCATAGGTTCTGCCCTCGTGGTCGAACCGGATCAGGTCCTCCTCGTCCACATCCTCGACGCCGCACGCTTCAACCCAACGCGCCATGGAGACCTCCCTTGGAATTTCCGTTCTATTCTGCTGCCGCCGCTGCCGCCTGCGGCGCCACCTCGTGGAACTCGGCCCGGTAGGGCTTCGCGGTCGGCGGCAATGCGCGCTTGATGAAGTAATCCTCGTAGCGCAGCTGCCGCAGGAAGGCGGGGATCATCTCACGATAGCCGTCGAGGATCGAGGTGTTCGGCGCCGGCAGGTCGTGCTTGATCAGCTCGTGCAGCCGGGGCAGCGCATGGTAGGGCACCATGGGAAACATGTGATGCTCCACATGGTAGTTCATGTTCCAATAGATGAATCGGCTGATGGGGTTCATGTAGACCGTACGGCTGTTGAGCCGATGGTCGGTCACGTTGTCCGCCAGCCCGCCATGCTGCAGCAGGCCGGTCATCACGTGGTGCCAGGCGCCATAGAGGCGCGGGCCGCCGATCAGCAGGAAGGGCAGGATCGAGCCCGTATAGACGGCCGTCGCGGCGGTGGCTGCATAGATCGCCAGCCAGATGCGGGCGATGCGCACCACCTTGGGCTGCTCCTGCTCGGGAATGAAGGTCTTCTCCTCGGCGCTCACCACGCCGGCGGCGTTGCGCAGCATGTCGATGGTCGCGTGCCACAGGTCGATGATTCCGAAGAAGTTGAGGATCAGGCGCAGCAGGTCCGGCGGCCGCATCACCGCGATCTCGGGGTCGCGCCCGACGATGATGGTGTCGGTGTGGTGGCGGGCATGGCTCCAGCGCCACGTGACGGGATTGCGCATCATGAAGAAGGAGGCGATCTGGTAGACCGCGTCGTTCATCCAGCGCGTCTTGAACGCGGTGCCGTGCCCGCATTCGTGCCAGCGCGAGTCTCCTGCCGAGCCATAGAGCACGCCATAGGCCAGGAAGAAGGGGATCGACCAGGCAGAAGGCCATAGCCAAACGGCGACGCCGGCAAGGGCCGCCATGCTGCCCAGCCAGACGATGGTGTCGCGAATGGCCGGGCCGTCGCTGCGCTTCATCAGCGCCTTCATCTCCTTGCGCGGAACATCCGTGTGGTACCATTCGGCCGAGGCGAGGCCGGTCTCCACGGCGCGCCTGGCGTCCGGGCCGATCAGGCTGTAGTTGCGCTTGCCCATCTCTAAGCATCTCCTCCGATTGGCAGGCGGGATGTTATGAGGGCTTTTGACAGACATCAAGTTTCATGCAATTTTTCTATCATTTTCCATCACGCCCTGGTCCGAAAGCTTGATGGATTACGATCACGGAGGCGAGAATGGGCAAGCGTCCGACCATCGCAGACGTAGCAAGGACGGCCGGCGTCAGCGTGGCCACGGTGGATCGTGTTCTCAATGGCCGGCACCGGGTGCGCGAGGAGACGGCGCGCCGCGTCTACGAGGCGGCCAGCGAGATCGGCTATCACGCCGCGGCGCTCATCCACCGGCGGCTCACCCAGGACCTGCCGCAGATGGACTTCGGCTTCCTGCTGCAGAAGGAGAGCCAGCCATTCTATAAGGCGTTCGGCAGGGCGTTGCAGGAGGCGGCGGATGCGATGCCCGGCATGCGCGTGCGCGCTCACATCGAATATGTGAAGCACCAGACGCCCGCCGAGGTGGTGGAGCGGCTGGCGGCGCTCGGGCAGAGGACGCAGGCGATTGCCGCAACCAGCCTGGATCACCACTCGGTCACGCAGGCGGTGGAGGCGTTGAAGGGGGAGGGCAAGCCGGTCTTCTCCCTGCTGTCGGATTTTGCCCAGGGCGTGCGCGAGAGCTATGTCGGCCTCAACAATCTCAAGGTGGGGCGCACCGCCGCCTGGTTCATCTCGCGCACCGCGCCGCGCGTCGGCAAGGTGGCCATCTTCGTCGGCAGCCACCGCTGGCACGGGCACGAGCTGCGCGAGACCGGCTTTCGCAGCTATTTCCGCGAATACGCCCCGGGATTCGAGATTCTGGAGACGCTGGTCAATCTGGAAACGCGGCAGGTCACCCACGAGGCCACGCTGAACCTGCTCGACCGGCATCCCGACATCGCCGGCTTCTATGTCGCGGGCGGCGGCATGGAAGGCGCCATCAGCGCCTTGCGCGAGGAGACGCGTGACCCTCTGCCGGCGGTCGTGGTCAACGAGCTCACCCCCGACTCCTCCACCGCCCTGCAGGAACATCTGATCGTTGCCGCCATCGCCACCCCTCTGGGCGCGCTCTGCCGGTCGTTGATGGAGCATATGGCAAGTGCGGTGCGCAACGGCCCTTCGGAAACGCCGGGCCAGCTCTTCCTGCCGCCGGTGCTCTATGTGCCGGAAAGTCTTTGAGGGAGTTTGAAAGCCTTTCCTGCCTGAATCTATCATGAATGATGGCATTCATGATGAAATGAAATTGACCGTCCCTGACCCGGGCAGCATTTTCATTCCATGAATGGCGCCTGCGCGCCGCATGGAGGAAAGGCACGAATGTCCGAGAACAGCCCTGTTTTTGCGCTCAACCATATGTGCGCGCCGCAGCTTTCGGTATCCGATTTTCTGGATCTTGCCCAGGCGCTCGGCGCGGAAGGCGTGGAGATCCGCAACGACATCGAAGGCAACGCGCTTGCCGACGGCACGGACCCGGCGGACGTCGGGCGCGCCGCCGCGGCACGGGGCCTGCACATCTTCTCCATCAATGCCCTGCAGCGCTTCAACGCCTGGGACGGCGTGCGCGAGCGGGAGGCCAGGGCGCTGATCGGCCAGGCCAGGGCATGTGGCGCGCAGGCGCTCGTCCTGGTGCCCACCAATGATGGCACGGGCCGCGCCAATGGCGAGCGCCAGGCCAATCTGCGCATCGCGCTCAAGGCGCTGGCGCCCCTGCTCGCCGAGGCGGGCATCGTCGGCCTCGTCGAGCCGCTGGGCTTCGAGAGCTGCTCGCTGCGCCACAAGAGCGAGGCCGTGGAGGCGATCGAATCGCTTGGCCTGGGCGGAACATTCCGCCTCGTGCACGACACCTTTCACCACTTCGTGGCCGGCGAGAGCGCGTTTTTCCCCGCCCATACGGGGCTGGTTCATCTTTCCGGCGTTACCGATGGCAGCCTCGGCAGGGCGGTGATGCGCGATGGCCATCGCGTGCTCGTCGATGATCAGGACCGGCTGGACAATGTGGGCCAGGTCGCCGCGCTGCGTGCCGCCGGCTATGCCGGCCCGCTTTCCTTCGAGCCGTTCTCAGAAACGGTGCACCGGGCGCCGGATCTGCGGCGCGCGCTCGCCGACAGCATGGCGCTGGTCTGCGAGCGCGTGCGCCGCCGCGCGGCGTGATCGAAGGCGCTTGACGCCGGAGCAAAAAATAGAATAGATATTTCATTATGGACGCCGAAACGGTGGTGACGTTCTATTTCGGGAGGGGCGGCATGGGCCGAAAGCCCGGGGAGCGGCTGCCGCAGGCGTCGGGAGAATTCCCGTGTTCGGGATTTCCGGCATAATGAAGGGTGCTGCCGGACACCCCTCGTGTGGAGGAGCAAGTCTCATGAAGAAGCTTATTATGGGTGTTGCCGTATCGGCGCTGATGACGACCTCGGCCATGGCCGAGACCATCGGCGTCACGATGGCACTGTTCGACGACAACTTCCTGACCGTTCTGCGCAATGGCATGATCGAATACGCCGACGAGCTCGAAGGCGTCGATCTGCAGGTTGAAGACGCGCAGAACGACGTCGCCAAGCAGCTCGATCAGATCAACAATTTCATCGCTTCCGGCGTCGATGCGATCATCGTCAACCCGGTGGACACCTCCGCGACCGAGGCGATGACCAATGCCGCCGCGTCTGCCGGTGTGCCGCTGGTCTATGTTAACCGCCAGCCGATCAATGTCGACAGCCTGCCGGAGAACCAGGCTTTCGTCGCTTCCAACGAGATCGAATCCGGCACGCTTGCCGCGTTCGAGGGCTGCAAGCTCCTGCGCAGCATGGGCAAGAGCGAGGGCGCCAACATCTACATCATGATGGGCGAGCTCTCCAACCAGGCCGCCGTTCAGCGTACCAAGGACTTCCATGACGTGCTTGCCATGGACATGTGCAGCTTCATCAACGTCATCGACGAGCAGACGGCCAACTGGTCGCGCGACGAGGCGCAGGACCTGATGACCAACTGGCTGTCCTCCGGCACACAGTTCGACGGCGTGTTCTCCAACAATGACGAGATGGCCATCGGCGCCATTCAGGCCATGAAGGCGTCCGGCATTTCGATGGAGGATGTCGTGGTCACCGGCGTCGATGCCACGCAGGACGCGCTGGTTGCCATGCGCGAGGGCGACCTTGACGTGACGGTCTTCCAGAACGCCGCCGGTCAGGGCAGGGGTGCCGTCGATACGGCGCTGAAGCTGGCGCGGGGAGAGGATGTGGCGCAGAAGGTCTACATCCCCTTCGAGCTGGTCACGCCGGCCAATATCGACGACTACCTCGCAAAGAACTGATCGCGCCTGCGCTGATATGCGAAGATGGGCGGCAGCGGCAGGTGCCGCCCATTTTTGAAGGCACGGGCTGCCTGTGCGGCGATCGCAGATGGATATTGGGAGGATAGACGATGTCCGAGACCACTCATGGCACCGGCGGCCTGACCTTCGACGCCTCGAGGCGGGTGTGGCCGAACGAATTGAACATATTCGGCGCGCTGGTGTTGATCGTCTTGATCTTCGAGGTGCTGGGCGCCCTGTTGATGGGCCAGAGCTTCCTGTTCGACACGCAGGGCCGCTTCGGCAGCATCTTCAACGAGCAGCGCCTCTACATCATCATCCTCCAGGTTTCGATCGTCGGCATCATCGCCATTGGCGTGACGCAGGTGATCATCTCCGGCGGCATCGACCTGTCCTCCGGTTCGGTCGTCGGCGCCACCGCGATGATCGCCATGAGTTTCGCACAGGTGGCGGAGGTCAACGGGCATCCCAATCCGAAGGCGGTCTTCGGCCCTGCCTTCATGGATCTGCCGGTCATCGTGCCGGTGGTGGTGGGGCTTGCCTGCGGTCTGGTGGCGGGCCTGATCAACGGCCTTCTGATCGCCTATACGCGCATTCCCCCGTTCATCGCCACCCTCGGCATGATGGTCACGGCGCGCGGCGTTGCCAAGTGGTGGTCCAAGGGCCAGCCGATCTCCTTTCCCACCGACAGCTACGCGATGATCGGAAACGGGCTTGGCGGCTGGATGCCGGTGTTCATCTTCGTGGGACTTGCGATCCTGTTTCAGCTCATCCTGAAATACACGGTCTATGGCAAGCACACCTATGCCATCGGCTCCAACGAGGATGCCGCGCGCATGTCGGGCATCAAGGTCGCCCGTCACAAGGTGCTGGTCTATGTGATTGCGGGCATGCTGGCTGCCCTGGCCGCCCTGGTCCTCAGCTCCAAGAACCTGACGGCCCAGGCCGGCATGGGCGTCATGTACGAGCTCGACGCCATCGCCATGGCCGTCATCGGCGGCGTCTCGCTTTCCGGCGGGCGCGGCTCCGTCGTCGGCACGGTGCTCGGCGCGCTGATCTTCGGCGTCATCATCTCCGGCTTCACCTTCCTCAGGCTCGACGCCTACTATCAGGAGATGGTGAAGGGCGCGATCATCGTCGGCGCCGTGGTGCTCGATCAGTATCGCCAGCGCTTCGCTTCGCAACGCTAGCAGGGAGGAGACTATGAGCGACGACGTCATTCTGGAGACCCGCGACCTGACCAAGCACTATGGCGGTGTCCATGCGCTGGAAGGCGCCAACTTCATCCTGCGGCGCGGCGAGCATGTTGCCATCATGGGCGACAACGGCGCCGGAAAGTCCACCTTCGTGCGCCAGATCACCGGCGTCGAGCAGCCCACCCGCGGCCAGATCATCTTCGACGGGATTCCCCGCCAGTTTTCCGGGCCGATCGACGCGCGCGAAGCCGGTATCGAAACCGTCTTCCAGACGCTGGCGCTCGCCGACGATCTCGACGTGCCGGACAACCTGTTCCTGGGGCGCGAGAAGACGCTGTTCAACCTCGGCCCCTTCTCCATTCTCGACTATCGGGCCATGCGGGAGGCCACCCTGCGCGGGCTGGAGCGCACGGCGGTGAAGATACCCAACATCCGCAACAAGATCCGCAACATGTCCGGCGGACAGCGCCAATGCGTGGCCATCGCGCGCACCGCCACCTTCCACTCCAAGCTGACGATCATGGACGAGCCGACGGCGGCGCTCGGCGTTCAGGAGACGGCGCAGGTCGAGAACATCATCCGCACCCTGAAGGAGACCGGCGAGCCGCTCATTCTCATCAGCCATAACATGCGCCAGGTCTTCGATCTGGTGGACCGAATCGTCGTCTTCCGCCGCGGCCGCATCGTGGCCAACCTCAACAAGCAGGAGACGGATCCCCAGGACGTCGTGGCCTACATCACCGGCGCCAAGACCGGCGCCGAGTATCAGGACGCCGCATGATGCCGCAGGACCGCGCAGACACGGAAGGTGCGGCCCGGCATGCCGTCATCACGGGGGGAACTCAGGGGTTGGGTTTCGCCATCGCACGGCAGCTCGTGCGGGAAGGTTGCGAGGGCGTCGTCCTTGCCGGTCGCGACCCGGCGAAGGGAGAGCAGGCCGTTGCCGCGCTGAAGGCGCTGGGCGGCAACGCGCATTTCGTCGCCGCCGACGTGGCCGACGTCGAGGATTGCCGCATGCTGATCGACCGTGCGGTGGCGCTGCTCGGCCCGCTCGATGCGCTGGTCAATGCGGCGGCCTCCTGCGACCGGGGAAGCCTGCTCGACACGACGCCGCAGGTCTGGGCCAGGCTGATGGACGTGAATGCGCGCGGCCCCTTCTTCACCATGCAGGCATTCGTGCGCCAGGCGCTCGATCACCGCATCCCGGCTTCGATCGTCAACATCGTGTCCATGGTCATTCACTGCGGCCAGTCCTATCTGGCGCCCTATTCGGCGTCCAAGGCGGCGCTTGCCAACATCACCAAGAACACCGCGCAGGCCCATCGCCATGACCGCATACGCTGCAATGCCATCGCCTGCGGCTGGATGGACACGCCCGGCGAGGATGCCACCCAGAAGCGCTTTCACAATGCACCCGACGACTGGCTGGAGAAGGCAGAGGCGGCCCAACCCTTCGGGCAGCTCGTCAAGCCGGCGCAGGTGGCACCGCTTGCCACCTACCTTCTGTCGCCGCGCTCGGGCGTGTTGACGGGCGCCATCATCGACTGCGACCAGAACGTCGCCGGTGCCTATCCCGAATAGGCCCGGCAACGGCTGGTCCCAACCCTAGAAGCGAGACAGGAAGAACTCCCATGACCGTAAGATTCGCACTTCTGGGCGCCGGACGCATCGGCAAGGTGCACGCCCAGGCGATTGCCGGCAACCGCGATGCCGCACTTGTCGCCGTCGCCGACGCCTTTGCCGAGGCCGCTCAGGCCATCGCCGACACCTATGGCTGCCAGGTGCGCAGCATCGAGGAGATCGAGAAGGCGGGCGATGTCGATGCCGTGGTGATCTGCACTCCCACCGACACCCATGCCGACCTGATCGAGCGTTTCGCGCGGGCCGGCAAGGCGGTATTCTGCGAGAAGCCGATCGACCTCGATCTCGGTCGGGTCAGGGCCTGCCTGAAGGTGGTGGAGGAGACGGGCGCCACCCTCATGGTCGGTTTCAACCGGCGCTTCGACGCCCATTTCGCGGCCGTGCGCGCGGCCATCGACGAGGGCCGGATCGGCAAGGTGGAGATGGTGCAGATCACCTCGCGCGATCCCGGCCCGCCGCCGGCCACCTATATCCGCTCCTCCGGCGGCATCCTGCGCGACATGACGATCCACGATTTCGACATGGCCCGCTTCCTGCTGGGCGAGGAGCCGGAGACGGTGTTTGCCACCGCCTCGGTGCTTGTCGACCCGGAAATCGGCGCCCTCGGCGACCATGACAGCGTTTCCGTGGTGCTTACCACCGCATCGGGCAAACATTGCGCCATCTCGAATTCGCGCCGCGCCACCTATGGCTACGACCAGCGCATCGAGGTGCTGGGCGAGAAGGGCGCCGTCGCGGCCGAGAACCAGCGGCCGGTCTCCATCGAGATCGCCACGGCCGAGGGCTTCACGAAGCCGCCGCTGCACGACTTCTTCATGACGCGCTACACCCAGGCCTATGCCGCCGAGATGGCCGCCTTCATCGCCGCCGTCTCCGGCGGTGCGGCGCCTTCGCCCAGCGGCGAAGACGGCTTGAAGGCGCTGGCGCTGGCCGATGCGGCCTACCGTTCGCTTGCGGAGGGCCGGGCGGTAAAGGTGGCCGAGGTGCTGGGTTAGTGGAATCTGCGTTGCAGGAGCGATAGCATCGCGGCGATCACCACCAGGGAAAGAGGGCGCATGGACGCGGTTTCGGCACCGGCCAGCATCGAGGAACTGCTCGATCGCATCATGGAGGTCTCCGACGGCCTGCCCAAGCGGCTGCGCCAATGCGCCGACTATGTGGTGGCGAACCCGGACCGCATCGCCGTCTCCACCGTCGCCGAAATGGCGGAGGCGGCGGGCGTTCAGCCCTCGGCCTTCATGCGCTTCTGCCAGGTGCTGGGCTTTTCCGGGTTCTCGCAGATGCAGCGCCTGTTCCGCGACTCCTACATCCCGGCATGGCCGGACTATTCCACCCGCCTGGAAAAGCTGCGCCAGAGCGGGGCAGGCAGCCCCTCGGCGCTGCTGGCCGAGTTCGTGGAGGCCGGCCGGCTGTCGCTGGAAACGCTGACGCGCACCATCGACCCGCGCACGCTCGACGTTGCCGTCAAGGCATTGTCCGAGGCCAGCATGGTGCACATCGTGGGCCTCCGCCGCGCTTTCTCCGTCGCCTCCTACCTGGCCTACGGCTTCGAGAAGATGAATGTGCCCACCATGCTGCACGATCATGTCGGCAAGCTTGACAGCCACCATGCCATCCGCGCCGGCGACGCGGTGATCGCCATCACCTTCGCCCCCTATTCGGCGGAGACCGTGGCGCTGGCGGAGGCGGGCGCGCGTGCCGGGGCCTCCGTGGTGGCCATCACCGATTCGCTGGCCAGCCCACTGCGCCCCGTCACGCCGCTTCTCCTCACCGTTCAGGAGGCGGATTTCGGTGATTTCCGCCTGCTCTCGGCCACGCTGTCGCTCGCCGTGGCATTGGTGGTGGCCGTCGGCACGGCCAATCGCGAGCGCCAAAATGGAATATAAAGATTGAAATTCATCTGCTATGGAAAGTATATTCCATAGCGAGACGCGCCCGCGGCCATGCCGGCCCGCGCGCGCAACCGGGCAGGGAGGCGTGATGTGACGAAGCCCCTCGACGTCATCACCATCGGCCGTTCGTCGGTCGATCTTTACGGCGCCCAGATCGGCGGCCGGCTGGAGGACATGGCCTCCTTCAATAAGTATATCGGCGGCTCGCCCACCAACATCGCCGCCGGCGCGGCGCGGCTGGGGCTGAAGTCGGCGCTGATCACCCGTGTGGGCGACGAGCACATGGGCCGCTTCATCCGCGAGGAGCTGGAGCGCGAGGGCGTGGATGTGCGCGGCGTCAAGACAGATCCCGAGCGTCTCACCGCGCTTGTCCTTCTCGGCATCCGCGACCAGGAGCAGTTCCCCCTCATCTTCTATCGCGAGAACTGCGCCGACATGGCGCTCAGCGAGGACGACATCGACCCCGCCTTCATCGCCGAGGCGCGTTGCGTGTGTGCCACCGGGACCCACCTTTCCCATCCGCGCACGGAGGCGGCGGTGTTGAAGGCGCTGCGGCTTGCCCGCGAAAGCGGCGCCAGGACGGCACTCGACATCGACTACAGGCCCAATCTGTGGGGCCTGGCCGGCCACGATGCCGGCGAGAGCCGCTTCATCCAGTCCGAGCGCGTTACGGCGAAGCTCCAGGCCACGCTTCCGCTCTTCGACCTCATCGTCGGCACGGAGGAGGAGTTCCACATCGCCGGCGGCTCGACCGACACCATCGAGGCGCTGCGCGCCGTGCGCCGCATCACCGACGCCGTGCTGGTGTGCAAGCGCGGCCCCATGGGTGCTGCCGCCTTTGCCGGCGCCATTCCCGACACGCTCGACGAGGGCGAGGCGGGCGAACATTTCCCCATCGAGGTCTTCAACGTGCTGGGCGCCGGCGATGGCTTCATGGCCGGGCTTCTCAAGGGCTGGCTTTCGGGCGAGGACTGGCCGACGACACTCAAATACGCCAATGCCTGCGGCGCTTTCGCCGTCTCCCGCCATGGCTGCACGCCGGCCTATCCCTCATGGGAGGAGCTGCAATATTTCTTCCGCACCGGCATCAGGAACCGCGCGCTGCGCAAGGACGAGGCGCTCGAACAGGTGCACTGGGCGACCAACCGCAAGGGCCACTGGCCGCAGATGCGCGTCTTCGCTTTCGACCATCGCAAGCAGCTTGAGGAGATGGCGGATGCCCTGGGTGCTCCCCATTCGCGCATCGGCGCCTTCAAGACGCTGTGCCTGGAGGCGGCCAGGCAGGTCGCCGGCGACCGCCACGGCTACGGCATCCTGTGCGACGGACGGCTTGGCCGCGAGGCGCTTTATCGGGCGGCCGCCAGCGGCCTCTGGATCGGCCGCCCCGTCGAGTGGCCGGGCTCCCGCCCGCTGACGCTGGAGCCGGAGATCGGCCCGGATTTCGGCGGCCTCGTCGAGTGGCCGCTGGAGCATGTGGTCAAGGTGCTGTGCTTCTATCATCCCGATGACGATGCCGAGACGAAGGCGCGCCAGGAGGACGTGGTCAAGAGGCTTTTCTCCGCCGCCCGCCGCAATCGTCTGGAAATGCTGCTGGAGATCATCCCCTCCAAGGTGCGCCCTGCCGACGATCAGGCGGCCGCCGCGGTCATCGAGCGCTTCTACGAAATCGGCGTCTATCCCGATTGGTGGAAGCTGGAGCCGATGACCTCCACGCGGGCGTGGGAAAACGCCTGCCAGGCGATCTCCCGCAACGATCCGCGCACGCGCGGCATCGTCGTGCTCGGGCTCGACGCGCCGGCGGAGGAGCTGGAGGAGAGTTTTGCGGTTGCCGCCGGCTTCGATCTCGTGAAAGGCTTTGCCGTGGGGCGCACCATCTTTGCCGAGCCGGCGCGCCGCTGGCTTGCCGGCGAGATGGAGGACGGCGAGGCCGTCGCCGCCATGGCCGCCAACTATCGCACCCTGTGCGCGGTTTGGGACCGCGCCTGCGCAAGACATGGGAGGCCCGTATGAAGACGATCCGGCTGACCGCCGCCCAGGCCCTCACACGCTATCTGGCGGCACAGTTGAACGAGGATGGCGAGCCCTTCATCGCCGGTGTTTGGGCGATCTTCGGCCACGGCAATGTCGCCGGCCTTGGCGAAGCACTCTATGCCATGCGGGAGAGGCTGCCCACCTATCGCGGCCACAACGAGCAGTCCATGGCCCATGCCGCCATCGCCTATGCAAAGCAGCTTCGCCGCCGGCGCGCCATGGCCGTCACCTCCTCCATCGGCCCCGGTGCCACCAACATGGTGACGGCGGCCGCCCTGGCGCATGTGAACCGCCTGCCGGTGCTCTTTCTGCCGGGCGATGTCTTCGCAAATCGCGGTCCCGATCCGGTGCTCCAGCAGATCGAGGATTTCGGCGACGGCACGGTGAGCGCCAATGATTGCTTCCGTCCCGTCTCGCGCTATTTCGATCGCATCACGCGGCCCGAGCAGCTCTTGACCGCGCTGCCGCGCGCCTTCCGCACCATGACGGATCCGGCCGATTGCGGCCCCGTCACGCTCGCCCTGTGCCAGGACGTGCAGGCGGAAGCCTACGACTGGCCGGAAAGCTTCTTCGAGCAGAGGGTCTGGCGCATGCGCCGCCCCCATCCCGATCCGGTCGAGGTGGAGCAGGTGGCGGGAATCCTCGCCGCCGCCCGCACGCCAGTCATCGTCGCCGGCGGCGGCGTCCACTATTCGGGCGCCCACGAGGCGTTCCGCTTCTTCGTCGAGGCACATCAGATCCCTGTGGTCGAGACCCAGGCGGGCAAGTCGGCGCTGCCCTGGGACCACCCGCTCAACCTCGGCCCGGTGGGTGTCACCGGCGCATCCAGCGCCAACCGGCGTTGCGCCGAGGCCGATGTGGTCATCGGTGTCGGCACCCGCTTCCAGGATTTCACCACCGGCTCCTGGTCTCTCTTCTCGCGGCCCGGCCGCCGGCTCGTCAGCCTCAACGTCAACGCCCATGACGCGGTCAAGCACGGTGCCGTGCCGCTCTGCGCCGATGCGCGCGTGGGGCTGGAGGCGCTTCGGCACGCGCTGGGCGACAGGCGGTTCGATCCACCGGACCCGAAGCTCAAGGAGGAGTGGTTCGCTGCCGCCGATGCCGTGACCGCGCCCCCGCAAGACACCAACGCCCTGCCCACCGACATGCAGGTCATCGGCGCCGTGCAGCGCGCGGCGCGCGACAACACGGTGGTCATGTGCGCCGCCGGCACCATGCCCGGCGAGTTGCACAAGCTGTGGAAGGCGGGGCGCCCCGGCTCCTACCATATGGAATACGGCTATTCCTGCATGGGTTACGAGATCGCCGGCGGCATGGGCATCAAGATGGCCGAGCCCGACCGCGATGTCGTCGTGATGGTGGGCGATGGCTCCTACATGATGATGAACTCGGAGCTGGCCACGGCGGCGATGATGGGCATCAAGATCACCGTCGTCATCACGGACAATCGCGGCTTCGGTTGCATCAACCGGCTGCAGATGGCCACGGGCGGGGCGGAGTTCAACAACCTGCTCGACCATGCGCACCACGTGAACCCCTCGCATATCGACTTCGTCGCCCACGCCGCCTCCATGGGGGCCGAGGCGGTGAAGGCGGGCTCCATCGCCGAGCTCGAGGAGGCGCTGGCACGTGCCCGGCAGGCCGATGGCCCCTTTGTCGTGGTCATCGACACCGACCCCTATCCCTCCACGGCGGCCGGCGGCCACTGGTGGGATGTCGCCGTGCCGGAGGTCTCCGAACGCGAACAGGTGAAGAAGGCGCGCGCCGGCTACGAAGCGGCGCTGAAGGAGAGGCTTTGAATGATCCGCTACGGCACCAACCCCATCGCCTGGTCGAATGACGACGACCATTCCATCGGCGCCCACATTCCGCTGGAGCAGTGTCTGCGCGAGGCGGCAGAGATCGGCTTCGCCGGTATCGAGAAGGGCCACAAGATGCCCTCCGATGGCGAGACGCTGAAGCATGTTCTGGCCGAACACGGGCTCGTCTTCGTCTCCGGCTGGCACTCGCTCAACCTGCTCGTCAACGACATCGAGACCGAGAAGCGGGCCATCCAGCCGCATCTCGACATGCTGAAGGCGAATGGCTGCGAGGTCTGCATCGTCTGCGAGACGTCGAACGCCATTCACGGCAGGGACGGGGTAGCGCTGCGCGACAAGCCGGTGCTTGCCCATGAGGAATGGCCGCAGTTCTGTGCCGGGGTGGAGGCCATCGCCGCCTACTGCGCGCAGCAGGGCATTCACCTGGTCTATCATCACCACATGGGCACCGTCGTCCAGACACGCCAGGAGATCGACCGCCTGATGGCCGGCACGGGGCCGGCAACCAAGCTTCTGCTCGATGTCGGCCATGCCTGGTTCGGCGGTGCCGATCCGCTCGACCTGGCGCGCGCCTATGCGGACCGGGTGAAGCACTTCCACGCCAAGAACATTCGTCCCGCCGTGCGCCGCCAGGTGGAGGCGGAGGGCCTTTCCTTCCTCGAAGGCGTGCGCCGCGGTGTCTTCACCGTTCCCGGCGACCCCGAGGGCGAGATCGACTTCGCGCCGGTGCTCAAAGTGCTGGCCGAGCACGGCTATGAGGGCTGGCTCGTCATCGAGGCGGAACAGGACCCCCTGAAGGCCGATCCGGTGAAGTATCAGTCGATGGGGCTTGAGGCGCTGCGCCAGGCGGCGCGCGCGGTCGGGCTGGACCGCGCCTGACGAGCTTCTATAGTTGGCCGATGGACAAGCTTCTCGATCTTCACCACCCGTTCTTCGCGCCCCTGTGGCGCAGGGTGGCCATTATCGCGGTCTGCCTCGGCTGGGGCATTTTCGAGTTCGTCATGGCCAGCCCCTTCTGGGGCATGCTGTTCACGGCGCTCGGCGCCTATTGCGCGTGGGTTTTCCTCGTCGGCTATGAGCCGCGCGGCGAGGGCGAGAACAAGACGGAATAGGGAGCAGGAAAAGATGCCGAAACTCCTTCGCAAGCCCGCCGGCGAGGCGGGCAAGGTGCACGACATCACGCCGCAGAGCGCCGGCTGGCGCTATGTCGGCTTCGGCCTCTACCGCCTGAAGCCCGGCGAGACGGCGCAGGAAGAGACCGGCGAAAACGAGGTCATTCTGGTGCTCGTGGAGGGCAAGGCCGAGATTTCGGCAGCAGGCCGCGATTTCGGCGAACTCGGCGAGCGGATGGATGTGTTCGAGCGCCTGCCGCCGCACGCCGCCTATGTGCCTGGCGGTGCCCATTGGCAGGCCAGGGCCACCACCCACTGTACGCTTGCCGTCTGCGCGGCGCCGGGCAAGGGCGGCCGTCCCGCCCAGGTGATCGGCCCTGCCGGAATCTCGCTTGCCGAGCGCGGCAAGGGCGCCAACACGCGCTACATCCACGCCATCGCCATGGAAGAGCGCGACGTGGCCGACAGCCTGCTCGTCACCGAGGTCTACACGCCCCAGGGCAACTGGTCGTCCTATCCGCCGCACCGGCACGACGAGGACGACTACCCGCGGATGACCTATCTGGAGGAGACCTACTATCACCGCCTGAACCCGGCCCAGGGCTTCGGCTTTCAGCGCGTCTTCACCGAGGACGGCACGCTCGACGAGACCATGGCGGTGGAAAATCACGACGTGGTGCTGGTGCCACGCGGCCACCATCCCTGCGGTGCGCCCTATGGATACGAGATGTACTATCTCAACGTCATGGCCGGCCCCCGCCGCGCCTGGCGCTTCAGGAACCACCCGGACCACGACTGGATCTTTCAGCGCGACAACGCCTGAACCGCCCTGCAGCGGCGCGAGCAGCCTGCCGTTCACCGGTGGGTCTTCACATTCTTGATCTTCGCCAGCCCGCCTGCAGGGCCTCTTCCTCGGAGCAGAACCAACGCTCGCCCCGCAGCAACGAGATTCGCGTGGCGGAGTAGTAGTGCTGGCCTGGCACGTGATAGATGCGTTCGCCGGTTGCGTGGCTGATGTTGCCTTTGATGTTGCAGCCCGATCCCGGAAGCATTGCCCATATGTGGCTCGCGGCAAGGCCATCTGCCGTGTAACCGATTCCGGCAGAACCCATGAGCAACAGCCCGATCAGCAGCGGTGGCACGGATGAGCGGCGCGGGTTTTTCGCTCGCTGGTGGCCGCCTCCCGACCTTGATTGTTCCAAAGTCTTCATGCCCGCAGGGTAGAGCCGAAGGGTTGCGGCAACGGAAAAAGCGGCAAGATAATTTTAACGATACACGACCACACGCCGGCCCGCCCGTTCTGCCGGCAATGGGCGAAAATTTCAGGCCGGATCCGCCTTTGAGAGACTTCGCGCCCCACAGCCGTGCGCATCAGCCGGGGTTTGGCGCGCGGCGTTCCCAATTCTTTAAGCCATTATTTCTGTTTGGAAAAGATGGCTGGGGAACCTGGATTCGAACCAGGACTGACGGAGTCAGAGTCCGCTGTTCTACCGTTAAACTATTCCCCAGCAGGCGCGCCGCGCTTCGCGGTGCGTGGGCCAAGCTATTTAGCCATGCCCTTTCAATAGTCAACCCCGCCGCGTTTTTCAAATCCCGATTGTTGCACAGGGCGCCATGCGGGGGCCTTACGGTCGGCGCCGCAACTTGGCTCTTGGTCAAAGGCGGCGGCGCTGTTAGTGTGGCGCCAACGACAGCATTGGGCGCCTGCGCGCCGTCGGGCGATGTGCGGGCGCGGAAGGACATACGGTGGACGACCACGAGCAGGGTGACGCGCCACCGGTCGCGGACGGCGTTGGCGATCACGTCTCGGTGGGGGATGGCGTGGCCGGAAACGGGCGGGGGCAGGCGTCGCGCCTCCCCCGAGCAGCCGTGGCCGAGGGGCGGAACAAGCCGAAGCGCAAGCGCGCGCGAAAGCGCCGCCGGCGCGTTTTCGTGCAGGGTGGCGCGGTGCCGCCCTGCCAGCAGCCGCAAGGCGGCGACGGCGCAAACGGGCAGGCCGCGCAGCCCGTCCCTGCGGGGCCGGCGGCGGGCCGGCGCGCCCCGGCCGCGCGCCGGCTGCCGGAAACACTCTATGCCGCGCTCGATCTGGGCACCAACAATTGCCGTCTCCTGGTGGCCACGCCCAGCCGGCCAGGCCGCTTTCGCGTTGTCGATGCCTTCTCGCGCATCGTGCGGCTGGGCGAGGGGCTGTCGGCCACCGGCCGGCTCAGCCCGGCGGCCATGGACCGCGCGCTCGAGGCGCTGGCCATCTGTGCGGAGAAGCTTTCGGGCCTGCGCCTTGCCGGCGTGCGCACCATCGCCACGGAGGCCTGCCGTGCAGCCCGCAACGGCGAGGATTTCCTGGGCCGCGTGCGCCGCGAGACCGGGCTGACGCTGGAGGTGATCGACCGACACACCGAGGCCAGGCTCGCCGTCGCCGGCTGCAGCTCCCTGGTCACGCGGGAGACGGATGGGCTGGTGCTGTTCGACATCGGCGGCGGCTCTTCGGAGATTGCGCTCATCGACCTGACGCGCCATCGCACGCCCCGCCTGGCCGACCACATCGTCTCTTGGACCTCGCTGCCCGTCGGCGTCGTCTCGCTGGCCGAGCGCTTCGGCGGCCGCACGGTCACGCGCGAGACCTTCGAGGCCATGGTGGCGGAAGTGACGGCCATGCTGGCGCGTTTTGAAGGGCGCGGCCGTCTCTCCCATCTCGCCTCCACCGCCCGCTTCCACCTGCTCGGCACCTCGGGCACGGTCACCACCCTTGCCGGCGTGCATCTGGGCCTCCGGCGCTATGACAGGCGCCGGGTGGACGGGCTGTGGATGGAGCGCGAGAGCGTGGACCGCATGATCGACACGATCCTCGGCTGGAGCTTCGACGAGCGCAAGGCCAATCCTTGCATCGGCGCCGAGCGTGCCGATCTGGTGCTTGCCGGCTGTGCAATTCTGGAGGCCATAAGACGCCACTGGCCGGCCGAGCGCCTGCGCGTGGCCGACAGGGGCCTGCGCGAAGGCATGCTCAACGAGATGATGGCGCGCGATGGCGTTTGGCGCCGTCGCCGCCGTCTCGCGGGGTGTCGGCCATGAGCCGGGGCGGCGGCAAGCCGGGCGCCGGCCCCCGCGCCCTCAAGACGCGGGTGAAGAAGAAGCGCGGCCTGAAGTCCTCCTCGCGCCGCTGGCTCGAGCGCCATTTGAACGATCCCTATGTGCACCGGGCGAATGCCGAGGGCATGCGCTCGCGCGCGGCCTACAAGCTTGCCGAAATCGACGACAGGCACCGCATCCTCGCCCCCGGCATGAGGGTGATCGACCTGGGTGCAGCCCCCGGCGGCTGGTGCCAGGTGGCCGCGGCCCGAGTGAGGTCCGACCCGGAAAATCCCTCGGTGGTGGGCATCGACTATCTGGAGATGGATCCCGTGCCGGGTGCTGCCATCCTCAAGATGGACTTTCTGGAGGATGCGGCTCCCGCCCGCCTTCTTGCGCTGCTTTCCGGCCCGCCCGACGTGGTTCTCTCCGACATGGCGGCCCCTACCACCGGCCACCGCCGCACCGACCATCTGCGCACCATGCATCTGTGCGAGGTGGCGGCGGATTTCGCCGTCGGCGTGTTGCGGCCCGGCGGTCACTTCCTGGCCAAGACCTTCCAGGGTGGGGCGGAGACGGAGCTGCTTTCCATGCTGAAGCGCAATTTCCAGTCGGTCCACCATGTCAAGCCGCCGGCCTCGCGCGGCGAATCGGTGGAGCTCTATCTGCTGGCCAAGGGCTTCAAGGGAAAGGCGGGAGAGTGAGCAGCGGGCGCTGAGCTTCGCTCGGCGGCAAGCGCCGGCTCCTCGCTTTCCATGCGCCGGCGCCGGTGGCCGGAGACGGCGCTGCCCGTATCGGCCGGCAGGTTGAGGAAGGGCAGGGCGGCCAGCGCCGTGAGCAACGCCACGATCACGAAGGCATTGGCAAAGGCGTCGAGGCCCAGCTCGGCGCCCGTCATCTGCACCGTCGCCTCCAGGACGCCGGCCCCCACCGCCACGCCCAGCGCGATGCTGATCTGCTGGCTCGCTGCGGCGATCGCCGTCGCCTGGCTCGCTTCCCGTTCGCCGATCTCGGCGAAGACCAGCGCATTGGCGGAGGTGAAGAACAGAGAGCGGAAGAAGCCCGCCGCCGCCAGCACGGCGATGATGACGGCGGCCGATGTGGCTGGGGTGAACAGCGCATTGGCGGCAATCAGCACGCTGCCCAGCAGCGCCGCAAGCACAAGGGTGAGGCGGAAGCCCGCCATCCGCAGGGTCGCCGTGGCGATGAACTTCATCGCGATGGCGCCGAGCGCCGAGGAGAAGGTCAGCATGCCCGACTGGAAGGGCGTCATGCCGAAACCGATCTGGAACATGAGCGGCAGCAGGAAGGGCACCGCCCCCGCGCCGATGCGGAACAGCGAGCCGCCGATGATGGCGGCGCGGAAGGCGCGGATGGAAAACAGCCGCAGGTCGAGAATCGGCTGCGGCGCCTGCCGTGCATGGCGCGCGTAAAGCCAGCCCATCGCCAGCCCCGCCGCCACGGTGGCCAGCCCCACCGCCGGCGGCAGCGCCGGCAGGCTGACCACGGAAAGGCCAAAGACAAGGCCGGAGGCGGCAAGGCCGGAGAGCACGAAGCCCTTCACATCCAGCCTTTCTTCCGCCTGCGGCTCGAACTGCGGCAGCACGCGGCCGGAGAGATGGATGCCGGCCAGCCCGATGGGCACGTTGATGAGAAAGATCCAGTGCCAGGAGAAATAGGTTGTGATGAAGCCGCCGAGCGGCGGCCCGACCACGGGGCCGACAAGCGCCGGCACCGTCAGCCACGCCATGGCGGAGACGAGCCGGTTCTTCGGTGTCGCACGCACCAGAACCAGCCGCCCCACCGGTGTCATCATCGCCCCGCCCATGCCCTGCAGGAAACGCGCCAGAACGAAGGCCAGAAGCGAGTTGGAGATGGCGCAGGCCACCGAGCCGATCACGAACACGCCGATCGCCAGCCGGAACACCCGCTTGGCGCCGAAACGGTCCGCCATCCAGCCGCTGACGGGAATGAAGACGGCCAGCGCCACCAGATAGGTGGTCAGCGCCAGCTTCAGCGTCACCGGGCTGGTGCCGATGTCCTCGGCAATCGCCGGCAGCGAGGTGGCAATCACCGTGGAGTCCATCTGCTCCATGAAGAGCGCAACAGCGAGGATCAGCGGCAGGGAGCGGTTCACGGGCTGCGCCTCGGGCTGGGAAATGGAGGTCGGCCGGCGCGGGGAGAACGCCGACCCGCCCCATATCGGCCGAAAGGGCTGCGATGTCAAAGGCCTCCCCGCACGGGCCGCCACCGGCCCGGCGCAGCCCGCGCACGTGGCGCCTTGCGGCATTTCCGCCTCCGCGGATGCGCTCTTTCGCCGGAGTCGACCCAGCGTCTTTTCAAGTCGTAACGGACGTGGTACGAGCCAGCGCCAATCCTGAAAGGGAATCATCATTGGGATGGCCGCTTTGCCCGCGAGGGAAAACGGCCCGCACGTTGCTCTCATCCTTCAAGGGTCGGCCATGGCAAGAATCATCGAAACCGCAACCGGAACCGAGGCGCTCACCTTCGATGACGTGCTTCTCCAGCCCGGGCATTCCGAGGTGATGCCGGGCCAGACGGATGTGAGCACGCGAATCGCCGGCGATATCGAGCTCAACATCCCCATCCTCTCGGCCGCCATGGATACAGTGACCGAATCGGCGCTGGCCATTGCCATGGCCCAGGCTGGCGGCATCGGGGTCATCCATCGCAACCTGTCGCCCGCCGAGCAGGCCGAGGAGGTGCGCCAGGTCAAGAAATTCGAGTCGGGCATGGTGGTCAATCCGCTCACCATCGGGCCCGACGCGACGCTTGCCGATGCCCACGCGCTGATGAACGCCCATCGCATCTCCGGCATTCCGGTGGTGGAAAATGGAGGACTGGGCGGTCACACCACGGGCAGACTCGTCGGCATTCTCACCAACCGCGATGTGCGTTTCGCCTCCAACCCGGCCCAGCCGGTGCGTGAGCTGATGACGCATGACAATCTGGTGACGGTAAGGGAGGGGGTGAGCCAGGAGGAGGCCAAGCGCCTGCTTCATCAGCATCGCATCGAGAAGCTGCTGGTGGTGGATGACGCGGGAAACTGCGTCGGCCTCATCACGGTGAAGGACATCGAGAAGTCGCAGTTGAACCCCCATGCCTGCAAGGATGCCAGGGGGCGGCTGCGCGTGGCGGCGGCCACCAGTGTGGGCGATGACGGTTTCGAGCGCGCCGAACGGCTGATCGACGCCGGGGTCGACCTTCTCGTCATCGACACCGCGCACGGTCACTCCCAGCGCGTGCTCGATGCGGTGGCCCGCGTCAAGACACTGTCGAACGCGGTGCGCATCGTTGCCGGCAATGTGGCGACCGCCGACGGCACGAAGGCGCTCATCGACGCCGGCGCGGATGCGGTGAAGGTGGGCATCGGTCCCGGTTCCATCTGCACCACGCGCGTTGTGGCCGGCGTCGGCGTGCCCCAGCTTTCGGCCATCATGGCGGCGGTCGAGGTGGCGCAGAAGGCCGGTGCGACGGTCATCGCCGACGGCGGCATCAAGTATTCCGGCGATCTGGCAAAGGCGATTGCCGCCGGCGCCAGCGCGGCGATGATCGGTTCCCTGCTGGCCGGCACGGACGAAAGCCCCGGCGAGGTGTATCTCTACCAGGGTCGCTCGTTCAAGGCCTATCGCGGCATGGGCTCGGTGGGCGCCATGGCGCGCGGCTCGGCCGACCGCTATTTCCAGGCAGAAGTGCGCGACACGCTGAAGCTGGTGCCCGAGGGCATCGAGGGCCAGGTGCCCTACAAGGGGCCGGCCGCCGGCGTCCTGCACCAGCTTACCGGCGGTCTGAAGGCGGCGATGGGCTATGTCGGCGCGCGTACCATCGCCGAGCTTCAGGAGAAAGCCACCTTCGTGCGCATCTCCGGCGCGGGCCTTCGCGAAAGCCATCCCCATGATGTGACGATCACCCGCGAAAGCCCGAATTACCCGGGAGCTGGCTAGACCGGTTCATCGTTTCATTGAAACGCTGATCCGGTCCATCCGTTTGTTTTTCAAGCATTTGTGCGACGCCAGATGATTCCATCTGGCTGCAAGATGCTGCAGGCGCGCCGGGCCACTTGTGGAAAAGCCCCGGTTTCCCCGGGGCTTTTCGGTCTCCTCGGGTCAGGCGCGCGCTTTTTTCAGGACAATCTCTGTCTTCTCCAAGACGCCGGTCCTGTACAGGAGCCCGGCCGCCGCGCCACCGATGAGCGGGGCCGCGATGAAGAGCCATAGCTGCGCCATTGCCGTGCCGCCGGAGAAGAGGGCGGGCCCGATGGAGCGCGCCGGATTGACCGAGGTTCCGGTCACGGCGATGAAGCAGATGTGAATGGCCGTCAGCGTCAGGCCGATCACGAGGCCCGCCATGACCGTGATGTGCTTGCCCGCCGTGACGCCGAGAATCACCATCACGAAGATGAAGGTGGCCACCATCTCTGCGATGAAGGCCGCCGCGGTGGAATAATCGCTCCACCCGTTGGCGGCCAGATTGGTGGGCGCCCCGGAGGCGGCACCCGTGGCTATGATCCACAGGACAAGCGCGCCGAGAACGCCCCCAACCACCTGGGCGGCCATGTAGGGCGCCACGTCCCGTGCCGGCAGGCGCCCGGCAAGAAAGGCACCGAGGGTGACGGCCGGGTTGAGATGTGCGCCCGAGACAGGCCCGACCGCATAGGCCATCGCCACCACCGCGATGCCGAAGGCGAACGCGATGGCAAGCGCACCGCCGGTAGGGATCAGCGCGCCGAAGTCGCCGAGAACAACGCTTCCGCACCCGATGAAGACAAGGAAAAAGGTGCCGAACAATTCTGAAACATAAGCTTTCATAACAAGATTACCTTGAAGTTGCTAAAGAGGACAGGAAATTATCCGATTTCCTGGGAAGAGCAACGTGAATTTTATTCAGAACGGAAACTGTATTACTGTAAAACCGTAGTGCTCGCGAGGCTCATCCGGTTGGGCAGGCATCCTTCACCGCCTCCGCAAGCACCGGGAAATCCGCCTGCCGCGGGCTCGTCCTGCGCCAGGCCAGGCAGACAGTGCGCGCCGGCGCCGGTTCGATGAAGGGGAGAACGCGCACGCCGGGCATGCATTCCGCCGCCTGCCGTGCCATGGCGGGGATCAGTGTCACGCCCATGCCATGGGCGACCATGTGCAGAAGCGTGGCAAGGCTGGTCGCCCCGAAACTTGCCATGGTGCGCGGCGTGACCTTGCCGCACACGGCCAGGGCCTGGGCGCGCATGCAGTGGCCGTCCTCCAAAAGCATCAGCCGCTCCAGCGCCATGCTTTCCTCCGCCACCGGCGGCGCGATGCGCCCCGCCTCTGCCTCCGGCACCGCGAGGTAGAAGCGGTCCTCGAAGAGCGCACTGCTTTTCAGGCGCGTCTCCTCCAGTGGCTCGGCTGCGATCAAGGCATCGAGCCGGCCATGGACGGTCTCCTCCACCAGCGTGTCGGTCACCGCCTCCCGCACCTCCAGACGCAGATCGGCAAAGCGCTCCTTGAGCAGGGGCAGGAGGCGGGGCAGCAGATAGGGCGCCACGGTGGGGATGACGCCAAGGCGGAAACGGCCTTCCAGCACGCTTCGCCCGCGTTGGGCGAGGTTCTCCAGATCCTCCACCTCTGCCAGGATGCGCGCGATGCGCGGGCGCAGCGCGTGTGCCTCCGCCGTCAACCGCACGCTGCCGCCACCCCGTTCGAACAGCCTGTAGCCGAGCTGCGCCTCCATTTCGGCGATCTGCGCGGACAAGGCAGGCTGGGTGACGCCAACAGCCTCGGCGGCGCGCCCGAAATGCAGAAGTTCTGCCAGCCGCTCGAAATACTGCATCTGGCGAAGGGTCAGTCGCAACATAAGAAAAACTTATCGCATTGAACACCAAATGCAATTGGAATTTATCGTGGCGGCCCGCTACTCTGGATTTGTTCCAAGCACCCCAGCCCATCGATCGCGGCCGGCCCGTCCGGTCGCGCCAGCAAGGAGAGATTGCCATGGCCGACAAACCGAGATTGACCACGACGGCGGGCGCCCCTGTGCCCGACAACCAGAATTCGATCACGGCGGGCGAGCGCGGTCCCGTACTCCTGCAGGACTACCAGTTGATCGAGAAGCTGGCGCATCAGAACCGCGAGCGCATCCCCGAGCGTGTGGTTCATGCCAAGGGGTGGGGCGCCTATGGCACGCTCAAGATCACCGGCGACATTTCCAGGTTTACCAGGGCCAAGGCGCTTCAGCCCGGCGCGGAAACGCCGCTGATCCTGCGCTTCTCCACCGTGGCCGGCGAGCTTGGCGCGGCCGACGCCGAGCGCGACGTGCGCGGCTTTGCCATCAAGTTCTACACCGAGGACGGCAACTGGGATCTGGTGGGCAACAACACGCCGGTCTTCTTCGTGCGCGATCCCTACAAGTTCCCGGATTTCATCCACACCCAGAAGCGCCATCCTCGCACCAATCTGCGCTCCAACACCGCCATGTGGGATTTCTGGTCGCTGAGCCCGGAGTCCCTCCATCAGGTCACCATCCTGATGTCGGACCGCGGCTTGCCGGTCAGCCCCATGCACATGAACGGCTATGGCTCGCACACCTATTCCTTCTGGAACGACAAGGGCGAGCGCTATTGGGTGAAGTTCCACTTCAAGACGCTTCAGGGCCACAAGTTCCACACCAACGAGGAAGCCGAGAAGGTCGTCGGCAAGACCCGCGAGAGCTACCAGGAGGCGCTGTTCGGCGCCATCGAGCGCGGCGAGTTTCCGAAGTGGAAGATGCAGGTGCAGATCATGCCCGAGCTCGATGCGGAGAAGACGCCCTATAATCCCTTCGATCTCACCAAGGTCTGGCCGCATGCGGACTATCCGCCCATCGACGTCGGCATTCTGGAGCTGAACCGCAACCCGGACAATTATTTCGCCGAGATCGAGCAGGTGGCCTTCTCGCCCTCCAACATCGTGCCCGGCATCTCGTGGTCGCCGGACAAGATGCTGCAGGCGCGCATCTTCTCCTATGCCGATGCGCACCGCTACCGACTGGGAACCCATTACGAGGCGCTGCCCGTCAACGCGCCGAGGTGCCCCGTCCACCACTACCACAAGGATGGGCAGATGAACTTCTTCGGCCACAGGGCGGGCAATCCCGATGCCTATTACGAGCCGAACTCCTTCAATGGCCCGGTGGAGGATTCGTCCGCCAAGGAGCCGCCGCTGAGGATTTCCGGCGATGCCGACCGCTACAACCATCGCATCGGCAACGACGACTATTCCCAGCCGCGCGCTCTCTTCAACCTCTTCGACGAAGGCCAGAAGAACCGCCTCTTCAACAACATCGCCGCGGCGATGGCCGGTGTGCCCGGAGAGATCATCGAGCGCCAGCTCGCGCATTTCGACAAGGTCCACCCGGACTACGGCAATGGCGTGCGCAAGGCTCTGAAGGCGCACTACGGCTACGAGGCAGGGGCGGCCGCAGCCACGCCGCAGGCCGCGGAATAAAGGGGTTGCCCAAGCTGGGAGCCGGGAACGGGCGCGGGGCCTTCCGCGCCCGTTCGTCCCTGCGGGAGTCTGCGCCGAAAGCCGGCAGCCGCTTCTCGGCGCATCGCCTAGGAAGGCTCCATCTCCTCGGCGAGGATGGCGTCGATCTCCGCCATTGTTGAAGCGGGCAGGGGGCCCTTCTCCATGGCCGCGAGATTTTCGCGCACCTGCGCCTCGGTCTTGAAACCGGGGATGGGAAAGGTGTTGGGCGAGCGGGCGAGAATCCAGCCGAGCGCGCCTTGGGCAAGGGTGCGTCCGCCGGTCTGCAGCAGCGCGCGCAGCGCATCGAGCCGCCTGAGATATTCGGGATGCGGCCGTCCCTCCCTGAAAAACCGGACCCATCCATGGCCGGCGCCGCGCACCTCGGTTGGGGAAAGCCGCGCCCCGGCCCCGAACTTGCCGGTAAGAAATCCCATGCCGAGGGGCGAACGATTGAGGCTTGCGAGATTGCTTTCCTCGCACAGGGCAAGCATCTCCGGCCCGTCCACGAAGACGTTGAGCTCCTGCTGCACGGCCACGAAATGCGGGAACTTCAACATGCGGCGGGCCGCCCCCGCATTGTCCGTACTCCAGCCCCAGAAGCGGATGGCGCCCTTCTCGGCCAGCTTTTCGAGAGCTTCGCCCGCCGCATCCGCCTGATCGTCGGCAAGCTCGCCCACATGAATCTGATAGAGGTCGATATGGTCCGTGGCGAGCCGCTTCAGCGAGGCCGCACAGGCCCGCGCAATATAGGCGGGGCTGACGTCAATGCCGTTCAGCGTGCGTGTCGCGCGGTCATGGGTGAAGCCGAACTTGGTGGCGACGATGGCATCCGTCCGGCGGCCGGCCAGCGCGCGTCCGATCACCTCCTCGCTGTGCCCGGTCCCATAGGCATCGGCGGTGTCGATCAGCGAGGCACCCATCTCAAGGCCGAGATGGATGGCACGGATGGACTGCGCGTCGTCCACCTCACCCCAGCCGTCCGGCTTTCCGTCCAAGATGAAATGCCCGCCGATCGCCCAGCCCCCGAGGCCCACCGCGCCGGCCGAAAGGCCCGAGCGCCCCAACGTTCTGCGATGTGCTGCTGTCGTTCCGGTCATGGGCGAAGCGCCCTCCTTGTCCTGAATGGTGTTGCGGTCCGGCGCGGTGCGCCGCGCCACCATTCATCCCATTGGGGCGGCGGTCGTCAGAAGTCCTGAAATTCGCAAGGCGTTTTTCGGAAATGAAAAACGGCCGTCACGAAAGGGCCTGTGGCGATCTTGTCCTTGCCTGCCGGCTCGCGAGCGCTTAGCTAGGCGCCATGACGGGTGAACCGAGAAGGAGCCACGATGCGCCTAGGGGGCAGGCTCGCAGCAGCCATCGACATTCTCCACGACATCGAGACACGCCACCGCCCAGCCGCCGAGGCCATGCGCGACTGGGGGCTGAACCACCGCTTCGCCGGAGCCGGAGACCGCGCGGCGATCGGCAACATCGTCTATGACGGGCTGCGCCGGCGCAGCGCCGCCGGCTGGCTGTTCGATGCCGACACGCCGCGCGCGCTCGCCTTCGGCGGCTACATGCTGGAGAACGGCATGGCGCCCGAAGCGGTCAACCAGGCGCTCGCCGAGGACCGCTTCGCGCCGCCGCCGCTCGACGAGGCGGAACTGCGCGCCCTCGCCGCCCGCCTCGGCACCCCGCTGCCGGAGGCTGCGCGCGCCAACATTCCCGAATGGTGCCGCCCCGTGGCGGTCCGTGCTTTCGGCGCGGCGTGGGTCGAGGAATGTGCCGCCCTTGCCGCGCGCCCGCCGCTCGACATGCGGGCCAACTCCCTGAAGGCCAGCCGGGAGAAGGTTCTCGCCGCACTTGCGCGCGCCGGCGCTGCGGCCTCGGCCATCGCAAGCCGCGGCATGCGCATTCCGCCGGTGGCGGGCGACGGGCGTCACCCCCACGTGCAGGCGGAGCCCGCCTTCCACAAGGGCTGGTTCGAGGTGCAGGACGAAGGCTCGCAGATCGTCTCCGAGCTTGCAGGCGCGGAACCCGGCTTCCAGGTGCTCGACTTCTGCGCCGGCGCGGGCGGCAAGACGCTCGCCATGGCGGCGATGATGGAAAATCGCGGACAGGTTCATGCCCATGACGCCGACAGGCAGCGCCTGGCGCCGATCTTCGACAGGCTGAAGCGCGCCGGCTGCCGCAACGTGCAGGTGCTGGCCGACGAGGCGGCGCTGGCGCCCCTCGAAGGCCGGATGGACCTTGTTGTGGTGGATGCGCCGTGTACGGGGTCGGGCACGTGGCGCCGGCGCCCCGACGCCAAATGGCGGCTGACCCCGCAGCAGCTCGAGGCGCGCCAGGGCGAGCAAACGGCCATCCTCGACGCAGCCAGCCGCTATGTAAGGCCGGGCGGGCGGCTCGTCTACATAACCTGCTCCTTCTTCGAGGAGGAGAACGCCGACCAGGCGCATGCCTTCCTTGCACGCAATCCCGCCTTCCGCGCCTGCGATCATCAGGCCATCTGGCAGGAGCGCTTTCCCGACCATCCGCAGGCCGTGCACATTCGCCGGGAGGCGGGTATCATGCTGACGCCGGCAAGCGCGGGCACGGACGGCTTCTATTTCGCCGCCTTCGAGCGTCGCTAGCGGGGTGGTTCGCCACGCCATAGCGCCGGAGACCGACAGGATTTTACAGAAGCCGAAGGCTGAAACCGTTGCGTCGAATCGCTTCCTTCTCTAAAGGCTCGCCATGAGCATCACGACCCATCCCGACACCGTTCTCATCGTCGATTTCGGCAGCCAGGTCACGCAGCTCATCGCGCGGCGCGTGCGCGAGGCTGGCGTCTATTCCGAGATCGCGCCTTTCCAGTTCGCCGAGGATGCCTTCAAGCGCCTGCAGCCCAGGGCGGTCATCCTCTCCGGCAGCCCCGCCTCGACTGCCGAGACCGGCAGCCCGCGCGCGCCCGAGATCATATTCGCCTCCGGCGTCCCGGTCCTCGGCATCTGCTATGGCGAGCAGACCATGTGCGCCCAACTCGGCGGCAAGGTGGAGGGAAGCGACCACCGCGAGTTCGGTCGCGCCTTTCTGGAGGTGACGGAGGACTGCGCGCTCTTCGAGGGGGTTTGGGCGCCGGGCACGCGCCATCAGGTGTGGATGAGCCACGGCGACCGGGTGACCGCCTTGCCCCCGGGCTTCAAGGTGGTAGGAACCTCTTCCGGCGCCCCCTTCGCCGCCATCGCCGACGACAAGCGCCGCTATTACGGCGTGCAGTTTCACCCCGAGGTGGTGCACACACCGGACGGAGCGCGGCTCATCGCCAATTTCGTGCACAGGGTGGCCGGGCTTGCCGGAGACTGGACCATGGCGGCCTATCGCGAACAGGCGGTCGAGGCCATCCGCCGGCAGGTGGGATCCGGCAGAGTGATCTGCGCGCTCTCCGGCGGCGTGGATTCCTCCGTGGCTGCGCTGCTGACCCATGAGGCGGTGGGAGAGCAGCTGACCTGCATCCTGGTCGACCACGGCCTGATGCGCAAGAACGAGGCGGCCGAGGTGGTTTCCATGTTCCGCGAGCACTACAACGTGCCGCTGGTGCTGGTGGATGCCTCCGACCGCTTCCTGGCGGCGCTGGAGGGCGAGGTCGACCCGGAGAAGAAGCGCAAGACCATCGGACGCCTTTTCATCGAGGTCTTCGAGGAGGAAGCCTCGAGGCTGGGCGGCGCCGATTTCCTGGTCCAGGGCACGCTCTATCCGGATGTCATCGAGAGCGTCTCCTTCACCGGCGGCCCCTCCGTCACCATCAAGTCGCACCACAATGTCGGCGGCCTGCCGGAGCGCATGAACATGAAGCTCGTGGAGCCGCTGCGCGAGCTCTTCAAGGACGAGGTGCGCGCGCTGGGCCGCGAGCTCGGCCTGCCCGAGCGTTTCATCGGCCGCCATCCCTTCCCCGGTCCTGGCCTCGCCATTCGCTGCCCGGGCGGGGTGACCCGCGAGAAGCTGGAGATACTGCGCGCTGCCGACGCGATCTATCTCGACGAGATCCGCAAGGCCGGTCTCTATGATGCGATCTGGCAGGCCTTTGCCGTGCTCCTGCCCGTCCAGACCGTGGGTGTGATGGGGGACGGGCGGACCTACGAATATGTCTGTGCGCTGCGCGCCGTGACCTCGGTGGACGGCATGACCGCGGATTTCTATCCCTTCGACATGGACTTCCTCGGCCGCGCCGCAACCCGCATCATCAACGAGGTCCGCGGCATCAACCGCGTCGTCTACGACGTGACGTCGAAGCCCCCCGGAACCATCGAGTGGGAATGATTCAGGCAGCGCCAGGAATATCCGGAAGCACGCCAGAAGGCGACATAAGGCACTGAAATCACCAAATATTGTGTCCGAGACCTATCGCCGGCTTTCGGCCCGTTAGCGAGTGATCTGACGGCATGACTGACGGTATCGCCCAAAGTTGCATCGCGCGGAAATCTCTTATACCGTCAGGGTGTCGGAAGCCTTGACGGTATATTTTTGTCCATATCACACTGAAATAAAAGAGAAAATTGATAGTCAGCGGCGCCATTTTGGGGCGACGGTATTTTTCAGGGCTTCGCGTCGGAAAACGCCCATTTTAGAGCGGGATGAATCTAGGTTTGTCCGTATCCTGCATTAGCGAAGTAGTTTGTGCATTCGTCGGCCGAGATTGAGT
>NZ_JAODNW010000020.1 GCF_025398255.1 Chelativorans intermedius | reverse complement strand
AACCGCCGCGGCTTCGCGAGGCTCGAATGGCAGAAGATGCGCGAGCGCAACGAGGCGCTGGACTGCCGGGTCTATGCGCGCGCTGCCGCCTGGATCGCCGGCGCCGACCGCTGGCCCGAGGCGCGATGGGCCGATCTCGAGGCGCAGCTGGGGGTAACGGCGGGCGAGAAGCCCGAGGGAGCCACGCCGACCACGGCGCCGACCGCTCCGCGCATTGCATCTCGCCGGCGCATGGTGCGCTCGAGCTACATGAGGTGATCCGATGGCCACGGCCGCCGAGCTCCGCGCACGCCGCGAGGCGCTTCTGGCGCAGCGCTCCTCGGGCGTGGCCCGCGTGAGCTACGACGGCAAGACCGTGGAGTACCGTAGCCTGGCCGAGATCGACCGGGCGATCGAGGCGCTGGAGCGGGAGATCGCGGCGGCCGAGGGGCGGCGGATCGTGCGGCAGGTCCGTGTGACGACCGGCAAGGGGCTCTGATCGATGGGGCTGTTCGACAGGTTCCGCCGCCGGGCGACCGGCGGCCCCGCGTCCTCCGGGCTTACGCGGCTCCCCCGGAGCCACGGTCCCTCCGGACTGCGCGCCCGCCTCGAGGGGGCCATGGCGCGACGCCGGCTGCGGGGCTGGAACCCGCCCTTGGAGAACATCAACGCGCTGGTGGCCTCGGGCGGGCCGCGACTGCTGGCGCGGGCGCGCGAGCTCGTGGTCACCAACGGCTATGCGGCGAACGCCTGCGAGGCCTTCGCCGCGAACCTCGTCGGCGACGGGATCAAGCCCTCGTCGCTGATCGAGGATGCGGCCCTGCGGGATCGCGTCCAGCGGCTCTGGCTGGCCTGGACCGACGAGGCGGATGCGGACGGGTTGACCGACTTCTACGGCCTGCAGGCCATGGTGGCGCGGGAGATGTTCGTGGCCGGCGAGTGCTTCGTCCGGCTGCGGCCCCGCCGGGCCGAGGACGAGCTGACGGTCCCACTGCAGATGCAGCTCCTGCAATCGGAGATGCTGCCCTTCGAGAAGACCGGCACCGCGGCGAACGGGAACCGGCTGCGCTGCGGGATCGAGTTCGACGCGATCGGCCGGCGCGTGGCCTATCACTTCCGCCGCCGCCATCCGGGCGACAGCACCGATCAGGGCGCGGTCATCCCCGAGACGGTACGGGTGCCGGCCGGGGACGTGCTGCACATCTACCGGCCGATCGATGCGGGCCAGATCCGCGGCCTGCCGCATATCGCGCCGGCCATGGTGCGGCTGTTCCTGCTCGACCAGTACGACGACGCCGAGCTCGACCGGAAGAAGACCGCGGCGATGTTCGCGGGCTTCATCACCAAGACCGCGCCGGAAGAGCCCATGATGGGAGAGGCGGAGGCGGATCTCGACGGGGCGGCCATCGCGAGCCTCGAGCCCGGCACGATGCAGGTGCTGCTGCCCGGCGAAGACGTGAAGTTCTCGTCCCCGGCGGATGTCGGCGGCGGCTACGAGGCGTTCCAGTACCGGACGCTGCTCTCGGTCGCGGCCTCGCTTGGGCTGCCCTATCACCTCGTCACCGGCGATGTCCGGCAAGCGAACTACTCGAGTCTCAGGGCCGAACTCGTCGAGTTCCGTCGCCGCATCGGCCAGCTGCAGCATGGCGTCATCGTGCACCAGCTCTGCCGGGCAGTCTGGCGGCGCTGGCTGGAGACCGCGGTCCTGTCGGGCGCGCTGGAGGCCGATCCGGCAGAGGTGCGACCGGTGCAGTGGATCCCGCCGCGCTGGGACTGGGTCGATCCGCTGAAGGACATCCAGGCACAGGTGCTGGCGATGGAGGCCGGCATCACGTCGCGGCGCAAAGTGGTCGAGGCCACCGGCTACGACATCGAGGAAATCGACCGCGAGAACGCCGCCGACGCCGCCCGCGCGACAGGTCTCGGCCTTCGCTACCGCACGAGCCCCGGCGAGACGCAGGGCGCCCGCGCGACGCCGGCAACGCGGGCCGAGCCCGGCAACGGCGCCGGCAACGACACGGACGACGGAGCGGCGACGACCGATCCGGCCACCGAACAGGAGTGACGACATGGCAAGCTGGTATGCGATCCGCGCCCGGGGGACCGGTGCGGAAGTAGCAATCTATGACGAGATCGGCGCCTACGGGGTCTCGGCGAAGGGGTTTCTGGCAGAACTGGGCGCGCTGCCTGAGGGCACGCCTGTCGATCTGCGGCTCAACAGCCCCGGCGGATCGGTCTTCGACGCGGTGGCGATCCACAACGCGCTGAAGCGCCACGAGGGCACGGTCACCGTCTGGATCGACGGCATCGCCGCCTCCGCCGCATCCTACGTCGCCATGGCGGGCGACGAGATCGTCATGCCCGAGAACGCCTTCCTGATGATCCACGACCCGGCCGGCCTCGTGATGGGCACGGCCGAGGACATGCGCGCCATGGCCGAGGCGCTCGACAAGGTGAAGGGCAGCCTCGTCTCCGGCTATGCCGCGAAATCCGGCCGGACGCCGGAAGAGGTCTCCGCGCTCATGGCCGCCGAGACATGGTTCGACGCGTCGGACGCCGTGGCGCAGGGCTTCGCCGACCGGCTGATCGAGCCCGTCCGGATCGCCGCGCGCTTCGACATCGGCCGCTTCCGCAACGCCCCGCCGGTGCTGGTCGAGGCTGTCGAAGCTGAAGCGGACACTGGCGAGCAGACCGACGCCGCCGCCCCCGAAGTTTCCGAGGCGACGGACGAAGCTGCCGAAGACGGGCAGGCCGTGGACGCCGAAGGCGATGAGGCTTCCGCCCCCGACGCCCCTCAGCCGCCGGCCGAGACGCCACCGCCCAGCGGCGCGCCGCCGGATCCTGCCGTGATCCGGGCCGAGGCCATTGGCCACGCCCGGGCCGTCATCGATCTCTGCCGCCTTGCCGGCCAGGCGCAGATGGCCGGCCGTTTCCTCGAAGAGGACGCGAGCCTCGATGAGGTGCGCACCGTGCTCCTCGCCGCCAGGGCCGAGGCCGAGCCCGAGATCGCACCCCATCACCCGCAGCCCGGCCGGTCCTCGGCCGCGCGCCCCTGGGGCGAGATCGTCGCCCGCACCTTCAAGCTGAAAGGATGACACCATGACCACGCTCGTCGAAGGCACGCACCCCGGCGGTTTCCTCGTCTGGGAAGCCTTCCGCGACTACACCCGCGAGACGATCACCGTCGCCGCGGGCACGCTTGAGCCCGGCACGGTGCTGGGCAAGATCACCGCGTCCGGCAAATACGCCGCGCACGATCCCGCCGCCGTCGACGGCACCGAGACAGCCGTGGCGGTGCTCTGGGGCAAGGCGGATGCGTCCGGTGGCGACGCACCGGCCGTCGCGCTCATTCGCGGCCCCGCCATCGTCAACCGCCACGACCTCGTCTTCGCGGGCACCCCCAGCGAGGGCGAGATCGCGGCCGCACACACGGCGCTCCTCGCCGCGGGCATCCTCGTCCGCTGACCCGATCCCCATATTCACGCGCGCCCGGACGCAAAACCGGCATCCACTTTTGCTGGGCGCGCTCCAGACAGGAGGCATCCTCATGGCCACCATGGACATCTTCGAAGGCGATGCCTTCACCATTGTCGAGCTCACCCGTGCGCTCGAGAACATCCCCTACAAGCCCGCGCTGCTCTCGGGCTCGGCCCTCTTCAGCCCGCGCGGCGTGCGCTCGCGCACCGTGGTGATCGAGAGCCGCGATGGCACACTCTCGCTGATCCCGTTCTCCGAGCGCGGCTCGGCCTACGAGAGCCAAGTGCCCGACCGGCGCGAGATGCGCGCCTTCGTCTGCCGCCAGTTCAAGAAGCAGGACGTGCTCTGGGCCTCCGAGATCCAGTCCGTCCGCGACTTCGGCTCCGAAAGCGCCACCCAGCAGGTGCAGACCGAGGTGGCTTATCGGCTCAGGAAACTCCGCCAGGACGCCGAGACCACCTTCGAATACCATCTCCTGAACGGCATTCAGGGACTGGTGAAGGACCCCAAGGACCACGCGACGGTGGTGAACTACTTCACCGAGTTCGGCATCACACCGGCGGCCGAGATCGACTTCGACCTCGACAATGCGAGCCCGGCCTCCGGGGCGCTCCGCAAGCGCTGCCAGGCGCTGATCGAGAGCGTCGAGGACTCGATGGGCGGGCTCTCGGCCGGGGCCGTGCAGATCCGCGCCGAATGCGGCTCGGCCTTCTTCGCCGACCTCGTGGCCCACAAGGAGGTGCGGGAGACCTACCTCAACACCGCCGCCGCAGCCGATCTGCGGGGCCGCGTGGCCGATGAGGTCAGCTTCGGCGGCATCACCTTCCGCCGCTACCGGGGTGGCGTCGGCTTCACCGTGCCGACCGACAAGGCGTACTTCTATCCCGAAGGGATCGAGGGGCTGTTCGAGATCTACTACGCCCCGGCCGACACCTTCGAGACGGTGAACACCCTCGGCCAGCCGCTCTATGCCCGGACGATCCCCGACCGGGACCGCGACGAATGGGTGCGGCTGGAGATCGAGAGCAACCCGCTGCCGATTTGCACCCGGCCGCAGGTGCTGCGCTCGGCACGGCGAACCTGATGACCGTCTTCGACGCCGCCCTCGACGCGCTCTTCGCCGACGCTCACCTGGCACGCGACGTGGTCTACACCGCCGAGGGCGGCGCGCCGGTGCTGGTCCGCGCGATCCTGCGCCGACCCGACGACGTCACCGGCTTCGGCGACGCGCGCATCTGGTCGGAAACCACTCGGCTGGATCTGCGCCTCGCGGAGGTGGCGAACCCGCGTCCCGGCGACCGGATCGAGATCGACGGCGAGGCTTTCCTTATCCAGGGCGAGCCCGTCCGCGACCGCGAGCGGCTGGTCTGGACCGTCGATCTGCGCCCGGCTTGATCGCGATGAAGCTGAAGCTCGACATCGCGCCCGATCTCGTCGCCGCCATGGCGGCAGAGGTGAAGGCCGGCGAGAAGGCGGTCACCGCCGCCATGCGCGAGGCCGGCACCGGGCTGAAGACCGCCTGGCGCGGCCAGATCACAGGCGCCGGGCTCGGGCGACGGCTCGCGAACTCGATCCGGAGCCAGACCTACCCGAAGGCCGGCGAAAGCCTGAACGCCGCGGCGCTCGTCTGGTCCAAGGCCCCGGTCATTGTCGGCGCCCACGATACCGGACCGCTGATCCGTTCTAGGGACGGCTTCTGGCTGGCGATCCCGACGCCAGCCGCCGGCCGCGGCCTGCGCGGCGGCAGGATCACCCCCGGCGAATGGGAGCGGCGACGCGGCCTGCGCCTGCGCTTCGTCTATCGTCGCACCGGACCGAGCCTGCTGGTGGCGGAGGGCCGGTTGAACACGAAGGGCCAAGCGGTGGTGTCGCGCTCGAAGACCGGGCGCGGAAAGGTCACCGCGCCGATCTTCCTGCTGGTACCTCAGGTCAAGTTGCCGAAGCGGCTTGATCTGGCGAGGGATGCCGAGCGGGCGCACGACGCGGTACCGGGACTGATCGTGGCGAATTGGGTGGAGGCGAAACTATAGTCGGACGCGCCGGAAAAAGGATCTGGAGCCCTGACAGGCCCCGTCTATCTCGGCGGCCGAGAGATCGTATTCTGGTCCTGATGCCGCCTGCACGATCCGGCGCCCGAAGCCCGGTGACCGGCGTGGCCTCACGTGGCCACCCGCAAATCGGCCCGCGCGTCGCGGATGATCGACCACGAGGATTGCAGAAACAGCCCGGCGATCACTGCCGCTACAACGAGGTCGGGCCATGCCGTGTTAGTCCAGGCGACCAGACCCGCTGCCACGACGACCGCTGCATTGCCGATGGCGTCGTTGCGCGAGAACAGCCAGACGGCCCGAACGTTGGCATCTCCGGCCCGGTGGGGCAGCAACGGCAGAACGGCAACCACGTTGACCACGAGCGCGATCACGGCGAACAGGCCCATCAGTTCAGCTTCAGGCTGCTGCTGAACCAGTACGCGGTAGGCCGTGTTGGCGAGGACCCCGAGACCGAGCGCCCCGAGAAACAAGCCTTGGATCAGAGCGGAACGGGCTCGCCAGACCAGGCTCCAGCCGATCGCCAGAACCCCAAGGAAGGTGATCAGGCCATCGCCGAGGAAATCGAGCGCATCGGCTTTCAGGGCCTGCGATCCGGAAATGAAGCCGCCAACCATCTCGATGAGGCCGTAGCCCACGTTCAGCACGATCACGATCCACAGCGCACGCCGGTAGGCCGGGGTGATATGGCTCAAGTCCTTCGGAAGATCGTCGATGTCTCCCTCGTGATCAGCTTCGGGTCCGCCCAGCCGATCCAGTCGGTAGCCGATGCCCGACACCGCACGCTCCACTTCGGGCAGCTGCAAACTCAGGTCGGATACATGCACCGTCATGATCTGCGTGGCAGTCGAGACTTTCACGTCCTCGACCCCGGCCGACCGCACCGCCTTCTCGATCTTCGCGGCGCATGACGGGCAGTCCATGCCGGTGACTCTGTAGCGCGCGTGCTCAGCGTTGCTCATTGTGGCCGTTTCGCTCATTACGATCTTCCGTGGACAGACGAGGCTATATATCATTGCAGACTGATATGTCGAGCGAGACCGGAATCCTTCAGCAGGCTGATGCTCAAGTCGTCGAGTTGCGGGCGAAGCTTTTCCGCGGCTTGGCTGACTTCTCGCGCATGTCGATTTTGGCCGCTCTGCGTGACGGCCCGCTTTCGGTTGGGGAGATCGTTGGCGCCACCGGCCTGTCGCAGTCGAACGCCTCAAACCACCTGCGGTGCCTGAGCGAATGCGGGCTGGTTGTCGGAGAACCGGACGGTCGGTTCGTCCGGTATCGGTTGAGCGATCCGCGCTTGGACGAACTGATGAGGCTGGCCGACGACCTCCTGGCCGGGACCGCTCGGGGCGTTGACTCGTGCGAGAATTTCAAAGGAACGGGCACGGTCTGATCGACGGCGGACGTCCGCCGTCGTTGGCCTACGATCAAGACCGGGCGACGACGCCCGGTGCTGTGCCATTCGGATTTTCTTCGGTGACTTCATGCCCAGTACACGCGAGGCCACGCTGGCGGCGCTGCACGCACGTCTTTTGGCGTTGCCCGCCACCGCGCTCCGCGGCGAGGTGCTGCCCGAGCGCGTGCCGGCCGAGGGGCTGCTGATCCTGCGCGACGGCGAACCTGGCGAGCCCGAAGTGACGCTCTCGCCCTTGCGCTATCACTACCAGCACCGGGCCGAGATCGAGGCCGTGGTGCAGGGCGCGAGCCGGGACACGGCTTTTGATACGCTCTGCGCCAGTATCGGCGCGGCGCTCGCCGCCGACCGCACGCTCGGCGGTCTCTGCGACTGGGTCGAGGCGGAAGCCCCGCAGCCCGTCGATCTGCCGGTGGACGGCGCGGCCAGCCTGAAGGCCGCCGTGATCCCGGTGGTGCTGCACTATTCCACGGCCGACCAGCTGGCCTGACCCCGACAACCCGAGGAGAACACCATGGCACGAGCCCAGGGGGCGCGGGCGCTGATGGCGCTTGCGTTCGAAACGACCTATGGAACGCCGCCCGCGAGCGGCTTCACCCGCATGCCCTTCGCCAGCACCTCGCTGGGGGCGGAACAGCCGCTGCTGAACTCGGAGCTTCTGGGTTACGGCCGTGATCCTCTTGCGCCCATCAAGGATGCAGTGACCGCCGATGGCGATGTAGTGGTGCCGATCGACGCCGAGGCCTTCGGCTTCTGGCTGAAGGCGGCCTTCGGGGCGCCGACCACCACCGGAAGCTCGCCCGGTCCATATACCCATACGTTCCAGTCCGGCAGCTGGACCCTACCCAGCATGGCGATCGAGACCGCCATGCCCGAGGTGCCGCGATACGCCATGTATTCCGGCGTGGTGCTGGACCAGCTCAGCTGGCAGATGCAGCGTTCGGGCCTGCTCACCGCCACCGCGCGGCTGGTGGCGCAGGGCGAGACGGTGGCCACGACGAGCGGTGCGGGAACGCCGGCAGAGCTCGACCTGATTCGTTTCGGCCATTTCAACGGCTCGATCAAACGCAACGGCACCGCCCTGGGCAACGTGATCTCGACCGAGATCACCTATGCCAACAATCTCGACCGGATCGAGACCATCCGTGCGGACGGCATGATCGACGGCGCCGATCCCTCGATCGCCGCGCTCACCGGCCGCACCGAGGTGCGCTTTGCCGACAGCACGCTCGTCAGCCAGGCGATCAGTGGCACCCCCTGCGAGCTGGAATTCGCCTACGGCCTGACCTCGGGCCAGAGCTTCACCTTCACCGTCCACGCCGTCTATCTGCCGCGCCCGCGCATCGAGATCTCCGGGCCGCAGGGCGTGCAGGCCAGCTTCGACTGGCAGGCCGCTCGCGACGCGACGCTCGGGCGGATGTGCACCGTCACCCTCGTCAATGATGTGGAGAATTACTGACCATGATCCGTCTCGACCTTTCCAGCGGGCCGAAATGGCTCGATCTGGGCCCCGGCCTGCGCCTGCACCTCCTGCCCGTCACAACCGCGATCATGGTCGCCGCGCGCAACGACCCAGTTGTCGAGGCGCTGCCCGAAGGGGCGAGCAAGGAGGAGCAGGCGCTGGTCATGGCGAAGGCGGTCGCCCGCCGCGTGGTCACCGGCTGGGAAGGTGTCGGCGATGCCGACGGCAATCCCGTTCCCGTCACACCGGAAGGGATCGACGCGCTTCTGGACATCTGGCCGGTGTTCGAGGCCTTCCAGACCCGCTGCCTCGCGCCGCACCTGATGCTGGACGCGGAAAAAAACGCCTCCGCGCCCTCGCAGACTGGCACTTCGGCGGGGGCGAAAGCTACTGCGCGGCCTGCGAAGGCCCGTGCCCGGACTGCCCGGCGCGGGTGAACCAGCCTCTGACACTCGAAGGCTGGCAGGTCTGGGATCTGGCACAGCGCCTGACCGGGCAGCTTCGCATCGCAACCGGCATGGGCGGCGCCACGGTGCTCGGCTGGGACATGGGGGCGGCACTCACTATCGCGCGGGCGCTCGGGGTCGATCCGCTGATCGCTGCCGAATGCCTGCCCGACATCGAGGCCGTGATGGTCCGCAAGCTCAACGAACAGATGGCGTCCGGTGCCCGGTCGGCGCCGGGGCCGGAGCGATGAGCCCGGCCCACAAGCCTCGTCCCGCGCGTCAGGAACAATGAGCCATGGCCCAGAAACGCGTCTCCGTCCGCCTCGTCGCCGAGGGCGGTCGGCAGGTGAAGGCCGAGTTCCAGGGCGTGGGCGACGCGGGCGAGAGCAACTTCAGGCGGATCGAGCGGCAGGCCGATGTCACCGGCGCGGTGGTGCGCCGGGTCGTGGGCATTCTTGGTGCGGCGATCAGCACCCGCCAGCTCGTCGCCTATGCCGATACCTGGACCGACCTGCGCTCGCGGGTCGATCTGGCCACCGGCTCGCAGGAAGCGGGCGCAGCCGTCATGGACCGGCTCGCTGCCATGGCGCGCCGGACCTATTCGAGCCTGGGGCAGACCACCGAATCCTGGCTCGCCAACGCCACGGCGCTGCGCGAACTGGGGCTGACGACGGCGGAAAGCCTCGATTTCACCGAGGCGCTAAACAACGCCATGGTGGTTTCGGGCGCGCGGGCGGAGCGTGCGGCTTCGGTCCAGAACGCGCTGTCGAAGGCCATGGCCCTCGGCACGCTCAGCGGCGACAACCTCAACACCGTGATCCAGAGCGGCGGCCGGCTTGCGGAACTGCTGGCCTCCGAGCTTGGCACCACCGTCTCGGGCCTGCGCAGCCTTGGCCAGCAGGGGGCGATTACCGGCGATGTCATCCGCACGGCGCTGATCGGCAATCTCGAGCTGCTGCGCGAGGAAGCCGACAGCATGCCGGCGACCATCGGCGATGCCTTCACGCTGATCGGCAACGCCGCCCTGCAACTGGTCGGGACCTGGGATCAGATGGCGGGCGCTACCTCGACGGTGGCTGAGGGGCTGATCCTGCTGGCCGACAATCTGGAGAGGCTCGCAGCCATCGGCATCGCCTTCGCGGCCTTCATGGCCGGGCGCTGGGTCGCGGCGTTCGTTGCCGCCCGTGTCGCGACCTTCAGCCTGTCGGGTGCGCTCACGCTCCTGCGCGGCGCGATCATCCGCACCGGGATCGGCGCGCTGATCGTCGGTGCGGGCGAGCTGATCTACCAGTTCACCAGGCTCGTGCGGGGCGCGGGCGGTTTTGGCGAGGCGCTGGAACTCATGGGCAATGTCGCCCGCGCGGTCTGGGACGGGATCAAGCTTACCGTCAGCTCCTTTGTCGACGACTTCCGCGCCATGCGTGCCGATATCGAGGCTATCTGGCTGCGGCTCATGGCGTATCTCTCGCAAAAATGGGCCGACTTTCTTGCCCGGATCGGGCCGACCTTCAACGCGGTCTCCGAGCGCATCGGAGCAGATGCCCGGATCGATGTCTTCGGGGCGCAAAGCTATGCCTCTTACCTGGAGCACGCCGCGAGCAATGCCGGCCACCAGGCCGATGCCCTGCGAGCCCGCGCGGCCGAGACCCGTGCCCATGCCTTCGACGGCGTGCGCGAGGCCGTGGAGGCGTTGCGCGCGGCGATGCGGACGAGCGGGGAGGAGGGTGCGGGCGCGCTTGACGAGGCGGCCGCCGCCGCGGATCGGGTCGCGGATGCCCTCGATACCGCCGATCAGTCCGCGCGTGCCGCCGCTGCGGCCAACGTGGAGAGTGCGGCCCAGGCGGCCACTGGTTGGCAGGCTGTCACGGAGGCGCTGTCGGAGTATGCCAGCAAGGCGCGCGAGATCGGCGGGGACATCGGCCAGAGCCTCGTCAGCGCCTTCCAGTCGGCCGAGAACGCGGTGGGTGAGTTCGTCAGGACCGGCAAGCTGAACTTCAGCGATCTCGTCACCTCGCTGCTGGCCGACCTCGCAAAGCTCGGGGCGCGCCGCTTCATCCTGGGGCCGATCGCGGACGCGCTCGGAGGCATCCTTGGCGGTGCGGGCGGGATATTCGCCGACGTCCTGCATGGTGGGGGCGTGGTGGGATCGGCCGGGGCCGCGCGCATGGTTCCGGCCATGGCTTTCGCTGCTGCGCCAAGGATGCATTCCGGCGGGACACTCGGCCTGCGCCACGACGAGGTGCCGGCCATCCTGCAACGCGGCGAGCGGGTGCTGTCGCGGCGCGAGGTGCAGGCCTGGGGCGCGGGTGGTGTCACCATCAACATCAATGCCCGCGACGCCGAGAGTTTCCGGCAGTCGCGCACGCAGATCGCGGCCGACATTGCCCGCGCGGTTTCCCTTGGGCGGAGGGGGCTTTGAGCGCTGATCATTGGAAAAGGATCCACAGCGCCACGGCCGCAAGCATCACCCCGGAGGCAATATTCAATGGGCGCGCGCTCCTTTCGCTCCTGAACCGTCGCATCAGCACATCGCCTGCGATCGTCCAGACGGTGAAAGCAACGAAGTTGTTCAATGTGAAAACGCTCGTGATCCAGAGAACGAGCCCGGCGTCGGAATTGGCGTCGACCGGTAGGAACTGAGTGAACATCAATGCGATGATCAGATACGCTTTCGGATTGAGAAGCAGAAGAACTGCGCCGTCCATGACCGTTGCGCGCCGAGCAACCTTGTCGTCGTCCGTGGCGCCCGCGCGCAGGAATTTCAGCGCAAGCCAGAAAATATAGGCCGACCCGAGATAACGCATGAGGTCGAAGACTTCGGTGCTCATGCGGGCGACACCGGCAAAGCCGAAGCCGATCGCGGCCGTTACGACGAAGGTCGCCAGATGATACCCGATCGTTGCCGGGACCGAGGCCCGCAACCCGAACCGCCCGCCGATGGCCGCGAAGAACATGTTGCCTGGCCCGGGACTGTAGGCGAGCGGGAAAAGAAACAGAATAAGCGCAAGAGTAAGCTCGAGCATGCGGGGGCCCTCCATTGAATTTGTGGAGGTTTTCCCTCCGAAATCCCCGTGACGCGACCCGTTTCATGCGCAAGTCGGACTTCTCTCCGTCACCGGATCCTTTCGGCGAGAGATGAGCCGCTGCAGTTGGCGGGAACGAATGGCGCGGGCCCTGTTATTCCCTTCCACACGAGAAAAACTGATGGCCTTCCATGAGGTCCGGTTTCCGGACGACATCAGCCGCGGCGCGCGCGGCGGACCCGAACGGCGCACCCAGATCGTCGAGCTCGCCTCGGGCGACGAGGAGCGGAATGCCAGTTGGGCCAATTCGCGCCGTCGCTACGATGTCGCCTATGGCATTCGCCGGGCCGACGATCTCGCCACCGTGGTCGCCTTCTTCGAGGCGCGCAACGGCCGGCTCTACGGTTTCCGCTTCAAGGACTGGGCCGACTACAAGTCCTGCCTGCCGTCGGGCACCCCTGCGCCCACCGACCAGCTGATCGGCACCGGCGACGGGGAGGCGACGGCATTCCAGTTGGTGAAGACCTACGCCTCCGGCGCGCAATCCTGGACCCGGACCATCGCGAAACCGGTCGCTGGCACGGTGCGCGTCGCGCTCGACGGCGCGGAGCAGCTCGGCGGCTGGTCGGTCGATGCGACCACCGGCGTCGTGACCTTTGACATGGCCCCAGCAATGGGCGCCGCCGTCACCGCCGGATTCGAGTTCGACGTGCCGGTGCGTTTCGACACCGACGCGCTGGACGTGACCCTCGACCTCGAGCGGCTCGGCTCGATCACCTCCATCCCGCTCCTGGAGATCCGGCGATGAGCGATTCCGGCAGTTTCCTCGACGCCGTGCTGCGCGAACTTGCCGCGTCCACGGCCGTGATCCTCGCGGTCTGGGGCGGGCTTGGCGGCGCGACCAACGCGCTGACCACGAAGATGCGCCTGCGCGACGCGCTGCGCCACATCCTGCTCGGCGGGCTGATCGCAGCGGGGATGGGCAGCCTGTCGATGGCTCTCATCACCTCCTGGCTCGGCCTGCCGCCCGAAGCCATCCCGGCGGGCGGGGCAGCGGGATCGGCGGCCTACCTGGTGGGTGTCTTTGGCCCGGCTGTGATCGAGCTGGTTCTGGCCCGGCTGCGCAATGCGCGGGAGGGCCGCGATGACTGAGTTCATCCGTGTTCTGCGCAGCCTGCGGCGTGCCGCCGACGACCCGCGCGCCGCCTTCGCGCATCAGTTGCGCATCGGCCTCGCCGTGGCGGTGCTGATCCTGCTCCTTTCGCTTCTGGGGTGACGCCATGCAGATGACTGACCGGGGCCTCGTGGCCCTTGCCCGGTTTGAGGCCATCGTGCCGGGGCCCTATCTCGATGCCACGGGCACATGGACCTTCGGGATCGGCCACACGGCCGCCGCCGGGCCGCCCGATCCGGAGGCCATGCCGCGCGGCATGCCCGACGATCTGAACGCGTGGATCCGCGAGGCCTTCCGGATATTCCGCGCCGACCTTGCGCGCTACGAGGCGGATGTCCGGCGCGCCGTGACCGTTCCGCTCGCGCCGCACGAGTTCGATGCGCTGGTCTCGTTTCACTACAACACCGGCGGCATCGCCCGCGCGGCGCTGACCCGGCACCTCAATGCCGGTAATCGCGTTGCAGCCGCCAACGCGTTTCTGAACTGGCGGCGACCGGCCGCGATCATCCCGCGCCGGGAAGCCGAGCGCGACCTGTTCCGGGATGGCCGTTATCCAAGCGGTCCTATCCCGGTCTGGTCCGTGGACCGCGCTGGCCGGGTGGATGTCTCGCGGCCGATCCGGCGGCTCACCGAGGACGAGGCCATGGCGCTGTTGCGCCCCGCAAGCGCGCCGGTGCCGGCACCGCCCGTTGTCGCGCCGACGTGGTGGCGCAAGCTGCTGGCATACTTCAAGGGAAGGGCAACATCATGAGTTGGAATCTTGCACGCGGGCTGGTCTACTTGGCCTGCCTGGCGGCCTCGGGCCTGGCGATGGCCGGGCTGGCGGAGTTCGACCTCGCCACGGGGACGTTCGATCTGAAGCCGTTCAACCTCTACGCCCTGGTCGGTGCAGGCGGAGGCGTCGTCTCCTCCGCGCTGGCCTCTCTGGCATTGCTGCGCGGCTGGGGGAGAAGGTGAAAGCCCTCTCGCCCGAACTGCAGGCCCATCTCGACGAGGGCACGACCACGCTCGCTTGGGCGTGGCGGATCACGCGCGCCGACGGGATGACCTTCGGCTTCACCGATCACGACCGGACGCTCAGTTTCGACGGCACGGAGTTCGAGCCGGAAAGCGGGCTGACGGCCTCCGAGGTGCGGTCGGGCTCGGACCTGTCCGTCGATGCGCAGGACGCCGAGGGCGTGCTGACCTCGGAGCGGATTACCGAGACCGACATCCTTGATGGCCGCTGGGACAATGCGGAGGTGGAGGTCTGGCGGGTGAACTGGGCCGACACGAGCCAGCGCGTGCTGATGCGGCGCGGGGCCATTGGCGAGATCCGGCGCGGGCGGCTGGCCTTCGTGGCCGAGATGCGCTCGCTCGCTCATGTGCTGGGCCAGACGGTGGGGCGGACCTTCCAGGCGAGTTGCGATGCTGCACTTGGCGATGCGCGCTGCGGGGTCGATCTCGAGGACCCGGCTTTCAAGGGCGTGGGTGCTGTCGTTGGTCTTTTGCGCGACCGGGCCTTCACCGCCTCGGGGCTTGGCGGCTTCGAGGCCGGCTGGTTCAGCTACGGCACCATCGAGTGGACGAGTGGCGCGAATGCGGGGCGTCGGGCCGAGGTGCTGGGCCATGATGTCACCGACGGTGTCGCGGTGCTGACGCTGCTCGAGCCGCCGGTGCGTGCGATCAGCGAGGGCGACGCATTCATCCTCCGCGCGGGCTGCGACAAGCGGATCGAGACCTGCGGCGCGAAGTTCGCCAACACCGCCAACTTCCGCGGCTTCCCGCATATCCCCGGCCAGGACACCATCCTGCGCTATGCGACGAAGGACGGTGGCCACGACGGGAGCGTGCTATGACTAGCGTCGTTTCCCGTGGAAATGACGGGCGGCAATGCATCGCATCGCGATGCACGAGAGCCAGCGTGGAGCCTGAGCGTGTCATCGCCGCTGCGCGCTCCTGGCTCGGGACGCCCTATCACGACCAGGCCAGCCTCAAGGGCGTCGGCTGCGACTGCCTCGGGCTGGCCCGTGGCGTCTGGCGCGAGGTGGTCGGCCCCGAGCCGTTGCCAATCCCGCCCTACAGCCGGGATTGGGGCGAGATGGGCCCGCGCGAAGTTCTGGCCGAAGGCGCGCGTGCCGTGATGATCGAGGTGCCGCCCGCTGAGGCCGGTCCCGGCGCGCTGGTGCTGTTTCGCATGGATAGCCGCGCCATCGCCAAGCATGTCGGCATCCTGACCGGTCCCGACAGCTTCATCCATGCCTGTGAGCGGCTCGGGGTGATCGAGGAACCGCTGACGTTCCCCTGGCAGCGGCGCATCGCCTTCGCCTTCCTGTTTCCAGAATCCTGAGAACCACGCATGGCCACACTTGTGCTCGGTGCCGCCGGCGCCGCCATTGGCGGCTCGATCGGTGGCACCTTCCTTGGCGTCAGCGCCGTCACCATCGGCAAGTTCATCGGGGCCGGCATCGGCTCGGTCGTGGACAACTGGATCGCTTCCTCGCTGGCGCCGGCTCAGCGCATCGAGGGCGCGCGGCTCGACAGCCTGCGGATCACCTCCGCCACCGAAGGCGCCGTGATCCCGCGCGTCTTTGGCCGCATGCGCACGGGCGGCAACATCATCTGGGCCACGGATTTCCGCGAGGAGACCAGGACCACCACCCAGGGCGGCGGGAAGGGCAGCGGCCCGAAGGTCAAGACCACAGAGTATCTCTACTATGCCAGCTTCGCCGTGGCGCTCTGCGAGGGTCCGATCACCGGCATCGGCCGCATCTGGGCGGATGGCAATCCGATGGACCTCTCCGGCGTCACCTGGCGCTGGTATCCGGGCGACGAGGCGCAGACCCCGGACCCGTTCATCGCCGCGAAGATGGGGACGGAGAATACGCCCGCCTATCGCGGCACGGCCTATGTGGTCTTCGAGGACCTGCCGCTTGGCAGTTACGGCAACCGCCTGCCGCAGCTCTCTTTCGAGGTGTTCCGGCCGCTTGCCGATCCCGACACGGCCGAGGGGCTGGTGAAGGCCGTCACCATGATCCCGGCCTCGGGCGAGTTCACCTATGCCACGGAGGGCATCCGCAAGGGCAGCAGCGGGGCGCAGGAGCCGGAGAACCTGAACGCGCTTTCGGACACCGCCGACATGGTGGTGGCGCTCGACCGGTTGCAGGCCAGCGCGCCGCACTTGGAGAGCGTCAGCCTCGTGGTCGCCTGGTTCGGCGACGACCTGCGCGCGGGCTCCTGCAAGGTGCGGCCCGGCGTCGAGGTGGCGGAGAAGTCCACGAGCCCGCAGACGTGGTCTGTGAACGGCGTGAGCCGGTCCGCCGCCTATCTCGTCGGCCGTGATCCCGAGAACCGGCCGGTCTATGGCGGCACGCCGGCCGACTTCGCCGTGGTGCAGGCGATCAAGGAGATGAAGGCGCGCGGGCTGCGCGTGACGTTCTATCCGTTCATCCTGATGGACGTGCCGGAGGACAACAGCCTGCCGAACCCGTATTCGGACAACGCCGCCGAGATCGGCCAGCCGGCGTTTCCCTGGCGTGGCCGGATCACCTGCTCGCCGGCGGCGGGCTATGCGGGTTCCGTGGACAAGACCGCGGCGGCCGAGGCCCAGGTGGCCGCCTTTTTCGGCAATGCCAGCCCCTCGGACTTCGCGGTCTCGGGCGAGAATGTCTCCTGGATCGGCGATCCGGGCGACTGGGGCCTGCGGCGCATGGTGCTGCATTACGCCCATCTCTGCGTGGCGGCGGGCGGGGTCGATGCCTTTCTGATCGGCTCCGAGATGCGCGGGCTGACCACGATCCGCTCTGGCGCATCCAGCTATCCTGCGGTGCAGGCCTTCCGCGATCTCGCCGCCGTCGTCCGCGCCATCCTCGGGCCCTCCACGAAGATCAGCTACGCGGCGGACTGGAGCGAGTATTTCGGGCACCAGCCGGGGGATGATGAGGCGGGGAGCGCCACCGGTTCGAGCGACCCGCCGAATGGCGACGTGTTCTTCCACCTCGACCCGCTCTGGTCGGATGCCAACATCGATTTCGTCGGCATCGACAACTACATGCCGCTCTCCGACTGGCGCGACGGCTTCGAGCATGCGGATGCGCAGGCTGCTTGGCCCGCGATTTATGACCGCGCCTACCTGCAGGCGAACATCGCTGGCGGCGAAGGCCACGACTGGTTCTATGCCTCCGACGCTGACCGCGCCGCGCAGGTCCGCACGCCCATCACCGACGGCGCGGCGGGCAAGCCGTGGGTCTTTCGCACCAAGGATCTGCGCAGCTGGTGGTCGAACCCGCATTACGACCGCCCGGGCGGGGTGGAGGCCGGCACGCCCACGGCATGGGTGCCGGAGTCCAAGCCCATCCGTTTCACCGAGCTTGGCTGTCCCGCCATCGACCGCGGCACCAACCAGCCCAACGTCTTCTTCGACCCGAAGTCCTCCGAGAGCTTCACGCCATACTTCTCCCGCGGCTGGCGCGACGACGCGATCCAGCGCGCCTATCTGGAGGCGACCTGCCTGTATTGGGGCGAGGCGGCGAACAACCCGGTCTCCTCTGTCTACGGCGGCCCGATGGTCGACCTTGCCGACTGCGCCGCCTGGACCTGGGACGCGCGGCCATACCCGTTCTTCCCGGCGCTGACCGACGTCTGGACGGACGGCAAGAACTGGCGGCTGGGGCACTGGCTCACCGGCCGCCTCGGGGCGGTCTCGCTGGCGGCGCTGGTTCGCCATCTCTGCCTGCGCGCCGGTTTGCCCGAGGATCGCATCGACGTCTCGGGCCTATGGGGCGGGGTCGAGGGCTATGTCATCGACGCGCTGGAGTCCCCGCGCGCCTCGATCACCACGCTGGCGCGCCACTTCGGCTTCGATGCCGTCGAGACCGAGGGCGTGATCCGCTTTGTCATGCGGGGCAGGGCGGCGGTGGCGCGTCTCTCTCCAGATGATCTCGTCGCCGCGCAGGAAGGGGACGTCCTCGAGTTCACCCGCGGCCAGGAGACCGAACTGCCGCAGGCGCTGAAGTGGCAGGTCGCCCGCGCCGACGAGGATTACGAGGCCGCGCAGGTCGAGGCGCGGCGCATCACCGTCGACACGACGCGCATTTCCTCCGAGACCTTCCCCATGGCCGTGCCGCCCGAGGAGGCCGAGCGCCGCTGTCGCCGCGCGCTGATGGAAGCCTGGACGGGCCGCGAGAGCGCGGTGTTTCGCCTGCCACCGTCGCGGCTGGCGCTCGATCCTGCCGATGTCGTGGCGCTGGAACACGACGGCCGGTCCATTCCGCTGCGCCTCGTCTCCATCGCAGATGCGGATGCGCGCGGCATCGAGGCGGTGCGCCAGGACCGCGCGACCTACGATCTGCCGCCCGGCGATCCCCGCGCGGCGTCGCTGACGCGGGCCGTGGTGTTCGGCGCGCCGGATGCGCTGCTGATGGACCTGCCGCAGCTGACCGAGGACCAGCCTGCGCATCGGCCGTTTGTCGCGGCGCATGCCGCGCCGTGGCCCGGCGAGATGGCGGTGTTCCGCAGCCCTTCGACGGATGGCTTCGAGCTGCTGACCACCTTCGGCAGCCGCGCCCGGATCGGGGCGCTGGTCTCGGACCTCTACGCGGGCCCCACGTCGCGCTTCGATCTCGGCAATGCGCTGGTGGTCGATCTGCTGACCGGCACGCTGGAAAGCGTCACGGACCTGACGCTGTTCGGCGGGGCGAACGCGCTCGCCATCGAGAGCGCGCCGGGCGTCTGGGAGATCGTGCAGGCGGGTGCGGCGGAGCTTCTCGCGCCCGGCCGGTATCGCCTGACCCGACTCCTCCGCGGCCAGCGCGGCACGGAAGGCGCGATGGGCAATCCGGCGCCTGCGGGCGCGCGGGTGGTGGTGCTCGACGACAGCCTCGCGTCCCTGCCGATCGCCGAGGCCGATCTCGGCATCCCGTGGAACTGGCGCATCGGTCCGGCCAGCCGTTCGGTCAGCGACGAGACTTACGTCGCGCAGTCCTTCGCGTCCGAGGGCGTTGGGCTGCGGCCGTTCTCGGTCGCCCATGTCGAGCAGCCGTGGCGCAGGCCGCGCACGCCCGGCGATCTGACGATCCGCTGGACGCGCCGGTCCCGAGCTCTCGCGGCCGACAGCTGGGGCGGACTCGAGGTGCCTCTCGGCGAGGAACTGGAGGCCTACGAGATCGAGATCCTCGACGGCGCCACCGTGAAGCGGGTGCTGAGCACCGCCACCACCAACGCGGTCTACACCGCCGCCCAGCAGAGCGCCGACTGGGGCGCGCCGCTCGGCCCCGGCGACAGCGTCACCGTCCGCATCTTCCAGCTCTCCGCCCTCGTCGGGCGGGGTGCGCCGAAAACCGTCACGCTGACCTTCTGAGGATCTCATGTCCGACGCCACGACCCATCTTCTGCTGCCCTACATCCTGGCGGCGCAGGCCCAGAAGCACGTCACCCACAACGAGGCGCTGCGGATCCTCGACGGGCTCGTCCAGCTCTCGGTGCTCGACCGGGACCTGACCGCGCCGCCTGGTTCGCCCGCCGATGGCGACCGCTACATCGTCGGCTCGGGCGCGACGGGCGACTGGGCGGGCTGGGACCTGAACGTGGCGCTCTGGACGGACGGCGCCTGGCTGCGTCTGCCGCCCCGGACCGGCTGGCGGGCTTGGGTCGAGGACGAGGGTCTGCTGCTTGTCTACGATGGCGCAAGCTGGGTTGGCACGACCCCGGACGCTCTGCAGAACATGGCGCTCCTGGGCATCGGCACGACAGCGGATGCGTCGAACCCGTTCTCGGCCAAGCTGAACGCGGCGCTCTGGACCGCGAAGACGGTTGCCGAGGGCGGCACCGGCGATCTGTTCTACACCATGAACAAGGAGGCCGCGGGCGACGATCTTGGCCTCACGCTGCAGACCGGCTTCGTTACCAAGGCGCTGGTCGGGCTCTTCGGGTCGGACCGCTTCCGCCTCTCGGTCTCCGCCGACGGCAGCACCTTCTTCGATGGCCTCAGCGTGGACAACGCCACCGGCGTCGTCGACCAGCCCCGCCTGCCGAGGTTCAAGGCCTGGACCAACTACGACAACTACGTGGGCGTCGGGGCCTGGACGAAGATCGGCCTCAACAACACCGACTACAACGATCAGGGCGCGTTCGACGCCGCGAACAACCATTTTGTGGCCCCGGTGGACGGCACCTACCTCTTCGGCGCGACGCTGCTCTACAAGATCAACGCCAGCGCCACGGCCCGCATGCGCGGGCGGCTGGTGCTGAACGGCACGACGGAAATCCGCGGCTCCCTCGGCGAAATCTCCGCCACCCACGTCTCGCTCGCCACCGCGATCTGGCTGCAGACCATGGTGCCGCTCACTGTGGGCGATACCGTCGAGCTGCAGGGGTATTTCCGGGTCGCGGACGGCTACTTCGCCGCCGACCACACGTCCTTCTGGGGCTGCAAAATCGGCTGAGCGGCGGGAGGAGCCATGCGCTTATTCGTCCCTCACCAGATGTGACGTTCCGGCTCAGGCGTCAGGCAGCCGAATACCTGGCATAGACTTCGGTCGAACCGTCGCGTCGGATCAGGAACACTTCATAGGCTTCGCGCTCGCTTTCCAGCCCCATGCCCGGAGAGCCGTAAGGCATCCCAGGCACGGCAAGTCCGACGGCGTCAGGGCGTTCTTCGAGAAGACGACGAATGTCGGCAACAGGCACATGACCCTCGATCATGTAGCCCTCGATCCTGCCAGTATGGCAGGAGATCATCTCTTGCGGGATCCCGTTTTCGAGCTTGTATCGGGCAAGCAGCGTTCCCATGCTCGCCTCGACCGTCACATCGAACCCTTCGGACTGCAGTACCTCGACCCAAGCCTCGCAACATCCGCAATTTGGGTCCTTGAGGACGTGAATCGCCGGTCTGCTTTGCGCCGCCACGGGCAGCGCGGTTGCGACCGAAGCCGCACAAGCGCCAAGCATCAAGCGGCGTCGGGAGACTATAAAATGCATCGAGTTTCCTCCATTCTTCCAGCGTGGCCCGCGAAGTAAGTCGTCGGACCGCGGGACATCGGTTGCAACAATCCCTGTTCATCTATCACTTTCATCCATCCGATCCCACGCGGCACTTGCGCCCGATAGATCAGGCAAAGTGGGCCGATGGTGGCGGCCAGCACATGCTCCTTCGGGCGCATCCATGCCTTTTCCGAGGCCCGGAACAGGCAGAGGACCGCGAGCGCGCTCCACCCGAGCGGCGAGATCATCTCAGGCCTCCTTCTCGGGATTGTAGGCCAGCAGACGCAGGGCATTCAGCGTGACGAGAACCGTGGCTCCGGTATCGGCGAGGATCGCGAGCCAGAGCCCGGTCACGCCCAACACGGTCGTGACAAGGAACACCCCCTTGAGGCCGAGCGCGATCGCCACGTTCTGGCGGATGTTCGCCATGGCCGCGCGGGAGAGCCGGATCGTGCCTGCCACATCTGTCACCCGGTTGCGCAGCAGCGCCGCGTCGGCGGTCTCGAGCGCCACATCGGTGCCCGAGCCCATGGCGACGCCGACATGGGCCGTGGCCAGCGCGGGGGCGTCGTTGATCCCGTCGCCCACCATCATCACGCGGGCGCCCGCCGTCATCTCGCGGATGGCGGCGACCTTGTCTTCCGGCATCAACTCGGCGCGGTGATCCATGCCGAGGGCCTGCGAAATCGCAGCGGCGGTGCGCGCGTTGTCGCCGGTCAGCATCACCGCGCCAATGCCGAGCGCCTTCAGCTGGCGGACCGCGTCGCCTGCGTCCGGGCGCGGCTCGTCCCGCAGCGCAAGAAGCCCGACCAGTCGATCCGGCCGGAAGACCGCCACGACGGTCTTGCCCTCGTCCTCAAGCGTCGCTGCGGTCTGGCGCGCGGCATCGTCGAACACACCCGCTGCCTCGGCAAAGCGCGGTGAGCCGACCCATGCAAGGCCGTCGCCGACCATCGCTTCGGCGCCCTTGCCGGGTAGTGCGCGGGCGCCGGATGCGGGTAGGGTCGCGACACCGTCGGCCTCGGCGCGGGAGAGGATCGCCTCGGCTAGGGGATGGCTGGAGCCCGCCTCGATCCCTGCGGCGAGTGACAAAACCTCGGCCTGCGATCCGCTGATCGGCACGATGTCGGTGATCCTGGGGCGCCCAAGGGTCAGCGTGCCGGTCTTGTCGAAGGCTACCTGCGTGGTTCGGGCCGCGGCTTCGATCACCGCGCCGCCCTTCATCAAAAGCCCGCGCCGTGCTCCCGCGGACAATGCCGAGGCGATGGAGGCCGGAACCGAGATGACCAGTGCGCAGGGACAGCCGATCAGTAAAAGCGCCAGCGCGCGGTACACCCACGTGTCCCAGGCTTGGGCGAATGTCAGCGGCGGCACGATTGCCACCAGGAGGGCGAGGCCCACCACTGCGGGCATGTAGATGCGACTGAACCGGTCGATGAACCGCTCTGTCGGGGCGCGGGCGGATTCCGCTTCCTCGACCAGACGGATGATGCGGGCAATCGTATTGTCCTCTGCCGCCTTCGTCACGCGCACGCGCAAGGCAGCTTCGGTGTTGATGGAGCCTGCAAACACCGGCTGGCCGGGTTCCTTCAGGTTAGGCACGCTTTCGCCCGTGACCGGGCTTTCGTCGACGCCCGAGACGCCCTCGATGACCTCGCCATCGGCAGGCACCCGGTCGCCCGGCCGCACCAGAACCGTCTGACCGATCTTCAGGTTTTCAGCGGGCACCTCGCGCGTCTTGCCAGAGACCTCCAGAAGGGCCGTCTTGGGAACCAGCCGGGCCAGACCTCTGATCCCGTCGCGGGCCTTGTCCGCCGCGACCCCTTCCAGCACTTCGCCCACCGCGAACAGGAAGACCACCAGCGCCGCTTCCTCGGCGGCGCCGATGACCAGCGCGCCGGTGGCCGCGATGGTCATCAGCATCTCGATGGTGAAGGGCATGCCCGCGCGTGCCGCGTTGATGGCGCGAAGGGCAATCGGTGCGACACCGATCAGCGTCGCCAGGATGAAGGCCCAGTTCGCGATCCCGCCCGAGGCCAGAAGCTTGACAGCCCAGGCGGCGACCAGCAGGGCGCCGGTGCCGATCACCAGACGGCCCTTGCCGGTCTGATACCAAGACAGGTCGCGTGCAGCCCGCCCTTCTGCAGGAGCCGGGGTGTCTTGCGCAGTGTGGGGTGCAGGCGCGGCGTCGCCGGTGGCGCCTGCAGAAAAGGCGCCATCGGGCAGAACGAAGCCCTTCCGCGGGGCGGCACCACCTTTCGGCGCGATGCCGAACCCCAGCTTCTTCACCGCGGTCTCGACGTGATCGCGGGATGTCTGATCCTCGTCCAGCGTAAGGCGAAGCCGCTCGGTCATCAGCGCCACGTCGACATCGGCGACCCCCGGCAGGCGCTCGAGCGCGCCCCTGATCTTGCCGGCGCAGGATCCGCAGTCCATGCCGGTGACCGTCCATTCACAGCTTGTCGCGTTGCGTGTCGTCATCGTGCTTTCCCGTCCCGCCAAACGTGGCGATTGTCTCCATCGAGTCGATAACCTAATGTCTCTAGCAACTATAGCTTCAAGAGGTATTCGATGCTGACCATCGGAAAACTGGGCGAAGCGGCGGGCGTCAAGGTTCCGACCATTCGCTATTACGAGCAGATCGGGCTTCTGCCGGAACCCGAGCGCAGCGCCGGGAACCAGCGGCTCTACGGAGCAAAGGCGCTCGACCGACTGGCTTTCATCCGCCACGCGCGCGATCTCGGATTTCCGCTCGAGGCGATCCGCGACCTGCTCAGCCTCTCCGACAGGCCCGACCAGTCCTGCGCCGCTGCGGACATCATCGCGACCGAGCAGCTCGCAGCAGTGAAGGCCCGGATTGCTCGGCTGACAGCTCTGAAGGCCGAACTGGAACGAATGATCACGCAATGCGCCCAAGGCACGATCGCGAATTGCAGGGTGATCGAGGTGCTGAGCGACCATGCGCTTTGCGCCGACGACCATCGTGCCCAGACCGGTTCGGGGGCGGCCACATGACCGCGATCCCGACATTGGCGGTCTACGCCGCAGCGGCGCTTGCCGAGATCGCCGGTTGCTTCGCCGTCTGGGCATGGATGCGGCTCGGGGCCTCGGCGCTGTGGCTACTGCCTGGCCTCGTCTCTCTTGCGGCCTTTGCATGGGCGTTGACGCTCGCCCCGTCTGACTTCGCTGGTCGCGCCTTTGCGGCTTATGGCGGGGTCTATATCGCGGCCTCTCTGGTCTGGCTCTGGGCGGTCGAGGGCCAGCGGCCCGATACCTGGGACCTGACCGGTACGGTCCTTTGTCTACTCGGCGCCGGGATCATCCTGCTTGCGCCGCGTGCCGCCTGAAAGGTTCACCTCATGCTGCGATTGCTCGCCAACCGCGCCTATCGCCACCTGTTCGCGGCGCAGGTCATCGCGCTCCTCGGCACCGGACTTGCGACGGTGGCCCTCGGCCTGCTGGCGTATGATCTGGCTGGGGCGGACGCGGGGGTGGTTCTGGGCACCGCTCTGGCGATCAAGATGGTAGCCTATGTCGGGCTGGCTCCGATCGCAGCAGCCTTTGCCGATCGGCTGCCGCGCCGCAGAATGCTGGTCTCTCTGGATCTGATCCGCGCAGGGGTCGCGCTCGCCTTGCCCTTCGTGACCGAGGTCTGGCAGGTCTATGTGCTGATCTTTCTGTTGCAGGCGGCGTCGGCCGGGTTCACGCCGACGTTCCAGGCCACCATCCCCGACATTCTGCCCGACGAGAAAGACTATACCCGGGCGTTGTCGCTGTCGCGGCTGGCCTATGACCTGGAGAACCTGATCTCGCCAATGCTGGCGGCGGCCTTGCTTACGTTGGTGAGTTTCCCCGCGCTGTTCGGGGGCACGGTCGTTGGCTTCGTTGCCTCGGCGGCGCTGGTCGCCTCGGTAATGCTTCCCAGCCCGAGGCCGGGAGTCCCGCGCGGGATCTGGGACCGCACCACGCGAGGTATCCGTCTCTACCTGGCGACGCCGCGGCTGCGGGGGCTGCTGGCGCTGAATCTTGCCGTTGCTGCGGCCGGTGCCATGGTGATCGTGAATACGGTGGTGATCGTGCAGACCGGTCTGGGCCTTGGGCAGTCGCAGGTCGCCCTGGCGCTGGCGGCCTTCGGGGGCGGGTCGATGCTGGCGGCGCTGACCCTGCCGCGCCTGCTCGACCGCGTGCCCGACCGTCCAGTGATGCTGGCGGGGGCTGCGGTGCTGGCGGCGGGGCTGATCGCCGGGCCATTTCTCATACCGGCCGGGCTTTCAGCGTTGATGGCGCTGTGGGTCCTTCTGGGCCTCGGCTATTCGGTCGTGCAGACACCCTCAGGGCGCCTCTTGCGGCGCTCAGCCTTGTCCGAAGATCGCCCGGCGGTGTTTGCCGCGCAGTTCGCATTGTCGCATGGATGCTGGCTGATCACCTACCCATTGGCGGGCTGGCTCGGCGCGCGCATGGGCATGGGGCCGACATTCGCCGTGTTGGCACTGATCGCTGCCGCTTCGGTCGCGCTGGCCTTGGCCGTCTGGCCTGCGGCGGAAGAAGAACCGGTCCCGCATCGCCATGAAAATCTGCCGCCCGATCATCCGCATTTGCGCGAGGGGAAGCACGCTCGGGGGCACGCCCATCCCGCCATTGTCGACGATCTGCATCCGCAATGGTCGAAGCTGGCCTGAAGATCCGGCTCTGGCAGGTCGGGCAAAGAGCTGGTCAGATGGATAAGATCTTTCTGAACAGGCCGAAATGGAACCGCTGCACGCTGCCCCAAGGCGTCACGTGATCGTGCATCAAGGACTGGATCAGCCGGTAGCCTGGGCCCAGCCGCTCCGCGAGAAGGGTCGCGTCGTAGCGGGCGACCGGTAGGCCGCTGCATTTTTCCGGGCCATCCGGCGCAAACGTGCCGATGATGGCATGGCCACCCGGGACAAGACTCTGGTCCATGACCCTCAGATAGGCGTCCTGGTCGGGCGCGTCGGTCAGGAAATGGAACGCAGCCCGGTCATGCCAGACATCGAAGTGCACTGACGGTTGCCAGTCGAGGACGTTGGCCATGACCCAATCGACGGGCACATCGTCAGACAGTCGGGCGCGGGCCTTTGCCAGCGCGGTGTCCGACAGGTCGAGCACGGTGATCCTGCGGAAGCCCTGTTCCAGCAGGCAATCCACCAGCCGCGACGCCCCCGCGCCAACATCGACGATGGCGGCATCGATGGTTGCCCCAGTCGCCGCGATCAGGTCGAGCGAGACCTGCGGACGATCCTCGTACCAGCTCGTCTCGGCCTCGTCCTTGCTCTGATAGACGTCTTCCCAGCGGTTCGGTTCTTCAGCCATGGTCGTTCCCTCACAGATCGACCCGACGCAGCCGCAGCGCGTTCGTGATGACCGACACTGATGACAGGCTCATGGCCGCTGCGGCGATCATCGGCGAGAGCAGAAGTCCGGTGACAGGGTAGAGCAACCCCGCGGCGATCGGCACGCCAAGCGTGTTGTAGGCGAAGGCGAAGAACAGGTTCTGCTTAATGTTGCGCAAGGTAGCGCGGGCCAGTTTGCGCGCCCGCACGATGCCCATGAGATCACCGCCTAGCAGGGTGATCCCTGCGCTTTCCATCGCCACGTCGGCACCGGTGCCCATGGCGATGCCGACGTCTGCCGCGGCCAGTGCGGGTGCGTCGTTCACGCCATCGCCCGCCATGGCGATCTTGTGACCGTCACGGCGCAACTGGTCGATCAGGTCCTTCTTGGCCTCGGGCAGCACTCCCGCGCGCACCTCGTCGATGCCGAGCTTGCCCGCCACAGCCTGCGCCGTGCGTTCGTTGTCGCCCGTCGCCATGATGACGCGCAGCCCTTGGGTATGCAGTTCCTTGATGGCCCGTGCAGTCGAGTCCTTGATCGGGTCAGCCACGGCCACGATGCCCGCCAGCGCCCCGTCGACCGCGATGAACATCGCCGTCTTGCCCTCAGCGCGCAGGGCGTCGGCCTGTGCCTCGGCCGCGCCCGTGTTCAAGCCCATTTCCTGCATCATCGCTGCATTGCCGAGCGCGACGGCGCGTCCGCCGATCTGTCCCCGCACACCCTTGCCGGTGACGGCCTCGAACTCGGTGGCCTCCTGCCGCGCGGCGCCTGCCGCTTCGGCCCCTTCCACGATCGCTTCGGCCAGAGGATGCTCCGAACCGCGTTCCAGCGCAGCGGCCAACGACAGCAGATCCGCCTCGGCCAAATCCCCCAGCGCCACCGTATCCGTCAGCTTCGGCTTGCCCATGGTCAGCGTGCCGGTCTTGTCCACGATCAGCGTATCGACCGCCGCCATGCGCTCCAGCGCCTCCGCGTCCTTGATCAGCACACCCGCCTGCGCGCCGCGTCCCGCCGCCGTGGTGATCGAGATCGGTGTCGCCAGCCCGAGCGCGCAGGGGCAGGCGATGATCAGCACCGACACGGCCGAGGCGATGGCGAAGACCAGCGCGGGTTCGGGCCCGAAGATCATCCAGACGATGAAGGCGAAGATGGCGATGGCAACAACCGTCGGCACGAACACCGCAGAGACCCGGTCCGCCAGCCCCTGGATCGGCGCGCGAGACCGCCGCGCGTTCGACACCATGGCGACGATCTGCGCCAGCACCGTGTCCGAGCCGACCTTGCCCGCCTCGATCACGAGGCTGCCGTTCTTGTTGATCGTGGCCCCGGTCACCCCATCGCCCGGACCTTTCTCCACCGGCATCGACTCGCCGGTCAACATGCTTTCATCCAGCGACGAGCGGCCCTCGATCACCGTGCCGTCGACCGGGACCGCGTCGCCCGGTCGTACCCGGAGCCGGTCGCCCTCCATGATGTTTTCCAGCGGGGCGTCATATTCCGACCCGTCCGGCAGGATGCGACGGGCGGTCTTGGGTGCGAGGTCCAACAGCGCGCGGATCGCATCTCCGGTGCGTTCGCGCGCCCGCAGCTCCAGGACTTGGCCGACGAAGACCAGCGCGACGATCACCACGGCCGCCTCGAAATAGGTGCCAACGCCGTGGCCCATCCGGTATTGTTCGGGGAAAACGCCCGGCAGAAAAGTGGCGACGATCGAATAGAGGTAGGCTGCTCCCACGCCGAGACTGATCAGCGTCCACATGTTGGGGCTGCGGTTTGCGATCGAGTCCCAACCGCGCCGAAAGAACGGCAAGGCCGCCCAAAGCACGATCGGCGTCGCCAGCACGAATTCCAGATAGCTTGCGACCTGATGCCCGATCCAGTCGCGCACCGGCAGCGCAACCAGCTCGCCCATCGTCAGGATGATGAGCGGCACCGCAGCCGCCGCCGAGATCCACATCCGGCGCGTGAAGTCGGTCAGCTCCTCGCTGGGCTCATCCGAAGGCACCATCGGCTCCAGCGCCATGCCGCAGATGGGGCAGGCCCCGGGCGCGTCGCGGACGATCTCGGGATGCATCGGGCAGGTGTACCGGACGTTGGCCGGTGCGGCCTTCTTCTGCCCGGCGGCGCGACCCGAGGCATAGAACCACGGATCCGCCTTGAACTTGGTCCGGCACTTCTCCGAGCAGAAATGGAAGGTTTCGTTCTGGAACTCGGCGTGCCGCCCGTCGGGCTTTACCGTGACCGTCATCCCGCACACCGGGTCCTTCGCCGTCTCTGTCCCCGCCGGAATGTCGGGTGCCGCGTGATGATGATCATGCTCCATGGTCTGCCAGCCTCTCGATCTCTTGTTTCAGCTTGCGGCCTCCAGCCGTTGGAAGCTCAAGCTCTTTTTAGGGATGGTCGTGAGCGTCTTCCGGGGCGGGATTGCGTGCGAGGAAGATCCCGACAAACAGGAACACCAGCGCCATGCCGGTCGCGCCCAGAACGACAATGAGGGGGTCGGACTGCCACTTCATCGCGGCGAAGGCGGCCAGCACCGCCGCGTCTAGCGCGATGGCCGTCAGCAGCACCCAGCCCTGCGCGCCGATCTCCTCGCGCAGATGCCGGAACACGCCCCAGTGGATGATGATGTCCATCACCAGATAGAAGAAGGCCCCGAGAGACGCGATCCGGCTGAGGTCGAAGAAGACCGTTAGAAAGCCCGCGATCACGACCGTGTAGACGAGTGTGTGGTCCTTGATCGTGCCCGGCATCCCGAAATGGCTGTGCGGGATCATTTTCATGTCGGTCAGCATCGCCAGCATCCGCGAGACTGCGAACACGCTGGCGATCAGACCTGACGCCGTGGCCACCAGCGCCAGCGCCACCGTCAGGTAGAAGCCGGTCTGACCGAGGGAGGGCTGGGCCGCTTCGGCCAACGCGTAGTCCTTCGCCGCCACGATACGGTCGAGCGGCAGGCTGGAGCCGACCGCGAAGGCCACCAGCAGATAGACGACGACGCAGATGGCAATCGACCAGATGATGGCCCGGCCCACATTGCGGTGCGGGTCGGTGACCTCTGCGCCGCTGTTGGTGATGGTCGTGAAGCCCTTGAAGGCCAGGATCGACAGCGCAACCGAGGCCACAAACCCGGTGGCGCCCATGTCTCCACCTGTCGCCTCGAACGAGATGCCGCTCGCCCAGAGGCCGGCTGCCCCGAACAGCGCGATGCCGCCCACCTTGAGAACGGCCATGACGATGGACAAAAGCCCGACCGACCGGTTGCCCGATACGTTCACGAGCCAGGCGAAGACGATCAGCCCGACGCCGAGGATTGGCACTAGCACGCTATCCGGATCGCCGCCGAACGCCCGCAGCGTGTAGGTGCCGAATGTGCGCGCGACGAGGCTTTCGTTGATCACCATCGACAGAGCCATCAGGAGTGCAGCACCCGCCGCGACCGTCGTCGGGCCGTACGCCTTCTTCAGGATCATCCCGATTCCGCCCGCTGACGGATACGCGTTCGACATCTTGATGTAGGTGTAGGCGCTGAACGCGGTCACGATGGCGCCGACGACGAACGAGAGCGGGAAGAGCGGTCCGGCAAGTTCGGCGATCTGTCCGGTCAGCGCGAAGATGCCCGCGCCGATCATCACGCCGGTTCCCATGGCCACTGCGCCCGGCAGGGTAATGCTGTTCTTCTCGTAATCGCTTTTCGTCATGGATTTTCCTTTTCAGGCTTTTGCCGCAGCGCCACCCAGAGCAGCGGCAGCCCCGTCACAAGCCCGAGTCCGAGCACCGCCCATGTCGCGCGCCCGAGGTCTCCGCTAACCGCCTCACCGCCGAAATGTGCCAGCAGGAAGCTTGCCGGGATGATCCCCGCCAATGTTGCGAAGGCGAAACGCCAGGCGTGCAATCGGCTCAGTCCGGCCGCGTAGCTGATCATGTCGAAGGACACGAAGGGCATCAGGCGGCTGGCAAAAACCGTCGCCGTCAACGCGGTCTGCGAGCCGAGAAGCCCGGCATCGACGCGATCACCGAACACCCGCCGCAAGACATCATGCCCCAGAACCCGTGCGAGACCGAAGGCGATCAGCGCCCCGAGCTCGGCGCCGATGACGACCTGCACGGTCCCCCAGAGATGTCCGTAGGCCGCTCCGGCCGCCAGTGCGATCGGCGCGCTCGGGATGGGGCTGGCCACGACCGCAAGGGTCATAAGCGTGACGATCAGGACCGGCCCCCAGAGACCGGCGCGCGCCACCAGCATTTCCAGACGCTCGACGTCCAGAAGGCTGCGCGCCTCGGCGAATACCGAAGGCGCGAACTGCCACACAGCGAGCAGTCCGATCCCGAGGATCGCAAGGCCCGTGAGGATGGCGGCGCGCAGGCTCATCTCAGATCGCCTCGACGGCTTTCGCCAGGAGGTCGCGCACCTCGCCCGCCACGGCCGTCAGCTCGGCGTTCTCGATCGCCTGCATCGACGCCACCGGGTCGATGGCGCTGACCTCCACGCCACCCTCAACTTCGCGAAGGATGACGTTGCAGGGCAGCATCGCACCCACCCGAGGCTCGATCCCGATCGCCTGCTGCGCCATCTTCGGGTTGCAGGCGCCGAGAATGCGATAGGCCGGCATCTCGACATTGAGCTTCTTCTTCATTGTCGCCTTGACGTCGATTTCGGTCAGTACGCCGAAGCCATGGTCCGCCAGCGATTTACGAGCGCGCGCGTCAATGTCGTCGATACTCGTGCCGGAGAAACTGCGATTGATCGTGTAAGTCATCTCCAAGTCCTTTTCCCTATTTCCGAAGATATTTCACCAGCGCTGCTATCGCCAAAACCACGAGGACAAGGATCAGGATCCAGGCGATCCATCCAAATCCCATTCCAAACCCCATGCCGTCGCCCATATCGTTCCAGTTCATCATCAGGCCTCCTTCAATTCTGCTGCATGATGCGCCTTTCGCCCGGCCTTGGCGATGACATGAGGCAGGACAGGACGGCACATCGCAGGTGCCGGTATGTCGGGGTGCCCAGGAGAGCACCCCGTGCCGGGTCAGACTGACGCCGTAACCGCGAACTCGGTCATCATTCCCGAAGCAAGGTGCGGCATGTGATGGCAGTGGAGCATCCAGCGCGCGGCCTCGCCCGCATCAAGGGCGACCGTGACCATCGACATCGGCGGGACATAGACCGTGTCTCGCAGCGCACCGGCGACGCGGAGGCCGTTCAGACCGACGACCTGGAACGCATGCCCGTGCAGATGCATAGGATGGCCCATCATCGACATGTTGTGGAACGTGAGCTTCACGCGTTCGCCAGAGCGCGCCACGACCGGCTGATGGCTGCCCCAGGTCGCACCATTGATGGTCCACACATAGGGCTGCATCGAGCCCGCAAGCATCAGCATCTGGCTGCGGTTCACCGGCCGGTCGGCCAGCGCATCCCGTGCGACCAGACTCTGTTCCTGCGCCAGATCGGTGTCGAATGCAGGCGCTTCGGATTCCGCCACAGTATCAAGGCGTCGAACCTCGGCGCCGCGCGTGGCCAGGATCAGCCCGGTACGCTCCCGCGCGCCTTCCCGCAGCGCGAGGATCGGCCAGGCCCCGCCCTCGCTGGGAAGATCGACCTCAAGATCGAGACGCTGGCCCATCGCCAGCCCGAAACGCGTGCCGGGCACGGGTTGCACCGCGTGGCCGTCCACCGCAATGAGTCTCGCCGAGGCCGCGCCGGTATCAATCCAGAACACCGTCGCCGCGGCGGCGTTGATGACCCGCAGCCGGATGCGCCCGCCGCGCTCGACCTGAACCACCTCAGGGTCCGAGAGTGTTCGGTCGTTGGCAAGATAGGCGTCAAAGTCGTAGTCGTTCAGGTCCATGCCCATGCCGGCCATGCCCATCATGCCGTTCATCGGCATGTCGCCCATTTCGCTCTGACCCATCCCTGGCATCGCACCCATGCCGTGTCCGGCACCGTGGCCACCTCCATGTCCGGTGGCGGCCTGTCCGCCCGTGATCTCGGCGAGAACGTCCTCCGGCGACTTGAACGAGAAGTCATGCAGGAGCAGCACGACCTCCTGCCGATCGGCGGTGAGATCGTCCTGTGTCCGCACGATCAGCGGCGCGGCAAGAAGCTGCATCTCCTGGATCGGCACATGGCTGTGCATCCAGTGCGTGCCAGGCCGGGGTTCGAAATCGTAGGACCTGGTCTCTCCCGGTGCGAGCAGTGGCATAGGCATGTCCGGCACGCCGTCCTGCACGTTGGGCGGTATCTGGCCGTGCCAGTGGATGATCGTATCAACGTCGAGCGTGTTGGTCAGGTCGACCCGGAACCTCTGGCCGGGGTCGAGGACAAGGCCCTGACCGCCGGGACCGGCAAGGCCGAAAACGGTGGCCGCGCGGCCATCGATATCGAATGTCCGGGTTGCGGCGGAAAGTGCGAGAGGCACCGCCCCCTGCGCAAGGGCAGCGCGCGGAAGGTGAACGGAGGCAAGCGCCGCCGCACCTGCGGCCAGAAAGCCGCGTCGTGAAAGGGTATGCATGGTCGTCTCCTCGGGACATCCTGTCCCGTTCTGAATGCCGATGGGGACGCCGCGGGCGTCCACCCGGGCGCAATCAGAGAAGACGGAGCTTGGGAGGGCGTTCGTTCAGTCCCGGCGCCATACCTTGGCCGTTGGTCCCGACCACGGTGGCATGTTTGTCCACGAGGTGCGCAGGGCCGATATCACCGAGTTCCACCGGCACCATGACCGAAAGGCCCGCGCAGACGAAGGCGCACATTCGAGCATCAGCCGATCCGCAGTGTTTGTTCCCTTCGCAGTGCGCACCATGCTCAGTACCGGTCATCGCCATCTCGGCCATGGGCTGATCGATGGCGACGCCCATGCGGACAGCGTGCGCGGTCGTCGCCGCCGACATGACGGCGAACGCAAGGACAGCAATCATGGTGATGACACGCGAGATCATAAGCTGGAAGATAGGTACTTGACACCGAAATGTCCATTGTCGGTCAAGAAGATCACCCCAGCGTCACTACGAGTGGTTTGGCGAAAAGAGTATTGCCCAGCTGATCACGGCAGCGAACGGCGCAGGATCGTGGCAACGCATCTCCAAGCAAGTCGCTTGGACGATGAAATAAATGAGGTGGCTGTCCTTATGGACGACCTCCGATCATTTTACATGGCAGCAAATGACTTCACATCGCCAAGACCTGTGGCAAGAATGACGGATGGTGGGGGTTCCTTGATGAGCAGGCTGTCGCACTCCGAAATCCATATGGTCCACAGGATCGGCTGGCTGCGCGCCGCCGTCCTTGGGGCGAACGACGGCCTCGTCTCCACCGCCAGTCTGGTGGTAGGCGTCGCCGCCGCAGGATCCCAGCGTCCGGAGATACTGGTGGCTGGCCTGGCGGGACTTGTTGCCGGCGCGATGTCGATGGCGGCTGGGGAGTACGTCTCCGTCAGTTCGCAAACCGACGCCGAGAAGGCCGACATCGCACGCGAGACGCGCGAGCTCAAAGACACACCTGAGGCTGAGCTCGACGAGTTGACCGGGATCTACGTCGCACGCGGGCTGGACCAAGGGCTCGCCCGACAGGTTGCGGTCCAGCTGACAGCGAAAGATGCTCTTGGCGCCCATGCGCGTGACGAGCTTGGCATCTCGGAAACCGTCACCGCCCACCCGATCCAGGCGGCACTGGTGTCAGCGGCGACATTCGCCGTCGGAGCGGTCATCCCGCTCATCATTGCGGCGCTGTCGCCTCCGGCTCAGATCACGCTCACCGTCGCGGTGACGACGCTGGTCGCGCTGTCGGTGTTGGGCGGCCTCGGCGCATCCGCCGGCGGTGCAGGCATTGTGACGGGAGCCGTTCGCGTGACCTTCTGGGGCGCGCTGGCCATGGCCGCGACCGCGGGAGTGGGTATGCTGTTCGGTGTAACTGCGGGATAGCCCGGCTAAGTGGATGTGCTTGGCGGCGTCTGCACAAGGGTCGCACCGTCCAAATAAAACATATTGAAATCAGTGCCTTAAGTGGAGAAGGTTGGATGTCAGGCCCATCCCCTCCGCCATTTTCCGCATGCCTGCCCCCCAATATGCAGAAACGCCGCGCATCCAGGCTGTGACTGAGCGGTCTCCCATGCGCTGAAACTTTCCATCTATCTTGGCGCTTTCCAGAAAAATATATAAAAATCAATTCATTGAGGCCCTCGGTCGAGATTCAGACTGGAGGTCAGAAAATGAACATCAAGAGCCTTCTCATCGGCTCGGCGGCGGCAACCGTCGCTGCGACGGGCGCCCAGGCGGCCGACCCCATCTTCGTTCCGGAACCGGAGCCGATGGAATATGTCCGCGTCTGCGACGTCTATGGCGCCGGCTTCTTCTACATCCCGGGCACCGAAACCTGCCTCAAGATCGGCGGCTATGTCCGCTACGAGATTCAGTGGAATGAGGACGACGACGGCTGGAGGAAGCTGGCTCGCGGTGACCTGACGATCGATGCCCGCTCGGAGACCGAGTACGGCACGCTCGGCGGCTTCATCGAGTTCCGTGCTGACTCCTATTCGGGCTTCGGCGGCTTTGATCCCGACGCCGACGACTCTGGCATTCTCGACAGCTTCGGCGCGTCGATTACGCGCGGTGTGTACCTGCAGCAGGCGATCATCTCGCTGGGCGGCCTGTCCATGGGTTACAGCGACACGCTGTATGACGCCGGCCTGTCGGGCGAATTCGACTCCGGTGGTGGTTCCTCCACCCACTTCATCCGCTACACCTTCGATGCCGCCAATGGCGTCTTCGTCACCGTGGCGCTCGAAGAGGAAGACTGGAATGTCGACTACACGCCGAATGTGGTCGGCAACATCGGCGTGTCCCAGGGCTGGGGCGGCGTGAACGGCTGGGTGGCCTATGACGCCACGGCCGAGGAGTGGGCCGCCAAGGCGATCGCCAAGATCAATGCCACCGAGCAGCTCACCATCGAAGGTCTCGTGACCTACGAGTCGGGAAGCAGCGCCTACTCGGTTACGCGCGGTGGTTATGAGTGGTCCGTCGGTGGCTATCTGAAGTATGTCGCCACACCGAAGCTCACCGTCGGCTTCGGCGGTCAGTACTTCGCTGACCGTCACGCCACGCTTCCGGGTGCCGATGACTGGGCGCTGGGTGGTGTGATCGACTACAAGCTGGTCGAGAACTTCAACACGAAGCTTGCTGTCAACTACAATGACGGCGACAGCTTCGCTGACGGCCAGTTCAGCGGCTTCCTCCGCTTCGACCGCAACTTCTAAGGCGGTCCATGCTTTGCCCGGTGGCTTCGGCCACCGGGCGTTGCATCTCCATTCGATCCCGAGTAGCTTTGCCGTTAGGGGCATAAAGGGGGGGATTGAATGGTGTTATGGTGCGAGAAAAAGGGGTGGTCTGTATTTTTCCCGCTGGGGCAGGGTTTAAATGCAGAGAGACGCAGCCATAAGACACCAAACGATGAAGCGCGCTCCCTTTGGGAGATAGCTGCTTCCACCGTTGGCCGGAACGGCCTTCGGATTTTGCACGGCTGCTTGAGGATGGAGATGTTGTCGCGTGATGCGGGCATGACCTGAGTCTCGTGACAGACTGCTGATAATACGTCGTTTTTCAAGCAGAACGTCTCTATCTCGATGTCTGACATGCTGCACGCCGTTCGTGGCGAAACCGATGGATGGGGCAAGACGCCCTTCGCCGAATACTCGCTGACCTTTGGCAATGCGCCGTTGCGCGTGGTCGAGGCGTTCAGCCTGAGAGAGCTTTTCGACAAGTTCGGCGATGTGCTCTGGGAGCCCGGGAGGCACAAATACAATGTTACTTCCTTCATCGGTGAGCTGGATGAACTGCTTCTTGGCCGGCGCTTCAGCGCCTTCGATCAGGACACGCTGGACGAACTGATCGGAAAACTGCGCTCCCGCGGGAACAGCAACGCCACCATCAACAGAAAGATGGCAGCGCTGAGCAAGTTGCTGCGGAAGGCATATAAGATGGGGTGCATCCACAGCCTGCCGGAATTTCGCCGGCAGAAGGAGAAGGCGGGGCGGATCCGCTTTCTCGACGCGGAGGAGGAGAAGCGGCTGTTCGCCGCCGTCGCCAGGCGCAGCGAGGATGCCCACCGGCTGTGCGTGTTCCTGGTGGATACTGGTTGTCGGCTGGGCGAGGCGCTGGGGCTGACGTGGAACGACGTTCAGGACGGGCGCGCAAGCTTCTGGATCACCAAATCGGCACGCAGTCGCACCGTGCCCATGACGGCCCGCGCCAGGCGCGCGGTCAATATCCCGAAAAATGGCCACAAGGGCCCCTTCTCCATGCTGCGCCAGGCACAGTTCCGCGCCATCTGGAACGAGGCCAAGGCCGAGGTGGGGCTGGGCACGGACCCCCAGGTGGTGCCGCATGTGCTGCGCCACACCTGCGCCTCCCGCCTGGTGCAGGGCGGCATCGACATGCGGCGCGTGCAGATGTGGCTCGGCCACCAGACCCTGCAGATGACCATGCGCTATGCGCATCTGGCGACCAGCGATCTCGACCCTTGCGTCGACGTGCTGGAGATGTGCGGCAGGAAGCGCGCCAGAAAGATGGTGACCGCCTGAGCGGACAGCACCGGCCTCCCCGAGCGCCCGCCGGATCTGCCCGGCAGGAGTGCCGGCGGCAGCGGCGAAGGGCGGGCGGTCGTGGCGGTCCGGGTCGCCGGCAGCCCGCCGGTCATCCGCCTTCCTGCGGGAGCCGTTCTGCGCGAAGCTGTTTTGCATGGCTCATGCGAAGCCGCTACAGTATCCATGTTTGTCAAGGAAGGGTTGGGCTCCATTTTCTGCCTTTTGCAGCCAGATGGAACCATCTGGCGTCGCACAAATGCGGCAAAACAAACAGATGGATGGACCGGATCAGCGTTTCATAGAAACGATGAACCGGTCTAAGAAACGGCGAAGCATCCAGCAAGGCAAAGACGTCCATGCCCCAGCGCCCTCCCCTTACCCCGCTCGTGGAAAGCCTGCCCGAAACCGTTCCCTTCGTCGGTCCCGAGACGCAGGAGCGGCTGCGCGGCCGGCCGTTCCGTGCCCGGCTCGGCGCCAATGAGAACGGCTTCGGCCCCTCGCCCGGCGTCGTCGAGGCGATGCGCGCGGCCGCGCCCGAGATGTGGAAATATGGCGATCCCGAAAGCCACGATCTGCGCCAGGCGTTGGCGGCGCGTCTCGGCGTGGCGTCTTCCAACATCGTGGTGGGCGAAGGCATCGACGGGCTGCTCGGCCTCGTCGTGCGGCAATATGCGGGGCCGGGCACGCCGGTCGTCACCTCGCTCGGTGCCTATCCCACCTTCAACTATCATGTCGCCGGATTCGGCGCCCGCCTCGTCACGGTGCCCTATGAAGGGGACAGGGAAAGCCTGGAGGGGCTTGCCGAGGCGGCGCGGCGCGAGCGGGCGCGCCTTGTCTACCTCTCCAACCCGGACAACCCCATGGGCACGTGGTGGAGCGGTGAGGAGATCGCCCGCTTCATCGACGCCCTGCCCGAGACCACCATGCTGGTGCTCGACGAGGCCTATTGCGAGACCGCGCCGGCCGGCGCACTGCCGCCGCTGGAGCCGGAGCGGCCCAATGTGCTGCGGATGCGCACCTTCTCCAAGGTCTATGGGCTGGCGGGGCTGCGATGCGGCTACTGCATCGGCCCGGCAGAGGCAATCCGCGCCTTCGACAAGGTGCGCAACCATTTCGGCATGACGCGCATGACGCAGGCCGCCGCCCTTGCCGCGCTCGAGGACGAGGCGCATCTGCGCAAGGTCGTGGAGCTGGTCGACGCCTGCCGGCGACGCCTGGCGGCGATTGCGGAAAGGCACGGGCTTGCCGCCCTGCCCTCGGCCACCAATTTCGTCACCATCGACTGCGGACGCGACGGCGCCTTTGCCCTGCGAGTGCTCAAGGCGCTGGACGCGCGCGACGTCTTCGTGCGCAAGCCCATGGCACCAAGGCTCGACCGCTGCATCCGCGTCAGTGTCGGCCCGCAGGACGAGGTCGACGTGTTCGAATCAGCGCTTGCCCCGGCGCTGGAGGAGGCTGGGGCGGCGTGAACGGCCCATGGCGGGGCGCCTTGGGTGCTGCCCCGCCGCGCCGCTCTCCGGCCAGCGGCGTGCCGGCCGCGGCTCATTCATCCTCCGGTGCCAGGCGGTGCTCCAGGATCTCCACCAGATCGGCCGCCTTGCCCTTGGGCAGGGGGCGAAAATCGTTCATCAGCGCCTCGTCATTGGTCACCCAGGCAAATGCCTCGGCAACGTCACGGTCGCTGGCGCCCGTGGCCGCGAGCTCGGCCAGAAACGCATCGTCCACCGGCCCCAGAATGCGGCGCACCCCTTCCCTGGTCAGAAGATCGGCCATGGCTGTCTCCCTTCTCGCTCGTTCACCGCCTCTACAATGCGCGATACCGCCGCGCGGTTCCATCCGCGCCGGAAAGACGCTATTGCCATAATTAAACGTACGTTCTATTAATTCCGTGTCAAGGACCACCGCCATGGCACGCACCGCAGGTTCCAATGGAGAGAAGACCGAGGCCGCCATACGCGAGGCGGCGCTGCGGCTGATGGCGCGGCACGGCTTCGAGGCCGTGTCCATGCGCCAGCTCGCCGCGGAGGTGGGCGTGCAGCCGGCGGCGCTCTACCGCTATTTCCCCACCAAGGAAGAGCTGCTCTACACGCTGATGCGCGCCCACATGGAAGCGCTCATCGCCTCCTGGGAAGCAGCCCGGCCCGAGACCGGAGACGCGGCCGCCCGGCTTGCCGCCTTCGTGGACAACCACATCCGTTTTCACGTCGCACGGCGGCACTCCACCCATGTCAGCAATATGGAGCTGAGAAGCCTGTCGCCCGCACGGTTGTCGCATATCCTGCGCCTGCGCGGCAGCTACGAGAAGGAGCTGCGCAACATCCTGCGCGCCGGCGCGCAGTCCGATGTCTTCCGCATCGAGGACACGGCGCTGACGGCCATGGCCATCATCCAGATGATCACCGGCGTCATCGTCTGGTTCCGGCCGGATGAGCGGCTCTCCGTGGAGGAGGTGGCACATACCTATCACATCATGACGCTGCGCCTTGTCGGCGCTGCGGCCTGACGGGAGGATCTCACGATGTTCATGCAGACACTCGGCTTCGGGCTTGGCGAGGAGATCGAGGCACTTCGCGAGACGGTGCACCGCTTCGCGCAGGAAAAGATCGCGCCGCTGGCGGCGGAGGCTGACGCACGCAACGATTTTCCCGCCCCTCTGTGGGCCGAAATAGGCGCGCTCGGCCTGCTCGGCATCACCGCCGAGCCGGAATTCGGCGGCTCCGGCATGGGCTATCTGGCGCATGTGGTGGCAATGGAGGAAATCTCCAGGGCCTGCGCCGCCGTCGGCCTGTCCTATGGCGCCCACTCCAATCTCTGCGTCAACCAGATCAGCCGCTGGGGCACGCCGGAGCAGAAGCGGAAATACCTGCCGGCCCTGTGCTCGGGCGAGACGGTGGGTGCCCTCGCCATGTCCGAGGCGGGCGCCGGTTCGGACGTTCTGTCCATGCGGCTGACGGCGGAAAAGAAGAACGACCGCTTCGTGCTCAACGGCTCCAAGATGTGGATCACCAACGGCCCCGATGCCGGCACGCTGGTCGTCTATGCCAGGACGGCGCCGCAGGCGGCCGCGCGCAGCATCACAGCCTTCATCGTCGAGCGCGGGATGCCGGGCTTTTCCGTCGCCCAGAAGCTCGACAAGCTGGGAATGCGCGGCTCCAACACGGGGGAGCTGGTGTTCGAGAATGTGGAAGTGCCCTTCGAGAACGTGCTGGGCGTGGAGGGAGAGGGCATCAAGGTGCTGATGTCCGGTCTCGACTATGAGCGCGTGGTGCTGGCGGGCGGCCCGCTCGGCATCATGGCGGCCTGTCTCGACGTTGCGGTTCCCTATGTGCGCGAGCGGCGGCAGTTCGGCCAGCCGGTCGGCGCCTTCCAGCTCGTGCAGGGTAAGCTGGCCGACATGTACACCGCGCTCAATGCCTCGCGCGCCTATGTCTACGCCGTTGCCACGGCGTGCGACCGGGGGGCGCCAGCCCGCAAGGATGCCGCCGGCTGCATCCTCTTCGCCGCCGAACGGGCCACGCAGGTGGCCCTTGACGCCATCCAGCTTCTCGGCGGCAACGGCTATGTCAACGAGTATCCCACCGGGCGCCTGTTGCGCGATGCCAAGCTCTACGAGATCGGCGCCGGCACCTCGGAGGTCCGCCGCTGGCTGGTCGGGCGGGAGATCGTGGGGGAAGGCGCATGAACAGCCGTCCCTTGAACCGCACCCCGATGCAGACAATGATCGGCGAATCATGACGGTCATCGAGTCCCAGCTTTCCCCCTCCTCCGAGACCTTCCGCGCCAATGCGGCGCGCATGAAGGCGCTGGTGGCCGAGATGGCGGAAAAGGCTGCCGAGATCGAGCGCGGCGGCTCGCAGGAGGCGCGTGCCCGCCACACGTCCCGCGGCAAGCTTCTGCCGCGGGACCGGCTTGCCCGGCTTCTCGACGTCGGCGCGCCTTTCCTGGAGATCGGCCAGTTCGCAGCCTGGGGCATGTATGAGGGCGATATCGCCTCTGCCGGCCTCATCGCCGGCGTCGGCCGCGTGTCGGGGCGCGAGTGCATGATCGTGGTCAACGACGCCACGGTGAAGGGTGGCACCTACTATCCGCTGACCGTCAAGAAGCACCTGCGCGCCCAGGAGATCGCGCTCGAGAACAACCTGCCATGCATCTATCTGGTGGATTCCGGCGGCGCGAACCTGCCCAATCAGGACGAGGTCTTTCCCGACCGGGAGCATTTCGGCCGCATCTTCTACAATCAGGCCAACATGTCGGCACGCGGCATTCCGCAGATCGCCTGTGTCATGGGCTCGTGCACGGCGGGCGGGGCCTATGTACCGGCGATGAGCGACGAGACGGTGATGGTGAAGGGCAATGCCACCATCTTCCTGGGCGGCCCGCCGCTCGTGAAGGCGGCCACCGGCGAGGTGGTGACGGCGGAGGAGCTGGGCGGTGCGGAGGTGCACACGCGCGAGTCCGGCGTGGCGGACCACTATGCGCTCAATGACGAGCACGCCCTTGCCATCGTGCGTCGCATCGTGAAAAACCTCAACCGGAAGAAGACGATAGCATTCGATCTTCAGAAGCCGATTCCGCCCCTTTACGATCCGCGTGAGATCTACGGCATCGTGCCCGCGGATGTGCGCCAGCCCTATGACGTGCGCGAGGTGATCGCCCGGATCGTGGACGGTTCGCAGCTCGACGAGTTCAAGGCCAATTACGGCACCACACTCGTCACGGGCTTTGCCCATCTGCATGGAATGCCCGTGGGCCTGGTGGCCAACAACGGGGTGCTGTTTTCCGAATCCGCCCTCAAGGGCGCGCACTTCATCGAGCTTTGCTGCCAGCGCGGTATTCCCCTCCTCTTCCTGCAGAACATCACGGGCTTCATGGTGGGCAGGAAGTATGAAGCAGGCGGCATCGCCAAGGATGGCGCAAAGCTCGTCACGGCGGTGGCCACCGCCCGGGTGCCGAAGATCACCACCATCATCGGCGGCTCCTTCGGCGCCGGCAACTATGGCATGTGCGGACGCGCCTTTTCCCCCCGTTTCCTGTGGATGTGGCCGAATGCGCGCATTTCCGTCATGGGCGGCGAGCAGGCGGCGGAAGTGCTGGCGATCGTCAAGCGCGAGGGCATCGAGCGGAAGGGCGGCGCGTGGACGGAAGCAGAGGAAGCAGCCTTCAAGAGGCCGATCCTCGAAAAATACGAGCGCGAAGGCCACCCCCTCTATTCCAGCGCCCGGCTGTGGGACGACGGCATCATCGACCCGGCCAGGACGCGCGAGGTGCTGGCGCTCAGCGTGTCGACGGCGCTCAACGCGCCGGTGGAGGAGACGCGGTTTGGGGTGTTTCGGATGTGAGGGGATCGGGATGGGCCGCCGCCGGCTTCTCCCGCGCATGCGCACAGCCCGTGCCGATCGCGCCCGCGTTCGGGCGGCTCATGCCGGCGCGCGTGGCCTCGGGCTTTCAGCCGCCGTTGACCAGCCCCAGCACCAGCCGGTGAACATTCCCGCCTTCGCTCATCTCCTCGCGGTCGAAGTCCCGGTTTCTCCGGCGCAGCTCCTCGGCCAGCGGCACGAGGCGGCGCTGAAGCTCGGCGCGGGTCTTCGTGCAGTCGGGATCGTCCGCGACCGCCAGGCCGACGGATATGGCTTCGATCTTCTTCACAACGTCGAGGATGATGGCGCCGTGGCCGCGCTCATGCACCTCCACACCGGCGATGAAGGTCTCCCACAGGCGGCGCGTGGCGGGCGGCAGCGTGTCTGCCGGCGCCGGCAGGCGATAGGTGATGGTGAGATTTGGCACCGCTGCGGCCAGTCGGCACCCGCCGTCCTCCGGCCGGTAGTCCCGCCGCCATGTCAGCCTGTAGTCGGTATAGGCGATGGCGCGGCCGATGCCCACCTTCGGCCCGCGCTCGCCGATGGACCGATAGAGCGCGATGCCCGTGCGGCCAGAGACCGCATAGGTTTCGATGCGCTCCACCGCCTGCCATTCCGCCCGCGCCGACACAGCCGGCAGCAGGGCTGCAAGCGTTGCAAGCGCGAAAAGCTTCGCCTTCATCCGGGGGCTCCGACAGTGCTCGAACCGAGGCAAGGGTTAGGCCATGTGCCGCCTGCTTGCAATGCGCCTGCGGCGGGCGAGGCAGCGCCGGCGCGTGGCGGCGGGAACGCCCCTGCGCTATAGATCGGCAAATCATCCGAGGAGGCTGCATGTTCAGGAAGATCCTCATCGCCAATCGCGGCGAAATCGCCGTTCGCATCATCCGCACGGCGCGGCGGCTGGGGATTGCCACCGTCGCCGTCTATTCCGATGCCGACAGCCGCGCCATGCATGTGGCCATGGCCGATGAGGCGGTGCATGTGGGTGCGGCGCCCGCCGCAGAGAGCTATCTGGCGGGTGAGCGGATCATCGCGGCGGCGAGGAAGTGCGGGGCGGAGGCCATCCACCCCGGCTATGGTTTCCTGTCGGAGAACCCGGAGTTCGCCGAGGCGGTGGAGGCCGCCGGCCTGGTCTTCATCGGCCCGCCTGCCGCCGCCATCCGCGCCATGGGGCTGAAGGACGCGGCCAAGCGACTGATGGAGAAGGCCGGCGTGCCCGTGGTGCCCGGCTACCATGGCGAGGCGCAGGAGCTGGTGGTGCTGGCGCGCAAGGCGCGCGAGATCGGCTATCCGGTGCTCGTCAAGGCGCGGGCCGGCGGCGGCGGCAAGGGCATGCGGCGCGTCGACCGGCCGGAGGCGCTTTCGGACGCACTGGCGACCGCCCGGCGGGAGGCCAAGGCCGCCTTCGGCGACGGGCGGGTGCTGGTGGAAAAGCTGATCGAGACGCCGCGGCATATCGAGGTGCAGGTCTTCGGCGACCGCCACGGCAATGTGGTGCACCTCTTCGAGCGCGACTGCTCGGCCCAGCGCCGGCACCAGAAGGTGATTGAAGAGGCCCCCGCCCCCGGCATGACCAGCGCCATGCGCGCGGCAATGACCGAAGCAGCGGTCACGGCCGCGCGGGCCATCGGCTATCAAGGGGCAGGCACCGTGGAGTTCATCGCCGATGTCTCCGACGGCCTCCGGCCCGACCGCTTCTGGTTCATGGAGATGAACACGCGCCTGCAGGTGGAGCATCCCGTCACCGAAATGGTGACCGGCCTCGACCTGGTGGAGTGGCAGCTTCGGGTGGCTGCCGGCGAGGCGCTGCCTTTGGCCCAGGAGCGCATCGCGCTGTCCGGCCACGCGGTGGAAGCGCGCATCTATGCCGAGGACGCGGCGCGCGGCTTCCTGCCGGCCACGGGGACGCTGCACCGCCTGCGCTTTCCCGACGGCGCGGCAAAGGCCCACCTGCGGGTGGATGCCGGGGTGCGCGAGGGCGATGCCGTCTCGCCGCACTACGATCCGATGATTGCCAAGCTCATCGTCCATGCGCAGGATCGCGCGGACGCTCTCGACGCGCTTGCCGCCGCATTGGCGCAGACCGAGATCGCCGGCACCACCGTCAACACGGCCTTTCTGGCGCGGCTTGCGCGCGACGAAGGGTTTCTTGCCGGCGATGTCGATACGGGCCTGATCGAGCGGCGGCAGGAGGCGCTGACCGCCACGCCGGCGCCCGATACGCGCACCATCGCGCAGGCCGCGCTGGCCGCCTGCGGGGCGACATGGAAACCGCAAGCGCCCGACCCCTTTGACGCCATCTCCGCCTATGGCCATTTCCGCCCGCCGGTGCATCCGCGCACCATCCACCTCGGGGAGCGCGCCCTGCCGCACACCGTCACCGGACTGGGGGACGGCCGCTTTGCCGTGTGCCTCGACGCTGCGGATGGAGAAAAGACGGTCACGCTGACCCCTGGCGAGAACGTGCGGCTTGCCGTCTGGCCGGGACATGTCACCGTCTTCGAGGGCGCGGACAGCCACACCTTCCGCCTGCATGACCCGCTGGGGCTGGCCGAGGAGGAGGCGGCCGGCGGCGACAGCCTGCGCGCGCCCATGCCGGGGCTCGTCAAGCTGGTGCGCGCGGCAGCGAACAAGCGGGTGAAGAAGGGCGAGCCGCTGCTCGTGCTGGAGGCCATGAAGATGGAGCACACCATCACCGCACCCCATGACGGCGTCATCGCCGAAATCGCCGCCGAGGGTGCGCAGGTCAGCGATGGCGCTGTGCTGGTGCGCTTTTCCTGAGCGCTTGCAAAGGCGGTTGCGGCGACAGCCGGAAGCGCGGACGGAGCGCGGCCCCGCCCCTGCGGTTCAGTGCTGCGTCATCCACTCGCGCGCCTCGCGCAGGGCGCGCGCAATCTCGGCCTTGGACATGGCGCCGGCCAGTTCCGCGCGCATCTGCGCGGCGCGCTCGGAGCCCTTGATGGCGGCAATGTTGAGCCATTTGTGCGCGGCGACCAGATCCATGTCGCAGTCGCGGCCGGTGGCATACATCATGCCGAGCTGGAAAAGCATCTCCGGCTGCGCCGTGCCGCCCGCGCAAGGCGTGCCTGCCCCCTGAAGATCCAAACGTGCCATTTTTTCAACCCCGTTTTGACGTCCTGACAGCCGCCCGCCTTTCTTGTTTTTTGGCGGTTGCGATGCTCACGAGAATGGCGCCGGGGGACTGAAGTCGACGTTAAATACCTTGATTAATTTGCAGAAAACAAAGTTCAAACATTCCGTAAACCGCTGGATTCCGTTAAGGATGCAAAGGCCGGGCGGACAAGGCATTCGCGCTTTGCGCCGGCCAAAAATCTTAAACGAGCGCGCAACCCTTTTCTAACCATGGCGGAAAGGCGCGGAGGCGATTCTCCGCCCGGACACCCGACGGACGCCGCCGCGGAAGGCCCCGGAAGCGAGAAAGAAGCATCTTCCATCGCGGCCGTTCATATATTACGCTTACGTTCGCGTAATAGGCGGCAAGGGGTGCCGCCGGTCTGAGGGAGGATAAGACGATGCGCGGCATGTTTCTGGCGGGCGCGGCGCTGCTGATCATGGCAGGCCCGGCGCTGGCCGATCCGATCGAGGGTCTGTGGAAGACGGGTTCAGGCAACACGGCGGAAATCGCCCCCTGCGGGGGCGCGCTCTGCATCACGCTGAAGACCGGGCCGCATGCGGGCAAACGCATCGGCCGTTTCGAGGTGGCCGGCAACGGCAGCTACAGGGGCGAGGTGACCGATCCGGCCAACGGCAAGACCTATAACGGCAAGGGCAAGCTCGAGGGTGATGTCTTCACCATGAGCGGCTGCCTGCTCGGCCGCATTCTCTGCCGCAGCGAAAAGTGGGCCCGCATGTAGCGCAGCGCTTCATCCGGCCGCGCAGGCATCCAGAAAGCGGCGCACCGTGGCGGCCATGCCATGTTCGAGCGCATCTGCCGTCAGCCCATGGCCGATGGAGACCTCGGCCAGAAAGGGAATGCGGCGGGCGAGCGCGGGCAGGTTCGCCACCGTCAGATCGTGGCCGGCATTGACGCCAAGGCCGAGGGCGGCGGCGGCTTCTGCCGTGCGCGCCAGCTTGTCCAGCTCCCGCTCCGCCCTTTCGGGATCGTCGTGGCTCGCCCCATAAGGCCCGGTATAGAGCTCCACCCGGTCGGCGCCAGTCTCCCTGGCGGCGCGCAGGCCCGCCTCGCTCTCGTCCGGGTTGCAGAACAGCGAGACACGGAATCCCTTGCGCTTCAGCCGCTTGACGACGGGGCCCAGGAAAGCGGCGGCGGCAGCGAAGTCCCAGCCATGATCCGAGGTTGCCTGCGCGGGATCGTCGGGAACCAGAGTGACCTGCTCGGGCTGGTTCTCCTCCACGAGGCGCAGGAACGCCTCGCTCGGATAGCCCTCCACATTGAACTCCCGATCCGGGAAGGAGTCGTCGATCAGGGCGCGAATGGCCGGCAGGTCGCTGAAGCGGATGTGGCGCTCATCGGGCCGCGGATGCACGGTCAGGCCGTGAGCACCTGCCTGCAGGGCGATGCGGCCGAGCCCGGTGACGCTCGGCCAGGGAAGATCGCGCCGGTTGCGCAGCATGGCGACGGCGTTAAGATTGACGGAGAGCTTGGCCGGCATCGACTGTCCCGCTGTTGATAAGAGCTTGTTCCTAATCCCTATACCGGCTTTCGCGGAATCGACAGGGCCAAGGACGATCGCCGGCAGGGACAGAGGCACGAGAGCCCACGGGAGATGGCCATGTTCATCAACGAAAACCCGCCGCGCGTGCGCCGCATCGACACGGATCGGGAAGACACCTATGCCTTCGAGGTGACAGGCCACATCACCGCGGCGGATGTGGAGAACCTCTACGGCCTTCTGGAAGGCGCCTACGAGCTGCATGATCGCATCGACGTGATTGTCATCTTCCACGACTATGAGGGCGTTGATTGGAATGCCGCTTGGAAGGACCAGGGCATGCGGGGAAAAACAGGCGCCTTCGCCCACATCCGCAAATGCGCCGTGGTCGGCGGGCCGGCCTGGCTGGGAACCGCGCTTGCCCTGCTCGGGCCGCTCTTCTCCGCTGAGGTAAAGCACTTCGAGGCCCGGCAGGAAGCGGCAGCCTGGGCATGGGTCGGCGCCAACCCGGCCTGAGCATTCGTCAACGCACCACCGTCAGCCGCTCTGCGGCGCGGGTGATCGCGGTATAGAGCCAGCGCTGCCGGGTGTCGCGGAAGGCGAAGCTCTCGTCGAACAGCACCACCTCGTCCCACTGCGAGCCCTGCGCCTTGTGAACCGTAAGCGCGTAGCCGAAATCGAAATCGTCGTAGCGCTTTCGAGTCTGCCACGGGATCTCGGTCTCCGGTTCCTCGAAGGCGGCCTTCAGCAGCTTGATCTTGGCGACACCGCGATCGGGATCATCCTCCTCGGGAGAGACGAGCAGGTTGATTCCCGGTTTCACCGTCTCGCGCGAGGCGGTCATCACCTTCCACAGGGAGCCGTTCAGAAGCCCCTTTGCGGGATCGTTGCGCAGGCAGACCAGCTTGTCGCCGGCCTGGGGATAGAGCGCGTCGAACCCCTTGAGCTCCCGCAGGCGCTGGTTGTAGCGGCGGCGCGTGCGGTTGATGCCGACGAGCACCTGGTCGGCGGCAAGCACCAGATCGCTGTTCACCTCTCCGCGCCGGATGACCCTTGCCGCGCCGAAGTCGCCATGGTCCAGTTCCCGGCCCTCGCGCACGTCGAGCGCCAGCCTTATGATCGGGTTGTCCCTTGCCTGGCGGTGGATCTCGGTAAGCAGATAGTCGGGCGCGTGCTCGGTGAAGAACCCGCCGCCGGAGATGGGCGGAAGCTGGCCAGGGTCGCCCAGCACCAGGATGGGCGTGCCGAAGGACATGAGGTCGCGGCCCAATTCCTCGTCGACCATCGAGCACTCGTCGATGATGACCAGCTTTGCCCTGGCAACCGGGCTTTGCCGATTGAGCGAGAAGGTGGGCGACATGGTGGTCCGGCCGGTCGCCTCGTCCTCCACCGCTTCCTCGCCGCGCGGCCGATAGATAAGGGAATGGATGGTGCGCGCGTTCGTGGCGCCCCGGGAGCGCAGCACCTGGGCCGCCTTGCCGGTGAAGGCGGCGAACTGCACCTCGCCGTCCACATGCTCGGCGAAGTAGCGCGCCAGCGTTGTCTTGCCGGTTCCGGCATAGCCGAACAGGCGGAAGACCTGCGAGCGCCCCTCCTTCAACCAGCGGGCAACGGCCTTCAGGGCCTCATCCTGTTGCGGCGAAAGTTCCATGAGCGGCCAGAAACCAGATTCTGGGGCGATTGAACAGGGCCTTGCGAAGGCCCGCTCAGCCAATCTGCAGCAGAGCCGCCAGGATGGCACGCACCTCCGCCAGCACAGCCTCCGGCGCGCGCTCGATGAAGCGGAAGCCAAGTTCGGAGCGATGCATCGTTCATGGCTGATCGGCCATGACCGCGCCGCGTGTTTTCATCCCTTCAGGCAATATGACCTTGGTCGGCCATGGCGTGACGTTCTTGGTAATGGGGCAGACCACCGAGCGCGGATATAGCGCGTTGAACTCGCGATCGGTAAGAATGATGGTGGGGCGAACGCCACGCTGTTCCGTTCCACGGACGGGATCGAAATCGCCCCAAACGATGTCACCGACCTCGAAGAATGTCATCGAGCGTGATCTCGCCTCTGGAATATTCGTCGTCGATGATTTCCTCGCCGCGGTCCGGTCCCCATTCAACAGTTTCCGGGATATTTTCCGGCCCCAGCCTCTTGGTCTCCGATATGATCCATTCAAGCGTGATCTTCCTGGGCTTCTTGGGCTCGATCACGCCCTTGCCAACCTGGACGGTGAACTCGACCGTCTCGCCCGGCTTCAGGCCGAGTTGCTCGAGAGCGGATTTGGGCAGGCGTATGGCCGCGCTGTTGCCCCATTTGGCGATGCGAAGTTCGGTCATGGCGGGGCTTGCAGGATTGTATATCCCTTGCATATGCGCGCTCTGCCACCGCGCCGCAAGGAGACCTACATTCCTTCCGGCCCTCGGTTCATCGCCGCCACGCCGGTGCGGCAGACCTCCACGAGGCCGAGCGGCTTCATGATCGCGATGAACTGCTCGATCTTGGAGACGCGGCCGGTGATCTCGAAGATGAAATGCTCGGTGTTGGCGTCGATCACCTGGGCGCGGAAGGCATCGGCCAGTCTCAGCGCCTCCACCCGGTCCTCGCCCTTGCCGCTTACCTTCACCAGCGCCAGCTCGCGCTCCAGCGGGCGCTCATGGCCACGCTCAATGGCCGCGAGCGTGAGGTCGACCACGCGGTGCACCGGCACGATGCGCGCCAGCTGGTGCTTGATCTGCTCCAGCACGTGCGGGGTGCCGCGGGTGACGATGGTGATGCGCGAGAGATGCCGTTCATGCTCGGTCTCCGAGACGGTCAGGCTGTCGATGTTGTATCCACGCCCCGAAAACAGGCCGATGACGCGGGCAAGCACTCCCGGTTCGTTGTCGACGAGCACGGCGAGCGTGCGCTTTTCGTCCTTCTCGGTTTCTGCTGCGATGAAATAGGCGGAGCCGGTGGGCTTGAGCTGGGCGTTCATGCGTCCGTTCTCTTCTTGAACCGTCGTTTCCAGAAATGTGCGCGGGCAAGCCGTCCTGTGGCTACACCAGAGCCCTGCCCTCCGCGCCGATGGCATTGGCCACGGCCTCGTCCGTCGCCTCGTCTGGCAGCAGCATCTCGTTATGGGCCTTGCCGGAGGGGATCATGGGGAAGCAGTTGGCAAGATTTGCCACCCGGCAGTCGAAGATCACCGGACCGTCGGTCTCGATCATCTCCTTGATCGCGGCATCCAGGTCGCCCGGCTTCTCGCAGCGTATGCCCTTGCAGCCATAGGCTTCGGCCAGTTTCACGAAGTCGGGCAATGCCTCGGTGTAGGAATGCGACAGGCGATTGCCGTGGAGAAGCTGCTGCCACTGTCGAACCATGCCCATATACTGGTTGTTGAGGATGAAGATCTTGATCGGTGCGTTGTGCTGCACCGCCGCGCTCATCTCCTGCATGGTCATCAGCACCGAGGCATCGCCGGCGATGTCGATGACCAGCGCGTCCGGGTGGGCGATCTGAACGCCGAGCGCGGCCGGCAGGCCATAACCCATGGTGCCGAGACCGCCGGAGGTCATCCAGCGGTTGGGTTCGTCGAAGCCGAAGTGCTGGGCAGCCCACATCTGGTGCTGGCCGACCTCGGTGGTGATGTAGACGTCGCGGCCCCTGGTCGCCTCGTAGAGGCGCTGGATCGCATATTGCGGCATGATGACGTCGTCGCTGGGCGTGTAGGCCAGGGAATCGCGCGCCCGCCACTTGGCAATCTGCTCCCACCAGGGCTTCAGCGCCGCCTTGTCGGCATGGGCGCTGGCGCGCCACAGGCGCACCATATCCTCAAGCACGCGCCCGGCATCGCCGATGATGGGAATGTCGACATGCACGTTCTTGTTGATCGAGGAAGGATCGATGTCGACATGGATCTTCTTCGAGTTCGGCGAGAAGGCGTCGACGCGGCCAGTGATGCGGTCGTCGAAGCGCGCGCCGATGCACAGCATCACGTCGCAATCGTGCATGGCCATGTTGGCCTCGTAGGTGCCGTGCATGCCCAGCATGCCCAGCCAGTTCTTGCCGGATGCCGGATAGGCGCCGAGCCCCATCAATGTGGACGTGATGGGAAAGCCTGTCAGCTCCACCAGCTCGCGCAGCAGGTGGCTTGCTTCCGGGCCGGCGTTGATGATGCCGCCGCCTGTGTAGATGACGGGCCGGCGGGCGCCCGCCATCAGCGCAATGGCCTCCCGAATGCTCTGCTGGTCGCCCTCCTCACGCGGGCGATAGCGCGTGCGCGGCGCCGTCTGCGGCGAAAGATAAAGCCCCTTGGCGAACTGCACATCTTTGGGAATGTCGACGACGACAGGGCCGGGGCGGCCGGTGGTCGCCACGTGAAAAGCCTCGTGCAGCACGGCGGCAAGCTGGTTGACGTCGCGCACCAGCCAGTTGTGCTTGGTGCAGGGGCGGGTGATCCCCACCGTGTCGCATTCCTGAAAGGCATCGGAGCCGATCAGCGTGGTGGGCACCTGGCCGGTGATGCAGACCAGGGGAATCGAATCCATAAGCGCATCCTGAAGCGCCGTCACCGCATTGGTGGCGCCGGGGCCGGAGGTGACGAGCATCACTCCCGCCTTGCCGGTGGAGCGGGCATAGCCTTCCGCCGCATGGCCCGCTCCCTGCTCATGGCGCACCAGGATATGCTGGATCTCGTCCTGCTGGAAAAGCTCGTCGTAGATGGGAAGCACCGCCCCGCCCGGATAGCCGAAGATGTGCTTGACGCCATTGTCCTTCAGCGCCTGCACCACCATCTCGGCGCCCGTCATCTCCTGCGTGCTCGTTTCCTGCCCCTTGGGCGCCGGCGCTCGTGCGTTCATCGCGTGTCAGTCCCGTTCTCGATCCATGCTCATGCTACGGTTCGGCCAATAAAAAAGGCCCCTTGAAGGAGCCCGATTTCGCACATGAGTGGCTGTCGCCCGGCGGCTACGCCGCCCTGCCCATGTGCGTTCCTACTACGAGAATGCCTGTCTTCATCATGGCCGCGGACAATAAGGTGCAATTGCGCGCCGTGTCAACGCATAATGCGCCGCCGCTGGCCTTCTGTCGGCAACGGGTCTAAAAGCCTGCTCACACTCTCCAAGAAGCACCGCCGGCCCGCACCATGAAGCTCGAAACCGAACGCCTGATCCTGCGCCCCTGGGAGGACCGCGACCGCGCGGCATTGGCGGAGATTCAGGGGGATGCGCATGTGCGCCGCTTCTTCCCCAGGGTCATGACCCGCGAGGAGGTGGAGGCCGACATCGACGCCGCGAGGGAGAAAGCGCGCCTCAACGGCTTTCACTTCCAGGCGGCGGAGCTGAAGGAAACCGGCGCCCTTGTCGGGCTTGTCGGCCTCGGGGTCATCCCCGATGCCACGCGTGCCGCCATCCCCAGCCACCCGAGGGTGGAGATCGGCTGGGTGATCGGCAAGCAGTATTGGGGCCAGGGGCTGGCGCCGGAGGGCGCGCGGGCCTGGCTCGACTACGCCTGGGCCATCGGCCTGCCGGAGGTGGTGGCCTTTACCGCGCACATCAACCTGCCCAGCCAGCGGGTGATGCAGAAGCTCGGCATGATCCACGATCCCTCGGACAGCTTCGAGCACCCAAAGGTTCCCGACGGTCACCCCCTGCGCCCGCACGTGGTGTATCGAAAGCGCAATCCGGGCCCGTGAGCCGCATTCCAGGCCGCGCGGGCGAGAACATTCGTATCGACCGAAATCCTCATTCCTCGCCAGCCCAGCCCTTGGCGGCAATCTCGTTCATTTCCTCGATCGAGAGCGGCCTGTCGGTCTTCCCGGCGAGAAGCCCGATAAAATCCTCTATACTTCCGGCCGGCTCCGCGGCTTTCAACTCCGCCCGACCACCCGGCAGCGGGTTCCATTCGATCCTTTCACCCGGTCTGACGCCGAGATGTCGGAGCACGCCCTTGCGAAAAGTCACTTGCCCCCTGGCCGTAACGGCCATCGTGGCCAGCGCCATCTCCTTTCGAGCAGTGCGGAGGATGTAATGCATTTCTACATTACCAGCAATGCCGGAGCGAGAACGCATAGCATTTCACGCTTTTCGCTAACCTTCCCTCAACCATGCCCCCTCATCCGCCCTTAACCCACCGACGATAGTCTCTCCGCGTTTCTGGGCAGATCGGGGGCGCTGATGTTTGTTGGCAAGGAAACACGGCCGGGGGAGGCAACGCCGCAGGAGCGACGGGCGGCAGACCAGCCCCGCGCGCGCGTTCTGGGCCATGTGGTGCAATGCGACGGGGCACGCGCCACCATTGCCGCCACCATCGGGCGAGACGAGATTGCCATCGCCGGATCGTGGACGGTGGGCAAGCTGATCTCCATCAACCTGGGCGCAACGCGCACGGTGGGCCTGATCTACGGCATCGAGCGGCCGCACGGCCATTGGGACGAGGGCGGCAGCAACCCCATCCTCGTGCATGTGGAACTGATCGGCGAAGTGAGCGACCGCGACGGCAGGCCCTTCTTCGACCGCGGCATCACGGACTACCCGTATATCGGCGCACCCGCCCACCGCATCCGCGCGCACGACCTGCGCGCCATCTATGACCTCGGCGGGCGGCGCTCCGTGACCCTCGGCCGGCTGTCGCAGGACAGCACCGTCGAGGCCTGCCTTGCGATCGACGAGACGCTGAGCCGCCACTTCGCGGTGGTCGGCACCACGGGCGTGGGCAAGTCGACCGCCGTCTCGCTGCTGCTGCGCAAGGCGATTGCCGCACGGCCGGACCTGCGTGTGCTGATCCTCGACCCGCACAACGAGTTCGCCGAGGCGCTGTCCGAGCATGCCGTGCGCATCGACACCACGACGCTCGACCTGCCCTTCTGGCTGTTCCGGCTGGAGGAGTTCGTGGAAGTGCTCTATCGCGGACGCGAGCCGGTGATGGAGGAAGTGGAGCTTCTGCGCGACCTCATCGCGGAGGCCAAGCACGCCTATCGCGGGGGCGCGGGGGGCGCGCTCAAGCGTGGCGACAGCGGCATTACCGCCGACACGCCGGTGCCCTATCGCATGGCCGACGTGGTGCGCATGATCGACGAGCGCATGGGCCAGCTCGAAGCCAAGAACGAGCGGCCGCACTATCGGCAGCTTCGTACACGCATCGAATCGGCCCAGGCCGATCCGAGCTATCGCTTCATGTTCTCCTCGCATCTCATCGAGGACACGATCCACGAGACCGTGGGACGCCTCTTCCGCGTGCCGAGCGAGGGGCGGCCCGTGACCTGTTTCGAGATGGCGGGACTGCCCTCCGAGGTGGTCAACTCCGTGTGCTCGGTGCTGGCGCGGCTTGCCTTCGATCTGGCGCTGTGGAGCGAGGGACGGCTGAAGCTTCTGGTGCTGTGCGAGGAGGCGCACCGATACATGCCCTCCGACCCGCGGCTCGGCTTCGCGCCGACCCGCCATGCGCTGGCGCGCATCGCCAAGGAAGGGCGCAAATATGGCTGCTATCTGGGCGTGGTGACGCAGCGGCCGGGCGATCTCGACCCGACCGTGCTCTCGCAGTGCTCCACCGTCTTTGCCATGCGGCTTGCCAACGAGCAGGATCAGGCGATCATCCGCTCGGCGATCGCCGACTCCTCGACCTCCACCCTCGCCTTCCTGTCGGCCATGGGCCAGCGCGAGGCCATCGCCTTTGGCGACGGGGTGGCGGCGACCATGCGCATGAAATTCGAGAAACTGCCGGAGTCGGCGCTGCCGGGGGTGAAGGACAAGCGCGGCGCCGTGCCGCGCCAGGCGCACGGATCGGCCGACGATGTGGATCTCGCCCAGATCGTCAGGCGGATGCGCGGCGCCGGCCGGCGCGAACGAACGGGCGGGGCCAGCGTCTTTGCGGCCGCCGCGCGCGGCTCCATCTACGACGCGCTGGCCGATGACGGGATCGCCGTGCCCCGCCGCCCCTTTGCGCGCTGAGGGTGCTCAGCGCGCGCGCTGGCCGAACAGCACCTTCCTGGCTTCCTCGTCGTCGGCGATGTTGCGACGGTGCTCGCGGCCCAGCACCATGCCCCGCTCGACGGCGGGCCGCGCCATCACGGTCTCGAACCAGCGCTTGAGGTTGGGGAAGTCATTGAGGTCCTGCCCCTGGTTCTCGTGCGGCTTGACCCAGCCGATGCAGGCGATGTCGGCAATGGAGTATTCGCCGGCCAGATAGTCGCGGTCGGCCAGGCGCCTGTTCATGACGCCGTAGAGGCGGTTCACCTCGTTGGTGTAACGCTCTATGGCATAGGGTATCTTCTCCTGCGCATACTGACGGAAATGATGGGCCTGGCCGGCCATCGGCCCGAGCCCGCCCACCTGCCAGAACAGCCATTGATCGACCTCGACGCGGCTGCGCTCGTCCGCCGGGTAGAAGCGGCCGAACTTGCGTCCGAGATACTGCAGGATGGCACCCGACTCGAACACGGAAATGGGCCCGCCACCCGGCCCTTCGGGGTCAACGATGGCCGGCATCCGGTTGTTGGGAGAGATCTTCAGGAACTCCGGCCGGAACTGCTCGCCGCGGCCGATATTGACATAGTGCACCGTGTAGGGAACGCCGAGCTCCTCCAACATGATGCTGATCTTCCAGCCGTTGGGCGTGGGCCAGTAATGCAGCTCGATGGGGCGGGTCTGTTCGGTCATGGGCTTCTCCACGGTTGGCAAATCCGCAAGGCAGGTAGGCTGTGGGGAAGCGGCATTCAATCGTCAGCACGCGTCAATAATGTTGAACACTGTGTGAACAGCCCTCTCAGCGCCGGTTCAGGGCCGGGCAGGCACCTTCGCGGAAGAAACGCAAGCGGAGTCGTGCCATGCTTACCGCAAGAACCCTCGCCACATCCCTTCTGGCCGCCGCGCCGCGCGCCCTCATCCTCGCGGGCCTCATGGCGCTGCCGCTGATGGCGGCGGGGCTGACGCATCTCGACAGAGACCAGCGCAGCCTCTCCACCCCGCCGGCGGGCGCCTTCGGCAACACCATTTCCACCGGCTACACACGGTGAAGCGATGGCGTCTCGAAACTGCCACGGGAAACACCTATAATGGGTTATGGACAAGCGAATCTATCCTCAACCCATTGAAACCATTTCGAGCCCGGAGCCCGCGGCACGGTGGCGCTTCAGCGACGCGCGCGAAGCCGTGGAGGCGCTGAAGGCCATCTATGCGCGCAACACCGCCTTCCTGCGCGAGGCGTTCGCCCATGTGACGGCCACCGGCGCAAGCGACCGGCGCTACCGCGCCTTCTATCCCGAGGTGAGCGTCTCGACCTCCTCCTTCGCCCAGATCGACACGCGGCTGGCCTTTGGCCACGTGCCGGCGCCGGGAACCTACGCCACCACCATCACGCGGCCCGACCTCTTCGACACCTATCTCTGCGAGCAGCTCGGCCTCATCATCCGCAACCACGGGGTGGAGGTAACGGTCGCCGAGTCGGAAACGCCGATCCCGCTGCACTTCGCCTTCCTGAAAGACACCTATGTGGAAGCCTCGCTTCCCGACCGGCTGCAGCGGCCGCTGCGCGACCTGTTCGACGTGCCGGACCTGAGCACCATGGACGACGACATCGTCAACGGCACCTACGAGACGGGGCCGGGCGAGCCGCTGCCGCTGGCGCCCTTCACCGCACCGCGCATGGACTATTCGCTGCACCGGCTGTCCCATTACACGGCCACGGCGCCAGAGCACTTCCAGAACTTCGTGCTGTTCACCAACTACCAGTTCTACATCGACGAGTTCTGCGCCTTCGCGCGCGCGGCGATGGCGGAGGGCGGCCGGGGTTACGAGGCGTTCGTAGAACCGGGCAACGTGATCACCCGGCCCGGCGAGGACACGCCGCAGGCCGGGCCCCAGCGCCTGCCCCAGATGCCGGCCTTTCACCTGAAGAAGAGCGACCATTCCGGCATCACCATGGTCAATATCGGCGTCGGCCCCTCCAACGCCAAGACGATCACCGACCACATCGCGGTGCTGCGCCCCCATGCGTGGCTGATGCTCGGCCACTGCGCCGGGCTGCGCCACACCCAGGCGCTGGGCGACTATGTGCTGGCCCATGCCTATGTGCGCGAAGACCACGTGCTGGACGACGACCTGCCGGTGTGGGTGCCGCTGCCCGCTCTTGCCGAGGTGCAGGTGGCGCTGCAGGAGGCGGTGGCGGAGATCACCGGGCTTTCGGGCTATGAACTCAAGCGCATCATGCGCACCGGCACCGTGGCGACCATCGACAACCGCAACTGGGAGCTGCGCGACCAGCGCGGGCCCGTGCAGCGGCTTTCGCAGTCGCGGGCAATCGCGCTCGACATGGAGTCGGCCACCATCGCCGCCAATGGTTTCCGCTTCCGCGTGCCCTATGGCACGCTTCTGTGCGTGTCCGACAAGCCGCTGCATGGGGAGCTGAAGCTGCCGGGCATGGCGACCGATTTCTACAAGCGCCAGGTGGCCCAGCACCTGAAGATCGGCATCCGCGCGGTGGAAAAGCTGGCCGCCATGCCGCCGGAGAGGCTGCATTCGCGCAAGCTGCGCAGCTTCTCGGAGACGGCGTTTCAATAGGCACTCCTCCTTTTCCCGGGCGGCGCCCGCGCGCCATCCGCGCCGCGCCCGGCTTTCGCCGCCCGGCCTTTGGTAAGGGACCTGGGAAACGGGGCGCGTTGATCGCACCTTTCTCTTCGTTGTGTGGCACGCTCAACGGCCCTGCGCTATGGCTCCGGGCTTTCGTGGCGCGGATAGCGAATAGGGAATGGACACAACGGGTTGGCGGGGAGGAAAATTCTGCGCGGTGCGGATTCTGTCCCCGTGGTTCCGGTCCCGACCCGTCATCGCGGTCGTGCCAGAAGTCGGTTTGACGTGTTCTGCACGCCGCCCTGGCGGGGCTTTGCCGCGGCAAACCTTGTTCCCGCCGCAATTGAACCGTTAAGAAGCGCAACATGCCGGATCGACGTCTTTCCTCCCCGCTGCTGGCTCTCGCCGCCACGCTCATGACCGTGCCGCTGGTGGCGGGGTACTGGGGCGGTGTGCACGCGGCTTTCGACTCCTTCTCGCATTTCCGCGTGCATCTGGCCGGGCTCGTGATCGTGCTGGCGCTGCCCCTTCTCTTCCGCCGGGGGTGGCGAGGGATCGGGCTTTCGGCCATGGTTCTGGCCGCCGCTGCCATCCTCTCGGTGACGAGCCTGCCCGACAGCACGGTGCAGGCCCAGGGTGAGCCGGCGGCGGCGCGCTACAAGCTGATGCAGCTCAACCTGCGCTACGACAACGCCACGCCGAAGAACGTGCTTTCCCTGATCGGGCGCGCCCAGCCGGATGTGGTGACGCTCAACGAGGTCTCCCAGGCGTGGCTGCCGCATCTGGAGAGCATCTCGGATGCCTACCCGCATCGCATCGTCTGCCCGCCGCCTTCGCCCATCGGCGGGGTGGCGATCCTGTCGCGAAGGCCGTTCCTGCACCCGGCGACGGCGGGCTGCTTCGACCGGGGCTCGCTGGCGGTCGTCACGGTGAATTTCGGCGGGGCGGCGGTGGATGTGGCGGCGCTGCATCTGGGTTGGCCCTGGCCCTTCTCGCAGCCATGGCAGACGCAGGAGGTGATGCGGGTGCTGGCCGGGCGGCTGGGCCATACGGCCATCCTGGCGGGCGATCTGAACGCCGTTCCGTGGAGCCGGACGGTGCGCGACCTGGCAACGGCCGGCGGGCTCGACATCCTCACGCAGATCGGGCCGACATGGCTCGCCCTGCCGCTGCCCGATGCGCTGAGGCGCCGAGCCGGCCTGCCCATCGACAACGTGCTGGTGAAGGGGCGCATCGTGCCGCTTTCCACCACGCGGCTGGAGGATGCAGGCTCGGACCACCTGCCGGTGCTGCTGGATTTTTCCGTGGAGCCTGCGGAAGGGGAACCGATGGTGATGCAGGCGCAGGCCGGGCCTGCGCCGCAGGCTCACATGTTCTGATAGACCGGCCCCTCGCCGCCCTGCGGCGGCACCCAGTTGATGTTCTGGTTCGGGTCCTTGATGTCGCAGGTCTTGCAGTGCACGCAGTTCTGCGCGTTGATGACGAAGCGGGCGTCGAGATTGTCGCGCACCGCATGGCCGGCGAGCGCGTTGCCATCGGCATCCACCCACTCATAGACGCCGGCGGGGCAGTAGCGCGCGGACGGGCCGGCGAAGACGGCGAATTCCGAGCGCTTCTGCAGATCCATGTCCTTCACCTGCAGGTGAACCGGCTGGTTTTCCTCATGGTTGGTGTTGGACAGGAACACCGAGGACAGGCGGTCGAAGGTGAGCACACCGTCTGGCTTGGGATAGTCGATGGGCCTGTGCTTGTCCGCCGGCTCCAGAGCCTGCGAATCCGGCTTGCCGTGGCCCAGCGTGCCGAAGGGGGAGAAGCCGAACAGCGTGTTCATCCACATGTCGAAGCCGCCCGCGGCCACGCCGGCCCACGTGCCCAGCCGCGACCACAGCGGCTTGACGTTGCGCACCTTCTTCAGGTCCCTGCCGATCTCGGAGGTGCGCCAGGCTTCCTCATAGGCGGTCAGCTCGTCATGGGCACGGCCGGCGGCGATCGCCTCGGCCACATGCTCGGCGGCCAGGATGCCCGAGAGCACCGCATTGTGCGAACCCTTGATGCGCGGCACGTTGACGAGGCCCGCCGAACAGCCCATCAGCACACCACCCGGGAAAGCCATCTTCGGCACCGACTGGAAGCCGCCCTCGGTGATGGCGCGGGCTCCATAGCACAGGCGCTTGCCGCCCTCGAAGGTCTCGCGAATGGCGGGATGCGTCTTGAAGCGCTGAAACTCCTCGAAGGGGGAGAGATAGGGATTCCTGTAGTTCAGATGGACAACGAATCCGACGGCCACCAGATTGTCGTCGAAATGATACAGGAAGGAGCCGCCGCCGGTCCTGGAATCGAGCGGCCAGCCGAAGCTGTGCTGCACGAGGCCGGGCCTGTGCTTCTCCGGCTTCACCTCCCACAGCTCCTTCAGGCCGATGCCGAATTTCTGCGGCTCGCGGCCCACGTCCAGGCCATAGCGGGCGATGAGCTGCTTGGCGAGGGAACCGCGCGCGCCCTCGCCGATCATCACATATTTGCCGATCAGCTCCATGCCCGGCTGATAGGAGGGGCCGCGGGAGCCGTCGCGCTCTACTCCCATGTCACCGGTGGCAACGCCGATCACCGCACCGGCCTCGTTGTAGAGCACTTCCGCCGCCGCGAAGCCCGGATAGATCTCCACACCCAGCGCCTCGGCCTTCTCCGCCAGCCAGCGGCACACATTGCCCAGCGAGACAATGTAGTTGCCGTGGTTGTTCATAAGCGGCGGTATGAGGAAATTGGGCAGGCGGAAGGCGCCGGCCGGCCCGAGCAGCAGGAAACGGTCGTCCTTCACCTCGGTGCGGAAGGGATGGCCCTCCTCCTCGCGCCAGCCGGGCAGAAGCCGGTCGATGCCGATGGGATCGACCACCGCGCCGGAGAGGATGTGGGCGCCGACCTCGCCACCCTTTTCGAGGACCACGACGGAAAGCTCCGGGTTGAGCTGCTTCAGCCTGATCGACGCCGCAAGCCCCGCCGGCCCTGCGCCGACGATCACGACATCGAACTCCATGCTCTCTCGTTCGCTCATTCATGTCCTCCACGGGTGGCCGGCGGCTGCCTTTCTTCCGGCCCGCCTATAGCGCATCACGCCTGGGGGCGAAACCGCTATCGGCAGCGGGCGGAGCAGCGCAGCGCAGGTGTTTTTATTACCTTTACGTAAAAGTTATATCATGAGCAAGCGCCTGCTGCGCCAAGCCCATGGAGACCGCGCCGCTACAACCCGCCGAAGGGGGGATCGGGCGGGCGGCGCGTAACGCTTCGGCATCGGGATGGGCAGGCGGCGCGACCGGCCTCTACAGCATTTTGCAGCCAGATGGAATCATCTGGCGTCGCACAAATGCCGCAAAAACAAATAGATGGACCGGATCAACGTTTCGTTGAAACAATGAACCGGTCTAGCGCAGCAGGCGGAAGGCACCGGCAGGTGTCCGCCGCTCCCAGCCGGCCCGCTCAAGCGCCGGAACGCTATCCTGCGCGGCGGGATAGCCGAGGCAGAGATAGCCGATGAAGGTCCATGCCGGCGGCACGTCGAGCGTGGCCTTCACGGCCTGCGGCTCCAGGATCGAAACCCAGCCGAGGCCCACGCCATGGGCGCGCGCCAGAAGCCACAGCGTGTGGATGGCCATCACCGCGGAATACTCGCTCGTCTCAGGCATGGTGCGCCGGCCCAGGCCATGGCCCCGGGCGCTGGTGCGGTCGGCGAAGACGGCGAGATGCGAAGGCGCTTCATCGAGCCCCGCAAGCTTGAGACGTGCATAGAGGCCGGCGCGCTCGCCGGGCTGGGCGGCCAGCGCCTCGGCGTTGCAGCGCTCGAAATTCGCGCGGATGCCGGCGCGGCGCTCGGGGCTTTCCACGACCACAAATCGCCAGGGCTGGCTGAGCCCCACGGAAGGGGCGAGGCAGGCGAGATCGAGAAGGCGCTCCAGAAGCCCCGGAGGCAACGGATCCGGGCAGAAACGGCGCACGTCGCGCCGCCAGACGAACAGCGCTTCGAGCGCCTGCCGGAACGCCGCATCGAAGACCGGCGGTCGGGGCGCCGGGTCGGGCACGGAGAGGGACGGTTCTGCCTCGCTCATCGTTTCATTTCCTCGCACGGGGGCCGCACCATCGAATAGCCGCCCGGCGGGACTGCGGCAAAGCACGAAATTCCGTCCGTCCCCGGCTGTGTTCTTCTCTTGCATTGCGCGGCGCGGCGAACGACATTGGCGCCATGACGGCCATCCGCGACCCCAGAATGCTGCGCGACATTCTCTCCTTCTATGCCGATGCCGGCGCCGACGAGGCGCTGGAGGAGGAGGCGCGGGACCATCTTTCCCGGCCGCAGAGCGAAGACCCGCTGGAACGAGCGGCGCCCGCCCCCGCGCCGCGCAGGGCGGCAGAGCCCGCCCCGCCCCGGCCGGCACCGCCTGCCGCCGTGCCCGACGAGGCGCAGGCGGCGCGCGCACGGGCGCTGGCGCGCGAGGCGGGCTCCATCGAGGAGTTGAAGGCGATCCTGGCCGATTTCGATGGCTGCAACCTGAAGCACACCGCCAAGAACCTGGTGTTCGCCGATGGCAACCCCGAGGCCGAGCTGATGCTGGTGGGCGAGGCGCCGGGGCGCGAGGAGGATTTGCAGGGCCTGCCCTTCGTGGGCCGTTCGGGCAAGCTGCTCGACCGCATGCTGGCGGCGATCGGCCGGGACCGCAGCTCGGCCTACATCTCCAACGTCATTCCCTGGCGCCCGCCCGGCAACCGCGACCCCTCGCCCCTGGAGACGGAAATCTGTCGCCCCTTCATCGAGCGGCATATCGAGCTCGTGCGCCCCAGGGTGCTGGTGACGCTGGGCAACCCCTCCACCAAGCTCCTGCTCAACACGCGGGAGGGCATCATGCGCCTGCGCGGCACCTGGGCCGTGCACACCACCGCCGGCGGCCAGCAGATTCCGACCATGCCGACGCTGCACCCCGCCTATCTGCTGCGCAACCCGGCGCACAAGAAGCTGGCATGGCGGGACTTTCTCGCGATCAGGATTAAGCTGGAGGAATAGTGAATAGTGAAGGATTTTATGGATTTTCTGTCAATGGTGAAAGCGCCATTCACCATTTTGCCATTCACCATTCACCATCTCTGCATCATCCACCTGGGGGAACGAAGCGGCGGGCGGCGGAGCGTTGGAGGCCGAGCTGGCGTTCGCGCCAGATGATGAAGAGGCCGGCGCCGACGACGATGAGGCCGCCCACCAGCGTGTAGAGAGTGGGCAGATCGCCGAAGGCGAAATAGCCCACGACGATAGCCAGCACCATGGAGGTGTATTCGAAGGGAGCGATGGTGGACAGCTCCGCATAGCGGTAGCACTGGGTCATGAGGATCTGCGCCGTGCCGCCGCAGATGCCCGCTCCCACCAGCGCCGCATACTGCCAGACGCTGAGCGAGGCCCAGCCGAAGGGTATGGTGAACAGGGAGACGACCGTCGCCGTGACGGAAAACCACAGCACGATGGTGGCCGTCTTCTCCGTCTGCACCAGGCGGCGCACCAGAAGCATGGCGACGGCAGACGCCGCCGCGCCGCACAAAACGGCGATGACGCCCACCGCCTGCGCCGCCTCAAGGCCGGCGGCGCCCGTGAGCAGGGAAAGCTTGGGCCAGGCGATGATGACCACGCCCACGAAGCCCACCAACACCGCGCTCCACCGATAGAGGCGCACCACCTCGCCCATGAACAGCGCGCTGAAGACGACGACCAGCAGCGGCTGGGCATAGTTGAGCGTGATGGCATCGGGCAGGGGCAGGCGCGTGAGGCCGAAGAAGGTGAGCCCCATGGCCGTAACCCCCACCAGGCCGCGCATGACGTGGCTGACGGGGCGCGCGGTGTGGAAGGCCGACGCCAGCTCCCGCCGCCAGGCGAGCATCAGAAGGATGGGAAAAATGGCGAAAAAGGAACGGAAGAAGACGATCTGCCCCGGGGGCACGGGGCCGGCCGCCTTGATGAGCGAAGACATGGCGACGAAGATAGCCACCGAGACGATCTTGAGCGCAATGCCGAAAAGCGGCCTTCCCTGCGTGGCAAGATCGCTCGCCGCAACGGCCATGGCCCGTCATCCTTCCGGCCGGCGCGCGGGCACCGGCCGGGAGCCTTCTTCGTCCTCTTTCGCCAGGCTGCTCACCGGTCGCCCTGAGCCTCGGCAATCGCCTGCCACACGCGCGACGGCGTGGTGGGCATCTCGATGTGCGAGATGCCATAGGCGCGATAGAGCGCATCGGTGACGGCGTTGAGAACGGCGGGCGTGGCGCCCACGGTGCCGGCCTCGCCCGCCCCCTTCATGCCCAGTGCATTGGTGGTGGAGGGCACGTTGCGCGTCTCGAAATGGATGAAGGGAAGCAGATCGGCACGCGGCATGGCGTAGTCCATGAAACTGGCGGTGATGAGCTGCCCGTCCTCGGAATAGATCGCCTCTTCCGTCAGCGCCTGGCCCACCCCCTGCGCGATGCCGCCATGGACCTGCCCGGCAAGCAGGACGGGATTGGCCGTGGCGCCGAAATCGTCGACCACCGTATAGGCAACGATCTCCGTGCGGCCGGTCTGCGGGTCGATCTCCACCTCGCAGATGTGGGTGCCGTTGGGATAGGTGGGCTCCTCCTGACGGAAATCGCCGATGCCTTTCAGGTCGTCCGGGTTCTTCGCCGCCTTGGCGATGGCCGCAAAGTCCAGCGAGCGGTCGGTGCCGACGATGCGCGCCACGCCGTCCACCAGTTCGATGTCGGCCGGCGCAGCCTCCAGCTCCTCCGCCGCGATCTTCCTGATCTTCTCCGCCAGGTTCTCGCCGGCGCGCGCCGCCGACACGCCGCCTATGGGAATGGAGCGCGAGCCGCCGGTGCCGCCGCCCGACTCCAACTCGTCCGTGTCGCCCTGGTGAACGTGCACCCTGTCGATGTCGATGTTCAGCTTCTCGGCGACGAACTGGGCATAGGCCGTGGCATGGCCCTGGCCATTGGACTGGGTGCCGATGGCGAGGGTGACCGTGCCGTCGCCATTGAGCGTCAGATGCGCAGGCTCGGAACCGGGAAAGGCGCATGCCTCGATATAGGTGGCCATGCCGATGCCGCGGATCAGGCCGCGCTTCCGCGATTCCTCCAGTCGCTCCTCGAAGCTCGCCCAGCCTGCGCGCTCCATGGCCAGCGTCATGTGGCCGTCGAGCTCGCAGCGGTCGTAGAGGCGACCGCCCGGCGTGCGGTAGGGAAACTGCTCCGGCCTGATGAAGTTCAGGCGCCGGATCTCCTCGCGCGGCATGCCCATCTGGCGCGCGCATTCATCCACCAGCTTCTCGATCAGCAGCGCCGCCTCCGGCCGCCCCGCCCCGCGATAGGCATCGACCGGGCAGGTGTTGGTGTAGACGCCCTTCACCGTGGCGCTGAGCGCCTGAATGTCGTAGACGCCCGTCGACATGGTCACGCCGCCGGTCGGAATATAGGGGCCGAACTGGTGGATATAGGCGCCCATATTGGCCAGAAGCTCGATGCGCAGGCCAAGGAAGCGGCCGCTCCCGTCGAGCGCCATCTCGGCGGTCACCACATTGTCGCGCCCCTGGCTGTCGGTCAGGAAATGCTCGCCACGGTCGCCGTTCCACTTGACCGGACGGCCCAGACGCCTGGCCGCCTCCATCACCAGCGCGTATTCGCGATAGGTGAAAGCCTTGGTGCCGAAGCCGCCGCCGACATCGGGCGTGATGACGCGCAGCTTCTTCCTGTCGATCCTGAAGACCTGATCGGCCAGCACAGCCTGCATCATGTGCACGCCCTGGGAGCCGGTGGTGAGGACGAAGCGGTCCTCGTCCGCGCGCCACTCGGCAATTGCTGCGCGCGGCTCCATGTAGTTGGCGACCAGGCGGTTGTTGACGAAGGCGATCTTCACCACACGGTCGGCCTTCTCGAAGGCGACCTTCGTCTTCTCCTCATCGCCCAGATGATAGAGGAAGGCGAGGTTGGAGCCGAGCTCGGGCCAGACCAGGGGCGCATCCTGCGCAAGCGCCTCGGCGGTGCTGACCACCGCCGGCTCGTCCTCGTAATCGACCTCGATCAGCTCGGCGGCATCCTGCGCCGCCGCGCGGCTGTCGGCCACGACGAAGGCCACCGCATCGCCAACATGGTGCACGCGGTCGCGGCACAGGATGGGAATATCGCGCGTCGGCGCCACCGTGCCGTCCGGCTGCTCCGGCATGGCGCCCGACCTGAGGTCGCCCAGATGACCGAGATCGGCACCCGTCAGCACGAGATGTACACCGGGGGCGGCACGCGCCTCCTCGACCGAGGCGATGGTGAACTTCGCATTCGCCACCGGCGCACGCAGCACATAGCCGTGCAGCGTGCCCTCAGGCGCAATGTCATCGGTATAGCGGCCCCTGCCGGTGATGAAGGTTCGGTCTTCCTTGCGCAGGACCGATGCGCCCATGCCGAATTTCGGTGTGAGAACCGTCATGCCGGTATCCCTTGCGGTGAGGTGGAAACTTTTGGAGACATTGTGCTGGCAGACAGTTTTGTCGACGGGCGGCATCGTGTAAAGAGCCAGCGGAGATTTTGTTGGGCCAGTCGGCGCGCAGTGCCACGGCCGGCAGGGGAGCAAGACATGCGCACCGACACGGGCCAGGTGTTCCGCCTTGAGGATTACCGAGCGAGCGACTACCGCATTCCCGAGCTGGAGATGACCTTCCGGCTCACCGCGGAGGAGACGCGCGTGACGGCGAGGCTCCAGGTGGAGCGGCGCGCGGACGCGACCCCGCAAACGCCGCTGCTGCTCGATGGCGACGGGCTGGTGCTGGAGGCGCTGGAGATCGATGGCGCGCCCGCCGCCCCCGACGCCTACGAAGCGACGCCCGACAGCCTGAAGATCACCAGGCCGCCGCAGCGGGAACGCTTCACGCTGACCATCGTCACGCGCCTGGCGCCGGCCGACAACAAGGCGCTGATGGGCCTGTACCTGTCGAACGGCGTCTATTGCACGCAGTGCGAGGCGGAAGGCTTCCGCCGCATCACCTATTTCCTCGACCGGCCGGACATCCTCAGCGTCTACCGCGTGCGCATCGAGGCGCGGCGGGAGGAGGCACCGCTTCTGCTTTCCAACGGAAACCCGGTGGAAAGCGGCGACCTGGGTGAGGGCTGGCACTATGCCGTGTGGCACGACCCCTTCCCCAAGCCGTCCTACCTCTTCGCGCTGGTGGCGGGAGACCTGAGCGCCGTGCGCGACCGCTTCGTGACGGCCTCCGGCCGCACGGTGGCGCTTGCCATCTATGTCGAGCATGGCAAGGAAGAGCGCGCCGCCTATGCCATGGACGCGCTGAAACGCGCCATGCGCTGGGACGAGGAGCGCTTCGGGCGCGAGTACGACCTCAACGTGTTCAACATCGTCGCCGTCTCCGACTTCAACATGGGGGCGATGGAGAACAAGGGGCTCAACATCTTCAACGACAAATATGTGCTGGCCGACCCGGACACGGCGACCGATACGGACTTCGCCAATATCGAGGCAATCATCGCACATGAGTACTTCCACAATTGGACTGGAAACAGAATCACTTGCCGCGACTGGTTCCAGCTTTGCCTGAAGGAAGGGCTGACGGTCTTCCGCGACCACGAGTTCTCCGCCGACCAGCGCTCGCGCCCTGTGAAGCGCATTGCCGAGGTGCGCACGCTGAGGGCGCACCAGTTTCCCGAGGACCAGGGACCGCTGGCGCATCCGGTGCGCCCGCGCCGCTATCGCGAGATCAACAACTTCTACACCGCCACCGTCTACGAGAAGGGCTCGGAGGTGGTGCGCATGATCCGCACCGTGCTGGGGGAGGATGCGTTCCGCGCCGGCATGGACCTCTACTTCGACCGCCATGACGGCCAGGCCGTCACCATCGAGGATTTCCTGGCCTGTTTCGAGGAAGCCTCCGGCAAGGATCTGGCGCAATTCGCGCTGTGGTATCATCAGGCGGGCACGCCGCACCTGGCCGTCAGCACCCGTCACGACGCGGAAAGCGGCGAGTTCGTGATGGACATCGAGCAATCGGTGCCACCCACGCCCTCCGAGGCGCGAAAGCGGCTGATGCACATCCCCCTCGCCTTCGGCCTGGTGGGGCCAGACGGGCGCGACATGACCTATCAGAGCGCCGAGGGCGCGGAGGTGGAGGACGGCGTCATCCACCTGCGCAAGCGCCGCCACAGCGTGCGTTTCACCGGCGTGCGGGCGCGCCCGGTCGTCTCTCTCAACCGGGGCTTCTCGGCGCCGGTGACGCTGTCGGTGGAGCAGCCGCGCAGCGACCGGCTGTTTCTGGCCCGCCACGACAGCGACCTGTTCTCGCGCTGGGAAGCGCTCAACACCCTGTTCACCGAAGCGGCGATCGAGGCGGCTGCACGCATTCGCGGCGGCAAGGCAGCGGAGTTCGAGGCCGATCTCCTGTCGATGCCCGCCGAGATTGCGGCGGACGAAAGCCTGGAAGCGGCCTATCGCGCGCTGGCGCTCACCCTGCCCGGCGAATCCGACGTGGCGCGCGAGATGGGCACCAACATCGACCCGGATGCCATCGCCGCGGCCCGCGACGCGCTGCGCACGGCGATCGGGCGGCAGGGGCAGGCGACGTTCGCGGAAATCCATGCGGCGCTTCAGCAGCACGGCCGCTTCAGCCCCGACGCGGAAAGCGCCGGGCGGCGGGCGCTGCGCAACGTGCTGCTCGACTATCTGGCCGCCGCCGGCGGGCCGGAGCTGGCGGCGCGCCAGTTCCAGGCGGCGGACAACATGACGGAGCGGGCGGCGGCGCTCGCCGTGCTGGCGCACCAGTTCCCCGAAAGCGAGCAGACGCGGGCCGCCCTTGCCGCCTTCGAGGCGCGCTATCGCGACAACCCGCTGGTGCTCGACAAGTGGTTTACCGTGCAGGCGACGGTGCCCGGCCAGGGGACGGTCGATCGGGTGCGGGCGCTGATGGCGCATCCGGCCTTCTCGCTCACCAATCCCAACCGGGTGCGGGCGCTGATCGGAGCCTTCGCCTCCTTCAATCAGACCGGCTTTCACCGCGCCGACGGCGAGGGCTACCGTTTCGTGGCCGACACGGTGCTGGCGGTGGAGGCCCACAACCCGCAGGTGGCGGCGCGGCTGGCGGTCTCCTTCCGCGCCTGGCGCTCCCTGGAACCCGGCCGGCGGGAGGAGGCGCGCAAGGCGCTGGCCGCCATTGCCGGCCAGAAGCAGCTTTCGCGCGACCTGCGCGACATCGTGGAGCGCACGCTGGCCTGAGAGGCGGGCGCTTCTTCAAATCTTTCCCTGCCCTCTGGACAAGGCGAATCGCCTCTGATTCCTTATGGATGATTCGCGCGTAGGGGTTGGCGGATCGGTCAAGCACAAAACCAGGCAAGGGAGCCCTTCGGATGGCGAAGGCGGACGCGTGGGCCATGCCCGCGGGGGGCCTTTTTTTAAGGTTTTTCAGGCGTCGCGGCAGCGGCGGTGGCATGGGCGTGGCCGGCAATGCCAAGATCATTGCCGCCCCCGCCTATGAGCGGCTGCTGGCCATCGAGCCCTATCTGCGCCGTTCGATCCCGCTGCTCGTCCTCGTCTTTCTGCTGGTGGTGGCCTCGGCGCGCTTCCTTTCGCTCATGACCTGGCGCGAGGACATCGAGCGCGACACGAAGACCCTGCTTGCCATGGCGGCGGGCAATCTGGCGCAGGCGATGCGGCTTGTCGGGGCGGAAGAGGCACAGCGCCCGCACGAGGCGGGTCTGCTCATCGAGCAGGTGGCGCGCCAGGCCGGCCTCGGCCACGAGTGGATCCTGGCGGTGACCGACAGCCAGTTCATTGTCACCGCCGTCTCGCCCAGCGGGCAGCGGATGGCTGGGCGGCCGATGGATACCTTCGTGACCGGCGGGCAGCCGCTGTTCCTGTTCGGCCAGCGGGCGGGCGTGCACGAGGTGCGCCTCGACGGGCGCGACTGGCTGGCGGCGGTGGACCTCCTGGCCGATGGCGGCGGGGCGGCGGTGGTGCTGGCCGACCGGGAGGCCGTCTTCGCCGGGTGGCGGCGCTCCGCCTCTCTCAACGTCACGCTTTTCGCGCTGACGGCGGGGGTGCTGATGGCCATTCTCTACGCCTATTTCAGCCAGGCCGCGCGGGCCCAGGCGGCCGACCGCATCTATCTTGAAGCGCATCAGCGCATCGACCTGGCGCTGGTGCGCGGCAAATGCGGCCTGTGGGACTGGGACCTTTCGCGCGGCAAGATGTACTGGTCGCGCTCCATGTACGAGATGCTGGGCTATCAGGGGGAGGACGTGATGCTGTCCTTCGGGGAGGTGGCCGGCATCATCCACCCCGAGGATGGCGATCTCTTCGCGCTGGCAAACCAGATCGTGGCGCGCGAGATCGACCAGATCGACCAGGTCTTCCGCATGCGCCATGCCGACGGGCGCTGGATCTGGGTGCGCGCGCGCGCCCAGGTGGTGGACCCGGAGGCCGCCGACATCCACCTGATCGGCATTGCCGTGGATATCACCGAACAGCGCACGCTGGTGCAGCAGACGGAGGTCGCCGACCAGCGCCTGCGCACGGCGATCGAGAACATCACCGAGTCCTTCGTGCTTTGGGATTCTTCCGAGCGGCTGGTCATGTGCAACACAAAGTACCAGCAGGATACGGGCCTGGCGCCGCACGAGATCGTGCCCGGTGCCCACCGCCGCGATATCGAGGCGCGCATGAACGCCATCCGCTCCGAGCGGCGGCTGATGAGCCAGGCCAACCCCGGCATGGGCGCGACCTACGAGCGCCAGCTCGCCGACGGGCGCTGGCTGCAGGTGACGGAGCTGAAGACGCGCGACGGGGGCACGGTGTCGGTGGGCACCGACATCACCCAGCTCAAGCAGCACCAGCAGAAGCTGGTGGAAAGCGAGCGCCGGCTGATGGCCACCATTCACGACCTCTCGCTGGCCCGCCGCGCCGAGCAGGAGCGCTCGCGCGAGCTCGTCGAGCTCAATCGCAAGTACATGCGCGAGACCGAGCGCGCCGAGGCGGCAAACCGGGCCAAGTCCGAGTTCCTGGCCAACATGTCGCATGAGCTGAGGACGCCGCTCAACGCCATCATCGGCTTCTCCGAACTCATGCAGAAGGGGCTGTTCGGACCGCTGGGCTCGGACCGTTACGAGGAATATGTCGGCGACATCTATGCTGCCGGCACCTATCTTCTGGGCGTCATCAACGACATTCTCGACATGTCGAAGATCGAGGCGGGCCAGTTCTCCATCAACCGCGAGAGCGTCGACCTCGGCCCGCTCATCCGCGAGACGGTGCGGGTGGTGGCGCTGCAGGCGGCGAAGAAGGACATCGAGGTGGAGACGGAGATTCCGGAAACGCTGTCCATGGTGGCCGACCGCCGCGCCATCAAGCAGATCGTCATCAACCTGCTGTCCAATGCGGTGAAGTTCACCGGCCAGGGCGGCAAGGTGACGGTGCGCGCCCGCAGGGTCGCCAATGCGGTCACGCTCGCCATCGAGGACACCGGCTGCGGCATCCCGCGCGAGGCGCTGAAGAAGCTCGGCCGCCCCTTCGAGCAGGTGGAAAACCAGTTTTCCAAGAGCCACACCGGCTCCGGCCTGGGGCTGGCCATCTCCCGCTCACTCACCGAGCTGCATGGCGGGGCGCTGAAAATCCGCTCCAGGGAAGGCGTCGGCACCATCGTGTGCGTACGCATCCCCCTGCGCAACGAGGCCAAGGCGGCCTGAGAGGAGGCCGCTGGACGAGGGGCGGGCTTCCGGGCATTACCGGGCGATGTTGCGGGAGCTGCGCGGCGGGGCGTGAGGCGGCGGGCCTGCGGCTCTACAGCATTTTGCAGCCAGATGGAATCATCTGGCGTCGCACAAATGCGGCAAGAACAAATAGATGGACCGGATCAGCGCTTCATTGAAACGATGAACCGGTCTAGCCGCGGTCGCGCAGAAGCCGGTCGAAATGGCCGCGCACCCGCCGTGCGGTCTCCGCGATGTGCGCTTCGAGCACGGAAAGATCCGGCAGATCGACACCGCGCAGAAGGATGTCGGCAAGGCCGGGCGGCACATCCTGCGGATCGAAGGGGCCGGTCAGGCACAGCCGGATCGACTGGGTGAGCGTCATGTAGAGGCCGTGCGCCCTGGCAAGCTCTTCGCGCGTTTGCGCATCCGCGAAATCCGGCGAGAGGGAGGCCAGCACCGCGCCGGTGGCGGTGGGGCGCGGGCTTGCCGTGCAACGGCCTGAAAGAGAAGCGACCTGCGCGATGAACTCCAGGTCGATGATGCCGCCGGGGATGAGCTTCAGATCCCACGGGCCCGAGGCCGGCTTCTCCTTCTCGATGAGGTCGCGCATCTTCACCGCGTCGGCTGCCAGCGCCGCCATGTCGCGCGGCAGGCCGACAACCGCCTCCACCTCGGCGCGCGCTTCATCGCAGAGCGTCGCGTCGCCGGCGACTGGGCGCGCGCGCGTCAGCGCCATGTGCTCCCAGGTCCAGGCGTTCTTGCGCTGATAGTTGCGGAAGGCGTCGATATGGGTGGCGACCGGCCCCTTGTTGCCGGAAGGGCGCAAGCGCAGATCAAGCTCGTAGAGCACGCCCTCGGCAGTGGGAGCGGAGACGGCGGCGATCAGCCGTTGGGTGAGCCGGGCATAGTAGTGCGAGGCGGCCAGCGGCCTGCCGCCGTCGGACTCCTCGGCCTGTGGATCGTGATCGTAGAGCAGGATCAGATCGACATCGGAACCGGCGGTAAGCTCCCGGCTGCCCAGCTTGCCCATGCCGAGAATGGCCGCACGGCCGCCCGCCACCCGGCCGTGCACGGCGGCGAAGGCCGCCTCCACCGCCTCGAAGGCGGCACCGATGGCCAGGTCGGCGAGATCGGAAAACGCCTCGCCGGCACGCGCGGCGTCGATGGAGCCGGTGAGCAGCCGCATGCCGATCAGGAATTTCTGCTCGGCGGCGAAGATGCGCAGCCGGTCGAGCACCTCCTCATAGACGCGCGCGGCGCCCAGAAAGCTCTCCAGCCTTTCGGCGAGATAGGCGCGGCTCGGCAGCTCCGACAGGAGCGCAGGATCGAGCAGCCCGTCGAAGACGTGGGGCCGGCGGGTGATGACCTCGGCCAGGCGCGGCGCCGCACCCATGATGGTGGCAAGCAGAGCGAGAAGGCGCGGGTTCGACTGCAGCAGCGAAAAGAGCTGGATGCCGGCCGGCAGGCCGGACAGGAACTGATCGAAGCGCAAGAGCGCCTCGTCGGCGCGGCGCGTGCCGCCGAAGGCTTCGAGCAGGGCCGGCGTGAGCTCCGTCAGCCGCTCGCGCGCCTCCGCCGACTGGGTGGCGCGGTAGCGGCCGAAGTGCCAGCCTCGGATGACACGGCAGATGTCGCTCGGCCGCTCGAAGCCGAGCTCCGAAAGGGTCTGCAAGGTGCCGGGATCGTCCACATCGCCGGTGAAGACGAGGTTGCCCACGCCGCGCGAAAGCTGCGGGGCGGTCTCGAACAGGGCGGCATAGTGGCTTTCCACCGTTCTCAGTGCCTGGCGGAAAGCGGCGGCAAAGGTCTCCGTGTGGCCATAGCCGAGAAGCAGCGCCACGCGTTGCAGTTCCTGCGGCGCCTCGGGCAGGGTGTGCGTCTGCTCGTCCGCCACCATCTGCAGGACATTCTCCACCCGGCGCAGGAACCAGTATTGCTCGACCAGCGCCCTGCCCGCCTCCGCCGTGATCCAGCCGCGCGCGGCAAGCTCCTTCAGCATGGCGACGGTCTGGCGGCCGCGCAGCTCCGGGAAGCGACCGCCGGCGATCAGCTGCTGGGTCTGGACGAAGAACTCGATCTCGCGAATGCCGCCGCGCCCCAGCTTGACGTTGTGGCCGGCCACCGCCACCTCGCCATGGCCGCGATGGGCGTGGATCTGGCGCTTGATGGAGTGCACGTCGGCAATCGCCGCGTAGTCGAGATATTTGCGCCATACATAGGGTTGCAGCTCGCGCAGGAAGGCTGCCGCCGCCTGCCGGTCGCCGGCAATGGGACGGGCCTTTATCATGGCTGCGCGCTCCCAGTTCTGGCCCCGGCTTTCGTAGTAGTTGAGCGCGGCTTCCACCGGCATCGCCAGCGGCGTGGAACCCGGATCGGGCCGCAGCCTCAGATCCGTGCGGAAAACATAGCCGTCGCCCGTTCGATCCTGCAGCAGGCGGACGAGCCGCCGCGTGAGACGCACGAACAGGTCCATGGCCTCCACGGGCTCATGGACGGCCGGCGCATGCGGGTCGATGAGCACGATCAGGTCTATGTCGGAGGAATAGTTGAGCTCGCGGGCGCCCAGCTTGCCCATGGCCAGCACGATCCAGCCGCAATCCTTGCCCGGCTGCTCGGGATCCGGCAGGCGCAGCCTGCCCTGCCGGTGGGCGTCGCGCAGCAGGAAGTCCACCGCCGCGCCCACGCACGCATCGGCCAGGGCCGAAAGCCGCGCCACGGTGGTGTCGGCATCCGCTTCGCCGGCCACCTCGCCGAGACCGATCAGGAAATGCGCCTCGCGCTTGAGGCGCCGCAACGCGGCCATGACGCTCGCCTCGCTCGCATCCTCGGCAAAGGGCAGCGCGGCGATCTGGCGATTGAGGCGTTCCAGCCGCCCGGCAAGGGGCTCATCGAACAAAGCCTCCAGAATGGACGGGTCGCGCCGGGCGCAGTCGCGCAGATAGGAAGACAGGTCGAAAACGGCGCCCAGAAAGCCGGCCAGCGGGCCACCGCCGGCCAGCAGCCCGGCCAGCCTCGGGCAACCCATGTCCGCCGCGCCTTCGGACAGAGAGGCGATTTCGGCGCGGGCACGCTCCGCATCGAGCGGCGAGAGGGCGCGGGCCGGCTGGCCCAGCCAGGTGGAGCCATCCTCGCGTTTCATGGCTGTGTCGGCGGGCATCCTGCCTCCCTGCTCTTTCTTTCCCAGAGGCGCGCGCGGTCTCTCGATCGCCTCCGCGGCTGCGGTTTGTCGTCCTGTCGCGGCGTCGAGGGCGCAAGCCCTCCGGTGTGCCGCGTCAGGCATTCTTGCCTGCCGGGAAGACCATCGCAACCGAAAGCCCCTCGCCATTGCCGGAAAGCTCAAGCTCGCCGCCGTGGAAGGTCATCACCGCCTTGGCAAGGCTCAGGCCCAGGCCGGAGCCCGGCTGGGTGCGGCTCGCCTCCAGCCGCACGAAGCGCTCGGTGACGCGTTTGCGCTCGGCCTGCGGAATGCCCGGCCCGTTGTCGACGACCGTCAGACGCACCGTGCCGCCCTTTCTTTCGAGCGAGACGGCGACGGCCGGCCTCTCATGCACGCCGGCGGAGTATTTGATGGCGTTGTCCACGATGTTGGAGAGCGCCTGGCCGATCAGCTCGCGGTTGCCGTCGATCGTGGCAGGCTCCACGGTGCGAGCGGTGAGCGCCACACCCATCTCCTCGGCTGCCGGTTCGTAAAGCTCCACCACATCGGCGACGATGGCGGCCAGGTCGACGGGCTTGATGGCCTCCGCCGAATGGCCGGCCTCCAGCCGCGAGATCATCAGAATGGCATTGAAGGTGCGGATGAGCTGATCGGACTCGGCGATGGTGGCTTCCAGCGCCTCGCGGCAGGCCGCCTCGTCACCGCTGCCGAGCGCCGCCTCGGCGCGGTTGCGCAACCGCGTCAGGGGCGTCTTCAGATCGTGCGCGATGTTGGCGGACACCTGCTTGAGCCCCTCGTTAAGCGCCGCGATGCGCTCCAGCATGGCGTTGAGATTCTCGGACAGGCGATCGAACTCGTCGCCGGCGCCGGAAACGGGCAGCCGGCGGGAAAGGTCGCCGCCCATGATCTGGCGGCTGGCCTCCGACACGCTGTCGATGCGCCGCAGCGCCCGCCGGCCCACGAAATACCAGATGAGGACCGCGCCAAAGCCCATCATGCCGAGCGCGGCGACCAGCGCGTTGCGCACCACCTCGCGGAAGCGCTCGGGCTCGCCGAGGTCGCGCCCGACGAGCAGGATCATCTGGTTGGGAAGGCGGATGACATGCGCCATCGCCGAGTGGCGCTCCCTGCCGCCGCCGTCGCCGTAACGGCGATAGAAAAAGGGACGTTCCGTCCAGCCGATGGTGTCGAGCGCACCGGGCTGGAGGCTCTCGACATTGCCGGTGAGAATGAGGCCATTGGGATCGGCGATGAGGTAGAGATTGGCGCCGGGCTGGCGCGAGCGCGTTTCCAGCACGCGCACCAGGGTGGGCAGGCCGCCGCGCTGATAGGCGCTGACAAGGCCGCGCACCTCATCGGCAATGGTCTCGCGCGTCTGCACCGTCATCATGCGCACCGACAGCGAGGTGACATAGACCACGAGCACCACCGCGCAGATGGCGAACAGGAGAAGATAGAGCGCGGAAAGCCGCGCCGCCGTCGTCCTCATGATGGCGGGCATGGCGGGCACGCGCGCCTCAATCCGCCCGTATCACATAGCCGGCGCCGCGCACCGTGTGCAGAATCGGCTTGTCGAAGCCTTTCTCGATCTTGCTGCGCAGGCGCGAGATATGCACGTCGATGACGTTCGTCTGGGGATCGAAGTGATACTCCCAGACATTCTCCAGCAGCATCGTGCGGGTGACCACCTGGCCGGCGTGGCGCATGAGATATTCGAGCAGACGGAACTCGCGCGGCTGCAGCGCGATTTCCTGCCCGGCGCGGCGCACGGTGTGGGAGAGACGGTCGAGCTCCAGGTCGCCGACGCGATAGACGGTCTCGACATCCTTGGTGCCGGCGCGGCGTTTGAGCACCTCGATGCGCGCCAGCAGCTCGGAGAAGGCATAGGGCTTGGTGAGGTAGTCGTCGCCGCCGGCGCGCAGCCCGGTCACGCGGTCGTCCACCTCTCCGAGGGCGGAGAGGATGAGTGCCGGGGTGGTGTTTCCCCTGGCGCGCAGCTCGGCGATGATCGACAGCCCGTCGCGCCGCGGCAGCATGCGGTCGATCACGAAGACGTCGTAATTGCCGGTGTCGGCAAGGGTATAACCCGTCTCGCCGTCGGGCGCGACGTCGGCGGTGTGGCCGGCCTCGGCAAACGCCTTCTTCAGGAAACCGGCCGCTTCGCGGTCGTCTTCGATCACCAGAATCTTCATGGGTGCAAGGTTATCCGATCGCGCCGGCACAGGCGAGAGCACGGCAAAAGCACAGGGCCGGACGCGGCGGCGGGAAACCCGCCGCCACGCGCTGCCGGGCGATGCCGGAAGGGGGGCTTGCGAACATCGCTCGGCAAGCACGGGGACAGGCCCCAACGGGCTGCAATCTCAACCGGTCAGCCGATCGGCAGCGCCATGAAGCGGTTGGCGTTGTCCCGCTCGACCTGAAGGAGCACGGCGCCGCGACCGGCCTCGGCGGCGGCGTCCACGGCGGCCTGGAGATCGGAAACGGAGGAGACGGGCTGCGAGTTCACCGAACGGATGACATCGCCCGGCCGGATGCCCACATCCTCGGCAGCACTGCCCGGCTCCACATCCGTCACCACGAGCCCCGGGCCTTCTTCCGCCGGTGTGACGGTCAGGCCGAAATCGGTCTCCGTGGCGGAGGGCGCCTCGCCCGGAAGCGCGGCCATCTGCTCGCTGCTTGGCATCTCGCCCAGCGTCACGTCGAGATTGGTGGCCTTGCCGTTGCGCCACACCGTCAGTTCCACGGACTGGCCGGGGTCGTATTCGGCGATGGTGCGCGCCAGATCGCGCGGCGAGTCAATGTTCTTCCCGTCGACGGCGATGACCACATCGCCCGGCTGCACGCCGGCCTCGGCCGCCGGCTCGCCCTCATTGGCATCGACGATCAGGGCACCCTTGTCCTCGTCGAGACCCAGCGATTCGGCAATCTCCTTCGTCACCTGCTGGATCTGCACGCCCAGCCAGCCACGCTCCACCTTGCCGTCCTCAATGAGCTGCTCGACGACGGACCTGGCGAGCGAGGCGGGAATCGCGAAGGCGATGCCCACATTGCCGCCGGAGGGCGAGAAGATGGCCGTGTTGACGCCGACCACCTCGCCGGCGAGATTGAAGGCCGGCCCGCCGGAGTTGCCGCGGTTCACCGCCGCATCGATCTGGATGAAGTCGTCATAGGGGCCGGCGCCGATCTCGCGGCCGCGTGCCGAGACGATGCCGGCCGTGACCGTGCCGCCCAGTCCGAAGGGGTTGCCCACGGCGACCACCCAGTCGCCGACACGTACTCTGGCATCGTCGGCAAAATCCACATAGGTGAAGGTGCGGCCCTCGCCATCGACCTTCAGGACGGCAAGATCCGTGCGCGGATCGGTGCCCACCAGCTCGGCGGAAAGCTCCGTGCCGTCTTCCATGACAACCGTGTATTCAGAGCCGCCCTGGATGACGTGATTGTTGGTCACCAGATAGCCGTCCTCGGAGATGAAGAAGCCGGACCCCTGGGAGATGGGGCGCACGCGCGGGCGGCGGGGGCGCTCCGAGCGCCAGTCCCTGCGGAACTCCTCGAAGAAGCGCTTGAGCGGATGGCCGTCGGGCAGGTTCTCGAAGCCCGGCATGTCGAAGAAGGGGGCGGAGGCAGGACCCGTTTCCAGCCTTTCGCCGCTCACGCGGACACTGACCACGGCGGGGGTGACGAGTTCCACCACGTCTGCAAAGCTTGGCGCCTGGACGGGATTTTCGAGCTTCACCGGATCGGCAAGCACCGGCGCGGTTCCCGTGCCCACCGCACCGAGGCCGACAGCGCCGGCCAGCGCCACGGTGGCCACGGCGCCGATCAGGCGCGTGCGGGTTCTGGAAACGGCTTTCGTTGAACGCATGGCGGAATGTTCTCCTCTTGCCAGTCGAAGCTTTCGATCTTCCATGGTCGGCCCGGCGCGCGGGCCGCGTTGCTCCGACAGATAGGGCCTTGCACCTTACGGTGCCATTTCCGCGGCATGAAACTTTGGTAATGTTGGGCGCGGGAGACGGTTATTCGCGCCTGTCAAGCACCGCCTTCAGCGTCCTCTCCTCCTCCTCCGTCAGGGCGGCGGCAGGCTGGCGCGCACGCCGGCGCAGGGCAAGGAAGGCGATGAGCCCGCCGCCCGCCAGCACCAGAAGCGGCGTCGCCCACAGCACGGCGTTGCGGGCGCTCATGCGCGGCTTGAGCAGCACGAACTCGCCGTAGCGCGAGACGACATAGCTCAGCACCTCCTCGTCCGTGTCGCCGGCCCTGATGCGCTCGCGCACCAGAACGCGCAGGTCGCGTGCAAGTTCGGCGTTGGAATCGTCGATGGACTGGTTCTGGCAGACCATGCAGCGCAACTCGGCCGAGAGCGCCCGCGCCCGCGCCTCCAACGCCGGATCGGCGAGCATTTCGTCGGGCTCCACGGCGAAGGCCGGCGCAACGGCCAGGAGGCCGAGGAGAAGCAGCAGCACCCGCATCATGCCGCCTCTCCCGCCGCGGCCTCCGCCCTGCGTCGAGCGGGTGCGCCGATGCGCAGCCGGCGGTCGCACAGCGAGACCATCCCGCCCAGCATCATGACGAGCGCGCCGATCCAGATCAGCGTGACCTGCGGCTTCCACCAGACACGCACGACCAGACCGCCATCGGCCGTCTCGTCGCCAATGGAGACATAGAGCTGGCTGAGCCCGATCGTGCGGATGCCCGCCTCGGTGGTGGGCATTCCGCGGGCGGTATAGAGCCGCTTGGAGGAGACGATGCTGCCACGCCGCAGGCTGTCGGCCCCGAATAGGGCGAAATGGGCCTGCTCTTCCGTGTAGTTGGGACCGGTGAAGGGCCGCAGCCCCTCGAAGCGCAGCCGATGGTCGCCAGCCTCCACCGTCTGGCCAGGCTGCATGGTGAGGATATGCTCCTCCTCCAGCGTGGTGACGCACACCACGCCCAGCACCGCAAGTCCCAACCCCGCATGGGCCAACGCCGTGCCGAAGACTGAAAGCGGCAAGCCCTTCAGCCGGCGCAGGGCCACCGCCGGCCCCGCCTTGCCCACGCCGCTCTTGACCGCAAGGTCGGTGAGCGCGCCGAAGACGAGCCACAGGCCAAGGCCGATGCCGAGTGCTGCCAGGGCCGAGGCCCGATCGACGAGAAAGAAGGACAGGAAGGCCACCACCGTCGCGGCGGCAAAGGCCAGGTGCAGGCGCTGGAAGGCGCCGGCCAGGTCGCCGCGCTTCCAGGCGAGCATGGGACCAAAGGGAACCACGGCGAGAAGCGGCAGGAACAGCGGCACGAAAGTGAGGTTGAAGAAGGGCGCACCGACGGAAATCTTCTCTCCCGTCACCGCTTCCACCACGAGCGGATAGAGCGTGCCCACCAGCACCGTCGCCGTTACGGTGGTGAGCAGCAGATTGTTGAGAACGAGCGCCCCTTCGCGCGAGATGGGATGGAACAGCCCGCCCGGCGCCAGCGCGGCGGCGCGCAGGGCAAAGAGTGCCAGCGCCCCGCCGATGAAGAAGACGAGGATGGCGAGGATGAAGACGCCGCGCGTCGGGTCGGTGGCAAAGGCGTGCACAGAGGTGAGCACGCCCGAGCGCACCAGAAAGGTGCCCAGCAGGGACAGCGAGAAGGTGAGGATGGCCAGCAGCACCGTCCAGATCTTCAGCGCCGAGCGCTTCTCCATGACGATGGCCGAGTGAAGCAGCGCCGTGCCGGCGAGCCACGGCATGAAGGAGGCGTTTTCCACCGGATCCCAGAACCAGAAGCCGCCCCAGCCAAGTTCGTAATACGCCCAGTAGGAGCCCATGGCGATGCCGCCGGTCAGAAACGCCCAGGCGGCCAGCGTCCACGGGCGCACCCAGCGCGCCCAGGCAGCGTCGATGCGCCCGTCGATCAGGGCGGCGACGGCGAAGGAGAAGGCGATGGAGAAGCCCACATAGCCGAGATAGAGCAGCGGCGGATGGATGGCGAGCCCGATGTCCTGGAGGATGGGGTTGAGGTCGCGCCCCTGCATGGGCGCGGGCACAAGGCGGGTGAAGGGGTTGGAGGTGAAAAGGATGAAGGCCAGGAAGGCGGTCGCGATCAACCCCTGCACGGCCAGCACATTGGCCCGCAGGGTGGGCGGCAGGTTGCGCCCGAAGGCGGCCACCAGGGCGCCGAAAAGCGACAGGATGAGCACCCACAGCAGCATGGAGCCCTCGTGGTTGCCCCAGGTGCCGGTGATCTTGAAGAGAAGCGGCTTGGCGGAGTGGGAGTTTTCCCAGACGTTGAGAACGGAGAAATCCGAGCGGACATAGGCCAGGGTGAGCACGGCAAAGGCGATTGCCACAAGGCCCAGACCGGCAATGGCGGTGGGCTCGCCCACCCGCATCAGGCTCGGGCTGCCAAGCCGCGCCCCGGCCAGCGGCACCGACGACTGCACCAGCGCCAGCGCCAGTGCCAGCACAAGAGCGAAATGGCCCAGCTCCACGCTCATCGGCGCCGCCCCGTCATTGCTCCTGCCATACGCCCCGCTCCTTCAGGCTCTCGGCCACCTCCCTCGGCATATAGGTCTCGTCGTGCTTGGCAAGCACGGTGTCGGCAACGAGAACGCCATCGGCACCCAGAACACCTTCGGTCACAACGCCCTGTTCCTCGCGGAAAAGATCGGGCAGGATGCCGTCATAGACGACCATAACCGAGCTTTCGTGGTCGGTGACGGCAAATCGCACGCGCGTCCCCTCCCCGCGCACCACCGAGCCCTGTTCGACGAGCCCCCCGAGGCGGATGCGCTCGCCCGCCGCCGCCGGCTTGGCGGCGAGATCGGCCGGCATGTAGAAATAGGAGGTCTGCTGGCCGAGCGCATAGAAGGTCAGGGCCGCCGCAAGGGCCAGAAATCCCATGCCCGTGCCGATCACCGCCAGTCGCTTCTGCTTGCGCGTCACGTCTCACCTTCCCTCGTCGTCGATGCCCAGCTCGCGGGCAAACTCCGCGAGCGCCTGTCCTTCCCGGCTGTCGGCGCCGAAGGCGGCAAGCGCCCGCTGCAGGGCCGCGCGCGCCTCCTCCCGCCTGTCCAGCACAACATAGGAGCGCAGAAGCCGCCGCCAAGCCTCGGCGTCGCCCGGCTCCTCGCGCAGCCGGGCATCGAGGCCTGCCACCATGCCCTCGATCATCTCCCTGCGTGCCTCGGGCGACATGTCCTGCGCTGCCGCGATGTCGGCCTCGGAGGGGCCGGCGGCGGACAGGCTGGCGGCCGCCTGGCCCGCCATTTCCCGCCACGGCGAATCGGGCGGCAGCTCCGCAGCCATCTGCTGCCAGAGGGCGCGCGCTTCCTCCGTCTTTCCCTCCTGGGCACGGGCCATGGCGATGAAGAAACGGGCGCGCGGATTGTCCGCATCCAGCCCCAGCGCCTCGGCGAAGGCCGCTTCCGCATCAGCCGTGACGATCCCGCTTGCCTCGCCCACCAGCGCCTCGCCCAGGGCTGCATGACGCGCCGCGCTCGGCCCGGCCAGGGCGATCGTCCTGCGATAGGCCGCCGCCGCGTCGCCGAAGCGGCCGAGCCGCGCATAGACCGGGGCCAGCACCTCCCAGCCGCGCGCGTCCTGCGGGTTGTCGGCCAGATGCGCCTCGGCGCGGGCGATCAGCTCTTCCAGCGGCGCCTGCGCGGGATCGGCGTTCAGCCGTGCCGCGAGGGGAAGGGCCGGAAGGCCCGGCGAGCCCAGAAATGCATAGAGTCCCCAGCTCACGGCCGGCACGGCCAGCACGGCCGCCGCCGCGATGGCGCGCACGGTGCCCGCGCGCCGCGCCTGCACGCTCTGCCCGGCGGCCTTTTCTTCCTCCTGAAGACGCAGGATGCGGCGGCCGATCTCGGCGCGCGCCTGCTGCGCATCCGGCCTGGAGATGAGCCCCCGCGCAAGTTCCTGCTCGAGCTCCGCCAGCTGGTCGCGATAGACGGCAAGATCGTGCGCGCTGCCGGCCGTCGCCTCCTCGCGCCGGCGCAGGAACGGCAGCATCACCGCCAGGGCGGCGGCGAATGTCATCAGCGCGGCAAGAACCCAGAACAGCAGCATCAGGTTCCAATATCCGGCGCGGCGGGCGGTGCCAACCGCTGCCGCATGCGGCCTTTTGGCATGGCCGCCGGTTCAGTTCAGCAGCGTCCAGCTTCCATCGGGATTGCGGCAGGCCGTTCCACGCAGCGAGCGGGGATCACCCCCCGCATTCACCACATGGGAGTAGGGCCGGCAATCCTGCGAACCGACACGATAGGGCTGCGCCGCCGTCACCATGCCGCTGAGGCCGGTTTCCTCGTCGCGCCATGTCACGGGCTGTCCGGCCGGCGTCGATTCAAGGGCACGATATTCCGCCTCGACGGCCGCCACGCGGGCCCGCCGGCTCAGCTCCGCGCCGGATTGTGACACCAGCCCGCCGCCGACGATGCCGGCAAGCGGCTCGTTGGCGGCAAAGCCCAACGAGCGGGGAAGCGCCTGATCCGCCGCGCCGGACAGGCTTCCGCCAGCGCAGCCCGAAAGGGCCAGAACCGCCAGGACAACAACAGCCGCCGGAACTCTCATCACCGCTTCAACCTTCGCATCGCTCTCCGTCCCGGCCGCAACGGCGAACCGCTCCACGCTCCGCCTTCGGCAGCCGGCGCGAACGTTCCCGCCCGCCCGCGAGGCACCAGGACCTGCTCCAGGGAACGTTCCCCAGCTATAGATCATGTTTGACGGAATTTTGTCTATCCGCCCCGTGCAGCGCGTCAGGCGGCCGGAAGTTCGATCCTGACCATCAGGCCGCCGAGGCCGGAACGTTCCAGCGCCAGCGCGCCGCCATACTCGGCCACCAGATCGGCGACGATGGCCAGGCCGAGCCCCGTTCCCGGCTTCGTCTCGTCCAGGCGACGGCCGCGCTTCAGCGCCTGGCGGGCCTGCGCCTCCGGGATTCCCGGCCCGTCATCCTCGATCTTCAGGGTGAAACGGCGGCCCTCCCCTTCCGCCGCCTCGGGCGCAAGCAGCGAAAGGCCCACCTGCCCTCGGGCCCACTTCATCGCGTTTTCCAGAAGATTGCCGATGATCTCTTCCAGGTCCTCGCGCTCGCCCGCGAACACCACCTCCTGAGGCGGCAGGTCGAGCGTCAGTGTCTTGTCCGGGTTGAGCTTCCGCGTCACCCGCGCCATGCGCTCAAGCGTCTCGTTGACCGGGCTGCGCTGCGCAAGCGCGCTGCGCTGGGCGGCGGCGCGGGCGCGCTGCAGATAGTGGTCGATCTGCTGCTGCATCGCAGCCGCATGATCGGCGATCAGGCGCCCCTGCTCGCCGCCCATGGATCGCCCCTCGTTCATCAGAACGGCAAGCGGCGTCTTCAGGGAATGGGCGAGATTGCCCACTTGCTTGCGCGAACGCTCGATGATGCGCCGATTGCTCTCGATCAGCGCGTTGGTCTCCTCCGCCAGCGGCGCGATCTCCGTGGGGAACGGGCCCGACAGCCGCTCTGCCGTGCCGGCGCGGATGTTGGCCAGCGCCCGGCGGATGCTCTGCAGTGGCCGCAACGCCAGGAGGATTGCGAAGGCGTTGATGGCCACCATGCCCAGACCGAAGGCTGCAAGGTAGGCGAAGAGCCGGCGTGTGAAATCGCCGATCTCGCGTTCGAGCTCGCTCAGATTCCCCATGACGCGGAAGCGGGCGATGCGGTCTGCCTGGTCGAGAACGACCTCCGCCTCCAGCACCTGCAGCGCGTTGCCGCCCGGCCCTTCGACGCGATAGGTGCGCTGGAACGCGGCATCGAAGGGCACGGCGTCGGTTCCCGGCGCCGGCACGGGCGCAGAACCGATCAACGAGGGCGAACTCAGCGACCTGCGAAGCGCCTGCGAGGTCGGCTCCACCGACCAGTACCACCCCGAAAGAGGTTCGGAAAACCGCAGGTCGCCGAGATTCGGGGTGCCCTGCAGGCGGCCCTGCTCGTCGGCGCTCACCGAAGCGATCAGATTGAACAGGTGGGCGGAGAGAACCTCCTCGAAGCCGCGGCTGCTGACCTGCCGGAACAGCGCGGAGATCACCGTGGCAATCACCGCCAGCGCGATCACGGCCCACAGCGAGGAGATGGCGACAACGCGGAAGGTCACCATGCGCGGCAGCCGCCGAAGCCGCCTCAGCACGGCCGCCGGCAGCGACGCACCCTGCCCCGCCGTCCCGTCAGGCATCCGGTTCGCGCAGGCGGTAGCCCATGCCGCGCACGGTCTCGATCAGGTCGGCGCCGAGCTTCTTGCGCAGACGCCCCACAAACACCTCTATCGTATTGGAATCCCGGTCGAAATCCTGATCGTAGAGATGTTCCACCAGTTCCGTGCGCGAGACCACGGAACCCTTGTGATGCATAAGGTAGGCAAGCATCCGGTATTCATGCGAGGTCAGCTTCAACGGCACGCCGTTGACGTCCGCCTTGGATGCCTTGGTGTCGAGTCGCAGCGGGCCGCAGTACAGCTCGGGCGAGGCATGCCCGGCCGCCCTGCGGATGAGGGCGCGCAGGCGCGCCAGGATCTCTTCCATGTGGAAGGGCTTGGTCACATAGTCGTCGGCGCCGGCGTCGATGCCGGAGACCTTGTCGCTCCAGCGATCGCGCGCCGTCAGGATGAGGACGGGCATGTTGCGCCCGTCCCGCCGCCAGCGCTCCAGCACGCTGATGCCGTCCATCTGCGGCAGGCCGATGTCGAGCACGACGGCGTCATAGGGTTCGGTGTCGCCGAGAAAATGCCCCTCCTCGCCGTCGAAGGCGCGATCCACGACGTAGCCGGCATCCTCCAGCGCGCTGCAGATCTGCCGGTTCAGCTCCTTATCGTCCTCGACAACGAGAATGCGCATGGGTCATCCGCTCCTGGCAGAACTTCGCTCAAGACAGGATAGCCGATCCGCGGCAAACATCATCCCCGTTTTTCATCGGGCCGGCACGTTGAATTCCGCCCGCCGGGGCCTTTCGCCGTTGCGGCCGGGCACCAGGACGACGATGCGGCAGACGGTCTGGCCGCCGCGCTGTTCCGCGGTGGCCTTGGCCAGCGTGCCACCCTGCTGGGCAGCCACCTGCTGGCCGACCGCGTAGCAGTCGGGCGCCCCCTGGGCGAGCAGGCCCGGCACCTGCGTCCATTCCTGGCCGGAGGCGCTGGCGGCGAGAAGCACCGCCAGGCCGGCGGCTGTCAACACGGATATGTGGCGAAGCGTTTTCATGCTGCGGGTGTAGCGCATCGGGGCTGAATGGAGAATGAACAAGTCGCCGCAGCCATGGGCCGCATGGGCGCGACGGTCGCACATGCGGCCCTTTTTCTTCAGCCGATGCGGCGGTCGGCCGCCAGCCGGCCGAAGATCGCCACAAGGCCGGAAATGGCGGTGATCCCCTGCAGCAGCGTCTCCACCAGCGCCTGATCGTCGATCCTGTCGACGGGCAGGCCGAACAGGCCACCGATCCCGGCGACCACCGTCACCACCGATGCCCAGATGGTGCGCGACAGGTACCATGGTTTGGTTTGGGTCATTGCGTGCTCCTTTCCTTGCTTCGCTCATGCGAGGGCCACCGTGCGCCGGGCCGGCAGGCCGGGGCCGATGGCCGCGCTCATCTGGCGTACGGTCACCGCGACCGCCGCCGGCGGCGTGCCGAAGTCGGCCGCCGCCATCGCCGCCGTGTAGGTGCATGCGGGCTCATGCGTCTCGATGATGCGCAGCGGGCTGCCGTCCACCGGCGCAATCTCGACGCGATAAAGCTCCTCCGCCTCGCCCAGCGGGATGTCCGTGCCCAGCCAGCCATCGGCGTCGATGCGCCCGCGCCGCACCCATGAAAGCTTGAGATCGCCGCCCTCCAGGCGCGCCTTCAGATGCACCGGCGAAAGCGGCATCAGGGCCCGCTCGCCGCCGGCGACCGCCTGGAGCACGAAGTTCTCTTCGGAGGGGTCGAAACCCGCCGGGCCGATTCGCCAGTTGATCTCCAGGCCGATCTCGCCCGCCTTCAGCCCTGCCGGCGCCACCGCCTCGTCGAGCAGCACGAAGGGGGCGCCCGCCTGCGCCCCCGCCGCCATCGCGTCGTCGGTGCCGAGCTGGCCGCGCAGCAGGCCGGCAAGCCGCCACACGGCGGGCTCCACCTCCTCCGCCGTCTCGAACTGGAGGACTTCCCAGCTGCCCGCCAGGCTGCGAATGGCGGCGGCGTTCTGGCCGTTGAGCACCTGCAGGCGCGGCAGGCTTTCCAGCGCGCCATCGTAGAGGCGCACGGTCACGGCACCAGCCGCGTCGGGCCGGCCAGCCGTGGCGCCCCCCGGCAAGGGCTCGACGAGCGTGCCGATCACCGCCCGGGTCTCCACGACGCCGCGCAGCGCAAAGCCGGTATCGCCCGGCGAGGCGAGCACCGCCTGGCTGCGCCATGGCGCGGCGCGCACGGCAAGCCGCAGCCGGTCCTGCGGCTGCGCATCGCCGGCCTGCATGGGCAGGTCGAGGAACAGCGCGTGCGGCGGCCCTGCCGTGAAGCTTTCGCCGGCGGCCTCGCCTTCGGGCAGGCCGCCCGCGGCGGGAGCCGCCGCAACGCGCACGATGCGGCGCGCCTTGACCTGCCGGGCCAGCCCGTCCTCGATCTCGGTCGCCAGATAGTCCGGCCCCTCCGGCGCCCCGGGCAGCCGGAACACGCTGCCCACATCGAGCCGCTGCTCGGTCATCGGCACGGAGAAGGCCAGGCGCTCGCGCCCGTCCCAGCGTCGCCGCAGGAAATCGCGCACCAGCGCGTTCGCCTCCTGCAGCGACAGCACGCCGGGAAAGCTCACGAAGTGCGTTCCGCTGCCCGCGGCATCGGCATAGTCGGCGGCCGCAGTGGCTGCCTGGTGGTCGTTCAACGGGTCGCGAAAATCGAGCTGTGCCAGCGCCGGCAGCTCCCGGTCGGGCAGGCGCAGACGCTCCACCGTCTCGCGCTCCCGCTCCACCACCAGCTCGTCGAGCAGCAGCGGCGGGCCTACCGCCCCCTCGGTAGAGAAGACCAGCCCCGCCTCGCCGTCCCGCACACCGATGCCGAAAAGGCTCGTCAGCGGCTCGATGGCGGCGCGCGCGGTGGTCGGATCGGCGACCAGATAGCCCGCCACGCTCCCATCGGCGCGCGCGGTGTCGGCCTCCGGCAGGCCGTGATCGGCCAGTATCGCGGCGATCACCGCTCCCACCGTGGCACCGCTCAGCCGGCCATTCAGCCAGTGGCCGCGCGCCCAGTTGGCCCCGTCGCCCCACACGTCGCCATAGAGCGGAAAGGCGGGGAAAGGCCGCGCGTCCCAGGCCCACACATTGATCGCGCCGACATCGACCATCGGCCCGCCATAGACGCTGGAGACCGGGTTTGCCGCGACCCCGCCTTCCTCCCAATGCGCATAATGGGCGGCCAGAAAGCGCTGCTGCGCCAGGTCCGAGCGCCCGCCGTTGGAAAAGTGGGGAAGCGCGTGCTCGGAGGATTTCGGATCGGGAAAGACGTTCGGCTGGTTGGGGCCCTTGTCCACCGCCGGGCAGCCGAGCTCCGTGAAGTGAATGGGCTTGGACTGCGGCATCCAGGCGGTGGCCTGCGGTTCCTCCACGCCGCCGCGCCGGTTGAAGTGCTGGTTCGACCACCAGCCCACCAGATCCTTGTAGCGAAACACCCAGTGCTTGCCATGGGCGCCGTCGGCGATGGGCGTGCGCAACCGCGCCGCGCGGTCGGCGGGGCTCGCATAATACCAGTCGAAGCCCTCGCCCGACGTGATGGCCGCGCGCAGGCCCTCCGGGTCGTAGGGTCCGGAAAAACCGTCCGGGTTGGTGCCGTCCACGTCTTCGTCGCGCCAGTCCGACAGCGGCATGTAGTTGTCGATGCCCACCGCATCGACGTCCGGGTGCGCCCAAAGGCTGTCGAGATGGAAGAAGACGTCGCCCGAGCCGTCGGCGGGTTGATGGCCGAAATACTCGCTCCAGTCGGCGCCATAGGTGATGGTGGTTCCGCCGCCCAGAATGCCGCGCACCTGGCCGGCGAGCTGTTCCAGCACCTCGACGAAGGGAAAGCGGTCCTCGCCGTCGCGCAGCGTCGTCAGCCCGCGCATCTCCGAACCCAGGAGAAAGGCGTCGACGCCGCCGGCCGCGGCCGCCAGATGCGCATAGTGCAGAACGAACCGGCGATAGCTCCATTCGTCAGGGTCGCCGGTGAAAAGAACGGTGTCCTGCGTCGGCACGAACTGCCCCGGCGCGGCAAGCCCGGCAAGGTCCGTGATCTGGCTGCGCGCCGCCGCCGTCGCATCCGCCGTGCCCGGTTCGCCGGGGCCCGGATGGCAGGTGATGCGCCCGCGCCAGGGAAAGGCTGCCTGCTCCTGGCCGCCATAGGGGTCCGGCAGGTCGTTGCCGGGCGGCACGTCCATCATGATGAAGGGATGAAGCGCCACCTTCAGCCCGCGCTGCCGGATGGCGGCAATGGCCTCCATGACGGAGCTGTCCGTCGGCGTTCCGCCATAGGCCGGCCTGCCGTCCACCTGCGAGACCACCTGCGCCTCGGCGCGCTCGATGCCCGAGACGCGCCACGGGCTGGAGATGCCGGCCGGATTGGCCTGCGTCACCATCGGGCGGATGGTGCAGGCGCCGGCGCGCAGATCCGTGCCGAACCAGGTGACCACCAGCGATACGGTCTGCAGATTGGGGCACAGCGCCTGCAGCTCGTCGAGCGCGGCCTCGAAGTCCGTGGCCGCCACGCGGTTGTGCCGGTTCAGGGCGTGGGTATCGCCGGGATTGCCGGTCTGCCGCACCAGGCTGGGCGCAAGCCCGTATTCGGTGGCGCCGGGAATGAGCGCCACCGAGCGGATGCGCGCGTTGAGCCCATCCACCGGTCGCATCACCTCGAACTGGAACTGCGGGATGCGCCGCCCGTAATCGTCGATGGGGAAGCGCTCGATCACCACATAGGCCGTGCCGCGATAGGCCGGTGCATTGCCCGCCCCTTGCTTCGCCTCGATCAGCGGGTCAACGGGCTGGTCCTGCGCGCCGGTATAGACACGCATTTCCACCCGCTCTCGGTCGATCTCCTGCCCGTCGGCCCAGATGCGCCGCACACCGGCGATCTCGCCATCGCACAATGCGAAGGCGGCATTGGCAAAGTAGGAATAGGTGGTCACCTTCGGGCCGCCCTTTCCGCCCTGCCGCTCGGTGCGCTTGCGCTCCTCGAAGCGCGTCGCCCAGATCAGCGCCCCGCCCACGCGCACGGTGCCATAGACGCGCGGCAGCGGCGCTCCCTCCTCCCCCGTCAGGGGACGGGCAGCGGAAAGGCGCGGGCCTTCATAGTGCTTGGTCGAGTTGATGATCGCCCGGTCGATCGCATAGCCCGCCAGCGCTCCCGCCGCCGAGCCGACCGCCGCGCCCACCGGCCCCAGCACCCCGCCAAGGAAGGCGCCGGCAGCCTGCAGAACGAGTACCGCCATCCGGCCTATCTCTCCGTCAATCGAGGAAAAGTGAAAACGCCGGCAATCCGCCGGCGCCATTGCGGCACGAGGCTGGAGACCACCACCGCCCGCCCCTCATAGGCGTGCACGAAGGCGTCTTCGGCCACCAGTATGCCGGCATGCTTGGCCGGCAGGTGCGGGCGCCAGCGGAACAGGACAAGCCGCCCGGCCGCCGGCACGCCTGCCGGACAAGGCAGGAAATGCCGCCGCGCGGCCTCCAGAAGGCGCTCGCCGCCGCCCGTCTCCGCCCAGTCCATGCTGTAGGGGCCTGCCGTCTCGGGCTCCGTCCCGTAGAGCGCCCGCCACACCCCGCGCACGAGCCCCAGACAGTCGCAGCCGACATGCTTGCGGCTGGCCTGGTGGCGATAGGGCGTTCCCACCCAGGACAGCGCCTCGGCCACCACCGCGCGCTCCGGCGCGCCCCTGTCCGGCCCGCTCATTCGACCAGCGGCCCGCCGTCGAACACCTGCCCGTCGGTGACGTAGCGATAGGCCGCGTCATCGCCCGGCAGGTGCGGAAAGCCGCGAAAGTTCGCGGCGTTGGCAAACTTCGCCTTGCAGGTGGCAAAACGCTTGTCGCAACCCGCCACCACGCTCAGCGTGTCTCCCGGCACAGCAGCGGCGGCGGTGTCGCGCCAAAGGTCCAGCACCACACCCTCCAGGCCCTTCCTGTGGGCTGCCACGCGCTCGCGGCGCCCGGCGGCGGCGCCCGAGGTCCAGGTCACGAGCCCGTTGGCGAACCAGCCGGCCTCGAAGCCGTCGAGGCCGGCAACGCGGATGCTGTTGCCCTTCACCTCCTGAAGCACCCCGCTGCCGCGGAAGCCGCCGGCGTCGAGGTCGATCCCGCAACGCGCATCGCCGAGCTCGGCATCGCAGCTTCGCCGCAGGACGCGGCCATTGGCCTGGTCCAGCGCCTGCGCCGGGCTTTCGAGTTCCGCCACGAAACGCCCGTCGCGGCGGGCGATCTGGCCGATCACCGCCTGGCGCAGCCGCGCAAACTGCGCCGGCGCTCGCCAGTTGACCAGCAAGGTCTCCACCCGTGCGCCGTCGTAGAGGCCGGAGAGGATGTCCGCCTCCTCGATGTCGAGCGACGACAGCGCGCCTTCAACATCCATGGCATCCACCGCCAGGCCCAGCGAGCGCCGCGCCTCGCTGGCCGTCAGGCCGCTTTCCGGTCGAAAGATCGTGCCGTCGGCGACGATTTCCCGATCGTGGTCGGTGAAGCCCATCACCGTGCCGTCGCGGCGCGTAAGCCGCCAGCAATGGCACAGCGTCGTCACCTCGCCTTCCAGATGCGCGGCAAGTTCCGGTGAAATGTGCATCACAACACCTCCACGAGCGGGATGGACGGGATCTGCCCCGCCCTGAACGCCGTCACGCTGGCCGAAAGCCGCTCGGTGTCGAAGCGCACCGGCACGTCGAAGAGGAAGCCCGCCGTCACCGCCTCGCCCGCCGCCGGAACGGCGCCGGCCGCGAACACCACCTCCCCGGTTTCGGGATCGACCGAATAGTCGGCCGAGATCGCTTTCTCCTCGCCCGCCACCGCCACCAGCACGCTGTCGGCCACCGGCCGGGTGATGGCGCGCTCATAGGCGTCCTCCCCCTCGCCATAGGTCTTGACGAGGGCAAAGCGCGCCTTCGCCCCGTCGCCCACGCCCAGCACCTGGTCGAAGGCGGTGGGCGTTTCGTGGGGCGCACAGGACTTCCAGTCGAAGGGATCGCGGAAGCGGAAGGCATGCAGCGAGCCGCGCCGCGCCTCGAAGAAGGCCAGCACGTCGTAAAGGTCTTCCAGCGAGCGCACGCCCGTGCCGGCATCATAGGAGCGGCGCGAACGGCTTAGCCGCTGGTTGCGTTTCTCCCGGCCGGAGGAAAGCTGCACGATCTCGTTGCGCCGTTCCGGCCCGCCCGTCGCGCCGAAGGAGACGCCAAGGGGAAAGCGCACATCGTGAAATCCCTGCATGGTGGTTCTGTCCTGCCTTGCTGGTTGTGCCGCCCGCCAAGGGCGCTACAGCCCGCGCGCCCCGCGCGAGACCGCCCGCGTCAGCATTCCCGTGATCTGCGCCTCTGACTTGCGGAAGGAGGAGGCATCGGGCGTCGTGACGTTGAAGACGATGGTGGGCGCTGCCCTGCCGCTGCTGGCCGCCACGCCCAGCCTGCCATCCGGCGCCCGCTGCAGGGGCAGGATGGCCTCCGCCCCTGCCTCTCCCATCAGGCCGATGTTGCGCCCGGCGGGAAAGTAGGTGGGGGCGGAGACCACGCCGCCCTCGGCAAAGGGCACGACGCCGCCCCTGGCAAAGGGCAGCACGCCGCCGATGCTGCCGGCCAGCCCGCCGAAGGCGGCGCCGAGAAGGCCCTGCAGCGGCTTCAGCCCCTGCTCCAGCGCCAGCCCCGCGAGATTGAGCGCGATACGCCTCAGCACGTCTTCCAGCGACTTGCCGCTCACCACCGCGCTCTTCAGCGCGCCGGTGAGCTGCCGGCCGAAATCCTCCGAAAGCGCCGTGAGGTTCTTCAGCGCTGCCTCGAAGGGCGCCGTGTCGGCCACCACGGGCACTCGCACCTCATCCGTCATGTCCTGCCTCCGCCGTATCGGGAAAAAGCTGCATCAGCCGTTGAAGTTCGGCCCGTTCCGGCGCCCCGCCGCGCGCGATCCCCAAAGCCTCCAGCGCGGCGTTGAGCTCGCGCGGCGTCATCGCCCAGAACGTCGCCGGCGAAAGCCGCAGCAGGCCGAAGGCCACGCCCATCACTTCCCGCCAGGGAAAGGGCGCCCTTGCCGCTCCTGCTGCGGCGCGGGAGGGTTTTCCTCGCCGCCCCCGCCGAAGGTGGCCGACAGAAGCTCGCCCACCAGCCGGGCAAAACCGGCCGCGCCGCCCTCGCAGCGCATGGCCTGCACGTCCTCCTCGCTCACCGCATGGCCGCCGCCGCGCAGCCCGGCGGCAATGATCGCGGTCATGTCGCGCGCCGAAAGCCTGCCGGTGGAGAACCGCTCGGCCAGCCGGTTCAGGTCCTCGGCCTCGAACGCCGCCTCCAGCTCGGCCAGCGCGCCGAGCGTCAGGCACAGGCGGTATTCGCGCCCGTCCAGCCTCGCGGCCACCTCGCCACGTCGCCTGTTCGCGCTCATGGCAGCACCGCAAAGCTGATCGGCCCCGCCGATTCGAGGGCGATCTCGAACGTCACCTCCCCGTCGTGACTGCCCGAATACTCCAGCGCCGTGACCTGGAAGGGACCGGACACCGTACCGAAATCGGGAATGACGAACTGCCACTGGGCGATCTCTCCGGCAAAGAAGCGCTGCCGGATTGCCGCATCCGACTGCGCGTCCTTGAAGATGCCCGCGCCGGAGACGGAAGCGCGCTGCACGCCACTGCCGGCCAGCAGCTCGCGCCAGCGCCCCGCCGAATCCGCGTCGGTGATGTCCACCGCCTCGCTGTTGAAGGCGAGGCGCTTCGTCCTCAGCCCGGCCACCGTCACGAAAGCTCCCTGCCCGTCCTCGTCCAGCTTGAGGAGCAGGTCCTTGCCCTTCTGCGCACCCATTCATGGGCCTCCTTTAACGGTCATGGAATGCAGCGCCGCTATTCGACGGCGGCGCGGAAATGCAGGCGTCCGCGATAGGCCCCGAGCTTCGCCTCGAAGCTGACCTGTGCAGACTCCATCCGCAGATTCGCCAGCCGGTGCCCGGCCAGCGTCAGCGCCCGGTCGTGGATGGCGGCGCGCACCAGTTCCATCAGCGCCAGCGCCTCGCGCCGCCCCTTATGCTTCGACCACACGTCGAGCGTGAAGAAATGCTCGCTGCCCGCCTCGCTCGCCGTGCTCCAGTCATAGACCGTCGCCCGGCCGAAGGTGATGTAGGGAAAGCCGGTCGCCGCCGGCGCCACGTCGTGGAAGCGCGGCCCGCCGAGCGCCGATGTCAGCGCCGCATCGCCGGCAAGCGCGGCGAAAACGGCCTCCTGCAGCTCAAGGCTGGCCGCTGTCATGGCGCACTCTCCCTCTCTGGCCTGCGCGGCGGCGCAGGGCGGCGCGGCGGCGGCGCATGTCGCGTTCCGTCTCCGTGCGCAGGCCGCTTTCGGCCTCCTCGACCGCCCTGTGGGCCTTGGCGCGCAGGGCGTGCACCAGCCCGTCCATCGTCAGCCGCATCGTCACCTTCATCGTCCCTCCTCCCGCACGCGGCAGACGAGATAGCGCCCCGTCCCGTCCGCATCGCGCACGGTGACGATGTGGAGCGCCCGCCCCGCCTTAAGGAACCGCATGCCGCTTGCCACATCCTCTCGAAAGCGCAGTGTAACCCGGTGCGTCGCTTCCTCGTGCGCCTGCCCGGCGGCGAAGTGGCTTGCCGCGCCCACCGGCTCCACCAGGGCGAACACGGTGGCCACCTCCTGCCAGTCCTCGGTGTGTCCGCCCGCGCCATCGGGCGGCGTGGCGGCGGCTTGCAGCGCCAGCTCGGTGCGCAGCCGCCCGGGGTCCAGAAACACCACGCCCGTCACAGCCGCGGCCTCCGCCAGGCGGCGATCAGCCGCCGGTATTCGCCGGGCAGGCTGACCGGCTGGCTGTCGGCGCCAAAGGCAGCGCGAAACTCATACCAATACGCCACCAGGATCATGATCGCCCGCTTCAGAAGGTCGGGCACATCGGTCCCCGCCTCGCCGAAACCGGCGGTAAAGTCGATCTCGATGCCATTCAGCGCCAGTCCCGGCTCTGGCCGCGCATCCAGGTGCAGGCGGGCGGGCGAGGAGACGGCATCGAGCTGATAGCTCTCGGGCGCCAGCACCGAGGCCGCGCCGTCGCCGTCGAACACCGTCACCGACAGGATCTGGCGCACCGGCGCACGCCGGAGAAGCACCAGCCCGTCGCGCGGCCAGCGGTCGAGCGCCAGCCGCCAGCTCTGGTCGATAAGCGCCAGCCCGGTCTCCTGCTCCACCTCTTGGCGGGCGGCGCGGATGAGCCCGGAAATCAGCGTGTCCTCGCTGTCGTGGTCGATGCGCAGATGCGCCTTCGCCTCGACGGGCGAGACCGGCTCGACCGCCGGCTCCACCGTGCGAAACAGCGTCATGGAATGCCTCTTCTCTGGCTGAGGGGAAAAAGGCCCCGGCGGGAGTGCCGGGGCCGCGGCGGCTTGGCCTATGCGGAGACCTTCAGAAGCTTGATCGCCTCGAAGTCCTGAATGCCGCCGCCCACGCGCTTGGTGGTGTAGAACAGCACATAGGGCTTGGCCGAGTACGGATCGCGCAGCACCCGCACGCCCGTGCGGTCGACCACCAGATAGCCGCGCGCGAAGTCGCCGAAGGCAATCGGGGTGGCCTCCTCCCCAATGTCCGGCATGTCCTCCGCCTCCACGACGGGGAAGCCGGCCAGCATCGCCCGGCTGCCGGGAGCGGCCGGCGGCTGCCAGATATAGTTGCCGTCATTGTCCTTCAGCTTGCGCAGCGCCGCCTGCGTCTTGCGGTTCATCACCCAGCTTGCATTCTGGCGGTAGCCCGCCTTCAGCGCATAGACGAGGTCGATCAGCTTGTCGGAGGGATCGGTGCTCGGCAGCCCCGAGGCGTTGCCCGTCGCCAGATAGCCGACATTGCCCCAGCTCCAGCTCGCGTCCTGCACCTGCGGATAGTCGAGAAAGCCGCGCGGCTTGTTCGTGCCGTCGCCGTTCACGAAGGCCGTGCCCTCCTGTTCCGCGAAGGCGGTCTCGATCTCGCCGGCGATCCAGGCGTCGAGATCGACCACGCTGTCCTCCAGCAGCGCCGCCGTCGCCGCCGGCATCGCGTAGAGCTCCGCCGTGGGGAAGGAGAGCTCGTCGAGCGTGCTCGAAGCGGTCTCCGGGCGTGCTGCCGTCTCGCCCACCCAGCCGGTGGCCGGGCCGCTCACCGCGTGGGGCTTCTTCAGAACGGCGCTGGAAATCTGGCGCACCGTGGCGATGGAGCGGATGGGCGAGATGGCGGCCAGCCGCCGGCCGATCGCCGCTTCCGTCTCCTCCGGCACCAGATAGCCGCCGTCCTGGCCGGAGCCGATGGACATCGCCTTCTCCTCCAGCGCGCGAAGCTGCCGCTCGTCGCCCGAGCGCATGTAGCGCTCGAAGGCGTCCTTGTGCTCAAGCGCGGAGAGCGCGCCCGTGCCCTCGCGCGCCAGCCCCGGCCGCGCCTTCTTCAGCACCAGCCGGTCGAGCGCCCGCTTCTGCTCGTCGAGCGCCGCCGACAGCCGGTCCACCTTCTCCACCGTCAGCGGATCGGCGCCGCGCCGCTCCAGCTCCTTCAGCCGCCGGTCGTTCTCGGTCTTGAAGGTCTCGAAGGTGGCGATGAAGTCCTCGAAGGCGCCGGCAATGTCGTCGCCGCCGGCGGCCGACTTCACTTCCAGCATGTCCATGTTCGTCTCTGCCATGTGTCTTGGTCCTCATTCCTGAAACAGTCTGGTCGCCCGGCGGATGGTTGCCGCCAGGCGTGCCGGTGTCCCCGGCGCGGCGTCCCGCTCGCGCAGCAGGTGTGCGAAGCCGCGCGCGATCACCGTCTTGGCTTCGCTTCGCGTCAGCCCAGCATCCCGCATGAGCCAGCGCTCGAACTCCCGTGGGCTCGGCAGCCCCTCGCCCTTCACGCGCTCCACCCGCGCTTCGGGCAGCATGGGAAAGGTGACGATGGAAATCTCCCACAGATCCGCCTGCCGGATATGCCGCACGCCGGTGCGCGGCTCGTGCACGGCCTTGACCGTGCGAAAGCCGATGGACAGCCCGTCGAGCGCGCCGGCGCGCATCAGGGCCAGCACCTCGCGCGCTCTGGCCACGTCGGTGGCGAGCTTGCCGCGCACGAACAGCCCGCGCGCATCCTCGCGGATTTCCTTCCATGTCCCGATGGGCTGGGCGGGATCGTGCTGGAACAGCATGCGGATGCCCGCCGCCCCGCGCTTCCTGAGCGAGTCGGCGAAGGCGCCGCGTTCCATCACGTCGTGTCCCAGATCCACCTTGCCGAACAGGCTCGCATAGCCCGAGAAGGCGCCGTCGCTTTCCACCTCCTCGACATCCAGCCCGGCATATTTGCGCTCCGGCGCGCCGCCGGCGATCTTTCTCATCATCGCGTCTCGTCCCTGGTTTCTGGGTGTCGCGGCCGCCCCGGCCCGCCGGAAAGCAGCCGCATGACGAAGCCGATGGCGCTCCAGGCGCACAGGCTGGCGGCCGCCGAGCCCATGAGCACCAGTTCGCCCGGCGCCAGCCGGCCGGCGATCCCCAGCTCGGTGGCGATCTTCAGGCCCGCCGTCCCGCCGAAGACGAAGCCGCAGGCCACCCCGACGGCAAAGCGAACGGCCGCCTCCCTGCGCCCGGAGGGCAGAAGATAGGCCAGCGAGATCGCCGAGCCGACGACCGCGCCCGTCGCCTTGGCCAGCCACAGCCAGGTCGCCTCGGTCAGTCCGTTCATGGTATGTCCCTTGCGTTCCGTTGCAGCGGGCGGCAAGCGCGCCTCACCCCGCCTCGCGCGGCGCATAGCCCACCGCCTGGCGTTTCTCGTCGTCGGTCAGGAAGTCGGCGGCGCCCAGGCGGCGCCACAGCGCCTCGCGCTCGGCGGCAAGCCCCTCCACCGCGTCGGCGTCGAACCACAGCCTGATCCCGTCCCCGAAACGGGCGCCCAGAAAGCCGCCCAGCTCCTTGGCCACCCGGCCCACCAGCGGCAGCACGGTGAGGCGGTAGAAGGCCCGGTTGGCCTCCTGATAGTTGGCATAGGTGTTGTCGCCGGGAATGCCGAGCAGCATCGGCGGCACGCCGAGCGCCAGCGCGATGTCGCGCGCGGCACCGTTGCGCGCCTCCATGAAGTCCATGTCGCGGGGCGACAGGCTCATCGCCTTCCAGTCGAGCCCGCCTTCCAGCAGCAGCGGCCGGCCGGCCCGCGCGGCGCCCGAGTAGCCTTCCTCCAGCTCGCTCTTCAGCCGGTCGAACTGCTCGTCGGAGAGGTTGGCGCCCTCCTTCGGCGCGTAGACCAGCGCGCCGGAAGGCCGGGCGGAATTGTCGAGCAGCGCCTTGTTCCAGCGCGCCGCCGCATTGTGAATGTCGAGCGCCTGCAGCGCTGCGGCCAGCGGCGCGAAGCCATAGTGATCGTCGAGCGGGTGGAAGAGCGTCAGATGCAGGCCGCGCCCCTCCTCCTCCAGCGGCACCCGCCGCTTCGCGGCGCCGAGCCGGTGTTCCAGCGCCACCGGCCAGCCATGGTCGTCGGCCACCACGGTCACGCGGTCGGGGCGCAGGAGATGCAGCTCGCGGCTGCCGCCCGCCGCCTCCACCAGCTCCAGATAGGCGTTGCCGGAAAGGATAAGATGCCCGTAGAGCACCTCCATGAAGCTGGCGCCCGCCTGGCGCGGGTTGGGCCGGTCGAGAAGGTCGAGCAGCGGATGCGCGTCCAGCTCCGCCTCCCCCTCATAGGCCAGCCAGGGCACGGCGGCTGCCGCCTCGGCGATCATCCTCACCGCCCGGTGCGCCACCGGATTGCGCATGAACCCCTCGCGCGCCAGCGAGGCATAGTCGCGCCGCGTCCACAGCGCCTCGCCCTGCGCGTGCAGCGCCACGAAGCCGTGTCCGCCCGCCTGCTTGCGCTCCAGCGCAATACCCTTCCCTCCCGGACGCCACGCCCAGGGCCATTTCCAAGCCATGCCGATTTCCCTCGATTGTGCCGCAAACACCGACGGCCCCGGCGGGGAGCCAGGGCCACCGCAGCGCGGTGCAGCCGATGATTGTCTTCTAGTTCAAGCGCTTACAGCCCGCCACGAGAGCTGGTCAGCAGTAGTTTTGGGAACGATCTTCGCTCGACCCGACATCAGGGCCCGCGATTTCAGAAAAACGCACCCACGAATCCTGATGCTCGGTCCTTTCCTGCATGTCCCGAAGCCGGCGGGACTTCCTGTCCGAGCCGCTTCCGCTCCGCGATCCATTCTGCAATCGCCTCGCGGGTGTTCCGCAGTGCCTCTTCCGGGGTGTCGCCGTCCGACATGCACCCGGCGGGATCGGGAACCTTGCCTACGAAACCACCACCATCTTCTTCGCCTCTTCCCCGCGCCTGCGCATCCCTATATTTCCCGCACGCGCGGCATGCCCGTGCGTTCCAGCATCAATGCGCTCACCGCCCACACCAGGGCGTCCACGCGGTCAGGCGATCTGCCGCCCGACAGGCCGTCGGGGCCGAAGTCGCACATTTCATCTCTTCGGCCCTAACCAGTTGGTTTTGCTGGATTTATGTTTTACGGTTTTGCGATGTTTTACAGTTCTGTTCTTCGCTCGTTCTCTTGAGCGTCAGCAACGCGGCCTTGCCGCTGGTCTTCCGATCCGCGAAACGGCAATAGCGTTCGATCATCGGAAGCGACATGCCTACGATGTCGCCAATCTGCGCCGTCGACAGGCCTGCGCGCCGGAGCCGGATCACGGCCGTGCAGCGCAGCCCGTGCAGGGTCACGCCGGCAAGCTCCGGTATCTTGTCGCGGGCTTCCGCAAAGTGCTTCGAGAATAGCTTGCGCGTATAGCGCTGCCCGTCCGCGCGCCCGCCTTCCTGCAACAGGAACGGCCCCGGCCGCTTCGCCCAGGTCGACATTTCCGCTTCAAGCTCAGGCACGATCGGGCAATAGACTTCCCGGCCGGTCTTCTGAGCGCGGTAGGAGAAGCCGCCTTCGTCGATGTCGGTCCAGCCCAGCCGTACGGCATCGCTGCCGCGCATGCCGGTCCACATGTAGAGCACGACGCCGCGCCGGATCACGCCCGTGAGCTTCGACAGTGCCGCCTCGATCTGAGCCGGTGTCCAAGGCTTATGCCCGCTGTCCTTCGCGTAGGGCTTCACGCCCTCGGTCAAGCTGTGCTCGACGTGATCGCGCACGCGCGCCCAGGTCGATAGCGCCCTCATGGCGCTCAGGAAGTTGTTCGCCTTGCCCGGTGTCTCCGCCAGGCCGTCCATAACCGCTTGCACATGGACCGGTCGCAAGCCCTTCGCCGGCAGGCTCCCCCACGCCTTGCGGGCGATCCTCAGCGCGCGCTCGTACTGGTCGATCGTGCCGGCCGTGATCGTGCCGGAAGTCTTGATGAACTCCAGATAGCCGTCGAGCACCGCCCCGAACGTGTCAACCGGCACCGCGCCCGCGAGGCCCTGAGCCTGCCGGATGGCGTTCCAGAACTCCGGCGAATGCGGATCGTTCGGCAGGGCGATGCGCGGGCCGGCGTGATCGGTCCCGCGCCCCGGCTGGAAATAGAAATATTCCCGGCCGCGAGAGACGACGCGATGAACGCCCTTCGGCAGCTTGACCGCGGCACGATTACGCTGACGTGGCATCGCGTGCCCCCGCAAGGAAGGGATCAGCCGAGGCTCCCGCCGCTCGGCTTGCAGACATGGAGCCAAGGGCCATATCCACATCAGCCCAGCGCCAGCGAACGCAGCCCGATGAAAGCTTCACCGGCTGTGGCAAGACGCCCTTACGCACCATCTCATGCACAGTGCTTTCCGACACGTCCAGCTCGCGCGCGAGCGTGGCGCAGGACACATAGGAAGGCGGGCGGTCGAAGGCGGTCACGGTGCTACCCCCCTGTCTTCGCCGTGATTTCGAGGAAGCGGTTGCGGCCGGCTTTGGTCTCCTTGACGCCCATGATGTTCCACGTCCTTCCATCGTAGGCGAGCCGGTCGGTCGGCCTGACGCTCGACTGAAGGCCGCCGGCGCGGATCACGAAACGGCTCACCAGCTCGGACACGATGGTGCCGTATGCAGCGCGCTCGGTGTCCGATACATCGGAGCGCGAAGCCGAGACCGTCGCCAGCGGCTGCCAATCGTAAATCGGATAGTTGTATTCGTCATGGCCCACCACTATCGAGCGTTCGATGACGATACGCCTGTCCAGGTCGCCGGCTGCGGTCATTCCACGCCCCCGCCGCCGGCAGAGGTGCCGCGCTCATCGAGCGGCACCATGTTGAGAGGCGAAAGATATTCGTCGCCACCCTCGATTTCCGGCATGTTCTCCCATCCGCGGATTTCGTTCGGGGAGAGCCAGCCCCATTCGCGGCCGATCCGGTAAGCCTCATAGCGGGCTTTCAGGTCGCCCCTGAGCAAGCCGGCAAGGTCGTGCTCCACAAACAGGCTCTTGCGAGCCTCAGGCGGCAGCATGGCCGCATTCATGGCCTGCTCGATACGCTTTGCCATCGGAGCGAGGCAGCGCACCACGAGCGCCCGCGACTCCTGGTCCGTGTTGCTGTAGGTCGCGTTGTCGGTAATCCCCGCGACGGTCGGCGGCACGCCAAACACGCGGCAAATGTCCAGGTTGGTGAGCTTGCGGCTATCGAGAAATTCCGCGTCCTTGGCGCTCATCGAGAACGAGCGCCATTCCGCGCCGCCGTCCAGCACGAGCACGCCGCTCGTGGTGTTTTGGGCCTCGATCTTGGTACGCAGCCTTTCGAGGGCCGCGTCCTTCTTGTCCTGAGGCAGCATGTTGGGAAAGACCAGCGCGCCTTCCGGCCGGAAGCTTTTGCCCGCTTGCCGGCCGGCGGTGTCCTGTTGCGTGAGGGCGAGGTTGAACGTCTCGCGCGCCAACTGGATAGGCGACAGCCCCATGACGCCCTCGCGCCCAAGGCGATATCGCAGGTGGAGGATCTCGTCCTGCAGGTAGATACGGACGCCGCCGGTGCGGCTCGATACGCGATAGCGCAGCCGGCCGCTTTCCAGCCGCTCCACCGCCACGCTTCCGGGGTCCAGCGGCGTGAGCGCCGTCACCTGTCCGCGCCCGTTCCATTCGAGCACGGCATAGGCGTTGCCGGTGATAAGCAGACTGGCAATGAGCATTTCCCGCGCCTCGAAGGCGGTTTGCGTCGGGTTCGCGATGTCGTGCAGCGCGCCATAAAGTGGATGATCGGTCGCCCGTTCGCGGCCGCCGTTGCCAGTCCGCCGGTAGAGGTTCAGCGGCACCGCCGATAGCGCCTGAGACACGATCGAAATGCAGGCGTGAGCCGTGGAAAGGCCGGTCGCCCGCTCAGCATCGACGTAGCTGCCAAGCCCGCCGGTTAGGCCGAACCATTCGGCAAGATAGGGGTCGCTTGAAGCGATACGGGTTTCGGCGGGTTTCGAGCGCCGGAGAATGCGGTCCAAAAAGCTCATTGCATAAGCTCCAAAATCCTGAGCGCGCGATCGGCATAGAGCCGGAACGGTGCCGGCTTTTCGAGCGACCGGGCATGAATGACGGTGCCCTGATAGGCCGGCCAGGACAGCACAACGGAAACCTCGTGAAGCTCCACTCCGCGCAGCTCGCGCTTGTCGCCGTCGCGGTGCTCATCGAAGGCGGTAAAGCCAAAGCTCATTCCGCCAACGTCGCCGCGTTCGGCCAGGGCGAGCACGTCGCGGCCGTAAGAGGTGTCGGGCAAGTCCAGGTCGAAGGCCAAGCCCTTGCTGTCCTCAGCAAGCCTGAGGGTGCCGGAACGGGTGCGGGCGAGCACGCGGCCGGGGTCGTGATCCACAAGGGCGAGGATGTCGTTCCTGCCCCTGAGGGACGCCGCGAAGGCGCCTGGAGCGATCGTCTCGATAAACCGCCCGCCGATATCGGCCGGATTGTTGAATGTCGCCGCGTAGCCTTCCAAGCGCCGGCCGTTGGTGCGAACCTCGATAGCGAGCGCGCGCTTTTCCATGGTCATAGCCAGCCCTCCCGGTAGGGAGAAACCAGCCGATCGATCATGCCTTGCGGCTTCGCTTCCGTGTCGTCGCGGTGGTCGTAGAAAAACGCCACGAGCATGAGAATGGCTTGCTCGACGGCGGGAGGCACCGGCGAGGAACTGGTGTCCACGCCGATGCTTTCGAGGTGATCGGTCGCGGCCGCAATCGCAGCCGTGATAACGGCGTCGTCGTCGTCGTGATCGACGCGGCAGAACAGCTTTGCGGACGCGAGGTCAACCATCAGCCCGTAATCTCCATCCACCGAAAGGCTTCCGGGTGCCGCACCACAACATCCGTGTCGAGGAAGGCGTGAAGCAGAACGCCGCCTTTGCTCGCCACGTCCGCATGGTAGGGGTTCATCAGGATATCGACGCCGGACCAGTAGCCGAGATAGAGGCTCGCCCATTCGCCATAGATGAGCGCGCGGGTTTCAGGTGGGCCGGCGGTGACAACCGGAACCTGGGTGGTGCTCTCCACGCGCTCATTGTGGAAGGTGGTCGCGATCGGGATCGGAAGCCCGTCGTTGTCCTCCCGCTTGCGGGCGATCGCCATGACGGCCGGGTGCGTGAGGAAAGCACGCGTGCCGGTCACGTCATCAATTTCCAGGGCGGCGATCATGTCGGCCGTGGCGGCAGTGTCGAGCGCGGCAGCGGTCAATTCCGTCACGTCCGCGTCGGCCATGATGCCGGTCGGCTCATTGGCGCCGCCGCCCTTGATTGACGCGAGGTCGAGCGCCTGGGCGAGGATAAAGCCAAGGTCGCGACGAAGGATCGTCTCGATAGCCTCCTGAGACTGCAACAGCATCCGGCGCGACAGCTCGTATTCGCCGGAAACCGTTTTCGGTCCCATGCTCTTTTTCGAGAACTGAGCATCCGAACGGGTGGTGTCGGAGTGCTCGGCAATCCAGTGCGCCGTGCCGCTTTCCGCAAGGCGGGGAAGGTCGAGGTTGCCGATGAGGCCGCGAAGCACGGTCGCCCCAAGGCTTTCCACCTTGAGCGCCGGCCGGCGACGGTCGGTCATGCTCGCCAGGTCGGTGCGGATAAGGTTTCCGCCCGGTCCGGCAACCGGCGTCGTGGTGGTGAGTGCGCGGGTTTCGGCGCCGCCCAAGAGGATCTCGGTCGGAACCATCAAGCCGCGCGTCTCGCGTCCTTTGGAAAGCTCCTGGTGAACCTCAGCCTCGAGGCCGGAAAGCTTGCCCGCGAGTGCTTCGGTCGAGGCTTTCGCCAGCGAATAGTTGCGCAGCTCGCGCCGCATTTCGCCGTTGCCGCCGATATGCTCGCCAGCGGCTTCAAGCCGTTCGTAGGTCGCCAGTTTTTCCGCCCGGTCGATCTGGTCGCCCAGCCCTCGCACCTCTTTCTCAAGCGCGTCGAACTGCTTGCGCTCGCCCTCGTCAAGGTCGCGGTTGTCGTTCGAAGCCTTTTCGTTGATTGCCCGCATTTCCGCGATTTTTGCGGCGCGCTGCTCTTTCAAAGCCTGTAGTTGCATGACATTAGCTCTCCATCTTGGGGATTAGCCGCCTCACGGCGGGTTGAGGGTCCATCGGGCCGGGTGGACCCGGCACAGGGAAATGGCGTCTCACGACGCGAAAACACGGTGCGAATGATGCGCCGCGAATGGAGGGTGGGGAGAAAATTCCTGTGGACAATCATGCGCGCCCCTTCGCCGGCAATCCTTCGAGAGCGCGCTTTCTGACAGCAAAATTCACTACATTGGCGACTTCGCGGGCCACCCGGTGCTCCGGACAACCAACGTCGCGAAGCTCTTGAGCGACACCGGCCCAGATACCTTCGCGGAGCTTGGTGAAATGCGCCGCGAATTTTGCGTCGTCACTTTCAAGCTGGCGAGCGCGCTGCATCGCTACGAGACAAGCCGCCTCATAGCGATTGGCGATTTCGGCCATCTTCGCGGGTTGGATGCCCGCCCATTTGTGGCGATCGCTCATTCGTGCTCTTCCTCATCAGCCTGGACGAGGGACAAGAGCCTGCCGACCGCTTCGTCGCCTTGAGGGGTGCTGCCTGCTTGGCGCGCCTGCATGAGCTGGCAAATGAAGACGAGCGCGTCGAACGGGATGTTCGCTCGCCGTGAGAAGAAAGGATTGGGGCTGATGACGAAGCGCTCCAGTTCGCCTACGTCGGCCCCTGCCGGAAACCGAAAATGGAGCACGCGATCCGACTTCTTGCTGTGGCGGCTCGCCGGCAGATGCACGTCGATCCCCAGCCGATCCTCGAAAACGACAATCGCAACGTCGGTCCATTCATGATCACGGATGCCACCGGCAGAGGCAGCGCCAAAGAGATCTTCGATAACCGATAGCGCTGTAACGGTCCCTTCCTTCGTCTTCGCTTCGAGACGGCAGTAGATGTCCACCACGTCGGCCGCGACCTTGATCTTAGGCTTGAGCGCGATCGCCAAAAGCAACTTCGCTGCGTGCTCTGTTTTCACATGGGCGATCGCGCGCCCGCTGCTCTTAGGGAGCGCGCCTCTATCGATCAGCGCCCGCGCGTAGACATTGACGGTCTTCTTCTCCGTCATCGTCACGGTGGCCATCATCTCCACGAGCTGAGAAACCGTTGCCATCTCGCCCCCTGATTTGGTTTTACCAAAATGAAATCGAAATGGCAACGATCAGGCTTAGCCTGTGGATTTCTCGGTGCTCGCCTGGTCGCGCTCGCCCCTGAACTCACTCAACGCGGTGTCCAGAAGCGCCTCCGCCTTCTCCAATTCATTCGAGACAACGTAGCAGCCGCGCGTAATCGCATGGCCACGCTTGCCGGTCAGACCTTCACAGGCGTGGTAGAGCAAGTTTACAAGGTCCCCAACTGCCGTCAGTTGATCCCGCGCATCGAGAACGAGGCTTATGGCATCCTCTGCCGGTGCCGCAACTGCCGAAGTGTCCTGCATGTCCTTTGTCTCCATAGCTTGGTGGAAGCCATGACGGGACAGCAGACGGAAATGTGGTATTTGGTGAGTCGGTCATCATCAGCCCCGCTATGGCTGTTGGTGGCAAGTGCCGGCCGGGCGCGCCAACGCCCGGTCGGTGCGCTTACTTTGCGCTTGTTCGGCCGGAAGGTCAACGCGCTCCGAAACGAGAGGGACGGCATGAAGAAAGGCGAGTGTGAGAAGGCTATTCGATACCTCTGCACCCAGTATTCGAATGAACGCGGCCTGCCGATGACGGCAGAGAGCTTCCCTAGCTTCTCGGACTTTGTCTCGTGGCTGAGAGAAAAGGGCTACGGCGGCTATCTCGACTTCCGGTCGACCATGGGACCGATGTACGATGCCGAGATGTGGTTTGACGACGAATTCAAGCAAAACTGGCGCAACTAGCAGGGCTGAAATCAGGCCATCAACTCTGCCAGGCATGCCGGCAACGCTTCCGGCTCGTGCCGCTTCGAGATGCTGAGCGCCATCGCCAGCGCCACAAGCCCGTCGATCCGGCCCGCCGCCTTCGACTTGTCGAGCTTGCGCCCGCCGGCCGGATCGCGCGTCACCACGGCGTTCGCGGCGCACATGTTGAGCACCGGGTTGCCGCCGTGCCTGAGCAGCTTCTCGGCAACGCATCGCTCCAGCATGTCCACGGCGGGCGAGAAATCCTTAAAGCCTTGCCCAAACGGCGTCAGCGGCAGGTTCGCACCGATCAGCCCCAGTTCGCGTTTCAGGTCCTCGATGCGCCAGCGATCATACGCCAGCGCCTGCATGTTGTAGCGCGCGGCCGCGTTCGCCAGCACGTCCGCGACAAAGCCCGGATCGATCGTCGCGCCGGGAATGAGCGTGATAAGCCCCTGCTTTGCCCACACGTCGTAGGGCACGCGGTCCTCGTTCGATCGGTCCTCGATGTTGGATTCCGGCATGAAGAAGCGGGCGAGCACATCGAAATGGCCTTTCTCATCGGGGAACACCATGACGAAGGCGGTCAGGTCGCGTGTCGCGCCCAGGTCGAGGCCGGCATAGCACTCGCGGCCGTCGAGCGAGGCGATATCGACCGTGCCGGCGCAGGCGTCCCATTCGGCCTTGTGGATGAAGCGCGAAACGGCGGAAACGCGCTGATTGAGGATCAAATTTCGGAACGCCGCCTCCTTCGACGGCACCAGCTTCGCCTGGTCGGCCTGCCGTTTCACGTCCTCATAGGAGCGGAAATCCCCGATCGCCGGGTTCGCCATGCGCCAGGTGTCGGGATGCCAAGGATCGGCGTCATCCGGCGCGGCATAGAGCGTCAGGTGAAAGGACGGGTCGGCCACGTCGCCGGCCTGGACGCGCAAGCCATAGTCGACCAGCTCAGACATGACGGCATGATCCGCCGCCGCCTGAGTGGATATGACCATCATCAGCGGGTTCTCGCGCGCGCCGGTTGCCGTGTCCATGGCATCGAAAAGGGCACGATTCGGCGCGCTGCCCAGCTCGTCATAGACGACGAAGGAAGGCGACAGCCCCAGCTTGCTTCCCGCGTCGGCGGACAGCGCCGAATAGATCGAGCCGGCCCCGACGCCGCTCAGCACTTCGATTTGCTTCGTGAACCGGACGATGTTGCAGCGATCGTCCAGCTCTTCATGCGCCTGGAGGATCGCGGCCATCTCGGCAAAGAGCTTCGCCGCCTGGTCGCGGGTGAGCGCGCAGGAATAGACCTCGCCGCGCGGCTCGGCTTCCGGCCCCAGCAGGTGACAGAGCGCCAGCGCAGCCGCGAGCTGCGTCTTGCCGTTTTTGCGGCCCATGCAGAGCACGGCCGTGCGGATCGGCCGGCGCCCCTCGCCGTCCTCGGCATAGACGGCGCGGATATAGGCCCGCTGCCACTCGCGAAGCACCATCTTCGTGCCCGCGAGCTTGCCGGCCGTGATTGGCAGGTCTTCGCAGAAGGCAATCACGCGCTCGGCACGGGTCAGGCCGGGTTCTTCCCAGGGCATGACGGGCCGTTGGTCGACCTTGCCCCGTTCCGAAAGCGGCTTCGCTCCTACGCCTCTAAGTGCCATCCGTCATCACCTCGATATGGGGCTAAGTCCCTGAAACTAAGTATTTTCCGAGGGGGCGCATCGGTCCCCGGCGCGATCGTTTCTCGTGATTTGACCGCCCCCACCCCCATGCCAAGCGTCGGCCGGATCAATCGGATTGCCGTTCAGATCGAAACCTTTGAAGCGCCGGCCGCTCGACATGCGATCCGGTCGATCGGTCGCGCTCGTCTTTTCGTTGTGGCAGCGCTCGCAAAGGCTCATCAGTCCTTCGAGCGGCGGGAACGGTTCGCCTCCCTGCTTGATCGGCTTCACATGGTCGACTGCCACCGCCGGCACGATCTTCCCTCGCAGCTCGCAGGCATAGCAAAGCGGGTTGGTAGATAGCTTCGCCAGCCTTAGCCGTTGCCAGGTGCTTGTGTTGTAGGGCCATTGCGCCATCTCAGCGCCTCCACGGTCCAGTGGGGGCGCGACTTCGCCGTCGCACCCCTTCAAGTGCCCCTTGCGGCCTCTCAGCCGCCGCGACGTTGAAGGTTTTAGAAGACTGGTTTTCCGTGGTGGGACACAAATGTCCCCCTATGGGGCGCGGCTTCGGCCCCATCTTGATCCATGTCGCCCATTCGCTCGACACAACGCGCACGACATTCGGCAGGTGCTTGCGGCCTTTGACCGGCCGATGATCAACGTCGATCCATCGCAGCTCGGCAAGCCGATCCTGAGCGCGCTTCGCCGTTTTTCGGCACATGCCGCCGCGCGCCGCGATCTCGTCAAGCGTCAGGCGGCAATCGCCGTTCCTTTTCACCTCGTCGGCCACGATCCGCGCATAGGCGACTTGACTTGTCGTCAGCATGCCGGCCATCGCCGGCGGCATTGGCCAGGTTGCCGCGAGCGTCCGCCGGCGCTGGATCGACCGCTCGCGATCCGGCGACCGTTGCGGGCGTGGCCGCGCAAACCGCCCTTGAAACCGTTCCCGTCTGAAACGGTTTTTGTCGGGGCGCGCCGCCGCCGTGGTGATCTCTCCGCTCTCATAGCCTGCCACGAGCGCGGGATCGGAAGGCCGGCTCTTGACCAGACGCGAGTTGAGAAGCGCCGAACTGACTTCGAGGGGCGCGCTCATCGTGCGCCCCCATTGGCTGTTTGGATCGCCTGGACGGCCTCCAAGGCTGACACGCCGAACATGCGCTTGAGGGTCGGCACGATCGGGCGCGGGCAATTGTCGCGGTTTTCCGCATACCATTGCGCCGCCCGCATTGCGGCGGACGCGCCGTCGTGGTAGGAATTTTCGTTGAAAGCGCCGCTGTGCTTTTCAATTCCATTTCCGCCGTTCAGGGGTCCAGCCTGAGCGGCGGTTTGCTTTTGAGGTGCCGGCGGATCGGCGGCAATTTCCGTTTTACAGTCAGCCGGTTTGTTCCGGTGCCGTTCACGGTTTCCCGCTCCCTCTTTGTAAACCACAAGCGGTTGTTTTTGTGTTGCTTTTCGCCGCTCGGCTAAATTCGCACATCTCGTCCTCCAGTTCGGGCAGGCGGCGGGCGTGGCGCACGCGGCCCTGCGCGTAGAGGGCGGCCACCGGCTCGGCGCGCAGCCACTTGCCGCGGGTGGCGCGCACCGCCTTCACCGGCACGCTGGCGTCCACCGTGGCGATCACGCTTTTCACCATGTCGCCGCCCTGATTGACCTCGGCGATGATGGTGTCGGCCTGAAAGCGGCGGTAGAGCGCCACGGCACGGGCGGCCCAGGCTTCGGGCTTGGCGGCGCGCAGGCTGCCGTCGTGCAGCACCCAGGCCACCCCCTCCCCGTCGCGCCCGGCCACCACGATGCCGCAGGCGTTGGAGCTGCGCCGGCCGGTGGCCGGCGGGTCCACCGCCACCACGATGCGCGAAAGCGGCCCCGCCTCGCCCCAGCGCGCGGTGGCCGCCTCCAGCCCGGCGCGCGTCCACAGCGCGTCCTCCCGGTCCTCGATCAGCTCGCCGTCCAGCTCCTGCCGGCCGAGCCGCGTGCCGGCATAGGCCTGTTCCACGGCGCGCAGAAAGCCGGCGGCCAGGTTGTTGGCGTTCTCCTCGGTGCGCATGCGCGTCACTGTCACCTCGGTGCTTGCCATCAGGCGCCGGATCAGCGCCACCGGCTTCGGCGTGGTGGTCAGCAGCTGCACCGGGCGCGCACCCAGCCGCAGGCCGAACTGCAGCATGTCGAAGCAGGCTTCGCCGTTCTTCCACTTGGCCAGCTCGTCGCACCAGGCGGCCTCGAACTGCGGGCCGCGCAGGCTGTCGGGGTCTTCGGCGGAGAAGACCTGCGCCACCGCGCCGTTGTCCCAGACGAGCCGCCGCCGGCTCGGCTCGAAGCGCGGGCGGATGCCGCGCGAGACGGTGAGCAGCCCGGAAGGCCCCTCGATCATCACCTCGCGCACGTCGCCCAGCGTCTCGCCCACCAGCGCGATGCGGCCATAGCGGTGACGGGTGAAGGGCGGCAGCCCGCGCACCAGCGCGTTCACCCATTCCGCCCCCAGCCGCGTCTTGCCGGAGCCGCGCCCGCCCATCACCAGCCAGGTGGGTTTCAGCCTTGCGCCGACCGGATATTGCGCCAGCCGGCCGTGTGCGAACCACTCATCGCCCAGTGTCCCCGCCTGGTCCGGCGTCAGCCGTTCCGCCGCCCATGGCGGCAGCGAGCTCACAAGCGAGCTCCACGATGCGGGCATCGATGAGGGCGTATGCGGCGGCCAGCTCTTCATCGCTCTTCTTCTGCTTTTCGGCCGCGCGCTCGGGCACGCGGGCCATCTCACCCACCTTTTCGACCATGCGCAGCATGGCCGAAAGCGCGTCGATCCGTCCCTTGTCGTAGCTGCCGGCGGCCCGCCCCTCGGCGCTGGCCGCCTCCAGGTCGGCCACCAGCCGGTCGGACAGCGCCAGCAACCGGCGCTCCAGCGCCTCAGAATCCCCGTCGAGGGCGGGCCTCAGCCACCCCTCCGTCTTCGCCACGCGTTCGAGATAGGCCCGCGAGCGCCCGCAGGCGCGCGCAAGAAGCGCAAGATCCGCCGGCGCCCCCTCATAGAGCGCGCGCACGGCCCGCAGCGCAGCCGCGGCCGAGATGTGTCTCATCCGAATTGCTCCGCAAAAAGGAGAGCAGCAAGGAAGGAGGAAAAACAAAACGCCGGGCCTGCCGACACCGGCGCTCGATCCACTCCGCCGAAACGGCCCCCGCGGCCCCGGCCGCCGAACCCACTTTTCCGACGATGCCTGAACCCTACCAGACCACCGTCACGGTGTCAAGGAATAAATTCCTCTTCTCCCCCCGTTAATCCTTCCGCCGGTTTCCCCCGCCACTTGTCCCGCGAAATGTGCTAGACCTGCCCTGAGGGGATGTCCTGGCTTTCGCTGCGGGTTCGCGCGGCGGGGCTGCAGGGCTTGGGAAGACGACCGGGCGGTCAGGGATGGAAGAGAAGCGCGGGAAAAAGGGGCGGGCGCCGAGGGCATCGTGGCTCCTCGAGGTCGACGCGTGGATCGATTCCACCCTCTATGAGGCAGGCTTCAAGCTTGCCCGCGCGTGGGAGGATCTGACGGTCTTCTTCCGCCGTTTCCGCGTCGAGGGAGCGGCGCGCGCTGCCGTCGAGACGGCGAGCGAGGGGCTGACGCTGGCGGCCGCCGGGGCGGTGGTGCTCCTGGCGCTCGCCCGCCCCGCCTTCGAGGAGACGGCGGCGGACTGGCGTGCTCAGGACGACTATGCCGTCACCTTCCTCGACCGCTATGGCAACGAGATCGGCCAGCGCGGCGTCATCCAGCGCGACTCCGTGCCGGTGGACGAGATGCCGGATCACCTCGTGAAGGCGGTGCTGGCCACGGAGGATCGCCGCTTCTTCGAGCATTTCGGCATCGACTTCCCGGGCCTCGTGCGCGCCATGACGGAAAATGTGCGCGCCAACACCATCGTCCAGGGCGGCTCCACCATCACCCAGCAGCTTGCCAAGAACCTGTTCCTCACCAACGAGCGCACGGTGGAGCGCAAGGTCAAGGAGGCGTTCCTCGCCCTGTGGCTGGAGGCCAATCTGACCAAGAAGGAAATCCTGCAGCTTTATCTCGACCGGGTCTATCTCGGCGGCGGCACGTTCGGCATCGCGGCGGCGGCCGACTTCTATTTCGACAAGCCGGTCAAGGAGCTGACGCTTGCCGAGGCGGCGATGATCGCCGGCCTCTTCAAGGCGCCGGCGCGCTATGCGCCGCACATCAACCTGCCGGCCGCCCGGGCGCGCGCCAACGAGGTGCTCACCAATCTCGTGCAGGCCGATTTCATGACCGAGGGGCAGGTGCTGCCGGCCCGGCTCAATCCGGCCAGCGCCGTCGACCGCGGCAGCCACGAAAGCCCGGACTACTATCTCGATTGGGCCTTCGAGGAGGTGAAGCGGCTGGTGCCGGAGGGCGCCACCCATTCGCTGGTCGCCCGCACCGCCTTCGATCCAGACCTGCAGCGCGCTGTCGAGGAGTCGCTGGAATACCACCTGCGCCAGTTCGGCAAGGATTACGACGTCTCGCAGGGGGCCGTCGTGGTCATGGACACCGACGGCGCGGTGCGCGCCCTGGTCGGCGGGCGCGACTACGGGCAGAGCCAGTTCAACCGCGCCACCCAGGCCGAGCGCCAGCCCGGCTCCTCCTTCAAGCCCTATGTCTATGCCGCCGCCATGGAGGCGGGCTTCGCGCCCGACTCGGTCATCTCCGATGCGCCCATCTCCTGGGGCGGCTGGTCGCCGCGCAACTACACCCGCCGCTATGCCGGGCGGGTCGATCTGGCAAGCGCCCTCATCTACTCCTACAACACCGTGCCGGTCAGGCTGGCGCGCGACCATCTGGGCATCGACAGGATCGTCGCAATGACCGAGGCGATGGGCGTGGAGACGAAGCTGAACGCCCACAAGACCATGGTGCTCGGCACCTCCGGCATGACGGTGATGGACCAGGCCACGGGCTACGGCGTCTTCGCCAATGGCGGGCTTGCCGGCACGCGCCACGGCATCCTGCGGCTGACCACCCATTCCGGCGAGGTGGTCTTTGATCACGAGCGCGATGCGCCGCCGCCCCGCCGCGTGCTGTCGCGCAAGGCCGTGGCGGCCATGAACAGCATCCTCGTGCAGGTGCCCGAGCGCGGCACCGGGCGGCGGGCGGCGCTGCCGGGCGTGCGCTCGGCCGGCAAGACCGGCACCACCCAGTCCTATCGCGACGCCTGGTATGTCGGCTATACGGGCAACTATGTGGCTGCCGTCTGGCTGGGCAACGACGACTACCATCCCACGCGCCGCATGACCGGCGGCTCGCTGCCGGCCATGGTGTGGCAGCGCTTCATGGCCTATGCGCACCAGAACATCGAGCTCAAGCCCATTCCGGGCATCGAGAACCCCCTGCCCGCGCTCGACGGTACGGCCGTCGCTGCCACCGGCGAGGCGCAGGGCGAGGCGAACGGGCTTGCCCGGCCGCCGCGCGCCATGCCCGCCGCCACCCGGCAGGTGCTGCGGCAGCTCGGGGCGCATTTCCGCAACGCCCCGCCGGTTCGACCCGCCGCCCGGCCGGAATCCCTGTCCGCCCTGTGAAGAATCCGCCATCATGGGCGCCATGCTGAAGACGATTCTCCTCGCCGGCCTCAGCCTTGCCCTCGCCATTGGCGGGGGGGCGGGCAGCGTGTGGCTGGCGCTCGAGAAGGCGCCGCCCTTCGGCGCCGTCCGCGCCGGCCCGTGGGTCGCCTTCCCCAGCGCCGGCAGCCGCGAGGCCGATCCCTATTCGCGCGCCCGTTTCGCCCGCCAGGGCGGCATCCCGCTCGGCCGTTCGGAAGGCATCGCCTTCACCGCCGGCAGCGATTCGCAGGGCCGTGCCCTGCGGCGCGATTGCACCTATCGCATCGAGGGGCCGATGCCCGCCGCCCGGTTCTGGACGCTCCACGCGGCGGATGCCGCAGGCCGCGTCCTGCCGCCGTTCGGCCGGCGCCGCGCCGCCCTGCATTCGCGCATGGTGCTGCGCTTCTCCGACGACGGCTTTCTGATCGTCGTCTCGCCCCATCCCGCGCCGGCCAACTGGCTGGCCGTCACCGGCGAGGGCGGGATGCGTCTCGTGCTCACCCTCTACGACACGCCGGTCGCCTCGGGCGCGCGCCTCGGCGAACTCACCCTGCCGCAGATCGCCCGGACCGGCTGCGATGGCTAGGTTTGTTCACGCCTTGGCACTTGGCCTCGTCGGCGCCGGCATCGTCCACCTTTCTATTCTCTTCCTCCTGCCCGCCCATTCCGTGCGCGACGTGTGGACGCGTCTTTCCCAGGTGGGCGAGCCCTATGCGACGCTGCGCCTCGATGCCGCCGGGCAAGACGGCCTGCCCGCCCCCGCCGATCCCTTCATCCAGGCCGCTGCCTGCCGCTTCGACCTGGCCGAAGGCATGCTGCATCTGGAAGCCGAAGGCACGGTGCCCTTCTGGTCCATCTCGATCTACGACGACAACGGCCTCAACGTCTTTTCCATCACCGACGGGGCGGCTGCCGACGGGCGGCTCGACGCAGTCGTCCTGGCGCCCGCCCAGGCCCGGCGGCTGCACAGCCGCTACGCGGCGCAGACAGACCGCTCCGTCCTTCTGCAGGCGAATGTGGGGAGAGGCATTGCGCTGGTGCGTGTCTTCGTGCCCGATGAGACCTGGCAGGGCGTGGCCACGGCCTTTCTGGAAAGCCTGCGATGCGCGCCCCTGCCGCTCGAATGAGCGGCTTCAGCGCCGCTTGCGCCGCCGCGGCGGCGGTGCGCCCTTGCCGTCGCACCGTTCGTAGCGCACGCCGGGAAAGATGATGATCGCCGCCCCGTCCGCCGGCACGGGCGAGCGCCGAGCGGTGCGCCGCTTGCGCGGCCTGAAGGGCAGAACCTTCGCCATGCGCATTCCCCCGCATTGCACGTCATACGCAACGCTCGATACGCAACGCTTGCCGGCGCCATGAAACCGGCCGCATGGTTAATCTTTCCTTAACGCGCCCGCAATTGGTGAACGCAATCCTTAATTGTGCGGTTAATGGGTCGCTAACGCATTGGCGATACTTTGCGCGAGAAGGCGGGCGGCGCCGGCAGGGCCGGCCTCCCGCCACCCGTTCGAGTTTCAGGCGTCAGGCGTAAAGCGTGTCCAACGCGGACTTCAGGCATATCGCGTTTCAAAAAGGCCCGCGCAACTGCGAGCGGCTGTTTCGCGCCGCCGTTTCCGCGTTCTGCAGCCTTGCGCGGCCCACCCGGCGCGAGATCGTCCAGCTCGACGATCTGGCGCTCGGCTTGTTCGACGCGGTCTCGCGCGATGCGCGCCGCTTCGCCGCCGCCACCCTTTCAAAGTGCGACCCCGCCCCGCCCGGCCTCGTGCGCCGGCTGGCCGAAGAGCCGGTGGACATCGCGGCGCCCCTGCTGGTGCGCTCGCGCGCCTTGTCCGATGTCGATCTCATCGCCCTCATCGCCCGCCACGGCCTGCCGCATGCAAGAGCCATCGCCCGCCGCGACCACTTGCACCCGGCCATTGCCGCCCTCATCCGCGCCCTCGTGGCGCGCGCCGAGAGCGCGGCGGAGATTGCCGCCAGGATCGAAGAAGACGACGACCCGCTGGAGGCGATCCGCCGCCAGCTTCGCGAAGTGATGCGAGAGGCAGGAAGAAGCGGCGGAACGCCCGCGCAGGACCCTACCCTGCTCTACGCCAGGTTGCGCGAGGCGGCTCTCTCGGAAAATGCGCATACCGTCGTCGAGGCGCTTTCGGCCGCCCTCGGCATCAGTGCTGCGCGTGCCCGCCGGCTGTTCCAGGGCACGGGCTATGGCGACCTGCTGACGGGCCTGCGCGCCCTGGAACTCAAGGCCGAAGAAGCCTTCCTGCTGACGGCGGCGCTCTTCCCCGCCGAGGTCGCCCATCCAGCCGCCATCCGCCTGTTTCTCGAACGCTACGGCGTGGCGAGCCCGCAGGCGGCGCGCGAGAGGCTGGCCCGTTGGCGGGAGGAGGAGGGACAGGGCGGCGCGGCGGCCCCGCTTCACTCGGCGGCCAGCACCAGATAGTCCTCCATCGCCGCCTCGGTCTCCACCTCCAGCACCCAGACGTCGGGGTCGAAACGCATCTCGCGTTCGAGCCGCCGGTCGGCCTCCTCCTCCGTGGTCGCCGCCATACGCACGAACTGGCGCTCCGCCGGGCGTGCCTCTTCATAGCTCGTTTGCGGGGCCGGACCGTAAAGCTCGAAGGCGCCCAGCCGCGTGCGCCTCACGACGAAGATCGCGCCTGCCTCTCGCGCCCCGCGCCGGCGTACCGCCGCAAAGCCGCCATCGGCGAAGACGCGGCGCACAAGGGCCGAGACCCACAATTCGCTGGTTACCCGCATGGGCCGATCTCGCGCATCTTGGCCATCAGCGCCTCGTCGGGCTCGCCCGTCACCGGCAGGCCGAACAGGGACTGAAACTCGCGGATCGCCGCGCGGGTGTTCTCGCCAAGCACACCGTCCACCTCGATGCCGTCATTGCCGAAGGCGCGAAGCCCGGCCTGCACGCGGCGGATGACCGGATCGCCGTTGCCGGCGGGCGTCTCGCCCAGGGATGCCGTCTGCACCGGATCGCTCGCCCCTGCCGGGCGCGGCGCAGGCTTGGGCGCCGGCACCGGCACGGAAATTCCCGCCGTGTGCAGCGGTTGATCGAGGCCGAGCTGGCCAAGCAGGGCAGAATCGATCTGCGAACCTTCCGCGAGCCCCACGATGCGGCGGTAATTTGCCACTGCCTCGCGCGTCTGCGGCCCCGTCAGCCCGTCCACCGGCCCGCGGTAGAGCCCGAGATCGCTCAGCACCTTCTGCACGGCGCGCACGGTCTCGTCCCCCTCCTCGCGCGCCACCGAGCCCAAAGATTGAGATTCCGGCGCGGGCGCGGGCGCGGGAGCTGCCGCCTCCTGCTCCATCACCCGGCGAATCGGATCCTTGCTGCCCGTGGGTGCCGGCGCCGCCTCGGCGGGGGCAGCAGGCCGCGGCGCGGCAAGAGGGGCAGCCGGCGCGCGTGTCGAGACGAAGGCGCTCGGATGGATCTGCGGCTGATACCACAGCGCATTCGCCGAAACGAAGGACAGCGAGACGAGGAATGCCGTCGTGCCGCCGACCGCGGCGGGATTGCGGGCCACCATCGCGCCCAGCCGGGAGAATCCGGTGCCCAGCAGGCCCGTGCGCTTTCTGCCCCCTTCAGGCCGTCTTGCGTAACGCGTCATCGTTCCACTCGCAGTTCGTATTCGCTCTTTCCCCCGTGCCACGGTCCTCCCCGTCGGTTTCGCCTTCGGCGTGTGCGCCCGCCAGCGGCAGCGAGACATGCACCCGCGTGCCCACTCCCGGCGCGCTGTCGATGCTCATGGTCCCACCGGCGAGACTGACCAACCCCTTGACCAGCGAAAGGCCGAGCCCGGTGCCCTGGCGGGTATAGCCGTTCTGCACCTGGGTGAAAGGCGTGCCGACACGCGCCAGGTCCTGCGCCGACATGCCGATGCCGGTGTCGCTGACCTCCAGCTCCAGCCTTTCTCCCCTGCGGCGGGCACTCACCTTCACCTCGCCCCGCGGCGTGAACTTCACGGCGTTGGACAGAAGGTTGATGAGCACCTGCTGTACCACCCGCCGGTCGCAATTGACCACGCCGACATTCTCCGCGATGTCGGCCTTGAGCGCCAGCGACTTGGCCTCCGCCTCGCGCGCCGACAGGGCGAGGCACAGCCTTGCCGCCTCCTCCAGGCGGAAGGGCTCGGCCGCCAGCGCATAGGTGCCGGAGCGCAGCTTGGACGCCTCCAGAACCGTGTTCACCACCTGCAGAAGATGCTCGCTCGCCTCGCGGATGAGGCCGACATACTCGCGCTGCCGGTCATTGCCGAGCGGCCCCAGCATTCCGGTGGCAAGAACGTCAGAGAAGCCGAGTATGGCGTTGAGCGGCGAACGCAGCTCGTGGCTGACGCTGGCCAGATGGCGATCCTTCTCCATGAGCGCGCGCTCGGCCGCTTCCCGCGCCTCGGCCAGGGCGCCTTCCATCTCCGCCATGGGCGTGTCGTCGCGCGCCACGGCCAGGAAGCGCTGGCTGCCCGGCCGGGCCACGATGTCGAGGCTGAGCGGCAGCAGGCCGCCGCCGGTCTGGGCCGGCCGGCGAATGCGCAGGCGCAGGCTGCGCCGCTCCGCGCCATCGCGCAGGTCGGCCAGCGCGGTCAGGTAGGCGATGCGGTCGCTCACATGGATGCGGTCGATGAGGCCGCTGCCGTAGAGCATTTCCGGCGCCACGCCGAACAGGGCTTCGGCCTGGGGCGAGGCCGATGCCACCTCGCCGCCCGCCTGCAGGTGCAGCAAAGCGGCGCCGATGATCTCCTCCACCGGCTGCCGGGCCTGCGGCTCAGCATCCTTCTGCGCGTCAAAAAACGGCATGCGGAGGAGCAGGCTGGCGACATAGAGGGCAGGCACGGCCCATTGCCAGGGCGAGGGCGCGGCGGAACCGGGCAGCAGCGTGGCGGCGAGCCCAAGGCCGAGCAGCAGCGTGGCGCCGCCGGCGGCAACGCCGAATCCGACGGCCCTGCGCGTGCGCGCGATCCAGCCCGCCTCCACGGCGGGCGCCGCAGCCAGCGCCACCAGCGGCGAGGAAAGCCCACCGCCAGCCGCCACCAGCGCACCCAGCACGCTGGCGGCCAGCGCCATTGCGATCGGTTCCACGATCCTGCGCCGGCCGGTAACGATCAGCAGGAAGGGTGCCAGAAGCCCCAGACCGAAGACCATCAGCGCCGCCGCCAGCGCCAGAACGCCCTCCCCTCTGGCCGCTGCCGCCTGGGCGACGGCAAACGCGGCGAGCACCGGCCCTGCAAACAGCACGGCGAGCAGGCGCGCCTGGCGCAGGCGCTCCCGCGGTTCCGCCACGGAGGGATGCAAAAGGCGCTCGCAGGCCGCTTTCAGACGCTCGGGCCAAATCGTGGAAAGGGAGGCTCGTGTACTCAACTCGACGCGCTCTGCTCGTGTCCGCTTGACGGGTTCTTGTTTTCCTCCCGAACCTCGCACCGAGGCTTTAAGGAAAGGATAAACGGCGCCGGCCGCACGCCCCTGCAAACGCGAAAAGACGGCCGATCCGGGAAGGGCCGGCCAGGGGAATGTGCACATGGTTAACAAAGCCTCGCCAGCGTGGCCGTCCGCCGCGCGGCGGCGGCGCAGGCCGGCGGCGGGCCGATTCGTGCAATTGCTTCAGCCTTCTGGATGGTTGACGGTTCCCTGCCGGGCACACCGGCCGCAGGGGCGGGATGCCCGGCGATGACGGGAAGCGGACGATCAAGTCCTTCCGTTCCAATTTTAGACAATTTCTCAACAGCTCCTTTGCGCGTCTGCGCCATGCTGGCGAGAAGGAAGCCCGGCAGGAGCGTGCCGGGCCACAGGAACCAAGGAGCGAGAAACGCCATGGGATTCTTGATCCGTTCAGCCTTCTGGCTGTCGCTGGTGCTCCTGTTCATCCCGCTCGGGGCGGGCGGCGAGACGCCGCAGAGCGGAACGGTGCACCCCCTTGCGGTGGTCTCGGCAGCCGGCAGCGCGCTGCAGGATGTGCTCGGCCTGTGCGAGCGCCAGCCGGCCGTTTGCACCACGGCGAAGGCCGCCATGCATACCATCGCGGTGCGCGCCAGGGAGGGCGTGCGCATGGCCCGCGACATGATGGAGGATCAGGCGCCGGCCGATCGGCCGGCCGAAGAGGATTTTTCCGTGACGCCCGCAGGCTGAACGACTATATGCGGGGCATGACGACGAGCATCGACACCATCCGAGAGGACTTCGCCTTTCTCGACGACTGGCAGGAGCGCTACCGCTATATCATCGAGCTCGGCAACGACCTGCCGCCCTTTCCCGAGGAGGCGCGCGACGAGGCGCACAAGGTGCGCGGCTGCGTGAGCCAGGTGTGGCTTCACACCGAGATCGGCGAGGGCCGCGATCCCGTCATCACCTTCCGGGGCGATTCGGATGCCCACATCGTGCGTGGGCTGGTGGCCATCATGATGGCGCTGTTCAGCGGCCGGCGGGCCAGCGAGATCCTGTCCATCGACGCGGAGGAGACCATGCGGGCGCTGGGCCTCGACGAGCATCTCACCCCGCAGCGCGCCAACGGCCTGCGGGCCATGGTGCGGCGCATCCGCCAGGAGGCGGAGACGGCGATGGCGGCAGCCTGACACCGCGGCTCCCTGGCTCCCCGCACGGGCGTTCAGCGCTCCTCGAAATTCAGCGCATGACCATTGATGCAGTAGCGCAGGCCGGTCGGCTGCGGCCCATCCTCGAAGACATGGCCGAGATGGGCGTCGCAATCGGCGCAGCGCACTTCCGTCCGCACCGAGAACCATGAGCGGTCCTCGTGCAGGGAGACCGCCGCCGCCTCCACCGGCGCGTAGAAGCTCGGCCAGCCGGTGCCTGAATCGTACTTGGTTTCCGAGTCGAAGAGCGCCCGCCCGCAGCACACGCAGCGATAGAGGCCGGGGCGCTTGTTGTCCCAGTAAGGGCCGGTAAAGGCGCGCTCCGTGCCGTGCTTGCGCGTGACGTGATACTGTTCCCGCGTCAACAGCCGGCGCCATTCCTCATCCGGTTTCTCGACCTTCAGCCGTCTTTCCTGCGCCATCGCCGCCATTCTCCTTCTCAACCTCCGGCTGATATAGGTCAGCCGGGCGCGTTTTGCAGCCGCCGGTCTTGCAGATTCGACACACATTTCGTGAATAACCGCGTGCAATCGCTCCAGCTTCTTGCCCCGCCCGACGCGAGCGTCTATGTCACCCCGACGATTGAGCGCGTTCCTCAAGCCCGGCCGGGCCGGGCTTGCAGACCAGCAAGCGAGGGGAACCCATGGCAGCGGATGGACAGTGGCTGACATTCCTTGCGCTGATCCTCCCGTTTCTCGGTGCCGCCGCGGCACCCCTTCTGGTCCGGGCCATGGGGCACAACGCCGCCTGGGTGCTGGCGCTCGTTCCCGGCTTCATCTTCTACCACTTCACGGGTTTTCTGCAGCCGGTGGCGGCGGGGGAGACGATCAGCGGCGGCTATGCCTGGATCGAGAGCCTCGATACGGATTTCTCCTGGTATATCGACGGCCTGTCCCTCACCTTCGCGCTGCTGATCTCCGGCATCGGCACGCTCATCGTGCTTTACTCCGGCGGCTATCTGAAAGGCCATGCCCATCACGGCCGCTTCTTCTCCTTCATCCTCATGTTCATGGGGGCGATGCAGGGGCTGGTGTTGGCCGATTCCTTCCTCACGCTCTTCGTCTTCTGGGAGCTGACCTCGATCACCTCCTTCCTGCTGATCGGCTTCGATCACGGGCGCGAGGCGTCGCGCCGCGCCGCGCTCCAGGCGCTTGTGGTGACGGGGCTGGGCGGGCTTTCGCTGCTGGCCGGGCTTCTGGTGATCGGCGGGATCACCGGAACCGCCTCGCTTTCGGCCCTGCTTGCCGAGGGCGAGAGCCTGCGCGGCGCGCCGCTCTACATGGCCGCGCTGTTGCTCGTGCTGGGCGGCGCCTTCACGAAATCGGCGCAGTTTCCCTTCCACTTCTGGCTGCCCAACGCCATGGAAGCGCCGACGCCGGTTTCCGCCTATCTGCACTCTGCCACAATGGTGAAGGCGGGGGTCTATCTGGTGATGCGGCTCAACCCGGTGATGGGCGACACGCTGGCCTGGGAGACCATCCTTCCCGCGTTCGGCGGCGCAACCCTGCTCGTCGGCACGCTTCTCGGCGTGCGCCAGACCGACCTGAAGCTGATGCTCGCCTACACCACCGTCGCTTCGCTGGGCCTGCTCGTCATGCTGACGGGCTTCGGCTCGAAGGTCGCGGTGGAGGCGGCGGTGCTCTATCTGGTGGCGCACTCCATGTTCAAGGGCGCGCTCTTCATGGTGGCCGGCGCGATCGACCACGAGGCGGGCACACGCGACATCACGCATCTGGGCGGCATCGGCCGCGCCATGCCGATCACCTTCGCCGCTGCCGTGCTGGCCGCGCTGTCCATGGGCGGCCTGCCCCCCTTCTTCGGCTTCCTCGCCAAGGAGGAAATCTATGCCGGGCTCGCCCATGGCGGAAGCTGGGGTGCGGCGTTGACCGCCGTCGCCATTGCCGGCAATGCGCTCATGTTTGCCCTCGGCTTTGCCGTGGCGCTGAAGCCCTTCACGGGCGAGAGAGTGCGCACGCCGAAGACGCCGCATGAAGGGCCCGTCCTGTTGTGGATCGGTCCTGCGGTGCTGGCGGCGAGCGGCCTTCTGTCGGCGCTTGCTTCAGGGCTCAGCCACCGCTTCATCTCCAGCCCCATGGCAAGCGCGGTGGCGGGCGAGCCGGTGAGCGTGTCGATTTCCGTGGTCCCGCATGTCGGTGCGCCGCTGCTTCTGTCGGCGCTCACCGTGGCGCTGGGCATCGCGGCCTATCTGGCGCTTGAACGCGGGCGCGCAGCGATGGCGGCGGTGCTCGAGGCCATCGGCTGGGGGCCCGACCGGGGCTTCGACCAGGCGGTGCGCGGCACGGTCATCGCCTCGGCCGCCGTCACCCGCTTCGTGCAGAACGGGCGGCTGGATGTATATATGACCGTCACCTTCATCATCCTGGCCGCGGCGCTGTTCGTGCCGATGATCGCCTTCGGCGAGCTTCCAGCGGTGCCCGAGCTGCCGCTGCTGCCCTTCTACGAGGTGGCGGTGCTTGCCATCGCCTTCATCGGGCTCGGCGCCGTCCTGTGGGCGCGCGACCGGCTGACGGCCATCGTGTCGCTGGGCATCCAGGGGTTTGCCGTGGCGGTGCTGTTCATGCTGCTCGGCGCGCCCGACCTCTCCTTCACCCAGTTCATGGTGGAAACCCTGTCGGTGGTGATCCTCGCCCTGGTGATGACGCGGCTTCACCTTTCCCCGGCCGACCACCGACCCACCGACCAGAAGCTGCTCGATACCTCCGTCGCCGTGGTCTGCGGAGCGGGGCTCGGGCTCATGCTGCTGCGGGTCGTGCAGGTTCCCTTCGACGGCACGCTGAGCGCCTTCTTCGCCGAGAATGCGCGCGTCATCGCCCATGGCCGCAACATCGTCAACGTCATCATCGTGGATTTCCGCGGTCTCGACACGCTGGGCGAGATCGCCGTGGTGATGATTGCCGGCCTTGCGATCCTGGCGCTGGTGCGCATCCGGCCGGGGGCGGCGCCGGCCAGGGCGCCGAAGCTGCCCAAGGCGGTGGAAGAGAAGCTGGAGGCCTGACATGCGCACGCTGATCTTCCGAACCATCGCGCCCTATCTCGCCAGCCTGATGGTGCTCTTCTCCGTCTTCGTGCTCCTGCGCGGGCACAACGAGCCGGGCGGCGGCTTCATCGGCGGGCTGATCGCGGCATCCGCCTTCGCCATCTACGGCATTGCCTGCGGGGTGGCGCCGGTGCGCCGGGCGCTCTACTTCCACCCGATGGCCATCTCCGGCTTCGGGCTTCTGGTGTCCGGGCTGTCGGGCGTGGTGTCCCTGTTCAAGGACATGCCGTTCCTGACCGGGCAATGGGCCGAGGTGCACATTCTGGGCCTGGCCGTGGACATCTCGACCATCCTCTTCTTCGACATCGGGGTCTATCTCGTGGTCGTCGGCGCGATCACCTCCATCGCGCTTGCGCTCGAGGAAAGGGAGCACGTGTGATGGAAACCATCCTCGCCTTCACGGTGGCCGTCTTCTTCGCCGTCTCCATCTATCTCATGCTGTCGAAGCACATCATCCGCATCCTGCTCGGGGTGGCGATCTTCGGCAATGCCGTCAACCTGACGCTTTTCACCGCCGGCCGCGTGACGCGCGTGGTGCCGCCGATCATCCCGGTCGACCTCGACACCCCTGCCCAGGCGACGGCCAATCCGCTGCCGCAGGCGCTGATCCTGACGGCGATCGTCATCTCCTTCTCCATCTTCGCCTTCCTGCTCGTGCTCGCCTTCCGCGCCTATCAGGAGCTGGGCACCGACGACACCGACGGAATGCGTGTCGCGGAGCCCAAGGGCGAGGAGCTTCCGCCGCTGGGATATTGAGGGGCCCATGGCCGCAGAATCCGCCTACGCAGTCGACCTTTCCCGCGCCATGGTGATGGTGCCGACCACCCCTGCGGACTGGCTGGTGGTGGGGCCGGTGGCCATTCCCATCGTCACCGGCGCGCTCCTGCTGATGGTGCGCCATCAGACGCGCCTGCACGGCAGCCTGGCGGTGGCCGGGCTGTTCGCCACGCTGCTGTGCAATATCGGGCTTCTTGCCCGCGTGCTCGGCGAGGGGCCGCAGGTCATGACCATGGGGCGGTGGCTTCCCCCCTTCGGCATTTCCTTTGCGGCCGACGCGCTGGGCGCCTCGCTGGCGCTGGTAGCCACGCTGGTGGCGGTGGTGTGCGCCCTGTTCGCGGCAAACGACATCGGCACGGTGGGGCGGCGCTACGGCTTCTACCCCTTCATGATGCTGATGATGGCGGGGGTCGGCGGGTCGTTCCTGACTGGCGACCTGTTCAATCTCTATGTCTGGTTCGAGGTGTTCCTGATCTCATCCTTCGGGCTTCTGGTGCTCGGCTCGCAGCACCGGCAGCTCGACGGAGCGACCAAATATGCCATTCTGAACCTCGTCGGCACGACACTGTTTCTCATCTCGACCGCGCTGGCCTACGGCATCTTTGGTACGCTCAACATGGCCGACATCGCGCGCAAGGCGGACGGCCTGCGCGAAAGCGCGCCCCTGACCACGCTTGCCGTGCTCTATCTGCTGGCCTTCGGAATGAAGGCGGCCGCCTTCCCGGTCAATTTCTGGCTGCCTGCCTCCTATCACACGCCGCGCATCGTCACCGCCGCGCTGTTCGGCGGCGTGCTCACCAAGGTCGGCGTCTATGCGCTGCTGCGGGTGATGGTGCTCATCTTCCCGCCGGAGCGGGCGCTGCTGTCCGGTCTCATCGCCTGGGTGGCGGCGGCGACCATGGTGATCGGCATCATGGGCGCGCTGGCGCAGTCGGATCTCAGACGGGTGCTCGGCTTCGTGGTGATTTCCGGCGTCGGCGTCATGCTGGCGGGCCTGGCGCTGGGCACGCCGGAGGGCCTGGCGGGCACGGTGTTCTACGCCTTCCATTCGATGATCGCGATGACGGCGCTATATCTGCTTGCCGGTGTGATGAACAGCCTCGGCGGCGGCTACTCGCTGCGGTCGCTTTCCGGTCTCTATGCGATGCATCCGCTGGTGGCGGCCTTCGCCCTTATCCTGGTGCTGGCGGCGGCTGGCCTGCCCCCGGCCTCGGGCCTGTGGCCGAAGGTGATGCTGGTGCGCGCCTCGCTGGATTCCGGCCTGCCGTGGCTCGCCTTCGCCATTCTGGCCACGGGGCTGCTGACCACCCTGGCGCTCGGCCGCGTCTTCATCCTCACCGTATGGCGGCCACGCGTGGCGGAGAAGCCGCAGGGCAGCGCCATGCCGCAGACGGGCTATCTGGCGCTCGCCGCGCTCTGCCTGCCGATCGTGCTGATGGGCGTTTATCCCGAGCCGGTGATCGGCGTTGCCCGGCAGGCGGCGGACGCCATCCTGGATGCGCCCACCTATATCGGCTCGGTCTTCCCCGGGGAGACGGCGCAATGAACCTCTATCTCATCAACATCCTGATGGCGTTGATCTGGGCGGCGGTGACTGGCTCCTTCTCGCTGGCCAACATCGTCTTCGGCTTCCTTCTCGGTGCGCTGGCGCTCTATCTCATCCGCGAGCAGGTGGGCTCGCTCGGTTATTTCCGCCGTGGTTTCAAGCTTGCGGCGCTGGCCCTGCTGTTCATCTACGAACTCATCCTCTCGGCCTGGCGCGTGGCCTGGCTCGTGCTGTCGCCGCGCATGGACATCAAGCCGGGCATCTTTGCGTATCCGCTGACGGTGGAGCGCGACTTCGAGATCACCCTTCTGGCCAATCTCATCACGCTCACGCCCGGCACCCTGTCGATCGACGTATCCGACGACCGCAAGACGCTCTATGTCCATGCCATCGACTGCTCGGACCCCGACGGGCTGCGGCGCGATATCGCGCGCGGCTTCGAGCGCAGGATCATGGAGGCATTCCGATGACGACCGGCCAGGGCTTCCTTCTTTTTGCCGAGCAGGCGGCGCTTGCCATCTTGAGCCTGTCCTTTCTCATCGCCGTCCTGCGGGTGGTGATCGGCCCCAGCCTGCCCGACCGGATCCTGGGCCTCGACATGCTTGTGACGATCGCCATCGGCTTCATCGCCGTCATCGGCGTGCGCACCGGCTTCACGCTCTATCTGGACATTGCCATCGCGCTCGGCCTGGTCGGCTTCCTGGCCACGGTGGCGTTCGCCCGCTTCGTGATGAGCCGCCGCTACGAGGAGGAGTTCATCTCCGACGAGGCGCGGGGAAAGTTCGTGGAGGAAGGCGATGACTGAGCTTGTGCAGAACCTGCTGGTGGGTGGGCTCATGCTCGTGGGCGCCTTCTTCACCCTGGCGGCCTCCATCGGCCTCATGCGCCTTCCCGACCTTTATTCGCGCATGCATGCCGCCTCCAAGGCCGGCACGCTGGGCGCCGGCGTCTTTCTCCTGGCGCTGGCCATCTTCGCGGAAGATCACGCCATCGCGACACGGGCGCTGGCGGCCATCGCCTTCCTTCTGCTGACCGCGCCCGTATCGGCGCACCTCCTGGCCAAAGCCGCCTACGCGGTGGGATACCGGCTGTGGGAAGGCTCCGTGCACGACGACATGGCGGCCGCGGCGCAGACAAGAAAACGGCCCGCCGGCGACGACGCCTGAGCTTTTCCCTTCGGATCTATACCCACGCCTGCAGGACAACCTGCAGGCGTTTTCGCTGCACTGCGATAGCTATCCTGCATTACAATAATCGACATTAAGTATAACAAATATAATCCGCGCGAGTAATGAGCGAAAGTTGGTGATGCCCTGAGGGGCGGCATATCATGGCGGTGTTCACGCGCCGTCAATTCTCAGCC
>NZ_JAODNW010000002.1 GCF_025398255.1 Chelativorans intermedius | reverse complement strand
GTTCCTGTCGGGCATCGGCAAGGTGGACGACTTCGAGAGCGCCGACAAGCTGGCCGCCTATCTCGGCATCGTGCCCCGGGTCAGCCAGTCCAACGAGACCGACAACCGCGGCCGGATCACCAAGCGCGGCAACAAGCTGATGCGCACCACCCTGGTCCAGTGCACCCTGATCGCGATCCGCTACTCGGGCTATCTCAACGCCTACTATCGCCGCATCAAGGATCGGCGCGGCAGCGGCAAGGCGATCATCGCCACCGCCAGGAAGTTCCTCGGCATCATCTACAACACCTTGAAAAACAAGTGGGTCTTCGAGGACTTCACAACATACACCTTCGCGGAAAGACCACTTTCCGCTGGACAAGCATCATAGGAGGAAACGTCATGAAAGCATTTTCTAGGATTGCAGCAGCGCTGCTTGCCGGCGCGGTGCTGACCGGCTCTGCCCTTGCGCAGGAGGTGACGCTGAAGCTCGGGCATCTCGCCAACGAGGAGAACACCTGGCACAAGGCGGCGGTGAAATTCGGCGAGGAGCTTGCGGCGCTGACCGACGGGCGCATCGCCGTCGAGGTCTATCCCAACGAGTCCCTGGGCAAGGAGATGGACCTGATCAACGGCATGCAGCTTGGCACTGCGGACATGACGATCACCGGCGAGAGCCTGCAGAACTGGGCGCCGATGGCGGCTCTTCTGGCGGTTCCCTACGCTTACAAGAGCCTTGAGGACATGGACGCGGTGGCCGGCGGCGAAATCGGCGACCGGATCGAGCGGCAGATCATCGAAAAGGCTCAGGTTCGCCCCATCGCCTATTTCGCGCGCGGACCGCGCAACCTGACCTCAAACCGGCCGATCACCACGCCCGACGAGCTTGACGGGCTGAAGCTGCGCGTGCCCAACGTGCCGCTCTTCGTGGACGTGTGGAAGGCGCTGGGCGCGCAGCCGACGCCGATGGCCTTCTCCGAGGTCTTCACCTCGCTCCAGAACGGGACCATCGACGCGCAGGAGAACCCGCTGGCGCTCATCCACTCGGCCAATTTCAACGAAGTGCAAAGCCATGTGAACCTGACCGAGCATGTGCGCTCGTGGATCTACCTCACCATTTCCGAGCTGACGTGGAACAAGCTTTCCGAGGAGGACCGCGAAGCGGTGATGGAGGCGGCCCGCCGCGCCCAGGACTATGAGCGCGCGCTCTTCCTGGCCGACGAGGAGCGCCTGGCCACGGTGCTTCAGGAGAAGGGCATGACCTTTGTCGAGGTGGACAAGGACGCCTTCGCCGCCAAGGCCAAGGACGCTGTTCTGGCCAATGTGAATGCGGACATCCGGCCGATCGTCGAGCAGCTCTTCGACAACTAGGGGGCGGACCGGGCGGTGCGGGGCGTTCCCGCGCCGCCCGCGAATTTGAGGCGGGAAGATGGTTCTTCCCTTGCAAAGTCCGCGGATCTTGCCCCACGCTTGAGGCTTCGGCCCCGTTGGATGCGGGCCGGAAACCGCCAACGCAAAACGAGCCCGTCGCCGCCATGGCCAAGCATGTCCACACCGCCCTCGTCACCTTCTGCCGCCTGGCTGCCGGTCTTTCCTTCGCGGTCCTCATCCTTGCCGTTCTGGTGCAGGTTCTGGGACGCTCGGTGTTTGCCAGCTCTCCTGTCTGGACCGAGGAGCTGACGCGCTTTGCCCTTCTCTACCTCGCCGCCTTCGCGGCCGGCCTCTCCTATCGCTCGGGGGATCTCGTGAACGTCGATATCATCTGTGAGTCCCTCCCCGGCCGGCTGCCCGTGATCTTGCGCTTTGTTTCGGCATTGGCCACGGCGGCGCTGTGTGCGGCCCTTGTCCTGCCGGCCTGGCACTTTACCGTTATCGGCAATCTCCAGACCTCGCCGGCGCTCGGCTGGAAGATGAGCTTCATCCACGCCAGCGTGCTGGTGCTGCTCGTCTTGCTCCTGGTCTTTGCGCTTCTTCGCGCCGTCGCCATGCTGCGCGGGGCAAGCGACGGGCGCCCTGTCGCCGACCTGGAAACACCGCAATGAACCTGGCCATTCTCATCGGCGTCTTCATTGCCGGTCTGGCAGCAGGTATCCCCGTGGCCGTGACACTGGGGCTTGCCTCCATGTGCTATCTGCTGGCCGCGGGCATTCCGCTCGTCGTCATGCCGCAGAAGATGTATGCCGGCATCGACGTTTTCGTGCTCCTGTCGATCCCCGGCTTCATTCTTGCCGGCAATCTGATGAATCATGGCGGCATCACGGAGCGCATCATCCGCTTTGCCAATGCGCTGGTGGGCTGGCTGCGCGGGGGGCTCGGCCTTTCCAATGTTGCCGGCTCCATGCTTTTTGGCGGCATCTCGGGCACGGCGGTGGCCGATGCCGCCTCCATCGGTGGGGTGATGATCCCGGGGATGAAGAAGGCGGGCTATCCGGGCGACTTTTCCGCCGCGGTGACGGCCGCCTCCTCCACCGTCGGGCCGATCATCCCGCCCAGCGTGCCGATGATCATCGTGGGCTCTCTTTCTGGCATCTCGGTGGGGCGCATGTTCATCGCCGGGGCGGTGCCCGGCATCCTTCTCGGCCTTGCGATGATGGTGACGGCCTACATCATCGCCGTGCGCCGCAACTTCCCCCGCCAGCCCTGGCAGGGCATGGGCGAGCTTGCCCGCGCCTTCCTTGGCGCCTTCTGGGCGCTTGCCATGACGGCGCTGATCGTCGGCGGACTGCTTTCCGGCATGATGACGCCCACGGAGACGGCGGTGGTGGCGAGCGTCTATGCGTTCATCGTTGGCGCCTTCATCTATCGCGACCTGCCCTTGCGGGCGGTACCGAAGGTGCTGGTCGACAGCGCGGTATCCTCCGCCGCCATCCTGGCGCTCGTCGGTTTTGCGAATGTCTTCGGCTGGATTCTCGTCTCCGAGCGCATCCCGCAGACGATTGCCGGCGCGGTGCTTTCGGTGACGGAGAACAAGTATCTCGTGATCCTGCTCATCAACCTCTTCCTTCTGTTCATCGGCATGTTCATGGAGACGATTGCGGCGCTCATCGTTCTCTTCGTGCCGCTGCTTGCGCTTGCCCAGAGTGTTGGTATCGATCCGCTGCATTTTGCCACCTTTGCGGTGCTGAACCTGATGATCGGGCTCACCACGCCGCCGGTGGGGGTCTGCCTCTTCGTCTGTGCGGGCATTGCCAAGCTGCCGCTGGCCAAGGTGGTCCGGGCCATCGCACCCTTCCTGCTGACCAACATCCTGGTCCTGTTTCTGGTATCCTACTATCCGCCGCTGGCCACCTGGCTGCCCGGCCTGCTGTTCGACTGAGGAAATGTCATGGAAACGCGCGTCTGCCGCCTCTACGGCCCCCACGATATCCGCATCGAACGCCAGGAAGTGATGGCGCCGGGGACCGGTGAAGTCCTGGTGCGCATCGGCGCCGGCGGCATTTGCGGCTCCGACCTGCATTACTATCATGATGGCGGTTTCGGCCCCATAAGGGTGCGCGAGCCCATCATACTCGGCCACGAGGTGGCGGGCACGGTTGAGGCCGTGGGGGCCGAGGTCGAGGGGATTGCCCCCGGCGACCGGGTGGCGCTCAATCCCAGCCGGCCCTGCGGGCAATGCCGGTACTGCATCGCGGGCCTGCGCCAGCACTGCCTTTCCATGCGCTTCTATGGCTCGGCCCTGCGCTTTCCCCATGAGCAGGGAGGCTTTCGCGACCTTCTGGTGGCACAAGCCGCGCAGTGCGAGAGGATCGGGCCCATGACCAGCCTTGCCGAGGCGGCCGTCGCCGAGCCCCTGGCGGTTTGCCTGCATGCGGTGGGCCAGGCCGGCACGCTGGCGGGAAGGCGGGTTCTGGTAACGGGAGCAGGCCCCATCGGCGTGCTCACGGTTGCCGCCGCCGCCCATGCGGGCGCCGCGGAGATCGTCGCCACCGATCTGCAGGACGCGGCTCTTGCCGTGGCGCGCGCCATGGGCGCGACGAAGACGGTGAACGTCGCGCAAGGCGCGCAGGCGCTTGCCCCCTATTGCGAGGAGAAGGGCACCTTCGATGTCGCCTTCGAATGTTCGGCGGCCGCTCCCGCGCTCAAGACCGCCATTGAGGCGGTGCGTCCGCAAGGCACCATCGTGCAGGTGGGCGTGACCGGCGATCTTCCCCTGCCCGTCAACCTGCTGGTGGGCAAGGAGATCCGCCTGGTTGGCACGCATCGCTTCGATGCCGAGTTTGCCGAGGCGGTGCGCCTCATCGACAGCCGGGCCATCGACGTGCGCCCGGTCATCACAAGAAGCTTCCCGCTGGAGGAAGCGCAGGAGGCCTTCGCCTGCGCTGCGGACCGCAGCCGGGCCGTAAAGGTGCAACTCACCTTCGCGGGAGGCTGAAGCGCGCCGGCGCGGGCGGCTGCTCTCCCATGAGAACACTGGCATCCGGCAAGCACGCCACGGGATGGGGGAAATTTGCGTGGTCAGGCGCTAATTTCTGTCCACCGGTTTCGAGCGCATGCGCGTGACGGTCTCCCGCTCGGCCCGTTTGCAGCGCATGGGTGGCAGGCCGCGGTCGAGAAGGTCCATATCCTCCAGCACCATGTCACCCATGCGCTTGAAGGCCACGTCGAGCGCACCGGCCCTGTGCGCGGACCGCAGGAACCCTTTCAGAGAACGCACGGGATGGTTGCGGGGCAGCGGCTCCTGCGGGAAGACGTCGCTTGCCGCCACGATGCGGCCTTGCCGGACAGCCTCCATCAGCGCATCGAAATCCACGACCGCTGCGCGGCTCAGAAGGATGAAGGCCGCCCCCGCGCGCATGGAGGCGAAGGCCCGGGCATCGAGAAAGCCCTCATTCTCGCTTGTCACCGCGGCGACAACGAAGATGAAATCGCTGCTCGACAAGACCGTTTCCAGCGACGCAGGCTCAACGCCGGCTTCATGCAACATGGAGGGCGGCAGCCAGGGATCGAATACGCGAATCCGCGCGCGGAAACCCGAAAGCAGGCGATTGAGCGCTCTGCCGAGGTCCCCAAAGCCGATGATTCCGATCTCGGAACCTGAAAGAAGCCGGGCCTTCCGGTTGCCGTCGCCGCCCCACAGCTCGCGACCCTCGCGGAAATCGAGATCGGCATCGACGATGCCGCGGGCAAGATTGAGCGCCAGCGCCAGCCCCATTTCCGCAACCGGGTCGGCAAAGACGAGGCCGGTGGTCACGACATGGATGCCCCGCTGGAAAAGAACCTCATAGGGCATGTTGTCGAGGAGGTTGCTTTCGACATTGAAGATGCAGCGCAGGCTCTTCATGCGTGCCAGCGTTTCGCGCGCAATGGGCGGCTGCCCGATGATGTAGCGGGCCCTGCCCAGAACGTCATCCGGCAGGTCTGCCAGGGCGCAGGCCCGGGTTTCGTGGATGTCGTATTTCTCCGTCAGCCGCTCATAAGCCTCCGGCCGGAAGATGAGCTCCAGCGTGCGCGGCTCGGGCGCGCTGATGACCAGCGGTCTTGTCGTCCGGGACATTCTCTCCTCCTCCCGCGCCTTGGCAACACGCAAAGCTACCCGAAATGAATCGATTTACAAGATTGGGAAATCGATTTATCGTCAGTTTCAAGCTGAGAGGCGCGAGGTGGGGAGGAGACTCGTGGCGAAGGGCGCGCAGCCGAAAAGACCCTCGATCCACGATGTGGCGCGGCGTGCCGGCGTGTCGGCCGCGACCGTCTCGAAGGTCATGCACGGCGTGCCCACCGTCAAGGCGGAGAATGCCGAACGCGTCTTCGAGGCTGTCCGTCAGCTCGGCTATCGCGCGGATCCCCTGGCTTCCGATCTCAGGCGTTCCAAGCGCCGCATCATCGGTGCCATCGTGCCGGAGCTTGAAAGCGAGTTCTTCGGCTCCATCGTGACCCATCTGGAACGCCTTGCCGAGCGGCGCGGCTATACGCTGGTAGCCGCATCGAGCGGCGAATCGGAGGAGCGCGAGGCGGAGATCCTGCGCCGCATGGAGGATTGGCGGGTTGCCGGCGTGGTGCTGGCGCCCGTGCGCGACGAGCATGGACCGGCCGGCGAGATGATGCGCGCCCAGGGCATGACGGGCGTGATGATCGACCGCGTGCTTTCCGACAAGACCTTCGACACGGTCTCCGCCGACAGCCTGTCGGCGAGCGCCGAGGTTGCGCGCGAACTGGCAGACCGCGGCCATCGCCATGTTCTGGTGATCGGGCTGGGCGAACAGGGCGCCTGTGTGCGGGCCCGCCTGGAGGGGTTTCGCCGCACGGCCGAAGCGCTCGATCCGCAAATGCGCATCGACGTGCTTTTGAGCGAAAGCAGTGTCGAACCGCTGAGAGGGGCCATCCGCGACTATTTCTCGCGCGGCGAGCGGCCGACGGCGGTCTTCTCGCTCTTCCTGAAGGGCACGCTTGTCGCGCTCAGCGAGTTTCGTCGGCGCGGCTGGCATTGCCCGGACGACATCTCCCTGATCGGCTTCGACGATGCGGAGTGGATGCAGGTCACGTGGCCGTCCATTGCCGCGGTGGTGCAGCCGGTGGAGCGGATTGCCGCCCATGCCATGGAGAGGCTTTTCCGGCGCATCGACGGGGAGACCGGCCCGCCCATGGCGCGGCTTGAGCCCTGCCGGTTTCTGGTGCGCGAATCCATCGGCATGCCAAGGCAGGAAAGACGGCAGGGGCCGAAGATCTCCGTGGTGGAGACGTGAATGGTGAGACCGTGTCCAGGTTCCGGATGCGGTCCTGTGAAGCAAAGTGGAGGAGACAATGGCAGGAAGGTTAGTAACGCGATTTTCCCTGGCGGCGGCGATGCTTTCGCTCTCGCTGGTCGGCGGCCATGCCCAGGAGGGCGAATATGGCGTGCTCATGAAGACACTCGCCAATCCGTTCTGGGGCGCGATGCAGCAGGGTGTGGAAGACGGCGCAAAAGAGGCCGGCGTCCAGTATTTCCTGCAGGCGGTGGAAAGCGACCAGGCAGCCGAGCCGCAGCTCAACGTATGCAACACGATGCTGGAACGCCAGCCGGTGGCGATGATCACCGCCGCCATCAATTCGACCAACCTCCTGCCCTGCCTCAAGAAGGCCCAGGAGGCGGGCATCAAGGTGGTCGATCTCGATGGCAATCTCGATCAGGCGATCCTCGACAAGGAAGGCATCGAGATCACCTTCCGCATCGGCTCCGACAATGTGGCCGCCGGCGCGCAGGCCGCCGACTATCTGGTCTCGAAGCTCGGCGCCGATGCCACCGGGCCCGTGCTGGTGATCGAGGGCCTGTCCGGCAACATCACCGGCGAAAAGCGTGCCAGGGGCTTTGCCGAACGCTTGGCAGAGCTGGCGCCGGGGCTCGAGATCGTCGCTTCGCTGCCCGGCGACTGGGACCGCGGCAAGGCGGCCACGATCACCAATGACATTCTGACGCGCAATCCCGATCTGGTGGCGATCTTTGCGGCCAATGACGGCATGGCGCTCGGCGCGGTGGAAGCCGTCTTTGCCGCCGGCAAGGGCGATCAGGTGACCATCATCGGTGTCGACGGCAACTCGGACGCGGTGAAGTCGATCAAGGATGGACGGCTTGATGCGTCCGTCGCGCAGCTCCCCTATCTCGTCGGCAAGGAGGCGGTGCTGAACGTCAAGAAGGCGCTGGCCGGCGAAGAGGTGCCCGCAGACATCGCCGTGCCGACGCTGGTGCTGACCAAGGAGGTTCTGGACGCCGGCACGGAGCCGATGCTGGAATATGTGAAGTAGGTTCTCCCGAACTGGCCGGCGTGCAAGCGCCGGCCGCTTTTTTCGGATGAGGCGCAATGTCTTCTGAAATCGCAAGCTCCGGGCGTTGGGCGCAGGTCCAGCGGGTATCGGTGGAGCGGCTGCACATCAGGCTCGAATCGCTGCTCGTTCTGGTGGCGTTGAGCGCCGTCATGGCGGTGCTCTCGCCCTATTTCCTGTCGTTCAGCAACTTTCTGAACATCCTGCTTGCCACCTCGACGATCGGCATCCTGGCTATCGCTGCGACCTTCGTCATCAGCTCCGGCGGGCTCGACCTGTCGCTCGGCTCCGTCATGGGGCTTTCCGGGGTCGTGGGAGCCTTCGTGGCGGTCAACCTGGGTGCGCCCTCGGCGTTCGGCGTAATCGCCTGCATCCTGGCGGGGGCGGCGGCGGGCCACATCAACGGGCAGCTGATCACGCGCGCCTTCGTGCCCGCCTTCATCGTCACGCTCGGCATGCTGGGGCTTGCCCGGGGTCTGGCGCTCGTCATCTCCGGCGGACGCGTCATCTACGGCCTGCCCGATTTCATGCTCTATCTGGGTCAGGGGCGCCCCTTCGGCATTCCGATGCCCGTCATCATCTTCGTGGTCACCGCGTTTGCCGCCCATTGCGTCCTCGCCTATACGCGCTTCGGCCGGCACACGCTGGCCATCGGCGATTCGGAGGCGGCGGCGCGGGCGGCGGGCATTCGCGTCGAGCGGCACCGGCGCGTTCTCTACACGCTTTCCGGTGCGCTTGCGGGCCTGGCCGGACTTCTCTTTTCCGCCCGCATCAATTCGGGCGACCCGACGGCAGGTCTCAACTACGAGCTCACCGCAATCACCGCCGCCATCATCGGCGGCACCAATCTCTTCGGCGGCCGCGGCTCCATCCTCGGCACGATGATCGGTGCGCTGATCATGGGGGTTCTGCAGAACGGCCTCAACCTTCTGGCGGTGCAGTCGTACTACCAGCAGATGGCCATCGGCGCGGTGCTCATCCTCGCTGTCTTCATCGATCAGTATCAGACGCGAAAGGAGAGCCGGGTATGAGCCTTCTCGAACTGAAGGGCATCCGCAAGAGCTTCGGCGCCGTCGATGTGCTGCATGGTGTCGATCTTGCCGTCAATGCCGGCGAGGTGGTGGGCCTTGTGGGGGACAACGGCGCCGGCAAGTCGACGCTAATGAAGACGATCACCGGCATCTACCGGGCCGACGAGGGCTCCATCCTCTTCGATGGACAGGATATCCTGCATCTCGACCCCGGCGAGCGCCGCCAGCTCGGCATCGAGATGATCTACCAGGACCTGTCGCTGGCCCGGCAGCAGGATGTTTCGAGCAACATCTTTCTGGGGCGCGAGCCGATAAAGAGGCTTTTCGGTCTCTTTCCCGTCGTCGACAAGGCTGCGATGGATCGTCAGGCGGCCGAGATGATCGAACGGCTCAACGCCCATCTGCCCTCGATCAACCGGTCGGTCGGCTCCTTCTCCGGCGGGCAGCAGCAGACGGTGGCCATCGCCAGGGCGCTGACCTTCGACCCCAAGCTCGTCATCATGGACGAGCCGACGGCAGCACTTGCGGTGCGCGAGGTCCAGAGCGTGCTCGACCTGATCCGCCGGCTGAAATCGGAAGGGATCGCGGTGATCCTCATTTCGCATCGCCTCAACGATGTTCTGGCCGTCACGGACCGCATCGTGGTGCTGCGTCACGGGCGCGCCGAGGCCGATCTCGCCACGGAAAAGACCAACATGAACGAGGTGGTCAGCCGCATCGTCGGCGGCGGCGACATGGCCGTGGCCGCCTCTCACGAGGCCAGGGGATGATGGTGAACACGCTCGGACTTCATACATTTGCGATCTCGCCTGTCTGGGACATCGCGCTGATCGAGCCCCAGATGGAAACCCTCAAGGCGCATGGCGTGGGTCTTCTGGAAATTCCCCTCCTCCGCCCGCAGGAACTCGATGTCGAGGCCACGGCGGCCTTCGCCAGGCGGCACGATGTCGAGCTCCTGTGCTCGCTCGGGCTGCCGGCCAGCCTCGACGTGGCATCGCGGCCGGACGAAGCGCTTGCCTTTCTTGCGCCTGCCATGCGCGCAACGCAGGCAATCGGTGCCGCCGCCCTGGCGGGTGTAACCTATGGCACGATCGGCAAGACGAGCGGCCGGGCGCCGACGCGTGCCGAGATTGACGGCATCTGCCGCTTTCTGGAGAAGGCGGCCGGACAGGCCGCCAGCCACGGCCTGCGACTCGGCATCGAGCCCTGCAATCGCTACGAAACCCATCTCGTAAACAGGGCGAGCGACGCCGTGCGGATCGTCGAACAGGTGGGAGCGCCCAATCTGTTCATCCACCTCGACACCTATCACATGCACATCGAGGAGGAGAGCTTCGAGGCCGGGTTTCGCGTAGCGGCCCCCTATCTGGGCTATGTGCACGTCTCGGAGGCCAATCGCGGCGTGCCCGGGCGCGGCATGCTCAACTGGCAGGACGCATTCCGGGCAATAGCGGCCATCGGCTACGAAGGACCGATCGCGCTTGAGAGCATGAATCATGTCGATGCCGACATAGCCGGCGGCCTTGCGATCTGGCGGCCCGTCGCGGAAAACCCGCAGGACGTCATCGAGGTGGGCCTGCCCTTTCTGCGCGATACGGCTGGCCGCGCCGGGCTGACGCTTGGACGGTAGGGATACGGAACCGGGGGTGTCCGGCACGTTGCCGGAGCCTCTGTTTTCGGCACCGCCCGCGGTGCCGGCGGGTTAGGGCATTTTGCGGCCAGATGGAATCATCTGGCGTCGGACAAATGCAGCAAAAACAAATAGATGGATCGGATCAGCGTTTCAATGAAATGATGAATCGGTCTAGGTCGATACGGCGTGTGCAGCGCCGTATTTTCGTAAGTTCTTCATTTTTTACTGGTAGACGCCGAGCAACCCGTTTACCTGCTGCGGCGAAGCTTGCGCCGCCCATTTGGAGCAGGCATCATGGCTCCGCGCATATGTGCTTCAGCAGATATGGTCTGATGCAAATCAAGGAGGATCAAATGGGGTGCTCTTGCTTCCGGCGATGCGGGCCCTATGCGCTCGCTCTGGCGCTTGGCCTTAGCGCCTTGCCGGCTCCCGCATCGGCTCAGCAGTCCGGAAGTGGGGATGCGCCCCCGCCCGCCGTCATCGTGGCGCCGGTGAAGGCGCAGGATCTCAGCAGGTCCATGGATTTCATCGGCCGGATCGAAGCAATCCAGCAGGTCGATCTGCGTGCCCGCGTTGAGGGGTTTCTGGAGAGCATCAACTTCTCCGAAGGCAGCAGCGTGAGCCGGGGCCAGGTTCTGTTCGAGATCGAGAAGGGGCCCTACGAAGCCACGCTTGCCGGTGCCGAGGCGGCGCTTTCCTCCGGTCAGGCCGCGCTTGCTGGCGCCGAGGCGGCGCTCATCCAGGCCCAGCAGGAGGTCGACCGGCAGACGGTCCTTGTCGAACGCGGCACCGTGGCCCAGTCCGTCCTCGACACCGCGATTGCCAGACGCGACGAGGCGAAAGCCAATGTGGAAGCGGCGAAGGCGCAGATTGCCGCCGCCCAGGCTCAGCTTCAGGCGGCGAGGCTCAACCTCTCCTATACAAGCATCACCTCCCCCATCGACGGGCGCATCGGGCGCACCAATGTCACCGTCGGCAATCTCGTCAATCCGCAAAGCGGTGTGCTCGCCACGGTGGTGCAGACAGATCCGGTCCGCGCCGTCTTCTCCGTCTCGGAACGGGACTATGTGACCCTTGCCGAGAAGAACAAGGATGGCGCCGATATCAGTTCGGACGACTTCGCGCTGACCCTGCAGCTGCCCGACGGCAATGCCTATGAGCATCCCGGCAGGATCACCTTCGTCGACAATCGGGTGGACCCCAGGACGGGTACGATCGCCGTGTTTGCCGATTTCGCCAATCCGGACGAGATCCTGGTTCCCGGCCAGTTCGTGACGGTGACGGTGGAGATCGGCCAGCCGCAGCATCTCCCGGTCGTGCCGGCGGCGGCCATCCTGCAGGACAAGGACGGCCCCTATGTCCTGGTTCTCGACCAGGAAAACCGCGTCCAGATCCGGCGTGTGCAAACCAGCCAACAGACGGCCGGGGCCGTCGCCGTCTCGACGGGCCTGACCGAGGGTGAAGTGATCGTCGTCGACGGTCTCCAGCGTGTTCATCCGGGACAGATCGTCGCTCCGCAGCAGGCCCCGTCGGAGAGCTAAACGATGATTTCGGGAATCTTCATCGAGCGGCCCCGCCTGGCGGTGGTGATCGCCATCGTCATGACGCTAGTCGGCGCCATGGCGCTGTTCAACATTCCTGTGGCCCAATACCCGGATATCACGCCGCCCGTCATTCAGGTGTCGGCCAAATATCCCGGCGCGGACGCGGAGACCGTGGCCGAGACCGTGGCCGCCCCCATCGAGGAGCAGGTCAACGGCGTCGACGGCATGATCTACATGTCCTCCACCTCGTCGGCCGACGGATCCTTCACGCTCAATGTCAGCTTCGAGATCGGAACGGATCCCGACATTGCCCAGGTGAATGTCCAGAACCGCGTGGCACTGGCCACGCCGCGGCTGCCGGAAGCGGTCAGCAGGCTCGGTGTCTCCGTCTCGAAGCAGAATCCGAGCTATCTTCTGTTCATCAACGTGTTTTCGCCCAACGAGACGCACGACGCGCTTTTCCTGTCGAATTTCACATCCATCAACATTCGCGACGCGCTGGCCCGCGTGGAAGGCGTGGGCCAGGCCTCCCTGATGGGCGAACTCCAGTACTCGATGCGCATCTGGCTCGACCCGAACCGCATGACGGCGCTCGGCATCGCGCCGCAGGACGTGGTGAACGCGATCCAGTCGCAGAACATTCAGGCGGCGATCGGTCAGATCGGCGCGCCCCCGATTGCCGACGACCAGGCCCTGCAATACAACATCACCGCCCGCGGGCGCCTCAACGCGCCGGAAGAATTCGGCGCCATCGTGGTGCGCACCAACGAGGATGGCGGCGTGGTGCGGGTGCGCGACATCGCCCGTGTGGAGCTCGGCGCGCGTTACTATGCCACCACCAGCAAACTCAACGGAAAGCCTGCCGCAACCCTCGCCATCTTCCAGGCGCCGGGCGCCAATGCCCTTGCCGTGGCCGAGGCGGTGCGCGCCGAGCTCGAACGGCTGGAGCCGCGCTTTCCCGATGATCTCGAATACGAGGTGACGTACGATTCCACGGCCTTCGTCACCGCGACCATCGAGGAGATCATCTTCACCCTGGTGCTGACCGGCCTGATCGTGCTTGCGGTCGTCTATGTGTTCCTGCAGGATCTGCGGGCAACGCTGATCCCGGGGCTCACCATACCGGTCTCCCTCATCGGCACGTTTGCGATTCTTCTGGCGCTTGGATTTACCGCCAACACGGTCACGCTGTTTGCCGTCATTCTCGCCATCGGGCTGGTGGTCGACGATGCAATCGTCGTCGTCGAGAACGTCCAGCGGATCATGGAGGAGAATCCGGGCATCGACCCCAAGGAGGCGACGCGCACCGCGATGCGCCAGGTCACGGGACCGGTGATTTCCACCACGCTGGTTCTGATCGCGATCTTTGCGCCGGTTGCCTTCATTCCCGGCATCACCGGCCAGCTCTACCAGCAGTTCGCCGTGACGATCTGTGCGGCGGTCACCCTGTCGGCCATCAATGCGCTTACCTTGAGCCCGGCCATGTGCGCGACCGTCCTGCGGCCGCCGCGTGAGAGGAGCGGCCCCTTCCGCTGGTTCAATCTCGGCCTCGACCGCGCCCGCAACAGCTATACCCGCGTCGTTGGCATGCTTGCGCGCCGTGCCCTGGTGGCCGGCGTCATCGTCGTGGCCATTGGCGCCGCCACGGCCTATCTCTTCGCGCGCACGCCCACCGGCTTCGTGCCGACGGAGGATCAGGGTGCGTTGTTCGTCAACGTCCAGCTTCCCGACGGCGCGTCCCTGCCGCGCACGGAAGACGTGCTTGCCCGCGTTCAGGAGATTTCCTCGCAGACCCCGGGCGTGGCGAACGTCATCACGGTCGCCGGCTACTCGCTTCTTTCGAGCGCCGCCTCGTCGAATGCCGGCCTGGCCGTGATCGTGCTGGATCCGTGGGAGGAGCGCAAGACGCCGCAGACCAGTCTGCGGGGCATCCGGGCCAACCTCATGGCGGCCTATTCGCAAATTGCCGAGGCCAACATCGTCGCCTTTCCGCCGCCGGCCATTCCCGGCATCGGCAACACCGGCGGCTTCGACTTCCGCCTGCAGGCGCTGGGTGGCCAGTCGGCACAGGATCTGGCCGCCACCATGCGCTCCTTCGTGGTGGCCGCCAATGCCGACCCGGCGATCGGGGCGGCCTATTCCACCTTCTCCGCGGAGGTGCCGCGTCTGTTCCTGAATGTCGACCGGGTCAAGGCGGAAAGCCTTGGCGTGCCGGTCTCGGCGCTCTTCCAGACCCTGCAAGCCCAGCTGGGCTCGGTTTATGTCAACGACTTCAACACGCTGGGCCGGACCTTCCAGGTCACGCTGGCGGCCGATCAGCGATATCGCAGCCGGCCGGAGGACATTCTAAGCCTCTATGTGCGCAACAATCAGGGCGACATGGTGCCGGTGCGCACGATTGCCACGGTCGAAACGCGCTTCGGTCCGAGCCTCATCAACCGCTACAACCAGTTTACCTCGGCGACGATCAATGGCGACGCCGCGCCGGGCCACTCCTCCGGCCAGGCCATGGCGGCGCTTGCCAATGTGGCCGCCAGCATCCTGCCCGACGGCTACAGCTTCGAGTGGTCCGGCCTCAGCTATCAGGAGGTGACGGCTTCGGGTCAGGTCGGCTTCATCTTCGCGCTGGCCATCATCTTCGGCTATCTGTTTCTGGTCGCGCAATATGAGAGCTGGTCAGTGCCGCTGGCGGTCATCACCTCGGTCACGGTTGCCATCCTGGGTGCGCTGGTGTCGATCGCGGCCCTCGGCATGGCCAACAATGTCTATGTCCAGATCGGCATCGTGCTGCTCATCGGACTTGCGGCAAAGAATGCCATCCTTATTGTCGAGTTCTGCAAGGAAAGCCGCGAGGCGGGCCGCAGCCTGGTCGAGGCGGCGCTCGAAGGGGCACACATGCGCTTCAGAGCCGTGCTGATGACGGCAATCTCCTTCGTGCTTGGCGTCGTACCGCTGGCGGTGGCGAGCGGCGCGGGCGCGGCAAGCCGTGTTTCCATGGGCATCACCGTGCTTGGCGGCATGGTGGCAGCAACGCTTGTCGGCGTGGTTCTCATTCCGCCGCTTTATGTCCTGTGGGAGTGGGTGGGCGAGCACCTGACCGGCCGTCATCGGCGCACCCCCGATCCGTTTACCGGCGAGGAGCCCGACATCGCGGCCAAGGAACCCAAGGCCGCCGAATAGCCCCTCCCCCTCAACCGAAAACACCCGGGCTCGACAAGCGCCCGGGTATTCCTTCAAGAACTGCCCCGCCGCCGGGCGGCGCCAGGCGCGCCATTGCCCGCGTCTTCCCGTCTACACGGCCTGCACAACGCGGAAGACCTGGCCACTGGCGATGTCGCGACACAGGTCCACGCGATCTCCGTTCCAGTGATAGTCGAGGTGGCGGCCCTGGATGGGGTTGGCGGCGCAGTCGGGGTAGAACAGCCCGGCGCATTCGCCCCCCTCATGGCGCACGCTCGGATAGACGACGCCGTCGCTGCCTGCGGCGTGTAGCGCCGCTCCGAGCCCCTGGGCGGCGGCGTAGTCCTGCGGGTCGAGCGCGGCACGCCAGTGCCGTGCCGCACCGCGCAGGTCGTTGAGGTCGGCCTCGATGTCGAGCACGATCTCGCGGAATTGCGAGGTCCAGCCCGGCGGTTCGCGGCTTGCGGCCATGAAGCGCGCGTGGTGATGGATGGTCTCCCACAGCGCCGTCTCGAAATGGCGTGCCACATAAAGCACGCCATAGGCGCCGGCGCTGAAGCGGCTGGGCCGGTCGGGGCTGACATGGGTGAAGGGCGCCATCAGATAGGACGCGCCGGGACCCGCCACGCGCCGGGAGGGCGGAACGAGTTCAAGATTGCCGATCGATTCCATCAGCCGGGGATTGGTCTTCTGCTCGGCGGACAGGATAAGCGGCCAGTCCGCCGGATCGGCAATATCCTCGAACAGGTCGATGGGCGGGTGCACGCTGCGGATGATGCGCACCGCCCCCTTCCACGCAACATGGTTGACAGGAGGGAGACCCCTGCCCTTCACCAGCCGCCCCGCTCGGCATCGAGAAAGCGGCGCACGCGCATCAGATCGGTCAATTCTCCACCCAGCATGATTTCGAGCGGCGTGCGTCCGCCGAAGGCCGCGTTCGGCCTCGAAACCCAGTCATAGGCGCGCTGCGGCTCATGAAAGATGATCCGCAGGGCCTTGTGAATGCCCATCAGATTGGACAGGCGCGCCCGCCCGTCACGGTCGATGCGGCCGATATGGCCCGCCTTCCAGCGCCGATAGGTGCGCAACGGAAGATCGAGCAGCACGCTTGCCTGCTCATCGCCGACGCCCCACCGCGCAAACAGATTGACCGCGGCGCGGAACATGGCCTGTGCCTCTGCATCGCTGATCGGCGCTGGCACGAAATGTGGGGCAACGGTGTCTATGGGCTGCAGGATGGCCATCGGGCACTCTCCCTTTCAGGCCAATATAGGCTTGATGTTGCCAAATGGCAAATAATGCGCAATAGCTGCCGATTGGCACCCGTCCCCGTACCGCCCCTCTTCTCAAGGTTCATCGTGCGGCACTGGAACGGCCGCTCTGCCCATCCCACAAAGCGGAGGCCCAGCATCAGGCCACGGCGGTTCCGATACAATCTGTTGCAAGCACCCCTGAGAGGTGCAGGCCAGCTCTGCGGGGTAATATGATGAAGGCCGATGCCGGTTGATGGGGCGACACGGGGGTTGTCTCGCCAGCGGCTCCCTCCTCTGGAGACGGCACGCATTTCGTGCCGAAGCGTGCCTGTGCGCAGCGGCCTTGCCGCACCCTGACAGAAAAGATGACTAGATACATCAAGATAAGTCGTCTGGTCCACAGCACACATCAGATGACGACCACATAGCGCAAAGATTGTGCAAAGCGTCAGTATGCACATATTATAGGCAGAAAGAGACCGCACTTTGCGCTTCTGCATGATGCGGGTTGGCCATCCCCGCAAAAAAGGTCAGGAATTTCAAGGACCATCGCAACTGGCACGCTTCCTGCATGTGGTTCAATGAGTAGAAGCGGTCAGGGCGACAAGGCCCGGGACATTGCTCGGCACGACGGATCTTCTTCAGGAGGCGCCCATGCCGAAGCCCTACTCGCGAACATCCTCCCAAGATGGTCGTCCGCCCGCCGGTCCTTTCGGATCGGCGGGCTGCAATATCACTGGCATGTTCAGAGGGAACAGAAGAATGATAGGGAAAATTGCAACGAGCCTGCTCAGCTCGGCCGTGACGGCAGGCCTGGCGGTCGCAAATGCCGAAGCCGCCGACAAGGTGATCTACCAGCTCGACTGGCTGCCCGGCGGCGACAAGGCACCGATCTATGTCTGCATCGAGATGGGCTTCTGTAGCGAGGCGGGCCTGGAGGTGACGATCGAATCCGGCCGCGGCTCGTCGGAAGCCATCACAAAACTTGCCACCGGCAATTCCGACATCGGCTCGGCGGGACTGGGAGCGGTCATGGCGGCGAAGGCGACCGAGGATGTGCCCGTGACCGCCGTCATGTCGATCTTCAACAAGGGCCCGCACGCCTTTTACACGCTTGCCGGCAACGGAATGGAGGAGATAGCGGACGTCAAGGGCAAGACCGTCGCCACCTCGCCCTTCACCGAATCCAACGTCTACCTGCCGCTGGTGCTCAAAGACCTCGGCATGTCCGAAAGCGACATCACTCTCACCAAGGCCGATCCAGGCGCTCTGGGGCCCATGCTGATGACGGGGGCCAGCGACGTCATCATTGCCTGGTTGACGGATCTCTCGCGCTACCAGGGGCAGGCGAACCAGGCCGGCAAAGAGCTCGTCGTGCTGCCCTGGTCGGCGGCGGGCCTCGACCTCTATTCAGCGGCACTCGTCGCATCCGACACGTTTCTGGAGGAAAGGCCCGAGGTCGCCAAGCGCTTCATCGCCGCTTTCAGGAAATCGGTCGAGTTCTCCAAGGAAAATCCGGCAGAAGCCGCTAAAGCCGTTGCGGCCATGGTGCCCGAGTTGCAGGTGGAAAACGTGGAAGGCTCGCTCCGGGACGCGCTGGTCCTCATCTTCAACGAAGTGACGGAGAAGGACGGGCTGGGTGCCTTCGAGCCGGACCGACTCAAGGCTACATGGGAGCGCGTAGCCCAGGCTCAGGGCTTCGATCTAGGCGCACTCGATCCTGAGACGGCGGTCGACCGCAGCTTCCTGCCGGGGGATTGACCAGTGGCGAGAAGCCCCAATGCCATCCGTTTTTCCGGCGTGGGCCAAGCGTTCGAAACCGCTACGGGCGTGCTCGAAGCCCTGGACGGCGTAGAGGCCAGCATCGCGCGGCACCAGTTCGTGGCGGTGCTCGGCCCTTCAGGTTGCGGCAAGTCCACGCTGCTGCGGCTCGTGGCAGGGCTCCTTCAGCCGACGCGGGGCGCTGTCGAGGTGTTCGGCCTGGAGGTAACCGAGCCGCGCGACGATATTGGTATCGTCTTTCAGAAGCCGACACTTCTGCCCTGGGCGAATGTGGAGGACAACACCGTCTTCCCGCTGCGTCACAAGACGGGCCGCGTGGAGGCACAGGACCGGGAGCGCGCTCGCGCGCTTCTTGCCAAGGTGGGGCTTGCAGGTTTCGAGGAACGCCTCCCGGCAGAACTTTCGGGCGGAATGCAGCAGCGCGTCGGCATCGCCCGCGCGCTGCTCATGAATCCCGACATCCTGCTCATGGACGAGCCCTTCTCCGCCCTCGACGCGCTGACGCGCGAAGAGATGGGCTTAGAGCTGCTGCGCATCTGGGAGGCGCAGCCCAAGACCGTGCTTTTCATCACCCATTCGATCGGCGAAGCGGTGCTTCTGGCCGACCGTGTTCTGGTGATGAGCGAACGGCCGGGCCGCGTGATCGAGGACTTGACGATCGAGATCGACCGTCCGCGCGGCATCGAGACGAGCAATAAAAAGGTGATGCATGACTATGTCGGACACCTCCGAAGCCTCCTCCTCAAGCGCGCGGCATGAGGTGGAATTTACCTGGCGACGGACCGCAAGGCGGGCATTCCGCGCGCCCGGCCTGCTGCCGGCCGCCACTTTCATCGTCGTCCTTCTCGTGTGGGAGGCTTCCTGCCGGATCTTCCAAATCCCGCCCTTCGTCCTGCCGGCGCCAAGCCGCGTTCTCGGCGGCTTCGACAGCATCCCCGTCATGCGTTGGATCGATCATGTCTGGGCGACGCTCCGCGTTGCCTTGCTCGGCTACGTCGTCTCCATTGTCGTTTCCTTGCCGGTCGCGGTCATGCTTGCCCGCTCGGCGGTCCTCTCGCGGGCAATCTACCCCATCCTCGTGGTGGTCCAGTCCACGCCGGTGGTGGCAGTGGCGCCCATCATCATCGTGGCTCTCGGCTCCGGCGACCTGCCGCGCGTCGTCATTACCTGTCTCATCACTTTCTTTCCGCTGGTGGTCTCCACCACGACGGGGCTGATGGCAACGCCACCCGAACTGATCGAACTGTCGCGCAGCCTGCGTGCGCCGGTCATGCGCGAGATCACGCAGATACGTTTTCCCTACGCGGTACCCTATATCTTCTCGGCGCTCAGGATATCGGTGACGCTCGCCGTCATCGGTGCCGTCGTCGCCGAGTTCGTCGCCGCCGAGAAGGGCGTCGGCTACTTCATCCAGTTTTCCACCTCCATGTTCCAGGTGCAGCAGGCCTGGGCGGGGCTCGTTGTCCTCGTCCTTCTGTCGCTCATCCTGTTCCAGATCGTCACGCTGGCCCAGCGCTTCTGGTTTCCCTGGAGCCTGCCGAAGGAGCGGATATGAGCGACTTCCTCATCAAGGGCGCGCTGGGCATCCTGACCGGCCGCCCAGGCGCGGCGGCACGCGCCAAAAGCGACATCCGCGTGCGCGGCGGCGTGATCTCAGAGATCGGAAGCCTTGCCGCGCTTCCCGGTGAGCGGATCGTCGATGCATCGGGCGCCGTGGTCACGCCCGGCCTCATCAACACCCACCACCACCTTTTCCAAAGCGTGCTCAAGGCCGTGCCTGCGGGCATGAATGAGGCGCTCGCGGCGTGGCTCCGGCTGGTGCCCTATGCCTTTTGGGCCTGCATCGATGAAGAGGCGCTGCGCGTGTCCGCCACCGTCGGCCTTGCCGAGCTTGCGCTTTCCGGCACCACCACCGTCGCCGACCACCACTATTTCTTCTCGGATCGTTACGACTTCGATCCCCTCGACGTCCTGTTTAAAACCGCCGAGCGGTTCAACCTGCGCTTCGTGCTCGCACGAGGCGGTGCCACGAAGGGGCGGGCCTTCGATACCGACCAAACGGCACCGCTTCCCGTCGAGCGGCTCGACCGGATGATCGCTTCCGTCGAAACAGCCGTGAGGCGCTGGCACGACCCTTCGCCCACCGCCATGCGGCGCGTCGCATTCGCGCCCACGACGCCAACTTTCTCGCTGTATGAGGCGGAGCTGAAGGAGATCGCCACGGCAGCGCGGGCCATGGGAGTGCGGCTCCATTCGCACCTTTCGGAGAACATGGACTATGTCGACTACACGCTGGCCCATTACGGCAGGCGGCCGGTCCATTGGCTGGCGGAGCATGGTTGGCTCGGGCCGGATGTCTGGTTCGCCCATCTGGTGGAATGCGACGAGGGTGAGTTGCAGCTTCTCGCCAAGACCGGATCGGCCATGGCGCACTGCCCACAGGCCAATGCCAGGCTCGGCTCGGGCATCGCCCCTGCCGACCGGCTCCACGCACTGGGCGGCACAGTCTCGCTCGCCGTCGATGGTGCTGCAGCAAACGAGGCCGCCGACATGATCTCCGCGCTCTATTCCGCCTTCTCGCTGCACAGGGCACAAAAGGGCGTTGGGGCGGTTGATGCGGAAACCGTCCTCCACTGGGCGACCGCCGGCGGAGCCCACGCACTGGGTTTCGAGACGATCGGCACCTTGGAGCCAGGCAAGCAGGCCGACATCGCCATCTTCGACCTCGATGCACCCCGCTATTTCGGCCAGCACGACCGCGTGTTGGGACCTGTCATTTCCGGCGGGCAGCCGCGTGTCCGCGCAAGCTTTGTCGCCGGTCGTCCGGTCGTGGAGAACGGGCGTCTTCCCTGGCTCGACATGGAAAGGCTCGCTGCCGATGCGACGCGCATCGTCGCACGCATCGCCAACAAGCACGACGAAGGGAGGTTCCGGGCAACGGCATAGGGAGCGCCCATCCCGTCACAATCCGGGAGTAGAAGCAGTCAACGCCTCCGGCGCCGGTCATTGCTCCTTTGAAAAATTGCGGTCCGACCGCGCTTCAACAAACGGAGTTTACCCATGCAAAGGATTGACTATGGCCTTGCCGAGCTGAACAAGGAAACCACCTTCGGCGGCGAAGGCGGGGAGAAAGAGCGCCACGTGCCGCGCATCGACATGAGCGACTACGAGGGCCGCAAGCAGGAGATCGCCGACGCGCTGTGGACGGCGGCGACGGAAATCGGCTTTTTCCAGCTCGTCAATCACGGCATCCCCCAGGAACAGGTCGATGAGGCCTTCGCGATGTCCGAGCGCTTCTTCGCCCTGCCAAGCGAGGTGAAAGCGAAGTATCCGCTGGTCGGCGGCACCAATGCGGGCTGGGAGTACAAGGCGCAGGTGCGCCCCTCCACGGGAACCGCCGACCACAAGGAATCCTACCAGATCACCCTGCCGCGCATGGAAAAGCTCTGGCCAAGCGGCGAGGAGCTTTCGGGCTTCAAGGCGGTGATGCTTTCCTTCGAGCGGGCGAACTGGGCGCTCGGCATGAAGGTGCTCGAATGCTTCCGCCTGAAACTCGGCTTCGCGCCGGATTTCTTCACCGATCGTCACGATCCGCAATCACCCGAATACCAGAGCACGTTGCGCCTCCTCCACTATCTCGGCATGGAGAACGCCAAGCCGGAGGACTTCAAAATGTGGCGAGCCGGCGCGCATACCGATTTCGACTGCCTCACCCTCCTGCATCAACGCCCTGGCCAGGGCGGTCTGCAGCTTTGTCCGGGCAAGGAAGCCGGTGAGCTCGAATGGACCGACGTGGAACCCGCCCCCGGCGTCGTCACCTGCAACATCGGCGACATGCTGATGCGCTGGAGCGACGACAAGCTGCTCTCCACGCTGCACCGTGTGCGCATGCCCAAGCCCCACGAAAGCCAGGGCTCACGCTACTCCATGGCCTTCTTCTGCCAGGCCAACAAGGACGCGGTCATCCAGGGGCCGGAGAAACGCTACGATCCGATCACCGCGCACGACTACCTTCAGCAGCGCATAGCGGCGAACTTCGCCAAGCACTGAACACCGTGGCAGCGGAGGCCGCCGGCCCGGCGGTCTCCAGCAGCGGCAACCCGCGCAGTGCCCGGGAATCGGCGCGCTCTATCCGCCCACAGCAGACCTTCATCAAGAGCTTCGACGGCAGCCTGGCCGATGCCCGTCGCAAGCCGGGCCTCTGGCGCTTTGATGACAGCACCGTCAGGCGCATTCCCAGATCGGCAACAAGACCCCAGCAGAAGCGCGCTGGGCGCTTGAGTAATCCGACGGCCCCGCGCCTGGCGCTTGCCCCACTCGAAACCGACCACTATCAACCCCAAGGACTCTCGTACGGCCGACCGCGGCGGGGACGGGCATCTGAAGTAATCCTGAAAGCCCTGGACTGTGTGCACACTACCGAGGAGAAATAGATCATGAGATGCGCAGCAATACTGATAGCTGGCGTCGCTCTGGTGTCGCCGAATTTCGCCTTTGCTCAGGATATGAGCAAGTGCATCGAGATGGAGACGCAAGGAGGCATGACCGAGTGTGCCATTGCGGCCTTGAATACGTCCGACAAGAAGCTCAATGAGCTCTACAAGCGAATTGAAGCCCGCCTTTCGGACGACGCCGACACGAAGAAACTGCTCATTCAAGCACAGCGTGATTGGATCCGGTTTCGCGATGCGGAGTGCAACTTCCAGACTGCCGGGGCGGCTGGAGGGAGCATTGCCCCTGCCCTCGTCGCGATGTGCATGGATGGGCTGACACAGTCCCGCATCGAGGACTTCGAGGGCTATCTGAACTGTGAGGAAGGCGATCTGAGCTGCCCCATTCCCGCAGCGAACTGACGCGCGCTCTTGAAGGCAGCCCCTTCTGGATGGAGGCCGCTGCGAGAGCTGACCACCGCCGGGCATGCAGGCGCGCAATGCCGGAAGCACCATTGATCGCCAGCGGGCTTTGCCTGCCCCAATGCACAACCTCCAGCGCGCCTGCCGCCGAAGCTTCTCCGGCGGCAGGCAGCGGAGGGGACCAGGTTTCCCTCCCCCGAAGGCTTGCCCCCCATCGGGGCCGGCGGACGGGCTATTCGGCTCCATCTCGCCTGTCGGCTGTCTCCTTTACCGGGCTGCCTGGCACCCAGCCGGTGGGCAGGGTCTGCGGTTCGGGCGCCATGCCGCGGGTGCGGATGAGCGACAGGATGATCGAGCCGCCGATGAGGACCACGGTGATGAGCAGGGCCAGCTCCGTGGGCACGAACTTGCCGCCATAGAAGTAGTTGGCGATCATCTTGAAGCCGATCACCACGAGGACGAGCGACAGCGCGTATTTCAGGTAGACGAAGCGCGGCACGATGCCCGCCAGCGCGAAATAGAGCGCGCGCAATCCCAGAATCGCAAACACGTTGGAGGTGTAGACGATGAAGGGATCGGTGGTGATGGCGATGATCGCCGGGATGGAGTCCACCGCAAAGACCAGATCGGTGAACTCGATCATCACGAGCACGAGAAAGAGCGGCGTGGCATAAAGCAGGCCGTTCTGGCGAACGAAGAAGCGCTTGCCGTGAAAGGTCTCGGTGAGGCGGAACCGTCGCCGCACCGCCTTGAGGACGATGTTGTTCTCAAGGTCCGGCTTCTGATCGGCCACGATCAGCATCTTGATGCCGGTCACGATCAGGAAGGCGCCGAAGAGAAGGGCCATCCACGCAAACTGATGGATGAGCTGCACGCCGGCGAAAATGAGAACGCCGCGCATGAACAGCGCGCCGAGAATGCCCCAGAAGAGCACCCTGTGCTGATACTGCGCGGGCACGGAGAAGTAGGTGAAGATCAGGACGATGACGAAGATGTTGTCGACGCTGAGTGACTTCTCGATGAGATAGCCTGTCAGGAAGTCGATTCCGTCCTGCGTGCCCCGAAGCCAGAAGAGCCCGGCCCCGAACAGGAGAGCGAGCACGACATAAAAGAGGCTGAGCCAAAGGGCTTCGCCCACCTTGATCTCGCGCTCCTTGCGATGGAGGACGCCGAGATCGAAGGCGAGAAGCGCTATGACGAAGAGGTTGAACCCGACCCAGAGCCAGATGCTTGATTCCATTGATGTTGTTCCGCGTGCTCTCCCATGCGGGGAGGCTGGATGAACTTGAAGGGATAAGACGCGCCCGCGGGCAGGCAGTCACCGCCCGCTCAGATCGCAGACCGGGAAGCCTGGGCGCGGCGTATCGGGGGGCTTGCATGCATCGAACGGCGTGATCCGTCCGGTGGTCCCGCGTGAGCCCGCCATGGTTTCGTTCGGGCGTGTCATGTCTTTCTCCATGCTCCGGCCGTGCCGCGGCCATTCGGGCTGCGGCCTTCACCTTCTGCCTGGAGGACGACGGGGCCTTCGACGAGGATCGACCAACAGGCAAGATGCGCATGCCGCAGCTCACTCGCAGTCCGACATCGCAGTGCCGCAAGCACTGCCAGAGGGGCCCGGACGAGGCACATCTGGGAGCGCGGCGAATGGTTTTCAAGCGCTGCCGGCGAAATCCCGGGAGATCCAGCCCGATGCCGGGCGATGACCGGCTCGGGTCGGTCAAGGATGTCTGGCGGAACGGCGCCCATCCGCTGCCCGGCTGCGCAGGGTCGAGCCATCGAAAGAAAACCGAACAGGCGAAATAAATGGAACGTTCCAATTTTTCTCGAGTCCCTCTCGATGCGAGGACGGAGAACATCCACTGCACATCTTCCTGCCCTGCGCTCTCCTAAATCGTCATATTTTTTAAGGTTCTTCGGAGAGTTCAACAGCGAGACAGGACATCCCGCTTGACGGGCGGGCAGCGAGGAATTAGAACGTTCCATACAAACCGCCTCGCAGGAGGTGGAGGGAGGAAATGGCCAATCGCATGAAGGCGACGATTCTCGACGTGGCCCAGCGCGCCGGCGTGTCGAAGTCGACCGTGTCGCTCGTCCTGCAGGGCAGCCCGCTTGTGCGGCCCGAAACCGCCTCCCGCGTCAGGGCGGCGATCGAGGAAGTGGGCTATGTCTACAATCGCGGCGCGGCCAATCTCAGAAAGGCCCACTCCAATGTGGTGGGCATGATCATCAACGATCTCACCAATCCCTTCTTCGCGGAACTTGCGGTGGACATCGAGCGGGTGTTCCAGTCGGCCGGCCTCGTCTCCTTCCTTGCCAACACGGCGGAGAATCCGGTCAGGCAGGAAGAGGTCGTGAAATCCTTCATGGAGCAGGGCGTCTCCGGCCTGATCGTCTCCCCCGCCCACGGCACCCGGCCCGACGCTTTCGAGCGCATCCGCGGCAGCGGCCTGCCGGTCCTCTTCGTCATGCGCCGGCTGCCCGGCAGCCGCGTGCCCGTTGTCGCGCCCGACAACCATCAGGGCGCGTTCGTCGGCACCCGTCATCTGATCGGCAAGGGGCATCGCCGCATCGCCTTTCTGGGCGGCTTTCCCGACATGGTGGTCTACCACCAGCGCGTCGGCGGCTACAAGGCGGCGCTGGCGGCCGCCGGCATCGAGGTGGACGATGCGCTGATCGTGGAGGCCGACACCAACCGCAAGGGCGGCATGGGCGCGCTGGAGACGGCGCTTGCCCGCGACCCGCAGATTTCGGCCGCCCTGTGCTTCAATGATGCCGTGGCCTTCGGCGCGATGATCCGGCTGCGCAAGCGCGGGCTGGAGCCCGGCCAGGATTTCGCGATCGTCGGCTTCGACGATGTCGCGGAGGCCCAGCACTATGTTCCCGCACTCACGAGCGTGGCCGTCGATACGGCGGGGCTCGGCGAGCGGGCGGCACACATGATGCTCAACATGATCCGTGGCGGCACAACGCACGCCGAAGATCACATCGGCGCCGTCAACCTGATGGTCCGCGCAAGCTGCGGGCCGGAACTTTCGAAAGGAAGGGCAGCCTGAAATGACGGTAAAATGGGGACTGATCGGCGCAAGCACGATCGCACGCCAGTTCATGATCAACGCCATCCGCAGCCAGCCCGATGGCGAGGTGGTGGCCGTTATGAGTTCGGATGCGGGGCGCGCCGAGCGCTATGCGCGCGACAACGGCATCCCCCATCACTTCAGCGATCTCGATGCCCTGCTCGGCTCGCCGGTCGATGCTGTCTATATCTCCACCACCAACGAGCTGCATCTTGAACAGACGCTCGCCGCTGCCAGGGCCGGCAAGCACGTACTGTGCGAAAAGCCGCTGGCGCTGACCAGCGCGGAGGCCCGCAAGATGGTCGCCGCCTGCCGCAAGGCCGGTGTGGTGATGGGCACAAACCATCACCTGCGCAATGCCGGCGCTCACCGCGCCATGCGCGAGGCCATTGCGGCCGGCCGCATCGGCAGGCCGATCGCCGCGCGCGTCTTCCATGCCGTCTACCTGCCGGAACATCTGCAGGGCTGGCGCATAAGGCGGCCGGAGGCCGGCGGCGGTGTGGTGCTCGACATTACGGTGCACGACGCCGATACGCTGCGCTTTGTGCTGGGCGAAGACCCCAGCGAGATCTCGGCCGTCGTTCAGTCGGCGGGGCTTGCCTCCGGCGGTCTTGAAGACGGTGCCATGACGGTGATGAAGTTTTCCTCCGGCCTCATCGCGCAGACCCATGAGTCGTTCACGGTCAGATATGCCGGGACCGGCTTCGAGGTGCACGGAACGGAGGGCTCGCTCATTGCCCGCGACGTCATGACCCAGAAGCCGGTCGGCACGCTCATGCTGCACACGGCCGCCGGGGAGGAAGAGCTGAGCTTTGATCGGGAAGACCTCTACACGCGCGCCCTGCGTCAGTTCCATGCCGCCATCCGCGGCGAAGGGGCACCCTCTGCCACGGGCGAGGACGGGGTGTGGTCGCTTGCCGTGGCCGAGGCCGCGCTCGAATCGGCGCGTAAGGGCCGCAGCGTGTCCATCGATCCGCAACTGGGGAGCGGCAGGTGAGCAAGGAAATCACGGCGCAACAGGCAGCGGGACTCATCCGCGACGGGGCGGTCGTCTCGGTCTCTTCCTCGAGCGGTTTGGGCTGCCCGGATCTCGTGCTGGCCGCAATCGGCGAGCGCTTTGCGCGCGAGGGGCATCCGCGCGCCATCACCACGCTTCATCCGATCGCCGCGGGAGACATGTATGGCATCAAGGGCATCGACCATCTGGCAAGACCGGGCCTCCTGAAGAGAACCCTCTGCGGGTCCTATCCCTCCGGCCCCTCCTCTGCCGAGCCGCCGCTTATCTGGCAGATGATCGGCGCCAATGAGGTGGCGGCCTACAATGTGCCCTCGGGCATCCTTTTCGACATGCATCGCGAGGCCGCCGCAAAGCGGCCCGGCGTCCTGACCAAGGTCGGCCTCGACACCTTCGTCGACCCGCGCCACGGGGGCTGCGCGATGAATGCCGCCGCGGCCGAACCCATCGTGCGCCGCGTGGAGTTCGACGGGGAGGAATGGCTTTATTTCAGGGCCATCGTGCCGGATGTGGCGATCATCCGCGCCACCACGGCGGACGAGCGCGGCAACCTCACCTACGAGCATGAGGGAGCCTATCTCGGCGCGCTCGACCAGGCGCTGGCCGCCCGCAACAATGGGGGCGTGGTGATCGCCCAGGTCAAGCGCATCGTGCAGAGCGGAACGCTGAAGCCCCAGGATGTGCGCGTGCCCGGCGTCCTGGTCGACCATGTGGTGGTAGCCCCCGAGCAGCTCCAGACAACCCAGACGCCCTACGATCCGGCCATTTCCGGCGAGATCTTCCGTCCGCTCTCCTCTTTCTCCACCCCGGCGATGAGCGTGCAGAAGGTGATTGCGCGGCGGGTGGCGATGGAGCTTGCCGACGGCATGGCGGTCAATATCGGCTTCGGCATCTCGGCCAATGTGCCGCGCATCCTGCTCGAGGAGGGCCAGCACGGAAAGGTCACCTGGGTCATCGAGCAGGGGGCCGTGGGCGGCGTGCCGCTGCTTGACTTCAAGTTCGGCTGCGCCTCCAACGCCGAGGCCATCATGCCCTCCCCCCAGCAGTTCACCTATTTCCAGGCGGGGGGATTTGACGCCACGCTTCTCTCCTTCCTGCAGATCGACCGCGACGGCTCGGTGAACGTCTCCAGGCTTTCCGCGCGGCCGCATGTGACCGCGGGTGCCGGAGGCTTCGTCGACATCACCGCCCGTGCCAGAAAGATCGTCTTTTCCGGCCTCTTCAAGGCGGGTGCGAAGCTTGCCCTGATGGAGGATGGCATTCGCGTCGAACAGGAGGGCAAGGTCAACAAGATCGTCGACAAGGTGGAGCAGATCTCCTTCTCCGGCCGTCGTGCCGTCGCCCAAGGGCAGGACGTCACCTATGTGACGGAACGCTGCGTGATGAAGCTTGTGCCGGATGGTCTGCTTGTGACCGAGCTTGCGCCCGGCATCGACCTGCAGCGCGACGTGCTTTCCCAGGCCGACATACCGCTGCGTCTCGCCGACACCTTGAAGACGATGCCCGCAGCGCTCTATCGCGAGGCCCCCATGGGGTTGCGTCTCGGTGGAGGCGATCATGGCTGAGGCGCTGGTGCGGCTGGAGGTCGACGGCCCTGTGGGCACGATCACCCTCGCGCGGCCGGACAAGTTCAACGCGCTCGACATCCCCATGCTGGAGGCGCTTGCCCGCCGGCTGGACGAGGTGGAGAACCGAGCCGAAATCCGTGTGGTTCTGCTCTGCGGCGAGGGCAAGGGCTTTTGCGCCGGCGGCGATGTGGAGGCGTGGTCGGCGCTGTCTGCCGCCGATTTCCAGCATCGCTGGGTGCGTCTCGGCCACCGCGTGTTCGACCGCCTCGCCGGCCTGCGCCCGCCCACCATCGCCGTGATCGCCGGTCATGCGTTGGGAGGCGGGCTGGAGCTGGCCGCCGCCGCCGACTTTCGGGTGGCCGAGCGGCATGTGAAGCTGGGGTTTCCCGAAGCCTCCATCGGCGTGGTGCCCGGGTGGTCTGGCACGCAGCGCGCCGTCCGCCGCTTCGGCGTGCAGGCCGTCAGGCGCATGGCCCTGGGCGGGGAGGTGCTGCAGGCGGAAGCCGCCCACGCGCTGGGTGTGGTCGACCGGCTTGCCGAAACCGGCCAGGGCCTGGAGCAGGCCCGCGCCTGGGCCGAAGAGATTGCCGTGCGCGGCCCTCTCGCCACCGAAGCGGTGAAGATGATGATCGCGGTTGCCGAGGGCGAGAAAGGCGCTGCCGCCACGGAAGCACTGGCAAGCGGCTTCATCGCCTTGACACAGGATCTGCAAGCCGGCGTTGCCGCCTTCCGCGGCAGGCGGAAGCCCGAGTTCGGCCGCAAGTAGGAGGAGACGCCAGATGACCGCTGCGCTGACCATTGCACTGCCGCCGGAAGCAGACAGGGACCCCGCCTCCTACAAGCTCCTCATCGGCGGGCGCTTCGTCGATGCTGCCGATGGAGGCGTGATCGAACGGGCCAGCCCCGGCCACGGTTTCGTCGTCTCGCGCTATGCGCGGGCCACCGAGAAGGAGGTGGACACCGCCGTCGAGGCCGCCCGCCGGGCGTTCGAGACGGGCCCATGGCCGCGCATGAAGGCTTCCGAGCGGGCCTCCGTTCTGCTGAAGGCGGCCGAGCTCATCGAGATGCGCCTGGAGGAGATCGCCCGTCTGGACGTGCTGGAATCGGGCAAGCCCATTGCCCAGGCACGCGGCGAGATCGCCGGCGCGGTGGACATCTGGCGGTATGCGGCGGCCCTCGCGCGCACGCTGCATGGCGAATCCTATGCCAATCTCGGGGAGGCCATGCTGGGGGTGGTGGTGCGCGAGCCCATCGGCGTGGTCGGCATCGTCACGCCCTGGAACTTCCCGTTCCTGATCGTCAGCCAGAAGCTGCCCTTTGCCCTGGCCGCCGGCTGCACGGCGGTGGTCAAGCCGAGCGAGATGACCTCCGCCTCCACATTCGTGCTGGGCGAAATCCTGCTTTCGGCCGGCCTGCCGGAAGGCGTGGTGAATGTGCTGGCGGGCACCGGCGAGGAGGTGGGCGCGCCGCTCACCCGCCATCCAGGCGTCGACATGGTCTCGTTTACGGGCTCGACGCGTGTCGGCAAGCTCACGATGGCCGCAGCTAGCACGTCCCTGAAGAAGGTCGCCATGGAGCTTGGCGGCAAGAACGGCCAGATCGTCTTTCCCGATGCCGATCTCGAGGCGGCAGCGGATGCGGCCGTCTTCGGCGGTTTCTTCAACGCCGGCGAGTGCTGCAACGCCGGAAGCCGCCTCATCGTGCATGAGGCGATCGCCGAGGACTTCCTGGCCGAGGTTGGCCGGCTGACCGATCGGGTCACGGTGGGCGACCCGCTCGATGAAGGCACCAAGGTGGGCGCCATCATCTCGGCCGCGCATGCACAGAAGATCCGGGATTATCTCGACGGCGCAGCCAGCGATGGGGCGCGGATCGTGCGGGGTGGCAAGGCGCTTAGCGCATCGGCCGGCGAGTATCTGGCCCCCACCATCGTCGCCGGTGCCAGCTCCACCATGGCGATCGCGCGCGAAGAGGTGTTCGGCCCGGTTCTCACCGTGCTTGCCTTCCGCGACGCGCAGGAGGCGGTCCGCATCGCCAACGACACGAATTATGGCTTGTCGGCGGGCATCTGGAGCAGCAACATGGACAATTGTCTGACCGTGGCGCGCGGGGTGCGTACGGGCACGGTGTGGGTCAACACCTTCATGGACGGATTTCCGGAGCTGCCCTTCGGCGGCTATCGGCAGTCGGGCCTTGGCCGCGAACTCGGCCTGCGCGCGGTGGAGGACTATACGGAGGAGAAGACAATCCAGTTTCACAAGGGACCCAGAACCAACTGGTGGCTCGGGTAGCTTTGCGAAAGATCCGGCAGGAAACGCCGGAAGACCTGCAACAAGGGAGGTAGCAACATGTTGCGAAAACTCATGATCGGTACCGTTCTGGCTTCGGGCCTTGCCGCCTTGGCCCATGCCCAGGATGGCGGACGTGTGGAGGTTCTGCACTGGTGGACGTCGGGCGGCGAGGCGGCAGCGCTTGACGTGCTCAAGAAGAATCTGGAGGCCAAGGGCATCACCTGGGCCGACATGCCGGTTGCCGGCGGTGGCGGCGAGCAGGCCATGACGGCGCTGCGCGCCCGGGTGACGGCCGGCAATGCGCCGACCGCGGTGCAGATGCTGGGCTTCGACATTCTCGACTGGGCACAGCAGGGCGTCGTCGCGGATCTCAACGACGTGGCCACCGAGGAGGGCTGGGATGCGGTCGTCCCCGACGCATTGAAGCAATTCTCAAAATATGAGGGCACCTGGATTGCCGCCCCCGTGAACGTGCACTCCACCAACTGGGTGTGGATCAACAAGGCGGCTCTGGATGCCGCTGGCGGCAAGGCGCCCGAAACCTGGGAGGAGCTGATCGCCGTCCTCGACGCCATGAAGGAGAACGGCATCACGCCGCTCGGCCATGGCGGCCAGGCCTGGCAGGATGCGACCATCTTCGACGCCGTCGTGCTGTCGCTCGGCACCGACTTCTACAAGGCGTCGATGATCGACCTCGATCCTGCGGCGCTCAGCGGCGAGACGATGCGCGAGGCCTTCGCCCGCATGGAGAAACTGCGCTCCTATGTGGATGACAATTTCTCCGGCCGCGACTGGAACCTGGCCTCGGCCATGGTGATCGAGGGCGAGGCCGGCATGCAGATGATGGGCGACTGGGCCAAGGGCGAGTTCCTGAATGCCGGCCTGACGACGGGCGAGGATTTCGTCTGCATCCGCTTCCCCGGGACGCAGGGTGCCGTCACCTTCAACTCCGACCAGTTCGTAATGTTCGAGGTGGGCGAGGATCTGCAGGCCGCGCAGAAGGAGATGGCCTCGGCCATCATGGATCCCACTTTCCAGATCGCCTTCAACACGGTGAAGGGGTCGGTGCCCGCCCGCACGGACATTTCGGACGAAGAGTTCGATGACTGCGGCAAGAAGGGAATGGCCGATCTCGCGCAAGCCAATGAGAATGGCACGCTCTTCGGCTCCATGGCGCACGGCCATGCCAATCCGGCAGCCGTCAAGAACGCCATGTATGACGTGATCACACGGCATTTCAACGGCGAGATCTCGACCGACGAGGCGCCGGCGGAGCTTGCGGCCGCGGTCGAAGCCTTCAAGTAAGCAAGCGCAGAACTCGAAACGACGCCCGGCGGCTTCGGCCGCCGGGTGCACCCGGGCGGGAGGAAACGCCGTGAAGGAGCGTCTTCAGGACTACATACCGAAGCTGGTGCTGAGCCCCAGTTTCTTTCTCATACTGGTGTTCGTATATGGCTTCATCGCCTATACGGGCTATCTCTCCTTTACGGATTCGCGCATCCTGCCTTCCTACAACTGGGTCGGCCTCGAAAATTATGAGCGCCTGTGGAAGCTGCCGCACTGGTGGCGGGCGATCACCAACCTGGCCATCTTCGGCTCGCTCTACATCCTCATCTGCAGCGTTCTGGGCCTTCTCCTGGCCATCCTTCTCGATCAGAAGATCCGTGCAGAAGGCCTGTTGCGACCCATCTATCTCTATCCGATGGCGCTGTCCTTCATTGTCACGGGCACGGCATGGAAATGGTTCCTGGACCCGGGCATCGGGCTTGAGCACACCATGCACCAATGGGGCTGGGAGAGTTTCGCCTTCGACTGGATCAAGGATCGCCAGATGGCGATCTACACGGTGGTCATTGCCGCCGTCTGGCAGTCGTCGGGGTTTGTGATGGCGATGTTTCTCGCCGGGCTGCGCGGCGTGGATTCCGACATCATCAAGGCCGCGCAGATCGACGGCGCCTCGGCCTTCACGACCTATCGCCGCATCATCATCCCGCTGATGCGGCCGGTCTTCCTCTCCGCATTCGTCGTACTCGCCCATCTTGCCATCAAGGCCTACGACCTCGTCATCGCGCTGACGGGGGGCGGGCCCGGCCAGGCGACGGAGCTGCCGGCCACGTTCATGTATTCCTACACCTTCACGCGCAACCTGATGGGCATCGGCGCCTCCTCGGCGATCATCATGATGATCATGATCTTCTCGATCATCATTCCCTATCTCTATTCCGAGCTCAGGACGGGGGTAAAACGATGACGAGTGCCGTAAGCCAAGGCCCGCTCGAGGCATCCCGCGCCAGCTCGACGGTGGCTCCCAACCGGCTCGCGCGCGCGCTTATCTATGCGGCCCTGATCCTGTTTGCGATCTACTATCTGCTGCCGCTCTACGTGATGCTCGTCAATTCGCTCAAACCGCTCGACGAGATCCGCCAGGGCGACATGCTGTCCCTGCCGATGGCGGGAACCATCGAACCCTGGCTGAAGGCCTGGGCGACGGCGCAGATCGGCGTTCAGCCGACGGGGCTCAAGCCCTATTTCATGAACTCGATCCTGATGGTGGTGCCTGCCGTCTTCATCTCCACCGCGCTTGGCGCGCTCAATGGCTATGTGCTTACCAAATGGACCTTCCGCGGCGCCGACATCGTCTTCGGCCTGATGCTGCTTGCCTGCTTCATCCCCTTCCAGATCGTGCTCATCCCGATGGCACGCATGCTGGGCATTCTGGGGCTGGCTGGCACGATCCCGGGCCTGGTGCTCGTCCATGTGGTCTACGGTCTTGGCTTCACCACGCTCTTCTTCCGCAACTACTATGCAGCCTTCCCGAGCGAACTGGTCAAGGCGGCGCAGATCGACGGCGCCAGCTTCTTCCAGATCTTCCGCCGCATCCTGCTGCCCTCCTCCGGGCCCATCATCGTGGTCACCGTCATCTGGCAGTTCACCAATATCTGGAACGATTTCCTGTTCGGTGCTTCCTTCGCCAGCGTGGACTCCATTCCCATGACGGTGGCGCTCAACAACCTCGTCTCCTCCTCTACGGGAGTGAAGGAATACAATGTCCACTTCGCCGGCGCGATCATGGCCGCATTGCCGACCCTGATCGTCTACATCGTCTCCGGCCGCTATTTCGTGCGCGGTCTGATGGCCGGCGCGGTCAAGGGGTAAGCTCACATGTCTTTCCTGCAGATCATCGACCTGGAAAAATCCTTCGGTAACGTTCAGGTCCTCAAGCGCATCAATCTGGAGATCGAGGAAGGCGGCTTCCTGGTGCTGGTGGGACCGTCGGGCTGCGGAAAGTCCACGCTGCTCAACACCATTGCCGGGCTGGAGCCGATCACCGCCGGCGAGATCCGCATCGGCGGGCGGCGGGTGAACGACCTGCACCCCTCGAAACGCGACATCGCCATGGTCTTCCAGTCCTATGCGCTCTACCCCAACATGACCGTGGCACAGAACATCGGCTTCGGCATGGAAATCCGCGGCGTGCCCAAACCGGAGCGCGAGAAGGCGATCGCCCGCGTCGCCGAAATGCTTCAGATCGACCACCTGCTCGACCGCAAGCCAAGCCAGCTTTCCGGCGGCCAGCGCCAGCGGGTGGCCATGGGCCGCGCGCTGGTGCGCGATCCGCAGGTGTTTCTCTTCGACGAGCCGCTTTCCAATCTCGATGCCAAGCTGCGCGTGGACATGCGCACCGAGATCAAGCGGCTTCACCAGCGCATGGGCACCACAATCGTCTATGTGACGCATGACCAGATCGAGGCGATGACGCTGGCCAGCAAGATTGCGGTCCTGAAGGACGGCGTTCTGCAGCAGTTCGGCACGCCGTCGGAGATCTACAACAATCCGATCAACACCTTCGTCGCCGACTTCATGGGCTCGCCCGCGATGAACCTCATTCCGGCCACGATCACCAACGGCGCGGGCGGGCTGGCAATCGAAATGGAGCGTCCTTCGGCGCCGCCCGTCACCCTGCCCCTGGCAAGCCCGCCCAAGGGGCTTGCCGCCTACAAGGGCAGGAGCGTGATCTTTGGAGTGCGGCCCGAGGCGCTGACGGACCCCGATGGCGCGGACCGCAATGCCGCCAGCATCGCCCAGACCGAATGCTTCATCGAGGTGGTTGAGCCCGCCGGTTCGGACACATTCGCCGTGACGCATCTGGGCGGCAAGGGCGTGATTGCACGCTTGCGCGCCGATGCCAACATCCAGCCTGGAACAACCGCGCCGCTGACCTTCAACCTTTCCAAGAGCGTCTTCTTCGACCCGGAAACCGAGAACCGGATTCTGTGAGGACACGCCTCTGCCCATGACCTCACCAGACATCGTCATCATCGGCACCGGCATGGGCGGGGCGAGTGTCGCCGCCGGGCTCGCGCACAGCGGCGCCTCGATCCTCCTTCTGGAGCGCGGCGAACGCCTTGCCGACACGCCCGAATGCATCGACGCGCGCGCCATTTTCGCAGCGGGGCATTTTCGCCCGAAGGAGATGTGGCGGGAGGCCGGCGGAGGATCGTTCAACCCCGGAAATTACTACTATGTCGGCGGCAACACCAAATTCTACGGCGCGGTGCTGATCCGCTTCCGGCGGCAGGACTTCTGCGAGATCGAGCACCATGGCGGCCTTTCCCCCGCCTGGCCCTTTCCCTATGAGGAGCTGGAACCCTGGTATTCGAAGGCCGAGGCGCTCTTCAACGTGCGCGGCACGCTGGGGGAGGACCCGACCGAGCCTCCCCACTCGGCGCCCTATCCCTTTCCGCCCGTGCCGGACGAGCCGCCGATTGCGCGCCTGCGGGAGCGGCTGCGCAAGATCGGCCTCAATCCGGCCTCGCTGCCGCTCGGTGTCGACCACGCGCTTTGGCTGCAGCGCGCCGCCACGCCGTGGGATGCCTTTCCCAATGCCGGCCGCGGCAAGATGGATGCGGAAAGCTGTGCGCTGGCCGCAGCCCTCAAGGACGAAAACGTCCGCCTGGAGACAGGGGCCAGGGTGGAGCGGCTGGAGGCAAGCCGCGACGGCAGGTCGATTGCCCGCATTCACTATCGGGTGGGGGCCGAGCAAAGGACGGTAAGCCCGAAGCTGGTGATCCTTTCGGCAGGGGCGGTCAATTCGGCCGCATTGCTGCTGCGCTCGGGCGAGGACGGCGGGCTTGCCAACAGCTCCGGCCAGGTGGGCCGCAACTTCATGAACCACAACAGTGCCGCGATGCTGGCCATCGACCCGCGGCGGAGGAACGACAGCATCTATCAGAAGACCCTGGGCTTCAACGATTTCTACCTGGGGGATGGAGAGGGCGGAAAGCCTCTCGGCAATGTCCAGCTTCTGGGCAAGATTTCAGGCGACATTCTGCGTCCCAATGTTCCCCTGCTGCCCGCAGCCGCGGCCAATTTCATCGCCGCCCACTCGGTCGACTGGTATCTGATGACGGAGGACCTGCCAGATCCCGAAAGCCGTGTGATGGTGGATGGCAGTGAGATCGTTCTGCAGTGGCGACGCACCAATCTGGAGTCGCTTCAACGCCTGACGCGGCGCATGCGCACGATCTGCCGGGCAACCGGCTATCCCATCGTTCTGTCGCGACCCTTCGACAAGCGCACGCCGTCGCACCAGTGTGGCACCGTGCGCATCGGCCGCGATCCGGCAAGCGCGCCGCTCGATCCCTATTGCCGTTCCTACGACCATCGCAATCTCTTTGTGGTCGATGCGAGCTTCCTGCCCTCTTCCGCCGCCGTCAATCCGGCTCTCACCATCGCAGCGCAGGCGCTGCGCGTTGCCGATCACATCCGCCGCAAGGAGCTGTCATGAGCCGGGCCGTCGCACTCGTAACGGGCGGGGCGCGCGGCATCGGCCGCGCTGTCGCCACGGCACTCGCCGGCGAGGGCTTCGATGTGGTGGTCACGGATCTGCGCGACGAGGGCGTTTCCCGATTGCGGGCCGATATAGAGGCCGCGGGCGTTCGCTTTGCCTTTCATCAGGCGGATGTTTCCAATCTGGCAAGCCATGCGGCGATCGTGGATGCCGCGCTTTCGGCGTTCGGCTCCATTGATTGCTACGTGAACAATGCCGGCATCGGCTCGCCCGTGCGTGGCGACCTCCTGGAGCTCAAGCCCGAGAATTTCGATCGCGTCATGGCGGTCAATCTGCGCGGCGGGGTTTTCCTCAGCCAGGCGGTCGCCAGGGCCATGCTGGAAAGGCCGGGCGCCAACCCGCGCTGCATCGTCAACATCACCTCGGTGAGCGCCGAAATGGCCTCGCCGGAGCGGGCGGACTATTGCATGTCCAAGGCTGCCCTTTCCATGTGGACAAGGACGCTGGCGCTGCGGCTTGCCCCGCACGGGATCGCCGTCTTCGAGGTGCGGCCCGGCATTGTCGCGACGGACATGACGGCCGCTGCCAGAAGCAAATACGACCGCTTGATTTCCGAAGGGCTGGTGCCGGCGGGGCGCTGGGGCCAGCCCGAGGATGTGGGCACGGCCGTGGCGATGCTGGCCGGCGGGCGGCTCGGCTTCGCCACCGGCTCGGTCATCAATCTCGATGGTGCGCTTTCGATCGCGCGCCTGTAGAGCTCAGAGGTGGATATGCCTGACTTCATTATCGTGGGCGCAGGTTCTGCCGGTTGCGTTCTTGCCAACAGGTTGAGCGAGGACCCCGCCAACGCGGTTCTGCTCATCGAGGCCGGCGGGCGCGACTGGCATCCGCTCATCCACATGCCGGCAGGTTTTGCCAAGATGACGAAGGGGATCGCGAGCTGGGGCTGGTCGACGGTGCCGCAGAAACACCTGAACGGGCGGGTGCTGTGGTATACGCAGGCCAGGATCGTGGGCGGCGGCTCCTCCATCAATGCGCAGATCTACACGCGCGGCAATGCAGGCGATTACGACGCCTGGGAGAAGGACTATGGCTGCAGGGGGTGGGGCTACGATTCCGTTCTTGCCTATTTCAAGCGTGCCGAAGCCAATGAGCGCTTTGCCAATGCGTATCACGGCCAGGACGGGCCGCTCGGCGTCTCCAACCCGATCTCGCCCCTGCCCATATGCGAAGCCTATTTCCGCGCCGCCCAGGAGCTTGGGATACCGTTCAACCCGGACTTCAACGGAGAGCGACAGGAGGGCGTGGGCTACTACCAGCTCACGCAGCGCGCGGCGCGCCGTTCCTCGACGGCGGTGGCCTATCTGAAACCGGCGCTCAAGCGCCCCAATCTCGAGGTGAAGACCGCGGCGCTCGTTACCCGCATCATGGTCGAGAACGGGCGTGCCGTCGGCGTGGAGATCGTCGAGCGGCGCGGCGCGCGCCCGAAGGTGATCCGCTGCGAACGTGAGGTGATCGTCAGCTGCGGCGCCATTGGTTCGCCTAAACTTCTCATGCAATCGGGCATCGGTCCTGCCGATCATCTGAAGCAGACAGGCATCGAACCGCTCCACGACCTGCCGGGAGTGGGCGCCAACCTGCAGGATCACCTCAACCTCTTCGTGATCGCCGAATGCACCGGCGACCACACCTACGACAACTACGCGAAACTGCACCGGACGCTCTGGGCGGGCCTGCAATACATTCTGCTCGGGAAGGGCCCGGCCGCCTCCAGCCTCTTCGAGACGGGAGGCTTCTGGTATGCCGACGATGAGGCCGCCTATCCCGACATCCAGTTTCATCTCGGCCTTGGCTCGGGCATCGAGGCGGGGGTCGAGAAGCTCAAGAATCCCGGCGTCACGCTCAATTCGGCGTTCCTGCGCCCCCGCTCGCGCGGCACGGTGCGGCTCGGGAGTGCCGACCCCCGCGCGGCGCCGCTGATCGACCCGAACTACTGGGCCGAGCCCTATGACCGCGAAATGGCATTTCGCGGCTTGCGCCTGGCACGGGACATCATGCGCCAGAGAGCGCTCAAGCCCTTCATCGCGCGCGAGGTGCTGCCGGGACCCGAGGCGGTGGATGACGAGGCGCTGTTCACCTATGCCTGCCGTGCCGCCAAGACCGACCACCATCCGGTGGGCACCTGCAGGATGGGCGAGGACGAGATGGCCGTGGTCACGCCCGATCTGCGGCTGCGCGGGATCGAGGGGCTGCGCGTCTGCGATGCATCGGTGATGCCGCGCATCCCCTCCTGCAACACCAATGCGCCGACGATCATGATTGCCGAGAAGGGAGCCGACCTCATCCTCGGCCGCCCTGCGGCAGCGGATCGCAAGGAGGCAGGGCGTGCTACGCGCCGGAAGGGTCCGTCGGCGCGCCAGGATGCATCAGCCCCTCCGCCTTGAGATCCGCCCACAGCGCGTCTGGAATCCCTGCATCGAGAACCGCACGGTTGGTCTGCACCTGCTCGACGCTTTGCCCGCCTGGAATAACCGAGCATACGATAGGATTTAGAAGCGGAAATTTCAGGGCTGCCTCGACAAGCTTCACGCCGTGGCGGGCACACACCGCCTCGATGCGGGCGACCTTTTCCATGATGTCCTGCGGCGCGGGTTCGTAATTGTAGTACGCGCCAGGTTTGGCGCCGGTCGCGAGAATACCGGAATTGTAGGGCCCGCCCAGCACGATGCCGATACCGCGCTTCTCGCACAGCGGCAGGAAGCTTTGCAATGCTTCCTGCTCCAGGAGCGTGTAGCGACCGGCCAGCAGGAACAGATCGAAATCGCCGCGCTCGGCAAGCCACTCGCAGGGCTGCCACTCGTTCACGCCGGCTCCGAAAGCCTTGATGACGCCCTGATCGCGCAGGGACAGGAGCGCATAGTAGCCCGAGCGCATCAGCTCCGTGAGCTTTGCCTCCAGCGCCTCCCAGGAGCCGTGGTTGAAGACATCGAGATCATGGGCGTAAAGAATATCGATGCGATCGACGCCCAGCCGTTCCAGCGAGAACTCGACCGAGCGCATGACGCCGTCATAGGTGTAGTCGTAGACCTCGCGGCGCGACGGTGTGTCGAAGAACTTGCCGATGCCCGTGCGTTCCTCCGGCGGGCAGACGGCAAGCAGCCTTCCTACCTTGGTAGACAGAACATAGTCTTCGCGCTTTCGCTTGCGCAGGAAGCGGTTGAGCCGCGTTTCCGCCAGGCCGAGCCCGTAGAGCGGCGCCGTATCGAAGTAGCGGCAGCCTGTCTCCCAGGCGCTTTCCAGCACGGCTTCGGCCTCCTCGTCGGAGATCGCCCGATAGAGATTGCCAAGCGGCGCGGTCCCGAAGCCGAGCTCCGTGAAGGTGATGCCGCCATTGGCGATGCGCTCGAAATGCCGCGTCTTCATGAAGCCTCCCCAGTTTCGTTGTCGCGGTCCAGACTATCACACCGTTTGCGCAGAGAAACCGTGCGAAGCGTTGGACAGGCTAGCGGACGGTTGCTAGCTTCATTTCCTGGGCGAGGAAAGCTGTCGGGGGGAGGATGACACAGAAATTCAGGCGTCTGTTTGCGACCGCCAAACCGGTCATCGCCATGGTGCATCTGGGCGCCCTGCCCGGCTCGCCGCTCTATGATGCCGAGGGGGGCGTCGACGCCCTGGTTGCCGGTGCCGCGAAGGATCTCGACGCCCTGCAGAAGGCCGGGGTCGATGCGGTGATGTTCGGCAATGAGAACGATCGCCCCTATGAATTCGAGGTCGATCCTGCCTCCACGGCCACCATGGCCTATGTGATCGGCCGCCTTGCCGAGCGCATCAGCATCCCCTTCGGCGTCAACGTTCTGTGGGACCCGACTGCCACGGTGGCCTTGGCGGCGGCCACGGGGGCAGCCTTCGTTCGCGAGATCTTCACCGGCACCTATGCCTCCGACATGGGACCGTGGACGCCGGATGCCGGCCGGGCGATGCGCTATCGCGACCGGCTGCACCGTTCGGATCTTGCCATGCTTTACAACATCTCCGCCGAATTCGCCTATTCGCTCGACCGGCGAAGCCTGCCGGACCGTGCACGCAGCGCCGTCTTCTCCTCCATCCCCGACGCCATCCTGGTTTCCGGCCAGATCACCGGCGAGGCGGCGGCGCTGAGCGATCTGGAAGGGGTCAAGAAGGTGCTGCCCGACACGCCTGTGCTGGCCAATACCGGCGTCAGGCACGAAACGGTGGGCGCCGTTCTGGGCATTGCCGATGGCTGTATCGTCGGCTCCTCCCTCAAGGTGGACGGCAACACCTGGAACCCGGTGGACCCGGAACGGGCGGCGGAGTTCATGCGGCTGGCGCGCGCCGCCCGTGGCGATTGAGGGGCGGGCGATGAAGGAAAGGCTGCGCACGCTGCTTTGCGAGCTGATGCTCATTCCCGGCCTTGCCGGCCATGAGGGGCGTGTGCGGCGCGCCATTCGCGAGCGGCTTGCCCCGCTCGGCCTCGACTGCCGCACCGACATGATGGGCAATCTGATCGCCACCCTCGAGGGCGACGCCGCCCTGCCCTCCGTCATGCTGTTTACCCACATGGACCAGCTGGGCTTCGTCGTGCGCAGGATCGAGCCCGACGGCTTTATCCGCGTGGAGCGGCTGGGCGGCGTGCCGGAACGGGCGCTGGCCTCGCAGCCCGTGCTTCTGTGCGTGGGCGAAGGACGCGACATCGCGGGTGTCATCGCCAACAAGAGCCACCATGCCACAATGCCGGAGGAGAAGTTCCGGGTCGTTCCCTCCACCGATCTTTATATCGACGCGGGCTTCGCCTCTGCCCGGCAGGCGCGTGCGGCCGGAGTGGAGATCGGCACGCCGGTGGTCTATCTGCCGAACGTCCTGACACTCGGCCAGGACCGCATCGCCGGCACGGCCGTCGACGACCGCGCCGGCTGTGCGGCGCTCGTCGAAGCGGCGCGGATGCTGACGGAGGAAAGGCCGCGTCCTACCGTCCACCTCGTCTTTGCCGTGCAGGAGGAATTCAATCTGCGCGGCGCGCTGACGGCGGCCCAGGTGCTGCGCCCTGCCATTGCCATCCAGGTCGACCTCATTCTGGCTGCCGACACGCCGGACATGCACCACAGGGGAGAGGTGCTGCTGGGCGGCGGACCCGCAATCAGCCTCTATTCCTTCCATGGCCGCGGCACGCTCAACGGCACCTTGCCCCATCCTGCGCTCGTCCGCCTTTTCGAGCGTGCGGCGGAAACGCTTGGCAAGCCGCTGCAGAGGAGCGCCCATATCGGCGCCCTTACGGAAACCTCCTATGTCCAGCTCGTCGGCGCGGGCGTGGCATGCATCGATGCCGGTTTTCCGATGCGCTATTCTCATTCTTCGCTGGAGATGTGCGACCTCAACGATCTGGAAGGACTCGTGCGGCTTCTCGTCGCCGCCATCGCCGCCATCGACAGCGATTTCAGCCTCAACCGGGACGACTATGTGACATGAGACACTATCTGGGCGTCGACATCGGCACCTTCGAGACAAAGGGTGTGCTGGTGGATCAGAAGGGGCACATCGTGGCCAGCGCAGCGCGCCCTCACAAGATGCTGGTGCCCCGGCCCGGCTGGGCCGAGCACCGCCCGCAGGAAGACTGGTGGGAGGATTTCGTCCTCGTCACGCGCAAGATGCTTTCCGAAAGCGGTGTCGAGGCGCGCACCATCCGCGCTGTGGGTTGCAGCGCCATCGGTCCCTGCGTGCTGCCGGTGGATGCCGAGGGCAAACCCCTGTCGAACGCCATTCTCTATGGCGTCGACACGCGCGCGTCACACGAAATCGAGGCGCTGAACGAACGCATCGGTGCCGATGTCGTCTTCGAGCGCTGCGGCAATGCGCTCACCTCGCAATCGGTCGGCCCGAAGATCCTGTGGCTGAAGAACAACCGCCCCGAGCTCTACGCCAGGACGGCGAAGTTCCTGAACTCGACGAGCTACATCAACCATCGCCTGACCGGCCGCCACGTCATCGACCACTACTCGGCGGCCAATGCGAGCCCCCTTTACGACGTGGAAAAACAGGACTGGACCTTCGACCTGGCGGATGACATCGCCCGGCCCGATCAGTTGCCAGAGCTCCTGTGGACCACCGACATTGCCGGGGAAGTCACGCCTGACGCCGCTGCCGAGACGGGCCTTGCCGCCGGCACGCCGGTCATCGCCGGCACCATCGACGCCGCCGCCGAGGCGCTGAGCGTCGGCGTGCGCGCACCCGGCGACATGATGATCATGTATGGCTCGACCATCTTCACCATCATGGTCAGCGACGGGCCTGTTCGCGACCGGCGCCTTTGGTATGCGCCGTGGCTGTTCCGCGGCGAACATGCTTCCATGGCGGGGCTGGCCACCAGCGGAACGCTCACCCACTGGTTTCGCGACCAGTTCGCGCGCGAGCTTGCAGCAGGCGAGGCTTTCGCGCGGCTTGCCGAGGAGGCCGCCCATGCGCCGCCGGGGGCCAATGGCCTTGTCTTCCTGCCCTATTTCTCGGGCGAGCGCACGCCGATCCACGATCCGCGCGCCAAGGGGGTGCTGTTCGGGCTCAATCTTACCCACACGCGCGGCGACATCTATCGCGCGCTCCTTGAGGGCATTGCCTGCGGCACGGCCCATATCGTCGAGACCTATCGCGACATCGGCCTTCCTCCCCGGCGGGTCTATGCGGTGGGCGGCGGCACGCGGAACGAGGTCTGGGCACAGGCGACCTCCGACATCTCGAACCTCGACCAGGCGTTGCGCACGCGCACCATCGGCGCCTCCTATGGAGACGCCTTCCTTGCCGCGGTCGCGGTGGGCGATGCGCGCAGGGAGGACATCGGCACCTGGAACCCGGTGGACAGAACGATTGCCGCAAGAGCGCAGCACAGGGCAATCTACGCCCGCCAGTACGACGTCTTCCGCCGCCTCTACCAGCAGACACGCGACCTGATGGCGGCGCTGTCGCAGCCGGACTGAAGCCCTCAGGACTCTTCGATGAGGCAGTCCGGCGGCCCGCGCTGCAACTCGGCAAGACGCTCTTCCGTGCGCGAAAGACGGGCGCGCATGGCGGCGCGGCGCGGAGGGGGCCGGAAGCCCGAGAAACGGACAGGAACACGGGATGACTCGAAAGACCTATGAGGAACTGCGCAGCGCCCGGTGGTTCGCGCGCGACGATTTCCGCGGCTTCGGCCACCGTTCGCGCACCCTGCAGATGGGCTATGCGCCCGAGGACTGGGCGGGCAAGCCGGTCATCGCCATCATCAACACATGGTCCGACATCAATCCCTGCCACCAGCATTTCCGCCAGCGCGCCGAGGATGTGCGCCGTGGCGTTCTCCAGGCCGGCGGCTTCCCGCTCGAATTGCCGGCCATGTCGGTCTCGGAGAATTTCGTCAAGCCGACCTCCATGCTCTACCGCAACATGCTGGCCATGGAGGTGGAGGAGACGATCCGCTGCTATCCCGTGGATGGCGCCGTGCTGATGGGCGGCTGCGACAAGACCACGCCGGGGCTTGTCATGGGCGCGGTCTCGGCCGGCGTGCCCTTCATCTATCTGCCGGCCGGTCCCATGCTGCGGGGCAACTGGCGCGGCAAGGCGCTAGGCTCGGGCTCCGATGCCTTCAAATACTGGGACGAGAAGCGCGCCGGCACCATCGGCGAGAAGGAATGGGCCGAGATGGAGATGGGCATCGCCCGCTCCTACGGCCACTGCATGACCATGGGCACCGCTTCCACCATGACGGCAATCGCCGAGGCACTGGGGCTCAGCCTGCCCGGTGCCTCCTCCATTCCTGCGGCTGATGCCAACCACATCCGCATGGCGGCCGCCTGCGGCCGCCGCATCGTGGAGATGGTGTGGGAAGACCTCACCCCCGGAAAGATCCTGACGCCGGCTGCCTTCGACAATGCGGTAACGGTGGCCATGGCAACCGGGTGCTCCACCAATGCCGTCATCCACATGATCGCCATGGCCCGGCGGGCCGGCGTGCCACTCACCCTCGACGACTTCGATGCCAGGAGCCGCACGATTCCCGTCATCGCCAATGTCCGGCCGGCCGGTTCCACCTATCTGATGGAGGACTTCTTCTATGCCGGCGGCCTGCCGGCATTGATGACACGGCTGGAAGGCCGGCTCGACGGCTCCTGCCTTACGGTCACGGGCCGCAGCCTCGGCGAGAACATCGCCGGCGCGGAGGTCTTCAATCCCGATGTGATCCGCACGCTGGACGATCCGATCTATGCCGAGGGTTCGCTTGCCGTACTGCGCGGCAATTTGGCGCCCGACGGCGCGGTCATCAAGCCGGTGGCCTGTGATCCGAAGTTTCACGTCCACAGCGGGCCTGCCCTGGTCTTCGATTCCTACCCGCAGCTCAAGGAGGCGCTCGACGACGAAGACCTGCCGATCACGCCCGACCATGTTCTGGTGTTGCGCAATGCCGGCCCGAAAGGCGGCCCGGGCATGCCGGAATGGGGCATGATTCCCATGCCCAAGGCCCTTCTGAAGCAGGGGCACCGGGACATGGTGCGCCTCTCCGATGCCCGTATGAGCGGCACGAGCTTCGGCGCCTGCGTTCTCCATGTGGCACCCGAAGCCTTCATCGGCGGTCCGCTTGCGCTACTGCGCACGGGCGACATCGTCAGCCTCGATGTGCCCAACCGCCGCCTCGACATGCTGGTGAGCGACGACGAGCTGGCCCGCCGGCGTGCCGAATGGAGCCCACCCCCGGCGCGCTTCGGACGCGGTTATGGCTGGATGTTCTCCCGCCACATCGAACAGGCCGACAAGGGGTGCGACTTCGACTATCTGCGCAGCGACTTCGGAGCGAGCGCGGGCGAACCTGACATTTTCTAGAACGAGGACCGGGATGCCGCACCATCCGTTGAGCAAGGCGAAGCAGGCGCCTCAGCCGGGTGCAAAATCGCGCAGCCGGCCGCGCAGGCCGGCGAGGGTTTGCGAATCCGTATTGGCGAAGGCGAAGCGCAGATGATTGTCCTGTCCAGGGCCGAAATAGGCACCCGGAATGGTGAGGATGCCGGCCTGTGTGGCCAGCGCTTCGGCCACACGGGCCGAATCTGAGCCCGCGAAGGGGTGCCGGACAAAGGCGAAATAGGCGCCGAGAGCATCGACCGCCCAGCCCGTGTTGTCGAGCGCCTCGAGAAGGGCCCGGGCACGGGCGGCGATCTCGCGGCGATTGGCCTGCCGCCAGGCAGCCAGCGCCGGCAGGCCCCTTGCCACCGCCGCCTGCGGCGCGCGCGGCGCACAGATCTGCAGATTGTCCATGATCTTGGCGATCTGGGCCACCACCGGCTCTGCGGCCACCACGGCGCCCAGCCGGTGCCCGGGGATACAGAATGACTTCGAGAAACTGTAAAGCTGAATCAGGCTTTCCTTCCAGTCGGGCGCGGCAAACAGGCCGTGCGGACGGCTCACATCCGGCGGCAGAAAATCGCGATAGGTCTCGTCGAGGATCAGCCACACACCCTTCTTTCGGCAGATCGTAAAGAGCGTCTGGAGGAGAGCGGGCGGATAGACCGCGCCCGTGGGATTGTTAGGTGTGACGAGCGCCAGCGCCCGCACATCCGGTGCAAGCGCCGCCTCCACATCCTGCGGATCGGGCAGGAAGCCGTTGCGCGCCGTGCAGTCGACACGACGCATCTTGAGCCCCAGCATCTTCAACGTCGTCTCGTGGTTGAAATACCACGGGTTTGTGATTGCGATGGCATCTCCGCGCCCCGCCACGGCCATCACCGCGGCCACGAAGGCCTGGTTGCAGCCGGAGGTGACGTGGACATTGCCGGCGGCGATCTCCGCACCATAAAGGGCCGAGATGTCATGGGCGTAGGCGGCGCGCAGCACCGGTTCGCCCTCGATGTCGCCATAGCCTGCAAAGGCGGGGGAAGACGCCGCCTCGCCGAGCCAGCGCAAGAGCCTCTCGTGGGGCGGGTAGCCCGGGACAGCCTGGGAGAGATCGATGAGCGGCCCGTGCCCGCCCCCATAGGCGCATCCCCAGGACTGAACGGCGGGGACAGGTGGCGGCGAAAGCCTGACGATCGACGGATTGAAACGCGCTGGCGGGTTGATGGTCTATCTCCTTGCGGATCTGTGCTTGAGGGAAGGTCGCGGCGGCGCATCGGGACGGCGCCCCGGCTCGGGGGATTTTCCGGCTGCCCGCCGCAGGGCGCGGCGGGCGGCCGCCAGCGGTTCTGCGCGGGCGTTGTCCTCCTCGAGCGCGGCAAACAGCCAGTCGATGAACACATTGACGATCGGCGCGGCGCGCAGATCCTTCCGGCAGGCCACATAGAAGGCATCGACCGCCGGCACCGCCAGATTGAAGGGTGCGACGAGCTGCCCCCTCGAAAGAAGGCTTGCCACGGTCATCGTATCGCCGAGCGCGACACCCACGCCGTGCATTGCCGCTTCGATGGCCAGGCGCGCGTCGGACATGTGGACCTGCTGACCGCGCTTGAGATCGAGCGCATCGGCGGCGGCCAGCCAGGTGTGCCATTCCCGGCCGTCATCGGCGTGCAGCATGACATGATCGCCCAGATCGCGGATGGTACGGATCGGGCGATTGTTGATCAGTGTCGGGCTGACGACGGGAAACAGGTCGAGCGGCGTCCAGAGCTTCACCCAAAGGTCCGTCCAGCTGCCATCGCCATAGAGGATCGCCACATCGACATCCGGGGAGTGAACGTTGCCCGGATCGTTGGAGGCGTCGAGCGTCAGGCGGATCTGCGGATAGCGGGAGAGAAAGCCGCCGATGCGGGGAAGAAGCCACAGCGACAGGAGAGCGGGAACACATGTCACCGACAACGCGCCGGCGGTGGTGGGCCGTGTCATGCGCGCCGTGGCGGCGGCAATCTCCTCGAAGGCGGAAGAGACCGCCGGCAGAAGCTCCGCCCCGTGCGCGGTGAGTTTCAACCGCTGGCCGGTGCGCTCGAACAGCTTGACGGACAGCGATGCCTCAAGCGCCCGGATTTGGTGGCTGACCGCGCCATGGGTCACGTGCAGCTCCCCCGCCGCCTTCGTCAGGGAGCCATGCCGGGCCGCCGCCTCGAAGGCGCGCAGCGGGTTGAGCGGCGGCAGACGCTTGGCCAAGGGCGAAACCATTGTTAGATTTTCTCACATTTCCTCCTATAACAATATCAATTGCGTTTTCAATCGCTCCGTATCACCATTCACCGATCATGGATCTTGCCGGCCGACGGGCGCCTCTGCCCAGGCGCAGCCCGCTGGCCGAGCCGAGGCGGGGAGCGGATCGGATGAGCTGGGACCGGGACAAGCTCGAAGCGCTCAGGAAAAAATATGGCGAAAGCCATGGCGGCGAGCTGTTGCATCCCCGTTTTGCCCGCGTGGCGGCGCGTATCTTTTCCAAGTCCGGCACACGCCTGGCGCCCTATGCGGGCGTCCCCACCTTCCTGTCGGCCCCGCATCGCCCGGTCGATCCCGTTTCCCCCGACCTTGGCGACCTGCAGGTCGCGCTCCTTGGCGTTCCCATGGATCTCGGGGTGACAAACCGACCCGGCGCGCGCTTTGGTCCGCGCGCGCTGCGCACCATCGAGCGCATCGGCCCCTACAATCACGTTCTCGACTGCGCGCCCGTCTTCGATCTCAAGGTTGCCGACATCGGCGACATCCCGTTTGCCAGCCGCTACCGGCTGGAACAGTGCCACGAAGACATCGAACGCCATGTGAGCGCGATCGTCGAGGCAGGCGTGGTGCCGCTTTGCGTCGGCGGCGATCATTCGATCACCCACCCGATCCTGAAGGCCGTCGGACGCGACCGGCCGGTTGCCATGATCCACATCGACGCACATTGCGACACCGGCGGCGCCTTCGACCAGACGAAGTTTCACCACGGCGGCCCCTTCCGGAATGCGGTTCTCGACGGCGTGCTCGACCCCACCCGCACGATCCAGATCGGCATCCGCGGTGCCGCCGAATATCTCTGGGAATTCTCCTACGAGTCCGGCATGACGGTCGTCCACGCCGAAGACGTGTCGGGCATGGGAATTGCGAAGATCATCGAGATGGCAAGAGAGGTGGTGGGCGATGCGCCGACCTATCTCTCCTTCGACATCGACAGTCTCGATCCGGCCTTTGCACCCGGCACGGGCACACCGGAGGTGGGCGGTCTTACCACGCGCGAGGTTCTGGAGCTTCTGCGCGGCCTCAAGGGTGTCAATCTCGTCGGCGGCGATGTCGTGGAGGTTGCCCCGCAATATGACGCGACCGCCAACACCGCCCATGCCGGCGCGCAGGTGCTGTTCGAGATCTTGAGCCTGATGGTCTTCAGCCCTGCGGTGGCAGGCAATTCGGGCTGAAGCCGACGACGCGAGGAAGGTTTAAAAGAACAAGGGAACCAGGCCGGCACCACGGCCTTTCAAGAGGAGAAGGACGATGAGAAAGCTTCACGAAACAAGGCTGAGCCGCCGCGCGGTTCTGGCTGCGGGTGTGGCCGGGGCCGGCACGCTTGCCATGCCCTCCATTCTGCGCGCGCAGGACAGGTCCCTGAAGGTCGGCGTCTATGGCGGCTATTTCAAGGACTCCTTCGACGCGAACATCTTTCCCGAGTTCACCAAGGCAACGGGTATTGCGGTGGAATCGGTGGCAGAGCCCACGGGCGAGGCATGGCTGGTGCAGCTTCAGCAGGCCGCGCGGGCCGGCCAGGCCCCGGCGGATCTTTCGATGATGTCGCAGACCTCGACGCTGAAGGGGCAGGAAACCGAGCTCTGGACGCCGCTCGATCCGGGAAAGATCCGCAATTTCGACGATCTGCTCCCGCAGTTCGTGGCGAAATATCCTGACGGGCGCGTGGCGGGCATCGGCGCAGTTGCCTGGTACATCACCCTGGTCACCAACACCGATGTCTATCCCGAAGCGCCGGAATCCTGGGCGGCCCTTTGGGATCCGGCCAACCGGGACCGGCTCGGCCTTCTGGCACTGGTCTCCAATTCCTTCCTCCTGGAGGTGACCGCCAAGACCTTCATGGGCGGCACGGATGCGCTCGACACCGAGGAGGGGCAACTTGCCGCCTTCGAGAAACTTGCCGAGGTGAAGCCGAATGTGCGCCTGTGGTACCGGGACGAGGCGCAATTCGAGCAGGCCTTGAAGTCGGGCGAAATTCCGATGGGGCAATACTATCACGACGTCACCGGCCTGGCCGCCGCCGACGGCTTCCCCGTCCGCTCCACCTTCCCCAAGGAAGGCGGCATCCAGGATTCCGGCAACTGGGTGCTCTCGCGGGCCTCCGACAAGGTCGAGGAGGCGCACATCTTCGTCGACTTCATGAGCCAACCCGAGATCCAGGGGCTGATGTCGCGCAAGGTCGGCACGGCGCCCACCTTGAAGCGCGACAAGCTGGATCTTACCGATGAAGAGTTCGCGGCCGTTTCCTCGGAGATCGAGCCGATCATCCCGCGCTACGACCTCTACACGTCGAAGTCCGACTGGCTGAACCAGAAATGGACGGAGATGATCGTCGGGTAAGGCCGCGCCGTGCAGCCCTGTCCGCTGCGCAGCGAAGGTGCAGGCCGGTCTGCGCACCGGCCTGCTCGCCCCTTTGCGCAAGCGTGCTTCGGGCACGCGCCGGCGGCCTTTGGGCGCTTGCCTTCAGGGAGCGCAGGGGTTTATGGCGCAGGACCTCTTGAATCGGAAACAGAACATGTCCGGACTGTCCATCGAGGGCGTAAGCAAGACATTCGGTACGTTTCGTGCTGTCGATGACATCACGCTCCATGTTCCGCACGGCACCTTCGTGTGCATGCTGGGCCCATCGGGCTGCGGCAAGACCACGCTTCTGCGCATGATCGCCGGGCTGGAGGAGCCTTCGGCGGGCAGGATTGTGATCGATGGCGAGGACATCACGCCGGTGCCCACACACAAGCGCAATCTCGGCATGGTGTTCCAGTCGCTTGCGCTGTTTCCGCATCTGACGGTCGGCGAAAACATCGCCTATCCCCTGCGCATCCGCGGCGTGGCGCGCGCGCAGCAGAGACAGCGCGTGGAAGAGCTTCTCGCCCTCATTCACCTGCCGGGCTTTGCCGACCGGCCGGTCTCCAAGCTGTCCGGCGGCCAGCGCCAGAGGGTGGCGATCGCGCGCGCACTGGCCCTCTCGCCGCGTCTTTTTCTGCTCGATGAGCCGCTTTCCGCGCTTGATGCGAAGCTGCGCGAGGCCATGCAGGTGGAGCTGCGCCAGCTTCAGGAGAGGTTGGGAATCACCACCATCGTCGTCACCCACGATCAGCGCGAGGCCATGACCATGGCCGATCTCGTGGTGGTGATGGGCGAGGGGCGCATTCGCCAGGCCGCCTCGCCCATCGAGATCTACCGCCGGCCGGCCGATGCCTTCGTGGCCGGCTTCATCGGCTCGACCAACCTGCTGCCTGTGGAGGTCGACCGCGCCGGCCGCGCCGTCGTGCTGGGGCAGGCCATCCCTGACCTGGCATTGCCGGCCGGCATGAGCAGGGGGCTCGTTTCCATCCGCCCGGAGGATGTGCGCCTTCAGCCCCCCGGGGACGGAGCCATTCGTGGCCGTGTGAGCTTCATCCGCGATCTCGGCGGCACCATCGAGACCTTCGTTGAAGCAGGCGGCAGCACCATCGTCGCCGTGACCACGCCGCGCGAGCGCGACGACATTGCCGCGGGCACCGAGATCGGCGTGATCCTGCCGGCCGAGGCTTGCGTGGTGCTCGAAGAATGAGACGCGAACCGCCCCGCACATTGGCCGACTATGCGCCGCTCGCCTTTCCGGCCATCATGCTGGTCGTCTTCTTTGTCATCCCCTTTTCGACGATGATTGCCGTGAGCTTCTTCCGGCGCCAGCAGGGCGGCTTCTATACGCCGGATTTCGTTCTCGACAATTACGCGCGTTTCCTGAGCGCCTTCTTCGGCGGCGTGCTCGGCTTTTCGCTGATGCTCGCCGTCATGGTTGCCGTCATCTGCGTCAGCATCGGCTTTCCCTTCACCTATCTCTTGACCAAGGCCTCGCGGCGCGCGCAGATCGTCTGGCTGGTCTGCATCCTGTCCGTGTTGTCCTTGTCGGAAGTCATCATCGGATTTGCCTGGTCGACGCTCTTCTCGCGCACGGCCGGCATTACCAATCTTCTCGTGGCGGTGGGTCTGATGGCTGAGCCGCGCGCTCTGCTGCCGGGTTTCGGGGCGGTGTTGACCGGCATGGTCTATCAGGCGTTGCCCTATACGATCCTGGTTCTCTACCCTTCCCTCGTGCGCCTCGACCCGACGCTTCTCGAAGCCGCGCGCACGCTCGGCGCCTCGCCCTTGCGCGGTTTCTTCAACATCATCGTTCCCGCGCAACGAAACACGATCGTCGCCACGCTCATCATGGTTTTCGTCTTCGCCCTCGGGTGCTATCTTCTGCCGCAGATCCTGGGGCGGCCGCAGCACTGGACGCTGTCCGTGCTGATTACCGACCAGGCGATCTATCAGTCCAACATGCCCTTTGCCGCGGCAATGGCTGTCTTCCTCGTGCTCATCTCCCTGGCGCTGGTGGGGCTGACGCTGCTGATCGGCGGCACCGGGAGGCAACACCATGACGCTTAAGACGCTGCGCTGGCTGGCTTTTGCCGCCATTGCTCTGTTCATGGCGGGACCGTTGATTGTCGTCGCCGGCGTGTCGGTCAACGAGAAGCAGTCGCTCACCTTCCCGCCGCAGGGCTTTTCCTGGGCCTGGTACGGGCAGATCTTCACCGATGAAGGCTGGCGGGCCTCGCTCGTCGCCTCCGTCGTTCTCGCCGCGCTTGCGGCGGCTCTTGCGGTGCTTGTCGCGCTGCCCCTGTCCTGGTTTCTGTGGCGGCGCGTCGCCCCCTGGGCCAATGTCTTCCGCCTTCTGGGCGTGGCACCCTTCATCCTGCCGCCGGTCATCACTGCGCTCGGCCTGCTCACCTTCTGGGCCACGATCGGTTTCTACGGGCAGCCCTGGACGGCCATCATCAGCCACGCCATCTTTTTCGTCACGCTGCCGCTCGTCACCCTCTCGCTCGGCTTCTCCTCGATCGACCGCTCGCTGGTCGAGGCTGCCGCCACCATGGGGGCCGATGACCGCACGGTGCTGCGGACGGTGATCCTGCCGCTCATCCTGCCCTATCTGGTTTCCGGCTATGCCTTCGCCTTCGTGCTGTCGCTCAACGAATATATCGTGGCCTACATGACGGTGGGCTTCACCATGGAGACGCTGCCGGTCAAGATCTTCAATGCCCTGCGCTACGGCTATACGCCCACCATGGCTGCGGTGTCGGTCTTCTTCGTGGCCATTGCGGCTCTCGTCTTCGGGCTGATCGCCCGTTTCGGCAATCTGCCGCGGCTTCTGGGCGCCATGAGTTCGCAGGAGGAGTGATGCGGATCGCCGCCTTGCAGATGGAGGCGCGGGCCGGCGGGCGGACAGGGCATCGCCCGGCTCGACGGCATCGCACGTGAAACGAAGGTAGCCATCATTGCCGGCTTTGCCGAAGCCGCGCAGGAGGCCACCTACAACAGCGCGGTGTTCGTGGACGGCCGCAACCGCCCCGTCATCTACCGCAAATCCCATCTTTACGGCGCCTATGAGCGCGCGCTTTTTGCCGCTGGCGCGCCTTGCGCGTGCGGACTCTTGACAATGTGTATATTATAATATACAAAACCCCTATGTTCACGATCAGACGCACCGATATATTCGATGGCTGGCTGAAAGGCTTGAAAGACCGTCGAGCGGTTGCGCGGATCGCCCGTCGCATTGACAGATTCGAGAACGGAAACCCCGGCCTCACAAGGGACCTTGGGGATGGCGTTAGCGAAATGAAGGTCGATTATGGGCCGGGCTACCGCATCTATTATTGCCGCCGTGGCAAGGTGATTTTCCTTCTGTTGTGCGGCGGCGACAAGCGAACACAGAGCAAGGACATAGCCGAAGCCAAGCGGATGGCAAAGGAGTGGAAGGATGACGAAGGAAATTAAAACTGCCCCTTGGGACAGCGCGGAATATCTCGATACGCCCGAAGCGATAGAGGAATACCTTATTGCCACTTTCGAGGATGGCGACGCCGGGGAAATCACCAAGGCCCTGGGCACCGTCGCCCGCGCCCGCAACATAAGCAAGCTGGCGCGAGAAGTGGGCATGACGCGTGCCGCGCTCTATCGCGCGTTCAATGGCGAAACCAGCCCGTCCTTTGACACGATCATGAAAATCATGCGCGCGCTTGGCGTGAAGATCACGCCCAATGTGTCCAAAAGCGAGGAAGCGGCCTGACAGACCGGCCGATGACCAGTGCGCCGTCCAGCTTGTGGCGGTGCCCACGGCATTGCCGGCAAGCGATCACGCCACGCTGATTGCCCGCAAGATGATCCCGTGCGCGCCTTCGAGAACCAGATCTTCCTTGCCTACGCAAATCATTGCGGTGCGGACGATCTCTTCTCCTATGCCGGCCTGTCGGCCATCGCCGCCCCTGACGGGTCCTTGCTTGCCGAGGCGGACGGAGCGGGCGAAACGCTGCTCATGGCCGACATCCATCCTGAAGATTTCGCCGCGTCGAATGCCGCCAACCCCTATCTGCGCGATCTGCGAAACAGGTGAGGTCGAGAGCTTTCCACTTCGGCAAGCGAAGACAATCGACATTCTTGGGCGGAAGCGGGCGGTCCCTACACGCCGAGATAGCGGTCCTGAAGATCGGGGGTGAGCCCTGCGGGTGGGCCTGCGAAGACCGTTGCGCCCTTTTCGAGCACGAAGCAGCGGTCGGCCACCGGCAGCAGCTCCGACAGCGTCTTGTCGACGACGAGGATGGACTGCCCGGCAGCCTTGAGCTTGCCAAGCGCCTCCCAGATGTCGCGGCGGATCACCGGGGCGAGCCCCTCGGTAGCCTCGTCGAGGACAAGCAGGCGCGGATTGGTGGTAAGAGCGCGGCCGATCGCCAGCATCTGCTGTTCGCCTCCCGAAAGGGTGCTCGCATACTGGTCGCGCCGTTCGGACAGGCGGGGGAAGAGGTCGAAGACCCGGCCTTGCGTCCACGTGCCGGCGCGCGCTGCAACGGCGAGGTTTTCGGCCACCGTGAGATTGGGGAAACAGCGGCGGCCTTCCGGCACAAGGCCCAGTCCCAGGCGCGCGATGCGATGCGCCCGCTGCCCCGCAATCTCCTGTCCAAGAAAGCGGATCGAGCCTGAGCGCGCGCGCACCAGGCCGAAGATGGTGCGGATGGTCGTCGTCTTTCCCATGCCATTGCGGCCCATCAGGGCCACCACCTCGCCTTCCTTCACGTCGAGGCTGACGCCGAACAGGGCCTGGGAGGCCCCGTAGAAGCTTTCGACCTGCTCAAGTTCCAGAAGACTCACGCGCTTTCTCCGAGATAGGCCCGGCGGACTTCGGGGTCGTTGCGTATCTCGTCCACCTTGCCGGTGGCGATGACGCGGCCATAGACGAGAACGGAAATCCGGTCGGCGAGCGCGAAGACAGCGTCCATGTCGTGTTCGACCAGAAGGATGGGCGCCTCCTGGCGCAGCGCATCGAGGAAGGCCGTGAGCCTTCTGGAGCCTTCCGGTCCCATGCCGGCCATGGGTTCGTCGAGGAGGAAGGCTCTGGGACCAAGCGCCAGCGCAATGGCGATCTCCAGTTGCCGGCACTCGCCGTGCGACAGTTCGGCGGCCGGCACATGGGCGCGCTCGGCAAGGCCGACGCGCGCCAGCATGGCCATGGCCGGCTCGGTAAGGCTTGCGTCCTGCATGACGGGGCGCAAGAAGCGCAAGCTCGACCCCTGCCGCGCCTGCACGGCCAGCATCACGTTGCGCAGGGCGGAGAACTCCCTGGCAAGCGAGGAGGTCTGGAAGCTGCGGGCAAGGCCCAGCCGGGCGCGCGCTGCCATGTCGAGCCCGGCCACGTCACGGCCGAGGAAGCGGATGGTGCCGCTGTCCGGCGTCAGCGAGCCGGCGATCTGATGGATGAGGGTGCTTTTGCCCGCGCCGTTCGGACCGATGAGCGCGTGAATCTCGCCGCGCACCAGATCGAGGCTCACACCGTCAGTCGCCTTGAGCGCGCCGAAGCTCTTTCTGAGGTCGCGGATTTCCAGGACCGTTTCAGCCATGGCTCTGCCTCCCCGCGACGAGGCCGATGAGCCCGCCACGCGCAAACAGTACGACGCCCAGGAGAATGAGGCCGAGGAAGAACTGCCATCGCTCGGTGATGCCGCCAAGCACATGCTCCAGAAGCACATAGAGCATGGCACCGGCCACGGGGCCGAAGAGCCGGCCCTTGCCGCCGAGGATGATCAGCACGATGAGCTCGCCCGACATGTGCCAGGAGAGCATGGAGGGGCTCACGAAATGATTGAGATCGGCAAAAAGGGCGCCGGCAACCCCGGTCATCATGGCCGAGATGACGAAGGCGGTCAGGCGGATGTCGAAGGGCGCAATTCCCACCGCCGCCAGGCGCACCTCGTTCTGCCGGGCCGCCTGCAGGGCCGCGCCGAAGCGGGAATCGCGCAGCGCCCGGAAGACGAGGAGCCCCAGAAGAAGCAGGCCGTAGCAGACCAGGAAGAAGGGCAGCGGTGCCGCCGTGTTGACCCAGGGAAAACTGTTGCGCAGATAGATCGAAAGCCCGTCCTCGCCGCCATAGGCGGGCCAGGAGATGGCGAAGTAGTAGATCATCTGCGCGAAGGCGAGCGTGATCATGATGAAATAGACGCCCGAGGTGCGCAGGCTCACCGCGCCGATCGGCAGGGCCACGAGACCGCAGACGACCATCGCCACAAGCCAGATTGCCGGCATGGAGGTGGTGCCGGCAATGCCCAGGAAGAGCGGCTCGGCATTGAAGGCATGCGTGGCGAGGATCCCCGCCGCATAGCCGCCAAGCCCGAAAAAGGCGGCATGGCCGAAGGAGACGAGACCGCCGAGGCCGAGCGCAATGTTGAGCCCCACGGCCGCCAGCGCAAGCACCGCGATGCGCGTTGCCAGCGTCACATAGAAAGGCTCGCCCATCGCCGAGGCGGCAAGCGGTGCCGCCAGCAGGAGCAGGGCAAGGGTTGTGTTGGTGGCCGCTTCGCGTGTCACGGCGCGCCTCATGACTGTGCCGAAAACAGGCCGCTCGGCCTGAAGGCGAGGATCAGGGCCATGACGATATAGATCAGCATGGAGGCGAGCGCCCCGCCCACCAGCGCGGCCTGCGAGGGCGCAAGCATGAGGGTGAGCGCCTGCGGAAGCAGAAAGCGGCCCATCGTATCGACCACACCCACCAGCACGGCGCCGAACAGCGCGCCCTTGATGGAGCCGATGCCGCCGATGACGATGACCACGAAGGCGAGGATGAGAACCGGCTCGCCCATGCCGACCTGCACGGACTGCAGCGCCCCGACGAGGGCGCCGGCAAGGCCGGCAAGGGCGGCCCCGAGCGCGAAGACGACCGTGTAGAGGGTCGAAATGTCGACGCCGAGGGCGGCGATCATCTCGCGATCGGATTCGCCGGCGCGAATGCGCATGCCGAGGCGTGTGCGCGCGATCAGCAGGTAGAGGCCGACCGCCACTGCAACGCCGACGCCGATGATGGCGAGCCTGTAGAGCTGGTATTGCCCGCCCCCGGGCAGGGGCACAGCGCCCTGAAGGGCTGGCGGAATGTCGAGATAAAGCGGGAAGGAGCCGAACAGCCAGCGGGTCCCTTCCGAAAAGATGAGAATGAGCGCGAAGGTGGCGAGCACCTGGTCGAGATGGTCGCGCTCATAGAGCCGGCGGATGACGGTGATCTCCATGATGGCCCCTGCCGCCGCGGCGGCGGCAAGGCTGGCGGCCAGGCCGATCCAGAAGGATCCGGTGGCTGTCGCAACGATCGCGCAGGCGAAGGCGCCGATCATGTAGAGCGAGCCATGGGCAAGGTTGATGAGCCCCATGACGCCGAAGATGAGCGTCAGGCCCGCGGCCATGAGGAAGAGCATGACCCCAAGCTGCAGCCCGTTCAGCAATTGCTCGATCAGAAGGGCGATGGACAAGGAACGTGATCCGAAGCTTCAGCGGAAACGATGGCTTGCCCGCACTGCCGCGCCGCCTCTCTGGACGGCGCGGCAGCGCGCGCGATGGCAGGCGCGGCGGCCGGGCGCCCTACATGTTGCACTGTTGCGCGTAGGCGTCCTTGTGATCGGTAAAGGCCTTGGCCACGATCCTGTTGGTCAGGACATCGCCTTCCTTCACCACCTCGCGGATATAGATATCCTGAATCGGGTGGTTGTTGGTGTTGAAGCTGAACTTGCCACGCACGGATTCGAAATCGGCCTCCTTCAATGCCGCACGGAACGCTTCCTTGTCCTTCACGCTCGCCTTGGACAGCGCGGACAGGATGAGGTTTGCGGTATCCCAGCTCTGCGCCGCATAGACGGAAGGCAGACGGCCATATTTGGCCTGAAAGGCTTCGACGAACTTGTGATTGGCCTCGTTGTCGAGGTCCTTGGCCCAGGTGGCCGAGTTCCTGATTCCCAGCGCCGCATCGCCCACCGCCGGCAGGATGTCCTGGCTGAAGGAGAAGGCGGGGCCCATGATGGGAATGTCGACGCCCGACTGGGCATATTGCTTCAGAAAGGCGATGCCCATGCCGCCGGGCAGGAAGAAGAAGACGGAGTCGGCGCCCGAGGCGCGGATCTGCGCGATCTCGGCGGCATAGTCGGTCTGGCCCACCTTGGTGTAGACCTCGCCGGCGATCTCGCCCTTGTAGAAGCGCTTGAAGCCGGTGAGCGAATCCTTGCCGGCCGGATAATTGGGGGCAAGGATGAAGGTCTTCTTGTAGTCCTGGTTGGCGTATTGCCCCATCGCCTCGTGAAAATTGTCGTTCTGATAGGCGACGTTGAAATAGTTGGGGTGGCAGTTGGGTCCGGCAAGCGCCGAGGGGCCGGCATTGGGCGACAGATAGATGACATCCTGGGCCACCGCGTTGGGCACGACGGCCATGGCCAGGTTCGACCAGATGATGCCGGTCATGAGGTCGACCTTGTCGCTCTGGATCATCTTCTGGGCAATCTGCACGGCAAGCTCGGGCTTGCGGGCATCGTCCTCGATGACGAGCTCGATGTCCTTGTTGCCGGACTGCTCGATGGCCAGCGTGAAGGCGTCGCGCATGTCGATGCCGAGCCCGGCGCCGCCGCCCGACAGCGTGGTGATGACGCCGATCTTCACCGGCTCGGCCGCGGCTGGGCCGGCGGCCATGAGCGACAGGCCGAGCAGTCCCGTGGCAAGAGCATTTTTCATTGTCGTTCCCCTCCCGTGATTGGGTGTTTCAGAGTTGGCAGCGAGATTTCCAGACTTCCGCCGGCAGTGCAACCTTGAGAACGCGGTCATTGCGTGGGCTCCTCGCGCAGCCGGAAGCGCTGGATCTTGCCCGTCTGCGTCTTGGGCAGCGCCTCGACGAACCTGATCGAGCGCGGATATTTGTAGGGCGCGATGGTTGCCTTCACGTGGTCCTGCAGGCGCTTCACGCACTGCGCATCGCCCTTTGCGCCTTTGGCAAGCACCACATAGGCTTCGACGATCTGCCCACGTTCGGCGTCAGGGGCGCCGATCACCGCGCATTCGGCGACATCGGGATGCGTGAGAAGCGCCGCCTCCACCTCGGGGCCGGCGATGTTGTAGCCGGCGCTGATGATCATGTCGTCACTGCGCGCGACGAAATGGAAGAACCCCTCCTCGTCCTGCAGGAAGGAATCGCCGGTGATGTTCCAGCCGTTGCGCACATAGGCGCGTTGCCGTTCGTCGGCCAGATAGCGGCAGCCGGTGGGGCCGCGCACGGCCAGCCTGCCCGGCGTGCCGCGCGGCAGCTCGTTCATCTCGTCGTCGACGATGCGCGCCTCATAGCCGCTTACGGGCCGGCCGGTGGACCCGGGCTTCAGGTCCTCGAAGCGGTTGGAGATGAAGATGTGCAACATTTCCGTAGCGCCGATGCCATCGAGGATCGGCCGGCCGGTCTTTGCGATCCACTCCTCGAAGACCGGGGCTGGCAGCGTCTCCCCTGCCGAGACCGCCGCGCGCAGCGAGGAGAGGTCGGCGCCGTCGTCCATCGCCTTCAGCATGGCCCGATAGGCGGTGGGCGCGGTGAAACAGATCGTCGCGCGGTAGGTTTCTATGATGTCGATCATGTTGGCCGGCGTGGCCTGCTCCAGCAGCGTGGCGGCCGCGCCGAAGCGCAGCGGGAAGATCGCAAGGCCGCCAAGGCCGAAGGTGAAGGCCAGGGGCGGCGAGCCCACGAACACGTCGTCGGGGGTCACCTGCAGGATCTCCCGGGCATATCCGTCAGCGATGATCAGCAGATCGCGATGGAAATGCATGGTGGCCTTGGGAACGCCGGTGGTGCCGGAGGTAAAGCCCAGAAGCGCCACATCGTCCCGGCCGGTCCTTACCGCCTCGAAGGTGACCGGCTTGTCGAGAGCCGCCCGGTCGAGCTCCGCATCGTGATTTGCCGTGCCGTCGAAACCCACCACCTGCTTGAGGAACCGGCTTTCCTTCGCGCAGGCGACGATCTCGTCCATCAGGCGGGTGTCACAAAGCGCCAGCGAGACCTGCGCCTTGTCGACGATCTTGGCAAGCTCGCCGGCCCTGAGCATCGGCATGGTGTTGACGACCACGGCACCCGCCTTGGTGGCAGCCAGCCAGCAGGCCACCATGGCCGGGTTGTTGGCCGAGCGGATGAGAACCCGATTGCCCGGCTTGACGCCATAATTCTCGACGAGCGCATTGGCGAGCCGGTTTGTCCAGTCGGCCAGCTCCTTGTAGGTGCGGCGGCGGCCATTGCCGATCAGGGCGGTGCGGTCGGCAAAGCCCTTCTCGACCATGCGGTCCGTCAGCTCGACGGCGGCGTTGAGGTATTCGGGATATTCAAACCCGTCGAGAAGCAGGTCCGGCCATTCATCCGGCGGCGGAAGATTGTCGCGCGCAAAGGTGTCGACATGCGCAGTCGGTCCAAGCCTCATGCAGTCCTCCCTGGTTCAGGCGGGACAAGGGGGCACACGCTGCATCCGGCGGCATTCTCAAGACAGGCCTGCAAACCGGCATTCATGAAGGGCACGGCGAGCCTCCCACTCTCGTCCAGGCACTGCAAGGATGACATCAGTCGCAAAATACTTCAAGTATAAAATTTTTTCGGGGGCGGTTGACTCCGCTGCCCGGAGGGCGGCTTTTATGGCTGTGTCAAGGGAGGGGAGCGGCCGATGTTCGAGCGCATGATCACCGATTGGGACGACGCCTATGCCAACGGTCCCAACATTCCCGGTGGCGAGCGATGGCCGCAGGCCTGGGAGGAGCCGGCCCGGCATCTCCGCGACCGCCTTTCCAAGGCGGGCCGGGCGCGCCTGGACCTTGCCTATGGCGAGCGCCCGCGCAACCGCCTCGACCTGTTCCTGCCGGCCGGAGGGCCGAGGGGTCTCGTGGTTTTCGTCCATGGCGGCTACTGGCTGAAGCTCGACAAGAGCTACTGGTCGCATCTGGCCGGGGGCGCGCTGGAGCACGGCTATGCCGTTGCCATGCCCTCCTACACGCTGTGCCCGCAGATCCGCATTGCCGGCATCGTGAAGGAGGTGGCCGCGGCCATCGCCATGGCGGCCGGCATGGTGGACGGGCCTTTGCTGCTCACGGGGCATTCCGCCGGCGGCCATCTCGCCAGCCGGATGATCTCGCACACAACGCCGCTTGCGCCGGATGTTCGACGGCGCATTCGTCGCGTCGTCTCGATCTCCGGGCTGCACGATCTGCGCCCGCTCATGCGCACGGCCATGAATGAAAAGCTCATGATCGACGAGGCCGAGGCACAGGCCGAAAGCCCGGCCCTCTTGCGCCCCATCGAGGGCGCGCGCATCACCTGCTGGGTGGGCGGTGGCGAGCGCGCGGAGTTTCTGCGCCAAAATGCGCTGCTTGCCAATATATGGACGGGTCTCGGTGCCGTCACCTCGGCGGTGGTGGAACCCGATCGCCACCATTTCACCGTCATCGACGGGCTGGCCGATCCCCATCACCCCCTCACGCGGGCCCTGCTGGCCGAATAGGCGGCGCGACGAGCCGCCGGCTCAGGACGTCAGGCCCTGGCCGGCGGCAAAGAGCGGCCCGCCCCGGTGGGCGGGAAAGCCATAGCCATGGATCATCACCAGGTCGATGTCCCCTGCCCTTTCGGCAATGCCCTCGGCGAGCACCGCCCTGCCCTCTTCTGCCATGGCCGCAAGCAGGCGGGTGACGATCTCGTCTTTCGGGATCTCGCGTGCGGCAATGCCCTTTGCCTTGCGGCACGCCTCGATCAGCGCCGTCACCTCGGGATCCACGGTGCGCACCCCGTCGGGATAGGCATACCAGCCGCGGCCGGTCTTCTGGCCGAAGCGGCCCATTTCGCACAGCCTGTCGGCGATCTCCACATAGCGTTCGGCCGGGTCGCGCCGGGCTGCCTGCCGCTTGCGCCGTGCCCATGCAATCTCGAGCCCCGCCAGATCGAACACGGCGAAGGGGCCCATCGCGAAGCCGAATTCCTCCATCGCCGCGTCGATCTCCTGTGGCCAGGCGCCATCCTCGACCAGAAACTCCGCCTCGCGCCGATAGGCCGAGAAGATGCGGTTGCCGATAAAGCCCTCGCAGACGCCGCAGACAATGGGCAGTTTCCCGAGCTGGCGGGCAAGCGCCATGCCGGTGGCAAGAACCTGCGGCGCCGTCTTTTCGCACCGCACCACCTCCACGAGCCGCATCACATGGGCGGGGGAGAAGAAATGCAGGCCGCAGACGCGCTCCGGCCTCTTTGTCGCTGCCGCTATGGCGTCGGGGTCCAGATAGCTGGTGTTGGTGGCAAGAACCGTGTCGGGACGGACGATGCCATCGAGCTTTGCAAAGAGCGCGCTCTTGACGGCGAGATCGTCGAAGACCGCCTCGATCACGACATCGGCCATGGCAAGATCGGCGAGCGCATGGCTGACGGTGAGGCGTTGAAGGCGCTGCTTGCGCCCGGCTTCGTCGATGCGGCCGGATTTCACCGCCCGCTCGACCATCGATTCGATGCGCTCATGTCCCCTTGCGGCCGCCTCCTGCGACTGTTCCACCACGATCACCTGAAAACCGGCATTCAGCGCCGAGACGGCGATGCCGGAGCCCATCAGGCCGCAGCCGACCACGCCGACCGTCTCCACCGGTTGCGGCTCGATCCCTTCGAGCCCCCTCACCTTCGCCGCGGCCCGTTCGGCAAAGAAGACATGGCGGAGCGCCTTTGCCTGGTCGGAGTCGCGCAATCGCAGGAATGTCGCGCGTTCCTCGGCCAGCCCCTCGGCCAGCGGTCGCAGGCCCGCAAGACGCACGAGCCGCACGGCCTCTGCGGGCGCCTCCTGGCCGCGCGCCCGCGCAAGAATTCTGGCCACCGCCTTGTCGATGGCGGCCTCCTCCTCGCTTCCGACCGTCAGCGCCCCGGTTCGGCGCAGCGGCGCGGCGGCGAGCTGCGGGGCGAGGGCAAGCGCCTGCTGTGTCGGATCGCCGGCAACCACCTGATCCACGATGCCGAGCGACAGGGCTTGCGAAGCCGCCACGATCCGCCCGCTGGCGATCAATTCGGCCGCCCTGGCAAGGCCCGAAAGCCGTGGAAGGCGTTGCGTGCCGCCGGCACCGGGCACCACGCCGAGCTTCACCTCCGGCAATCCCACCTTGGCCGCCTCGGCGGCGATGCGGTGGTGACAGGCAAGGGCAATTTCGAGCCCTCCGCCCAGCGCGGCGCCGTTGATGGCGGCCACCACGGGCTTCGTGCTCGCCTCGATGGTCTCGACCAGCTTCGGCAGTGGCGGTTCGGCCGGGGGTTGGCCGAACTCCCTGATGTCGGCGCCGCCGACAAAGACGCGTCCCGCGCCGGTGACGACCACGGCGCGGACATGCCCGTCCTCATCGGCATGGCGGATGGCGGCAAGCAGGCCAGCCCGCATGTCTGCCGAGGCGGCATTGACCGGCGGATTGTCGATCACCACCAGCAGCACACCATTCTGCAGCCTGCCTGAGACGGTTTGCGAGAAGCGTATCGCCGCGCCCTTGTCGTCCTCGTCCTGCATGATGCCCTCAGTCAGGAACCACGGCCATTGCCTGGATTTCCACCTTGGCGCGGTCCTCCATCAGTGCCGTAACCTCCACGGCCGCCATCGCCGGATAGTGCCGGCCGATCACCGCACGGTAGGCGTCGCCGATTTCCTTCAGATTTGCCTGATATTCCGCCTTGTCGGTGAAATACCAGGTCATGGAGGTCAGGTGTTCCGGCCGCGCGCCGGCTTCGGCAAGCACGGCCACGACATTGGCAAGCGTCTGGCGCACCTGCCCCACAAGGTCATCATGCTCGAACCTGCAATCGGCGTTCCATCCCACCTGGCCGCCGACGAAGACGAGCCTGCCGCGGGCGGCAACACCGTTCGCATAGCCAATGGGCTTGGCCCAACCCTCGGGCTGCAGAATGCTGTGCATCGGGACTCCTCAATTCGCAAAGGCTGGAATGCCGGTAATGGCACGGCCGAGGATGAGGGCGTGGATGTCATGCGTGCCCTCATAGGTGTTGACGACCTCCAGATTGACCAGATGGCGTGCCACGGAAAACTCGTCGGAAATGCCGTTTCCGCCCAGCATGTCGCGCGCGACCCGCGCGATCTCGAGCGCCTTGCCGCAGGAATTGCGCTTCAGGATGGAGGTAAGCTCCACGGGCGGATGCCCCTCCTCCTTCAGGCGCGCCAGGCGCAGGCAGCCCTGCAGTCCGAGCGCGATCTCGGTCGCCATGTCGGCGAGCTTCTTCTGGATGAGCTGATTGGCGGCCAGCGGGCGCCCGAACTGCTTGCGCTCCAGCACATATTGCCGGGCAGTGGCATAACAGGCTTCCGCGGCCCCCAGCGCACCCCAGGCGATGCCGAAACGCGCCGAATTCAGGCATGTGAACGGACCCTTCAGTCCCGAGACCTCGGGCAGCATGTTCTCCGCCGGCACGAAGACCTCGTCCATGACGATTTCACCCGTAACCGAGGTTCTCAGGCCCACCTTTCCCTCGATCTTGGGTGCCGAAAGGCCCTTCCATCCCTTCTCCAGAATGAAGCCGCGGATGGCGCCATCCTCCGTCTTGCCCCAGACGAGGAAGACATCGGCGATCGGCGCATTGGTGATCCAGGTCTTTGCGCCGCTGAGGCTGAACCCGCCATCGACGGCGCGGGCGCGCGTCTCCATCGAGCCCGGATCCGAGCCGTGGTTGGGCTCGGTGAGACCGAAACAGCCGATGAGCTCCCCGCGCGCAAGCCCCGGCAGATAGCGTGCCTTCTGCTCCGCGCTGCCGAAGGCTTCGATGGGCAGCATCACCAGAGAGGACTGCACGCTCATCATCGAGCGGTAGCCGCTGTCGACCCGTTCGATCTCGCGCGCAATCACGCCATAGGCGGTGTAGGAAAGGCCGGCGCCGCCATATTCCGGCGCGATGGTGGGCCCGAGAAGCCCGAGCTCTCCCATCTCGCGGAAGATCTGGGCATCGGTTCTTTCGTGCCGGAAGGCTTCCAGCACGCGAGGGGCGAGTTTGTCCTGCGCATAGCGGCGAGCGGTCTGCATCACCATGCGCTCTTCTTCCGACAATTGGCGTTCGAGCCCGAAGGGGTCGGCCCAGTCGAATGTTTCGCGATCTGCCATCGGTCTTCCTTCACTCAGCGTTATCGGGCGCCCCGCCTCTCAAGCGTTTGAGAGCAGCTGCCGGGCAATCACCACCTTCTGCACATCGGAGGCCCCCTCATAGATGCGCAGGGCGCGTATCTCGCGATAGAGGCTTTCGACGATATGTCCGCGGCGCACGCCGTCCCCGCCGTGAAGCTGCACGGCGCGGTCGATCACATCCTGTGCGCGGTCCGTGGCGAAGAGCTTTGCCATCGCGGCCTCCCGCGTGACGCGGGCAGCCCCCATGTCCTTGGTCCAGGCGGCACGGTAGACCAGAAGGGCCGCGGCATCCACATCAAGGGCCATCTGTGCCAGGTGCCCCTGCACCATCTGCAACTCGGCCATGGGCGCGCCGAAAAGCTTTCTCCCGGCTGCCCGCCCGAGGCTTTCCTGCAGCGCACGGCGGGCAAAGCCGAGTGCGGCGGCCCCCACCGTGGCGCGGAAGACGTCGAGCACCGACATGGCGATGCGAAAGCCCTCGCCCGGCCTGCCGATCATGGCTGAAGCCGGCAGGCGGGCCCTGTCGAAGCGGAGGCGGGCCAAGGGGTGCGGCGCCATCACCTGAAGCCGCTCGGCAACGGCAAGCCCCTTCGTGTCCGCGGGCACCAGAAAGGCGGAAATGCCCTTGGCCCCCGGCGCTTCGCCCGTGCGCGCGAAGACGACATAGAAATCCGCGATGCCGCCATTGGAGATCCAGGTCTTCTCGCCCTCCAGCACATAGTGATCGCCGTCGCGCTCGGCGGTCATCTCCATATGGGCGACGTCGGAGCCGGAGCGCGGCTCGGAGAGGGCAAAGGCAGCGATTGCCGTGCCGGCCCGCGTCCGCTCCAGCCAGCGTTGCTGATCGGGGGTTCCGTAGAGGCTGATGGCGCCGGTGCCGAGCCCCTGCATGGCGAAGGCGAAATCGGCAAGCCCGTCGTGGCGCGCCAGCGTCTCGCGGGTGATGCACAGGGTGCGCACGTCGAGCGGCGCGGGGTCGGCGGGATCGACCGCCGTCGGTTTCAGCCAGCCATCGCGACCGAGCCTTGCAACCAGTTCGCGGCAGGCCGCATCGACATCGCCGTGGTCGACCGGCAGATTGGCCGCGCACCAGGCTTCCAGCCGCTGCGCATGGGCGCGGTGGCGCTCCTCGAAGAATGGCCAGGAGAGAAAGCTTTTGTCCACCATCAATTGCCCTCGAACACCGGCTTTTCCTTGGCGACGAAGGCGCGGTAGGCGCGCTCGAAGTCCCTCGTCTGCATGCAGATCGCCTGCGCCTGCGCTTCGGCCTCGATCGCCTGGTCGAGGCCCATCGCCCATTCCTGGTTGAGCTGCGTCTTTGTGATGCCATGCGCGAAGGTGGGACCGGAGACGATGCGACCGGCCAGTTCCAGGGCCTCCGCCGCCAGCGTTTCGCCGGGCACCAGCCGGTTGTAGAACCCCCAGCGCTCGCCCTCCTCGGCCGACATGGTGCGGCCCGTATAGAGAAGTTCCGCCGCCCGGCCCTGGCCGATGATGCGCGGCAGGATCGCACAGGCGCCCATGTCGCAACCGGCAAGCCCCACGCGGGTGAAGAGAAAGGCCGTTCTGGCCTCGGGTGTGGCAAGACGAATGTCCGCCGCCATGGCGAGGATGGCACCGGCACCCACGGCCACCCCTTCGACGGCGGCGATGATGGGCCTGCCGCAGTTGAGCATCGCCTTGACGAGATCGCCGGTCATGCGGGTGAAGGCCAGAAGCTCCTTCATTCCCATGCCGGTCAGGGGGGCGATGATGTCGTGCACATCGCCGCCCGAGCAGAAATTGCCGCCATTGGGCAGCAGCACGACCGCATCCACGTCATCGGCATAGGCGAGGTTGCGGAAGGTGTCGCGCAGCTCCGCATAGGACTCGAAGGTGAGCGGGTTCTTCCGCTGCGGCCTGTTGAGCTGAAGCACCGCCACCCGGCCTTCCATGCGCCACAGGAAATGCTCCGGCTCGAAGTTTGCCATCTTGACGGGGGTCAATGATCGATCTCCCAATTGCTGCGAAAGGCGCGAAGCATTTCCGAAAGCCGGTGCACCTCGGCCGTTTCGATGCTGCCCAGAAGCTCTGTAATCCAGCGCTCGTGGGCGGCTGCCATCTTCTCGAACAGCGCGACGCCGGCCGGCGTGAGCCGCACCACGGATGTGCGCTTGTCGCCCTCCTTCTTGGTGCGCATCACGAAACCGTCGCTCACCAGCCGGTCGACGATGCCCGTCACATTGCCGTTTGAGACCAGAAGGAAGCGCGAGAGATCGCTCATCAGCATGCCCTCGGGCCTGCGGTAGAGCGCCGACATCACGTCGAAGCGCGGCAGGGTCGTGTCGAACTCGCGCTTCAGGCGTTCGCGCAGCTCGCCCTCGACGATGCGCGTTGTGCGCAGCAGCCTGATCCACAGGCGCAGGCGCTGCTTGTCGCCGCGCTCCGGCTTCTGACCGACTGCCGACAGAGGTGCATTCATCATGTCTCGCCTCCCGAAATCGAAATGGCCTGGCCGGTGACGGAGCCGGCGCCCGGGCTCAGGAGCCACAGCACGGCGGATGCCACCTCTTCTGGCTGGATGAAGCGTCCCTGCGGATTGGCGGCCTTCAGGCTGGCGCGCGCCTCTTCCTGCGAGCGTCCCGTCTTCTCGACGATGCGGGCGACCGATTGATCCAGCATATCGGTCTCCACATAGCCGGGGCAGACCGCGTTTACGGTGATCCCGCTTGCGGCATATTCGATGGCAAGCGCCCGCATCAGGCCGATGACCCCGTGCTTGGATGCCACATAGGGCGCCACATAGGCATAGCCCTTGAGACCGGCGGCGGATGCCACGAAGACGATGCGCCCGGCCCTGCGCGCCGCCATGCCGGCAAGGGCCGGGCGCACCGTGAGAAAGGCGCCGGTGAGATTGATGTCGAGCATCCGTTTCCAGTCGGCAAGCGCCGTCCTTGCGGCGGGCGCGCTGGAGGCGACACCGGCATTGGCGACCACGATGTCGATGGCGCCGCGGGCCGCCTCGGACTGGCGGTAGAGGTGCTCCATCGAAGCCTCGTCGGTGATGTCGGCGGCCATGGCCTCGATGTTGGGATGGCGTGCGGCAACGGCCTTGAGCGGCTCCATGCGCCGCCCGCAGATGGTGACGGCCGCCCCCGCCTCGGCAAGCGCCAGCGCGATTGCCCGGCCAACACCCGAGCCGCCGCCCGTGACCAGCGCATGGGTTCCCACGATGGCGGTCATCACACCTTCCCCAGCATGGCGTCCCGCCGTTCGGCGAGGCGGTAGGCCTGTTCGCGGCCGCGCAGATAGGGATCGGGCCATTTCACCTGGCGGTCCCCCAGCTCCACCGCGGCATGCAGCGTCCAGTAGGGATCGGCCAGATGCGGCCGGGCGAGACAGACGAGGTCGGCGCGGCCGGCCATCAGGATGGAGTTCACATGGTCGGGTTCGTAGATGTTGCCGACCGCCATGGTGGCCATGCCTGTCTCGTTGCGGATGCGGTCGGAGAAAGGGGTCTGGAACATGCGGCCGTATACCGGCTTGGCGCGCAGCGAGGTCTGCCCAGCGGAGACGTCGCAGATGTCCACGCCCGCCGCCTGCAGCAGGCGGGCGATCTCCACCGCGTCCTGCGGGCCGATCCCCTCTTCGCCCACCCAGTCATTGGCGGAAATGCGCACCGAGATCGGCTTTTCCTGCGGCCAGACCGCGCGCACGGCGTGGAAGACCTCCAGGGGGAAGCGCATGCGGTTTTCGAGACTGCCGCCATATTCGTCGGTGCGCCGGTTGGTGAGTGGCGTGATGAAGGCCGACAGCAGATAGCCATGGGCCATGTGGAGTTCGAGCATGTCGAAGCCGGCGCGGTCCGCCATCTCGGCGGCGGCGACGAAGGCATCGCGCACCGCGTCCATGTCCTTGCGTGTCATTTCCCTGGGAACGGGGTGGGCATCGCTCCAGGCCACCGCGGAGGGCGCAATCAGCGGCCAGTTGCCGGAGACGAGCGGCGCCTCCGCATCCTCCCAGGGAACCTGGGTCGAGCCCTTGGCGCCGGCATGGCCGATCTGGGCGCAGATCTTCGCCTCCGTCTCGCGGTGCACGAAATCGACGATGCGTTTCCAGGCGGCCTCGTGCTCGGGCGCATAGAGGCCCGGGCAGCCCGGCGTGATGCGCCCTTGCGGCGTCACGCAGGTCATTTCGATGAAGACGAGCCCCGCCCCGCCCTTGGCGCGCTCCGCATAATGCACGAAATGCCAGTCGGTCGGGCAGCCGTCCACTGCCTTGTACTGGGCCATGGGCGAGACCACGATACGGTTGACGAGCTTCATATCGCGCAGCCTGAAGGGCGCGAACATGGGCGCGCGAGCGCCGTCGGTGCCGCCGGCCCGGCGCTGGAACCAGGCCTCCGCGCCGGCCAGCCATTGCGGATCGCGCAGGCGCAGATTCTCATGGCTGATGCGCTGCGAGCGGGTGAGCAGCGAATAGTTGAACTGAACCGGGTCGAGATGCAGGTAGCGCTCGACATCCTCGAACCATTCGAGCGAGTTGCGCGCCGCCGACTGCAGCCTCAACACCTCGGTGCGCCGCGCCTCCTCATATTTCTGGAACGCGGCCTGCAGCGTCGGCTCGCTGTGGATGTAGTCGGCCAGCGCCACGGCGCTTTCAAGCGCAAGCTTGGTGCCCGAACCGATGGAGAAATGGGCGCTCGCCGCCGCATCGCCCATCAGAGCCAGGTTCTGATGCGACCAGCGCGCGCACAGCACGCGGGGGAAGTTGATCCAGGCCGACCCGCGGATGTGGTTGGCGTTGGACATGAGCTTGTGGCCACCCAGATGCGCGGCGAAGATCCGCTCGCAGGTGGCGATGGATTCCTCCTTCGACATCGCGCCGAAGCCGAACTTCTCCCAGGTCTGCTGCGAGCACTCGACGATGAAGGTCGCCGTGTCGCGGTCGAACTGATAGGCATGGGCCCATACCCAGCCGTGCTCGGTCTCCTCGAATATGAAGGTGAAGGCATCGTCGAATTTCTGATGCGTGCCGAGCCAGACGAACTTGCACTTGCGGATGTCGATGTCAGGCTCGAAGACATCGGCAAAGGCCGTGCGGGACCTGGAGTTGAGGCCGTCGGCGGCGATGACGACGTCATGGCTTTTCATGAAGGGCCGTGGATCGTCGATCTCGGTCTGGAAATGCAGATCGACGCCAAGCGCGCGCGCCCGCTCCTGAAGGATAAGAAGCAGCTTCTTGCGTCCGATGCCGCAAAAGCCGTGCCCGGTGGAAACGGTCCGGGTGCCGCGATAGAAGACGGCGATGTCGTCCCAATAGGCGAAATTCTCGCGGATCGCCGCAGCACTGACGGGATCGTTGGCCTGCAGATTGGCCAGTGTCTCGTCGGACAGAACCACCCCCCAGCCGAAGGTGTCGTCCGGCCGGTTGCGCTCATAGACGGCCACCTCATGACCGGGATCCCTGAGCTTCATCGAGATCGCCGAGTAAAGGCCAGCCGGACCACCGCCAAGAACCGCAACCCTCATCCCATCTTCCTCGCTCTCGACTTCCACCTGGAAACAGGATCGCACCGATAGCGATATATTTCAAGCCTAAAATATCAGGCGCCCGAAACGGCCCCTGCAAGGCGGCAGAACGCAGGCGGCCGCGGCGCTTGCGGGAAAGCGCGCGCGGCCGGTCTCCCGTTCTTCCAGAAGGCCCGGGCGGGACAGGGGCACCGGAGCGGAGCGCGCCGGGCCCTCAAGCCCTCACGGCCACTGGGCGCCGGCAACGGCGACGTAGAGGGAATAGAGCGCGGTGGTGGCGGTGATGAACAGGCGGTTGTGCCGCGGACCGCCGAAGGTCAGGTTGGCCACCGTCTGGGGGATTAGGATCTTGCCCAGAAGTTGCCCGTCGGGGGCAAAGCAGTGGATGCCGTCACCCGCGCTCGACCAGACATTGCCCTGCCGATCGACGCGCAGGCCGTCGGGAATGCCGTTGTCGATGAGGGCGAAGACGCGGCCGTTTTCGAGCCGACCGCCCGGCAGGACATCGAAGGCGCGGATATGGCGCGGTGCGCTCTCGTCGTGGCTGGCTGCGGAATCGGCGACATAGAGCGTCTTCTCGTCGGGCGAGAAGGCTAGGCCGTTGGGCTGGCGGAAGTCGCTCACCACGGCGGCAAGGGCGCCGCTTTCGGGCTCCAGGCGATAGACATTGCGCGTCTCCTGCTCCGGCTCGGCCTTGTAGCCTTCATAGTCGGAGAGAATGCCATAGGTGGGGTCGGTGAACCACACCGAGCCGTCGGAGTGCACCACAACGTCGTTGGGAGAGTTGAGCCGTTTGCCCGCATGGGCTTCTGCCAGCACGGTGATGGTGCCGTCAATCTCCGTGCGGGTGAGGCGGCGCGTGCCGTGCTCGCAGGTCACCAGCCGGCCCTGGCGGTCGCGCGTGTTGCCGTTGGCGAAGTTCGAAGGCTGGCGAAAGATGCTGACGCCGCCATCCGGTACCCAGCGCAGCATGCGCTGGTTGGGGATGTCGCTGAAGACAAGCTGGCAGGCATCGTCGAACCACACCGGACCTTCGGCCCAGCGGCAGCCCGAATAAAGCTCCTCCAGGCGCGCATTGGGCACGATGAGCATGCGGAAGCGGGGGTCATGGACTTCGTAGAGGGGATCGTTCGTCATGAGGTGCTCTGTTGTCAGGGTTGGCGGGCGCGGCGGCCGCTGGCCACCACGATCACGCCGATGATGATGAGCCCGGTCATGATGAGGCGGAAACCAGCACCAAGCCCGTATGTGTTGAGCATGGAGACGACCAGGAAAAGGAAAAGCGAGGCGCCCCAGATGCCCGGCACGTTGGAATCGCCGCCGGCCACGGAGGTGCCGCCGATAACCACCACGGCGATCGACATCAGGAGATACTCCGCGCCCATATTGAGCGCCGCGCCACCCGAGAAGCAGGCGAGCAGATAGCCGCACAGCGCGGCGAGAACCGCGCACAGCACATAGGTGGCGAAACGCGTGCCATCGACCGGGATGCCGGCCATGCGGGCGGCTGCCATGCTCTGGCCGATGGCCAGGATCCACCGGCCATAGAGGGATTTCTCAAGCAGCACCCACGCGATGACAGCCACGAGCAGCGCCACGATGGCCATGTTGGGGATGGCGAAGGTGCTCGATGTGGTGAACTCGGCAAGCAGGCTCGGCGGCTTGATCCGCAGGCCGCGGTTGGTCCAGATGGCCGCCGACTGCACGATGAAGCTCATGGCCAGGGTGGCAATGATGGGCGGGATGCGCAGCAGCTTGATGAGGCCGTAATTGCCCACGCCGACGGCGATGCCGATGGCAAGCGCGACGACCAGGCCCGGCGCGATCATGCCATTGTCGACATTCATCAGCTTGAGCGCCACGGTGCCGGCAAGCGTCATGGTTGCCGGCACCGACAGGTCGATATTGCCCGGCCCCAGGGTGATGACGAACATCTGGCCGGTACCGACGATGACCGAGAAGGCGGCAAAGGTCAGTGCGGCCTGGGTGAGGCCGAAGGCCCCTGCTCCACCGGTGACGGCCACCGTTGCCGTCCAGACGACGGCGGCGGCCAGCCATGACCAGATCCATGGTTTTGCGGCAAGTAGGTGCACGGCCTTCATCGCCGTCTCTCCCGGTTTTCAAGGCGGTTGAGCAGGAGCCGCAGCGCCAGAACGATCACGAGAATGGCGCCCTGCGCGCCGATCTGCCAGTCGGGAGAAATGCGCAGAAAGGAAAGGAAGGACCCGGCGAGCGTCAGGGTCAGCGCGCCGATGACGGCACCGATGGGCGAGACGCGCCCGCCGACGAACTCTCCGCCGCCCAGAATGACACCGGCGATGGAAAGCAATGTATAGCGCAGCGCGATGTTGGCGTCTGCCGAGGTGGTGAGCCCGACCAGCGCGATGCCGGCGGCCACGGCAAAGGCGCCGGCAAGCCCGTAGGCGCCGGCTCTGGCCGCCAGCACGGACCAGCCGGCGCGCTCCACAGAGCGCTCGTTGCCGCCCACCCCACGCACCAGGACACCGAAAGAGGAGCGCATGACGATGAGGTGGCCGACCAGCGCGATCAGAATGCTGGCGACGATGGCCATGGGCACGAGCGGCGGCTTGGCCGTCATCAGCCAGCGCGCCCATTCAGGCGCCTGGCCGCCGGGTGCAGGCAGGAGCAGCACGGCAAGTCCCGTCCACACGAAGCTCATGCCGAGCGTGACGACGATGGAGGGCAGATCACGCAGGTGGATGATGACGCCGAGCGCGGCATAGGCGGCGATGGCGGCGAGCAGGATCAACCAGCCGAGCAGCGGCGTATCGTGCAGGAAGGTGGCCGCGACGCAGGCCACGAAGCTGACGAAGGCGCCCATCGACAGATCGAGATTGTTCACCGCCATGATGAGCATCTGGGCGATGGTGGCAAGCGCGATGGGAACCGCCAGATTGAACAGGAGATTGAGGCCGATATAGCTCATGGCCCGCGGCTGCAGCCAGAAGACGGCAGCCAGCAGGGCGGTCAGCGAGAGGGCGGGGATGAGCAGGCGAACGGTCTCGGAGGGCAGGCGCAGGTTCATGCGGCCGCTCCCTGGAAGGAGGCGGCGAGGATGTTCTTTTCGCTGACCTCGTCGCCATCGAGTTCGGCGACGATGGCGCCCTCACGGAAGACATAGACCCGGTCGCACAGACACACCTCCTCCATCTCCGTGGAGTACCACACGAAGGTGCGCCCGGCCTCCGCTTCCGAGCGGATGATGCGGTAGACCTCCTGCTTGGTGCCCACATCGACGCCGCGCATGGGATCGTCCATCAGCACCACGGGTGCACGGGTGGACAGCGCACGCGCGAACAGCACCTTCTGCTGGTTGCCACCAGACAACGACAGGACGGGATTTGCCATGGACTGGGTGCGGATCTCGATGCGCGCCTTCCAGCTCTCGGCCCTGGCTTCCTCGGCCTTCTCGTCCACCAGGCCATGGCGTGTCAGGTCCCCGAGGGAAGCGACGGACAGGTTCTTCAGGATGCTCCACAGTTCGAAAATGCCGTTAAGCCGCCGGTCGCCGGCCACGAAGGCAACGGCCGGATCGCGGCGCGGCCGCCAGTTGCCGCTTCTCAGCGCATGAAGCTTCAACAGCATTTCCGTCTGGCCGTGGCCGCTCAGCCCGGCAAGGCCGACGATCTCGCCTTCCCGCGCGGTGAAGGGGAGACCGCTGCCGGTCTGGCGAAGGACGATGGGGGCGGCCGCCAGATCGCGGTTCTGGCGGCGCGCGGCGGCACCCTTGGCGACGCTGCCCATCGCCTCGAAGAGGCTGTTGGCATCGAAGCCGCCGGCCGGGCGCTCGGCGACGATGCGGCCGTCCTTCATGACGATGATGCGATCGGCGGTGGCGAGAATCTCGTGCAGGATGTGCGAGATGAAGATGACGGCACCGCCTGCTTCCACGAAGCGGCGCACATGGGTGAGCATCTGTCTGGCCAGGCTGGCATCGAGGGAGGATGTGGGTTCATCGAGGATGACCAGACGCGGCGGCGTGCCGGCATCGGAGAACGCCATGGCGATCTCCACCATCTGGCGCTCGGCGATCGACAGCGTCCCCACCGTCTCGTCGCCGTCGATGCCATGGTCCGGAAAGATCCGATCGAGGCTTTCGCCGATGATGCGGCGCGCCCTGCCCCGCCAGCCCGCACCGCCGAGATTGCGGTGCATGATGCGGACATTCTCGGCCACGGTGAGATTGGGGCACAGGGACAGTTCCTGGAAGACGCAGCGCACGCCATGGGCGCGCGCGACGTTGATGCCATACCGCTCAAGCGCCCCGCCATTGCTCGCCACGCGGCCCGTATCGGGCGTCAGGCCGCCATTGATGACATTGACGATGGTCGACTTGCCGGCGCCATTGTGGCCGACCAGCCCGACGCATTCGCCCGGCATGATGGCAAGGCTCACACCATCGAGCGCTCTGACCGCGCCAAAGCTGATCCTGGCGTCCTCGACCTCGATGATGGGGTGCGCGGGCGCGGTCTTGTGTGTCATGGGCTTTCGTAAACCGGAGGGAACGGGCGCGACGCGCGAGGCGCCGCGCCGGGATATGCCAGCCTACATCGCCGCCTGGATCACCTCCAGCGCGTCTTCCTGCGAATATTCGATGTTCGCGACGCCGCCAGGCTCGGTGTTTGCAAGGCCCTCCTCCAGATTGTCCTGGTCGATGCGCAGGAAGGGAACGGTGAGATCCTTCGGCACCTCCTTGCCGTCCAGAATCTGCTGCGCCACCCAGAAGGCGAGCGTGGACACGCCGGGCGCGATGGAAACCGACATGGTCTCGTAGCCGTTGGCGTCCTTCTGCTCCTTCCACCAGGTCAGTTCGTCGTGGCGGTTGCCCATGATGATGATGGGCATCTCCCGGTCCGTTGCAGCAAAGGCCTGTGCCGCGCCGTATCCGTCCCCGCCCTGGGTGACCACGGCGTCGATCTTCGGCAGGCTCGGCAGAATGCCTGCCACCGCCTTCTGCGCCACGTCCTGCGCCCAGTCGCCGTGGACGGAGCCGACGATCTCGAACTGCGGATGTTCCTCGACGCCGGCATGGATGCCGCCGGAGATCTCGTCATCGACGAAGACCCCGGCAAGGCCACGGATTTCCAGCAGATTGCCGCCATCGGGCAGGCGGCCGGCCAGATATTCGATCTGGCTGCGGCCCATCTCGTGGAAGTCGACGGCGATGCGCCAGGCACAGGGTTCCGTGACGATACCGTCGAAGGAAACGACGACGATTCCGGCGTCGCAGGCTTCCTTGACGGCACCGTTCAGCCCCTCGGGCGAGGCAGCGTTCAGCACGATGGCGTCGTAGCCCTGCAGGATCATGTTCTGGATCTGGGCAGCCTGCTCGGTCACCTGGTTTTCCGCCGTGGTGAAGGCGTCGGCCGCAGCCACCACACCGTCGGCGACGGCCTGGCCCGTCACCTTGTTCCAGCTTGTCAGCATGGCCTGGCGCCAGGAATTGCCGGCATAGTTGTTGGACAGCGCGATGGTCTTGTCCGAGGTGTCGGCGCTTGCCGAAACGGGCAGGCCGACACACAGGGCGGCGGCCGATGCCAGCAGAATCTCGCGAATGTTCATGTCTCTCTCCCTTTGGATGACCGCTCGTCCGCCGCGTCCCGGCGGCGAGAGACGAACGATCCTGGCGTGCTGAAGTCTCCTCCCTCAGTCCGCGCAGGATGAAATAGAACACCGATCGTGTATAGGATCATTGAGGCAAGCCGTTTGCGGGATTTCCTGCAAATGATGCGGGTTCACGCAGGACGCGGGCGCCTGCTCGGGCGCTAATTCCTGCAAGGCGGCCGTCGGAGGACGGCCGGGGAGGATCACGACATGTTGCAGATGGCGCCCACGGCGCTCGTCGACCACTATCTGGGAATTTCCCGCCTGCTGGCCGGCCAGCTCGACTTCCGCTCGGCCATCCGCGCCGTGGCGGCGGAGGTCGCCCACATCCTGCCCCACGACCACATGGATGTCTGCATCCTCATGGTCGACGGCAAGTACCACACAGCCTATGAGACCGGCATGGACACGGCATGGAGCGCGCTGAAATCCGCGCCGGTGGCCAACAGCCCGATCCGCACGCTCCTTTGGGGCGAGGTGGATCATCTTCTCACCGACGATGCCTGCGTCGATCCCCGTTTCCACTTCGAGGGGGCCTTCAAGGGGCCGATCGTCGAGCAAAAGTTGAGAAGCCGCGTGCACGTGCCCATGAAGGTGCAGGGCGAGATCATCGGCGCGCTCTCCTGCTCCTCGCAGCGGGCCGGCGTCTACACGATGGAGGATGTGGCCCATGCCCGCGCCATTGCCGACCTGCTTTCCCCCTATTTCTTTGCCCTGCGGGCTGCCGAACAGGCGCAGCGCTCGGCCATCGTCGAGGCGGAAGCGCGCGCCCGCGAGGAAGGGCTGCGGCTTGGCGCGCTGAAGCTGACGGAGGCACTGGAACAGGAGCGCCAGCGCATCGGCATGGATCTGCACGACCAGACGCTCGCCGACCTTACGCGGCTCGCGCGGCGCATCGAGCAGCTTTCGCGCACGGGCGACATCACGCCCCAGGCGCTGGAGCCGCTCTCGCGCAGCCTGCAGCATTGCATGCAGGATCTGCGCCACATCATCGAGCAGGCCAGGCCCTCGGTGCTGCAGCTCTTCGGCCTCGTGGAGGCGGTGGAAAATCATCTGGAGCGTTCGGTGCGCGACAGCGGCATGGCCATCGCGTGGACGCTCATCGACGAGACGGACGGAGCCTGCGAACGGCTGGAGCCGACGGTGAGCGTGGCGCTGTTCCGCATTGCCCAGGAAGCGATCAACAATGCGGTGCGCCATGCCCGTCCGGGTGCGATCGAGGTGCGGCTTTCCTGGCGCGGCAGGCACTTTGCCATCCTGGTGGCCGACGATGGCGAGGGGTTCTGCCGCCCGCGCGGGCGCACCGGAGGCGGCATTGACAACATGAAGACGCGCGCCCGGCTGATTTCGGCAAAGTTCTCCATCGGGCCGGCGCAGTGCGGCAGGGGCACGGTGGTGAAGGTGCTTCTGCCCCTCCCTGCGGTGCAGACGCGTGGAGAGACGCCATGAAGGTTCTGATCGTCGAAGACGACCCGCTGCATCGCTCCTATCTCAACGAGGCGGTGCGCGCGGCGTTGCCCGAATGCGACACGGTGATCGAGGCGGAAAACGGCACGGCGGGCGAGGAGCTTGCCCGCCATCACCGCTCCGCCCACATTGTCATGGATCTGCAGATGAGCGTGAGGAACGGCATAGAGGCGGCCCGCACCATCTGGAAGGAGCGGCCGGAAACGCGCATCCTCTTCTGGTCCAACTATTCCGACGAAGCCTATGTGCGGGGCGTGTCGCGCATCGTGCCCGACGGGGCGGCCTATGGTTATGTGCTCAAGTCCGCCTCCGACGAACGGTTGAAACTGGCGCTTCGCTCGATCTTCGTCGAGAGCCAATGCGTGATCGACCGCGAGGTGCGCGGCCTTCAGCAGAAGAGCATGGGCCCTGTGGGCGGCTTCACCGACACCGAGTACGAGATCCTGGTCGACATCGCGCTGGGGCTGACCGACCGGGCCATCGCCCGGCGCCGCAACCTTTCGCTGCGAAGCGTGCAGAACCGCCTGCAGCAACTCTATGACAAGCTCGAGGTCTATCAGACGGCGGGCGAGGACGAGGAGGGCCGCTTCAATCTGCGCACCCGTGCCGTGGCCATCGCCTTCCTGCGCAAGCTGTTGAACTACAGCGCGCTTGAGCGGGCGGAAGCAGAGCTGAAGGAGTGGCTGGGGACGCGGTAAGACGCATCTCAGCGCTTCACATTGATGCGCATCACGATATCCTGATCGTAATTGCCGAAGCCGCGGCCGAAGATGTTCACGCCGCCGGGATGTTTGGCATCCTCTCGGATGCCGATGCGCATGCGGATCGAGTGGTGGCCGGCAAGGTCGAGCGCGTCGATGGTCACGTCGGAAATGCGAACGCTGTCGATATAGGAGCCCGTTCCGTTGATGCTCCACGTCTTGAGCATGCCGTATTGCGAGCCCTTCTGCTTCCACCAGGAGGGCGTATAGACGCCGCGCTTATCGCCGAAATCGCCCGGCGACGTCCAGGTTCCCACCTCCACGCCGTTGACCCACAGGGTAATGTCGGATGGCCAGTCGGCGCTCGTTCCCGGCACTTCCGACGACAGCTCCATCGAGAAGGCGATGCTCTCGATGTCGGAGCCGGCAAGCTTGGCATTGTTGGGAAACTGATACTCGACATAGCCGCGCCCGAACCATAGCAGCGACGCCTTCATGCGCTCGGGATCGAGGAAATAGTCCGGCACGTCGAGCAGGCCGATGATGCCGTCGACCGAGCACAGACCGCAGGGCGCCTGGGTGCTGCAGGCAGTGTAGAGGCCGAGCGGCATGGCCACCTCGATCGTGTTCTCCGCCTTGGGCGGCAACGTCTCCTTGAACAGCACCAGGATCTCGTCGAAGGCGGCATGGCAGATCTTCTGGTTCCCCTTGCGCGCCTTGACCGTCTCGCAGCGCACGAGCCCACCTTCCTCCAGGATCTGCAGGTTGGAGGAGACCGTCGATTGCGGCAGCGAGAGCCGGCGCGCGATGTCGTTGACATTCATCGGCCCATCGACCTGCAGCAGCTTGAGCATGCGGGCGCGCACGGGCGAAGCCAATCCCTTGAGCGTCACCATGTTCTCTTCGGGATCGATGACAAGGAAGTTGCGGTTCATGGATCACCGGTGGCGGGATAGACGGGAGCGCCACAATTCGCGGCGGCGGCAAGCATATCAAGAAGTTTGATGATGTCGATGCCGCAATGGTCTTGCACCGGCTCGCCCTCCGCCCCTGCGCGGACGGGAGGAAAGGCGGGATCCTGCCGTCGGGCTTGCGGATTTTCCTGCGCAGACGGCAAGGCGCACCGACAGCCCTTGCGATGCCCTCATGATGCGCGTTGCGGGCGGCGGCGCAGTCGGGAGCCCGCCCAAGGATATCGCCGCATCGCCAGTTGCCTTATCCTCTCCCAGGGGATAGGACTTACGCCATGAGCCACGCAAACAACCCCGAAATCATGGGCCGGCTTCGGCGAGCGGAGGGGCATCTTGCCGCCGTCTTGCGGATGGTCGCGGAGGGGCGGGACGGGCTGGCGATCGCGCAGCAGCTTCAGGCCGTCATCCGCGCGCTGGAGAAGTCCAAGCAGATGATTATCCATGATCACATCGACCATCACCTGGGAGAGATCGCCGGGCCACTGTCGCCCGAGCTGAAAGAGAAACTCGCCGGGTTTCGCGAAATCACCAAATATCTGTGAACGGCCCATGCACGCACATTCCATCGAGCGCTGGCGACACAGCCACAATTTCCTGGGCGCCGACCACGCCCGAAACGAGTATCGGACGTGGATCGTCGTCGCGCTGACCGCCATCATGATGGTTGGCGAGATCGTTGCTGGCCTGGCTTTCGGCTCGATGGCGCTGCTTGCCGACGGGTTCCATATGGCGACCCATGCGGGCGCGCTCTCCATCACCGGTCTTGCCTACTGGTATGCCCGCCGTCATGCCCACGACGCGCGCTTCAGTTTCGGCACCGGAAAGCTCGGCGAACTGGCCGGCTATTCGAGTGCGGTGATCCTGGCGATCATCGCATTGATGATCGGCATCGAATCGGTCCTGCGGCTCGCCGCACCCGTTCCGATCCGCTTCGACGAGGCGATCATCGTCGCCGTCATCGGTCTTCTCGTCAATCTCGCCAGCGCCTGGATCCTCCATGATGGCGGCAAAGGAGGCCACCACCATCATCACGACCACGGGCATGCAAAGCACGACCACCATCACCACCACGGCCATGACGATCACAATCTGCGCTCGGCCTATTTCCACGTGCTCACGGACGCGCTGACTTCGGTGCTGGCGATTGCGGCGCTTCTTGCCGGCCGCTTCTATGGCTGGCTGTGGATGGACCCGCTCATGGGGATTGTCGGCAGCCTGGTGATCGCCCGCTGGTCCTGGGGCCTTCTGAAGGGTGCGGGCGCGGTGCTTCTGGACATGACGCCGGACGGCGCCATGGCCGACCGCATGCGCGCCGCACTCGAACAGGGCGGTGACCGCATCGCAGACCTCCATCTGTGGCGGTTGGGCCCCGGCCACATGGCGGCCATCGTCTCGATCGTCTCGGATCGCCCGCAGGAGCCGTCCCACTACAAGTCGAAGCTGGCTGCGATCTCCAACCTGTCGCATGTGACGGTCGAAGTGCACCCGTGCCGCCATGGGGACGCGGCTCCCTAAAAAGGAACGCGCAGGCGACGGCGAGAGCGTGCAACCGGGTCAGGCGGAATCGGCCGTGCTCCCGAACGTCAGATCAGAGCCTGCACAAGGCCGTAGCGGTTCACCACCCTGGACCAGGGGGACGGAGGGATATCTTGCGTATATCTTGCATCCGGGAGCCAAGCCGATGGCCAACGCGGAAAAAGCCCGCCGCGACAGTGTCAACCAAGGAGCAGGCCATCCGGCTCAGCGCCATTCGCCAGCGGCAGAAATGGCGGGCGGGAACGCGGCTGATCGCCGAGGTGGCGCGGGCCTTGCAAGCCTTTGCGGGCCTTGCAACCTTCGACCGGAAGTTCGTGCAGGCGGCTGGTCACGAACGCGTGCGGGAAGCACAAGTGCGCCGATGAGGTGAAGATGCCGATCCCGCGACAACCAGCCGTCGCGATATTGCCGGTCTCCCTGCGCACGTCAGGATTGTCAGGCGGCCGTAAGCATCTTCCGTCTTCGCTTCGACCGCGCGATCCAAAGGCGGCTTTGTCACGTACCGTTAAAACGCACTTCTGGCGTCTGCGTTAAGGTTGCCCTTTCAAACTCCGAATTTGGTAAGGATGGCCTCGATCGCCTTGTCTTGGGCAGCGTCGGGAAGGAGAGCAGGCTGGCGAGAAAGGCCGACCGATGGATCGCGAAGGAAGAGTGCCCGTTTCACGAGCGCAGGCGGATAGCCGAGCTTGTACAGCTCGGTACGGAAGTGCGTATAGATGGACTGCGCCTCTGCTGCACCCGATTCGTCTCCGGCATTTACGCAGGAAATGATCCGGGCCAGCACGTCCGGCAACACATTGCCAAGACCGGAGATGCATCCGCGCGCGCCGTTGGTCACGGCCCAGTGCACAAGGTGGTCTGGGCCGGAATAGACGTCAAATCCATCCGTTTCACGACCGATCGCGATATAGGCTTCGAGCGTGTCCTGTGCGCCTCCGGAGTCCTTGATGCCGGCGATGTTGCCATGCGCTGCAAGCGTGCGCGCGGTTTCGGGCTCAATGTGGTTCTGCGTCCGAGCCGGGATGTCGTAGAGATAGACGGGCGTGTCGACGGAGTCTGCAACGCAGGTGAAATGGCGGATCAGCCCTTCCTGCGTGCATTCGATAAAGAAGGGCGTGATGACAGCGATCCCGTCAACCCCGATGCGGTCGAATTCCCGCGCCAGCAGGCGGGTCTCATGGGTCGCGGGCATCCCCGCATTGACGATCACCTCGGCGCGACCGGCAACTTCGTCGACCACCTCGGCGCACAGGCGAACCTTCTCATCAAAGGTCAGCGCCGAAAAATCGCCGTTTGTCCCGGCGCACATGATCTGATTCCCAGCCTCGATCTGACGCCGGACCTGCGCGCGCGTGGCCGCGTAGTTGATCGTCTCGTCCTCGTTGAAGCAGGTCACAAGCGCGACGAAAGCCTTCTTGTCCCCGGTCATGTGGTCACCCCCTTCCGGCTGAGGCCAGCCGTGCGCCGTAGTCCAGCGCGCAGATCATATTTGTGTGGTTCGCCCTGCCTGTCCCGGCGATGTCGAAGGCCGTTCCGTGATCCACCGAGCAGCGGTCGATCGGCAGCCCGAGCGACACGTTGACCGCCGTGTCGAAAGCCACCAGCTTGATCGGGATGTGTCCCTGGTCATGGTACTGCGCGATCACCAGATCAAAGGCGCCTCCAAAGGCGCGGTAATAGACCGTATCGGCCGAGATCGGCCCGGTCACGTCGATGCCCTCGGCACGCGCCTGTTCTACGGCGGGTCTGATCTCGTCATCGTCCTCGGTCCCGAACAGGCCGTTTTCGCCACAATGCGGGTTGATGCCAGCGACCGCGATGCGCGGCGCGTCCACACCCATGCGCAGAAAATGCCGGTGCCCCATGCGGATCGTCTCCACAACGCGCTGGGTGGTCGCCCGCCCGATTGCTTCCTTGAGTGAAACATGGGTGGACACATGCAACACGTTGAGCCGCTCCGCGGCCAGCAGCATGTAGGATGACTTCGATCCGGTCAGATGCGCCAGCATCCCGGTATGGCCATCGTAGTGATGGCCCGCGGCGTTGAGCGCCTCCTTGTTGATGGGGGCAGTCACGATGCAGGCGGCCTTTCCAGCCGTGGTCATCTGCACGGCCCGTTCTATATAGCGGAAGGACGCCTCGCCGCAGGCTGCCGACAGAACGCCGAAGCGTCCGGGCAGCCCATCGACCGAGACATGCTCGATCCGAATACCATCACCAGGATCGTCTGGCCCGATGAGTGGCAGGGCTACTTCCACTTGGGCTGCCGCCCGGGCCAGCGTGTCCGCATCGCCGATCACCACGGTCCGCGCGCGCAGCGCAGCACCATGGCTGGCGAGAGCCTTGACCGTGACCTCGGGACCCACACCCGACGGATCTCCCATGGTGATGACGATACGCGCGCTCATCTCGCACCTCCCGCTTTGACAGTTCAACATAGCAATTCACCTATAGGTAAAACAACATCAACTGTTGCAAATTATCCGGCAACCCACGATAAAATTGTGAAAATTTTCCGAAGCGTCCGAGGAATCGGGCGACACATGGGCACAGAGGTTCCAGATAGGTAAACATGACAATCAGGGTGCTCATCATTGCAGACGACCTGACCGGCGCTCTCGACTCGGCAGCAGGCTTTGCGGATGGCTCACGCAGCGTGGTGGTGGCCCGCAGCCCGGAAGCCGTGCCGGAAGCGCTGAGGGCTGCCCCCGATGTGTTGGCAATCAACACCTCCAGTCGTGAAACGGCGCCGCCGCGCGCCGCGCGCCGCGTGGAAGCGGCGTTCTCGCAACTGGCTCCCGACGCTGCCAGCGTGATCTTCAAGAAGGTCGACTCGCGGCTGAAGGGCAATGTTGCCACAGAGACCGCCGTGCTCGCCCGGCTTGCGCAGCGCGCACGGCAGGTTGCCTGCCCCGCCATCCCCGACATGCGCCGCATCGTCGTGAACGGTGCGTTGAGCGGGGCGGGCGTGGCCACACCGGTCCCCGTTGCTGCGCACTTTGGGAACGGAGTCGAGGTGGCCGACGCCACGACCGACACGGATCTCGATGCGCTTCTTGCCGAGGGGCTGGAGGACACGCTCTGGATCGGCGCGCGCGGCTTGGCGTTTGCGCTGGCGCGTGCGCTGGGCGCGGCATCGCCGCGCGGCGCGCAGCTGCGCGGCCCGACCCTCATTGTCAACGGCTCCCGCGATCCGATCACCATCGACCAGATCGCCGCGTTGGCAGACATGGGGTCCATCTCCCCTGCCCCCGATGGCGTGGTGCCGGATATTGATGCCCGAGACGGCCCGCTTGTCCTGACGATCACTGACGGTGGCGAGGGCGTGCCGGGGCACATCGCAGCGCGGCGGCTGGCCGAAGGGTCGGCTCGCGTGGCTCGCCGCCTGCGACCCGCCTCTATCCTGTTCTGCGGGGGAGAAAGCGCAAACGCCTGTCTGGACCAGCTTGGGGTGAACAGTTTACGAGTGACAGCGGAACTCCGCCCGGGGTTGCCGCTGGGTGAAACGCAGATGGACTGGGGGCCGGTGCAGATTGCCACCAAGTCTGGCGGCTTCGGCGTACGAAACACGTTGGCCGAGATTCTCAAGGGCATCAGGCACGGGCAGTGAAGGAAGGCAAGATGAAACAGCAGGATGTCGCCCGAACCGGCCGCCAACCGTTGTCGGAAAAGATCTACCAGATGCTCAAGCACCGCATCACGCGCGGCCACTACAGGGCCAACGAAAAGCTGCCGGCGGAAAAGGATCTGTCGGTGCAGTTCGGCGTGTCGCGCCCTGTGCTGCGCGCGGCGCTTGAAAAGCTGCGCGAGGATGGGCTGATCGTGTCGCGCCAGGGGGCCGGCAATTTCGTGCGGCTCACCCGTGAAACAGCGCTGGGCTACACACCGGTCGAGACGATCGCCGACATCCAGCGCTGCTACGAATTCCGCCTGACGGTCGAAGTCGATGCTGCCGGTCTGGCCTGCCAGCGGCGCAACCGCGAAGTGTTGGATGAGATGGCCCGCGCGCTCGACCTCCTGTCGGACGCGACGGGGTCACGGCTGCATCGTGAGGATGCGGACTTTGCCTTTCATCTGGCCATCGCGCGTGCCTCGAACAACCAGTATTACTCCGAGACACTGAAGGCCCTGCGCGCACATATCTATGTGGGCATGAAGATGCACGGCGAGGCACTGATGTCCGACGGCGCAGCCGCGCTGGAACAGGTGCTGGAAGAACACCGCGAGATCTACAATTCAATCGTGGACAAGGATCAGCTTCGCGCGCGCGAGGCGATGCGGCTGCATATCGTGCACTCGCGCGAACGTCTGTTCGGGGCCGGAATGCTCGACCTGTCAATGCCCGAGGCCTGACGGCGCGCGGATTGTTCCTTGCCGATGCGGGCTCAGAAGGCGTCGCGATAGATCGCGAGGATGTCCGGCACGCCCATGTCGCGCGGATTGTTGTCCATAAGGCGACGGATGGCATGGGCCTCCTCCGCCCAGAAGGCCAGGTCGTCTTCAGCCGCGCCATGGGCCTTCAACTGCATTTCGATCCCAAGGTCGCGACAGAACCCAAAGGCTGCGGCTTTCAGCGCGTCCTGGTTGCCCGCGTTTCTTAGACCGAGCGCATCGGCGACCTCGGCTGTCTTTGAGGCCGCGGCCGGCAGGTTGAAGGCCAGCACATGCGGAAAGATGATGGCGTTCGCAAGGCCATGCGGCAGCGACAGGTGCGTGCTCAGCGGATAAGCCAGCGCGTGGCCTGCGGCGGTGTTCACCGGCCCCAGGCAGATCCCGCCATAATAGGAGGCCAGCATCATGCCTGCGCGGGCCTCGCTGTCCCTGCCGTCTTCGACCGCACGGCGAAGATATTTGCCGACCAGCCGGAAGCCCATGCGCGCAAACCCGTCGACCATCTCATGCGCCCTGATGTTTGTGAAGGCTTCGACGCAATGGGCCATCGCATCTACGCCCGTTGCGGCCGTGACAGAGGGCGGGACGGAATAGGTCAGTTCGGGGTCAAGAACCGCCAGATCGGCAATCAGGTGCGGGCTTTCGACGGCCACCTTCGATTTGGTGTCGGGGTCTGTCACGAGCGCACGGATTCCGGCCTCCGAGCCGGTCCCGGCCGTAGTGGCAATCTGGAACAGGCGGGTGTTCCGCCCTTCGACCCTATTTGTGCCCGCAACATCGCGAAGGGTCTGATCACCGTCCCAGAGCGCGGCGACAAGCTTGGCGATATCGAGAACCGATCCACCACCAAGGCCGATTACCAGGTCGGGCGCGTGGGCGCGCGTGGCATCGAGCGTCCTGTCAAAGGCCGGAATATCGGGTTCCGAGGGCACGTTGTCGATCAACAGAATGTCACCCGACAGCTTCAGGCGGTCGACATATTCCCGCGTTGCCCCGCATGCGATCACCACCGGGCGTGCGGCATCGGCGGCCATTTCGCCGACACGCGCGACGGCACCGACACCGATTTCAAGCCGCTTGGGCTGATGGAGAGTGATGGGGCGATCCATGGTGGGCATGCGGCGCTCCTGTCAGGTGATTTCAGCGACAAGCTTTGCAACGGTCGCAGCGTCGAGGCGTACATGCCTGATGGCGCGGCGATAGAGGGTGTAGGCGATGTCCAGCCCGCCATCGGTGCGCGGCAGGAGCACGGGATAGGACAGTTCCTTGTTGCGTCCGTCGATGGAGTTGTTCGTCAGGCAGGTGCCGGGGCTGTCTTCGATCACATGGCGGATCGGGAAGGTCCGGCCTTCATCGGCGGACAGGCATAATGACAGGGGCGCGCGTTCGACGCCCCAGATCGGACGGCAGCCGTCCTGTGCTTCCCTCCGATTGTCGCCTTCGTCAAGCTCGTCATAGAGCGAGGCCCGACGCGAGGGCGAGCTTGCGGCCGAAACCGGGTTGCAGACAAGCCCCAGCACCCTGTCGGTCAACCGCGTGACACCGATCGAGCTGTTGTTGTTCGGCAGGTCCGTGGGAACAGGAGCATTCCAGTTGCGGCCACCGTCATCGCTTTCGCAGCGGTGTACGAAATCGGCCTGCCGACGCCGGAAGAACGCCGCCATCCGTCCGCCGCCCAACGCGACCGGCGACATGTGCACACAGCCGGCCGAGGCGGGCACCTCGATTACGCGCCAGTTCTGGCCGTCATCGGTGCTGACGGCGATGGCGGCAGTGTCGAAAGCCCCTGTCCAACGGATTCCGTCGCGGGGGTTGCAGCGAAACAGCGGCAACACCCAGGCACCATCGTCGCGCAGGAAAGGGCGACTGCGGATGAAGGTGCCGTCAGGCAGGCCGGTGTCGCGCGCCGGACCGGCGATCAGGCGGTCGCCGTCGCGGGTGAGCGGGCGCATGAAGACACGCGCCTTGTCCTGATTGCCGGCCGGCTGCGCGGTGTTGAACAGCCAGGTCGCGCCATGGGGCGCCGTGAACAGCACAGGGTTCTGCTCGGAGCGATCCGGCTCCGCGGTCAGGCGCGAGACCGGGCCCCACCGCATCGCCACCTCGTCGAGAATCGATGCATAGATGGAGATGTCGGATTTGCCTTCCAGCGTCCCGCCGAACCAGGCGCAGACCAGCGCGCCGTCGGGCAGACGATCCAGGAAGGCCGCATGATTCTGGATCGTGTCGGCTGGCAGGATCGCCCAGTGCCCGCCATCTCGCCGCATCAGCATCCCGTTCATGTTGGCGGCAATCTCATCCGGCGTCATCCGGGCGTCCTCCCTGTTCCAGCGCTGCCGGCGAAGCCTGCGGCAAAGCCTCAAAGTTGTCAAGTTGATTGGATGAGTCGACACGACTTTGCCCTTTGATGCGCAGCCGCCACATGAAAAAGCCTTTATAAACATGTATATAAAGGAGTATTTGCCCCTTGAAAAGGTTCCGATTGACAGAGATTATCAACTTTACCAATATGTAGGCGCTGTCTTCATCGATGATGAAGGTCCCACTGCAGCGGGCGGTGTCGGTGCCGGATGGGCGCGGACCGGCCGTTTCATTTCTGTCGAGGCCAACGCCTCAAAGGGAGGACACATGTCTAGATCAATGCTCTTGGGGAGCCTGTTTGCCGCGGCGGGCGCGCTGACCCCGGCCTTCGCGCAGGATGCGAGCGTCACCGTCGTTCTGGCCGAGGAGCCCGACCTGGTCGAGCCTTGCATGGCGACCCGCTCCAACATTGGGCGCATCGTGCTGGGCAACATCAGCGAAACCCTCACCGAGCTCGATGTGCGCGGAGGCGAGGGGCTCAAGCCGCGTCTGGCCGAAAGCTGGGAACTGGTCGATGACGGCACCTGGCGTTTCCACCTGCGCCAGGGTGTAACCTTCTCCGACGGGTCCGCCTTCGACGCCGAGGACGTCAAGCATTCGTTTGAGCGTGCAGGCAGCGACCAGATCACCTGCGAGATCTCGCGCTACTATGAAGGCATCGAGATCACGCCGACCGTGGTGGACGCGCACACGATCGACTTCACCGCCGAGCCGGCGCAGCCGATCCTGCCGCTGCTGCTGTCGCTTCTGACCATCGTCCCGTCGGAAACCCCGATCGAATTCACGCGCGAGCCGGTTGGCACCGGCCCCTATGTGATGACCGACTGGACGCCGGGCCAGAGCATCACGCTGGAGCGGCGCGGCGACTACTGGGGCGAGCAGCCGGAGGTGGCGCGCGCAACTTACGTGTTCCGGGCCGACCCCTCGGTACGGGCAGCCATGGTCGCGGCCGGCGAAGCCGACATCGCGCCTTCGATCTCCGCCATCGACGCGACGACCGACATGGATGTGGCCTATCCGAATTCGGAGACCACCTATCTGCGCATCGACCACAGCGTGCCGCCGCTGAACGACAAGCGGGTCCGCGAGGCGCTGAACCTTGCCATTGACCGTGACGCCTTCATCGGCACCGTCCTGGCGGCGGGCACCGAGATTGCCGTGGCCATCGTGCCGCCGACCACGCTGGGGTGGAACGGCGACATCGAGCCCTGGGGCTATGATCCCGAGCGCGCCAAAGCGCTGCTGGCAGAGGCCAAGGCGGATGGTGTGCCCGTCGATGCCGAGATCCTGCTGGTGGGCCGCACCGCCAACTTCCCCGGCGCAACCGAAACCTTCGAGGCGATCCAGTCGATGCTCTCGGAGGTCGGGTTCAACGTCCGCCTGCAGATGGTTGAAGTGGCCGAGCACGAGCAGTACTACTCCAAGCCCTATGTCCAGACCCAGCCGATCCTTGTCGGCGCGCAACACGACAATTCGCGGGGAGATCCGGTCTTTTCGATGTACTTCAAGTATCATTCCGAGGGCCGTCAATCAGGCATCGCCGACGCCCGCGTGGACGAGCTGATCGAAGCGGCGACCGCGGCAACGGGGGAGAAGCGCGAAGCGTTGTGGAGGGAACTGTTCGCCTATCTGCACGACGAGGTGATCGCCGATGTGCTGCTGTTCCACATGGTCGGTCATGCCCGGGTCGGTGAGCGCGTCGATTTCACTCCGACCATCGCCACCAACAGCCAGCTTCAGCTGGCCGAAATTGGCCTGAAGTAGGGCCTCGCAGATATGGCGCGCGGGAGATTTCCAGTCCCGCGCGTCCCTTTTTTGGAGGGAGCCTCTACGATGAAGTCGATGCTGGGCAAACGGGCGCTGTCGAGCTTCGTCTCGCTCTTCGTACTGATCGTTCTGGTCTTCTTCCTGTCGCGCCTGACGGGCGACCCGGCGGCCTTGTACCTGCCGGTGGACGCCTCGGAGGAGATGCGCCACAATTTTCGCGAGATTCACGGGCTGAACGACCCGCTTATGGTCCAGTTCGGTCGTTACATGGCCGATCTCGCGCGGCTCGACTTCGGCGACAGCCTGCGAAAGGCGCGCCCGGCACTCGATGTGGTGCTGGAGGCTTTCATCTGGACGCTGTGGCTCGCGCTTGTCACCATGGCGCTCGTGGCGGTGGCCGCGATCGTCGTCGGCTCCATCGCCGCCTTCCATGTCGGCCGCCCTTTCGACCGGTTCGCGTCTGTCCTTTCGTTGATCGGCGCCTCGGCCCCCGATTTCTGGGTCGCGATCGTCGGGATCGTCATCTTCGCCGTCAATCTGGGTTGGCTGCCGACCTCGGGAACGGGAACGGTCTGGCATTGGATCCTTCCGATTGCAGTCCTGTTCATCCGGCCTTTCGGCCTTATCCTTCAGGTGGTGCGCGGCGCCATGATCACCGCGCTTGGCTCTGCCTATGTGAAGACCGCCCGCGCCAAGGGGGTGCGGAACCGGCCGATCATCTTCGTCCACACCCTACGCAACGCCATGCTGCCCGTCATCACCGTGATTGGCGATCAGGCCGCCGCGCTTCTGAACGGGGCGGTGGTGGTCGAGACCATCTTCGGCTTTCCCGGGGTTGGAAAGCTCATGATCGATTCGATCCTCCAGCGCGACTTCAACGTGATCCTGGCCTCGATCATGGTGACCGCAATCGCCATCTTCATCATGAACATCCTGATCGACATCGCCTATGCGCTGCTTGATCCGCGGATTCGGGCCTGAGGACGAGAGTATGGGGTCTTCCGTCTTACCCACCAATACCCGGCCGGCGATGCAGGCCCGTGCGGGCCTGCGCACCGTCCTGCGCATGCTTTGGGCGGACAAGCTGGCCTGCGCTGCCGCAGTGTTCCTGCTGATCGTACTGCTTTGCGCGATCCTCGGTCCGCTGACACTGAACGAGCTGGCCTCCGGCACCAATCTGCGTGCCCGCAACGCCCCACCCTTCTCGCTGGAGCGCGGCGTCTTCTTCATCCTCGGCGGCGACGCGCTGGGACGGCCGCTTCTGGCGCGCATCATCGTCGCTGCGCAAAACACCATGGCGATCGCCGCCAGCGCCGTCATCGCCTCGCTCCTGGTGGGGGCAACGCTGGGCCTGATCGCGGGCTATGCCGGGCGCTGGTTGGGCGAGGTCATCATGCGCCTTGCCGACGTGATCATGTCCTTTCCATCGCTTCTGCTGGCGGTGATCGTCCTCTATGTGCTGGCACCGTCGATCGCCAATCTTGTTCTGGTGCTGGCGATCACCCGGGTCCCCATCTATCTGCGCACCACGCGCGCCGAGGTGCTGGAGGTGCGCGAACGCATGTTCGTGCAGGCCGCGACGGTCATGGGTGCCTCCAACCGACGCATCATCTTCCGGCACATCCTGCCGGTGATCCTGCCGACGCTTCTGACCATTGCAACGCTCGATTTCGCCTTTGTCATGCTGGCCGAATCCGCTCTGTCTTTCCTGGGTATCGGCATCCAGCCGCCCGAGATCACATGGGGACTGATGGTCAGTCAGGGCCGCCAATATCTGACCAACGCCTGGTGGCTGGCCTTCTGGCCTGGCCTTGCCATCATCCTCACCACGATGTCGCTCAACCTTCTATCGAGCTGGATGCGCGTCGCGCTGAACCCGACGCAACGGTGGCGGCTCGAAGTCGGGGGCAGGAAGCATGGCTGACCATCTTCTTGAAGTGCGCAACCTCTCGGTCCGGTTCCATACCACAGGCGGCGTTGTCAACGCGGTCAACGGCATATCCTGGCACCTCGACAGGGGCGAGACACTTGGCATCCTCGGCGAAAGCGGCTCGGGCAAGTCTGTGTCCGCCGCTGCGATCATGAACCTGATCGACAGGCCGCCCGGCGAAATCACCAGCGGCCAGATCCTGTTCGACGGCCAGGATCTGCTGCAAGCCTCGGAGGAGGAGCGCCGCCGCCTGAACGGCAAGCGCATCTCGATGATCTTCCAGGACCCGCTGAGCCATCTGAACCCGGTTTATCCCGTCGGCTGGCAGATTGCGGAGACCGCGCTGGCGCATGGCGTGGCGAAGGCCGAAGCCTATGCGCGCGCGCTGGATCTGATCGAACGGGTCGGCATCCCCGATCCGAAAGGCGCCATGCGCAAGTATCCGCATCAGTTCTCCGGCGGGCAGCGGCAGCGTCTGATGATTGCCATGGCCCTCGTTCAGAAGCCCGACATCCTGATTGCCGACGAGCCGACCACGGCACTGGACGTCACCGTCCAGGCCGATGTGCTTTCGCTGCTTGAGGAGTTGCAGGAGGAAACCGGCATGGGTCTGCTGCTCATCACCCACGACCTCGGTGTGGTGGCAGAGGCCTGCGACCGCGCGGTCGTCATGGAAGGCGGTCGCATTGTCGAGAGCGGCACGCCGCGGGGCCTCTACCACAACGCGCAGCACCCATACACCCGCAAGCTGTTGGCCGCCGCCCCCGGACGCGGCGAAATGCGCGAGCCCGAAAGCGGCCGGACGCCCATCCTGCAAGTGCGTGGCCTGCGCAAATCCTACGGTGGGTTCGAGGCGCTCAAGGCAGTGGATTTCGACCTGCATGCGGGAGAAACCCTGGCCATCGTCGGTGAATCCGGCTCGGGCAAGTCCACGATTGCGCGGCTGATATTGCGGCTGGAAGAGGCTGACGCCGGATCGGTGAAATGGAAGGGCGAGGACGTCCTGACCAAGTCTCGCCGCCAGATGGGCGGGCTGCGCCGTCAGCTCCAGATGGTGTTCCAGGATCCGACCCAGTCGCTCAACCCGCATATGTCTGTCTACGATATCATCTCCGAGGCGTGGGTCATCCACCCCGACATCCTGCCAAAGGCTCAGTGGCCCACCCGTGTGGCCGAACTGCTGGAACAGGTCGGGCTGAAACCCGAGCATACGCAGCGCTACCCGCACCAGTTTTCCGGGGGGCAACGCCAGCGCATCGCCATCGCGCGGGCTCTGGCTCTCGAACCTGATCTGATCATCTGCGATGAGGCGGTCTCGGCGCTTGACGTCTCCATCCAGGCGCAGGTGATCGCGTTGCTGGGCGAATTGCGGGATCGGCTGGGCATTGCCTTCATTTTCATCGCGCATGACCTGCCGGTGGTCCGGGATTTCGCGGACCGGGTCCTTGTCATGCAACGGGGGCGGGTCGTCGAGCAGGGCTCGGTGCGCCAGATCTTCGAATCGCCACACGAACCTTATACCCAACGCCTGCTCGCGGCTGGGCTCGATGCCGATCCTGACGTTCAGGCCGAACGCCGCGCCGCACGGCGGCAGCTTGCGCGGGCGATCGGGCAGATGGCCGACATTGTGCAATGAAACCGATGACCGGTCGCCTCAAACAGCCGGCTCTCGTGGCTGCGCAGGGTTTCAAGCTGTCAGGCGGGTCGAGCCGGTATGGTGTTTGAACGGCTGATTCCGCGGCGCAGGGCGACGAACGCACCGCCTTGCGGCATATCTGGGTAGGCCGTGTCGTCGATCGGTGCCGGGCCTTGTAAAGGGACCGGCGCTCAGATTTCGATCACGCGCGGGGACCCCGTATAGAGCTCCTCCACCCATTCGGCCCTGTTGCGCAGGACGGCCCGCTGGTTGATCGACCCCTTGTCCGTCATCTCGCCCCGGTCCAGGGACGGTGGCGGATCGACAAGGATCATGCGTCGAACAAGCGTCGACGAACCCGTGCTTTCCGCGGCCAGGCTTTGCAGCTTCGCGCGCAGATGCGCACGAACGGCGGGATGAGCAAAGACCGCCGCTGCATCCGCGTGCCCCGAGATGCCCGCAATCCGCGACAGGCGTTCGACATCGGGAAAGACCAGCGCTGCCACATAGGGCCGATCTGCCCCGGCGATCGCCACCTCCCGGACCGCCACGCCGAAATGGTTGATGAAGGCCGTCCTCAACGCTCCGGTGTTGACCCAGGTACCGGTGTCGAGCTTGAAATTCTCCGCCGTGCGCCCATCGAAGAAGAAGCCGGCAGCCACATTGTCAGGATCGGCAAAGCGCAGGGCATCGCCGAGACGATAGTAGCCCTCCTCATCAAAGGCTTCCGCGGTCGCCTGCGGCGCCCTCCAGTAGCCGGGGGTGATGTTGGGACCCTTCAGGCGCGCATCAAACTTTCCCTCAAAGGGCACCAGCTTTAGCGAGACGCCTTTGCAGGGCAGACCGACATTGCCCGCCCTCTCCTGCGGCCAGGTGCACATCAGCGCCACGGGCGCGGTCTCCGTGGCGCCAAGTCCCGTGGCGATCAGGATGCGCTCGCCCGTGGTCTCGACGGCCAGCCTTTCGAGCGTGTCCCAGGTGTGCTGAGCCATGCCTGCACCGGCATACCAGAGCATCTTGAGGTGCCTGAAGAAATTTTCGCGCAACGACGCGTCCGCCTCCAGATGGGGAATAAGCGCCTCATAGCCTTTCGGCACATTGAAATACCAGTTCGGCGCGATCTCCTTCAGATTGCGCACGGTCTTGCCGATCTCCGCCGGCGTCGGCCTGCCATCGTCGATATAGAGCGTACCGCCGTTGAAGAGCGGCATATAGAAGAGCTTGTTGCCGCCGGCCGTGTGATGCCAAGGTGCCCAATCGAGAAGCAGCGGCGGCTCGTCCCTGAAATAGGCAAAGGTCTCACGGGTCATGATCTGGTTGGAACAGATCATGCGGTTTGTGTTGATCACCGCCTTCGGCGATCCGGTGGAGCCGGAGGTGAACAGGAACTTGGCAATGGTATCGCCCGTTACGGCAAGGCGTGCCTTGTCGACTGCGGCGGTGGGTTCGCTTGTCAGGGCGTGCGAGAAATCCTCCCCCACGCTTTGCGCGCCCCTCGCGTGGAGCCGCTTGACGCCACCGGCCACTGCCTCGATGGCCGGCGCAAAGCGCTGTGCGTCGTTTGCGAAGACGAGTCCGGGGCGAATGGTCTCGAAGGTTTCGCGCAATCGCGAATAATCCTCTGAAACAAGGGAATAGGCCGGGGAGATGGCCGCATAGGGCAGACCGACATAGACGGCGGCGAGCGCCAGCAAGGCGTGTTCGAGATCGTTGCCGGACAGAATGGCAAGAGGCGCGTCGGGCGACACGCCGCTGTCGATCAGGAACTGGCCGAGACGGCGCGTCTTCTCAAGCGCCTGCGCGTAGCTCAGCCGGCGCCAGTTGCCGTCGCTGCCGCGGTCGGCAAACAGGATCCTGTCGGGTGTGTGGCGGGCCCAATGCTCCAGCATGTCCGAAATGCGCTCGGGATAGGCCGGCAAACGGTCTTCCTGCTCGACATAGAGACTGCCGTCGGGGCCGTGGCGAACCTTGATTTTCGGTTCTGCACACCGCACCGGACGCACCGGTGCCTGGTTAATGGTCTCCCACGCGGCGTGACGCATCGGCTCCTCCCTCGGCAAGCCTGCCCTTTTCCTCCCGGCAAGCTCCTTGACACAGGCGAGCAATTTAGTTCATTAATCAATAGTTCACTAGTGTATAGTGTCAATTTTGCCTCGGCCACGCAAGATGGAGAACGCATGCCGCTCGTCGAATACCAGCCCATTGGCGACATCGCGGTGCTGACCCTCAACCGCCCGGAAAAGCGCAACGCGATGAACGATGCCATGCTCGGCGACCTCGGCGTGGCGGTCGACCGTGCAGCGGCAGAGGCCAAGGCGGCCGTACTCAGGGCAAGGGGAAAGCATTTCAGCGCCGGGCTCGATCTTGCCGAGCATGTCGAGAAGTCGTTGATGCAGGGCATCTTCGGTTCGCGTGGGTGGCACGCCGTCTTCGATCGCATCCGCTACGGCGCGATCCCCTATTTCGTGGCGCTGAACGGTGCGGTGGTCGGTGGCGGCCTTGAGCTGGCGGCGGTGGGGCACGTGCGGGTGGCCGAGCCCGGCACCTATTTCGCCCTCCCCGAAGGCCAAAGGGGCATTTTCGTGGGCGGAGGCGGCTCGGTGAACGCCACGCGCCTGATGGGCGCGCCGCGCATGATGGACATGATGCTGACCGGCCGGGTGCTGACAGCCGAGGAGGCAGAGCGATACGGCATCGTCAACTATCTCGCCGCTCCTGGGGGCGCTTTCGACAAGGCCCTTGAGCTGGCGCGGGTGGCAGCCGGCAATGCGCCGCTTTCCAACTATCTGATCATCAACGCGCTACAGCGTATTCACGACAGCGGTCATGACGAGGGGTTGTTCTTCGAGTCCGTAGCTGCCTCCCTCACCCAGTCCACGCCGGAGGCGCGCCAGCGCCTGCGCGCCTTTCTGGAAAAGAAGGCGGCACGCCTTCCCATCCCCAATGGTGAGGAGGCTCGGGGATGAGCGTGACGGGCGCTGCAATCGTCGGTGACGAAGCACAAGCGGACGCAAAGGCAGGGCTGTCCTTCGGACCGTTCGAGGATTCCATAGGCTTCTTGCTGCGCATCGCCCAGCTTACCGTCTTCGAGCGCACCTTTGCGGAGTTGCAGCGCAACGACCTCAGGATCGGAGAGCTTACGCTGCTGCTTGCCATCCGCGAAAACCCTGGCGTGCGCCAGGGCGTGATTGCCGATGTCCTGAAAATCAAATGGTCCAACATGACCAAACTGGTGCGCTCGCTGGAAGAACGGGGCCTTCTGGAAAGGGTCGTACCCCCGCATGACCGCCGGGCGATCGAACTGCGCATCACCGGTGCCGGCCGCACGCTGATCGAGGGCTTCATGCCACTCATGCGCAGGGCTGATGAGCGGGCGCTTTCAATGCTCAACGGCGAGGAGCGCCACCAGTTTCTCGCGCTGCTCAGGAAAGTGTGCGGCTGGCCACCGCTTTGAACACCCCTTTGAAATCGGAGGTCGCGATGCTTGATCCGGACGCCCTTGTCGCCATCGACTTCCACACCCATGCCGAGGAGCCCTGCGGGACACATATCGACGATGGCTATGCGGAATTCCAGGCGGCCATGGCGGCCTATTTTCGCGCTCCCTTCACCTACCCGCCCACATTGCCGGAAACGGCCGCCTATTTCCGCGAACGCAGGATTGGCGCCGTGATCTTTCCGGTCGATGCCGAGCGGGAGACTGGCTACCGCCGCTACAACAATGAGGAGATGGCGGAGCTGGCCGCCGAGCACAGTGACATCCTCATCCCCTTCGCCAGCATCGATCCCGCCAGGGGCCGGGCGGGCGCGCGTGAGGCGCGGCGGCTGGTGGAGCATTTCGGCATTCGCGGCTTCAAGTTCCATCCCACCATGCAGGGCTTCTATCCCAACGACCGCAGTGCCTATGTGCTCTATGAAGCGATTCAGGAGGCCGGAGTTCCGGCCCTTTTCCACACCGGCCAAACCGGGGTAGGCGCCGGCATGCGCGGCGGCAACCGCATGCGGCTCAAATACTCCAACCCGCTTTATCTGGACGATGTTGCCGCCGATTTCCCGGACATGCAGATCGTGATGGCGCATCCATCCTTCCCCTGGCAGGAGGAAGCGCTGGCGGTCGCCACCCACAAGCCCAATGTCTGGATCGACCTGTCCGGCTGGTCGCCGAAATATTTCCCGCCGATCCTGGTAAAATACGCCAATTCGCTGCTCAAGGACCGGGTTCTTTTCGGTTCGGACTGGCCGGCGATCGCCCCGGACCGTTGGCTCGCGGATTTCGAGAAGCTCGACATCAAGGAGGGCGTGCGCCCGCTCATTCTCAAGGAGAATGCAAGGCGCCTGCTGAACATTTGACCGGCGTGCCTGTTGTGGCCGTCCGGCACTTTGGATGCGTGCGGAGGAACACGCAAACGTGGAGGAGAAACGATGAGACCATTTGCTGTTGCCATGGGGCTGGCCGCGGGGCTTTGGCTTTGCGCCGACATGGGCGGGGCGGAGGAACTGCGGCTGGCGCCGGGGGCGCCACCCACCCATCCGGCCCATGCGCCGCTCTACGAGACCCTCGCCGAGGAATTGCCCCGGCAGACGGATGGGGCATTGACCGGCCGCATTCTCGGGCCGGAGGTTGCCACTGTCGGCAATATGAAGGGCGCATTGCAATCCGGCGTGGTGCAGGTCGGCAATCTCCTGCCGCTGTATTTCCCCGGCGACCTGCCGAATGCGGCACTCATGGGCGATCTGGCCTTTCTCGGCCGCGATCCGCATGCGATGGCCGCGGCCATGACTGAGTATATCGTCACATGTACGGACTGCCGGGCCGAGTTCGACAAGCTGGGCGCCGTCTTCGCGGGTTCCGGCTCCTCGGATGTCTACGTGCTGTTGACGACGAAACCCGTGCGGACGCTTGCCGACATCAAGGGGCTGCGGCTGCGCAGTGGCGGTTCGCCGTTCGCGCGCTGGGCGGAGTATGTCGGGGCCTCGCCGGTCAATGTCCCCGTCGGCGACACCTTTGAGACGATGTCGCAGGGCGTGATCGACGGCACGATGGGCTCGGCGGCCGATCTGCTGTCTTTTCGCCTCGTCGACCTCGCGAAATTCGTGATCGACCTGCCGCTTGGCACCTACCATGCGACGGTGAACTTTGCGGTGAACGGCGATGCCTGGCGCGCCATGACGCCGCAGGAGCGCCGCGGTTTCATGCGGGCGGCCAACAAGGCGAATGTGGCCTTTACCCAGGACTGGGGCTATGAGCGCTCGCAGGTCGCGCGCCGGGAGGCCAGAAAGGCGGGGTTGACCTTCATCGAGCCCGACCAGTCCCTGTTCGAGGCCACGCAAGCCTTCCTCGAAGAAGACCTCAAGGCGGTGGTCGGCATCGCCGAAAACCAGTACGCCATCACCGATGCACAGGCCAAGATCGAGCGCTTCCGCGCGCTCGTCGACAAATGGACGGGGATTGTCGAGGAGGCCGGCCATGATCCCGCGACCATCGCCGAGGCGATCCAGCGGGAGATCTGGGACAAGGTCGATTACGACAGCTACGGCCTGTAGCCGCCGCCGGTCGCGCGCTGTGGCGCGCGGCCTTTCCTTTCGCTGGCAGGAGGGATTGCCATGCAGGCCGCCATTTCGGGGCTTCTGCGTCTCCTCACAAACCTTCTGGCGCTTCTCGGCGCGGCCGGGGCGCTGGCCATGCTTGTGCACGTGACGGCAGACGTGATCGGCAGACAGATCTTCGCCCGGCCGATACCGGCAACGGTGGAAGTCGTTTCGCGCTATTACATGGTTCTAATTGCCTTTCTGCCGCTTGCCTGGGCCGAACGGCGCGGCGAGATGATCGCGGTCGACATTTTCTCGGCACTCTTCAGGGGTCCATTCGACCGCATCAACCGGCTCTTCGTGCACCTGCTCACCTTCACAGCCTTTGCCTTTCTCACCTACACCACATGGTTTGCCGCTATGCGCGAATACGAGGCTGGCAGTTTCGTCCTCTCGCTCAGTGTCGCCGTCCCGGTGTGGCCGGGATACTTCATTCTTCCCCTGGGCTTTGCGCTTGCGGCTCTGGTCAGCGCACTGAAGCTCTGCCTGTGCCTTGCCGGGCAGGAGGCGAGGCTTGGCGTTTCCCGCCCCGCACCATCCGGCGATGGAGGGCACGCGCGGTGAGCATATCGACTGGGCTTGCCGGAATCGCTGTCCTTCTGGTCCTTCTGGCGCTGCGGGTGCCGGTGGCCGTTGCCCTCATTCTGGTTTCCTTTGGCGGTATCTGGCTGATGCTGGGCTTCGAGCCGGCGGTCGGTATCCTCACCACCACGCCTTATGACTTCGTGGCGAGCTGGACACTCTCGGCGGTGCCCATGTTTCTGCTGATGGGCTTTGTTGCCTATCATGCGGGTCTGACGACCAACCTGTTCGCTGCCGCCAACCGGGCGCTGCGCCGCGTGCCGGGCGGGCTTGGCATGGCGGGCGTGCTTGCCTGCACGGGCTTTGCGTCGGTGAGCGGGTCGAGCCTGGCATGTGCTGCGGCGATGGGGCGGATTGCCATCCCGGAGATGATCCGGGCAGGCTACAGGCCAAGCTTTGCGACCGGCACGCTGGCCGCCGGCGGCACCATCGGTGCACTCATCCCGCCCTCCATTCTCATGATCATCTACGGCGTTTTTGCCGAAGCCTCGGTGACCAAAGTCTTTCTGGGCGGCATCTCCGTGGGGCTGATGACCGCCGCCACCTATTGCCTGATGATCTTTGCCGTTGCTCGGCTGCGCCCCGAGATCATGCCAACGCCCGACACGCATGATCCAGCACAGGCACATGCGACCGTTTTCAAGGCCATCTGGCCGCTTCTCACTCTGATCTTCCTCGTATTCGGCGGCCTTTTCGGCGGCCTGTTCACCGCAACGGAGGCCGGCGCCATCGGGGCAGCCGGCGCCATCGTGATCGCCTGTCTTACCCGTGCTTTGAGCTGGCAGGGCTTCCGTGCCGCGCTCCTCGAAACGGTGGGAACCTCGGTCTCCCTCTTCATCATCGGGGTGGGGGCGGTGATGTTCACCCGCTTTCTGGGCTTGAGCGGCACGGCTGGCTTCATCAGCCAGACGGTCAATGCCTGGGATGTGGGCTATCTGGAAATGATGATGATGATCGTTGCGCTCTACGTCGTTCTAGGCATGTTCATGGAGCCTTTCGGAGCCATGCTCATTACGCTGCCCATTCTCCTGCCGCTGCTGGAGGCCGCCTCGGTGAGCCTGGTGTGGTTTGGCGTCCTTCTGGTAAAGCTTCTCGAAGTGGGCATGATCACGCCGCCCCTTGGCATGAACGTCTTCGTGATCCGCAATGTGGCGGGTCAATATGCAGGTCTCGGCGACATCTTTCGCGGCGTTACCCTGTTCCTTCTGGCCGACATGGTGATCGTCGCCCTGCTGATTGCCTTCCCGGAGCTTATCCTCGCCATCGCCGAACCCGGCGGATAGCGCCGCGCGCCGTGCCTCCAAGGGTGCGGCTTGCTAAAGCCGTTCTTGCGGGGCGGCGGCAAGGGGCATCTGCGGGCGGGTGCGCAGGCGCTGGCGGAAGTCGGAGGGACTCATGCCGGCGATCTTGCGGAAACATTTGGTAAAAGCCGACAGCGAGCCGAAGCCGCTGTCCATGGCCACCCGCAGCACATTGGCGTCCTCCTGCATGAGCAGCGCCTGGGCGTAGGAGAGCCGGAGCAGGCTCACATATTCGTTGAGCGTCATGCCGGTGGATTTCTTGAAGACGCTCATGGCGTATTTGGGATGGATGTCGGCCGACAGCGCAATGGCGGTGGAATCGATGTCGTGGCGGAAGTTTTCCGCGATGAAGGCGCAGATGCGCCCGATATTGTGAAAGCTCGTGCGGTCCGGCGCTTCGGCCCTCGTCAGCGGCCTGCCGGGGCTTTCCAGAAGCCGGTGCGGCTCGAAGCGGATGCGTTCGATACGCAGGAGAAGCTCGTCGATGGCGTGGTTGATGCGCGCTTCCTCGCCCGAGCAGAGATAGCGCGACCAGCGATTGAAGTCGGCATCGTCGCTCCCGCCCGGGCTGCCGGTGACGAGCGTTGCCCCACGCATCAGCTTCTGCTGCATCTGTGCCGTCAGCCGCAGGCGGAAGAAATGCACCAGCGGCAGATGGATGGCGACATACCAGGCGTCCTCGGAAGTATCCACCACCTGATGCGGCAGCCCGCCCCAGAACAGGCACAGGTCCCCTGCCCTCAGCTTCGCGTCGTGGCCGTGCATGCGATAGTCTACCCGGCCACGAAAGACGTAGTTGATCTCCACCTGGGCATGCCAGTGCGCGGTACGCATGATGCCCGGCTGCTGGTGGCTGACCACGAGGCTGTTGGGAACCTTCTCGACGGTGCTCTTGGCGGGCTCCCAATAGCGCTTGCCGGCTATCTTACCATCCAACGACTCCGCCTTCCCTTTGAAAGTGACGCGACGAAAGCTTGCCTTAAGCTATGGGAAGCCCGGTCTTCGGGCAACAGGAAAGGGAGGATTCCATGCGCACCACAATCGGCCGCGCCACCCTGGCGTTTGCCCTGATGGCGGGCGGTACCCCGGCATTTGCCCAATCCTTCGAGATCAGCATCTGAAGCTCGAACATCGCCGCTGCGGCGCTCGAAGCCTCCGGCGCACGCCTGCGCTGACAATGTCCATTCCAGAAAAGGAAATCTTGCCTCCCATGACCTCCTCCTCGAAACTGCGCTGGGGCATTCTCGGCCCCGGAAACATCGCCAAGGCTTTTGCCGGCGGCATCGCCCACTCCGAGACAGGCACGCTTGCGGCCATCGGGGCGCGCCGGCCGGACGATCCGCGCTACGGCCGGGATTTTCCCGGCGCGCGCGTGGTTGCGGGCTATCAGGCGCTCCTTGAGGACCCGGACGTGGAAGCGGTCTATATCGCCACGCCGCACCCCCTGCATGCCGAGTGGGCCATCAAGGCCGCGCGGGCGGGCAAGCACGTCCTGTGCGAGAAGCCGTTTGCGCTCTCGGCCCATGAGGCCGATGCCGTCTTTCACGAAGCGCGCAAGGCCGGCGCCTTCATGGGCGAGGCCTTCATGTACCGTTTCCATCCGCAGACCGCGAAGCTGGTGGAGCTGGTGGCTGGCGGTGCCATCGGCAAGGTGCGGATGATCAAGTCCAGCTTCGGCTTTGCCATGCCCGCCGTCATGCCGGAGCACCGGCTCTATGCCAATCGTCTGGCCGGTGGCGGCATTCTGGATGTCGGCTGCTATCCGGTCTCCATGGCGCGGCTTCTGGCCGGCGCGGTGGAGGGCCGCCCCTTTCTCGATCCGGTGAAGGTGGCCGGCACCGCGCATCTGGGCGCGACGGGGGTGGACGAGTGGGCCTCGGCCATCCTGCATTTCGAGAACGACATCATCGCCGAGGTCTCCTGTTCGATCTCGCTGTCCCAGGACAACATGTTGCGCATCTTCGGCACGCAGGGGCGCATCGAGGTGGCCGATTTCTGGTTTGCAGGCGGCAAGGAGGGCGGCATCGGCAACATCGAGATCATCCGCCCCGACGGGACACGCGAGACCGTAGCCGTGGCCGAGGAGCGTTGGCTCTACGCCTTCGAGGTGGACGCGGTGGCCGCGGCCGTGCATGCCGGGCGGCAGGCCTTCACCAGCCCCGGCATGAGCTGGGACGACACGCTCGGCAACATGCGCGCACTCGACCGCTGGCGCGCCGCGGCAGGGCTCGTCTACGAGATCGAGAAGCCGGCGCTGCGGCGCACCACGCTGGCCGGCGAGCGGCTGCAAAGGCGCAGCGAGACGATCGCCCGAAAGACATTGCCCGGGATTGCCAAGCCGTTGAGCCAGGTGGCGCTCGGCTTTGAGGACTTTCCCGATTTCGCGAGCGCCGCAATCCTGCTCGACGCCTTCTTCGAGGCGGGCGGCAATGTCTTCGACACCGCCTTCATCTATGGCGGCGGACGCACCGAGGCGATCCTCGGTGCGTGGCTCGAAAGCCGCGGCGTGCGCGACGAGGCGGTGGTGATCGGCAAGGGGGCACATTCGCCGCTTACCTACCCCGATGTGATCGCCCGGCAGCTCGATCAGTCCCTGGAGCGGCTGAAGAGCGACCATGTGGACATCTATTTCATGCACCGCGACAACCCGGACGTGCCGGTGGGGGAGTTCGTCGATGCCATGGATGCCGAGGTCAGGGCCGGCCGCATCCGCGGGCTGTTCGGCGGCTCCAACTGGTCGATGGAGCGCATGCAGGAGGCGATCGACTATGCCCGAAGGAATGGCCGGACGGCGCCCGGCGTCCTATCCAACAACTTTTCGCTGGCGCAGATGATCGACCCCATCTGGCCGGGCTGCGTGAGCGCCTCGGACGGGGCGTGGAAGGCGTGGCTCACCGAACGCCAGATCCCCAACTTCGCCTGGTCGAGCCAGGGGCGTGGCTTCTTTACCGAGCGGGCGGGACGGGACAAGCGCGACAATGAGGAGCTGGTGCGCTGCTGGTACAGCGAGGACAACTTTGTCCGCCGCGACCGCGCCGAGGAGATGGCGCGGGCCCGCGGCGTCAAGCCGATCCATGTGGCGCTGGCCTATGCGCTTGCCCAGCCCTTCCCCGTGGTGCCGCTCATCGGCCCGCGGCGTCTTATGGAGCTCGACGACAGCCTGACGGCACTGGCGCTTGAGCTGTCGCCGGCGGAGGTGCGCTGGCTGGAGACGGGGGAGCACTGAGACGTTGACAGCCGTCAACGGCGCCGCCGGCGGGCACGAGCTCTCGCCTCAGGCCAGTTCCGCCATGGCAGAGCGCAGATCGGCCGCCTGGGTGTCGTCAAGGGGGCTCAACGGCGGGCGCACGCGGCGCCAGGCGGCCTTGCCGGTCCGCGCCGCGAGCATGGCCTTGATCGAGGGGATCTGGGGATAGCGATTGGCAAGGGTGCGCCAGGCGACGATGCGCTCCTGGGTGGCGGCGACCTCGTCCGCTCTCGCCGGATCCGCGAAATGGTCGAAGACGGTACGCAGATCCGGCGCGATAAGGTTGGCCGTGGCGGTAATGCAGCCGGCACCGCCGGCGTCAAGCAGCGGCAGCATCAGCGGGTCGGCGCCCGAGAGCACGGCAAAGCCTGGCACGGCGGCAAGCACCGCCTTCATGTTCTCGATGTCGCCGCCCGAATCCTTGATGCCCACCACCGTGCCCGGATAGGCGGCGGCAAGCCGCTCGATGAGCGGCACGGACAGCGCCACACCGGACATTTGCGGGATGTGATAGAGAAGCACCTGGAGCCGTGCGTCGCCCACACGCTCGATGATCTCGGCATAGGCGGCGAAGAGGCCATCGTCGCTTACCCCCTTGTAGTAGAAGGGCGGCAGCATGAGCACGCGCGTAATGCCGAGCTCCAACGCATCCTTCGTGAGCGCCACCGTGTCGGGAATGGCGGGCGTGCCCGTGCCGGGGATGAGGTGACCGGGCTCAAGCCCCGCCTCCAGGGCCGCCTCGAGAATGCTGCGGCGCTCGGCGCGCGAGAAGGAGTTCGCCTCGCCAGTCGTGCCGAGCACGGCCAGCCCGTCGCATCCCTGGTCCATGAGCCGCCGGCAATGGGTCTTGAAGAGAGCGAGATCGGGCGAAAGGTCCTCTCCCACGGGCGTGGCGGCCGCTGCAAAGACGCCGGAAATGGCAGGCGAGGGCACATTCATCATCACAGGCTCCGCTGGTTGTTTCGCTGCACCCCATCCAGCCGCAGCGGGCGGAGGCACCATGCATGCTGATATGCCCCGCCTTGGCCGGCGCGGCAATATCCGCGACGTTGGCACGGCTTTCCTTTGCGCGGCGGGCGGATGGCTGCGCCGGAATGACGCACTGCACAAAAATGCAAGGGAGCTATGCATTCAAGCCCTTCAAAAGGCGCCTTTGAGCGCCTATGTAAGGGTCAAGTTCTCGACGGGGCTCTTCCTCCTCCCAAGCCCTGGCGAGCTTGGCCAGCACTTCTCCTCCTCCCAAAGCGCTGGCCATTTCTAAAGGCGCCTGCCGGACCTCCTCCCCCGGCAGGCGCTTTTTTATCCACCTTGCGACGCGACGGTTGAACGCTCAGCCAGCCTATACCGCCTGGCGCGTACGCCAGCTTTCAGCGTAGGATTCGCGGGCGTCGCGGGCGTAGGGCACCGGCGAGACCTTGACGCGGATTTCCACCTGTTTGTGCGCTTCGACGGTGGTCTTGCCGGTGCCGCCGCCTTCCTCTCCCCACACCAGGGTGAGCACCTCGCCGAGCGCGATGTCGGGGTCCACCGTGCCGAGCGAGAGCATCGAGCGTTCATTGAAGGAATAGCCCGAGAACATGGACAGGCCCACGGTCCTGCCGTTCTTCATTACCTTATCGTAGCTGGAAGAGGCGTAGTTGGACAATGGCAGATCTATGTATTTGTAGTTGTCGATGCCGGGCTCCATCATGGAGCGGAACACCCGTGCCACGTCATCGGCGTTCCACGCGAAGGTGACCTTGCGGCGGTGCGGTTTACCGGCGATCTTTTCCAGCGCCGCGCGGCCGATGAAATCGTGATCGAACTTGACGAAGGGGCCATAACCCATCTCGTAGGGGGTCAGGTAATAGTCCTCGATGTTGTCGGAGACGAAGCTGCCGCCGATCGAGCCTGTCGCCTCATAGCCGTCGGCCGGCAGCCATTGCCGATAGGCCTTCATTTCCTCGCCCGTATAGACGGCCGGCAGCGGCGAGGGAATCCAACCTGATTCCAGCGTGTTGGTGGCATAGGCGCGGGAACCGACGGGAACGATGCCGAACTCCGCGCCTGCTTCGAGGATGGCGGCGCGCACCTCCTCGCCCTCCTCATAGGGTCCCCAGATCTCCAGCCCCGGCGCGCCGGACATGCCGTGGCGCAGGCAGCGCACCGGGCGCCCGGCAATGCTGATGGTGCCCATGTTGAAGAACCTGACCTCGGGCAAGGGGCCGCCGTTCAGCCTCTCCAGGATCGCCCAGGCCCTGGGACCCTGGATCTGATAGCGGTAGCGCCGCCGCACGACCGGCCGGCCCATGGGACGGGCGGGCGAGCGATCGTCGCGGTCGAGCCGCACGTCATAGCCGCCGGTCTCTCCATGGAACTGAACCCAGTTGATGGCCGGCGCGCGGCCGACGATGAGGCACTGGTTCTCGGCCAGGTGGAACAGGATGACGTCGCCGATGACATGGCCGCTGTGGCTGACTGGCACGAATTGCTTGGCCCTGTCGACGGGAAAGTTGGCAAAGCTGTTGACCCCCAGATGCGACAGGAGCTTCAGCGTGTCCGGCCCCTCGATCATCAGCTCGGCCATGTGGTGCGACTGGTCGAACAGCACCGCCGTCTCGCGCCATGCACGCTGTTCGTCGCGCCAATTGGTGAACTCCGCCGGCACCACCGGGTAGACATAGGCGCCGATCTGCGAGTTGCGTAGCATGTCGACCGGATTGCCGGCGCGAGCGAGCTTTTCTTCCAGATTCTGCATGACCTCCTCCCTGCAATGCGCGATGCGGCAGTTGGGCACCGACTTGACGGCCGCAGGCTGGCACCGTCGCCTCCGCGATTGTCATGTATACATATTGCACCTGCCTGCTGCTCTGTCAATCGATCCGACTTCCCAGAGAACGCATTCCCACCGGAGGCGGCGCAACGATTTTTAGGCGTTTGAATATTCATACTTTTTATGGATTCCGTTCAGGGAAAGAGCCTCGGATCCCGCAACATTGCGATTTGAGATGACGGGTAAAAACGGCGATTCAGAACCAGAGAAAGAGGACCTTCCATCGAAATAGTGTATACTTTTGAAGCATGCCACTGGTGCGAGGGCGGCTGATCGGCAGCATTCTGACGGTTTCAGCGGGCCAGGCTTCGGCTATTGAGACGGTATTGATGCGGCCTCTTCGGGATGGATGCTTCGCGTGATGCTGGAGCCGATGCAGATTGCCATTCTCTTTGCCTGCCTGGCGGGCGGGGGTATCCTCAAGGGGCCACGGGCCGGTGCGGGACCCAGCGCAATTCGGCGCTGCGGCCGAGAAACCCTGTTTCGTACAAAACGGCTGTCGCGTCGCGTTACCAGTTCGCGATACGACCGTCGGACAGAATGGCATCCAAGGCGGGAGTCCGTTCCTTCTCGAACGGATGGCGGGCGGCTGCTTTCTCGTCCACTTCAATTCCAAGCCCCGGGGAGGTCGGCACCTGCCATGCCCCTTTGTTGAGCGCAAGGGGATAGCTCGAACATATCTCCTCGAACCAGGGAACGACGCCCACCGCCTCCTGCTGGATAACGAAGTTCGGTGTCGCAAAGTCGACATGCAGCGCCACCGCTCCCGCTACGGGTCCCGTCGGGTTGTGAGGCGCCACGCGCATATGCGCCGCTTGTGCAATGGCGGCGATCCGGCGTCCGCCGGACAGGCCGCCGCATTGAGCCAGGCCCGGCTGTACGTAGGCGACTGCCCGCTTCTCTGCCAGGTCCAAGAACTCGCGCAGCGTGAACAGGCGCTCGCCGGTCGCATGCGGGCAGTCAACGCGGCGCGCAAGATCGGCCATCGCCGATACATCGCCGGGCTGGATCGGCTCCTCGATGAAAAGCGGCCTGAGTGGCCCGCGCCATCCGGGCAGAGAGATGCTCGATCCGCATCGGATTCTCGGCGACGACGAACGGCGCGAGATCTTCGATCGCGCCCGTCACTGCTCGTGTCTTCCATTCCAGCGTCGCCTCGCCCCATTCGTTGAGCGTTTGTGCCGTCAGCCGACCATCCTGGCCGCGATGGACAACAAGGCCGCCCGGCGCGATGGGTGTTCCCGTTGCGATCCAAAACACTCCGAACCGCACGGACGCGGACATCAAATGAAAAATCGATTCGTCGAAGTGCGAATGATGGCTCCACCCGCTCAGAAGTGGAACCCAAGGCAAACCCGGCATAGCCTATTCAGGGCACACCCGCGAAAGCCGGCGCCCCCGGGAACCGGGGGCATTGCCTGAGCGCCGGCCCTGCGGTTGCCTTGGACGGTCCGCAGCGATTCGTAACCTTGCACAAGTGGTAGAAGACGTCCAGCATGGCCGGAGCGCGGACAGGCGGCGGAACGGACTGCGCCGGAATGACGCACTGCACAAAAATGCAAGGGAGCTATGCATTCATGCTCTTCAAAACCGGGCAGGAAGCGATTATGTACGCGCCAAGTTCTCGACGGGGTTCTCCTCCTCCCATCCCCGCCGAGCTTGGCCAGCATTCTTCCTCCTCCTCCCACAGTGCTGGCCATTCATAAGAGCGCCTGCCGGACCTCCTCCCCCGGCAGGCGCTTTTTGTTTGCCGGAATGGTCTCGAGCGCCGGGCGTGCGGGGGTTCCGTAATATTTAGTCGAACAATCAACGCTTCCTTCATGACCTTCCGCTACTCCTCTCGCGCGGGGAGGCGGCAAGGATGACGGACTGGCTCTCGAGACACCAGCTGGCGGACGCTGTCCTCGATGCGTTGACAGCCAGCATTTGCGTGGTTGACGAGAACGGCACGATTGTTGCGACCAACGAGGCCTGGCGCCGGTTTGCGCGGCAGAACGGGGGAAGCGGCTCCTATCTCGGCGTCAACTATGCCGAGGTCTGTTTCAGGGCCGCCAGTTCGGGCCAAAGCCCCGCCCGGCGGTTCGGCCAGGCCGTCCGCGATGTCTTGACGGGAAGCCGGGAGCACTTCGAGGCCGAATATCCTTGCCATGCGCCGGACGAGCGGCGGTGGTTTCTGGGGCGGGTGACCCCGCTTGTCCTTGATCCGGGCGAAGATGGCACCGCCCGCGTCGGTGCGGTCATCTCGCACCAGGACATTACCGAGCGCAAGCTGCTCGAACTGAAGCTCAGGAGACTTGCCGAGACGGACGAGCTGACGGGGCTCAAGAACCGCTGGAAGTTCATGGAGCTGGCGGACAAGACGCTCAATCTCGTACGGCGGGGGGAGATGAAGGCGAGTCTCATTCTCCTCGACCTCGACCATTTCAAGAGCATCAACGATACCCACGGCCACGCGGCCGGAGACGAAGCGTTGAGGGTCACGGCGCGGCAGCTCAAGCGCGTTGCGCGCCGCCACGACCATGTGGCCCGCATCGGCGGCGAGGAATTCGCCATCATCCTCTCGCAGACGGACGAATGGGGTGCGATCATGATGGCGGAGCGGATCCGCACCGCCATGCACAGCTGCACGATTGCCGCGGGCAAGAGCCGGTTTTCGCTGACGGCGAGCCTCGGTGTGAGCGAGTTCGACATTGCCGACAGCGACGCCGGCGAAACGCTGGCCCGTGCCGACAAATCGCTCTACCGGGCCAAGGATGAGGGACGCAACTGTGTGCGCGCCTCAAGCCTTGCAACGGTGACCCCGCAGGTGGCCTAGGCGCTGTCGAAAACGCGAGCCCCGGCAGAAACCACTCCGCATCACTGCAAGGCGCTCCCCTGGTTTCTGGCGATGGAGCTCGATGGTTTGCGCCGTGTCTTTCTGGACGCCATGGCCGTGCTCGTAGAATCAGGCCGGGCTGTTTGCGGCGTCGGTGCCGCCAAATCTCAGTTCCTGCTGCCCCTCGCCGAGTTTGGCGCAGAGGCTTGCGAAGGCGGCCTGCTCGTTCGGTCTAATGCCTTTGGGCAGGTGCACCGCATTGCCCGCTTCCCTATGCTGCAAGCAGCGGGGGAGAGAAAGACATGTCACTATCCCAGGCGGACGAGAGACGGCTTCTGCGCCTTTATGATGCGGCTGTCGCACCGCAGCTTTGGCCGGATATTCTCCAGGATCTTGCGCGCAGTGTCGATGCGGTCGGCTGCTGCTTTGCCATCGACAACGTGAAGGAAACACTCATCGCACCGCCGATGTCGCCGGAGCTTCGCGATCCCCTCACGGATTTCGTTGAGGGAGGTTGGTACGCGCATGACCTTCGCGGCCGCAGGGGATGGCCGCTCTTGAAGACGGGCCGATGCGTTCTCATCGAGCATGACGTTTCAACGGAGGAAGAGAGGCAGAAGGAAAGCTACTACAACGAGTGGCTGCGGCCCTGGGACCTGCCATGGTGGTCGGCTGTGGGTTTCGCGTGCGGGGAAAGCCTGCTTGCTCTGGCGCTTCTTCGCAATGCGCGGCAGGGCGCCTTCACGCGCACCGAAGCGGCAAGACTCTCTGCATGGCGGCCGCATCTCAAGCGGGCCGTCTCGCTTGCGCAGCTGCTGTCACAGCGCCAGGCAGATTCGGTGCTGGCAACCCTGCAGCATCTCGAACGTGCCGCCTTCATCGTCGACATGCGGGGCCGCGTCAGCCAGTTGAACGATGCCGCCGAGGCATTGCTGGGCGGCGAACTGGAGCTTCACTGCGGCCGCCTCCGGGCCGTCAGGCGCAATGATGATCTGAGGCTGCAGGGCCTTGTCGCGGCAGTGCTTGCTCCACCCTTTCCCAGCGGCACCGTCACTGAGGAGCCAATTCTGATCGGAAGTGCTGAAGCCGGAGGAGGATTGCTGGTCGAGGCGCTGCCAACCTCAGGACTCCTGCAGGATGTGTTTGTCGGAACGCGCGCGCTGCTTGTGGCAACGGGTCTGGGGCCTCGCAAGGCGCCACCGGAGGAGAGGCTGCGCAGGCTCTTCAAGCTGACGGCATCCGAGGCCGCTGTTGCGACCAGAATGGCGGTCGGACGCAACGTTCAGGAAACCGCCGAGTCGCTGTCGATTGCCACCGGCACCGTGCGCAATCACCTGAAGGCGATCTTCGCAAAGACCGGCACGCACCGGCAAAGCGAGCTGGTGGCGCTCGTCCAGAGAATCCGGCTGCGCTGAATCACCATTCCGTTGTGCGCTGCGCCGCCGATCACGCCCAGAGAGAGGTTTGGGGGCGGCGTAGCCCATTTGGGACATGTGGGCCGCGCATGGTCTTGCCATTCTGCATACTGGTGCGCGCGCCGAAGTCTTTCACCGCTGGCGTTGTGCAAGCCGGCATTCCCCCATGGGGCGCGCGCACCACGGGCGAGCCACAGCGGGCTGTCGTTGGGAGCATCGCCCCGGGAGGCCAGGAACATGCGTGTGCCGATCCTGTTTGTGGTGGCGATCGCTCTTGCGCAGACCGCACCGGCTCTCGCTCAATCGGGAGACGAGATGGAGCTGCAGCGATGCGTCTGGGCGTGCCTTGCCCGCTCGTCCGGCAATGAAGACCCCGCCTACCATGCTTGTGTGGAAAACGTCTGCCTTGCCAAGAAACCCCGGGACCGGGAAAAATCCCAGTCCGTCGTTCCGAGCTTCGAACGGCCTGATCGATCCACTGTGGGTTTCGTTCAGCGACGTCTGGCCGAACTGGGCTTCGAGCCTGGCCCCGTTGACGGCATCTATGGGCAGAAGACGCGGGCGGCGGTGAGGGCCTTCCGCCGGTCTCGCGGCCTCGATGAGGCCGGCGGCATCGACGAAAATCTGCTGACGATCCTTCGCGTCACCGGCAAGGATACGTCTGGTGGACAAGGGGGGTTGCCGGAGGCCCGCGGCAAGACGGGACCCGATGACGACCTGCCCAATCAGCTTTCCTGTGCGTCGCGGCCTGCCGAGGTGGATTTTTCGCGCCCAAACGTCGTACCTCCCACAAGCGTGGAGGCCGAGGGTTCCTCGGTGTTCTATTCGCACGACAGCGACATCATCCGCATCGATCCCGGCAGCATTGCCAACAACCATTTCGCCGGCGCCGGCGACGACCTGATCTATGTGGACGGTCCAAAGGTGGCCACGCAGGTGCTGGCCGAGAATGGCGGCGATACGGTCCTGTTGTGCGCCATCGGCGAGGTGACCACCACAGTGGTTCTCGGCCCCTATGATCTGGCTGCCGACACGGTGTTCATCGACACGAGCGTCTTCGCCGAATCTCCCGGAGAAGCCGCCCGGATTGCCATTCACGAATTCAATCCCGTCACCGATCGTGTCGTCATACGCGTTCCGGAGGGAAGCGACGTCTCGTTCGGGACCAGCCTTTTTCGGACCGTTCTGCCGATCCGGATCGGCCGCGTGCGCATCGAGCTTTATCCGGCCCTTGTTGCCGGGCGGATTGACGATGCCATTCATGAGGCCGTTTCGATTGCAACGGCAGACGGAGGGCGCATCCCACTGCCGGATCTTGGTTTCTCTCCCCCTGAAACAATCGAGGGGGAAATGCGTGTCACCGCCCGGGCGGTGACGCTGGCGGGCGGCGGGAGCGGCGATCTGGCCAGTTTCCGTTCCTGCCCCGCACCCGATGCAATTTCCGACCCGGCCACGCCGCGCCCGATGTATGCTTGGGATAAGGACCGCGGCCTTGAGTACAGCGGGCAGGACGATGTTGTCGTCCACCGCAATCGGCCGTCGACCGGTCTGGTGCACACCGGGGCAGGCGACGACCTCATCTATATCTATGAGGCGATTTCCGGCCTGATGTTCGATGGCGAGGCCGGTGCGGACACGTTCGTGCTCTGCACGCCGGCGCCCGACGGGCTTTCCCTGACCCTGGGTCTCGGCTCCTGGGCAGGCCCCGATATCGACGCGGACACCGTGATTGTCGCACCTGCCATGTTCGAGGCCGTCGCGCCGGGGCATCGCCGGAAATTTTCCTTCCATTCGTTCAACCCGGTGAACGATCGGCTGATATTGCGCCTCCCCGAGAACGCATCCGTTTCCTACGGCGACCAACAGAACGGGGCTGTCTTGATCAGGGCCGGGGCCGCCGACATCTCCCTTCATCGCTCGGACGATTGGCTGTCCACGCCTTTCGACTGGGATTCGGTGATCCTTGTCGGGGAAGACCACGTGCCCGCCGAGGCGGCAAGGACCGTGCAGCCGGGTCCTGCGCAGCCCGTGGATTGGCGGCTTGGCGAACCACGGACATATGGCGGCCATCCAGCAGAACCCGTGCAACTCGACCCGGATTGCGCCGAAATGCGCGATCCGCAGGCCGGCCTGTCACTCAGCAGCTCCCTTGAGCGGCGAACCGGGAAAGCTGCTGAGCGGCCCATCCCCGAAGACGAAGAGTGGCTCTATTTCAGCCATGATGACGATCTCATCCGCATCGGCAGGGATGAGACGACAGAAGCGGTGAACGTCCATGCGGGGCGGGAGGACGATGCAATCTACATGTTCGATGTCGGCGACGGCCTGACGGTTTTCGCCGATGCCGGTGCGGATACGCTGGTTGTCTGCTCGATGCTTGGCGTCAGCCTCGGACTTTCGCTGCCCCTGGACCGGTTCGCCGACCGCATCGTGATCGAGCCTGCCGTATTCCTGAACGTTCCGCCCGGCATTCCGCGTACGATCCTGATCAATGGGTTTGCATCGGTGAACGACCGGCTGGAGCTGCGGGTGCCGGCGAGCCTGCAGATTGAAGGTGTGAACATGCAGGGCGGCGGCGGCGTCAGCTTTCAGGCTGGGGGCGTGACCATTGTCGTCCACGATGGGTTTCCGGAGGTTGGAACGCTCGTGCTCCAATCTCAAGCCATTTCCGTTGTCACGGCTGATCCGCGATGAGCACCATGTCCATCATCCAACGCGCGATCTGCAGCACGGCACTGGCGCTTGTGCTCACCTGCTCCCGGGGCGTCCCTGCGGGCGCAACCGAGCAGGCCGCAGAGCTCACGATTGCAGGCCTGAGGGCCGAGGAGCCGACCCGGCTTCGCTGCCCTCCCCTTGATGCCGGGGGTTCGTTCGCCAAGCCTCTGCGAACAGGCCCAGCACCGGAGATGATTGTCACGGCTGCCTATTCCGACGATGGGGATCTTGTCCGACTGGTTGGCGAGGATGCCGCCGCAATATCCGATCTCGGACCGGGTGACGATGCCGTGCTGCTCTACGATACCGGCGTGGGACAGCAGGTGCGCGGGGGAAGCGGGGCTGACACCTTCCTGTTGTGCTCCATGAAGGACCTTTCCGTGACGCTGACGCTCGGCTCCTTTAGCGGACGAGACGCCGTTGCTGATGTGGTGATCATCGAGGCCGCCGTCTTTGCGGACATCCCGACGGGAATGTTCCGGCGCATCGACATCTTCGAGTTCGACCGGGACACCGATCGGATCATCATCCACGCACCGCGGGCGCTGATTGGCGCGAGGCGGGCCGCCATTGAGTTGCAGGGTGTTCGCGTGGGCGATGTCTTTGTGAGGATCTATCGCCACGACCGGCTCGGCACGGAACGAAGGAGCTTCGACCCCGAGGAGGGTGTCGTCTACGTGCCCGCCGGGGAGCGGTAGGGCTATTTTGACAACCGCTGTGACACCGCCCATCTGTCGCAACAGGAGGACCCGCGATGCAGGAGGACTTCCATAGCCCATACCACCCCTACAACGAGGCGGGGCGAACGGCGGAAGGTCGCCTGATCTACGAGGAAGGGCAGCGGCGGGCGCAGCAGGCGGAGAACGCCCGGGCGCGCTTTCCGGCGGGCACCAATGTCGAGCTTCCAGCCTTCGGCAAGAAGTTTCTCGGATTCGGCCTTGTTCTCCTGGGGCTCTGGATTGCGCCCGGCGCAGGCGCATCGGTCAGCGCATGGATCCTGCCTTGCGGGCTTCTGGCGCTGGGCGCTTTGGGGTTCTTCAAGGGCATCCGTGAAAGCCGGGAGGCCGGCTGGCAGCCCTTTGCGCGGATTCCGGGCCCGCGTGGCAGCGCGCTGCGGATGATCTGGGCGTTGCGTCCCCGTTCCTGGATGATTGCCTGGGCCGCAATCATTGGCGCCTTCGCGCTATGGGGCGCACCCAATCTGCGCATCGCCTATGGTCCCGGCACTTGCACCTATTTCGGTCTGGGCGGAACCGCGACCGAGAGGGCTCACGGACCTTGCCCCCTCATAAAGATGATTGCGCTTGCAGCGAGGACGGGATGAGAAGAGTGGGATGCCCTGCCGTTCGCGTGGGCGGGCGCTGCGGGAGGTTGTCGCGACGGGCGATCTCCCTGCCGCGCCGGAGAGGCGGGCAGGACGCGTGCCCTCCGCCGCTTCGCCGACCGGATCTTCGACCCTGGAGCGAATTGCGATGCGCATGATGCTCAGGATTTTCGTTCTTTCCAGAGCGGTGTCGATTGGCTTGCTGCCGGCTGCCTTTCCGGCGGCGGCTCAGGTGCTGGATGTTCCCTTCGAGACCACGGGTGGCGATGGCCAGGCCGCGTGGTGTGCAAGCAGCATCGTGGCCGGCCTTGACCCGCAGGGCGACGGGTTTCTCGCGGTTCGTTCCGGCCCGGGGACCGAGTACCGGAAGATCGACGAGCTGCACAATGGGGACATCGTTTCGACGTGTGACGCACGCGGCCCCTGGATTGCCATCATCTATGGCCCCTCAAAGAGAAAGGGCTGGGTACACGGACGATGGCTGAAGGACATTGCAGGCTGATTGCATCCAGGAATCATCGCGGCGCAAGCCTCAACGGGTTGGACGGATGGCGGGCGTCGTCCTGATGTCCGCTGGAGGCAAATCCAGCCCTCGTGGGGCAATCATCCCAGAGGACAGGAGGGAACGGGCGCCGAACTTCCGGCTTCTCGGTTTCCGCAATGGGCGGACGCTGACCGTGACACGCCGAAACGGGGCTCATCGGTAGCCTGGGCTTCGATGTGCTGACGCGCGAGCCACCTGACGCAGACAATCCGATCTACCGTGTCGCAAGCCGACCCGATGTGGTTCTCACGCCTCACACGGCATGGGCGAGCGCCGAGGCCATGCGGGACCTGTGGAGACAGGTTATCGAGAGCATTGACGCGTTCCTGGCGGGCGCACCGATAAGGACTCTTTGACGATGTCTGTGTCCGTGGTCAGAGGTTTTAGGACAACGGACAGGCCTAATGCAACCAGCTTGGCATGGTCGGTGTCGAAGCCGCGAATGCCCTCCGCCAGCTTGTCGGTTGCCATGGCATCCGCATTGATCTGCCATCGGAACTCCGCCTCCCCGAGTCGCATCAGGTCGCAGGCGTCCAAACACTCCTTATCGAGTGCTCGGTCCAACTGGGTGTGCTCCTGTGACAGAGCGTCGAGCAGTGCGGGTGAAATGGTGAGCCGGTCGCAGCCTGCGAGCGCACGAACCTGATCGGTTGTGCGAAACGACGCGGCCATTACGATCGTACTGATGCCATTGGACTTGTAGTATTGATAGATCCGGCGGACGGATGCGACGCCAGGATCGGTTTCCGCGTTTTCGCCTCGACCATGCGCCTTGTACCAGTCGGTGATCCGACCGACGAAAGGAGAAATCAAGAAGGCGCCCGCGTCCGCACATGCAACGGCCTGCGCGAGCGTGAACACGAGGGTGAGGTTACAGTCGATGCCGTCGCGCTGTAGCCTTTCGGCGGCGCGGATCCCCTCCCAGGTGGCAGCAAGCTTTATCAGGATGCGGTCGCGTCCAATCCCGAGGGCGGCATAGTCCTCCACGATTTCCATCGCGCGCCGAACGGACCCGTCCGTGTCGAAAGACAGCCGGGCCTCGACCTCGCTTGAGACCCGGCCGGGAACGAGCCGGGACAGCTCGGCCCCGAGGGCGACCGTGAGACGTTTGGCTGTTCTCGACGGCGAAAGACCGCCGCGCACGGCTTCACCGATCTCGCGATCAAAGGATACCGCTGGCAGCAGGATCGCTCAGGGCGCGGAGAACGAGCGTTGGGTTGGTCGTGCAGTCCACCGGCTTGAAACGCCGCACGGCCTCGATGTCGCCCGTATCCGCGACGACGACGCTCATGTCGCGCAATTGGTCGAGTGCGGAGACCATGTTTGAACCTCCTTTCGCTGTCGAGGGCTCATGGGTTGGGTGGGTTGGGTGGGTTGGGCGGCGCGTTGGCTTCTCTTCTCAGCCGTTCCCCGCATATTTCGCCAGCGCTGTCATGGTGCCGTCCTTCCAGATGAGCGTGAGCCAGCGCTCGAACGCCTCGGCGAATGGCGGGGCGGCGGCTAGGTCCCCGTAGATCCCTTCCTGTTCGAGCCATGCGCGCGGCCGCTCCCTGGCGGCCTTCGCCACTGTCATGAGGTCCGCCCAGCAGGGATCGTTGGGCTCTATCTGCGTTCCGTCCTCGCGGTGGCCCGCACACATGCGCGCCCACAGGGCCTCGACCAACGCGAAGCCCTCGACCGAGCCTCCGGCGGCGAGCGCCTCTCGGACGACGGGCAGCAGGAAGCCGGTATGGCGAGAGGATCCGTCGAAGGCGACGCGACGCGTCGTATCCCGGATCTCGGGGTTGGAGAAACGCCGCTCGATCAGGGCCAGGTACTCGGAAGGCGACGTGCCCGGGACCGGGTCCACGTAAGGCACGATCTCCTCGACCTGGACCTTGCGGAACATGGCGGCGATTGCCGGATGTGCCATGCAGTCGGCGATGGTTGGCACCGACAGGAGCTCGCCCGCGTTGGCAAGAACCTGGTGGCCCCCGTTGAGGATACGGATCTTCATCATCTCGTAGGCGTGGACGTCCGCCGTGAACGTCGCCCCCACGAGATCCCAGTCAGGGCGGCCGGCGCAGAAGTCGTCTTCGATCACCCATTCGCGGAAATTCTCGTGCGTGACCGGCGCGGCATCGTCGATGCCCATCTCGCGCACGAGGTCGAGTTCGCCCGGCCCGGTGGCCGGCACGATGCTGTCCACCATCGAGTTGGGGAAAGCGGCCTCGGCTTCGATCCAGTCCGCAAGATCAGGATCGCTCAGCCGCGCTAGTCCCACCACCGTCTGCCGCAGGATGGCACCGTTGCCACGCAGGTTGTCGCAGGACAGGCCGGAGAAGGGAACGCTGCCGGCCGAGCGCCGCAGACGGAGCGCCGCGACCATCGCACCGAAGGCGGTGCGGGGTGCATCGGGGTGCGCTGCGTCATGGATAATGTCGGGGTGGCGAATGTCGAGCCCGCCGCTCCCCGGATCGATATAGTAGCCCCCCTCGGTCACCGTCAGGCCGACGATGCGGATACGAGGATCCGCCATCGCGCGGATCAGCGCGCTGTTGCACTGCTCGATCGGCAGGAAGTCGATCATCGCGCCGATCACCTCGGCCGAACGGGCGTCCGGCGCGAGTTCGATCAGCGTGGTCAGGCAGTCCTGCGCGAGGAGCTTTTCGCGCATCGCCGCGTCGTAGGGGCGGACACCAGCGCCGAGGATCGCCCAATCGAGCGCGCGCCCCTCCTGCATGAGCCGGTGCAGGTACCAAGCCTGGTGGGCGCGGTGGAAATTGCCGAGGCCGATATGGACGATCCCGGGTTTCAGGCGGCTGCGGTCGTAGCGGGGGCGCGCGATGCCCTCGGGCAGGTCGTTCAGCCTGGCGTTCGACAGCTTGATGGGACGGGTCGCGGACATCAGCTCATCCATTGGCCGCCATCGACGTTGTAGCATTGTGCCACGATGTACTCGGCCTCGTCCGAGGCGAGAAAAACGGCCATTCCGGTTAGATCCTCCGCCCGCCCCATGCGGCCGAAGGGCACGGCCTCGCCCACCTCGCGTTTCTTCTGGCCGGGGGCCTTGCCTTCGTATTTCGCGAAGAACGCGTCGACGCCTTCCCAGTGCTCGCCATCGACGACACCGGGCGCGATGGCGTTCACGTTGATACCGTGACGGATCAGGTTCAGGCCCGCCGATTGCGTCAGGCTGATGACGGCGGCCTTGCTGGCGCAGTAGACGGCGACCAGCGGCTCACCCCGGCGCCCCGCCTGGCTCGCCATGTTGATAATGCGGCCCCGGATGCCGTTGTCGATCATGTGGCGCGCGACCGCCTGCATGGTGAAGAGCGTGCCCGAGACGTTGACGTCGAAGACGCGCCGGTAGTCGTCGCGCTCGATCTCGACGATGGGTGCGGCCGTGAAGATGGCGGCGTTGTTGATCAGCACGTCGATCTGACCGAAGGCTTCCACGGTTGCGGCCACGGCGGCGTCGATGCTGTCCTGCCGGGTCACGTTCATCTCGACGGCGATCGCTGCCTCGCCGATCTCGGCGGCCGAGGCACGCGCCCGTTCGATGTCGATGTCGCCAATGGCCACCCGGGCGCCCTCGCGAACATAGGCCTCCGCGAAGGCGCGGCCGATTCCGCGCGCCGCGCCCGTGATCAGGGCCGTTTTTCCCTCCAAACGCCTCATGCGACACGCAGCCCCTGGGTGTCGAACCGGTGCAGATGGTTGGGGTCGGGGGTCAGCCAGATGTCGTCGCCGTAATGAAGGTCAACCTCGCCGCCGACGCGCACGGTAACAGGCTCCGGGATGCCGTCGCAGGTCACGTGAAAGAAGGTATCCGAGCCGAGATGCTCGGATACGCTGACCTTGCCATGCCATTCCCCGCCTTCGGAGGAAGCGAAGATATGCTCGGGCCGGATGCCGATCGTTTCCGCCCCGTGCTGGGCCGCGATGCTTCCGTTGATCAAGTTCATCTTGGGGCTCCCGATGAAGCCCGCAACGAAAAGATTCCGCGGATTGCGGTACAGTTCCAGCGGAGAGCCCACCTGCTCGATATTGCCGGCGCGCAGCACCACGATCTTGTCGGCCATCGTCATCGCCTCGACCTGGTCGTGGGTGACGTAGATCATCGTGGTCTCGAGCCGCTTGTGCAGCTCGCTGATCTCAAGCCGCATACCGACCCGCAGCGCGGCGTCGAGGTTCGACAGCGGCTCATCGAACAGGAAAGCGGCGGGCTCGCGAACGATGGCGCGGCCGATGGCGACCCGCTGGCGCTGGCCGCCCGAGAGCTGCCCCGGCCGCCGGTCGAGATAGTCGGTCAGGTTCAGGACCTCGGCGGCGGCCTTCACCCGGCGGTCGATCTCGGCCCGCTCCAGCCGGGCCATGCGCAGCGGGAAGGCGATGTTCTTGCGCACGCTCATGTGCGGGTAGAGCGCGTAGGACTGGAACACCATGGCGAGACCGCGGCGGGCCGGCGGGACCGAGGTGGCGTCCTTACCGTCGATGATGATCCGGCCACCGGTCACGTCCTCCAGCCCGGCGATGAGCCGCAGCAGGGTGGACTTGCCGCAGCCCGAGGGACCGACGAAGACCACGAATTCGCCATCGTTGATTTCCAGGTCGAGCGGCGGGATCACCGTGACCTCGCCGAAGCGCTTCTTCACATTCTCAAGAATGATGTGTCCCATGTCGGTCCCTCACTTCACCGCGCCGAACGTCAATCCGCGGACGAGTTGCTTCTGGCTGAACCAGCCAAGGATAAGGATCGGCGCGATAGCCATGGTGGAGGCCGCGCTCAGCTTGGCGAAGAACAGGCCCTCCGGGCTGGAATAGCTGGCGATGAAGGCCGTGAGCGGGGCCGAGTTGGCCGCGGTCAGGTTCAGTGTCCAGAACGCTTCGTTCCAGGCGAGGATGAAGTTCAGCAGGATCGTCGAGGCGATGCCCGGGATCGCCATTGGCGTCAGAATATAGAGGATCTCCTCGCGCAGGTTCGCACCGTCCATCCGGGCCGCCTCGAGGATGTCGATCGGGATTTCCTTGAAGTAGGTATAGAGCATCCAGACGATGATCGGCAGGTTGATCAGCATCAGCACCGCGATCAGCCCGCCCCGCGTGTCGAGCAGGTTGAACTGCACGAAGATCAACGAGATCGGGTAGAGCACGCCGACCGCCGGCAGCATCTTGGTGGACAGCATCCAAAGCAGGATGTCCTTGGTCCGCCGCGAAGGGACGAAGGCCATCGACCACGCCGCCGGGATCGCGACGAGGATCCCGATCAGGGTCGAGCCGCCGGCGAGGATGACCGAGTTCCACAGGAAGCGCATGTAGTCCGAGCGCTCCTGCACCACCGCGTAGTTCTCAAGCGTCCAGTCGAAGCTGAAGAACAGCGGCGGGTCGTTGATCGCCTGGGCCTCGGTCTTGAAGCTGGTCAGGATTGTCCAGTAGATCGGGAAGAAGATCAGCAGCCCGATCGCCCAGGCGACGGCGGTGGTGATGATCTTGCGGCGCGGGGTGACGGCTCGTGCCATGACAGCCTCCTACCGGTCCAGGTTCTTGCCGACGATGCGCATCAGGAAGATGGCAACGATGTTGGCGAGGATGATGGCGTAGACGCCGCCGGCGGAGCCCAGTCCGATGTTCTGGCTGTCCACCACCCGCTGGAAGATCAGGTAGGTCAGCGTCCGCGTCCCGAACGAACCGCCGGTGGTCACGAAGATCTCGGCGAAGATCGACAGAAGGAAGATCGTCTGAATCAGGATGACGATGGTGATCGCCCGGCTCAGGTGCGGCAGCACGATGTAGAAGAAGCGCGCCAGCGGGCTGGCGCCGTCCATCTCGGCGGCCTCGAGCTGTTCGCTGTCGAGCGACTGGATCGCGGTCAGCAGGATCAGGGTCGCGAAGGGCAGCCATTGCCACGACACGATCAGGATGATCGACTGGACCGAGGCGTCCGACAGCCAGGATACCGGCGTCGCACCGAAGAAACGCCAGAGATGGGCGAAGATCCCGTTGATCGGGTCCATGAGCATGTTCTTCCAGACCAGCGCCGACACCGTGGGCATCACGAAGAACGGCGCGATCACGAAGAGGCGGACGATCCCCTGTCCCCAGATCGGCTGGTCGAGAAGGATCGCCAGCAGCACGCCCAGAACCACGGTGATGAGAAGGACGCCGCCGACGATGATGAGGGTGGCCTGGACGCTGGGCCAGAACGCGCTGGAACTGATGAAGCGCGCGTAGTTCTCGAAGCCGACCCATTCGAGGCCGTTCTGCAGGGAGTCGCCACGCAGCGGCAGGTATTTCTTGAACGACAAGTAGAGCGTGAGGGTGAGCGGGACGAGCATCCAGCCGAGGAGCAGGACGACGGCGGGCGCCAGCATCAGGCGGGCTGCCGAACGTGAATGCTGGGTGGCCATGACCGATCTCCTCCCGGGTCGGACCGGGGAAGCCCCGGCCGCTGCCGCGCGTGCTCACCTGTCGGGTACCGGAGGGCGGAGGGACCGCCCCCCGGGAAGCTTGCGTGCCGTGCGGCCTAGCGGTAGCCGGCCGCTTCCATTGCGTCGTTGGTCAGGGCCTGCGCCTTTTCCAGCGCCTCGTCGATGGACTGCTGCCCGGCGTAGACCGCCGAGAACTCCTGGCTGACCTCGGTGGCGATACCGGCGAACTCCGGAATGGCGACGAACTGGATGCCGACATAGGGCACCGGATCGACGGTCGGGTTCGTCGGATCGGCCGCGTTGATCGACTCGAGCGTCATCGCGGCGAACGGAACCTCCTGGTATTCCGGCGTCTCGTAGAGCGAGGTGCGCGCGCCCGGTGGGACGTTGGCCCAGCCCTCGTTGGCGGCGACGAGCTCGATATACTCCTTCGAGGTCGCCCACTCGATGAACGCCTTCGCCGCCTCTTCCTTCTGCGTGCCCGCCGGGATCGCCAGCGCCCAGGCCCAGAGCCAGTTGGAGCGCTTGTCGACGCCTTCGGCGTTCGGCGCCAGCGCGAAGCCGACGCTATCGGCAACGGTCGAGTCATTGGGGTTGGTCACGAAGGACGCGGCGACGGTGGCGTCGATCCATATGCCGCACTTGCCCTGCTGGAACAGCGACAGGTTCTCGTTGAAGCCGTTGGTCGCGTAGCCCTCGGGACCGTAGTCGTTCATCAGGTTGACGAAGAAGGTGAGCGCTTCCTTCCACTCGGGCTGGTCGAACTGGGCGTTCCAGTCCTCGTCGAACCAGCGGGCGCCGAAGGAGTTCGCGGTCACGGTGATGAAGGCGCCGCCCTCACCCCAGCCGGCCTTGCCGCGCAGGCAGATGCCGTTGATGTCGTTCTCCGGGTCGTCCATCGCCGCGGCGGCTTCCCGGATGAACTGCCAGGTCGGCGCCTTGGGCATCTCCAGACCGGCCTTTTCCATCAGGTCGGTGCGGTACATGACCATCGAGCTTTCGCCGTAGAACGGCGCGGCATAGAGCGTGCCGTCGTGGCTGAGGCCGTCGCGCATGGCCGGCAGGATGTCGGCGACATCGTAGTCCTCGGACAGGTCATCGAGCGGAAGGAGCCAGCCGTTGGCGCCCCAGATCGGCGTCTCGTACATGCCGATCGTCATGATGTCGAACTGGCCGCCATTGGTGGTGATGTCGGTCGTGACCCGCTGGCGGAGCACGTTCTCCTCAAGCGTGACCCACTCGACGGCGATGCCGGTCTGTTCCGTGAACAGGTTCGTGTAGCCCTGCATGCGGATCATGTCGCCGTTGTTGACGGTTGCGATCGTGATGGTTGTGTCCTGGGCCGTTGCGGCGGTTGCCAAGGCGCAGAGCGCAAGGGCGCTGGTCGCGCGGAGCGCGGTTCTCATGGACATCCTTATCCTCCCTGGTTGGATGCTAGATAGCGAGAAGGCTACGTTCCAAAATTATCGTGAGTCAAGAAATTTCTTTACGCGCGTCAAAAATATCTGTCACGCAGAAGCCCTCAAGATCAGGCGCGCGGGAATCAGAGTCTCCATCCTGTTCTCGAAACGGCCACCCGCTTCGATCAGAGAAAACAGCGTTTCCATGCACTTGGCCGCCACCGCCTCGTATTCGTGGGCCGCTGTCGTGAGCGACGGGCAGGTAAACCGGGAGAACGGATGGTCGTCATGCGACGCCACCCGCAGCGCACAGCCGTCGCCGCGCCCGACACGCAATCCGCGCTCATAGCAGGCCGCGAGAAAGCCAATGGCGAGTCGGTCGTTGCTGCAAAGGACGGTATCGGTCGCCGGCCCGCCCGAGGCGAATAGCTCGTGCGCGCCGCGCCGCCCGATTTCCTCGAAGCCCCAGCCTTCTCCCTCAACCTTGATCACATGCGGCTCAAGGCCCGCCTCCTCCATCAACCGGATATAGGCGCGGCGCCGCTTGTTGGCGTTGGGGTTTGCCGGATTACGCATCTCGAAGAAGCATGGCGGCGATCCGGTCCGGCACAGATACTCTACGGTCTGCTGCACGAAACTGAAATTGTCCGATCCCACGAAGGCCTCGCCCATCCCCTCGATATTGCTGTCGAAAAGCACGGTGGGCACGTTGCGGCAGAAGCGTTCGATGGCGCCCCGGTCCGACAGGCGGCCGAGCGGCGCCAGGAACACGCCCGCGGGTTTCAGTGCCGTCAGGCCCTCAAGGATCTCGACCTCCAGTTTCTGCTCGCCATGGGAGCTGTAGAGGACGGGCGAGAAGCCCGCATCGATGCAGCGCCGCTCGATGATGCGCGCGATCTCGGCAAAGAACGGGTCGGCAAGATAGGGCACCACGATCCCGACATTCTTGGTCAGGCTGCGGTTCTGGTTCATCGCGAAGATGTTCGGGCGAAAGTCGTACCGCTCCAGCGCCTCCTCGATGCGTTTGCGGGTCCTTGGTCGGACGCTCCCGGGATCATTGAAGTATTTCGACACCGTCGGGCGGGAGAGACCGCTCAGCGCGGCGAATTCCTCCATGTTCCGGATCTTGTACCCGCTCATGAGTTCACCCCTATCGCGTGCTTCGGGCAGGGCGCCCCGTTTGTTCCGTTCCATGATGTCAAAGAACCCCTAAAAAATGACGCGAGTAAAGAATTTTCTTGAAAACCGCGATACGACCGGCTGAGTGCCGGCATCCGGCGAAATGCGATTGTTCGGCTCGGAAGACCACAAGGTCGCCACCGGCGGCGGCCCAGAAGAGGACGTAATGCATCTCGGCATCGATCTCGGCACTTCGGCGGTGAAGGTCTGCCTCCTCGGCCATGACCGCGCCGTCGTCGCGACATCCTCTGCCGCCCTCGGGATTTCGCACCCGCTTGACGGCGCAAGCGAACAGGATTGCGGCGTGTGGTGTGAGCTTATCGAGAGATAGCTGACGGTTTATTCTGGTCACATGGCTTACACATCGTGCATTTGGGGAGTGCCCGAATGCCCTGGAACCCTCGCCGCAGATTTTCGGACCGCCTCGCCTACAGCATTTTGCAGCCAGATGGAATCATCTGGCGTCGCACAAATGCGGCAAAAACAAAGAGATGGACCGGATCAGCGTTTCATTGAAACGATGAACCGGTCTAACGCGCTCGGGCTCTTGGACCCGGTCGGGAGAAGTGTCGGTGTGGCACCGCCTTGACCCACCGGCGGCGACCGGGATGGACCCGGCCGCCGCCCGGCTTTTGGCCCAAGGCCGCCGGGGCAGGCTAGTTGTCCACTCCCAACTCGGCTGCGAGGCGCTTGATCTCGGAGCGGTAGAAGGCCAGCGCTGCGGCGCCGTCGATACCACGCTCGCCGGCCGCCTGCACCCATTCATCCTCGATGAAGGCCAGACGTTCCTTGAGTTCGGCAAGGACGTCGCCGGTAACTTCGTGGAACACGGCTCCCGCCTCTTTCAGCTTGCCGATGGCCGCTTCTTCCTCCTCCTGCCACATCTCGGCGAAACGCAGGACAAGCGCTTCGCCGGTCAAGGCATCGAGCGCGGCCCGATCCTTCTCCGACAGCCGCTCATAGGCGGCGTTGCTCATGACGAGATACTGGCTGGAATGCGCAAAGCCGCCCGGCACGGTCGAGATATGGGTGAGGTATTCCGACAGGTTGAAGTTCCACACCGTCTCGATCTGCTGGAACATGCCATTGATGACCCCGCGCGAGACTTGCTCGTATGCATCCGTGACGGAAGAGGAAATCGGCACCATGCCCAACGCCGTCGAGACCCGCTCCACCAGCGGGCCGGGCACGCGGATGCGCTTGCCCTCGACGGCGTCGATCGAGGTCAGCAGGTCACCACGCATGGTCAGTTGGTAGGGACCGTTGGTCCACAGTCCAAGCAGCCGGACACCTTCATGTTCATTGGCATCCATCATGAAGCGCTTGTAGGTGTTCCAGTATGCGAGCGAGTTGACCACAGCGTGATTGTGGGTGAACGGCAGTTCGCCAATCTCGGTCAGCGCAAAGCGTCCCGGCGTATAGCCGTGCACAGAGAAGGCCATGTCGGCGACCTCGTTTTTGACCAGGTCGAAATGTCCCGGAGGCGGCCCGAGCGCGGGCAGGACCTCGATCGTCACCCGACCTTCAGTGGCCGCCTCAAGATCGCGCGCCAGCGGTTCGATCACCTTGGTGATGATCGGATGCGTTGCCGGCACCCAGTTCGAATAGCGCAGCACCACCTCCTGCGCGGCGGCTGGCAATGTTCCGGCCAGAATTCCCAGCGCGGCGACCGCGCCCATCAGTTTCCTGCATGTCATTTTTCACCACCTCCCTTGGTTGGTTTGCTCGTTGTGGAAATCACATCATCGAGGGCAGCCACAGCACGATCCCCGGAAACAGCACCACCAGAACCAGTTTCACGAGGTCGGCGACAAGAAACAGGAACACCCCTGCAAACAGGGTTCGCAACGGCACATGCGGCAGCACCGAACGAAGCACGTAGACATTGAGGCCGATTGGCGGCGAGATCAGCGCCAGTTCCACCACCATCACGATCAATATTCCGAACCAGACCGGGTCGTAGCCGAGGCCCACCACGATGGGAAACAGGATCGGTATGGTGAGCAGGATCATCGACATGCTCTCCAGTACCATGCCCAGAAGCACGTAGATCACGCAGATGATGACCATTACCCAGAACGGACTGAGGTCGAGCGCATTGATCAGGCCGCCCAGCATGCTCGGCAGGCCGGCGATGTTGAGAAAATTGCCGAGCACCATTGCGCCGACGATGACGAAGAAGATCATCGCCGAGGTGACGGCGGTTTCGGTCAGTGTGTCGAAAAGGCTGCGCCAGTTCAGCGCCCGGCGCGCCAGCGCGAACAGGAGCGCCCCCAGAGCTCCGACGCCCGCCGCCTCGGTGGGCGTGAAGATGCCGCCATAGATGCCGCCCATCACCAGCGCGAACAACGCCAGCACCGGCCAGACGCGCGCAAGCTTGCGCCGCCTTTCGGCGCGGTCGGTTCGCGCGCCGGCCGGTCCCCAGTCGGGGCGCAGCCGCGCGATCACTGCGATGGTCAGCATGTAGAGGGCGACCGCGAGCAAACCGGGAAGAATGCCGGCTATGAACAGCTTCGAGATCGAGGTCTCGGTCAGGATACCGTAGACCAGAAGCACCACGGAGGGCGGGATCAGGATGCCCAGCGTGCCACCGGCAGCGATCGACCCGGTCGACAGAATATCGGCATAGCCGTAGCGCCGCATGGACGGATAGGCCACCCGTCCCATCGACGCGGTGGTGGCCATGCTGGAGCCCGATATCGCCGCGAAGCCGCCACAAGCCAGGATGGTTGCCTGCGCCAGCCCGCCGCGGAAGTGGCCAAAGGCTGCATGGGCGGCATCGTAGAGGTCGGCCGAGATGCGCGAGCGGTTGATCAGATTGCCCATCAGCAGGAACAGGGGCACGACCGAAAGGCTGTAGCTATTGACGGTGGAGAAGGCCGTCTGCGCGGTCATGAATGCGGCCGGACGGACGCCAGCGATGCTGGCAAAGCCGAGAAAGCCGACCCCGATCATGGCCACGCCAACCGGCACCCGCAACATGATCAGCACGAAGACAGTCAGAAGTCCGATCATCGCGACCATGCAGATCTCCTAGTCGCCCGGCCCCGGGCCTTCGTCGTGGCGGATGATGGCGATCGCGGACGCAACCGCGGTCACGAGGCAAAGCACGGCCATGTAATAGGCGAAGGGAGCGCGCGGGATGCCGCCGAACAGCGATTGCGCATTCTGCTGCGCCAGCTGGTCGCCATAATTCCACATCAGCATGGCGAGATAGGCGAACACCAGCACCGAAAGCACGCCCGCGAGCCACCGGAGAATGCTTGCGGCGCGTGGTGCAAGATCGGCCAGCAGCGAGGCCTCAACATGCCGGCCCCAGAGGCTGACCAGCGGCAGTGCCCCAAGCACCATCACGCACATCAGGAATTCGGTGATCTCGTAGGCTCCGCGGATCGGCTGGTTGAACAGGTAGCGCCCGCCGACATCGACGACCATGACGAGCATGATGGCGAACAGCGTCGCGGCCGAAAGCGGGGCGAGCATGGCGATCAGGGCGCGGGCGATCGCGTCGATAAGCCTCATGGCCGCCCCCTCCATCCGCACCCCGCGCCCCGATCAGCCACCGGCGCCCTCCTCCGCCCCGGTCGGGGCATCGGGTCGCGTGTTGAGATTGTACTTCATGATCCGTCCGTGTCTGCCCTCGCGGTCGCTCTCCAGCCCGTAGACAGGCCCGGTCGGGCCCTTTGCGCGCGACAGTACGGCATTGATGCGCGCGCGGTCTTCGCTGTCGAGCTTCAACCCGAAGACCTCAAGCGTCTTGGGCAGATGACGCGCATAGCGCGCTCCCACGATCGCCGCGGCGACCTGCGGCTGATCGAGCACCCAGCGTGTGGCCACGGAGGACAGCGACACGCCGTGCCGGTCGCCCGTTGCCTTGAGTACGCCGAGGAGTTCCTGGAACAGATCCCAGGGGCCGAACTCGTCGATGATCAGCCTGTACTTGACCAGGGACCGGTTCTCGAAGACGAAGCCCGGATCGGGCTTGCCGAGCCAGCGCTCGGTCAGGAAACCGCCAGCCAGCGTGCCGTAGCACAAAAGCTGCAGCTCGTTGCGCAGCGCCCACGGAGCCAATGTCCGGGCGGGACGGCGATCGAGGATCGAGTATTGCACCTGGGTGGAAACCAGATCGGCGCCGGCCTGCATCAGGCGTTCTGTTTCGGGCACATCCCAGTTCGTCACGCCGATGTGGCGAATCTTGCCCTTCTCCTTGATCCTCGCCAGTTGCTCCATTGCGCGAATGGGGTTTCCGAGCCGAGTGTCCCACCAGAAAAACTGCACGAGATGAACCTGGTCGAGATTGAGGCGCCGGAGCGAACGGTCGACCATGGCCTCGATCTGGTCGCCGCTTATCGTGTCCAGAAGCGCGAGGTCGGGCACCAGCTTGGTGTGAACGGTGACACGGTCGGCAACATCGACGCCGCGCCGGGAGCGGATGTCGGCAATGAAATGCCCGATCATCTCTTCGACACCGGTGTAGATGTCGGCACAATCGAAGGTGGTGATCCCGGCGTCCAGGAAAGCTTCCATGTCGGCAATCGCGGCGGCGCGATCGACCGCGCCGTGGTCGCCGGCCAGCTGCCAGCAGCCCTTGATCACCCGTGAGATTGGATGATCGGGGCGCAAGTGGACGATTTCGACGCTCATTGCGAACGCTCCTGCTTTTTCCAATAGGGGGTCTCGCGCGCGCCGGGCAGGCCGGTCGTTTCGGCATGCCGGAATTGCCGCTTTTCCAGTCGCGTTATCCGCAGCCTCCCGCCACAATGCGGGTCGGGGCAGGCCACCTCGGCGTCGGTGCTCATCCAGTCGTCAGGAGAAGTGTCGCGCTGCTTGGCGGGAAGAAGCGGCAGGACAGCGGCGAGCGCATACATGGAAACGCGTGTGTTCGCCTCGAAAACGAGGTTTTCTCCTTCGACCAGGAAGCTTTCGCCCTCGACATGCCGGCAGACGGGTGTACGTCCGTCGAGCACGGTTTCCACCTTCAGATCGTAGAGCCAGAATGTCCCGCTCTCTTCCGACGACATGGCTCCCCCTCCCCCGTTTCGGGCTTCTCCGCCTGCGGCGTCTGTGATATGTGATATTTTATATTCTATGCTTGATTTGTAGAAAACGTCAATGGCTGCTGCTAAAGTGGACCATCAGGAAACATCACAGGGGGAAAAGGTGCTCGATCGCATCGAACAGACGAAGCTGCGCGAGAGTGTCTATTCGGCCCTGCACGCCGCTTTCACCCGCGGCGTCTTCGCGCCCGGCGATGTGCTCAGCCTGCGCACGCTCGCCGACCAGCTTGGCACGAGCATGACACCCGTGCGCGAGGCCGTGCGTCGGCTGGTCGCGGAGGGTGCGCTCATCGACACCCCTTCGCGCAAACTGCAGGTGCCGCCATTCGACAAGGAGCGGCTCACCGATTTGATGCGTGCACGCATCGCGCTGGAGCCGCTACTGACGGAACTCGCCGTGGAGCGGATCGACCGCAAGGCCGTGGAGGAGCTTGCCGCCATTCTCGAAGAAGCGGCGGAGAACGCCGATCAACCCGATCTCGAACAGAACCACCGCTTCCATTTTACGCTTTACAAGCAAAGCTGTTCACCGGTGATACTGCCTCTGGTCGAGGGGTTGTGGCTGCAATACGGCCCCTATCTCAAGCTGATGATTGCCAATGCCGGGCCTGCCATCGGGCGCGGCAACGACATTCATGCCGAGATCCTCGAGGCTGTTCGCGCCAGAAACGGACCGGCGGCGGCGGCGGGCGTGAGCAAGGACATACGCCGCAGCTTCGCGCTTATCACGGGTGACGAAGCATAGCTGACAGGCCTTCAGTTCCTCGCTGGCGTCTTGTCACCGGAAAACTGGCCGCCCAGTGGCGCTGGAATGCGCTGCATCGGCTGCGGCGGTGCGCAGCCGAGAGTGGCAGCCTTGAGGGCATGCGATGGGCCGGTCTCGGCAACCCCCTTGAAACAGCCGCGTGTCGGATTTTTCCGGGTATCGTTTCCAGATCTGGAGGGGCAGCCATCCATGCTTGTATCCCCGCAACGGTCAATCCGTTGTCGGCCCCGAACACGCCATGCGGGGATCGGCGTGGCGACGGCCGCTTCGTCTTCAAATCGGGTATTCGCGATTGATGCGATCGGACGCCGATGTTTGCGCCTCGGTTCACTGTCACGGCGCGGAGTGCGGCACCGTTGGCGAACAGATTTCCGGCCCAGACGATGACGGGAAGATGGAGGCCGGGCAATGCAGGGATGGCGCTTGCGGGGTGGGCGCGCTATGGAAGAGTGGCTGCAACTGAGGGAGGTTTCCTGGGATGAGCAGGGCACAGATCGTCGGCTGGGCGCATGCGCCCTTCGGCAAGTCCGAGCTGGAGGACACCGAGGCCCTGATGGCGAGTGTCGCGACGCCGGCGCTGGACCATGCCGGCATAGAGGCCCATGCCGTGGACGGCATCTTTGTGGGCGTCATGAACAATGGCTTCTCCCGGCAGGACTTTCAGGGATCGCTGGTGGCCATGGGCAACGAGGCGCTGGCGCATGTGCCGGCGGTGCGGCTGGAGAACGCCTGCGCCACCGGCTCGGCCGCCATCTATGCGGCCATGGACTTCATCGAGGCGGGCCGCGGGCGCATTGCGCTGGTGGTGGGGGCGGAGAAGATGACCGCCACGCCCACGGAGCAGGTGGGCGACATTCTGCTGGGGGCGAGCTATCGCAAACAGGAAGCGGAGGTGAAGGGAGGCTTCGCCGGCCTCTTCGCGCGCATCGCACAGAACTATTTTCAGCGCTATGGCGACCGCTCGACGGAGCTTGCGATGATCGCGGCGAAGAACCACGCCAATGGCGTGGCCAATCCCTACGCCCATATGCGCAGGGATTTCGGCTTCGACTTCTGCAACACCGTCTCGGAGAAGAACCCCTATGTCGCCGCGCCGCTGCGGCGCACCGACTGCTCGCTGATTTCCGACGGGGCGGCGGCGCTGGTGCTTGCCGATGCGGAGACGGCGGCGGGGCTTGAACGCGCCATCGCGTTTCGCGCGCGCCGGCACGTGAACGACATTCTGGCCATGAGCCGGCGCGACGTGACCGCCTTCGAGGGGGCGCGGCGCGCTTGGGCGGGAGCCCTCGAGGAGGCGGGGGTGGGGCTCGACGATCTTTCCTTCGTGGAGACCCATGACTGCTTCACCATTGCCGAGCTCATCGAATACGAGGCAATGGGGCTTGCCGCCCCTGGCGAGGGCCACCGTGTGGTGCGCGAAGGGGTGACGCGCATGGATGGCAAGCTGCCCGTCAACCCGTCCGGCGGGCTGAAGGCCAAGGGCCACCCCATCGGGGCGACGGGCGTTTCCATGCATGTGATGGCGGCGATGCAGCTCATGGGCGAGGCCGGCGCCATGCAGGTGCCGGGCGCAACCCTTGCCGGGGTCTTCAACATGGGCGGCGCGGCGGTGGCGAACTATGTGTCGCTTATGGAGCGGGTGAGATAGGCAGGCGCAGCCTTGCCGCCGCCTTTCTCTCGATCAGGGCTGCGGCTCAGGGGCGACATCCGGGACTTCCACGCTTCAAATCGGCGCCCATGCAGGTGACGGGCCGGCGCTTTGCCACTAACGTCCGGCCTGCTTCTGCTTGAGGAGGACGGAATGGACAAGGAACGGATCGGCTTCGCGGGGGTCGGGCTCATGGGCCACGGCATGGCGAAGAACATTGTCGAGAAAGGCTGGCCGCTCACCGTGCTTGGCCACCGCAACCGCGCGCCGGTGGATGATCTGAAACGGCGCGGCGCGGCGGAGGCCGCAAATGCCCGCGCCCTTGCCGAGGCAAGCGACATCGTCATCATCTGCGTCACCGGCAGTGCGCAGGTCGAGGAGATCATCATGGGGCCCGAGGGCCTGGCGTCCGCCGGCAGGCCGCTTCTGGTGTGCGACTGCTCCACCTCTGCCCCCTCCTCCACCGTGCGGCTTGCCAAGGCGCTTGCCGAGCGCGACATCACCCTGGTCGACGCGCCGCTCAGCCGCACGCCGAAGGATGCCGAGGCGGGCACGCTCGACGTCATGGTGGGCGGCGACGATGCGGCGGTGGAGCGCCTCTGGCCGGTGCTCCAAGCCTTCGGCGAGCGCATCATCAGGACCGGCCCGACCGGCTCCGGCCACACCATGAAGCTCATCAACAACTTCCTGTCGCTGGGCTATGCCGCACTTTATGCCGAGGCGCTGACGCTCGGCGCCAAGGCCGGGCTTTCGCCGACCGTCTTCGACAGCGTGATCCGCGATGGGCGCATGGACTGCGCCTTCTACCGCACCTTCTTCAAATGGGTTCTGGAGCGCGACCGCGAGGCCCATAAGTTCACCCTGCAGAACGCATTGAAGGACATGACCTATCTGGCGGGTTTCGCCAATGACATGGGCCTTGCCAATCCGCTGGGGGCTGCGGTGCGCAACAGCTTCGCAACGGCCGTCGGCACGGGCCATGGGGAGGACTATGTGCCGATGCTCTCCGACATCGTGGCCGAGCTCAACGGGGTGGACCTTACAGGGGAGTAGAGAGCGGCGCCCGTTCGCTATAAGAATGAGCTTTGACGTCGGCAGCCTTCGCGGCTGCGGCGCGGTGTTGCGTGAGGCGCTGAATGGGAGACGAGGGATGAGTGCACCTGGCGGGAGGCTCGACGAGGCCGCACGTGCTGGCGGCCGAGGCGAACGTAGCCTTTCTGGGCATTGACGAGCTCGACGGCGACGCACCGCTTTGCCTCAAGGGCTTCATCACTCGCGAAGAGCTCAAGGCACTGCGCGATTCCGGCGCGGTGGCCGAAATCGCCGGCTGGGCCTTCCACGCGCAAGGCAGGCTTATCGAGGGGTTCGACCAATGCGCGTGTGGCCGCGGCGCGCAGGATCACCGACCGGGAGAACAAGATCTACGGCATCTACCTGCGCTACCATCTTCTGATGCCGAGCATGAAGGAATGGGCGGGCTTCGACAACAATAACAACAACAACAACTACTTCCTCACCGACCCCGCCTTCGGCACGGCCATTCTCAACACGCTGCTTCTGGTCGGCGGTGTGCTTGCCATATCGGTGGGCGGCGGCATTGCGGTGGCGCTGCTGCTCGACCAGCCCTCCTTTGGCAGCGGCATCGTGAGCCTGCTCGTCATCGCGCCCTTTTCGTGATGCCCACCGTCTCGGCGCTGATGTGGAAGAACATGTTCATGAACCCGGTCTACGGCCTGTTTGCGTGGGCTGCGAAGTTTCTGGGGCTTCAGCCCATCCACCGGCTGGCCGATCCCCGCGAACATTGTCGTGATCTTCCTCATGCGTATCATCGGTAAGAACCTGGAGGCATGAGCAGGCCATGGCACACGCGATTTCCGCCTGCCGCAAATGGGCTGACCTGCCCCTTTTTTCAGGGCCACTCGTAAGTCGAGCCTGTTCTCCTTTTGTGTGCCATCATTCGGCGGCGTGAGCAATGGGTGCAGGCGCGGAGCCATCAAGCAGCTCAAGCGGCTGCGCCCATTGCGTTTTATCGAAGGGCCTCGCGGCTGCGAACTCCTCCGGGGTTTGATACTTCAGGCTGCTGTGCGGGCGCTCCGTATTGTAATTGGTTCTCCAGTCTTCGATGATCTCGCGAGCCTCCCCGATGCTGGTGAACCAATGCTGGTTCAGGCATTCTTCACGGTATCGGCCATTGAAACTCTCGATGTAGGCGTTCTGGGTCGGCTTGCCGGGGTCGATGAAATACAGCTGGACGCCGTGATCATCGGCCCATCCATCCAGCGCCCGCCCGCGCTTCTGTTGATGAACGGCGTCTTCTACAATTCCTGCTTCCCGCTGCCGCCCGCCATCACCCCGATCTTTGTCGGGTTTCACGCCGCCGAGGATGTGATCCGCCAGCAGGCGGACATTTTGCGGAGATACCAGCCCATCGGCTGCCGGGACGAGGGCACGACCCGGCACATGCTGGCGCTTGGGATCGAGGCATATACCACGGGTTGCCTGACCTTTGCCCTGCCGCCGCGCAGGCAGGCACCGAAGGAGCCCAAGCTGCTGATCGTCTATGGAGACATCGCCGGGCGCCTGCCGCTTGCCGTTTTCCGACATATCCCCGAGGGGCTGCTTGTGCGCGCGCAGCTCATCTATCACCGCTTTCATGCCAGCCGTTTCCCGCTCGACGAGGAAATGCGCCGTGAGGCGGAAGCCTATGAGGCGGCGCTGTTTGACCGCTATCGGCGCGAGGCGACGCTGGTTCTCACCCCGCTGCACCACGTCGCCGCGCCCTGCATGGCGTTCGGCATTCCCACCATCGTCTGCCGCGAGCGGGACGACATCCGGTTCAGCTTCCTGAAGACGCTGCTGCCGGTCTACACCCCCGGAACCTTCGACACGATCGACTGGGATCCCCCCGCCGTCGATGTCGGCGCCGTGCGCGCCAGCCTGCTGCGGGTGGTGGGCGAGCGGCTGGTTGCCGCGCTGCGGGCGGCATAGGCGGCGCAAACGCCGCGGCATCGTTGCGCTTTGCATTCGCCTTGCGGCGTGCTAACAGCCCGCCCACACGAAGGTCGATCCATGCTTCTCGCCACGATCAAAAGCGCACTGGAAGACATCGGCAGCGCGCTGCGCATGCGGCGGGTGTGGGTGGCGCTGGCGCAGGAAACCATTGGCGACCAGCACCGGCGCACCGCGCTCGGGCCCCTGTGGCTGCTGCTCAACTATCTGGCGTTTGCCGGCACCTTCATCTTCGTCTTCCAGCGCGGCGATTCGAGCATGGCCAACTATCCGGCCTATGTGGCGGTGGGCCTTCTGGTGTGGTTCTACATCATGGAGGTGCTCACCCAGAGCGTGACGCTGTTCGTGCGCGAGGAGAGCTTCATCAAGGGCACGACGCTGCCGCTCACGGTCTATGTGATGCGGCTGTTCATGCAGTCCGTCATCCGCGCCGGCTATGCGCTGGTCGGCTGCGCGGCCATCCTGGCGCTGAGCGGCATCGGCGTGTCGGCCATGTGGGGCTGGTCGCTCCTCGGCCTCGTCGTGGTGCTGGCGACGGCGCCGGCGGCCATCCTCATTTTCGCCTTTCTGGGCGTCTATTTCCCCGACAGCCAGTTCATCGTGTCCAACCTCATGCGCATCGGCATGTTCCTCACCCCCGTCTTCTGGACCTATGACAATGCCGGCGGGGTGCGCCACATCTTCTACTACTGGAACCCCTTCACCTATTTCCTGGAGATCGTGCGCGTGCCGATCATCGCCGGCGACGTGCCGTCCCGCTCCTTCCTTCTGTGCGTGGGGCTGGGGCTGGCGCTGTGGGCCTTTGCCCTGCTGCTGCTCGGCAGGCTGCGCAAACAGGTGGTGTTCGCAATCTGATGGTCTCGATCCGCGTCGAAAACCTGCGCCTCACCTACCGCCTGCACGACAAGCTGTCGCTGGCGCCGAACCGCCCGCGCATGCCGACCGGCGGCCGGCTGGAGGGCGAGGGGCGCAAGCGCTCTGTGACGGCGCTCGACGGGGTGAGCTTCAAGCTTCAGGCGGGCGACAGGCTGGGCCTCGTGGGGCCCAACGGGGCGGGCAAGACGACGCTGCTCAAGGTGCTCTACGGCATCTATGCCCCCACCTCGGGCACGGTGGAGATCGACGGGCGGGTGGACGCGCTGTTCAACATCAATCTGGGCTTCCGGCGCGAGGCGACGGGGCGGCGCAACATCGTGCTGCGCGGGCTCATCAACGGCTGGAGCATGGAACAGATCGAGGCGCGGATGGAGGAGATCATCGCGTTCAGCGAGCTCGGCGACTTCATCGACATGCCGTTCAAGACCTACAGCCAGGGCATGGCGGCGCGCCTTGCCTTTTCCATCGCCACGGCCATGGAGCCGGAGATCCTGCTGATGGACGAATGGATCGGCGCCGGCGACGCCCGCTTTCAGGAAAAGGCGAAGGCGCGCACCGCGCAGCTTGCCCGGCAGGCGGGCATCATCGTGCTGGCCAGCCACAGCCGCGCGCTGCTGGCGAAGACCTGCAACAAGATCCTCACGCTGGAAGGCGGCACGGCACGCCCCCTCCAGAGCGTGGAGGAATGGCAAGCGGCCATGGACGAGGCCGCGGAATAACCCGGAAAGGAGAGCGACGTGCACCTCACCATCTTCGGAACCGGCTATGTGGACTTGGTGCCCAAATTAGGAGTTCGATACTCCAAAACGATCACAATTTATTATAACTATTTTTTAAATGTCATTTATAGAAACGAAATCCTTCTCTAAAAAATCACTCATTGCTTCTTTAATTGATTTTGGGAAAAGATTTTTTCTATACTTTTTGCTCAAATAAATATTTTTCTCTTCCAATAAATCGATCTGCGAAATAAAACTCTCTGGAACACTCCAACATCTTATTTTCTTCCAATCTAAATGGTTAAATTTCTTCTGAAGTTCGATGGCATCTCGAAATCCAAATTTTTTCTCCGGAGAAGCGTTCGCAAGCCGCCAAAACTCCATTACCACATCTGGAAAACTCTCATTAGAGCGCTCTAAATCCGATTCCACATCTACACCAACTACAGAATAAAAATCAGAGACTATATTTATACAAGAATCATAAGATCGGACATTAATATTATTTTCACCGACATTTTTCTCCCATATAGAGATAACTTGACTGAAGTCAAAATTTCTCCCAACCACCCAATCACTAAGAGTTTTTTCATTTCCCCATTTAATGGACTCTTTATATAAGGAAATAAGCCAATCAAATTGATTCCTTAAATATACTATTATATTAATTTTATAGCCGGAAAAATTATCCAATAACCTACATACAGAGTCACTTTTCACTCGGTGCGTAAAATGTTCACTGCTTATTATAATGTCCCCCTGCCAATCACCAATTTCTCGCTTTAAAAGACCAAATACACTCTTGTCACCTCCACTTTCCCAAGACAATCCAACTGCTCGAGCCAGCTGAACATGATGGGAAGATTCTATACCGCTTTCTGGATATAAAATTCCACTTTGACGCAATCGTGAACGATTCCTCCAAAGAGATTTCTGGATCGAAGTAGATCCCGTTTTGTCAAAACCGATATGGAGATAAATATCATTCATACGCTTCCACTATAAGCTGCGCCCGATGTCTTCCAATACTTATATCTTCAAAATATATCTAAAATGTCAAAGCTCCAACCACGAGTGACGCTGGAGCATCATTTTCTTCAAGCGCTCCTGGTTGCGACTCTCTGAAGTCACAGTCCTAAGCATTGAGTTCGCATGAACACGATAGCGTCCCAAAATCTCAGGGATTTGGATTCCATAGTCGCCATTTTCACAAATACGCAGCCACAAGTCAAAGTCTTCCCATCCAAATTTTAGATCATGATAGCCACCAAGCTGGATAAGGGCTTCCCGCCGTATCAGCGCCATCGCATCAATATAATTTCCGCGCTTAAAGCGTTCACGATTGAAAACCTCCGTCCCCATAAGACCGCGACGCGCGCCAAACACGTCCAGTATCGAATATGCGAAAACAGCAGAGCTCTCCTTCAATGCCTCCATGAGACGATCAAGGCATCTTCTAAAGATAATATTGTCTGCATCAAGAAAGAATAAAAAAGGTGAATTTGTTAAACTCGTACCAGTGTTACGGGTGACAGATAATCCGGCATTCCTCACGTTCTTGGCAAGTAGGGAACGTTCAAAACGATCATTATTCCTCTTCAGCCATTCAGAAACCACTGATGCTGATGCATCAGTACTGCAATCATCAACTACAACCAAACCAATTGAATTAAGAGATTGCTCGCGCACCGAATTAAGAGTCTCAGTAATAAATCCTTGGTAGTTGTACAAAGGTATAACTACAGTCACATCCGGCCATAAGGCCGCGTTTCTTCTAGACTCAAACAATATCTCCGTTTCCTGAACTATCATGATTCAAAAATCCTCCTCCAGTTGGAGGAAATTTTTGACCTGAGAAGCATATTGTTTCTGGATATCATTGATAGTCGTTTCCTCCCCTCATCAGTTCTAAAAAGCCCATGCAAAAGCTCCGGGATCTCAGTAACCGATGATTCGATGTAATTCTCCCCTGGTCGTAAATACGGATTACGAAGGCAGGGTTCGGTTATCACAACACTGCCATTCATAATGCCATATAGGAATATCCTGTGCCATTCAAAATAACCAACGTCATCACGATGTATATTTAATAAGACCTTTGCGTTAAGAGCGATCTGCGTAAAATCACTCCCGGAAAGCATGTCGAGATCACCCTCAATTATTGGACCCGAGAATCGAGGTGAATGAATGAAACATTCGTACTCACTTAAGGTTTCGGATAATAGCGACAATACTTTTTCTCGCCTTGAATTGTGGGCGGCTACATATAGTACATCGTACGGTCTTTGATTGATGTCGGATGGGTAATTTAAATTCTTTATGAGCTTATGCTTCCTTAAGGTATCCGAGATCGCTCTCCTGTCCTGAGCAAAAGCCGTCCCTTCCAAGGGCAGCAAAGGCACGAAAGACGCCTTCAGACCCAAAGCCTGCAAGCCAGAAGCGGAATTCGGATTGATATCGAGAACTCCAAGCTCACTTTTCGATATGTAGGAGAAACATCGCGCGAACCACGGCGTCTGCCACTGCTCCGTGTTCAAGCAAACGGCTCTTGAAATTCTTTTGTCAGACCAAGCACGCCCCGCCCCAATGACAAAAAACTCATGGGGCGCAACAACAATATCGATAGCACTTTCGGAGAATTGATTTCCTTCTTCTTCAGGGAGCAAACATACATTATAACCCTCTCTTAGAAGGAAATCCCTCAAATAGTATGATATGTCTTTAAAGAAAAAATTTCCGTTTTCAGCGTAATATATGTTGACATTAATCCTTTTTAAAATTTCATCTAGGCTTGAAAATGATTTCATTTCAAATTTAGATAGAAAATATTTTACTTTCTCCAGTGAAAAAGCGGATCTATTCTCTTTTTTACCATAAAGAATGTAATGAAGAAGGGGATTCATCCCAGATGAAGATACATCGGGATTTAGCTCTAAATAGTTCCGCGAGCAAAAAAGAGGCCCCAGATCGCGCAATTCACTCGGGAAGCTTGATAGAAAATCATGAACAAGATCCCTTACGTCGTGAGCAACGACCCCATAGGTGGCTTTATAATATGAGGCATCGAATAGCTTCGACTCTAAAATTGAATCGACAAGCGACTTCTCTGCACCCGACACTAATTTAGGCTGAGTGCGCTTTTTGCCGGAAACTTGTTTGAGACCACTTTTATTTCCATCTGCCGGGCGATGCGCGCCGTTGCCGAGATAGTGCACCAGTGCGTTCACACCCGCAGCCGCAACGTCCGGGTTCTGCTCCAGATAGCTCCGCGTGTCGAACTTCGGAGAGGGCCTGCGCCTGAGCTTGTGCCCGAGCCACAGGAAATGCTCCAGCGGGTCCATGCCCAGCGCCTTCACATCCGGATAGGTTTTCAGATACCATTCGGCATCGAACAGGCCGGAGTTGCGAATGGCCTCCAGCTCTTCCTTCGACAATCCACCCACCTTGCCCTCGCTTGAAATTTTTTCTTGATACAATCTGGCCGTGCAATGATCTAGCTAGAACGATTGAGCGGGAAGATCAACCCTTGAGGCGGCCGTTGGGGCGGCGGCCCTCCCGCGCGCCGAAGAGCACATAGTGCTTGATGGGCTCGACATCCGATTGCGCCACGTCCGGGTAGTGGCTGCGGTACCACTCGGCATCGAAGAGGCCCGAGCGGCGGACGATGGCGATGGCGCGGCGCAGGCGCGCCTGCGCCCAGAAAAGGGGGTGGCGCCGGTCCTCCATCAGCGCGGTGACGGCGCGGCCAAGCTCCACCGCCGCCTGGGCGGCCGCCTGCTCGGCCCGCGCGCGCCCGGCCTCCGCCTCCGCCTCGCGGGCGCGCAGCAGGCGGCTCATCTGCGCAATCTCGTCGAACCGGGCATCGAGCCGGGAGGAAAGCTCGCGGCTGCGGGCGGCCGCCTTCTCGGCCTCGGCGCGGCGGGCCTCCGCCTCCTGCCGGGCCTGGGCGCGAGCCTCCTCCGCCTCGCGGCGGGCGGCGGCCAGCTCCTCCTCCCGCGCCTTCAGGCGCTGCGTCACCTCTGCCAGCTCGCCATTGAGGCGGCTGGACAGCGCCTCCTGCTCGGCCTCGAACTTGCGGCGCACCTCCTCCAGGCCGGCATTGGCGGCGCGCCGCTCCCTCATCTCGGTGATGAGAAGCTCGACATGCTCCTTGAAGCCCTCGGCCAGCTTTGCCTGGGCGGCGCGCGCCGTCTCCGCGTCGGCCAGCCTCTCGCGCGCCTGCCTGAGGGCTTCCGCCGTCTCCTCCGCCTCGTGGCGGCGCTGCTCCAGCGCGCTTCTGGTTTGCTGCAGCTCGCCGCGCGCCTCTGCCGCCGCCTTCTCGGCCGCCTCCAGGGCCTCCTCCGCGCGGGCCGCGGCGTCGCGCGCGGCGGCAAGCTCTGCCTCCAGCGTGGCAATGCGGCCTTCGCCGGCAGCGGCCTTCTTCTGTGCCTCATCCAGGGCGGATTGCAGGCGGGCAAGCTCCTCCCCGCGGGCGTCGCGCGCGGCGGCGGCCTCCTGCGCGCGCGCATTGGCGGCCACGAGATCGGCCTGGAGCTGCGTGAACTGGCCCTCCTTCTCCGCCAGGCGGGCCCTGCTCTGCTCCAGCTCGCCTTCCAGGCGGCGCGCCCGGCCGATCGCCGCGTGGCCGGCATCGGCAAGCTGCGCGAAGGCGGGGGCCGCGGCGTCGAACTCGGCCAGAATGGCGTCGAGCGCGGCATGGTCTGCCGCATCTTCGCCCTCCTCCGCCCAGCGGGAGAGAATGCGGTAGCTGTCGCGCAGCCAGCGCGAGAGCGCCGGGTTCTCCACCACGCTTTCCGACGCCTCCCTGTGGTGGCGCAGCTTGTCGGTCAGGAACGCCTCGATCTCGGCCGTGGCGGCGCTCGACTTGCGCGGCAGCGAAAGGCCGAAGCGCTCCTCCGCCCGCTCCACCACCCGCGCCCAGGAGCGCAGCATGGAATCATAGCCGAGGAAGATGCGCGCCAGCCCGCGCGTCGCCGCCTCCGCCGCCAGCACGTGGCGCAGCCACAACAGGTGGCCGAAGGCGGGCTCGAAGCCGTTGCGCTTCTGCAGGGAGGCGGCGACCTCCAGCGGGTTGCGCAGCGGCAGGACGACGAGTGGGCGCGCCCCGGCCGCCGCCAGCACATCCAGCCAGAAGGGCGCCAGGCGGCAGATGCGCGGATCCTTCAGCACGAAGAGCCGGGAGCCGCCGAACTCCTGCTCCAGCACGCCCAGCGCCTCCTCGCGAAAGGTGCGCGCCTTGGGCGACCGCAGCCAGCCGGGATGGAACGCCTGCCAGTCGTGCCAGCAGGAGCCGGCCGACTCCAGCACCCGGTCGTTGAAGCGGCAGATGGCGGTGGATTCCCAGTGGCCTGCCTTGTTCGTCTCGTTGGCGCCCATGAGGTTGGCCGGCAGATCGCACCCGAGCAGGCTGAAGACACGGGTCATCGCGCTGGTGCCCGAGCGGTGCATGCCGAGCACGAGCACGCATGTGCGCTCCGCCTCGCCCGCATCCCGCGCGCCGGCATCTTCGGGTGACACGTCTCCAGGCATTTTCTTCATCGTGGCCTCTGGTCGCTCGTTCCACTGGCTTGCGGCGCAGGCCAAGGCGCAACAGACCGCCGCCGCATCCAGCCTGCCGCCAACGCACTTCTATTCGTTTGTGGGCGTATGTCCAGAGAGGAGCGGGAGTCGTGGTCGAAGGCCGAAGGCGCGCAGCCCCGCCGGCGGACGACACTGGGCACGCCCTGCGACCCGGCGCCGGTCATGGGCCACCCGCCTCCCTGGACTCCACGATCCTCATCGCGCGCCTATAGACCTCCGAATCGATCGTATTGTGCGCCCTGATGGTCTCTAGCTGGCGATCCGTAAGCTCGAGATCATCAATGACGGCGCGGTTGTGCCTTTTGTCGGGCAACGCAATACCAAATGCGGCCAGAGGCCGTTGCAACTGCTCGAACCGCTCCGTGACGCCCAATATATCGACGGACTCAAGCACCGCTTCCGCCTCCGCGATAATGGCTTCGCGATTCTCCAACGGCCGCTTCATCAAGAGATTGTAGGGATGCCGCTGACTGATTACAGAAGCTGTCGGGATACACACCGAGGGATTCTACCATCGTTTCTGCGGATGTCCCATCATCTTGCGCGATCTGGTTTACCGACTCCAGTTCGCGGTCTATGAGGTTGAGCGATGCCTAAAGAAGCCGGAACAGCTGACCATATCGACGATGTTTTGACCGACATGTGCCGGAAAAGATCCGGAACCCAACTGCCGCTCCTGAAACGTCTCCAGTTCATGAATGAGATCATCTGATGAAGCCACTGATCTTCTTCGTTCACGTTCCCAAAACCGCCGGCTCAACCGTCAATGATTATCTGAAAGAATTTCTGCCGAACGGTTGCGATCACTGTGAGGCAATCATGGGAGATGAGGAGACCTTCAGACGCGCGGCCAACGATATGGATTGGCTTTCTGGCCACGTTGATATCGCGACCGCAAAGGCGCAACTCAGCAAGTTGACGGATCGCCCTTTGCGGTTCTTTACCTGCATGCGGCAGCCCGACCAACAGGTGATGTCGCACTACAACTGGCTCATCGAGATTTTTCACAAGGGGTCAATTTTCTACGATAATCACCCTCAGGTTATCAAGGAAATCTCGGAAACGATCCGTGCAAACTCAAACAGCGTGGATCAGATAATTGATAATTTGTCTCGTTTCTCAGGTCTATTCCGCAACTACCAATCGCGGTGGATATTGGGCCGCGATTTCAACTGGAACTCTGGCAATATACACCAACGTCTTGATATATATGAAAAAATTGTTGATAACTCCAAGATCAATGACCTTCTATCCCGAATGCTCGGCAAGCAGGTCGAGGTCACGGAGCGCAGCAATGTCAGCCCCTATCATTTCGATATTGAACACTTCCAGTCACCCGAAATGAAGCGATTTTTACGCAGGTGGAACACTCTTGATGACGCGCTCTATTGGCTGATCTCACGGGACGATTCACATCAAGATCAATGACGACACGGACAAGAATTTCGCTGTCTAGACAGCCGTGCTTTACACAATCTACGAATCTCTGATCTAATCCACAATCTTGAACAGATACGATATTGCTGCGTAATTATATTATATAATTAAATTTCTCAACTTCATACATTCGGATTTCTGATCATAAATAAAAATAAAATATTTCACTTTTCTCATATAAGAATTTATTATCTATTTATTATCGAAAAATCTTCTTTATCGATAGTGAGATTTATTGAATAATATGGATCTGGAAATAGTTTCCACTTTCTCTTCATGTATTCAGCTTCTCGATTAAAACGCTCAATCTTCTCCGGATTATTCTCAGGTCCACGAGACACACTCTCCAGATGATAGAGCTCTGCATAGGGCGTCCATACGTTAACATACCCAGCATCACGTACTTTAAGGCAGAGGTCAACGTCGTTGAACGCGATGGCAAGGTTCTTCTCGTCAAGCCCCCCAACACGTTCATAGACTTCCCTGCGGACCACGAGGCAAGCGCCAGTCACGGCGGATAGGTTCTGAACCAGTTTGAGCCTGCTGAAATATCCCGCATGCATGCGTGAGAAATACTTGTGAGAATGACCAGCCACTCCTCCAATCCCCAGAATGACACCGCCATGCTGGATGCGCCCGTCCGCATAGTAGAGCTTGGCTCCGACACAGCCGACGTCCGGCTGGGCGGCCCAGGAGACCATTTCCGCAAGCCAGTCCGGCGCGATCACTTCTATGTCGTTGTTGACGAGGCCGACGATCGAGCCGTTCGCCTTGCCGACTGCGAAGTTGTTGATGGCCGAATAGTTGAAGGCCCCATCATATCGCAGAATGCGGGCTTTCCCGGCCCGTTCGATCTCGTCCAAATAGGCCCGTGTCTCGCTTTCCTGAGACTCGTTGTCCACCACGATGATCTCATAGTTCGGGTAGGTCGTCTTCTGGCGGATCGATTCGATGCAATTGCGCAGAAGCTCTGTCCTGTCGCGTGTGGGGATGATGAGGCTGACCAACGGCGGAGGTTCGGGCAGGGAATGGCGCAGGCGATAGAAGGGAGTGCCCGGCGCCTGTTCTGCCGTCGCCGCAAGTCCCGTGCGGCGCACATGCTCCTGCAACGCGCGCAGGCCCGCGCTGTAGGCATAGCCCTTCTCGTCCGCATTCAGAGCGGTCGAGCCCTTGCCGGCGCGCCAGTGATAGAGCACCTTGGGAATATGGCGTATCGCGGAGGGGTCGATGCGCTCGAAGATCCGCAGATTGAGATCGTAGTCCTGGCTGCCCTCGAAGCCCGGACGCCAGCCGCCGACCTCCCGGATGTTGGCGGCGCGGTGAACGGTCAGATGGTTCAGATAGTTCTGCGAGCGGAACAGCTCGCGCGAGAAATCGGGCTTGAAATAGGGGTCGTAGCGCTGTCCCCGCGCGTCGATCTTGTCCTCGTCGGTATAGATGATCTGGGCTTGCGGATGACGGGCGATCTCCAGGGCCACCTCCGCCAATGCGTGAGGCCGCAACACGTCGTCATGATCGAGCATCGCCACCCATTCGCCGCCCGCCAGCGCGAATGCGGAGTTGGACGCCCGCGAGATGTGACCGTTCCGTCGGCGATAGGCCACCTTTATGCGCGGGTCGAGAGCGGCATAGCTGTCCAGCACCTTTCTGACGTGGGGCGCGCGGGAACAATCGTCGGCAATGCACAGTTCCCATTTCTCGTAGATCTGTGCCCGCACGCTTTCGATCGCCTCGCGCAGATGAGATTCCGGGGTATCGTGCACCGGCATGACGACGGAAATGAGCGGCGGAGCCTCAATCTCGGCGAGCTGACGCCGGATGGCATCAAGGGCCTGCTCCGTCAGCGTGTCATGGAGCGCAATCCATTCCTGATAGCTCACGCTGCCCTGGCCGCCGCGCCTTTCGTATTGCCGCAGCGCCGCCACCAGTCCGCGCGGCCCGCTCTGCCACAACATCTGCGCGGCGCGCCGCAGCGCGTGTGCGAGCCGCCGCGGACTGCGCAGGTGAACGATCACCAGTCGCCCAACAAGCATGCCGTAGCGTGCGTAACGGACACAACGGGCCATCAAGTCGCGCATCAGGCCGACCCGCCAGTTTCCCGTGCCCGCATGTCAGACCACCTCGGCGAGGAGTCTCTTTACCACCGCTTCGAGACTGGTTTGCCATTCCGGCGCTAAATACCCGAAATCCGCGCGGAAGCGGCGGCAGTCAAGGCGCGAATTCCGCGGCCGCGCCGCCCTTGTGGGGTATTCTGCGGTGGTAATGGCCTCCACCTCGGCGTGCGGCCCGCCGGCCGCCCGGCTTACGGCCAAAGCGTGTCTGGCTAGGCCGCACCAGCTCGTCTCCCCGGAACCGGCGAAATGATAGACGCCGCGAGGGCGCCTTTCGGCACGGCGCCGCCAGGTCTCGACGATGGCGAGAACCGCCTCGGCAATGTCGTGCGCCGCGCTGGGGTTGCCGTGCTGGTCATCGACCACCCTGAGATGATCGCGCGTTTGGGCCAGCGCCAGCATGGTCTTCACGAAGTTCTTTCCGAAGGGGCTGTAGACCCAGGCGGTGCGCAGGATGACATGGTCCGGGTTGGCGGCGGCCACAGCCTCCTCGCCAGCCAGCTTCGATGCACCGTAGACGCTTCTGGGCGCCGGCGCATCCTCCTCCGAATAGGGGTGTTCCTTCGTGCCGTCGAACACGTAATCGGTGGAAAGATGGATCACCGGCACGCCGAGCCTGGCGGCTGCCTCGGCCACGGCACCGGCGCCTGTCGCATTCACGGCGAAGGCGCGTTCCGGCTCGTCCTCCGCCTGGTCGACGGCCGTGTAGGCGGCGGCGGAGACCACGATGTCCGGGCGCGCATCGGCCAGGGCAGGCGCAATCGTCTCCGGCCGCGCCAGATCGAGCGCCGGGCGGCCCAGCGCAACGACCTCGGCACGCCCCTTCGCCCGTTCCATAAGGCTGCGGACGACCTGCCCTTCCCGGCCCGTCACGACAAGTCTCATGCGGCCCCCTTGCGGGCGGAGCCGAGGCGCTCGCCGGCATAGCGCTGGCGCCGGATCGGCCCCCACCACCACTCGTTCTCGAGATACCAGTCGACCGTGCGCGCCAGGCCCGTCTCGAAGGTCTCCTGCGCGCGCCAGCCGAGCTCACGCTCGATCTTCGACGGGTCTATGGCATAGCGCCGGTCGTGGCCCGGCCGGTCGGCAACGAAGGTGATGAGCTCGCGATAGCTCCTGCCGCCGCCGCGCGGCCGCTTCCGGTCGAGAACATCGCAGATGCTTTCCACGACCGAAAGGTTCGTACGTTCGGCGCGCCCGCCGATGTTGTAGCTCTCGCCCACCCTGCCCCGGGTGACCACCATCTCCAGCGCGCGGGCATGGTCCTCCACATAGAGCCAGTCGCGCACATTCGCGCCCGTGCCATAGATGGGCAGCGGGCGCTCCTCCAGCGCGTTGAGGATGACGAGCGGGATGAGCTTTTCCGGAAAATGATAGGGCCCGTAATTGTTGGAGCAGTTGGAAAGCACGACCGGCAGGCCATAGGTCTCGTGCCAGGCGCGCACGAAATGGTCGGAAGCCGCCTTCGATGCCGAGTAGGGCGAGGATGGCGCATAGGCGCTCTCCTCGGTGAAGATGCCGCTGTCGAAGGGAAGATCGCCGAACACCTCGTCGGTGGAGACGTGATGGAAGCGGAAACGCTCCTGCTCGGCCTTAGGGAGGCCACGCCAATATTCCAGCACGGCGTTGAGCAGGCGGAAGGTTCCGACGACATTGGTCTCCACAAAGGCGGCGGGCCCGTCGATCGAGCGGTCCACATGGCTTTCCGCCGCCAGATGCATCACCTTGTCGATGTGCTCGGCACGCAGGATCTCCAGAATGGCGCGGTCGTCGCAGATGTCCACCTGCCGGAAGGCGTAGTTCGGGCGGTCCGCCACGCTCTGCAGGGAGGCCGTGTTGCCCGCATAGGTGAGCTTGTCGACATTGACGACACGCTCCACCCCCTTTTCCACCAGATGGCGGCAGACCGCCGATCCGATAAAGCCCGCGCCCCCGGTTACAAGTATGCGCATTCTGTCCCTCTCCGCTGGGTAGAAACGACGAGAATCTTCACTCGAAGTCGAAAACCTCCGCATCGGCGAGGAGCGGCGCTGCCCGGTCCTTGTCCGACAGGCGCAGCTGATCCGGTGCGAAAGGCCACGAAATGCCGATCTCGGGGTCGTCGAAACGGATGGAGCGGTCATGCTCCGGGGAGTAGTAATCCGTCACCTTGTAGACGACCTCCGTATTGGGCTCCAGCGTCACGAAACCGTGCGCATAGCCCGCCGGAACGAGTATCTGGTTCCATTTTTCCGCCGACACCTCCAGCGCCACCCATTGGGCGAAGGTGGGCGAGCCCCTGCGGATGTCGACGGCCACGTCGAGAATCCGCCCCGCCACCACGCGCACCAGCTTGTCCTGCGCACGGGGAGGAAGCTGATAGTGCAGACCGCGCAGCACCCCCACCGCCGCCGACAGGGAATGGTTGTCCTGCACGAAGGCAAGCTCGATGCCGTGCCGGGCCAGCGCCTGGGCATTGTAGGTCTCGGAGAAGAAGCCGCGTTCGTCGCCGAACTTCTTCGGAACGATCTCGAACACGCCGGGAAGGCCGAGCGGGCGCATCTCAACCATGCGTCAGCTCCCCGATTCGGCGGCGCAGATAGGCCGCATATCCCGTTTTGCCCAGGCTGTCGGCACGCGCCAGCACCGCCTCGGCCGTCAGGTAACCAAGCTCGAAGGCGATTTCCTCGGGGCACATGACCTTCATGCCCTGGCGGTGCTCGATCGTGCGCACGAAGGAGGATGCCTCGTGCAGGCTGTCGTGCGTGCCCGTGTCGAGCCAGGCATAGCCGCGCCCGAGCTGACACACCTGCAGATCGCCCCGCTCCAGATAGACGCTGTTCACATCGGTAATCTCCAGCTCGCCCCTGGCGGAGGGCTTGATGGAGGCGGCGATGTCGACCACGTCGTTGTCGTAGAAATACCAGCCCGTCACGGCCCAGTTCGATTTCGGATTGGCCGGTTTCTCCTCGATGCGGCTGGCCCGTCCCGTTGCGGGGTCGAAGCTCACCACACCGTAGCGTTGGGGATCGTCGACATGATAGGCGAAGACCGTGGCACCCTTTTCCTGCGAGGCTGCATTGCGGGCGAGTTTCGACAGCCCCGCGCCAAAGAAGATGTTGTCGCCGAGAATGAGGCTTGCCGGGCTGCTGCCGATAAACCGGCGACCGATGATGAAGGCTTCGGCGAGGCCGTTGGGGTGCGGCTGCTCGGCATAGGAAAGCGAAATGCCGAAGGCGCTGCCGTCACCCAGAAGATTCTGGAACTGCGGCAGGTCCCGCGGCGTGGAGATGACGAGGATATCCCTGATGCCCGCCAGCATGAGCGCGCCAAGCGGATAGTAGATCATCGGCTTGTCGTAGATCGGCAGAATCTGCTTGGAGACCGAGATGGTCAAAGGATAGAGGCGGGTTCCGCTGCCACCGGCCAGGATGATGCCCTTCATGCTTCGCCTTTCCAAAGCCCGTCCCCCCCGCACGGCTCGAAATACCACGCACGCGGAAATAGACAACCGCGGGGGCTGTGTTTTCTTCACCTCTATGCCCGGAATTTCCTCATCTGGACCGTCCTGCTTTCCAATGCGGGGCCTGTGCGGCTGCCTTCACAGTTTTCTCAGGATGCACGCCGCCAGGAGGCCGATCTGGCCGAGCACGGTCTGCCGGTACACGCCGGAGCGCCGCAGCGCGCCGAGGCGCCCGACAAGCCTGCCCGTTCTTGCCTCGGCGAACAGTGCTGCTGTTTTCCTGGCAGAGGGAGAGAGCATGTCGCCGCAGGCCTCCAACGCGGCAAGGTTGCGGGTGTTCCAGTCCATGAAGCGACCGCGCATCAGATGGCTGATGCGGGACATCCGCGCCCGCCAGGAGCTGTTCTCGCCGATCTGGTTGCCGTCATGCTGGCGATAGCCGATCTTCGGCTGCGGCGAATAGTGGACAACCCCTCCCACGCCGCTGACCATGATATAGCACCACCAGTCGTGGCTGACGAAGGACGTGCGCCGCGAAGCCTCGCGCACCACCTGCCAGGCGGCCCGGTTCATCACCATCGTGTTGGCGCCGGCAATGCTCTGCACGATGGCGTTGCGGAAATCCGGCGGGCGGGGGAACAGCGGCGAAAGGCCCGTCGTCTCGCCCCTGCTCGTGATGATGCGCGTGCGCGAGCAGTAGAGAGCCGGTGCTTCCTGCCGGCACAGCCAGGACAGCGCCTCTTCCAGCTTGTCCTCGTCCCATTCGTCGTCCTGATCGCAGAAGGCCACGTAATCGGCCTCTATCTGCGGGTTTGTCATCAAGGAGCGGAAGTTCTCCGCATATCCGCAGCCAGGCCCATCGAGAATATGAAATTCGCCCCTTTGCCACAGACCGGCGGTCTTTTCGAGAACGGCGCGTGAGCCGTCCGTAGAGCCGTCGTCGGATGCCCATATGTCGATGGTCCCGGCGGTCTGGCGTGCCAGCGTGCCGATCTGCCTTTCCAGAAACCGCGCCCCGTTATAGGTGGCCAGCAGGACGGCGATGCGCTTGTCGGCAAACGCGCGGCGGGGCGCCCTGCTCCCGAAAGCCTCGCATTCACCTTGTCTTGCCCTGTCTTGGCGCTTCGCCATACCGGAATCGTCCCATTGGCCCGCGGGCCCTCGCTCGTGGTGCGATCCCAACAGATGGTACCCATCTTTTGGGAAAAATCGCCCCACCAGATCAACAGTTTGTGGGCTGACTTGTCGAAACGGATGGGTACCATCTGTTTCGGTCAGACCACTAGCATGCCATCAGTGCAAAGCAAGCGAATGGCGGGGTGGAATCGTGCAAAGACGGCCAAAAGAAGGCGGCATGCACATGATCGGCGTTTCCACCGGCACCGGCACCGGCATCCGCGACAAGAACTCCGCGCGCCGATCATCCCGAAAAAGATCATCGCGAAAAAAAGACTGGCCGCGAAGCAGGATCTGTCCACATTAGCAAGATGTCCCGCACAGGCGCGGGGGGCCGGCACCGGTGCCGGAAGGGAGGAGAACCTGTCATGTCGACGAAGATTGCCGTGATTCAAAAGCCGCCGGTCCTGCTCGACCGGGGCAAGACGATCGAAGCCGTGCTGGCATCGGTTGAAGAAGCGGTGCGCGCGGGAGCAAGCCTGCTCATATTCCCGGAAGCCTATATTCCCGGTTATCCAACCTGGATCTGGCGCTTGAGGCCCGGGGGCGACATGGCGCTTTCAAGCGAAATTCACGCCAGGCTGCGCCAGAATGCGGTCGATCTTGGCGGGAACGACCTCGAGCCCATCCAGGAGGCGGCCGCCAGGCACGGTGCGACCATCGTGATCGGGCTTCATGAGATCGACAGCCAATTCTCCGGCACCACGCTGTTCAACACCGTCGTGGTCATCGGCCCCGAGGGAACCCTGCTCAACCGCCACCGCAAGCTCATGCCGACCAACCCGGAACGCATGGTCTGGGGCATGGGCGATGCAACCGGCCTCAAGGTGGTCGAGACGCCGGCCGGGCGGCTTGGCTGTCTGATCTGCTGGGAAAGCTACATGCCGCTGGCGCGCTATGCGCTCTATGCCCAGGGCATGGAGATTTTCGTCAATCCGACATGGGACAATGGGGAAACCTGCCTTGCCACTTTGCGGCACATCGCCAAGGAGGGTGGCACGTGGGTGATCGGCACCGCCACGGCCCTGCAGGGCAGCGACATTCCAGGCGACTTTCCGGAGCGTGACCGGCTCTTCAAGGCGGAAGAGTGGCTCAACGACGGCGATGCGGTGGTGGTGACGCCGACAGGCAGCATCGCCGCCGGGCCGCTCCATCGCGAAAAGGGAATTCTCTACGCCGAGCTCGACGTCGAACTGGCGCGGCGCGCACGGCGCTCGCTCGATGTCTGCGGCCACTATGCCCGGCCCGACATCTTTTCGCTGAGCGTGAACAGAAAGCCGCTGGAGCCTGTCTCCTTTTCCGGGTGAAAAAGCCGGATCCTCGACGATCTGCAAGCACCTCAGCCCGCCGCCAGGTCGCCTGCCGGCTGCGATGCCGTATCGGCGACCGAGAAGAAGGCGCTGATGAGCCTCGACTGGGCCCGCTCGCGCAGGCAGATCAGGGCTTCGTCCATGCGCATGTCGCAGTCGGCGATGGGGATGGCCACCAGGCGGGGATCCTGGCCGAATTCGGCGGCCGAGACGACGCCGACCCCGATTCCGGTGGCGACGATCTCTCGGACCGCTTCCCGTCCCTCCGCTTCGATTGCGATCTGCGGCTTGAGGCCGCGGGCGGCGGCTTCGGCCTCGAATTTGTAGCGTGTCTTCGACCCCTTTTCGCGCAGCACCAGCGGCTGCGTGCAAAGCTCGGCAAGCGTCACGGTGCTGCGGGCGGCAAGCGCATCGTCGCGCGAGACGAAAGCGACGATCGGCTCCGAACTGAGCAGAAGCGTCTTGAAGTCCTGGCTGTCGGGCATCTCGCCCAGCACACCGACATCGGCCTGAAAGTCGTAGAGGCGGTTCATCACCTGTTCGGTGTTGCCCACATGCACGGTGATGCCCACGCCGGGAAATGCAGCGCGAAAGCGGGCGAGCGCGTGCAGCACGTGGAAGGCGGAATCGGCGACCACGCGCAATGTGCTGCCGCGCAGCGTCTGGGACTGCGAGAGGATTTCGAAGGCCTGCCCTTCTGTTGCGAAGAGGCGCCTCGTGACCTCCAGCAATTGCCGGCCGATCTCGGTCAGCGTGACCTGCCGGCGCTGGCGGTTGAAGAGGATGACGTCGTAATCCTCCTCGAGCCGCCGAACCTGGTCGGAGATCGCCGGCTGCGACAGGCCCAGCGCCCCGGCCGCCTTTGAGAAGCCTCCGCACACCGCGACATGATGAAAGGCTCGAAGCTGGACGTAGCGCAAGGCGGAACCCTCCGCAGGAACTATCACCTTGCCCTATTCTATTATCTGAAATATCGATTTTTCAAATGAAATCAGGCGCCGTAGAGTCGACCGGAAAACACTGCGAGCGGGAGCGGCGCATGGCAAACGGATCCTCGTGTGCGGACATTGTCGATCCGCCGGGCAGCGAACCCTATCTGCTCACCCCCGGGCCGCTGACGACCTCGCCGAGGGTCAAGGCCGCCATGTTGCGCGACTGGGGCTCCTGGGATGGGGATTTCCGGGCCATGACCGCAACGCTGCGCCGCCAGCTGCTCGAGCTCGTCTGTTCTTCCGGCACTGTCGAGGAGTTCGATTGCGTGCCGATGCAGGGCAGCGGCACCTTCGTCGTCGAGGCGATGCTGGGAAGTTTCATCCCCCGCGATGGGCGGTCCCTGGTTCTTGCCAATGGAGCCTATGGCCAGCGCATCGCGCGAACGCTGGACTATCTTGGCCGCTCCTACCGGCTGATCGACAAGGGCGACTATCTGCCGCCGCGGGCTGAGGAGGTGGCGCGCGCCCTCGACGAGGACCCGGACATCGGGCATGTGATCGTCGTCCATTGCGAGACGAGCTCCGGCATCCTCAACCCTGTCGAGGAAATCGCCGCGGTGGTTCACGCCCGAGGGCGCAAGCTGCTGATCGATTCCATGAGCGCGCTTGGCGCCATCCCGCTGGATGCGGCCAAGGTGCCCTTCGAGGCGGTCGTCTCCTCGGCCAACAAGTGCATCGAGGGCGTGCCGGGCTTTGGCTTTGTCATCGCCCGCAAGGAGGCGCTGCGCGCCGCCCGGGGGCGCAGCCATTCCCTGAGCCTCGATCTCCATGCGCAGTGGGCCTACATGGAGGAGACGGGCCAGTGGCGCTTCACCCCGCCCACCCATGTGGTGGCGGCCTTCCTCGAGGCGCTCGGCCAGCACCGCGCCGAGGGCGGCGTGAGCGGCCGTCTTGCCCGCTACGTCGAAAACCGCGACACGCTGGTCGAAGGCATGCGCGCGCTCGGCTTCGAGACGCTTCTTGCCGATCGCTGGCTGTCGCCGATCATCGTCACATTCTTCAATCCCGCCGATCCCCGCTTCGCCTTCCAACACTTTTACGATCTGATGAAGGGGAAAGGTTTCATCATCTATCCCGGCAAGCTGACCGTGGTCGATTCCTTCCGCATCGGCTGCATCGGTCGCCTTGATGCTTCGGTCATGCGCCGGGTCGTCAAGGCAGTCGGGGAGAGCCTCGAGGAGATGGGCGTTGCGAGCGCGGCACCCCCCGCCTCGGCGCTGGAGGAAAAGGCCCGGCTGGCTGCCTGAGTGGTCCGGCCAACCACGGAGAAAGGACCCCATGACCTCAGGAAACGCTCCCCGAGCGATCATCGTCAACGACAGGGAATATCCCTGGCCTGTGCGCCCTGCCGTCGTCTTCTGCCTCGACGGCTGCGAACCTGCCTATCTCGAGACCGCCATGGCTGCGGACCTGATGCCGACGCTTCAGGGGGTGATGCGCAAGGGCACCACGCGCACCGCCCACAGCGCCATTCCGAGCTTCACCAATCCGAACAACCTGTCCATCGCCACCGGGCGGCCGCCCGCCATCCACGGGATCTGCGGCAACTATCTCTATGAGCCCGAGCGCGACGCGGAGGTCATGATGAACGATCCGCGTTTCCTTCGCGCGCCCACCATATTCGCCGGCTTCCACGCCGCCGGCGCCCGTGTTGCCGTGGTCACCGCCAAGGACAAGTTGCGCGCCCTTCTCGGCCACGGGCTGACCTTCGGCGAGGGCCGCGCCATGTGCTTCTCGTCGGAGAAGGCCGACACCACGACGGCAGCCGAACACGGCATCGACAACGCCGCCTACTGGCTCGGCCGGCGGGTGCCTGATGTGTATTCGGCGGCCCTCAGCGAGTTCGTCTTCGCGGCCGGATTGAAGCTTCTGCGCGATTTCCGGCCGGACGTGATGTATCTGACCACGACAGACTACATCCAGCACAAGTTCGCCCCCGGCGAGCCAGAGGCGAACGCCTTCTACGCGATGTTCGACCGCTATCTGGCCGAGTTCGATGCTGCCGGCGCTGTCGTCGTCATCACCGCCGACCATGGCATGAAGCCCAAGCACCGGCCGGACGGAAGCCCGGATGTCATCTATGTGCAGGAACTGCTCGACCGCTGGCTTGGTCCGGGCGCGGCGCGCGTGATCCTGCCGATCACCGACCCGTATGTGGTCCATCATGGCGCGCTCGGGTCCTTTGCCACCGCCTATCTGCCGAAGAACGCGGATATCGGCGCGATCATGGCCCGTCTCAGCGCGATCGACGGCATGGAGCTGGTGCTCGGGCGCGACGAGGCCTGCCGGCGCTTCGAGCTGCCCGCCGACCGCATCGGCGACATCGTGCTCCTGTCGGATGAGAACAAGGTGATCGGCACCAGCGCCGACCGTCATGATCTGTCGGCCCTGAAGGAGCCCCTGCGCTCCCATGGCGGGCTCGGCGAGCAGGAGGTTCCGTTCATCGTCAACAGGTCGATGGAGGATCTTCCCCAAGCGCCGCAGCTGCGCAACTTCGATGCCTTTCACGTTGCGACGAGGGCTGCCGCCGCACACTGAGCGCACAGCCGGTCAACGACATCGAGCAGGGACGATGAAGAGATGGACGTTTCGGTGAAGACAGCCTTTCGCGAAGAGAAGATGCGGATCGCCGGGCGCGCGGTCGGCACCGACGAGACGATCGAGGTCGTCAATCCCTATAGCGGCGAGGTGATCGGGAGCGTGCCCGCCGCCCGGCCCGAGCATGTGCGCGATGCGTTCTGGAGGGCCCGCGCCTTTCGGGCAAGGCTCACGCGCCATGAGCGCCAGCGGATCCTGACGGGTGTTGCCGAGCAGCTTGCCGCCCGCCGCGACGAGATCGCCCGGCTGATTACCGCCGAATCCGGCCTTTGCCTAAAGGATTCGCTCTATGAGGTGGGGCGCGCCTGCGATGTCTTCTCGCTGGCCGGACAGCTTGTCATCCAGGACGACGGCGAGATCTTTTCCTGCGACATCACTCCGCAGGGCAAGCCACGGCGCATCTACACGATGCGCACGCCGCTTCTGGGCGTCATTTCGGCGATCACGCCGTTCAACCACCCGCTCAACATGGTGGCCCACAAGATCGCGCCCGCGGTGGCCACCAACAACCGTGTGGTGCTCAAACCCACCGAGCTTACGCCGCTGACGGCCCTTCTTCTGGCGGACATTCTCTATGAGGCGGGCCTGCCCCCCGAGATGCTGTCGGTGGTCACCGGCAATCCCGCCACCATGGGCGATGCCATGATCACCGATCCGGATGCCGATCTTGTCACCTTCACCGGCTCGGTGAGGGTCGGCAAGCACATCGCGGCAACCGCCGGCTACAAGCGCCTGGTGCTTGAACTTGGCGGCAACGATCCTCTGATCGTGCTGGCCGATGCCGATCTCGACCGGGCCGCCGATCTGGCGGTGAGCGGCGCCACCAGAAACTCCGGGCAGCGCTGCACGGCGGTCAAGCGCATCCTCGCCGTCGAGCCCATCGCCGATGCCCTGTCGGAGAAGATCCTGGCCCGCGCCCGGGCGTTGCGCTGCGGCGATCCCATGGATCCCGAAACCGATGTCGGCACGGTCATCAACGCGCGTTCGGCCCGCCTGTTCGAGGCGCGGGTCAACGACGCGGTGGAGAAGGGCGCCGTTCTGCTCCATGGCAACACCCGCCAGGGCGCCCTCTATCCGCCGACCGTGGTCGACCGCGTTCCCCATGACTGCGAGCTGGTGCGCGAGGAGACGTTCGGTCCCGTCATTCCGATCATCCGCTGCCCGAACGACATCGACACGGTCATTCAGATATCCAACGCGACGGCCTACGGGCTGTCGGCGGGCCTGTGCACCGACAGGCTCGACTGGATAACCCGTTTCGTCGAGGGGCTGGAGGTCGGCACGGTCAATGTCTGGGAGGTGCCGGGCTACCGGATCGAGATGTCCCCCTTCGGCGGCATCAAGGATTCGGGGCTGGGCTACAAGGAAGGCGTGAAGGAGGCGATGAAGGGATATACCAATGTCAGGACCTACTCGCTGCCGTGGCCGGCATAGCCGCCCGCCACGGCAGCGTGACGCATGACAGGCGGCCGGAGAACGACCGGGAAGGATGAATTTACAAATGAGAGCGCCAGGCACAGAATTCGCGGCGATGCCCTCCGGCGCTCGTCATTCCGGCGGGGATTCTTGCGGGATCGGGCGCAGGCTTCAAAAAAATGTAACACAAATGGTCAAATTGAGGCACGCCGAGAGTTGGGCATCATCGTTCCCGCAGCCTGGAAAACCAGCGGTCCCGAACGAAGACCGGCGATGCGCCGAAAGCGGGTCTTCCCGGGACGTGTGGTTGAGTGAGAAAAGGGGAACAGCGCGGAAGGAGGCGAAGGCACGGAACTCGATGAACTGATTTGACGATATCCGATGGACGAGACTGGATCGGGAAGATTGGAGATATCGATGGCGGCCTGAAGGGCGTGCCGTCTTCTTCTGCGGTCCGCAAACCGGGAGTGGAAATCATGAAGAAGCCTGCAAAGAACTATGCCGTGCAGACGGCGGGTGCGGCCCGCGCCTTCAACCGGCGCACGCTGCTCAAGAGCGCCGGCGCGGCGGGTGCGCTGACGCTGGGGGCGCCGTTCATCGGCGGTCCGGCCTTCGGCCAGAGCTCCGGCGAGCTGAACCTGTTCACCTGGTCGGACTATGTCTATCCGGAGATGATCGAAAGCTTCGAGGCGAAGACCGGGATCAAGCTCAACCTGTCGACCTACGGCTCCAACGACGAGGTTCTGAACCGTCTGCGCGCCTCGGGCGGCGAAGGGTTCGACATCGTGATGCCCTCGATCACCTATGTTCCGGTATGGCTCGAGCAGGAGCTGCTGCAGCCCATGGATGAAAGCCGCATCAATGTGGCGGGCGTCATCCCCTCGATGTGGGCGAGCTCCGGCGAGCTGGGTGGCGTGCGCAACGGCGAGCGTTTTGCCTCTCCCTTCAATTGGGGCACCGAGGGTCTGTGCATCGACACCTCGGTGATCGAGGCCGTGCACGGCAAGCTTGGCTATGGCGACGTGTGGGCGGAGGACGACCGCGCCACGGTGCGGGCCCACTCCTCGCTGCTCGGGATCGGCCTCTATCTCGACTCGATCGGCGAGATCGATTCCGACAAGATGCGCGTCACCTACACCGACGAGACGGCGATGCGCGAGATCTACGAGCGCTGCCTGCAATTCGCGCTCGAGCGCAAGAACGCGATCGTGCAGTTCTGGTCGAACGCCCAGGAGACGGAGGCGGCGTTCATGCTGAACAATGCCGTCATCGGCCAGACCTGGGACGGCCCGGCCATGCGCATGCGCACCGAAAGCGGCGGGCGCATCACCTATCTGGCGCCGAAGGAAGGCGCGCTCACCTGGATGGACAGCATGGCCATCCCGAAGGGCGCGCGCAACATCGACCAGGCCTATGAGTTCCTGAACTGGTACTACACGCCCGAGAACGCGGCCATTCATGTGCGCCTGTCGGGCTACAATTCGTGCACCGAGGGTGCGGCACCGCTTGCGGGCGAGGACTATGCGGCCAACTTCGCCGCTGCCTATCCGGGCAACGCCATCGAGGAGCTGTGGTGGTATCCGCCGGAGCCGGCCTGGTTCGTGGCCGCGCGCAACGAATTCCGCGACCGCCTCTTGGCGGGATAAGCCTGGCTGCTAAATTGGCTCCCGGGGCACCTGCGCCGGGAGCCGCCAAATCCTGGAGAGGGGAACGGGATGGGCCAGAGCGTCGAACTCGACAACGTAACCATGCGTTTCGGCGATTTCGTCGCCGTGCGCAATGTAAGCCTCAAGATCGGGGCGGGGGAGTTCTTCAGTTTTCTCGGCCCTTCCGGCTGTGGCAAGACAACCATCCTGCGCCTGATTTCCGGCTTTATGGAGCCCACGGAAGGGGCTGTGCGGATCGGCAGCAAGGACATGCGGGGCATTGGCCCCAACAGGCGCCCGACGGCGCTGATCTTCCAGAATCTGGCGCTCTTCCCGCTCATGAAGGTGTGGGAGAACATCGCCTTCGGGCTCGAGGCGCGCGGTGTCGGCAAGGCGCAGCGGCGGCGGCGCGCCGAGGAGCTGCTCGATCTCATCGCCCTGCCCGGCTATGCGGACAAGGCGGTTTCCGAGCTTTCCGGCGGCCAGCGCCAGCGGGTGGCGATTGCCCGCGCGCTTGCCGTCGAGCCGGCGGTGCTGCTGCTCGACGAGCCGCTGTCGGCGCTCGACCTCAAGCTGCGTCAGCACATGCGCTCCGAACTGCGCGCCATCCAGCGCAAGACGGGCGTGACCTTCATCTACATCACGCACGACCAGGGCGAGGCGCTCACCATGTCCGACCGCATCGGCGTGATGTCGCAGGGCGAGGTGCTGCAGATCGGCCAGCCGGCCGACATCTACGACGCGCCGCAAAACGCCTTCGTCGCCACCTTCGTGGGGGAGAGCAACCTGTTCCCCGGCACCATCTCGCGGATCGAGGGAAAAGAGGCGCTGATCGAGACGGCGGTCGGGCCGATGCGCGGCCGCAACCTTCACGCGCTGCCGGTCGGCACGCCCGCCATTGCCCTTGTCCGGCCTGAGCGGATGCGCGTTCTGGACGCGGGCGAGGCGGCCGACAACATGCTGGAAAGCGCGCCTCAGCGCTTCGACTTCGAGGGCGCCTTCATCAATGTGTTGCTGGATGGCGCCGGCGAGCGCGAGACCATACTGCATCTGACCAATGACGGGCGGACCCAGGCAAGGCTGCAGGCGGCAACTTTGCTGCGCGTCGGCTTCGATACCGATGCCACGATGATCCTGCCGCAGGGACAGACCGCCCATGGCTGAGCTCTTCCGGCGCACTGGCCCCCTCATCGCCTGGATGGCCCTTTTGACCACCCTTCTGTGGGTGGCCTTCATGATCGTGCTGCCGCAGGTGATGATGGTGGATTTCTCCTTCCGCCCTTCCCTGCCACCCTCGAAGATCGGCGGGCCCGAGGACGTCTATACGCTCAAGAACTATGCCACGCTTTGGGCCAACACGATTCACCGCGGCATCTTCTTCAAGACGATCTGGTCGTCGATGCTCGTCACCGTTCTGGCGCTGGCGGTTTGCTACCCCATTGCCTATCACCTCGCGCAGGTGGCGCGCGGGCAGGCGGCGGCACTGCTGATCGTGGCGCTCATCGTGCCCTTCTGGGTCAACGAGATCCTGCGCACCTTCGCCTGGTTCCTGATCCTTTCGCGCAACGGAATCTTCAACAGTGCGCTGGTTGGCCTGGGGCTGATCGACCGCCCGATCCAGTTCATCGACGGCAATATCGGCGTCATGATCGGCATGGTCTATGCCTACATCCTGTTCATGGTGTTTCCGCTCTACAACGCCATGGAGAGCCTCGACCGCCACCAGATCGAGGCTGCCCGTGACCTGGGCGCCTCGACCTGGCGCATTCACTGGCGTGTCGTCATTCCGCATGCCAAACCGGGCATTGCCGTCGGCTGCATCATGACCTTCATGCTTTCGGCCGGCACGATCGCGGTGCCGCGCCTGCTTGGCGGGCCGCGCTCGCGCTGGTTCACCGAGGTCATCTATTCCTGGTTTTTCGACGGCGGCGACTGGAACCAGGGTGCGGCCTATGCCTTTGCCCTCCTCATCCTGTGCATCGTCTTCATCCTCGTGATGATGCGCCTGTTCCGCGTCAGCCTGCAGGATATCGCGAAATGACGTCCTCTTCCCTGTTGCGCTCGTTCATCTATCTCTATCTGGTCCTGTTCTTCGCCTATCTGTTCCTGCCGCTCGTCTTCATGATGGCGGCGGCCTTCAACGACAGCCGCTTTCCGACCATGCTGCCCTGGCAGGGGTTCACGCTGCGCTGGTTCCAGGAGCTCTTCGCCGATCAGCTCATGGGCCGTGCGGTGTGGAACTCGATCCTGATCGGCCTTGGGGTGGTGGCGCTGTCCGTTCCCATCGGGCTTGCCGGCGCGCTCGTGCTTTACAACCTCCAAAGCCGGGCGCGGACGCTGATCTATGGAATCATGGTGTCGCCGATCCTTACGCCGGGCGTCATCATCGGCATTTCGACGCTCATCTTCTGGCGGCAGTATTTCGGCGTCGGCGGCGGGCTCATGCTCGCCGTCGTGGCGCAGACGACCTTCATCGCCGCCTTCGCGATGCTTCTCATTCTGGCGCGCCTGCAGCGGTTCGACCGCACGCTGGAAGAGGCGGCCCTCGACCTCGGGGCCAGCCATACCTGGACCTTCTGGCGCATCACGGTGCCCTTCCTGCGGCCGGCGCTTCTTGCCGCGGCACTCATGGCCTTTCTCCAGAGCTTCGAGAACTACAACACCACCCTCTTCGTCATCGGCACAGAGACCACCATGACGCTGAACATCGCAAGCCGCGTGCGGCTCGGCCTGACGCCCGCTGTCAACGCCATCGCGGTGATCCTGATCGCCCTGACGATCCTGGGGGCCATCATCTATGAACTCATGCGCCGTGCGGAGGTGCGCAGACGCGCGCTCGCCGCCGAAGCCGCGGCCTGAAGGTTCCCGTGACGATGTCTTGGAATGTCCTGCTCATCACCGCCGACCAGATGCGGGCCGATGCTCTCGGCTGCGCCGGCAATTCCCAGGCGCACACGCCGCATCTCGACGCGCTGGCGCGCCAGAGCGTGCGATTTGCCAATCACTACGGGCAGGCGAGCCCCTGCGGGCCGTCGCGCGCCTGCCTGCTCACCGGCATGTATCTCCACAATCACCGCTCGGTGCAGAACGGCACCCCGCTCGATGCGCGCTTCACCAATCTGGCGCTGGAGGCGCGCGCACTGGGCTATGCTCCGGCCCTTTTCGGCTACACGGATACCTCGCCCGATCCGCGCGGGCGGGCGCCGAACGATCCGGCACTGCGCAGCTATGAGGGCATCCTCCCCGGGTTCGATCCCGTCTGCCCGATGCTCGAGGATGCCGCACCCTGGCTGTCGCATCTGCGCGCCCAGGGTTACGACACCTCCGTGGGCCTGAGGGCCCTTTACACGCCCGAGGCCGCCCGCCACGATGGCGAGCTGTGGGGCCCTGCCCGCTATCGCGACAGCGACAGCGACACCGCCTACCTGACGGACCGCTTTCTCGACTGGCAGGGCGAGCAGGGCGATGGGTGGTTCGCGCATCTCTCCTACATCCGCCCCCATCCGCCGTGGCTTGCCCCCCTCCCCTGGCACGACATGTTTGCGGCGGACGAGATGCCGGCGCCCCAGACCCGCGGAAGCCTCGAGGAGACGGCAGCGCTCCATCCCTGGGTTGCCTGGCGGCTTGCCAACCAGACACGCGAGAACTGGGTGTTCGGCCGCTCGCTCGACCCGGCCAACCTCAGCCGTGCGCAGATCGGCCAGATCCGCGCCACATATGCCGCGCTGGTTGCCGAGATCGACCATCATGTGGGCCGCATCCTGGCTCAGCTCCGGGCGACCGGCACGCTGGAGCGTACCCTGGTGATCTTCACCTCCGATCATGGGGAGCTGCTCGGCGACCACTACATGCTCGGCAAGGAGGCGGTGTTTCCGCAGGCCTTTCACCTGCCGCTCATCATCCACGATCCGCGCCGCGAGGCGGATGCGACGCGCGGGCAGGTTGTCAGCGCGTTCACCGAGGCCGTCGACATCATGCCGACGATCCTTGCGTGGCTGGGCGCGGCGGCGCCGGGGCAATGCGACGGCTTCTCGCTCCTTGCCTTCATCGAGGGGCACCGCCCGGACGGCTGGCGCGATGCGGCGCACTACGCGATCGACTTTCGCGACATCGCGCTTGGCCGGCCGGAGCGGTTTTTCGGCCTGCCGTCGGAGGCCTGCTCTTTCAACGCCAGCATTGACGGGACGCATCTCTACGTCCATTTCGCCGGGCTTCCTCCCCTCCTGCTCTCGATGGAGGAAGGCGCGCCATGGCGGAACCTGGCGCTGGAGCCCGCCCATGCACCGCTCGCCCGCGACCAGGCCATGCGACTTCTTTCCTGGCGAATGCGCGCCGAGGACCAGACGCTCGCCAACCTGCTTTTGACCGAGACGGGCGTCGTCGCGCGCCAGCGCAACCGGACGCCCGACAGCGCGTGAAGAAACAGTCGGCGCGCGTCAGGCGGGAGCGCGCCGATTGGCTCACTCGACGCCATAGATGCGGGCGATGTCCTCAAGCATGAGGCGGGCGGCGAGGATGCCGCCGGCGGTGTTCCAGATGGCGTCACTCACCGCATGGACCCTGCCCGCCTGTACCGCCGAAAGCGACTGCCAGAGCGGATCGGAGAGCACCTCCTCGGCCAGCGCATGGCCCTGCCCGTCGCCCGTGTCGTAGGTGAAATGAAAGATGCGGTCGCCGTCCATGTCGGGGATGCTCTCCTTGCCGGTGCGTATGGCGAAGGCATCGACCTTCTGGTTGTCGGGGCGATCGAAGCCCACATCCTTCAAGAGCACGCCGGAGAAGCTGTCGAGCTGATAGATGCGGATCTGCCCGGGCAGGAACCGGATCACCGAGACCTTCTCCTTCAGATGGTCGCCGAGCGCGGCAGAAAGTTCGGCGACCGCCCTGTCGTAATCGGCAATGGCCTCGGCCGCCTTCTCCTCAAGCCCCAGCGCTGCGGCATAAAGGCGGAAGTTGATCTTCCAGTCGCCGCGCAGCTCCGCCGACATCACCGTGGGTGCGATGGCCGTGAGCTGCGGATAGATCTCTTCGTGGCGCTGCTTGTTGGCGAGGATCAGATCGGGCTTGAGCGCTGCAACAAGCTCGAGATTGACGGCGCTTTCGGTGCCCACGGGAACGGCATCGCCCATGCGGTCCTCGATGTGGTCCCACCAGGGATCACCGACCCAGGAGTTCGCCGCACCCACGGGGACCACCCCAAGGGCAAGAAGCGCCTCGGTGCCCTCATTCGTCAGCACCACGACGCGCTGCGGATTGTCAGGAACTGTCACCGTCCCCATCGCGTCGGCAACCTCACGGGCGAGCGCGGGCGTGGCAAGCGCCAGCGAGAACGCTGACAGAAGCTTGAGGAGAAGGCGTCGGTGCATGGTCTTGGCCCCTTTTTTTGTCGACAATTCCAGTCAGGCTTTCCAGAGGATTTGTTGACTGTATCGGTCGGGAATGTCAATCAGGGCGCCAAATGAACCTGCATGTGAGCCGGCTGTATCTTCTTCTCCTTTTCGGTCTCGGGCTTGCCGCGGCGGCGAGCCTGCACATGGGCCTGCGCATCTATGATCCCGCGACCGTGCTTGCGGCACTTCGGGGCGGGACGGACAGCGATGCGCTGATCATCGTGTCGCTGCGCGTGCCGCGCACGCTGGTGGCGGCTGTCGCCGGGGCGGCGCTGGGGCTGTCGGGCCTCCTGATGCAGGTGGCCACGCGCAATCCCCTGGCCGAGCCGGGGCTGATGGGCATCAATGCCGGCGCGGCCTTTGCCGTGACCTTCGGCATCGCACATCTTGGCGCGGCAAGCCTGCTTGAGCTTGGCGCGCTGGCGGCGTTCGGCGCGCTGGCGGCCACGATCGCCGTGTTCGGCATCGCCATTGCGGCGGGGGATGCCGCAAGGCCCGCCACCACGCTGCTTGCCGGCGTGACGGTCGCGGGGATGCTGGCCTCGCTGACGCAGCTCCTGCTGCTGATCGACGAGACCGCGCTCGAGACGTTGCTTTTCTGGCTGTCCGGTGGCTTTGCCGACCGCGGCAGCGACCTTCTGCGCCTCGGCGTTCCCTCGCTCCTTGCGGGCTTTCTGGGGACGATGCTTCTCGCCCCGGCGCTCGATGCGCTGCGGCTCGACGATGACAGCGCACGCAGCCTCGGCGTTCGCGTCTCGACCGTCCGGCTTGCCGCGCTCGCCCTTGGCGCGCTTCTTGCCGCGGGGACCGTCGCCATGGCCGGGCCGGTGGTGTTTCTCGGGCTGGTGGCGCCGCACATCGCCCGATGGCTGCAGCCGAAGCCGGCCATGGCCACGCTTGCCATCACCACCTGTCTCGTCGGCGCGATCGTCGCCCTTGCGGCTGACATCGTCGCACGGCTGATCGTCGCCCCGGGCGAGGCGCCGATCGGGGCGGTGCTCGCGCTCGTGGGCGTGCCGACGCTGATTGCGCTGCTGCGCCAACGGCGGGAGGCAGTGCTGTGAGTGCAATGGCCGCCGGCAACCGCCTTGCGCTGCTTGGCCTCGTGCTCGGGGCGGGCGCGGTGCTCGCCGCCGGGCTTGGATCGAGCTTTCTGCCGCCCGGCCGCGTGGTCGCCGCGCTGGCGGGTGGCGGCGCGCCGATGGATTCGGTGATCATCTGGACCTTGCGGCTGCCGCGGGTCGTGCTGGCGGTGCTGACGGGCATGGCGCTGGCGCTGGCGGGGGCGCTGCTTCAGCGGGTCACGCGGAACCCGGTGGCCGCCCCCTCCGTGCTTGGGGTGACGGACGGAGCCGCTCTGGGCGTGGTCGCCTTTCTCTGGATCTTCTCCGACGATGCCAATGCGCTCACCGTTTCGATTCACTGGCAGCCGCTCGCCGCCATGATCGGCGCCTTCGGCTTTGCCGCGCTGGTGGCACTGCTGACGCTTCTCGATCCCGGTGGGCGCAGCCCGCTTCGCATCATCCTCTATGGCGTCGCGCTTGCCGCGCTTGCCAAGGCCGCGGTGACACTGATGATGATCCTTGGCCCGATCTACCGCGCCAACCAGGCGCTGACCTGGCTGACGGGCTCGGTGAGCGCGGCGCATTGGAGCGATGCGGCCACGGTCGCAGCAGGGCTTGCGCTGAGCATTCCCGCGCTGGTGGCCCTGCGACTGCCGCTGCGCCAGATCGCGCTCGATGCCGAAAGCGCGGCCGCGACGGGGCTGGCGCTCGGGCGGACGCAGGCAGCGCTCCTGTCGCTGTCGGTTCTGCTGACGGCGCTGGCCGTCTCGCAGGTGGGCGCGGTGGGGTTCGTGGGGCTCGTGGCGCCACACGCTGCGCGATACATTCACGGGCAGTTCGCGCCGGGATATCTGGTTTCGACGGCGCTCATCGGCGGGTTGATGGTGCTGGGTGCCGACACGCTGGCGCGCATCATCGCTGCCCCGCTGGAGCTGCCGGCGGGGGCACTGACGGCGCTCGTCGGCGCCCCCATCTTCCTTTGGCTTCTTCTGAAAGGACGACGCGCCCATGGCTGATCCGTTCGCCCGCCTGCGTGCCGCAAGCGCCGCCTACAACCGCACCCGCGCACTGGACGATGTGACGCTCGATCTGCCCGCAGGCGCGGTGATCGCCTTCTGCGGTCCAAATGGCAGCGGCAAGTCGACGGCCCTGCGGCTGATGCGCGGTCTTCACCCGCCTCTTCGGGGCACGGTGGAGATCGCCGGGCGGGCGCTGCCCGAATGGACCCCGCGGGCGCTTGCCCGTGCCGTCGCCATGCTCTCGCAGACGCCCGAGGCGCCACCGGAGCTGACCGTGGGCGAGCTTGTGATGCTGGGCCGGTTTGCCCATCGCCGCCGGTTTGCCGGACCTTCCGATGCCGACCGCGCCGCCTGCCAGCGCGCCCTCGCCGCGACCGGAACGGAGGCGCTGCGCGACCGGCCGATCGGTCAGTTGTCGGGCGGGCAGAAGCAGCGGGCCTGGATCGCCATGACGCTCGCGCAGGACGCGCCGCGCATCTTTCTCGACGAGCCGACCAACCATCTCGACGTGGCGCATGCCTTCGAGGTGCTGGAGCTGATCCGCCGCCTGAACCGGCAGGAGGGGCGCAGCTTCGCCCTTGTGCTGCACGATCTCAACATGGCGATGCGCTATGCGGACCATGTGGTGCTTTTCTGCGATGGCCGCATCGCCGCGCACGGACCGACCCGACAGGTGCTCACGGAGGAGCGGGTGCAGCAGGTGTTCGCCATCCGCTGCCGGATCGTGCAGCTTGCCGGAGAGGAGACGCCGGTTCTCGTGCCCCTGCCGAACGCAAGCGCTGCGGACGACGCCGGCCTTGCCTCTGCGGCCGAGTGAGGCCCGCTTTCCCCCCCCCCCCCCGGGGCCGATCACGCGCCTTGAGGTTCAGCGAGCGTGCGGTGGCGTTCGCGGTGCGGAAACGCGGCGCCGGAGGCGGAGAAGAGATGCAGCGCGTGGGGAGGGAAAGCCAGGCCCACATGCTCGCCGCTGCGTGCCGAGACCGCGCCGTCGGTCTTGACCACGAACGGATCGGCCGCGCCCACATCGAGATGCAGATAGGTCTCGCCGCCCAGCCGCTCGACCACCAGCACCTCGCCCCTCATCGCCGCCGTCGCCGGATCGGCAAGCTGCACGTGTTCGGGCCTGATGCCGAGCCTGGCGCCTGTCTCCCGCTCGCTGCCCCCCTGGCGGCTGACCGGCACCACGATTTCGCCCAGCGAAGGCACCTGTACATGTGCGCCCTCCTGCGACCAGCCGGTGAGGGCGGCCTCGAGGAAGTTCATCTTCGGGCTGCCGATGAAGCCCGCCACGAAGATGCTGTCGGGGTGATGGTAGAGCTCGAGCGGCGTGCCCACCTGTGCGATGCGCCCGCCGTGAAGCACCACAATCCGGTCGGCGAGCGTCATTGCCTCCACCTGATCGTGGGTGACGTAGATCATGGTCGTCTTCAACCGCTGGTGAAGACGCAGGATCTCCACCCGCATCTGAACCCGCAGCGCCGCGTCGAGGTTGGACAACGGCTCGTCGAAGAGAAAGATCTTGGGGTCGCGCACGATCGCCCGGCCGATGGCGACACGCTGGCGCTGGCCGCCCGACAGCTCCTTGGGGCGGCGGTGCAGAAGGTCGCGCAGCCCGAGGATGTCGGCGGCGCGTTGGACGCGGGCGTCGATCTCGGCCTTGTCGACACCGGCATGGCGCAGGGCAAAGGCCATGTTGCCGTAGACGTCCTTGTGGGGATAGAGCGCATAGGACTGGAACACCATGGCAATGCCGCGGTCGGCCGGCGAGATGTCGTTGACGATCTCGCCGCCGATGGCGACCTCGCCGCCGGTGATGCTCTCAAGCCCGGCAATCATGCGCAGAAGCGTGGACTTGCCACAGCCCGACGGGCCGACAAAGACCACGAACTCGCCGTCGCGGACTTGCAGATCGACGCCGTGGATCACCTTGGTGGAGCCATAGGACTTGATGACGTTTCTAAGGGTGAGATCGGACATTTCCTGTCTCCGTGTTGGACGGGCTCAGCCCTTCACCGCGCCCGAGGTGATCCCTGCGATGAGCTGGCGCGAGAACAGCGCGTAGAGGCCGAGTACCGGCAGGATGGCGATGCTGAGGGCGGCGAGCACGGCCCCCCAATTGACGGTGAACTGGCCGATGAACTGCTGCACGCCGAGCGTTACCGTCTTTGTGGCATCGCTGGAGGCCAGGATCAGCGGGAACCACAGATCGTTCCAGATCGGGATCATGGAGAACACGGCGACGGTGGCAAGCACCGGCCGGATGAGCGGCAGCACGACCTCGAGAAAGATGCGGTATTCGCTCAGCCCGTCGATGCGGGCGCAATCCTTGATGTCGCGGGAGAGCGTGCGCATGAACTCGGTGAGGATGAAGACGGCCACCGGCAGTCCCTGCGCGGTATAGACGAGAATGAGCGCCAACAGGGTGTTGACGAGGTTCAGATCGACCATGAGCTTGAGGATGGCGACCGTACCGAGCCGGATGGGCACCATGATGCCGACGATCATGTAGATCTTGAGCAGGGCATTGAAGCGGAAGCGGTACTCGGCCAGGGCATGCGCTGCCGCCGCGCCGAGAAACAGGATCAGAAAGAGCGAGGCCACGGTGACGATCAGCGAGTTGCCGAAATAGGTCGCAAAGGAACCCTCGCTCAGCACCGTTGCATAGCCTTCCAGGCTGAACGTCCCGGCATGCGGCAGGCTCAGCGGCTCGCCGAAGATGCCACGCCGGTCCTTGAAGGAGTTCATCATCACCAGGAAGACGGGGAAGACGGCGATCAGCGTGTAGCCCAGCAGCACGGCATGGACCGAGGCCGTGCCCGAGATGCGGCGAAGACGGCTGGTGCGGGCGCGGGCGGTTCTGACGGGTGTGTTCATGGACCTTCCCCTTACATCTCGTAGCGTTGCAGGCGGCGCTGGACGAGGGCGAGGTAGATCGTCACGCCCACGAGGATGATGAAGAACAGCATGCTGGCCACGGTGGCGCCCATGTGGACGTCGCCAAGCTGGAGCTGCTGGCCGAAGAAGGTGCGGAAGAGGAGCGTGCCCATCACGTCGGTGGAGAAGTTCGGCGCTCCGAGCGCACCCTGGATCGAGTAGATGAGGTCGAAGCTGGCGGTGAAGTTTCCGATATAGGTGAGGATCGCGACGATGCCGAGCGTGGGCAGGATCAGCGGCAGCTTCACCTTCCAGAAGATGGCAAAGCCCGAAAGCCCGTCGACGCGCGCGGCGTCGATGAGCTCGTCAGGGATGGCGATGAGGGCGGCATAGATCAGCATCATCGGGATGCCCACATACTGCCATACCGAGATCAGCGACACGGTGACCAGCGCGGAACTTTCGAGCCCCAGCCAGGGCTGGTAAAGCCCGGCGAGCCCGACCGCGCCGAGAAGCGTCTCGGCCACGCCCCAGAGCGGCGACAGGATCAGCTCCCAGATGAAGCCGACGATGACGACCGACAGCAGCGTGGGCACGAAGATCAGCGTGCGATAGGCGCCCCCGAAGCGCGGCGCGAGGCTCAGGAGTGCCGCCAGGAGCAGGCCCAGCGGGTTCTGCACCACCATGTGGACGAAGAACAGGACCAGATTGTTCGAGAAGGCATTCCAGAACTGCCGCGCCCAATCGGGATCGAAGAGCAGGGTGGCATAGTTGCCGAGCCCGATCCACACGGCGCTGCCGTCCTCGAGCCCGTCATAGAGGCTGAGCCGCAGGCTCTCGGCCAGCGGATAGACCGAGAAGATGGTGTAGATCAGCACGGCCGGGGCGAGGAACACGACGATGTGCAGGCGCCCGGCACGCTTGCGGCGGCGCCTGAGCGCGGCCGGTGCTGCGGAATCTGTGGCTGTCTGGGTCACGGAGGCATCCCCGCTGTCGGAGTGGTGGGCCGATGTCAGGATGGCCTGCGCGCCCGGGCAAGCCGGGCGCTCAGATCCGTCAGATCAGTCCTTCTGAGGAGCGTACCACTTCGCAAGCCCGTCCTGGAGCGTGCGCGCCGCCTCTTCGGGTGTCATGACGCCGTTGATCACGTTGGCGCCGACCGTCCAGAGGTTGTTCCAGGTGTTCGGCTCGCCGCGCGAGAGGATCTGGTGGGCCACCCGGATCGTGCTCTCGCATTGCTCGCGCCAGGACAGGAACTCCCGCGCCAGCGGATCCTTCACCTCGAAGGTCGCGTTCGACAGCGAGAAGAAGCCCGGCAGGGCGTTGGTGTAGAGCTCGGCGAATTCGGGCGAGGCCACCCACTCAAGGAAGGTGCGCGCCGCCTCGGGATGCTCGGTGGCCGCGTTCATGCCGATTCCGATATCGGTATGATCGGAGATATAGCAGGTGTCGCCCGCGGCCTCGACGGGCGGCGGGAAGGCGCCCATCTCGAAGAATGCCTGCTTGTTGAAGCCGGTGATCTCCCACGAGCCGGCCGGATAGATGGCCGCGCGCCCCAATGTGAAGAGGTTCTGGCTGTCCGAATAGCTTTGCGCCTGATAGCCGCGGCCCATATAGTCGCTCCAGCGCGCCAGCACCTCAAGCGGCTTGACGAATTCGGGATCGGTGAACTTGGCGGTTCCCTCGATCAGGCCCAGCCGGCCCTCTTCCCCTTTCCAGTAGTTCGGGCCGATATTGGTGTAGCCCATGGTGGCCGATTCCCACTGGTCGGCGGTTCCCATGGCCAGCGGCGTGTAGCTGCCATCCTCCTTGATCGCGTCGAGCACGGCGAAGAATTCCTCGACCGTCTGCGGCTCCTTGAGCCCCAGCTCCTCGAAGGCTTCGCGGTTGTAGATGAAGCCGTGGATGACCGATGCCATGGGCACGCAGAAGGTCTCGGCCCCATCGTCCGTGGACCAGGCGGCCTTGGCCACGGAGGGGAAGTTCTCGAGACCGGCAAGATCGGTGATCTCGGCCAGATGTCCCTTCTGATAGAGCACAAGAGAGCCGTCGAAGGGCCGGCAGACGATCAGGTCGCCGGCGGTGCCGCCGTCGAGCCGTGCGTTGAGCGCAGCATTGTACTCCGTGGGCGCGGTCGGCTTGAACTCGACATTGATGTCGGGGTGTTTGGCCTCGAAGGCGGGCAGAAGGACCTCATCCCAGATCGCCTGGTCCTCCGAGCGCCAGCTTTCGATGGTCAATGTCTGCGCCACCGCGCCGGCGGCAGCAAGCGAAAGCGCCGCGTAGGCGGCGGTGGTCATGAGCAGGCGTTTCATGGGGTTCCTCCCTTTTCGGTCCGAGATGTGTTGAGGGTTGCAAGCGCGGCGCGCAGGTCGCCGCCCGCGCGCGCCAGTGCCTCGCCCGCCTTTTCGGGGGTGCAGCCCCGCAGCAGCAGTGCAGCCGTCTTGATGTGGCCGCCGGCGCGCTCCAGCGCCCGCTGTGCCGCTGCCTCATCGGCGGGCACGATGCGACGCAGGATGGCCAGCCGCCGCCTGGCGAGCTTGGCGTTGGTCGACGCGAGATCGACCATCAGGTTGTCATGGACGCGGCGCAGGCGCACCATGATGGCCGTCGACAGCACATTGAGCGCGATCTTCTGCGCCGTGCCGGCGGCCATGCGCGTGGAACCGGCGATTACCTCCGCGCCGGTGAGAAGCTCCACCGCATGGTCACTGACAGCCGCCAGAGGGCTGTCGGGATTGTTGGCAAGTCCGATCACCAGCGCGCCGGCGGTGCGCGCCGCCTGGGCGGCGGCGACGACGAAGGGCGTGGCCCCGCTCGCGGCGACGGCGATCAGCACGTCGGTCGGGCCGAGGTCCAGCTCGGCCACTCTTCGCCTGGCCTCTTCGGCGTCGTCCTCCGCACCTTCGACGGAGCGCACAAGCGCACCCTCGCCGCCCGCCATGAGATAGACGAGGCGATCGTCCGGCCAGCCATAGGTGGGATGGAGCTCCACCCCGTCCTGCACGGCAATGCGCCCCGAGGCGCCGGCGCCGGCATAGACGATCCGTCCCCCGCCCTGCGCCAGCCGGGCAGCGGCCGCCTCGGCAGCGGCCTCGAGATGCCCTTCGACGGCCCAGACGGCGGCAGGGGCTCGCATCTGCCCCTCGATGAGCGCGGCAACGACCTCACCCGTCGGCCAGGTGTCGAGGCGCTGATAGCGCTGGCTGACGTCTTCGGTGTTCATGGGCGCTCCCGGATTCAGATGACATCTTGATTTATGACCAATCATAAGACCAAAATCAATACCAAACTTATTTTGGTCTTCAAATTTCCCGGAATGCCTTGTCCAATTGGGGAATTTGGTTATAGTGTAGTCAAGCTTATCAGGATTTGGATTCTTCCCGTGGCACGCGATGGACATTGCCCGCAGTTCCTTGTCGCCGTCGATGGCGGCGCCACCGGTACGCGTGTGCGGGTGTGCGATGCGGGCGGCCGCCCGTTGGGCGAGGGCCGCGCTGGTCCGTCCAGCCTGACGCTCGGGGTGCCGGCGGCCTGGGAGTCGGTTCTTGCGGCCATGCGCGCGGCCTTCGCCGCGGCGGGCGCAGGCGCGCCGGAGGAGGGCGCCATCCGGCTTGCAGCCGGGCTTGCCGGCGCGCTCTGCGCCGAGAACCGGGCGGCATTTCGCGAGCACTCGCCGCTGAGCGGTGCCGAACTCACCATTGTCACCGACGGCTATGCTTCGCTGATCGGCGCCTTTGCCGGTGCACCGGGGGTTGCCGTTGCCGTCGGCACCGGGGTGACGGCCTATGCGCTGCATCCGGGAGGCGAGGTGGTGCAGGCGAGCGGCTGGGGCTTTCCCGTCGGCGACGAGGGTGGCGGTGCCTGGATCGGGCATCGTGCGCTTCAGGCCTATCTTAAATGGCGCGACGGGCGGCGCACCGCGCCTTCCCGGCTGTTTGAGACCCTGCCCGAGCGCCTGGGTGCCTCGCTGGGCGACATCCAGGCCTGGCTGCGCAAGGCGCGGTCGACCGAATATGCCGCGCTTGCGCCGTTGGTGGTGGCAGCGGCGGCCGATCGGGATGCGCTTGCCGAGGAGATTCTGCGCGAGGGCGCGGCAGAGATTGCCGAGACAATCGACGCTATCGACGTTTCGACAGCCGGCCTGCCCATTGCGCTGCTCGGCGGACTTGCCGAGGTGTTCGGCCCGCGCCTGCCCGAGCGCCATCGTGCCCGGCTGGTTGCGCCGCGGGGAAATGCGCTTGACGGGCTGGTGCGGCTTCTTCTGGATCGGTCCATGCGAAGCGGGGGGGCGTCATGACCGAAACGCAGCGGCGGCCGGAAGCGGGGGCACGCGCACCGCTCTATCAGCAGCTTGCCGAGACCCTCGCCCGGCAGATCGAAACCGGAGAATATAGCCCCGGCGCGGCCCTGCCGCCCGAGCGGCGGCTGGCCGAGATCCACGGCGTGAGCCGCATCACCGTGCGCCACGCGCTGGAGCAGCTTGCCCGCCAGGGCGTGGTGGAACAGCGGCGCGGTTCGGGCACCTATGTCTCCGCCAAGGTCTCACAGTCGCTCACGCGGCTGACCAGCCTGTCGGACGACGTGGCGGCGCGCGGGATGGTGGCGCAGTCGCGACTCATCAGTCGCGGCGTCGGATTGGCCACGCCGGAGGAGGTGATCGCGCTCGGTCTTTCTCCCGGGCGCAAGGTCACCCGCATCGTGCGGCTGCGCAGCGCCGACGGCCAGCCGCTGGCGCTCGAGGCCTCCACGCTCGTCCACGAAGCCCTGCCCGATCCTGACGAGGTGGGCGAATCGCTCTATGTCACCCTGGAAGCGCGCGGGATGCGCCCGGTGCGCGCCGTCCAGCGGCTTTCGGCCATCTCGCTCGACAAGCACCAGGCCGCGATGCTGGAGACCGAGCCCGGCGCCTGCGGGCTGCTGATCACGCGCATCGGCTATACGGCCGAGGACCGGGCGGTGGAATTTACCCGTTCCACCTTTCGCGGTGATCGCTGGGACTTCGTGACGGAGCTGTCCTGATGGCGGAGCTTACGGGATCGATTCTTGCCCCCGAGGGATGGGTCTCAGGCCGCGTCACCTTCGATGCGCGCATCGCCGGGCTCGAGGGTGAGCCGGTCGCGGCTCCGCGGCCGCCCTTCGTGCTGCCCGGCTTCGTCGACCTGCATGTGCATGGCGGCGGCGGGGCGGACATGATGGCCGGCGCGGCGGCCATCCGGACCGCCGCGATGCTGCACGCCCGCCACGGCACCACCAGCCTGCTGGCGACCTCGGTCACCGCGCCGGTGGAGGAGACCGCGGCCTTCCTCGCCGCCGTGGCCGAGGCTGCGGCCGCCGACTGGCCCGACGCGGCGTGCGTTCTGGGCGCGCATCTCGAGGGGCCGTTCATCAACCCCGACAAGCTGGGCGCGCAGCCGCCCCATGCCCGGCCTGCCGACCCGGCGCTGCTGCGCAAATGGACCGCGCTTGCGCCGGTGCGCGTCGTCACCTTCGCGCCCGAATGCGACCCCGGCGGCGCCTTGCGCGCGGCCATCCAGGCGGCGGGCGCACGCGCTCAGATCGGCCACAGCCTGTGCAGCTATGCCGAGGCGCACCATGCCATTGCCTGCGGATGCGGGGTAACGCATCTCTTCAACGCCATGACGGGGCTTGCCCACCGCGCCAACGGCATCGCCGGTGCGGCACTGGCCCATGCCGGCTTTGCCGAGATCATACCGGATCTCATCCATGTGGAGCCCGGCGCGATCCTTGCCGCCCGCCGGGCGATCCCGAATCTCTACGGCGTGACCGACGCCACCGCGAGCGCCGGCATGCCCGACGGCAGCGGCTACCGGCTCGGCGGGCATGTCGTGACCAAGCGGGATGGCAGCGTGCGGCTGGCGGACGGCACGCTTGCCGGTTCGGCGCTGACCATGGACCAGGCATTGCGCAATCTTGTCGCCATCGGCCTGCCGCTTGCCGAGGCGGCCCGGCGGCTCAGCACCATTCCGGCGCGATGGATCGGCGCCCTCGACATCGGCACCATCCGCCCCGGCGCGCGGGCCGATCTTGTGGTGCTCGACGACGCGCTCGCGGTGCGCGAGGTGGTCATCGCCGGCCGCAGCCTTTCTGCGGTGGCAGAGAAGGAAGGCTGAGACATGGAAGTCATCGTCAGACCCACGCGCGAGAGCGCCGTGGCCCTGGTCGCACGGCTGATCGCCGACCGCCTGCGCGCCCGGCCCGAACTGGTGCTCGGATTGGCCACCGGGCGCACGATGGAGCAGGTCTACCAGGCGTTGATCGCCTCGGGCGTGTCCTTTGCGCGCGCAACCACCTTCAACCTGGACGAATATATCGGCCTCGGGCCGGAGAGCCCGCATTCCTATGCCTATTACATGCGCGCGCGACTGTTCGACCACGTCGATATCGACCCGGCCAACACCCATCTTCCCGACGGAACCGCCAGCGACCTGAAGCAGGCGGCGGCGGACTACGAGCGGCTGATCAGGGAGGCCGGCGGGATAGATCTGCAGCTTCTGGGCATCGGCGAGTCGGGGCATATCGGTTTCAACGAACCGCTGAGCGCCATCAGCTCGCGCACGCGCGACAAGACCCTGACCCCGACCACGCGACGCCAGAACGCCGCGATGTTCGGCGGCGACCCGGAGCGCGTGCCCACCCGGGCGCTGACCATGGGTGTGGGCACGATCCTCGAAGCGCGCGAGCTGCTCCTGCTGGCCTGCGGGAGCGCCAAGGCGGAAGTCGTCGCCCGCGCGGTCGAGGGGCCGATCACCGCCTCGGTGACAGCCTCGGCGCTGCAGCTTCATGCCAATTGCAAGGTGGTGCTCGACGAGGAGGCGGCGGCGCTGCTGAAGGGCCGCGACTATTACGACTTCGTCTTCCGCAACGAACCCGACTGGGCGGCCTATCAGGACACCGACGCCCCCCCGGCCCCGCCCGCGAAGCGCTGACGCTGCTTGCTTGCATGCATCCCTCCTGGCAGCGATTCCGGGAGCCTTGGAATTGACGCTGTGACGCTCAGAGCAACTGATCTTCCAGCGCGCTCGGACGTCGCATGTGCCTGCGACAGAATCGGGTGTGGCTTGGCCCTGGCGATGCCTTTGCTATAAGCAGTCCATGGACAGCGCCGAAGCGCTCATCGTTTCTGATCTGTTGGCGACGCTTGACGGTCAACACGTCGCCCTTTTGTCGCGGCTGGCGTACCAGCCGCAGGGCATTCCCCTTGATGAGATCTCCCCTGCCCTGCTTGACAGCCTGACCGGCAGGCTGCGCAGCACGCTGGTCGCCGACAAGGCGGCGGGCGTGCTGCGTCCGCGCTCGCCGCATGTCGGCGCGCTTTTGGCCAGCGCGTTCGACGGTGCCGCGCTGCGCGAAGACACGAGCGGCGGCGCGGCCCTTCTGCGCGCCCTGTCGCAAGCCCAGGCGCGCAACGATTTTGATACGGCCTTGCGGCTCTTCCGCAGCGGCGGCGGCCACTTCTTCATGCATTTTTTCGGCATGGAAGCCTGCCAGCAGGCGATTGCCGGCTTTCCCGAACAGATGCGGCGAGAGACCAGGACGCTGATCTTCGCCAGTGCCATGCACGCGCTGAAGGCTGGCAATGTCAGCCGCGCGCGCCATCTCATTGCCCACCACTTCGGCGCTGAGGCCAACGACCTGACACGGGTTCTGGAAAAGACCGACCGCTATTGCCTCGATTTCCGCCTCTTCCGTTTCCTTATGGCAATGTATGAGGACCGGCCGATTACCGATACGATGCGCGAGCGGCTGTTCGACGCGCTTGGAGAAGTGCCCCTTGAGGACCATCTCCAGCGCGGCAGTTTCTACAACGCCATGCTGGAGGTGTTCGTGCGCCGTCGCCAGTTCGACGCGGCGGTGGAACTCGCCCGGCGCGCGCGCTTTCACTACCAGCGTGCCGAGGCCCACCTTCTGGGCTTCTATATCGACCTTTACCTTGCGATCCTGGCGCTGATGCGCGGCACTCTGCCCGCCGCCAAATCCCATCTGCGCGACGCCGGCGAAACATTGCAAAAGGTGCCCTTCGAGACGCCCTCCGACAAGCGTATCCTTGGCCTGGTGAGCGCCGTCATACGCTATGAGCAGGGCGAGGTGCGCCCACTGGTCGACTTCCTCAATGACGAGTTCGACCAGTTCGCCTATGGCGAAATCTGGCCCACCGTGGCGGAGCTTGCGATCAATTACGGGGGACAGGCGCTGAGCCGCTGCATTGCCATTCCGGCCGCCCGGGTCTTTCTGGACAAATGGCGCGTGCAGGAGTGGCGTTCCAATCGCTTTCGCACGCTCATCACGCTGCGCGAGGTGGCGATCCTGCAAAGTGGCAATCGCTGGCAGGAAGCGGCCGACCTTCTGACCGCCGTTCAGTCGCGGATCAACCGCACATGGGTGGAAGGGGCGGCGGACAATCTGTTGCGCCTTGTCGATCCCCAGGAGATCGCGCTTGCGATGGCCTGGCTGCGGCATCTGATCTGGGAGGTGCCTTCGCGGCCGATGCTGCGCGAGCAGCTGGCTGCGCTCTTGCGCAACGATCACGTCACGGAGCGGCAGCGCATCACGCTGCTTCTGTGGTCGGCGCATGTAGCACGCCACCAACGCGACATCACGGCGGCGCGCTCTGCGTTGCTGAAGGTGCTGGAGGCTAGCGCAAGGCTTGGAAGCATCATCCCGCTTGTCGACGACGCGGCGATGCTGGAGCGGCTTCTGGCCGACAAGCGACTGCGACAATTCGTTCTCGCCTCAAGCGAAACACGGCAGGTGGTGCGCAGGATCAGGGCGATGGAGACCCCGATTGCCGAAGGTGCGCGCAGGGCGGGGCTGACGCGCCGGGAGATGAAGGTGCTGCTGCTGGTGGTCGAGGGCGGCACGAACAAATATGTCGCCCGTCAGCTCGGCATCTCCGAGGTGACCGTCAAGTTTCACCTGTCCAACATCTACCGGAAGATCGGCTGCCGCAGGCGTAGCGAGGCGGTCGCCACCGCCCGGGCGCTGGGCTGGGTGGCGTGAAACCTATACCTCTTCGCGGAAAACCTATACTTCGCGAACCTTGATCCCGGCCTTTGCCTGACGCGAAGATCACGTCGAACGCGGCGCCCAGACCGCGGGGCAAACGGGAACACCATGCAAGCAAACGCTCTCGACATCTTGCTGCGGCGCCTGTTGGGTTTTGCCGGCGTGATGTTTGTCCTCTCTTTGATGATCTTCGTGCTGGCGCGCATCGTCCCGGGCGATCCGGCGCGCATTGCGCTCGGCCCCAGCGCCACGCAGGAACAGGTCGATGCCATGCGCCAGGAAATGGGCCTCGATCAGCCCGTCCTCGTGCAATATCTGGACTATGCGGCGAGTGCACTGAAGGGCGACTTCGGACGCTCGTTGATCTCCGGCAAGCCGGTGAGCGGCGAGATCCTGGAGCTGCTGCCCGCCACGCTGGAGCTGGTGATCGTCACCGTCTTCCTCATGATCGCTATCTCGGTGCCGCTCGGAGTGACAACGGCGCGCTTTCGCAACAGCTGGATCGACAATGCGGGCCGCTTCTTCTCCATCGTCGGCGTCACCATGCCGAGCTTCCTGTTCGCGATCCTCCTGCAGCTTCTTGCCGCCAACTTCCTGCCAGGCTGGCCGATTCTGGGCCGCATCGACCACAGCTTGTCCCTGCCGTCGGGGCCGACCGGGCTGCTGCTGGTCGATTCGGTGGTTCATGGCCGCGGCGACGTGTTCTTGAGCGCGCTGCAACACATCGCGTTTCCCGCTCTGGCCCTGGCCATGGCTGGCATCGGCCAGGTGACGCGCATCACCCGTTCCGCAATGATCGAACATCAGCGGCGCGATCACGTCCTGACGCTTAAGTCCTTCGGCGTGCCGGATCGCGTCATCGTCTTCCGCTATCTGCTGAAGCTTTCCTCCATTGCGCCATTGACCATCATGGGCCTCGAATTTGCCTCGCTGATCGGCAATGCCTTCGTGGTGGAAATGGTGTTTTCCTGGGGCGGCTTTGCCTCCTACGGGCTGGAAGCCATTCTTCAGAAAGATCTCAATGCCGTGATGGCGGTCGTGCTCGTCTCCGGCTTCTTCTTCATCGTCGCCAATCTCGTCATCGATGTGGTGCTGCTCATCATCGATCCGCGGCTGCGCTTCAAGGAGGCGCGCTGATGGCCGTTGCCCAGACTCCCGAACCTCAGGCGCTTTCCACCCGCTACATGGCGTGGTACCGCTTCACCCGCAATCCGGCCGCCGTCGTGGGCGCCTTCATGGTGGTCTCGGTGGTGCTTACGGCCATCTTCGCGCCGCTCATTGCACCCTTCCCCGACCATGTGGGCGCCGTGGTCGACTTTCGCAGCCGCCATATGGCACCTGATTGGGTGCATCTGCTGGGCACCGACAAGGTGGGGCGCGATATCCTTACGCGCGTCATCTTCGGGTTTCGCGTCTCTCTGCTGCTCGTCATCGGCGTGCTCGGCGTTGCCGTGCCGGTGGGTGCGGCGCTTGGCATGCTGGCGGGCTATTTCAGCGGACTGACGGAGCGTCTGATTACCGGCTTCACCAACGTCATGCTGGCGATTCCGCCACTTGTCATGGCGCTGGCCATCGGAAATGTGCTGGAGCCCAACCTTGTCAACGCCATGTTCGCCATTACCCTTCTGTGGTGGACCTGGCACGCCCGCCTTGTCTACCGCGTGTCGAAATCCATCGCTGCGGAGGATTTCATCGAGGCGGCGCGCCTTGCCGGCGCCAGCCACTGGCATGTGCTCACCCGTGAGATCCTGCCCAACTGCATTTCAGTAATCTCGGTGAAGACGACGCTGGATGCCGCCTTCGTCATCCTCTTCGGGGCAACGCTTTCCTTTCTCGGTCTTGGGGTAAAGCCGCCGACGCCCGATCTGGGGTCCATGGTTGCCGACGGGCGGCAGTTCCTGCCCGAAATGTGGTGGGAAGTGCTCGCCCCCGGCTTTGCCATCTTCTATGCGACGCTTGGCTTCAACCTGCTGGGCGATGGCCTGCGTGACATGTTCGACGTGGAGGCGTAGGCGATGCAGCCGCTGCTCGACATTCGCAGTCTGAACGTCTCCTTCCACACCTACGGATTGCGCACCCATGTGCTGAAGGATGTGTCGCTGACAATCCCCGAGGGCGGTCGTGCAGCACTGATCGGCGAGACGGGTTCCGGCAAGTCGGTAACGGCGAAATCCATCCTGGGCACGTTGCCGGGCAATGCGCGGATCGAAAGCGGCTCGGTGCTTTTCGAGGGTCAGAACCTGCTCACCCTTTCGGAAGGCCAGCGCAATGCGATGAAGGGAACGGCCTTTTCCATCATCATGCAGGATCCCCTGTCCTCGTTCAATCCGGTCTTCCGCATCGGCCGGCATCTCGATGACGTCATGCGGTTTGCCGATCGCCGGCTGGGCCGCAAGACGGACGCAGCGGAGCGCCGGGAACGCATCCACGAGGTGCTGCGCAAGGTGCAGCTTTCCGATCCTGAGCGCATATGTGCCGCCTTCCCCGCGCAGCTTTCGGGCGGCATGCGCCAACGGGTGCTGATTGCACTGGCACTGCTGCACCAGCCCAAGCTGCTGATCGCCGACGAGCCGGGCACCGCGCTCGACGTGACGACGCAGGACGAAATCATGAAGCTCATCAACCGGCTGGTCGCCGACAATGGCCTGTCGCTTCTGATGATCACGCACAATCTCGGTGTGGTTCGCCAGATGGCCGACGACATCTACGTGATGCGCCATGGTGAAATTGTCGAGCACGGCGAGCGCAGGCGTCTGTTTTCCGCGCCGTGCCAGGCCTATACGCGCCAATTGGTCGATGCCATCCCGGCGCTTTACGGTGCGCGCGTGAGCGACCAGCCGACTGTTGACGGCGATGTCATTGTGGCGCTTTCGGGCGTCTCCAAGATTTTCCGCGAACGGCGCCTTTTCGGCGGCGGTCGCGAGCACACCGCTGTCAGGAATGTCGACCTTTCGATCCGCCGTGGCGAAATCTTTGGGCTTGCCGGCGAATCCGGCTCCGGCAAGACGACCGTGGCGCGCATGATCATGGGTCTGATCGCGCCGAGCGCAGGCGCCATCAACGTCGACGGCACCGAACTTTCCGGCACCGCGCGCAGCGACGCCTTCCGCCATCTCACCCAAATCGTCTACCAGAACCCTGGAACCTCGCTCAATCCGAAACGTTCAGTCGGCCAGACGCTTGCCGTGCCGCTGCGCTTTGCCGGTCTTGACCGCAGGGCAGCCGAGGAGCGCACGATGGAGCTTCTCGGCCAGGTGGACCTGCCGCCGCACTACATCTCGAAATATCCGCACGAGCTTTCGGGCGGCCAGAAGCAGCGCGTAGCGATCGCACGCGCGCTTGCTGCCAATCCGAAGATCATCGTCCTCGACGAGCCGACCTCGGCGCTCGACGTCTCGGTGCAGAAGAATGTCATCGCACTGCTGCAGAAGCTGCGCGACGAATTGGGACTTACCTACCTCTTCATTTCTCACGATCTCTCGCTGATGCGCAATTTCTGCAGCCGCATCGCCATCATGCTGCGCGGCGAAATCGTCGAGGAGGGGCGACCGGCAGACGTCTTCGCCGAGCCCCGGCACCCCTATACGCGAGCGCTGATTGCGGCCGTGCCCGTGATGGACGACGAGGAGGAGCGCATGAAACCCTCGGTAAGCATCGAGGAACGCAGAAGGTTTCTGGTCGACGCCGTCGCGTGACGATGGCCGGCCGAACGAGGAAAGGAGAATTCGGTGTATCGCTTAGGCATAGATGTGGGGGGCACCAATACCGATGCCGTGGTCATGCAGGACCGCAAGGTGCTGGCCGGTGTCAAGGCGGCCACGACCGAGGACGTGACCTCGGGCGTGCTGGAGGCGCTGGAGCAGGTTCTGACAAAATCCGGCGTGGAGCGAACCCGCATCGACACCGTGATGATCGGCACCACGCATTTCACCAATGCCGTCATCGAGCGCAAGCACATCAGCCCCGTCGCCGCCATTCGGCTTGGCCTTCCGGCCACGGCCTGCCTGCCGCCCATGGTGGACTGGCCGGAGAGCCTGCGCCAGGCGACGGGGGATCTGGGATATCTGGTGCGCGGCGGCTACGAGTTCGACGGTCGTGAAATCGCCCCGCTCGACGAGGCTGAGATCGACCGCATCGCCGACGACATCAACGCCAAAAAGGTTGCCGCCGCCGCCATCAGCGCCGTCTTCAGCCCGATCAATCGGGAAATGGAGATTGCGGCGAAGGAACGGTTGCGCAGGAAGTGCCCGGACCTGCCCGTCGTGCTTTCGAGCGATATCGGCCGCATCGGCCTTCTGGAACGCGAAAGCGCGGCGATCATGAACGCCAGCCTGCTGGCGTTGAGCGAGCGCACGGTGGAAGCCTTCGCCCGTGCTCTGAGGTCCATCGGGCTTGTCTGCCCCTTCTATATCACGCAGAACGACGGCACGCTGATGAGCGCCGATGTGGTAAAGCGCTTTCCGGTGCTCACCTTTGCCTCCGGTCCCACGAACTCCATGCGCGGGGCGGCGTTTCTCACCGGCATCAAGAATGGCATCGTGGTGGACATCGGCGGCACCACGACCGATGTCGGCGCCCTGCAGCAAGGCTTTCCGCGCCAGGCGGCCACGGTGGTCGACATTGGCGGCGTGCGCACCAATTTCCGCATGCCGGATGTCTTTTCCATCGGGCTGGGCGGCGGTTCGCTGGTCCGGCGCGGGCCCGACGGTGCCGTAAGCGTCGGCCCGCAGTCGGTCGGCTATCGCATCACCAAAGAGGCGATGGTGTTTGGTGGCGACACGTTGACGGCTACCGACATCGCGGTGGCGCTTGGCCAATGCGAGGTTGGCGATGTGTCAAGAGCGGCAGCGATCGACAAGGCGACGGCAGGCGAGGCAAGACGCCTCATCACGCAGATGCTGGAGACGGCTGTGGAACGCAGCCGCATCTCCCCCGAGCCTGTGCCGGTGATTGCTGTGGGCGGCGGCTCCATCCTGATGCCGGAGAGGCTTGGCGAGCTCGCGGTGCTCAGGCCCGAGAATTTCGCGGTTGCCAATGCCGTGGGCGCGGCGATTGCGCAGATCAGCGGCGAGGTCGACCGCATCTATGCGCTTGAGAACGGCTTGAGTCGCGAGGAGTGCCTGCGGCAGGCGGAGGAAGAAGCCACCCAAAGGGCACTTGCCTCCGGCGCCCAGGCCGGCACCATCGAGGTGATCGAGCGCGAAGATGTGCCGCTTGCCTATCTGCCAGGCAATGCCACCCGCATTCACGTCAAGGTGGTGGGCGAAATGGGAGGCGCGCATGCTGACCAGCCGGCGTGAAAGCCTGTGGACGCTGAGCGAGGAGGACATCGAGGCGCTGGAAATCGGCGCAGCCATCCTTGGCACCGGTGGCGGTGGCAATCCCTACATCGGCAAGCTGCGCGCCCGGCAGGCACTGCGCGAGGGCAACCGGCTGCGCATCATGCCGCTTCGCGACCTGCCGGACGATGCCAAGGTCGTCTCGCTCGGCGGCATCGGCGCGCCGCTCATCTCCTTCGAGCGCATCAAGGAAGGCCGGGAGGGCCTGCGCTGCCTGCGCGCGCTGGAGGAACGGCTGGATTTCAAGGCCGACGCCATCGCCTGTGAAGAAATCGGTGGCCAGAACGCCTTCGAACCGTTGATCACCGCCTCCCTCGCAGGTCTGCCCGTGGTCGATGCGGACGGCATGGGCCGCGCCTTCCCCGAGATGCAGATGACGACCTACTCCATCTACGGGCACCGTTCCACGCCCTCCGTCATGTGCGATCCGCATGGCAATGTCGTCATCTTCGACCATGCAATCACCGAAAAGTGGCACGAGCGCATGGCGCGCGCCTGTGTGATCGCGCAGGGAGGCGCCTCCACGCTTGCCAGTGCGCCGATGAGCGGCGCTTTCGTCAAGCGCTTTTCCATCCCCCATTCCTATACCAGGGCAATCGCGCTTGGCCGGGCGGTGCGGCAAGCGCGAGAAAGCCACGCCGACCCCATTGCAGCCCTGTGCGAGATGGAACAGGGCCGCCTCGTGCACACGGGGAAGATCGTCGACCTTAAGCGTCACCTGCGTGGCGGCTTTGTCACCGGAGAAGCGATCATCGAGGGCTTCGACGCCCATGGGGGGCAGACGGGCTCGGTCCTCATCCAGAACGAGAACCTGATTTTCAAGCGCGATGGCGTGGTGGAGGTGGTGGTTCCCGATCTCATCATCATCCTCGACATCGACAGCGGCACGGCGATCACCACGGAGATGTTGCGTTACGGCCAGCGCGTGGCGGTCGTCGCTCTTCCCTGCCATCCGCTGTTGGGAACTCCTGAGGCCCTGGAGGTGGTCGGGCCCCGGGGGTTCGGCTTCGAGGACATCAACTACCGGCCAATGGCGGCGAATGAACCGGAAGGAGGCAGCGCGCCATGACGAAATTCTTGGTCTCGGCGGAAGAGATGGAACCGATTGCCCTTGGCGGCGCCTTTCTCGGTACCGGTGGGGGCGGCGACCCGCACATCGGCAAGCTGATGGCGCAGGCCGCCATCGCCCGCCACGGGCCGGTCAGGGTGATCGACGCCGAGGAGGTGGACGACGATGCCCTGTGCGTGCCCGTATGCATGATGGGCGCCCCGACGGTGATGGTGGAGAAATTGCCGCGTGGTGACGAGGCGCGCGAGGCGCTGCATCAGCTCGAAACCTTTCTCGGCAAAAAGGCCGATGCACTGATCTGCATCGAAGCGGGCGGCCTCAACTCCACCATTCCCTTTGCGGTGGCGGCTGCGACCGGCCTTCCCCTGATCGACGGCGACGGCATGGGGCGTGCCTTTCCCGAGCTGCAGATGGTGAGTTTCACCATGCATGGCATCTCCGCCACGCCCATGGTGATCGCCGATGAGAAGGGAAACTCCTCCGTCATCAACGCCATTTCCAACCAGTGGACGGAGCGACTTGCACGCGCCCAGACCGTGCAGATGGGCGGCGCCGCGCTTGTTGCGCTCTACCCGATGGATGGGGCGCAGATGAAGAAAGGGCTGCTGCGCAACACTCTGTCGCTGATCCGGGAAATCGGCGAGACGATCGCAGCCGAGCGCAAACTCAATCGCAATCCCGCCGAAGCCCTGCTTTCCCGGCTTGGCGGGCGGCGGCTGTTTAGCGCCCGCGTCATCGACATCGAGCGGCGCACCACGGGCGGCTTTGCGCGCGGCAAGGCGTTGCTCAAGGGCATGGATGGCGACCAGGGGCGGCACTTCACCGTCGAGTTCCAGAATGAGTTCCTGATCGCGCGGGACAGTGAGGGGCGCGCGCTAGCCACGACGCCCGATCTTATCTGTGCGCTGGACGCCGATGGCGGCCTGCCGATTACCACCGAACAGCTGCGCTACGGGCTCGCCGTCTCCTTCATCGGCCTGCCATGCGACCGGCAGTGGCGCAGCCAGGCAGGTCTCGATCTCGTGGGACCGGGCTACTTCGGCTACGAGCAGCGCTTCGTTCCGGTGGAATCACCGGGCGAGACGGCCTGACACCAGAATCAAAGCAACCATCCAGAGGAGAATGTCATGAAACGGATACTCCCCTTCGCCCTTGTGGCAGCACTGGCAAGCCCAGGCGCAACAAGCACCGCCGCACAGGCCCAGGAGGACAGGATCTCGCTGGTCGTCAATGCCGTACAGATCTTCGGCACCGTCGATCCGGCGAAGGTCAACGACTATACCGAATACATGGCGATCGTGAATCTTTACGATGCGCTGACGACCGTCGATCCACAGGGCAACGTGGTACCTCAGCTTGCCGAAAGCTGGCAGATTTCCGAGGACAGCAAGACCTACACATTCACGCTCAAGGAGGGGGCCACCTTCCAGGACGGCAGCCCCGTGGAGGCCAAGGATGTGGTCTGGTCCCTGCGCCGGCTTCTGGCTCTCAACGAAGGTCCCTCCTATCTGTTTTCGGGCCTCGTGGAACCGGAGAGCATCAAGGCGCTCGACGCACGTACAGTGGAGATCACGCTCAACCGCGTCTATGCGCCCTTCATTTCCGTCACCCCGCTTATCCTGGTGGTCAACTCCGACCTTGTCGCCGCGCAGGATGACGGCGAGTGGGGCGAGAACTATCTGGCGGAAAACCCTGCCGGCGCCGGCCCCTACAGGCTAACTGCCTGGACACGCGGCGCGCAGATGACGATGGAGCGCTATGAGGACTATCATATGGGATGGCCCAAGGAGCGGCCCATCGACGAGCTGCGCTTCGTTGTCACGCGGGACGAGGCGACGGTGAAGGCGCTGGCCACCAAGGGCGAACTCGGCATGTCGTCGCAATATCAGAGCAACGAGACCTACGAGGCGATCGAAAAGCTGGAAAACTACAAGATCATCGCCGCCGACACCGCCACGGCTTTCTACATCAAGCTCAACAATCAGGTCCCGCCGACCGACGACGTTCACATCCGCCGCGCCATTGCCTATGCGATCGACTATGAGACGGTTCGCGATGTCATCTACCCGGGCGGCGTGCTGAAGGGTCCGCTGGCTCCGGTCTTTGCCGACGCGCATCTCGACAGCCTGCCTGAGCCTGAATTCAACCTCGAGAAGGCGCGTGAGGAGGTGGCCAAATCGAAATATGCGGGCGAGGAGCCGATCAAGCTCACCCATGCCTATGTCGCCAAGACGGCGTTCGAGGAGGAGATCGGACTGCTCTTGAAGTCGACCCTTGAGACCATCGGCTTCGAGGTGGAGCTGCAGCCTGAACCCTGGAACCGCATCACCGAGCTTGCCTCCGCGGTGGAGACGACGCCCGATTCAACCCAGGTCTTCTATGGGCCGACCTATCCTTCACCGGATTCGGTCTTTTATGTCCAGTATCATTCCAAGGCCAAGGGAACCTGGTCATCGATGGAATGGGTGATGGATCCGCAGATCGATGCGCTGATCGACGCTTCGCGTGAGGAGACGGACCCAGAGGCGCGCAACGCGATCTACAAGGAAATCCAGCAAAAGCTTCACGATCGTCAGTCGGATGTCTTCCTGCTCACGCAGAAGAAGCGCTTTGCCGCCAGCCAATGTCTGCAGGGCTATGCCTGGGTGCCCATGCAGAGCTGGGACACCGATTTCTCGCGCTTCTGGTGGGACTGCGAGAACTGAAGCACAAGTCCGACAGGGCCGGAACCATTTGGCTTCCGGCCTTTTCACTTCCCGAAGGCCGGGCAACCCTCTTTCCCGGTCTGTCGGGATCGCCTCCTTTGCCGATCCGCAATCTCTTCGACTTTTTTGACATGGCACCCTCAGTGCCGAACGTGTGTCCCCCCGAGCGACGTCGTTGCCGACATGCGGCCCTCGAAGCACGATCCTGCGGGCGGACGCCTTCCGCTCGTCGAACATGATGGCAGGGGGGATGGGTGCGGTCCCCGGAAGAACAGCGCATTGAGCACCGGGGTGGCATCCAGCGTCATGACGGTGCCGATGCCCGGTCCGAAGGCGATGACGCTTGCCTTCCCGTAGAATGGGGGAGCCTGCGTCAGGATGAGCGACAGGAGGCAGAGAATGACCATGAAGCCGAAATCTGCCCGCATGACGAGCAGGCCGATGGCCGCACCCACGACCCGAAGCGGAATGGTGGCGACGATGAGGAGCGGTCGGCGGAAAGAATTGAACTGAGCGATCAGGAGGAGAAACATTGCGCCGATGCACAATGGGACGTTCGCAGCGAGTGCCGTCTTGCCTTCGCCGGAGTCGATGGCGATGCCATCATATTCGATCGTACAACCGGGTGGCAGCGTTGCGCGGAGCTGTACCCGAACGGCCGTCAGAAACACCAGAATAGCACCTTGCCACGCGGAGGCCTTCCATACACGCCACGGTCTGCCGATAACGCTGAAATTCGCCAGCAAAGTCGGCGATATCCTGACGACCTCGTCTTCAGAGGATCAGTCGGACACTGAAGACGAACACAAGCCGCTTCCGTTCTGGCATCACATATGACGGGAGATCGCCGGGCTGATCTGCAGCATTTTGCAGCCGGATGGAATCAGCTGGCGTCGCACAAATGCGGCAAAAACAAATAGATGAACCGGTCTAGCGTTTCCGACCGTCACTCCGGGCCGAAAGATGCACGGTAGGTCTCCTCGATTCGCATTGCCTCCTCATCGGTCAGTGCCGCGAACTCCTTCTCGCGGGCGCGGCGGGAGAGGCGTCCTTCGTTCTGCTGAAGGAAGCGGAAGAGCAGGTCGGTCGTGCGCTCGGACATGTCGAGGAAGGCTTCGATGTCCTGACGGAAGCGGTCGTAGCGCCGCAGGAAGTCCGTCTCGTGCGGCAGGTCTTCCTCGATTGTCTTTTGGACGCAGGCGTAGAGGAATTCGGCGTGCGGGGTTGCATCGAAGAAGCGATAAAAATCGCCCGTGTCATTCAGGACGCGCACGTTGAAGCTCTCTGTCGGCTCCCACTCGACGAGCGGCAGCAGGCGCGCGGAGTAGCTTTCGAGCACGGCCCGGTACTCGTCGATGCGTTCCAGGATCGCCGACGAGACCGGGAAAACGACGCCGGGCGGATTGAAGCCGCGCTCGGCGAGCACGTGATGGATGAGGTAGCGGTGAATCCGGCCGTTGCCGTCCTCGAACGGATGGATATAGACGAAGCCGAAGGCGAGGATCGCGGCGGCCACCACGGCATCGAGGCTTTGCGCCGGGCCGCGGTCGAACGCGATCATGCCGTCAATCAGTGTCTGCAGGTCTTCATGGCGCGCACTGATATGGTCCGGCAGTGGCATTCGGGTTTCGCGGTCATGCTCGCCCACGAAGCCGCCCTCCTGGCGGAAGCCGAGCTTCACGAAGCGCGCATCGCCGATGACGATGCGTTGCAGGCGCAGCAGCTCCTCGCCATCGAGCGGGCGGCGACCGGCTTCGCCGATGGCGCGACCCCAGCGCTGGATGCGGTCCTGCGGCGGGCGTTCGCCCTCGATGGCGTAGCTCGACCGTGAGTCCTTGAGCAGCAGGAAGGCGGCAGTGCGGGCAAGAATGTCGCGCGGCACCGCAGCGACGATGTCCTGCGCGCGCTGCGGCAGTTTCAGCGCGGCGAAGCGTTCCAGCGCTTCAGTGCGGTAGACCAGCGGGCAGAAGTCCGGCGTGCCGGGCAGGTTGTTCCTGACCCGGTAGCGCGGTGCGTTCTCTCCTTCGGGAGCGTATTGCTGCTCGGGATCGACCACAGGCACGTAGCGTCCCGCCGTTGCGTCCGGCAGATCGAGGCGGTCTCCGGTCAGCCATTCATAAAGGAACCAGATGCGGCGGGCATAGCTGCCCGTTGGCTTCTCGCGCACGAGCGCTTCGATGGCATCGGGACCGGTGGCAACGAACAGGCGCTTGAGGACAGCAAGATCGAGGCCCTCATATTTGAGGGCGAAGGTGAGGTGTCCTTCGAGGGTGGCATGCGGGGCGTGGCGCGGCGTCATGATGCGCCAGCCGTCCTGCTCTATGATGCGGTGGCGCTCGCCGGTCGCCGAGAGCGTCCGGGGCAGCGGAACGGCGAGGTCGTAAGCATCGATCAGCGCAACATAGCCGGCTGGCGTCGCCGTCTCGGGGAGGCGCCGTTCCTGAAAAACCGTCACGGGTCCTGAAAACTGAGTCTGCGCCGCTGCAGCCATGAAAAAACATCTCTCTCTGTCAAAGCGCGGTCTTAAGGGGGGTTTCCCCCGAATTTTGATTCTAACACGTGAAAAGTGTTTCTCGAAACACACTCTTCGTGAAAAATGTGCTTGGCGCCGAGGGAGGAGCAACAACAGGGACGCGGCATTCCAATGTGCTTGGTAAGCATCAAAATGGCATGACAATACATTTGCCTTGGGGAAACAGTCGCGATGGCGCGAGCCATCATCTCGCCCACCATTGTGGCGATGTGGCGATCGGCTTCGAGGCTCTGGCGATACCGGAGATGCCGGAACCGGCGAAACCAACTGCCCTCATGCTCAAGGCTTCACGGCGACGGATCGTCGTCGTCCACCATCGCATCAAAGTTCGAGAGGCCGACACACACACACGCGCAAAAATTGGCTCCCCGAGGTTAGCCAGTTTTGGACCTGTTCGGCAGCCATTCGAAGCGGCAGGTTGTTGCGCAGACATCTTGCCCGGAGGTTGGAGTGCATAGGCGGCATTTTCTTTCACTGACTTCAGTACCGGTCCTATCCACCTTTTTCCTTTTCCCGGCGAGGGCGCGAGATCTTCAGGAGGAAAACAATATGACCACCCCCACGAAGACGGGGTATGCGCCCGTCAACGGGCTTGAGCTGTACTACGAGATTCACGGCACGGGTAAGCCACTGATCCTGCTTCACGGCGGCATCGCGGCGCTCGAACTCTTCGAATCGAGCCTGCCGGTATTCGCCGGATCTCGGCAAGTCATCCTCGTTCATCTGCAGGCGCATGGCCGAACGAAGGATATCGACCGGCCGCTTCGCTTCGAATTCATGGCCGATGACATCGCCGCATTGCTGGCTCACCTCGGTATCGCGAAAGCGGATGTGATGGGCTACTCCCTCGGAGGCGGCGTGGCCATGCAACTGGCGATCCGGCATCCCGAGGTTGTCGACAGGCTTGTGGTCGTTTCCGAAGCCATGAAGCGCAGCGGGTATTACCCCGAAGTCATTGCCGCGTTCGACCAGATGGAGGCGATGGCGCCACAGATCGGTGCGAACGTCGCACAGTCTCCGTTGGCCGAGCTCTATCCCGATGTGGATTGGGTGCAGTTGTTTGCCAAGATGGGCGACCTCTTGAAGCGCGACTACGACTGGTCCGAAGAATTTGCTGCAATCTCGTCGCCAACCATGCTGGTTTTCGCCGATGCGGATGCGCAAACGCCGGAATACATAATGGAGGCCTGGCGCCTTCTCGGCGGCGGCCAGCGTGATGCCGGACTTGACGGTTCGTTGAGGCCGCAGGCGCAGCTGGCGATCGTGCCCGGCACGACCCACTACAACCTGGTTGCAACGCCGGTTGTCGCGGAACTCGTGGCCCCTTTCCTCGATGCCGAACGGCCGCAGTCCGGCAGTGCGAACTGACGGGGCGACCCGCGTCTATTCCCAAGCCTACAGAGATGACAGCAATGACGGACAACCGACCCATTCTCATCATATGCCCGCCGAACGGCGGCAACGGGGGTCTGGGAAGGCACTGCGTGAGCGCAACCCATTGCCGCGGCTGTCCGGCGCAGGCACTCAAAAGGAACAAACAGAAATGCAAGCGCTCATCACCGCCCTTTTGTGGGTCTCGGCCATCGGCTGCGGGCTGATCGCCGGGCTCTATTTCGCCTTCTCGACCTTCATCATGACCGCGCTCGACCGCATCGGGCCGGCGCAGGGCGCGGCCGCCATGAACTCGATCAACTCCACCATTCTCGGCTCGCTGTTTATGCCGCTGTTTTTCGGCACGACCGTCGCTGCTGCAATCCTGGCCGTGCTCGCACTTGTTCGCTGGAGCGAACCCGGCGCGATGGTCATGCTCGCAGGCGGGCTGATCTATGTTGTCGGCATGTTCATCTGTACGGTCGTCTACAACGTGCCGCTGAACAATGAGTTGGCGCGGGCCGGGGCCGGATCGGCGGAAGTCTGGGCCCGATACCTCAGGGACTGGACCTTCTGGAACCATGTCCGCACCGTGGCCTCGACAGCCGCGATGGCGCTTTTTGTCGTCGCACTTCTTGCCCGGCACTCCGACTTGCCTTGATGCACCTCAATCAGCACCGGGAAAAGTCGGGTGGAGATGAGCCGGTCTTGCAAGAACACCGATGGAGAAAATGCGGCATTGGCAATGTCGCGGCGACTGGACACGCCTGGACACGACGCGGCCCGACTCGCTCGGTCCGGCACGGGAAATTTCCTGGCAGGAACGTCCACCTGCCCACCATTTCACGCTGGATCTGCAGGTACGAAAGGGTCGTTTTGCCATGGAGAGCGTTGAACCCGGCCTGGTGAAATACACCCGCCCGCGCCTTTCCGCAGCTCGTATAGAGGAAGCAACGGCGCATATCAGTGCCGAGTTCCGCGACACACCGCAATTCCTGGCGGAATCCATTTCCGAAAAAATGGGCTGCCACATCATCGTGAAAGTGGAGACAGTCAATCCCATTCGTTCATTCAAAGCCAGGGGTGCGCAGACGTTCGTTTCGCGGCTGGACCACGTTTCTCATGTCGTTTGCGTCACGGCCGGCAATTTCGGCCAGGGCATGGCTTATGCAGCGCGATCCCGGGGGCTGCCCCTGACTGCCTTCGCGAAATCCGACGCGAACCGGAGCAAGATCAGCCGCATCTCCGCCCTTGGCGCGGACGTCAGCCTCGTCGAAGGTGATCTCGATAAGGTTTACGCCGCCGCCAAAGCGTTTGCAGATCAATGCGGAGCCTTGTTTGTCGAGGACGGGCGGGAGCCCGCCATTGCCGAGGGAGCCGGGACCATCGGCATTGAACTGATGCGGTGGAAGGAGCCGATCGACGCGATCGTCGTGCCGGTTGGGGATGGAGCACTGCTCGGGGGGATCGGCACCTATGTCAAGCACACCTGTGCCGACACACGCCTGATCGGCGTCTGTGCCAGGGGTGCGCCGGCTATGGAGCGATCATGGCGCACGGGCCGGGTGCAGACACACGTCCCCGATACGATTGCGGACGGAATTGCGATTCAGACACCCTTTGCCGAATCCCTTGCCGAGTTGCTGCACGTCGCGGACGATTTTCTGCTTGTGGACGAGGCGACGATTGGAACTGCCATGCGGGTGGCGTTTCTGGAGCTCGGTGTGTTGCTTGAGCCCGCAGGCGCGGCCGGACTGGCAGCGATAATCGCTCATCAGGCCGTGTTCCGGGGCAAGACCGTTGCCGTTGTCCTTTCCGGAGGAAACCCGTCCGAAGAGCAGCTTCGGCAGATCCTCGCGTGAAACCGTCTGCTCCACAATGCTCTTCTGAAAACCGTCGGATCACCAGGACTGTGATCTGGAATGCATCCGTTCGGCCCGGTGTACGCAGCAGCGACACCCCACGACCCCCAACTGGCTGGGCGAACCTTGCATTGCCTTGTCGCGAAAATGGCCCGGCGACCGGACAGTCGCCGGGCTCATGTCGCCGCTTAGGCGCTGTCACCTTTGATCCATTGCGGCGTGATCGAACGAAACTCGGACTGGCCGACGAGAAGGGCCGCCGTCTCCCGCTGATAATCCTTGTACCAGGGTTGGTTGACGAAGTCGTCCGTTGCTGCATCACCGGTGTATAGCTGGTAGGCCACGATCGCATCTGGATCGGTATCGTCGTACCCGTACACATAGGCGATCTGTCCGCTGGCTCCCTCGATATATTCGCGGGCGTACTTCTCCCAGATGCGCTTCACCTCGTCGCGTTTGCCGGGTTGCGCCTTGTGTCTGATGTACAGTGCTTTCATGCTCATGATCTTCACCTCGGGTTTCGCGGCGCTTTCCCGCCGACGGCTGGGCACCATGCCCATGACCATGTGACGTTCGAGGAGAGGCGTTTGTGACGTGGGCCGAGTTTTTTCCCAAGTCGAGACGTGCGGCGCGGTTCAGGACATGAAAGATGAGACCCCGGCATGGGCGAGGAGTTCGGCCTCCGTGAACATGCCTCGCCAATTCGACCGCCGCGAGGCGGAAGACGCCGTGGCATGCCAATCGTCAAGGCAACCCTGAACGCCTCGGACGCGTCTCCGGCCTGGTTCAGGGCGATAGTGGGCATGGGCTGCCAGCGACCGACCGATCGCCTTGATGCCCTTTGGCGTCAGCAAATTCTGACCTCGCCGAGACGTTCCAGCTTGTCCGGGTTGCGCACGATGAAGATATCGGTGATGAGGTCTGCCTCGTCATACGCGAAAGAGACCGTTGCGACGATCTGCTCGCCCTCTCGTAAAACAAGCCCACGGGCACCGTTGATGTCGGTGAACGTCCACTCATAGGCAGCCCACCATTCGCTCAGACGTTCGACCAGGAAGGTCCGCACCGCACCGCCTTCCAGGATTTCTGTCACCGTTGCTACCTTGCCCCCGCCGTCGGCGGTCAGGCGCACATCGCTGGCAAGCGTCGCGGCGAGGGTATCGGGCATGCCGGTACGGATTGCATCTTCGAAGGCAGCAAGGAGTTCCTCCTGACGCTCCTTCGACGGCTGGTGTCTGACATGCCCTTCGCCAATCCGCGCTTTGGCCCGCGAAACGAGCTTCCGGCATGCCGGCTCGTTCATATCCAACGATGCGGCGACGTCGGCATAGGACATCTCGAAAATCTCGTAGAGAAGATAGGCGGCCCGTTCTTTCGGTGTCAGACGCTCCAGCATCAGCAGAAAGGCAGTCGAGAGAGAGGATGAAAGCCCCATTTGCGACTCCGCGTCGTCATCGACGAACGTATGGACGGGTTCGGGTAGCCAGTTGCCCACATAGTCCACGCGGCTGCGGTAGGAGGCGCGTAGCATGTCGACGGCGCGTCGTGTGCAGGCCGTTGTCAGCCACGCGCCCGGAGATTGGATGCTCTCGATATCCGCTGCCTGCCAGCGGAGGTATGTGTCCTGGACAGCATCTTCCGCTTCCGCCCGGGAGCCAAGAATACGGTACGCGATGCCGAGAAGCCGCGGGCGTGCCTGCTCGAAGGTTCGGATCGCTGACCGGCCTTCGGTCGCTTGCCCCGGAGATTTATGCAGTCGTCCGCTCTTTTTCGGCGTCATTGTCGAGAACTCTTTTGTCAAAGGACAACTTCTTTGACGGCGTGACGATCCAGGCCATAATTTTGTGACGCGAGGCGGTGTTTATCCCGAATCGGCCGCGGTGAGGCTTGATCGGCCAGGTGGCGAAATAGCTTGCGGTCATGTCGCCAAGCTGGCCAGTTCCTTGATCGCCGGCTCGATATCCGCTGCCTCGATCATCCCGAAGCCGAATACGAGACCTTTCTGCGCGATGTCGCGTGAAGCGTAGCGGGCGATGTCCTCGATCCTGATGCCGCTTGCAGCGGCCTTCGCAACCAAGGCCCGTTCATCGCAAGGCACGGTCAGCTCGGCGGCGAGATGAACGCCGGCATGGGCGCGGAACGGGCGCAGGCGGTCGCCCATATGCGTATCGAGCGCGGCGCGCAGCGCTTCGTGCCGCGCCGAATAGATCCTGCGCATCTTTCGCACATGGCGCGCCAGATGGCCCTCGGCAATGAAGTCGGCGAGCGCGAGCTGACTGATGAGCGGATTGTGCCAATCGTTCATCTGCTTGGCCAGCGTCAGCGCGTAGCGCGCCCACTCGGGGACGACGACAAAGCCCATCCTGAGCGCCGGGAACATGCTCTTGGAAAACGTGCCGACATAAAGAACCGACCCCGCGCGGTCGAGCGTCTGCAGGGCGTCGAGCGGCATGCGATCGTGCCGGAATTCGCTATCGTAGTCGTCCTCGACGATGACGGCGCCGAAGCTCTCGGCGAAATCGAGCAGCGCGGCGCGCCGGCGCGCCGACATGGCGACGCCGAGCGGGAACTGATGCGAAGGTGTGACGCAGATGACGCGCGCGCTCGGCGGCAGCCGGTCCACGACGAGCCCTTCCTCGTCCACGGGGATGGAAAGGACCTTTGCGCCAGCCCCGACAAACGAACGGCGTGTGGGTCCGTATCCGGGGTCTTCAACGGCGACCTCTGTCTGCCCCGGCGTCACTAGGATGCGGGCGATGAGATCGATCGCCTGTCTCGTGCCCGCCGTCACCACGATGTCCTCGGGCCGGCACGCCACCGCGCGAACGAAGGAGACGTGGCTGGCAATCGCCTCGCGCAATGGCGGTTCGCCGGCCGGGTCGTGCTCATGGACCGGGCTTCTCGCAACCTTGCGCACAGCACGCGTCGACAGCCGCTGCCAGATTTCGAACGGAAATTCCGTATCTGGCATGCCGGCAACGAAGTCGTAGCGGTAGGTCTCGCCGCTGCAGGTCTCTGCCATGGGCCGCCACCCGCGCCAGGTGGGGGCAAGCCGCTTGTCGGCGACGGGGTCGGCCCGCAATGGAGTCCTGGGCCGCTCCAGCCGAGGACGGACATCCGCAACGTAAGTGCCCGAACCCTTGCGGCCCTCCACATAGCCCTCGCTTAACAGCATGTCATAGGCGGCGATCACAGTGTTACGCGATATGCCCAACCCCCGCGCCAGCGCACGTGTCGGCGGAAGCCGAAGTCCGGGCTGGAGCCGCCCGTCGATGATCGCGGCCCGCAATTGCCGGTGCAAAGATCGCAACAGTTCGCGCGATCCCTTCGCGGGCAGCTTGATCGCGATGTCGAGAATTGGCTCCATGAACTTCCGGCTTATCGGACCTGTTTAGGAACCATACAGTCAGCCATTTTTGCCTGCAACGCATTTGGCTGCCCGTGGAGGAAGTGCGGCAGACAGGAACCGGCAATGATCGACCTCTATTTCTCACCGACGCCGAACGGCCTGAAGCTCAAGCTGTTCTTCGAGGAGACCGGTCTGCCGCACCGGATCGTCCCCATCGCCCTGTCAAAGGGCGAACAGTTTACACCGGAGTTCCTCGCCATCTCGCCCAACAACAAGATCCCGGCCCTTGTCGATCATTCGCCTGTCGACGGCGGGGCGCCGGTGGCCATGTTCGAGTCGGGGGCCATGCTCGTCTACCTCGCCGACAAGGCCGGCGCGCTGATGCCGCGGTCTCCGCGCGGGCGCAACACCGTTCTCCAGTGGCTGTTCTGGCAGGCAGGCGGGCTTGGTCCCATGGCCGGGCAGATCGGCCATTTCAATGTCCACGCGCCGGAGAAGGTGCCCTATGCCATCGACCGTTATACGCGGGAGACCGCCCGTCTCTACGGTGTCCTCGACCGGCGCCTGGCGGACCACGAGTTCATCGCCGACGACTATTCGGTCGCCGACATCGCCTGCTATCCGTGGATCGTCCCGCACGAAGCGTTCGGGCAGGACCTCGGACGCTTTCCCAACCTGGCCCGCTGGTTCGCCACGATCGCTGCGCGCCCCGCTGCAGTCAGGACATATGACGGTATCATAGATGTCTATAGCGCACGACGCAGGCCGCTCACAAAGGCTGAACGCGAAGTGCTGTTCGGTCAGAAACGACCGGGTATCCGAGTCTGAACCATCGTGCCAATTGAAGCACGCCTTTACGGCTGCCGAACGTCGCGGCAAGTGGACGGCGACACGATGTGCAAGAGTGCGCCGTCAGCCTTCTGCTCGCGGCACCCGTCGATGCGGGGCGTCATCGTCGTTTCGCGGTAATGGACAGACTTCATTCTCGGCGCCCGTCTGCGCTGGGACCGTCGGGCCTGCGGTGTGTCGTGCAGCGCTGTCAGCCCGGCAGGCTGGCGCGAACGGTCTCAAGCCAGCGCATCGCGGTAACACCCTCCTCGATCAGCGGAGCCGAATGGCGCTCGCCCCGAAACGCGGCCACAGTCTCCTTGAGCAGCGCGTGGTAGCCCTTGAAATCCTCGTTGGCTGCGGCCGTGAAATTGGGACGCCAGGACATCGTGTCTTCCCCGTCGACCAAGCTTGCTTCGGGGTTGTCGGCCTTGAACGGGGGATCGCGGTAGTAGGTGACCCCGATGATGTTGTCGACCTCGACGCGACGGTGGTCGCCCATAACCTGCACGAACTCCATGGGCGTGCCGCGCGACTGGATCGTCCCCATCACCAGCGTTCCGATCGCCCCGTTTTCGAAGCCGATTGCGATATGGAGCAGGATCTTGCCGGGCTCCTTTTCCATCACGCGTGGCTGCATCGATGCGATGGGACCGACAAGGTGGGCCGGCAGATCCATATAGTGCACGCAATGATGCAGCAGGAAGCCGGTATAGTCGGCATTGCCCTGGAAGTAGGTGGGCGCCGTCATGTAGGAGCCGTAGAAGCCGAGGGCGGAACCGAAGTCGCGCTCGATCACCGCCTTGGCAATCCTGTTTCCGGCCGAAAAGCGTTTCATGAAGCCGACCACAAGTGGTTTTCCGGCCTTTTGCGATGCCTCGCTGAGGCGCAATGCGTCCTGGTGGGAGGCGCCGGGCGGCTTCTCCATGAAGACCGGCAGGCCGCGTTCGAGCGCGGCTTTGCCGATCTCGAGATGGGCGGCAGGGCCGATGGCCAGACCGACGGCGTCGATCCCGGGATGGGCAAGCAGATCCCGCGCGTCGGAGAAGACAGCGCCCACCCCGTATTGTCGGGCCACGTCCGCCGCTCGTCGGGTGTCGATGTCGCACACCGCGGCAATCCGCACGTCTTCGCGCACGAGCTGTGGCAACAGCATCTGCGAGGCATGGCGCCCGCAACCGATCCAGCCGATATTGAGGGTCATCGACGATAGCGTCCCATGGTCATTGCGTTTTTCAGGAGGGTGAGGCTTGCGGAGAGCTTTTCCGTCTCGTCCTCATGGGGAGGCCGCCACTGCGCGATCGGCACCGCAATGCGGTCGTCGTCGCGGCGGAACGGCTCGAGCGATATGGGGCCGGCATATCCGGCGGCATGGAGAGCCCGGGCCACGGCGACCCAGTCGGTGGCGCCCGTGCCGATGAAGCCGCGGTGGTTCTCGTTCGCCTGAAAGTGGGCGATGCGGGATCCCGCCTCCGTGATGGCTTCGGGAATGCTCGCATCCTCCATATGCATGTGGAAGGTGTCGAGCATGAGCCTCACCGATGGCTCATCGACGAGATCGACGAGTGCGATTCCCTGCCGGGTCGTGCACAGGATGTCGGTCTCGAAGCGGTTGAGCGGTTCCACGGCAAGCGTGACGCCCGCCTGTGCGGCGATGGGGGCCAAGACCTTGAGACCCTCGACGCACCAGCTCTCGCGCGCTGCGCGCTGCGCCTCGTCGACCGGCTGTGGCGCCCGCCCGGCAAAGACCAGCGGATTTCCATAGAGGGGGCCACCAAGGATGCGCGCGCCAAGCGTGTGGGCGCATTCGACGGCGTATTTCAGGTAGTCCCGGCCCTTTTGGCGGCAATTGGCATCGCTGCTGGTCAGATTGCGCTCCAGGGAGACGCGGGCAGCCAGCACGACGTCGAGCCCGGCGTCGCCGAGTGCGCCACGCAATTCCCCGAGATCGACGTCGCCAGGCTCCGGTACCAGCAGTTCGATGAAGTCATAGCCCAATGCCTTGAGGCGCTCCAGCCATGGAAAGTGCTCGCTCGTGAAAGGGCGGGCGATCTGCATGGAGATCAGCCCCACGGGATTGGTCATTGTTGTGTTCTCCATGGTTCGCTCAGCCCTTGACAGCGCCTTGGGTGAGGCCCGAGATCAGGCGTCTCTGGATGAGCAGGAAGAGCAGCGTGGCCGGCATGGCGCCCAGCACGCCGCCGGCCGTCAGCAGGCCCCATTCGATCTGGTACTCGCCGATGAGCGTCTGGATAGCGACGGTGATGGTGCGTACGTTGCGGCCGCCCAAGGTCAGCGCGTAGAGGTATTCGTTCCAGGACGTGATGAAGATGTAGATGCCGGTGGCGATGATGCCCGGCAGGATGAGCGGCAGAATCACCTTTCTGAGCGCGCCCAGCCGCGAGCAGCCGTCGACCATGGCCGCCTCGTCCAGGCTTCTGGGAATCGAGTTGATGTAGCTCGTCATCATCCAGACCGAGAAGGGAATGGCGACCGTGGCGTTGGCGATGATCAGCGCCGCGTGGGTGTCGATGAGGCCGAGGCGGCGCATGATCACGAAAAGCGGCAGGATGAGCAGGACCACAGGAAACATGTTGATGACCAGAAACTTGATCATCAGTACGCGCCGCCCCGGAAAGCGGAAGCGCGAGAATGCGTAGGCCGCGGTAACGCTGAGGCTCAATCCGAGAACGACCGTCCCGATGGCCACGATGAAGCTGTGCACCATGTTAAGCGGGAAGTCCGTGCGACCGACGAGCCTCTCGTAATTTGCCGTGGTCCAGTTCAGCGGGTCGAGCGCGACGCCGGCCTGCAGAAGATGCTCCTGCGGGGTAAGGGAGGTCAGCGCCATCCAGATATAGGGACCAAGCGCGAAGGCGACGATCGCGAGCACCGGCAGGTGCGTGCCGAGGAGCGAGCGGAGGGCGGACTGGCGGCGTACCATCAGTCGAGGGTCCTGTTGATGCGCGAGAGATAGACGAGAACGAGCCCGGTGAGCATGAGGGTGAAGATTACCGCCAGCGCAGAGCCGTAGCCGAAATTCAGGCTGGAGCGGGCCTCGATGAAGGCGTAGAGCGGCAATGTATGGGTTGCATAGCCCGGCCCCCCGCCGGTCATGACGTAGATGACGTCGATGGAATTGGCGACCCAGATCGTGCGCAGGAGGATCGCGGTGCCGAGAACGCCGGCGATGCCGGGCAGTGTGATGTTTCGGAACTGCTGCCAGGTGCTGGCGCCGTCGATCGCCGCCGCCTCGTAGTAACTCCGGGGAATGGACTGCAGACCCGCCAGGATCATCACCGCAAAGAAGGGAAAGCCCTGCCAGGTGAGGGTCAGGATGATAGCATAGAGCGCCGTGTCGGGGTCGGCAAGCCAGGGAAAGGAAGACTGCAGGATCCCGAGCCGGAACAGGATGTCGTTGAGCACGCCATAATTGGCATCGTAGATCCAGCGCCACATCAGGGCGATGACGACGCTCGGCAGCGCCCAGGGGATGATGATCAGCGCCCGCGCCACCGGCCGCCAGAAAAAATCGCGGTTGAGCAGGATGGCGGTGAGGAGGCCGAGCAACGCCTGAGCGGGAATGGTGATCCCGATCCACAGCAGCGTGTTTGCGAAAGAGATCCAGAAGACCTCGTCCTGGAGCGCCGCGACGAAATTGCCGAACCATACGAAGGTGCGGTCCGCCGGACGCCAGACGACGTAGTCGTGCAGGCTCAGGTACACCGCCTCCGCCATGGGCAGAAAGACGATCAGCAGGGTGACAAGGACCGCCGGCGTCAGCAGGAGGTAGGGAAAGGCGGAAACCCTCTCCCGGGTTCTCCGACGGCCAAGCGGCGCTGTGCGAGCGGCTGAGGACATGGTTGGACCGGTGGCTGGAAAATGGGCAGCCGGGCCATTGCCCGGCTGCCGGGAGAGGGTTACTTCGTGGCGTAGAGTTCCTGGATCTCGCGCATCATCTCCTTGGAGGTGATCTCGCCCAGGAGGGCGCGCTGCATGGCACGGGGCCAGACATTGTTCACGAAATCGGACGTGGCGCCGGTGGCTGGAAGCGTCTCGGCGAAAGGCAGGGAGTTCATTGTCGCCTGGACGAAGCGTGCCTCATGGTTCTGCCAGTTTTCCGAGTCGGACTTGGTGACGGGCAGCTGGCCGGTCGCCTCGTTGAAGAGCGCGTTGTTTCCGCTTGAGGCGAGGAAGGAAATCCACTTCCAGGCGGCCTCCTTGTCTTCCGCCGAGGAGAACACGGCCAGCGACTCATCGCCGAAGGCGGTCCATCGTCCGCCGCCGCACTCGGGCACCGGCGCGGCGGAGACCTTGTCTCCGAGCGCCTCGACCATGGCGTTGGAGGAGCCGATATGGTGGATCGTCATTGCCGTGCGCCCCTGCTGGAAAGCGGCGATGATCTCCTGGAACCCGTCATTGGGCGCCGATGGCGGGAAGACACCATGCTCGCGATGCAGGTCGATGACCCACTGGTTGGCGGCAATGGCCGCCTCGCTCGTCAGGCTTTCTTCGTCTTCCAGCGAGACACCTTCGTGCGACAGCACCAGGCTTGCCCAGTGGTCGTGGCCAGCCCCGCCGCCGCGGAAGCCGAAGCCATAGACGTCGATGTTGCCGTCACCATCGGTATCCCTGGTCAGGGCCTTGGCCGCGGCAAGGAAGTCCTCGCAGGTCGCGGGCGGCTCAAGGCCCGCCTCCGCGAACAGGTCGGCACGGTAATAGAGATACAGCACCACATACTGGACCGGGAGGTAGTACTGGTTGCCATCCGGTCCGGCATTGATATCCAGGATGTTGTCGAGCAGGTCATTCTTGCCTTCCCAACTGGCCAGCCACGCGTCGATCGGCTCGAGCGCACCCATCTCGACGAGGCGCGGCTGGGCGAAGAGCTTGACCATGGCTGCGTCGGGGGCGCCGCCACCAACGATCGCCGTGTACAGGTTGTCGTAATAGCTGTTCCAAGGCACGTTCTCGGCTTCGATGGCAATGCCCGGATTCTGCTCCTCGAACTTGGCGACGAGCTCATCCATCGGATTGTCGGGATTGTCGAAATGGTACCAGAAGCGGACGGTCGAATCCGCATGGGCAAGACCCGCCATTGCCGATAGCGACGCTGCCATCGTCAGAGCTTTCAAGACTTTTCTCATCGTTTCCTCCCTTGGTTGGATGAATATCCGGCTGTGTCCAGCCATTCGGCGGCCAGAGCAAAGGCCGTGCGCGCCTCTTCGAGCGCCACGGTCATCTGCATAAAGCCATGCACGACGCCGCGATGCAGGTGGCAGACATCATGGCGCCCGAGATCTCTCAGGCGTTCGTAAAGGCCGAGCGTGTCATCGCGCAGCGGATCGAGCTCGGCCGCGTTCAGGAAAAGGGGCGGCAGAGCCGCCAGCGCATCCTCGGAAGCATTGAGCGGAGCGGCCAGGGGATCGTTGCGTGAGACGGGCTGCGGCGCGTAGCGGTCCCAATAGGCTCTCATCCGCTCGGCGGTGAGGCCATAGGGCGGATCCGGCATGCGATAGGACGCGGTTGAAAAATCCGCGCCATAGACACCGTAGAACAGCATGGCGAAATGGGGTCCCGCCGTACCCTCCCTGAGGGCGCTCAGCATGGTGGCCATGGCGAGATTGGCACCCGCGGAATCGCCCGAGATGCCGGCAGGCCCGACCTCGATGCCGTGTTCGGCTGCCGCTGCATGGGCGGCTTGCCAAGCCGCCTTGCAATCCTCCAGCCCGGCTGGAAACGGCGCCTCGGGCGCGCGGCGATAGAAGGGGGCTATGACGGCCATGCGGCAGGATTCTGCTAGCATCCGAATGGCCCTTTCATGGGTATGCGGCGAGCCGAACATCCAGCCGCCGCCGTGCAGATACAGGATGAAGCCCGGCCTGGCCCGGATTGGCACGCGCAACGTCGCCCGAAGAGGAGCGGGAGCGGAGGTTGCCGGCAGCGCGATCTCGCGTGCGATGGCCATTTCAGGCAGTTCGACGTTCCAGCGCCTGTTGCTTTGCTCGAATTGCGCACGCGCCTCGTCGAGCGGCAGCGTGAAGAGGTCGCAGAGCCCCTCGTCCTCCGCCTTCAGCCGCGCGATGAGCGCCCGCATCGGTGGCGACGGGTCGGGCAACCGCAGGGCTGAGTGTCCAGCCGGTCCTGTCATGCGCCTTCCTCTTGGGCGGGCTGTTCGAAAAGCGCAGGCCCGAAGTCGACGATTGTCGCGACGTGGTGGCTGATTGCGCGGATCGCGGCTTCCTCGTCGCGCGCTTCGAGCGCCTCGATGATCACCTCGTGGCGACGCGCCGTGACGTTGAGGTCGCGCTGCTCGCCGCTGCGCAGGATCTTGAAGCGCTGGTTGTGCAGGATGCAGCGTGACAGCAAGGGTTCCACCGCCGGCAGATCGGCCGCCTGAAACAGCGACATGTGAAAACTGCGGTCGAAATCGGCAAGGGCGTACTCGTCCTTTGCGCGGGCGGCCTTGATCATCGCCGAAAGATAGTGGCGCAGTTCCTCAAGCCCCTTGTCGTTTATCCGCTGAACGGCACGGCGGATGCCGCGCGTCTCGATTCCGTGGCGCAGGCGGAACATCTCGACCGCTTCGTCGCGCGTACAGTCGGAGACGCGCGTGCCGCGGTGGCCCATGCGCACAACGAGCCCCTCGTCCTGGAGATTGAGGAGAGCCTCGCGCACCGTACCCTGGCTGCAGCCGAAATATTCGGCAAGCTCGAGCTCCAGAAGGGCTTCTCCCGGCACCACCTCGCCAAGCATGATCGCCCGCTTGATGCCCTCGAAGACCTCTGCGCTCTTCGAAACCCGCGCAGTGGCCTCGCGTCCTCTTCTGCTGGCCAGGGCAAATGCCATCCTTCCGCCTCTTGTCGCCTGCTCTTCTTTCTTTTATTAATATCAATAATGATAACGATAAAGCAAGGGCGAAACCGAAGGGTGCGGCGCGCATGGCCACGATCGAGCTGAAGGACGTCTTCAAGAGCTACGGGGGCGTGGAGGTCATCCACGGCGTGTCACTCGACATCGCCGATCACGAGTTCATGGTGTTCGTCGGCCCGTCCGGCTGCGGCAAGAGCACCCTGCTGCGCATGGTGGCCGGCCTGGAAACCATTACCGACGGCAGGGTTCTGATCGGTGACAGGCTGGTGAACAGCCTTGAGCCGCGCCACCGGGACATCGCAATGGTCTTTCAGGACTATGCGCTCTACCCGCACATGACCGTGCGCGAGAACATGGCCTTCGGATTGCGGATGCGCAAGGCCCCGGATTCGGAGGTGGAGAAGAGGCTTGCGGAGGCGGCGGACATCCTGCAGATCTCATCGCTTCTCGACCGCAAGCCCGGCCAGCTTTCCGGCGGGCAGCGCCAGCGCGTGGCGATGGGGCGGGCAATCGTGCGGCGTCCCTCGGCATTTCTGTTCGACGAGCCGCTTTCCAATCTGGACGCCAAGCTGCGCGTCGACATGCGCACGCAGATCAAACGGCTGCACGCCCTGCTGAGGACCACCACGATCTACGTCACACACGACCAGGTCGAGGCCATGACCCTGGCGGACCGGATCACGGTTCTGCGCAACGGCCATATCGAGCAGGTCGGCACGCCATTCGAGGTCTACGAGCGTCCGGCCAATCTCTTCGTGGCAGAATTCATCGGTTCGCCTGCCATGAACATGCTCAAGGCCCGCTATGTTGCCGAGGGCGGCAAGGTGGAAGCCGTTATCAAGGACGACCTGCGCATCAAGGTGCCCCCCCACCAGATCCAGAGCGGGACGGATGTCGTCCTCGGCATCCGTCCCGAGCATCTCGAACCGTCGCAGTTCCGCGCGCATGGAGATTCGACGACCTTCACGGCAACGACCAAGATCCTTGAGCCATTGGGCTCGGACGTCATGGTGCTGTGTGACCTGGCGGGGATGGAACTGACGGCGCGGCTCACCCCCGGGCGCGTTTCGCGGGCAGGCGAGTGCGTTGATCTCGTGTTCGATACGGCGAACATACACCTCTTCGAATTGCAGAGCGGGCGAAGGGTCGAAGCGCTTGCCCGCGAGCCGGCGTAAACCGGGAACCCGGAGCTCGGCCGGCTGAGCCTGGTGCCGGCGGGCAGGGAAGCGCCTGCTCAACCGGTCCGGCGAATGTCCTGCTCTTGGCCGCGACCCCGTTGAAGATCACATGTCCGATCCGCCGCGAAAGGTCGCGTGCACAGGCGGGCTCGTCCATCCGCAGGATTGCCGGATCGTCATCATCACCGCCTTGCACCGGACAGGATGAGGGGGACAAAGAAGGGAATGCCGATCAGCGGGGCGAAAATGCCGATCGGGAAGACCGGCCCGGGGATGAGCATCTGGATGACCGCCGCGCTGACCGACAGGATCGGAGCGCACCGTGACAACTCGGCAGCCGCGGCGGCGGCAGAGGCCTGCCGGGAGCATAGGCTGGCGATCACCGACGCCATCATCTTCGCAACCGCCCGTGCACGGAGCGCCACGCTTCTGACCTGCGACACGCATTTCGAAGGACTGCCCGGCGTCACCCTGATCGAGAAGATCAAGCCGTGAAACCCGGGGCCACCATTCGCCGCCAGCTCCTCGTTCAGCTTGCGCGCCAACCGCTCCACCGTCGTCGGCACAGCCTCGATGTCCCTCTAGCAGTGCTTCCGCGTGCCGCTTGGAAAGTCTGTATGGCGGATCTCCGGCCTTGGCCCTTTCCGAAGCCGATGAGACACCTGCGATGAATTTCGGCTTGAAACAAACGAACCCGGACATCCCCAAAGCAAGGGGCCCCCTGTCGACCGGGATGAACCGAAATGCCACATCCCTCCCCGATGGGTGCAGCGCGTACCTCGAATCCTTCGCAGTGGATTACAATCAGCGGATCGAACCCTTGTCCCGGTGCGTAGCGGTAAGAATATGCATCTACGTAGTGGACGCGCTGTCAATGGCCCGCAGCTCGTCCCTTCGTATTTTGCCGCATAACGTTATTCACCCCCCAACAGAAGCTGGCCCTCAGCCATGATCCGCCACGCCATGCTCAACATGCTCCGCCGCAGACCTTCCGGCACCCAGTGGGCTGACTTGTCGAAACAGATGGGCACCATCTGTTGGGATCGCACAACTAGGCGCCCCGAGGCCCTGCATTGCCGCGCATTCCGGTGGCGAACATCGGGCCGCCGCGCCAGCGCGGAAAGCCGTAGCCGTGAATCTCGACGAGGTCGATGGCGGCGGGGCTTTCGGCGATGCCCTCCTCCAGGATCGCCCGCCCCTCGGCCGCCATCTCGGCGACCAGATGTTCGGCAATTGCCCGGCGGCTCATGGAGGTTTTGGCGATGATTTCCCCGGCGAGCAGTTCTGCCACCGCCGGCGAGGGCTGCGGCCGACGCTCGCCCGGAACATAGTCGTACCAGCCGGCGCCGGTCTTCTGCCCCTTGCGGCCGGCGCGCACCAGAATGTCGCCCAGCGTTTCGGGCACATGCCGCCCGGCTGCCCGCGCGCCCTCCCGCTGCAGGAAAGCGATGTCGAGCCCGCCCAGATCCTGTGCCTCGAACGGACCCATCGCAAAGCCGTAGTCGCGCATTGCAGCATCGATCTCGGCGATGGGAATGCCCTGGCGGACCAGCGCCTCGGCGCCGGCACGATAAAGTTTCAGGATACGGTTGCCGATGAAGCCCTCGCAGATGCCGGCACGCACCGGGATCTTCTTCAGAAGCCGCGCCACGGCAAAGCCCGTAGCCAGGGTGCGTAGCGAGGTTTGCGGGGTGGGCACGATCTCGAGAAGTTTCATCACATTGGCCGGGCTGAAGAAATGCAGGCCGATGAACCGCTCGGGGCCGGGAAGACCCTCGGCGATGGAGCGCGGATCGAGATAGGAGGTGTTGGTCGCCAGCACCGCATCCTGGCGGCAGACCCGGCCAACCGCATCGAACACCGCCCGCTTGACGTCGATATCCTCGAACACCGCCTCGATCACCAGATCGGCCTCGGCAAGGCTGGCATGGTCCGTCGTTCCGGTAACGCCGCGCACCAGCGCCTCGGCCTGCGCCTCGCTCAGCCTGCCGCGCCGGACATTGCCGGCGAAGATGCCGCGCAGGGTGTCGAGACCGCGCGCCACCCCTTCTGCGTCGCGTTCGACCAGGGTGACGGGCAGGCCGGCCTCGCGCATGGCGGCGGCGATGCCTGCGCCCATGGTGCCGCCGCCGATCACCGCGGCACGGCGGAGCGGCAGCGGCTCGACATCGCGCAGCGCGGCAGGGCGCAGTGCGGCGCGCTCGGCGAAGAACACATGGCGCAGCGCCGCCGCCTCTTCCGAACCGCGCAGTTCGAGAAAGGTCTCGCGTTCGAAGGCCATGGCCTCGCCAAAGGATGCCTCGACGCCCTTGCGCACGCATGCAAGCGCCCGCAGCGGCGCTGTCGCGCCGCGGGCCGCCCTGGCGACGGCTTTTTCCTTTTCGCTCCAGAACGAGGCATCGGGGGCGGTGACGGCACGGGCCGAGACCGGTGCGGGCAAAGGCCGCGTCAGCGCCTGCCGCGCGAAGGCGATGGCACCGTCGCGCAGGCTGCCCTCGATCACCGCGTCGATGAGGCCGGCGCGGGCCGCGCCGGCAGCACCCATCGGGCGGCCGGAGGTTACCAGTTCCACCGCCAGTTCGGCTCCGGCCAGGCGCGGCGTGCGCACCGTACCCGACGCGCCGGGAACGACGCCAAGCGTCACTTCGGGAAAGCCCACCGAGGCATCAGGGGCGGCCAGGCGGAAGCGGCACCCCATCGCCACCTCGAAGCCGCCACCGAGCGCCGAGCCGTGGATGGCCGCCACCCAAGGCTTCCGCGCGCCCTCGATCCGCGCCACCAGATCGGGCAGGTGCGGCGGCTGCGGCGGCTTGCCGAACTCGCTCACGTCGGCCCCGGCGATGAAGGTACGCCCGGCACAGATCAGCACCACCGCCGCGACCGAGGGATCGACATCGAGCGCCCCCACCGCGTCCCAAAGACCTTGCCGCAGTGCCTGGCTCAGCGCGTTTACGGGCGGGTTGTCCACGCTGACAACGGCGATGTCCCCTTCGTGCTCGATGGCGATGACAGACATGCTCACAGTCCCAGATAGGCCTCGCGGATGCGCGGGTTGCTGATCAGTTCCTCGGACGGCCCCTGCATGGTGATGCGGCCGGTTTCCATGACATAGCCGCGGTCGGCAATCTTCAGGGCGCCGAAGGCGTTCTGTTCGACCAGGAGCACGGTGACACCGAGCGCCTTCAGGCCGCTGATCACCTCGAAGATCTGCTGCACGACGATCGGGGCCAGACCCATCGAGGGCTCGTCGAGCAGCAGGCAGAACGGCCGGCCCATCAGCGCCCGCGCCATGGCCAGCATCTGCTGCTGCCCGCCCGAAAGCCCGCCGGCGACCAGGTTCCGCTTTTCCTTCAGGATCGGAAACATCTGGAAGGCGTCGTCCATGTCCTTCTCCACACGCTCGTCGGTGTAGAGGAAGGCGCCAAGGCGCAGGTTCTCCTCGACCGTCAGGTTTGTGAAGATCTGCCGCCCCTCGGGCGAATGGGCCAGGCCGCGCGCCAGCCGCCGGTAGGCGGGCACCAGGTGCAGCGGCTCACCGCGGAAGGTGATGGTGCCGGACGACAGGGGCTGCACCCCGGACAGGCAGCGCAGGAGCGTGGTCTTGCCTGCGCCATTGGCGCCGACGACGGTGACGATCTCGCCGGAATCCACATGCAGGTCGATACCGTGCAGCACCTCGATGCGCCCGTATCGCGAGCGCAGTCCCTCAACCGTCAGCATGCGCAGCCTCCTCGCTCCCCAGATAGGCGGCAATCACCGCGGGGTCGCGGCTGACCTCTGCGGGCGCGCCTTCGGCAATCTTCTCGCCCTGGTCCAGAACCACGACATGGCTGGAGATGCGCATGACCAGCTTCATGTCATGTTCGACCAGAAGGATGGCGACGCCGGATGCGGCGACTTCGGCGATGAGCTGGTCGATCTCCTCGGTCTCGACCGCATTGCAGCCGGCGGCAGGCTCGTCGAGCAGCAGCACCTTGGGCCGCAGCGCCAGCGCCCGGGCGATCTCCAGCCGCTTGAGCGACCCATAGGACAGGCTTCCCGCCTCGCGGTCTGCGGCGCGCTCCAGCCCGACGCGGGCGAGAAGTGCACGCGCCCCCGCTTCCGCCGCCCGCGCTCGACGGCGCGAGGACGGCAGGTGCAAAAGATCGGCCAGCACCGCCCCCCGCTCCTGCAGGTGGAAGCCTGCTATGGCGTTCTCCAGCACCGTCATGTTCTGGAAGATCTGCAGGTTCTGGAAGGTGCGCGACATGCCGCGGCTGGCCAGGCGGAACGGTGCCATGCCGGTGACGTCCTCGCCCTCCAGCAGCACGCAGCCTGAATCCGGCTGATAGATGCCGGAGATCATGTTGAACAGCGTGGTCTTTCCAGCGCCGTTCGGACCGATGATCGAAACGATCTCGCCGGGATCCACCTTCAAGCTGACATCGTGAACCGCCTTGATGCCGCCGAAGGCGATGCCCAGTCCCTCGATCGAAAGCAGCGTCATTCGTCACGCCCCCTCAGCTTGCGCAGCAGCGATGGCAGCAGTCCTTCGCGCAGGAAGATCATCATCAGCATCATCACCAGGCCGAGGACGAGCTGCTCGAACTCCGCGAAAACGGTAAGCACCTGCGGCAGAAGCGTCAGCACGCCCGCCCCGAGGATCGCACCCAGCACCGAGCCGGCACCGCCCAGCACGGCCATGGTCACCATCTCGATCGAATGCATGAAGCCGGCCACATCCGGGGTGATGAACTTGTTCTGCAGCGCCAGCAGCGAGCCGGCGACCGAGGCATAGACCGCCGATATCACGAAGGCCTGCAGCTTCAGCCGCGCCACATCGATTCCGACCGTCTGGGCGGCGATTTCCGAGCCATGCAGGGCGCGCAGCGCCCGTCCGGTCGGGCTTTGGCGCAGGTTCAGCGCGATCCAGGCGCCGATCAGCAAGGCAATGCCGCAGAAGAAGTACCAGAACTCGCCGTTGGAGATGTTGAGCCCCCAATCCTTCAGAAGTCCGCGCAGGCCGAGGTCGGGCACGATGATGCCGTCGGGGCCCCCAGTGAGCTGGCGCTCGTTGTTCAGCACCATCGAGACGAGGATGCCGAAGCCCAGCGTTGCAACGGCGAGATAGTAGCCCTTGAGCCGCAGGATCGGTCGGCCGACGAGATAGGCCAGGGCACCGGAGATGAGCACGCCCAGAACCGCCGCAAGGGCGGGAGGCAGGCCCAGATGCACAGGCGCCAGCGCGCAGGCATAGCCGCCAATGCCGGCGAAGCCGGCATGGCCCAGGCTGATCTGCCCGGCATAGCCGGTCAGGATGACGATGCCGGTCACGGCCAGCCCGTTGACGAAGATCAGCGCCCCGACACGATAATAGTAGCCGGAGGGGAAGAAGAGGGGCGAGACCACGACAAGCGCGGCCAGCACCAGAAGCGTGGCGGATTTGGCGGACAGTCTCGGCATCAGACCCGCTCCGTCGATTTGCTGCCGAACAGGCCCTGCGGCATGAAGAACAGGACGAGCAGGATCACCACGAAGGCGACCGCCTCCTTGTAGGTGGAAGACAGGTAACCTGCCGTAAGGGCCTCGATGAGCCCGATCAGGAAGCCTCCGACCAGCGCGCCCTTCGGATTGCCCATGCCGCCCAGCATGGCGCCGGCGAAGCCCTTGAGCGCGAAACCGATGCCGACATTGTAGGCGGTAAGCGTGATCGGCGTGGCCAGCACGCCCGCCAGCGCGCCGATCCCTGCCGACAGAGCGAAGGACAAGGTCATCACGAAGTTCGTGTTGATGCCGACAAGCTGCGCAGCCAGGCGGTTGTTGGAGGTCGCCAGCACGGCCCGGCCGATGAGCGTGCGGGTGAAGAACAGCCACAGGCCGACAAACACGACGAGCGCGCCGCCGATCACCCACAGGCTCTGCGGCTGGATGGTCGCCTCCAGAACCCGCAGGGGCGTGTCGCCGGAAAAGGCGGGAAAGCTGTGGATCTGCTTGTCGAACACCTGTTGCGCGGCGCCCTGGATGAAAACCGAAGCGCCGATGGTGATGATGATGAGCGACACCACCGGCGCGCCGCGTGCAGGCTCGATGGCCAGCTTGTTGAGCGTCACACCCAGGGCCGCTGTGGCCAGGATGGCGACGAGGGCTGCCAGCGGCAGCGGCAGGCCCGCCTGATAGGCGAACCATGTGATCATGCCGCCGAGCATGACGAATTCGCCCTGCGCGAAGTTCACCACGTCCGAGGCGTTGTAGATGATCGTGAAGCCGAGTGCGACGAGCGCGTAGACCGCGCCCACCGTCAGTCCCGAGAACAGGAATTGCAGCAGTTCAGACATGCCGAGGCTCTCCGGCCGGATCGTGCCAGCGGGCGGAAGCGGTCCCCGGCGACGGGGACCGCGCGGCTCTTACTCGACGAGGGACCAGGTTCCGCCCTTGACTTCGAGCATGCGGAAGGCCGACAGGTCGAGCCCCAGATGGTCTTCCGCCGACATGGTGTAGACACCGGTCGTGCCAACCAGTGCCGAGGTCGCTTCGAGCGCGTCGCGGATCGCCTCGGGCTCTGCCGAGCCGGCACGGGTCAAGGCATCGACGAGCAGCGCGAAACCGTCATGGGCATAGCCGCCGAAGGTGCTGACGGGTTCGTTGTGCCTCTCCTCGTAGGCGGTCTTGTAGGCCATCACGACCGGCTTCTGCGGATCGTCCTCGGCGAGCAGGTCGGCCACCAGAAGCGCTGTGCCCGGCAGGCGCACACCCTCGACCGCATCCTTGCCCGCCAGCTCGATGAAGCCGTCGGAGGCAACGCCGTGCGACTGGTAGAGCGGCAGCTCGATGCCGAGCTGGCGATAGTTGCGGGTCACGATGGCGGGGCCCTGGCCGAACCCCGGGTTCAGCACCGCCTGAACGCCCTCGGTGTTGCGGATCTTGGTGAGCTGCGCCGTCATGTCGGCGTCCTTCGGGTCATAGGTTTCGTCCGCGGCGATCTTGATGCCGTATTCGCCGGCCACGTCCTTGCATTGGGCCTGCATCGAGGCGCCGAAGCCGTCCGTGCCCGAGATCATGCCGATCGTCTCGATACCGCGCTTCTGCATGTCCTCGAAGATCTTCTGGCAGGCCATGCGGTCGGTATGCGGCGTCTTGAAGGTGTAGGGCTTGACCGGCTGGACGATGTCGATGGCGCCGGCGAGCGAGATGAAGGGAATCTCGGCGTCCTCGGCCACCGAAAGGATCGACATGGAGGTGCCGGTGGTGCTGCCGCCGATGATGGCCTGCACCTCGTCATTCTCGATCAGCCGGGTGGCGAAGGTGCGCGCCTTGTTGGGGTCGCCGCCGTCATCGTAGAGCACGAGCTCGATCTTCTCGCCATTGATGCCGCCCTTGGCGTTGATCTCCTCGACCAGCATCTCCAGCGTCTTGGCCTCGGGATCGCCGAGAAAGGCAGCAGGGCCGGTTGCGGAAACCGAAGCGCCGATCTTGATCTCGGCGCTGGCGACAGAGGCCAGGCCGAGGGCGATCAGCGCCGCTGGAACAGTCGTTGCAAGGGTCTTCTTCATGGTTTGGCTCCTCCCAGAGGCTGGTTGCGGTGGATCAGGCCGCCACCGGCCGGCGCCACATGGCGCGTGTGAACCGGCTGGCGACAAAGGCGGTGTCGGTCAGGCAGGCGTTTCCCGCCGGGTTGGCCCCGGTGACGTGGAAATCGCTGAAGGCTGCCGACTGGTTGACATAGATGTTGCCGGTCAGGTTGACCGACAGGTTGACGGCGGCCGCAGCAAAGGCCCGGACGGCGCCGGCAATGCGCGTTTCGTCCCGGTCGTAGAGTGCTGCGGTGATCGCGCCCTTGCGGCGCGCAAGATCACAAGCGCGGGCAATCGCGGTATCGGCATCCTTCGCCGCGACCAGGAAGGCGATGGGGCCGAAACACTCGCTCTCGCAGGCCGGATCGCCGTCCTGCACAGCCACCAGCAGCGGCGTCGCGGTGCGCCCCTGCCCCAGCGGCGCAGAGTCGCGGACCACCCGGCCGAGCCGGCGCGCCTGGCGGACACGCTCCAGCGTCGCCGGGTTGGCGATGGCGCCGCAGATGCCGGCCGCGCGATCGGGATCGGACAGCAGCGCGTCGATGGCCGCGGCGAGCGCAGCACCCACCTCCTCGAAGCTCTTGTGGCCCTGATCGGTGTCGATCCCGCTTTCGGGCACATAGATGTTCTGCGGCGCGGTGCACATCTGCCCGGAATAAAGCGCCAGCGAAAACGCCAGATTGGCGCACATGCCGGCAAAATCATCCGTCGCGGCGATGACGACCGTGTTGACACCCGCCTCTTCGGTGAACAGCCGCGCCTGTCCGGCATGTTCGCGCAGCCAATCCGCAAAGGCACCGGAGCCGGTGTAGTCGATCAGCCGCACCGCCGGGTGGATCGCCAGTTCCTGCGTGATCTCGGCGCCCGCTTCGTCCACCGCCAGCAGCACCGCATCGGCGGGCAGGCCCGCCTCCACCAGAACCTCGCGCAGGCAGCGCACCGTCAGCGCCAGGGGCAGGATGGCGGCAGGATGCGGCTTGACGATCACCGGATTGCCGGTCGCCAGGCTGGCAAACAGGCCGGGATAGGAATTCCAGGTCGGAAAGGTGTTGCAGCCGATCGACAGGGAAAGGCCCGCCGGCACGATCGACCAGTGCTTTTCGAGCGTGATCGACCCCGCCCTGCCCTGCGGCTTTTCCCAGCGCGCCTGCCGGGCAAAGCGGGTCATCTCGTCCCAGGCCATGGCGACCGCCTCAAGGCCCCGGTCCTGCGCATGGGGTCCGCCCGCCTGAAAGGCCATCGCGAAAGCCTGGCCAGTGGTGTGCATGGTGGCGTGGGCCATCAGGAAGCTCATGCGATTGAGCCGCACCAGCGCTTCGAGGCAGGCCCCCACCCTGGCCTCGGGGCTGGCCTGGGCGAGGGCAGCCTGTGCCTTCTGCGCCGCCGCGATCAGCGTTTGCGGATCAGCCGCCGGATAACGGATTTCCAGCGCTCCGCCATGGGGGGATGTCTCGCTGCCGCGCAGCGCCTCATTCGGATGGCCGGGCAGGGCGAAGACGCCCCCGCACAGCGCCCGGAAGGCGGCCTCGCCCTCTTCCCGCGCGGTCTCGCCATAGATCCTGCCGCTTGGAATTTCAGGAAACGGGCTCCAGAACCCGCGCTCGCGCACAGCCTGCAGCGCAGCCTCCAACAGCGGCAGATGGCGGTCGAAAAACCCTGTCACGGCATTCTCCCCTCAATTCGCAGCTTTATCATTGACCGGCCGGTCGGTTTATGCAACAAAAATTTTCAAAACCTCCCGGACGACCGGAGCAAGGGAGTTATCGCATGACGGAGACTGTGCTGGAGGCCTTGGCCGATGGCGTTCTGACGCTGACGCTCAATCGCCCTGACAAGCTGAATTCCTTCAACACGGACATGCATCTGGCACTCAGAGCGGGCCTGCAGCGCGCCCATGACGATGCCAAGGTGCGTGCGGTGCTTCTGACAGGCGCCGGCCGTGGCTTCTGCGCGGGGCAGGATCTGGGCGACCGCGACCCGCGCAAGGGCGGCGAGGCGGTTGATCTCGGCCATACGCTGGAGACCTATTACAATCCTTCGCTGCGGCTGATCCGCGCGCTGGAAAAGCCGGTGGTCTGCGCGGTCAATGGCGTGGCTGCGGGGGCCGGCGCCAACATCGCCATCGCCTGCGACATCGTTCTGGCGGCAAAATCCGCGAAATTCGTCCAGGCTTTTTCCAAGATCGGGCTGGTGCCGGATGCCGGCGGTTCGTGGCTGCTGACGCGCATTCTGGGCGAGCCGCGCGCCAAGGCGCTCGCCCTGACCGCCGAGCCGCTGAGCGCGGAAAAGGCGGCGGAATGGGGCCTGATCTGGAAAGCGGTGGAGGACGAGCGCCTGATGGATGAGGCGATGGCGATGGCGAAATCGCTCGCCGCCGGGCCGACGGTGGGGCTGGGGCTGACCAAGCGGCTGATACAGCATGCCGCCACCAACGGGTTTGACGCGCAGCTCGATCTGGAACGGGACTGCCAGCGCCAGGCCGGCCGCAGCGCCGACTATGCCGAGGGTGTGGCGGCGTTCCTGGAAAAGCGCAAGCCGCATTTCAAGGGACGATGAGGGCGGCTGCCATGAAACCCGTATCCGACATGGCGCCTCAGGAACTCGCCGAAGCCTCGGCGCGGGCGATGTGGAATGACGATTCTGCCAGCCAGCGGCTGGGCATGAGCCTCGACCATATCGCCCCGGGCGAAGCGACGCTTTCCATGACGGTGACGGAGGCGATGTCGAACGGCCATGGCAATTGTCACGGCGGCTACATCTTCACCCTGGCCGACAGTGCCTTTGCCTTTGCCTGCAACAGCTACAACCAGATTGCCGTCGCGCAGCATTGCTCGATCACCTATCTGGTCCCCGGCCGCATCGGCGACCGGCTGACAGCCGTTGCGCGCGAGGTTTCGCGCCGCGGCCGCTCCGGCATCTACGACGTCCGGGTGATCAATCAGGATGGTGTGCATATGGCCGAGTTCCGCGGCCATTCCCGCACCGTCAAAGGCACCCACCTGCCGGTCGAATCCTGACCGCACCGCATCGCAAGGGAGGAAACCATGCATCCACTGACACCGGACAAGAAGGAGCTGGACCCGATCGAGACCGCCTCGCGCGACGAGATCGAGGCGTTGCAGTTCCACCGCATGAAGCGGTCGCTGAAACACGCCTTCAACCACTCGCCCTTCTACCGCAACCGCTTCATCGAACATGATGTCCATCCCGAAGACCTGAAGTCGCTCGCGGACATCGCGAAGTTCCCCTTCACCACCAAGCAGGATTTGCGCGACACCTACCCCTTCGGCATGTTCGCCGTGCCGCAATCGAAGCTGGTGCGCATTCACGGCTCGTCCGGCACCACCGGCAAGCCGACGGTGGTGGGCTACACCCAGGCCGACATCGACCATTGGGCGGACCTCGTCGCCCGCTCGATCCGGGCCGCCGGGGGGCGGCCGGGGGACATGGTTCACGTGGCCTATGGCTATGGCCTGTTCACCGGCGGGCTGGGCGCGCATTACGGAGCCGAGCGGCTGGGCTGCACCGTGGTGCCGATCTCGGGCGGCATGACCGAGCGGCAGGTGACGCTGATCAACGATTTCAGGCCGCGCATCATCATGGTGACGCCGAGCTACATGCTGTCGATCCTGGACGAGTTCCGCCGTCAGGGGCTCGACCCGCGCCAATCCTCCCTCGAGATCGGCATCTTCGGCGCCGAACCCTGGACCAATGCCATGCGGCGGGAGATCGAGGACGCCTTCGACATGCACGCCGTCGACATCTATGGGCTGTCCGAGATCATGGGGCCCGGCGTCGCCATGGAATGCGTCGAGACCAAGGACGGACTGCACATCTGGGAAGACCATTTCTATCCCGAGATCATCGACCCGGCGACTGGAGCGGTGCTGCCCGACGGCGAGACGGGTGAACTGGTCATCACCACGCTGACCAAGGAAGGGTTGCCGATGGTGCGCTACCGCACCCGGGACCTGACCCGGCTTCTGCCCGGCACCGCGCGCAGCATGCGCCGGATCGACAAGATCACCGGGCGCAGCGACGACATGATCATACTGCGCGGCGTCAACGTCTTCCCGACCCAGATCGAGGAGCAGATCCTGAAATGCAAGGGTCTTGCCCCGCATTTCCAGATCGAGCTGACCCGTTCGGGGCGCCTGGACAGCATGACCGTCCATGTCGAATGCGCGCCGGAGATGGCGGACGAGGCAGCCCGCGCCCATTCCGCCCGGGAACTGGCTCATCACATCAAGAGCGTGGTGGGCGTGTCGACGCGCATCGAGGTGAAGGATCCCGGCGCCATCGCCCGCTCCGAGGGCAAGGCCAGGCGGGTGGTTGACAATCGACCGAAGACATGATTCCGCATCGCGACACCGACACCACGTGCAGTCGCAACCCTTTAAGGCGGCGGGGGCTGATCGCCCCCTGACCCCTTCCCGTATCCCGGCTGCGGGCAAACGGACGACAAGAGGATGGCATGGCGCGGACACGGGCAGCCGATTTCGAGGAAAAGCAGCGCGACCTTCTGAACAAGGCCGCCGCAGTCTTTGCCGAACTTGGCATGGAAAAGGCGTCCATGGCGCAGATCGCGGCGCACAGCCAGATGTCGAAGGCGCTGCTCTACCACTACTATCCCAGCAAGGATGCGCTGATCTTCGCCATCGTCTTCACCCATCTGGAGGAGCTTGACGCTGCCATCGAGGAGGCTGACGACCCGCGCCTGCCCCCGCAGCAGCGCCTGCGCCGGCTGGTGGGCACCGTTCTCGACCGCTATCGCGGCGCCGACAACCACCACAAGGTGCAGCTGAGCGCCACCCCGGCCCTGCCGGAGGATATGAGGGCCAAGATCCTGGCCGTCGAGCGGCGCATCGTGCGCCGCTTTGCTGCCATCCTGCGCGAGATCAACCCTGGCCTCGACAATCCGCAACGCCCGCTGCTGACCCCGGTCACCATGTCGCTTTTCGGCATGATGAACTGGGTCTACATGTGGTTCCGCGAGGGCGGCCCCATCACGCGCGAGGACTACGCCGAGATCGCCACGACCCTCATCCTGGAAGGCATCAAGGCCGTGCGGTGAAGTCTGTCCGCGCCAGCGGCAGCGGATCGTACCGCGGCGCCTCGGCCCGGCGACGGTCCGGCTCGGGCGCCGCGAGCGGCTCGGCCGGGCGGAGCTTCTGCCGCGCTTCAAGCGCCAGCTGCCGATAGACGGCGGTGCCGCGCCGCTTCCAGTCGATTTCCTCGGGCGAAAGCGCCCGCACCACACGGGCCGGAGAGCCGACGGCGAGGCTGTTCGGCGCGATCCGCGCCCCGGCCTTCACGAAGGCCATGGCGGCGACGATCGTGTTTTCTCCGATCACCGCCTCGTCCATCACCACAGCGTTCATGCCGACCATGGCGTTGCGGCCGACATGGCAGCCATGCAGCACCGCGCCATGGCCGATATGGCCCTCTTCCTCGACCACGACATCCTTGCCGGGAAAGGAGTGCAGCACGCAGGTCTCCTGCACGTTGCAGCCCGGACGCAGCACGATGCGGCCGAAATCGCCGCGCAGCACGGCGCAGGGGCCGACATAGACGCCCGCCCCCACGATCACGTCGCCGATCACCACGGCCTCCGGATGGACGAAGGCGGCCGGATCCACGACCGGCACGATGCCGTCCCAGGCATAGATGCGGCTTGAGGGGCGCATTACCGTGCCGCCTCCTCCGGCGATTCTGGAGGCCACGTCTTGGCCACCATGGTCAGCACGTCGTACTGCGCCACCACGTCGCCCTTCTGGTTCGTCACCTGGCAGTCCCAGCGCACCTCGCCGTGATCGGCATTCTCGCGCGGGTTGATCTCCTTGCAGGTCAGGCGCACCTGAAGCGTGTCGCCGAAATAGACTGGCGTCAGGAAGCGCAGATTGTCGACCCCGTAATTTGCCAGCACCGGGCCGGGGTTCGGCTCGACGAAAAGGCCGGCGGCGAAGCTGGCCACCAGATAGCCATGCGCCACCCGATCGTCGAAGAACGGGTTCGCCCTGGCCGCCGCCTCGTCCATGTGGGCATAGAAGGTGTCGCCGGTGAAATGGGCGAAGTGCTCGACATCCTCGCGCGTGACGGTGCGCGTGTCGGTGATGAGCTGATCCCCGATGCGCAGCTCGGCCAGCGACTTTCGGAATGGGTGCACATCCCGGTTCACCTCGCCGCCCGGTACCCAGCGCCCGGTGACGGCCGACAGCAGCGCCGGCGCGCCCTGGACGGCCGTCCGCTGCATGTAGTGCTTGACGCCGCGCATGCCGCCCATCTCCTCGCCGCCGCCGGCCCGGCCCGGCCCGCCATGGACGAGCGGCGCCAGGGGCGAGCCATGGCCGGTCGATGTCTTGGCCGAGGCACGGTTGCCGATGAGCACCCGCCCATGGAAGGGGGCAAGGCCCAGAACCAGCTCCTCGGCGGCCTTCGGATCGTTCGTGAACACCGAGGAGACCAGCGAGCCCCTGCCCATCCGTGCAAGCGCCACCGCCTCGCCCGGATCGTCATAGGGCATGACGGTCGCGACCGGACCGAAGGCCTCGATCTCATGCACGGGCGCGGCCTCGAAGGGCTTGCCCGCATACAAGAGCACCGGATTGAGGAAGGCCCCCTTCGCGGCATCGCCCGAGGCCAGATGCACCACATCGGGATTGCCCGAGACGATCTCGGCCACCGCCTGCAGGTCGCGGATGCGGGCGCGCACCTCCTCGCGCTGTTCGAGGCTGGCCAGCGGCCCCATACGGGTGCCCTCGTCTCCCGGCAAGCCGACGGCGGTTCCCGCCAGCCGGTCGCCGAGCGCTGCAACCAGCGCGTCAAGCTGGGCGCGCGGCGCGATGACCCGGCGGATGGCAGTGCATTTCTGCCCGGCCTTGGCCGTCATCTCGCGCGCCACTTCCTTCACGAACAGATCGAATTCCGGGGTGCCCGCCACCGCATCCGGGCCGAGGATCGCGGCGTTCAGACTGTCCGCCTCCATGGTGAAGCGCACCGAATTGGCGACGATGGCCGGATGGGTTTTAAGCCTGCGCCCGGTTGCGGCCGAGCCGGTGAAGGTCACGGCGTCTTGCTCCGTCAGATGATCCAGGAGATCGCCCACAGACCCGCAGATGAGCTGAAGGGCGCCCTCAGGCAGGATTCCGGTCTCCACGATGCGCCGCACCGTCAGCTCGGTGAGGTAGGCGGTCTGGCTGGCGGGCTTGACCACGCAGGGCACGCCGGCAAGAAGCGTCGGGGCGATCTTTTCGAGCATGCCCCAGACGGGGAAGTTGAAGGCGTTGATGTGCACTGCAACGCCCTGCAGGGGCGTCAGGATGTGCTGGGCGCTGAACGTGTCGTCCCGGGACAGCCTTTCGACATCGCCATCCAACAGCACCCGGGTGTTCGGCAATTCGCGCCGCCCCTTGGAGGCAAAGGTGAGCATGGTGCCGATGCCGCCCTCGATGTCCACCCAGCCGTCGGCGCGGGTGGCACCGGTGTGCAGGCTTTCGGCGTAGAACTCTTCCTTCTGCGCCATCAGTGCCAGGCCCAGCGCCTTGAGCATGGCCGCGCGCTGGTGGAAGGACATGGCACGCAGCTTCGGTCCTGCCACGTCGCGTCCGTGGGCCAGCACGCGGGCGAAATCGATGCCGGAGGAATCGATCACGGCGACGGGCTCGCCGGTTGCGGCATCGCAGAGAGTCTTGCCCTGGGCGCTGGCGGGGACCCAGCGGCCACAGACATAGCTTTCAAGACGTCGCGGACTGGTCATCTTCGTTTCCCTGGTTCTTTCGTCATGGGATGGCGGGCCTGTCTGCAGCTTGCTGACATGTGGGGCCGCCGGTGCCGATTACAGGCCGAGCGCGGCCAGATGTTGCGCAGTCAACGCTTCCCAGCGCGACAGCAGCACCTCGTTGGGGCTGTGGCGCAGGCCAAAGCGCGCCAGCGTCTCGTAGCGGGCCGAGTTGGTGAGGCCGAAGCCCGCCGCCACGCGCGGCTGCCAATAGGCGACGGCCTGCCGGGCCTCTTCGCGCCCCGAATCCGTCGCCACGATCCGTGCCAACCCTTCCAGGCCCAGTTCGGCGTGGCGTGCCTCGCGCGGGGCGATCTTGCGGAACACCTCGGCCAGCGGACCATAGGAGACGCGGGTCAGCTCGCTCATCTGGATGCCGGTCGCCAGTCCCTGAAGCACGTTCATGACGACGGCGTCGGTCCAGCCGACGATCGGATAATGAAAGACCGACAGCCGCATGTCGCCGAGCCGGCGGGCAGCACCCAGATCGGCGTCGCGCGCCACCCGGGCCGCCCAGTCGTGGCTGGCCTGGTAGCGCGCCATGTCGGTGCCGAAATCGGCCATCACCTGCAGCACCCGCTCGGCATGATCGGCCTTTTCGAGGGTGATGCGGCTGGCGGCGATGCGTTCCTTGATGCCGGGCGCGAAGTTGATCGCCCCGGCGAAGCCGGCCGAGGCGGCCAGCTCGCTGTCCACGAAGGACGACATGAGGCGCAGAAGCTCGCCGCGATAGCGGGCGGGGACATTGTCGGGCGCGCTCAACACGCCGCCCTGCGCCAGATAGTCCTCGATGTTCATGCGGTCGGACATGGCTTTCTCCCTGCCCTGCGGATCATTCGTCATAGCTCACGACCACGCGGTCGCTGATCGGACGGGCCTGGCAGCTCAGCACGTAGCCGGCGCGCACCTCGTAATCCTCGAGCGCGTGGTTGACCGCCATCTCGACCTCGCCCTCCAGCACCTTGCAGCGGCATGTCGAACAGACGCCGGCCTTGCAGGAATAGGGCGCGTCCATGGCGTTGGCGAGCGCGGCATCCAGGATGGTTTCGCCCTCGCAGGGCATCTGGAAGCTGCGGGTGGTCCCGTCCAGCGTCACCGTGGCGGCCACGCCGTTGCCGGCGCGTGCCGCTTCGGCGCGCGGGACGGGGCGCACCTTTGCGCGGCCCGGCTGGCTGCTGGCGAACAGCTCGAACTTGATCTGATCATCGCGCAGCCCGTGCTCGCGCAGGCTGGCCGCGACGCTCAGCATCATCGCTTCGGGACCGCAGATGAAGACGGTGTCGATCGTCGCGGGGTCGATCCAGTGCCGAAACAGCGCCGCCATCTTTTCGGCGTCGATGCGGCCGGTAAACAGCTCGATCTCCTGTGCCTCGGCCTTGAGAACGTGCAGAACCGAAAACCGGCCGAGGTGAAGGTTCTTCAGATCCTCCAGCTCCTCGCGGAACATGATCGAGCTGACCTGGCGGTTGGCATAGACCAGGGTGAGGCGCGACTTCGGCTCGCGCGCCAGCACGGTCTTGATGATCGACAGTATCGGCGTGATGCCCGAGCCGGCGGCGATGGCCAGATAGTGTTTCTCTGCCTCGGGGTCGAGTTCGGTATGGAACTTGCCCATGGGCGGCATCGCCTCGATCTCGTCGCCGGGCGCAAGGTTCTCGTTCGCCCAGGTGCTGAAGGCGCCGCCCTCGACGCGCTTGATCCCCACCTTCAGACAGCCCTCGTCGACGCCGGCGCAGATCGAATAGCTTCGGCGCAGCTCCTCGCCGTCGAAATTGCGGCGAAAGGTCAGATATTGCCCCTGGGTAAAGCCGAACAGCGCACGGTCCTCGTCACGCGGCTCCAGGGTGACGACCACGGCGTCGCGCGTCTCGCGGCGCACGTCGATGACCTTCAGCGGATGGAAGCGTGCCATTTGGATGTCCTTCCTGAAGCGGAGCGCATTCTCAGATGCATTTGAAGTAATCGAAGGGTTCCAGACAGTCCTGGCAGCGATAGCTCGCCTTGCAGGGCGTCGAGCCGAACTGGCTGATCCGTTCGGTGTCGGTCGAGCCGCAGCGCGGGCAGGCGACGGTCACCCTCGCGCCGGTCATCCGAGCGATGCGCCCGGCCGCCACCCCGTCCGCCGCGGTGCCGTCCACGGGCGGCGCGATGCCGTAGGCGCGCAGCTTCTCGCGGCCCTCGGCGCTGATCCAGTCGGTGGTCCAGGGCGGGGTCAACTGGCGCTCCAGGCGCAGCTTGCGAACCCCCCGGCGGCGCAACGCGGTCTCGATGTCCAGATTGATGACGCTGGTCGCCGGACAGCCGGAGTAGGTGGGCGTGACCTTCACGACCAGCGTGTCGTCCTGCCATTCGACGCTGCGGATGATGCCGAGCTCGGTCAGGCTGATCACCGGGATCTCGGGGTCTGGCAGTTCAGACAGCCAGGCCCAGATCTGCTCCTCGCTGGGACGCGTTGCCGCAACCATGACACGTCACCAGCTTGCGCCCGGATAGGCCCGCTGCAGGAACTGCATCTCGGCCAGGATATAGCCCAGATATTCGCTGTGGATGCCCTGCTTGCCGCCCTTGTGGGCGAAGGTGCTGTCCGGGACCTGCAGCGTGGCATCGGTCATTACCTCGCGCACGGTCCGCTCCCACGCCGGGCGCAGGCTGGCCGGATCGGGCGCGATGCCGGCGTCGGCCAGTTCGGCATCCTTGTCGTCGCGCAGGAACATTTCCCCGGTATAGGGCCATAGCGCCTCCAGCGCCTCCTGCATGCGACGATGGCTTTCCTCGGTTCCGTCGCCCAGCCGCACCACCAGATCGGAGGAGCGTTCCAGATGATAGGCCACCTCCTTGCCCGCCTTGGCCGCGATTTCGGCCACGCGTGGATCCGAGGAGGCGCTCAGCCCCTTGAGCAGCTCGTGGTGATAGGCGTCGAACAGGAACTGGCGCATCAGCGTGTGGCCGAAATCACCGTTCGGGCGCTCGCAGATGAGCAGGTTGCGGAAGTCCCACGCATCGCGCAGATAGGCCAGATCGTCGGCCGAACGGCCCTTGCCTTCCACCGTTCCGGCAAGCTCCAGCCAGAGCTGGGTCTGGCCGATCAGGTCCAGCGCCACATTCGCCAGCGCGATGTCCTCCTCAAGCGCCGGCGCGTGGCCGCACCATTCGGACACGCGATGGCCGAGGATGAGGGCGGAATCGCCGATGCGCAGCAGCCCCTCGAAAAGGGCCTCGCGCGACACGCGGTCCGTTGCAGCGGCATGGGTCATCTCAGGCAGCGACGACATCACATGTGCCCCACGTCTTCGGGAATGTCGAAAAAGGTCGGATGGCGATAGATCTTGGCGTTCGACGGCTCGAACAGCGGCCCCTTGTCCGACGGGCTGGAGGCGGTGATGTCGCTGGAGCGCACCACCCAGATCGACACGCCTTCATTGCGGCGCGTATAGACGTCGCGGGCGTTCATGATCGCCATTTCGGCATCGGGCGCGTGCAGGCTGCCGACATGGCGATGGTTGAGCCCGTGCTGGCCCCGGATGAAAACCTCCCAGAGCGGCCATTCCTTGGACATTTGTCTCTCCCTGAACTTAGCGCGCGCGGGCGCGGCTGGCTTTGGGTTGCGCACTACTCGGCGGCAGCCGGGGCGCGGCGGGCTGCGGCCTTCTCGGCGTGGGCCATCAGTCCCTCGCGGAACCAGGCGCCGTCCTCCCAGGCTTTCACCCGGGCGGCGAGCCGGTCCCTGTTGCAGGGGCCATTGCCGGCGATGACCTCGAAGAACTCGGTCCAATCCGGCTCGCTGAAATCGTAGCCGCCCTTTTCCTCGTTCCATTTCAGCTTCGGGTCGGGGATGGTCAGGCCCAGATATTCCGCCTGTGGCACCGTCTGATCGACGAACTTCTGGCGCAACTCGTCATTGGTGTTGATCTTGATCTTCCAGGCCATGGACTGCGCGGAGTGCACGGAGTCCTTGTCGGAGGGGCCGAACATCATGAGCGCGGGATACCAGAAGCGGTTCAGCGCATCCTGGGCCATCCGCTTCTGCTCGGGCGTGCCCTGCGCCATCTTCATCATGATGGCGTAGCCCTGGCGCTGGTGGAAGGATTCTTCCTTGCAGATGCGGATCATGGCGCGGGAGTAAGGGCCGTAGGAGGTGCGTTGCAGCGGCACCTGGTTCATGATCGCCGCCCCATCGACCAGCCAACCCACCGCGCCGATGTCGGCCCAGGTCAGTGTCGGATAGTTGAAGATCGACGAGTACTTCATCTTGCCGGCATGCAGAAGCTCGGTCAGCTCGTCGCGGGAGACGCCGAGCGTCTCGGCGGCCGAATAGAGATAGAGCCCGTGCCCGGCCTCGTCCTGCACCTTGGCCAGCAGGATCGCCTTGCGCTCCAGCGTGGGGGCGCGAGTGATCCAGTTGCCCTCCGGCAGCTGGCCGACGATCTCGCTGTGGGCGTGCTGGCCGATCTGGCGGATCAGCGTCTTGCGATAGCCCTCCGGCATCCAGTCCTTGGGCTCGATCTTCTCGCCGCGATCGATGCGCTCCTGAAAGGCAAGCTCCTCGGGGCTCATGTCCTCGCGGGACTTCACCCCTTCCGATTTCACAAGTTGGGCATACATGGCTGGTTCTCCCCCTTTCGGGTCACACGCGTTCGATGATGACGGCGATGCCCTGTCCGACGCCGATGCACATGGCGCACAACGCGTAGCGCCCCCTGGTGCGATGCAGCTGGTACATCGCCGTCGTCACAAGCCGCGCCCCCGACATGCCAAGCGGATGGCCCATCGCGATGGCGCCGCCATTCGGGTTCACATGGGCAGCATCGTCGGGCAGGCCGAGCTCGCGCAGGGTGGCCAGTGCCTGGCTGGCGAAGGCTTCGTTCAGCTCGATTACATCCATCTGCCCGATGGTCAGCCCGGCACGCGCCAGCACCTTCTTGGCGGCCGGTGCCGGGCCGATGCCCATGATGCGCGGCTCGACTCCCACCGCCGCCATGGCGACGATGCGCGCCTTGGGCGTCAAGCCCTGCCTTTGCGCGGCCTGGCCCGACAGGATCGCCAATGCGGCGGCCCCGTCGTTGACACCCGAGGCATTGCCTGCGGTCACGGTCCGGTCGGGACCATTGACGCCCTTGAGCTTTGCGAGCGTCTCGACGGTGGTGCCGGGGCGCGGATGCTCGTCTGTATCGAAGATGACGGGCTCGCCCTTCTTCTGCGGGATGGTGACGGGCACGATCTCGTCGCGGAAGAGGCCGGCCTTCTGCGCAGCCTCCCAGCGGGCCTGGCTGCGCGCGGCGAAGGCGTCCTGATCCTCGCGGCTGATGTTGAAATCGGCGGCAACGTTGTCGGCGGTCTGCGGCATGGAGTCGATGCCGAACCTCTCCTTCATCACCGGGTTCACGAAGCGCCAGCCAATGGTGGTGTCGTAGACCGCATTGCTGCGCGAGAAGGCAGTCTCCGCCTTTGGCATCACGAAGGGGGCGCGGGTCATGCTCTCGACGCCGCCGGCGATGACGACGTCACAGTCGCCCGCCTTGATCGCCCTGGCTGCCATGCCGACCGCGTCCATGCCCGAGCCGCAAAGCCGGTTCACCGTGGTCGCCGGCACGCCGATCGGCAGGCCGGCCAGCAGGACGGCCATGCGACCGACATTGCGGTTGTCCTCGCCCGCCTGATTGGCGCAGCCGAAGATCAGGTCATCGACCGCCGACCAATCCACGCCCGGATTGCGCTCCATCAGCGCTTTCAACGGCAGGGCCGCCAGATCGTCGGCCCGGATCGGGGCCAGCGCCCCGCCATATCGACCAATCGGCGTGCGCACCGCATCACAGATGAAGGCGTCCTGCATGCTCTCTCCCTGTTGGCGCAAAGGGTCGGCACTCCTCAATTCGCCGACCGATTGGTCGATTTATACACCCAAAAGCATCACAAAGAAAGTGGTAATTTTGCATTTTTCGTGATGTTTTGGCATGTGAAATAAGGACGGGAGCGAGAAAAGCGGTGGGTCAGGCGGCGGCGAGGGTGAGATTTGCCAGCCGCGCCTCGCTTTCGGCGGTCCTTTCGGGCAGAAAGCCGTCGCTGCCCACGAAATGGGCACCGATCCAGCGCTCGGCGGCGGGGGAAAGCTGCCGGTAGAGGCTGCGGAAGAGCGCCCGCGCCTCGTGCCCCTTCCAGTCCGGCGGCAGGGCGGCCTGCGGCAGGCGCGGGTCGCGCAGCAACACGCCGCGATAGTCGTGCACCAGCAGCAGCCGGGCGATCAGCGCGGTTTCGTCCGACAGCGCAGCACCCACCTGCGCGAGCGGCGCGAACCGCGCGAGCATATCCACATATCGCTGGTGCAGCGCCGAAAGATCCCAGAAGCGGCCGATCCTGTCGAGTTCGGCCGGGTCTGCGGCACGGAACAGCAGCGCGCCCTCGGGTGCCGGCTGGCCACGATCGGGACGGATGAAGACCGCCCCGCCCATGTGGCCCATGCGCTGGCGGCGGGCCTCGTCTTCGCCAATTCCGGGAGCATGGAGAATCTGCCAGCCGCGCGACGGCACCTCGGCGCCATAGAGCATCCCCGCCGCCTGCTCGAACTCCTTCCTGGCCGAGGCATCGAGCCGATAGTAGCTGCGCCGTCCAAGCCGCTCGCCCCGCAGCCGCTGGGCTGCGACGAGGCGCGAGACGGCGGTTCGCACCAGCGTTTCGCTGATGCCCACGCGCTCGCAGACCTCGATCAGCGTGCCCGTCCACAGGACGCCGCCACGCGGCACGACCACATCGCCATAGACCGTCACGATGAACGCGGCCGAGCGCAATGCCATTCCTTCGAGGATTCCGTCGATCAACCGACGCTCGGTCATCCTGTCCTGCGGCATGTTCCCCACCGTCTGCAATCCTCGCCATAAGAGCCGGGAAAAGGGTCTTGTGCAACGCGGCCGGCCCGCGCGCAATCCCTTCGGCAAGGCGCCCCCGGCGTTGCTGCGGACCGTGATGTGCCAAGGGCGCCCGTGGTTGGCGAGCGCCGCCCAAGCGGGCAAAGAGCGCTGGCCGCCATACGGCAGGGCTTCCGCGCCTCAGGGCCTCGCCCGCCCGCCTTGCAGCAGACTGCGGCACTCGCGGTTTTGGGGTCGATGCCACCTTTGGGCGGGGACTCTATGGCTCAAAGTTCTCCACCTGCCGCCCAGATCGCGCCGCGACGCATGATTTCGGTGACCTGGGGCACCCTCAGATCATCGAGCTCGTGACCGATCGAACAATAGAAGACCCGGCCCTTGTTCCAGCGGCGCTTCCAGGCCACAGGCATCACCGTGCCTTCGATCCACCACAGGTGATCTCCCGAGAACGTCGTGGTCGCCAGCACCTCATTCGATGGATCCACCAGCATGTAATATTGCTCCGACCTCATCCGAAAGCTCTTGATTCCCTGAACGATCGGATCGGCGGGACGGCAGATCGTCACATCGTAGTCGATGTAGTCCTCCCTGGGCTGCAGGTTGTCGGGCCAGCCCGGCGGATGCGCCACGAACTGGCCGCCGATGAGAAAATGGTAGGTTGGCCGGTCGCGGAAGGCATCGCCCATGTGGCCATGCCAGCCGGCGATGCCACACCCGTTCGCAATGAGCTTCAAAAGCCCATCCTCCTGGGGCTTGGTCATGTTGCCGAATTCTTCGCGGTGCCCCGAGCGAGCCGAAGACCAGATCGGCGTAATGAGGCTGAGCTCGGCGAGATCTTCTGGGGTCTCGAGCGGCTCCAACGTGTCGTGGACATCGACTGTGAAGCCGTTTTCTTCAAGCAGCCCCCTGTACCAAACAGCGAAGTCGGTGGGGGCATGCCCCTTCCAGCCGCCAACAAAAAGCGCCGCTTTCATGTGTTTTTCCCTTTCATGAAATCGAGCATGGAGGCCATGTCCCGCTGGTCGTAGCCGGCTTCTTCGGCCTGTTTCAGCTTGTGGAGTGTCACGCGCGCCTGTGGCATCGGCACGCCGAAGCGTTCGGCCAACGCGATGGTCATTTCCATGTCCTTGCGCGCCAGTGCAACCGTGAACGTTACCGCGTGAGAAGCCTCGTCCAGATAAAGAGGTCGCCGATATTTCAGCATGGGTGCGCAGGCTGCGCTGGCTTCGATCGTGTCAAAAGCGATCCGCGGAGCGATCCCGGCTTCCTCGACCAGATTCATCGCCTCTGCGAGGGCTTGGTTGATGCCGTGGATCAGCGAATTGACGGCGAGCTTCATAACCGCGCCCGCACCCGTCTTCCCAAGGAAGATCGTCCGCTTGCCGATGGCCTCGAAAAGGGGCCTCAATGGCGCCGCGGTGGGTGCGTCGCTGCCAACCATGATCATCAGCTCGGCCGCTTCCGCCGCTTGAATTGCACCTGACACCGGAGCGTCGAGGACGACCGTGCCTGCGGGCGCGTTTCTGACGAGCTCCGCGATGTGATCAGGGCTCATTGTGCCCATTTCGATGAAGTGGTTTGCGCCTTTCCCGGAAAAGAGCCCGTCGGCTCCGAAATGCACGAGTGCGGACGACGGATCGTCGGCCAACATGGTGACCACCACATCTGTCCGGGTGGCAAGCTCGCGCGGCGTGCCGGCGACTTCGCATCCGATCTCGGCCGCCAGCGCCTCGGCCTTGGCCCGGCTACGGTTCCACACCGTCAGATCGTGGCCGGCACGGGCAAGATTGCGCGCCATGTGCATGCCCATCCGCCCCAGTCCGGCAAAACCCACCTGCATCATGCGGTGCTGTTCCCGTTCTCTGTGCCGATACCGGAAATCGCCTGGATCAGGTTTTCCTCGTTCACCTCATCCGAGGTGAAGGTGCGCATGATGCGACCGCAATACATGGCTATGATGCGGTCGCTGACGTGCAGCACTTCGGGCATTTCCGAGCTGATCACGATGACCGCATAGCCTTGGGCTGCCAGTTCGCGGATCAGATTGTGGATTTCCGATTTCGATCCCACGTCGATGCCGCGGGTCGGCTCGTCCAGGATCAGCACACTGGGGTGCATGGCAAGCCACTTGCCGATCACGATCTTCTGCTGGTTTCCCCCGGAGAGATTGCCGACAAGCTGCTTCCAGCCGGGCGTACGGATGTCGAGGCGATCGCGGTACTTGTCGAAAATCGCAATTTCGGATCCTTCGTCCACGAATGGCCCCGCCTTCAGATCGTCGATCTGCGGCAGGGTGATGTTGTCCCGGCAGTTCATTCCCAGGATCAGACCCTGGCCCTTGCGGTCCTCGGGCACCAACGAAATGCCTCGCGCGATGGCTTCAGCCGGGGAGGCGATGCGCACTTCCTTGCCGTCGAGCAGGATCTTTCCGTCGCTGGGATCGCGCAGTCCGAACAATGTTTCAGCGATCTCGGTGCGACCGGCGCCGACGAGGCCATAGAATCCGACCACCTCGCCGCGATATACCTCGAAGCTGATATCCTTGAACAAATGCCCGCAGGACAGGCCGCGCACCTCCAGCGCCACATCCCCAATCTCGTGATGGCTGACATTGCGGCTGAGATCGAGCTTGCGGCCGATCATCAGCTGGGTGACAGCCTCTTCATCCGTCTCGGCGGTGTTGACCGTGCCCTGATGGGTGCCATCGCGCAGAACGGTGATCCGGTCGGTGATGCGGAAAATCTCTTCCATACGATGCGAGATGTAGATGATCCCCACCCCGTGCGCCTTCAGATCCTCGATCACGTCGAACAGCACCACCTTTTCGGCATCGGTCAGCGAGGCCGTGGGTTCGTCGAAGATCACGGCCCTCGCATCGACGGTGAGGGCACGGGCGATTTCGACCATCTGCTGATTGGCGATCGACAGGCTTCCAACCAGGGTTCGGGCATCGAAGCCCACCTTGAGCTTTTCGAGAATCGCGTCTGTTCGCGAATAGAGCGTATCCCAGTCCACCAACCCGAACCGCTTGCGCGGCAGCTCGCCCAGATAGATGTTTTCCGCAACGGTCAGTTCCCCGGCGAGGCTCAGCTCCTGATGGATGAAGACGATGCCCCTGGCCTTCGCCTCAAGGGGCGAGGCCATGACGACGGGTTTCTCGTCAACGACGATCTGGCCCGCATCCGGCTGATAGATGCCGCCCAGCACTTTCATCAGGGTGGATTTGCCCGCGCCATTTTCCCCCATCAGGGCGTGCACCTCTCCCGGCAGGACGGAGAGGGAGACGTCGTCAAGAGCCCGGACGCCCGGGAAGGTCTTGACGATGTGCTCGAGGCGCAGGACCGGGGCCCGATCGATCATACCTTCAACTCCTCTTTGCCCTTGAGGTTGAGCTGGCGATCCAGGAACAACACGGCGATCAGGATCAGACCGATCACGAGATTGACGGTTTCGGTATTGGTGCCGATATGCGCGAGGCCCTTGCGAAGAAGCTGAATTGCCAGAACGCCCCCAAAGGTGGATATGATCGAGCCTGATCCGCCGGTCAGCTTGGTGCCGCCCAGAACGACGGCGGTGATGACCCAGAGCTCGTAGAGCTCGCCATCATTGGGGTTCACCGAGCCGGATTCCGAATAGAATACCACCGCCGAAAGCGCCGCCAGGAAACCGATGATCATGAAGTTGATCATCATATGGGGGCCAACGCGGATCCCGGCATTGACGGCGGCGGTGCGGTTGTCGCCTATGGCATAGGCGTTGCGTCCGTGGACGGTGCGGTTCATCAGGAACCAGATCGCCACGGTAACGAACAAAAGGAACCAGGTGGCGGTGTGCAGGCCCAGCCATTGCGCCTCGGCAAAATCCACCAGCGTCCAGTTCAGATGGCTGGTGGGTTGTTCGCCGTTGTACATGAACACCAGGCCGCGATAGCCGAGCATCGAGCCCAACGTCACGATGAAGGCGTCAACCCCCGTCTTCCAGACGATCAGGCCGTTCAGCGCGCCCAGCGCGATGCCGGTCAAGAGCGCCAGTGCCCAGGCGACCGGGATGACGCCGTCGCCCAGTCCGGCAAAGATCGGCCAGGTCAAGCTGTCCAGAAGCACGATCGCGCACAGGGCGAAGGTCGCGCCGACCGAAAGGTCGATATTGCCGTTGATCATGATGATGGTCATGCCCATGGCAATGATGCCCAGCGGAGCGGTCTGCTTCAGAAGCAGCAGCATGTTTCCCGCATCCATGAAGGCCTTGTCGCTGAGCGACAGGAACTCGCCCGCCACGGAGAAGAAGATCAGCTCCAGAACGATAAAGCCCCATATCGCTCCGCGTTTGAGAAACGTGCTGAGAGTACCCGCTTGCATGGTTTCTTCTCCTCAAGCGATCGGGGACCACAGCCTGCCGCGCTTGGCCGCGATATCGAGCCAAACCGCAAGGATGATGATGATCCAGGTCACGACATACTGGGCGTAGAATTGCAGGCCGACGAGCAGGAGGCCGTTCTGAATGAAGCCGAGGATGAGCACGCCGATCGCGGTCTTGAAGATCGTGCCCGACCCGCCCATCAGCGACGCGCCGCCGAGTATGACCGCGGCCAGCACCTCAAGTTCGAGCCCCTGACCGACGGTATTCTGCGATCCCAGTGAGCGGCCGGCCTGGATGAGGCCGGCAGTGGCCACGCAGAAAGCCGATATCAGGTAGCAGGAGAAGACAACCCGTGCCTGCCGGATGCCCGAGAATGTCGCCGCGGTGCGATTGCCGCCCACGGCGTAGACCTTGCGCCCGAAGGGTGTCTTGGCAAGAAGGATGCCGAGCCCCGCCGCCAGCAGCACGAAGATCAGGATGGGCACGGGAATGCCGAGCGCGTCGCCCTGTCCGAAGACGCCGAACCAGGTGCCGGCCTTGTCGGCAATATCCATGTTCTTTCCACCCGAATAGGTCAGCGTCAGGCCGTGAATGGCCGACAGCATGCCCAGGGTGACGATCAGGGAATTGAGCTTCAGATATCCCACCAGGAACCCGATGAGAGCACCAAGACACAGGGTCATGGCGAACATTGCCGGAATGGCCAGCGTCGGGCCGATCTTGTCGTGCAGGTCGAGAACAACGATGGTGGAAAACGACATCATCGACCCCACCGACAGGTCGAGATTGCCGCTGATGACAACGAACGTCACCCCCAGAGCCATCACGCCGAGAATGGCCGAGGAGCGAACCACACCCATGATGTTGTCGGGATCGAGAAAACGCGCGTTCGCGATCGAAAACCCGATCATGAACAGCGCGAAGGCGACGAGAATGCCCTGCCGGGCCAGGATGCCGCCGATCTGTTCCTTTGTCAGCCCTGCCATGGCTTCTCCTCCCTTCCGCCGATGAGCTGATCACACCGGCGTCGTGCCGCCATCGATCATCACGATCCGGCCGGCCATGTGGTTTTCTTCCGGCGAGACGAGACATCGGGGTGCCCGTTGATGTCGTGCCCCACCTCAACCGGCCTTTTTGAGGATTTCGGCCCCAAGATCCCTTCCGGCCTGTGCAGGCCACCCCGCGGCAAACGATTCCCCTTCATGCCCGGATCGATCCGTTGCACCATACCGGATGCCACACTGTCGGGTGCGGGGCCGATCACGGTGATACCATGTTTTGCAGAACGGTGCGTGCGCGATCGGCGCGGCACCCTGTCGATACGGGCCGAGAAGGCGCCAGCGCCTTCGGCGGGCAGCGTGTGGAGCGGCGCGAGAACAGCCGGGAACTCGGGCCATGGATCCCTCCGGGGAAGTCTTCTGCCGGATCGGGCGCGGCCCTGGCCGCGCCCTGGGAGGCTGCCGGTCTAGAAGACCGGCTTGGTGAACTCGCCCATGTTTTCCTGGGTAATTTTCGGCGTGTCGAAATAGTTCAGGAACGGCACATCCTTGCCTTCAAGAACGTCGATGGCTGTCTGCAGTGCGGCCTCGGCATCGTCGACCGGCGACTGGTAGATCGAGCCCCAGTATTCGCCACGTTCCATCGCCTCGTAGCCGACGGCGAAATTGGTAGCCCCGACAAAGACGATCTTGTCGGCCCTTCCGGCGGCCTTGGCGGCGTTCAGCGCCCCGACGCCCATATTGTCGTCGCCGGAATAGACACCGTCGATGTCGTCATACTTGACGAGGAAGGCTTCCATCACCTTCTGCGCCTTCTCGCGGTTCCAGTCGCCGGGCTGGCTTTCCAGCAGCGTCACGTTGGGGCAGACTTCGGGGAGACGATTCTGAAAGCCTTCCGAGCGCTCGATCGCGGTCGTATAGCCAGGCTGGCCGGTGATCTCGACGATCTGCGCCTCATCAGCGATGCCCAGTTCCTTGAAACGGTCGCACATGATCTCGGCGGCACGGGCACCCTGGGTGATGTTGTCGGGCCCGGAGAAGGACTTGACGAAGGGGAAGCCTTCCTCGGCGATGTTCGAGTTCGTCACGACCACCGGGATGCCGTCCTTGTGCGCCTTGCGCACGGCGGGGATGACGGCTTCGCCGTTGGTTGGCCAGATGATGATGGCATCCACTTCCTGCTGGATCAGGTCTTCCATCTGGGCGATCTGGCGTGCGACATCGCCGCCGGCATCCAGCACAACGGCTTCGACATTCGGATTGGCTTCGGCGGCCGCGATGAAGGCCTTCTCATAGGTGGTCTGGTAGCTGTCCACGCCCACATTGTTCTGGGTGATGCCGATGGTCCAGGTTTCGGCCGAAGCGGCACTGGCGAAGGCCAGGGCGGCAGCGGCGGTGCTCGCAGCCAGTACGTTGCGATAGTTCATGTGGGTCTCCTCCCGAAGTATCCCGTTTCGATTTCATGTCTTCCCAACCGGGGGAAGCGTCATCCGGTGTGTCGGATGAGTGCCCACACTTTGCCAATTCCGGATCGTCCAGGATGCCTCAGTGATATCCAGAACGGACATCTTGATATCCATTCTGAACATTTTGGCGATAGGCTCCGGGTGCGAAGTTGAACATTTTTCGGGGAGTGGCGCGATGCCTAAATCGGATTCATCCAAAAAGACGCGATCGGCGGCGCTGTCGCCGCATCGGACCTGGAAGGCGCAGACGCATCCAATGAACGCAATGGGCCGACATCGTGAGGAGCTTCTGGTTTCGCCGCAGGCGAAAACCGAGATGCTTCAGATCGTGTCCTTTCTGGATGATTTTGCCGACGAGCTCGAGGGTTCGATCGAGCTGTTCGCGCCCAACCCCTATTTCCGAATGGCGCTGCATCTGATCCGCAGGCATCTGGAAGCCAAGACCGTAACCCCGACCTCGCTGATCGGCGCGAGCCGCGTGCCTTACGCCACAGCCAACCGGCGTCTGCGGGAAATGGTCGACGCCGGGCTGATTGACCAGCGTCCGCGCACCAAAAGCGGCAAGAGCTTCTCGATGCACCCCAGTGAAAAGCTGCTGGAGCAGTGGATGCAACTCGCCGGCCGGGTGAAGCGTCTGGCCGAGGGGCGGTTTGGCGGCAGGGAACACACCGCGGATACTTCCGACTATTTCTATGGCGGCTCCTACATGTCGCGTCGGTCGATCCCGCCCTTGCAGGTCCTGCCCGAGCCGCTGAAGGTATCGGGCGGTATCCGCATGCTGGTTCATGCCGATCCGACCTTCATGGTGATGGACAACCTCAAGCGCCAGTTCGAACAGGTCGTCGGCACGCGGATTCATCAGCGCGCCTTCTCCATCGACCGGCTGCGCGAGGAGGCGGTGCGCAACGCCGAGCGCAAGACCAGCCGCTATGACATCATCGCCGTCGATCTGCCGTGGGTCGGTGGTTTTGCCGAACATGGCGTGCTGATGCCGCTCGACGAGGTGATGGACGTCGCCCGGCTCGATCCGGCGGACTTCCACACGGCCGGATGGAAGGCCGCGCATTGGAACGGTCGCCCCTATGGCGTGCCGGCCCAGACCACGCCTGAGCTTCTGTTCTATCGCAAGGACCTGTTTGCCGAAGCCGGGCTTGAGCCGCCAACGACCACCGATGCGCTTCTTTCCGCGGCGGCTGCCTTTCATCTGCCGCGGCAGGGTCGGTATGGCATCACGTGGAACGCAGCGCGCGGCACGGCACTTGGGCACACGGTGCTGATGACGATGGCCGATTTCGGCCAGCCCGTATTGAACCTGCCCGAGAATGCCGGCGGGTTCGAGACCGACCATCTCGCCGGGCGCGGCTACTGGCCGACGATTGACACCGAGACGGGGCTGCGCGCCGCCGAGTTCCTGATGGCGCTTCTGAAATATTCGCCACCCGACATCCTGTCGATGTCGTGGTACGAGCGGGTACGCCCTTATGCGGCAGGCCAGGTGGCGATGGCCTATGGCTACACTCTGCTGGCGCCCTATTTCGAGCTCGACCCCTCCTCGCCGGCATATGGCAACACCGGCTATCTGCCGCACCCGCATGGCCCGATGGGCAGACCGCTCGCGCCCGTGGGCGGTTACGTGCTGGGCATTCCGGCCAATCTGCCGGAGGAGCGCCTCGACGATGTCATCGAGGCGCTGATCGCCTTCACCTCACCGCAGGCCCAGAAGCTCTACGTGCAGAATGGCAGCCGAACAGCGCCGCGCTACTCGGTCGGCGCGGACCCGGAAGTGCGCCGCCTGTCCTCGATCTTCCAGGCCGTCGATCAACTGTCGTGGCGCGACGAGCTGCAGTTCTGGCCTCGCCCGCCGGTGCCGGAGATCTGCGACATCATCCAGATCTGCGGCGAGGAATTCCACGACATGCTGCGCGGCATCCTGACCCCGCGCGCGGCCCTGCGCCAGGCCCAGAACCGGGCCGAGGCGCTGATGCAACGAACACGGGACGACGTGACTTAGGAGGAATGCATCATGAACCCCGATCGCCTGAAAGGTAAGAACATCCTGATCACCGGTGCCGCGCGCGGCATGGGGGCGGCCAATGCCGAGAGCTTTGCCAGGCAGGGTGCGAATGTCTGTCTTGCAGACATCGATCTGGATGAGGCCAGGAAACTTGCCGACCGGATCAACGAGGGTGGCAACGGCAGGGCGATTGCGGTCAGGACGGACGTCACCCGGCGTGAGGACAATGCCGCCGCCGTGGCTGCGACGGTGGAAGCCTTCGGAAACCTGAACGTGGCCCTGTTCAACGCCGGCATCAACAAGCCCCGCTTCTTCATGGACATCGATGAAGACAACTGGGACATGATCATGAACGTGAACACCAGGGCGATGTGGCTTGGCATGCAGGAAGCGGCCCGCCAGATGATCGCGCAGGGGCCGATGAAGGATCACCCCTACAAGATCATCAATGTGGGCTCCATCGCGTCGCGCAAGCCCCTGGTGGACGTGACGGTCTACTGCACCTCGAAATATGGCTGTCTGGCGCTGACCCATTGCGGCGCCGTCGCGCTGGCCGAGCACAACATCACCGTCAACGGCTATGCCCCCGGCGTGGTGGTCACCCCGCTGTGGGAACAGCTGGACAAGGACCTTGTCGACATCGGCTTCAAGGATCGCGAGGGTCAGGCCTATGACGATATCGTCCAGAACTTCCTGCAGATCAAACGGGTCTCCTACCCCGACGATATCGTCGGCACCGCCTCCTTCCTCGCCTCGGATGACAGCGACTACATGACCGGCCAGATGATCCACATCGACGGGGGCTGGTGCATCCAATAGCACCTTAAGCGATTGAAAAATATTATAAAATAGGTGCGAATGACCGCATCCAAAGGAGAGTGACATGTCTCGTGCCCTGACCCCCAGCATCCTCACGCCTCAGGATCTCGAACCCCATTGGCAATGGGAGGGCCGGCTTCCTGCCTGGGGTTTTACTTCCGTCGATTTCGAACGGCGCATCGACCATGACCGTCTGCGCCGCTATCGGCTGAGCCGCGCCCGCGAAGCGCTGAAGAAAAGCAAGGCCGGCTCGCTGCTTCTGTTTGACGTAAACAACATCCGCTATGTTTCGGCCACCAAGATCGGCGAATGGGAACGCGACAAGATGTGCCGGTTCTGCCTCCTGACCGGTGATGAGGCGCCCCATGTTTGGGACTTCGGTTCGGCCGCCGTGCACCACCGCAAATATTCCGACTGGCTTGTGCCGGACCATTGCCATGCCGGCGTGACCGGCATGCGCGGCACCATCCCGCCAAGCTTCGGATTGATGAAGAAGTATGCCGAAGATATTGCCGGGCTCATCCGCGATGCCGGAATGATCGACATGCCGGTGGGCGTCGACTATGCCGAAACCGCCATGTTTCACGCGCTGCAGGAAGCCGGCCTGACCGTGGTGGACGGCCAGCAGATCATGCTTTCAGCGCGCGAGATCAAGAACTGGGACGAGATCCAGCTTCTGACCCAGGCGGCCAGCATGGTCGATGGTGTCTACCATATGATCTATGAGGAGCTGAAACCGGGCGTGCGGGAAAACGACATCGTCGCCCTTGCGAACAAGCTGCTCTACGAGATGGGCTCGGACGACGTCGAGGCGATCAACGCCATCTCGGGCGAGCGCTGCAACCCGCATCCGCATAACTTTACCGACCGGCTGTTCCGCCCCGGTGACCAGGCGTTCTTCGATATCCTGCAGTCCTATCAGGGCTATCGGACCTGTTACTATCGGACATTCAACATCGGCCGTGCCACCCCGGCCCAGCGCGATGCCTATGTGAAATGCCGGGAATGGCTCGACGCCGCCATTCAGGCGATCAAGCCGGGCGTGACCACCGACCAGGTCGCCAAGCTGTGGCCCAAGGCGCAGGAGTTCGGCTTTCCCGACGAGCTGTCGGCCTTCGGTCTGCAGTTCGGCCACGGGCTGGGCCTTGCCCTTCACGAGAGGCCGATCATCAGCCGTGCCGTCAGCCTCGACAATCCGATGGAGATCCAGACCGGCATGGTTTTCGCACTGGAAACCTACTGCCCGGCCGCTGATGGATATTCGGCCGCACGGATCGAGGAAGAGGTGGTCGTCACCGACAGGGGCTGCGAAGTGATTTCGCTGTTCCCGGCCGAAGAGCTGCCGATCGCCAACCGCTACTGACTCCCCTCAGACCGCCCGGGCCTCACGGTCCGGGCTCTTTTCCGAAAAGATGCGCTCATGAGCCCGGTCAAGAAGAAGACCAATTCAGAAGACTACCTGCGGATGTACCGTCAGATGGTGCGCATCCGCGTTTTCGAAGACAACGCGAACCAGCTCTATCTCTCGGCCAAGATGCCGGGGCTGACACATATGTATTCCGGTGAGGAGGCTGTTGCCGTCGGCATCTGCGAGGCCCTCAGGGTCAGCGACAAGATAACGTCGACCCACCGTGGCCACGGTCATTGCGTCGCAAAGGGCGCCCGGTTCAAGGAAATGTTCTGCGAGCTGCTGGGCCGGGAGGAAGGCTACTGCCGCGGCAAAGGTGGCTCGATGCATATCGCGGACCAGTCCAATGGCAACCTCGGGGCAAATGCCATCGTGGGCGGCTCCATGGGGATCGCCACCGGATCGGCCCTGCGCGCCAAATTGCAGGGTTCGGACGACGTGACGGTGTGCTTCTTCGGCGATGGCGCCACGGCGCAGGGGCTGTTGTACGAGGTCATGAACATGGCCGCGCTTTGGAAGCTGCCCGTGATCTATGCCTGCGAAAACAACGGCTATTCCGAATATACAAAGACCGAGGAGATCGCGGCAGGCTCGATCGTCGCGCGCGCCGAGGCCTTCGGGATCGAAAGCTTCCGGGTCGATGGGCAGGACGTGCTGGCGGTCAACGATCTGGCGCAAAAGCTGGTGGGCCGCGCGCGCAGGGGCGAAGGCCCCTTCTTCATAGAGCTTGTCACCTACCGCTATCACGGCCACCACGTCGGCGACATCAACCGCGACTACTACCGCAGCAAGGAGGAGGAAGCGATCTGGAAAGAGCGCCGCGACCCGATCGTGAATTTCGGCAAGTGGCTGACGGATGAGGGCGTCGCAAGCGCCAAGGAGTTGCAGGCGATCGAGGAGGAGGTGCGCGCCGATGCCAAGGCCGCGGTCGAATATGCACTGGCCGCCAGATACCCCGAGGCAGCGGAGGTTGACATGCATGTCTATGCCGCAACCGACCCCGACACCCTGCGGCCCGGCGCGTGAGGAGAACCTGAGATGCGAAACATCACCCTTTCGCAGGCGGTGAATGAGGCGCTGGCAGAGGAAATGCGCCGCGACCCGACCGTTTTCATCATCGGCGAGGACGTGGCAGAGGCGGGCACGCCGTTCAAGGTGCTGTCCGGCCTGGTCGAGGAGTTCGGCACGCAGCGCGTGATCGACACGCCGATCTCGGAGCCCGGTTTCATGGGAATTGCGGTGGGCGCCGCCATGACCGGCGCGCGGCCCGTGGTGGACCTCATGTTCGGGGATTTCATTTTCCTCATCATGGACCAGCTCTGCAACCAGGCGGCCAAGACGCATTACATGTCCGGCGGCAAGCTGAGCGTGCCGCTGGTGCTTCGCACCAATCTCGGTGCGACCCGCCGGTCGGCCGCTCAGCATTCGCAGTCGCTGCACGCGCTGGTGGCCCATATACCGGGATTGAAGGTTGCACTGCCCTCCAGCGCCTACGAGGCCAAGGGCCTGATGAAGACCGCGATCCGCGACAACAACCCAGTCGTGATCTTCGAAGACAAGCTGATGTACAGCGACAAGGCCCCGGTGCCGGATGAGGAATACCTGATCCCCTTCGGGCAAGCCGAGATCAAGCGCGCGGGCAAGGACATCACGCTGGTCGCCACGTCCTCGATGGTGCAGGTGTGCGAGAAGGCGGCCGACATCCTGGCTGCCGAAAACATCAGCGCCGAGGTGATCGACCCGCGCACCATCGTTCCCCTTGACGAGGAAACGCTTGTCAATTCCGCGAAAAAGACCTCCCGCGTGATCGTGGTGGACGAAGGCCACCAGAGCTACGGCATCACCGGCGAGATCGCGAGCCGGATCAACGAAAAGGCCTTCTACCACCTTGACGCACCGGTTCTGCGAATGGGCGCGATGGACGTTCCCGTGCCTTTCAGCCCGGTGCTCGAGGATCTCACCGTGCCGACGCCGGAAGCGGTCGTCGAGAAGGCACGCAAGCTTGTGTCCGGGGAGATGATCCATGCCGCATGAGGTTATCATGCCGGCACTCGGCATGGCGCAGGACACCGGCAAAATCCTGTGCTGGCTGAAGAAGCCCGGCGATGCGGTCAAGGCGGGCGACGCGCTTTTCGAGGTGGAGACCGACAAGGCGACGATGGAGGTCGAGGCGCCGAGCGACGGGTATCTGACCGACGTGCAGGCCAGGGAAGGCGACGAGGTGCCCGTGGGCAATGTCATCGCCCTGATATCGGAGACAGCCGAAGGGGGCGGGGCGGCCCCGCCCGCAGCCGTTGCCGAGGCGCCCGCCGGGGACGCGCTGCCCGAGGGCGAGGCCGTGATCATGCCGGCGCTCGGCATGGCCCAGGATACGGGTCTGATCGTTGCGTGGCACAAGGCGCCGGGAGATGCGGTGGCAGCCAGCGACATCCTCTTTGAGGTCGAGACGGACAAGTCGACCATGGAAGTCGAGGCCGGGATCGACGGCTTTCTTGCTGCCGTGCTCATCGCAGCCGGCGAGGAAGCGCCCGTTGGCGAGACCATTGCGGTGATTTCCGCCGAGAAACCGGCACAAACGGTGCAGGTCAGCCGCTCGGCGGCGACCGGGAGGACGCCGGCAAGCGCCCCTGCCCCGAGGCCAGAGACGAAAAAGCCGGCCATGCCTGCGCCGGCGGCAAGAGGCCCTGCGCGGGGCGAAGCCAGCGGCCGCATCCTTGCCTCGCCCAAGGCGCGGCGGCTGGCCCTGCAGGAAGGTTTGGACCTGGGCCATCTGGTCGAAGCCGGTTATCCGCAACCTTATCACGCCGCCGATCTCGAGATTCTGAGAAAGCTGCCGGCCCGTTCGGCACAGTCCGCAAGCCCGGCCGCACGCCGCCTGATCGCGCAGCTTCCCGTCGAAGGTTTTTCCGATTTTGCCGTATGGGCGGCGCAGCATGCCGGGTTGACCGACTCGAATGCCCTGCTGGCGGGCTTTGCGGCGGCGGGTCTGCCTGGCGAGGAGGCAACGGTTGTGGTCGAGAGATGGGGGCAGGCCCGCAGCTACACCGTTCCGTCCGGGCCGCTGAGCGGCCTCACCGAGGCCGACCCCGACAGCACGCCGGACCTGCGCGTGCGCGACCTGCGCGCAAGCCCCGTCAGCGCGGTCGATCTCGGCCCCGAGGAGGTGCCGGTTTTAACGCTCACCTCCTCCGGCAGCGGCCTGTCGATCACCCTGGAATGCGCGAGCCATCATCTGACCGCCACCGAGGCCTTGAGCCTTCTGTCCGATTTTGCCGGCCGGATGGAAGAGCCGCTTCGCCATCTTCTCTGAGCCATGGAGAACGTCATGGAATGCACGAATCTTTACATCAACGGCCAATGGGTGCCGGGTGCGGGAGGTGAGCGCTTCGACGTCGTCAATCCGGCCACAGAGGAGGTGCTCGCCTCTGTGGCCTCGGCCGAGACCGCCGATGCGGACGCAGCCCTCGACGCCGCCGAGGCGGCGATGTCGCAATGGGCTGCGCGCAGCCCGCGCGAACGCTCCGAGGTGCTGCGCCGCGCCTGGGAGCTGATGACCGCACGGCTTGACGACTTCGCGCGGCTGATCACGCTGGAGAATGGCAAGGCCGGAGCGGACGCAAGGGGCGAGGCCACCTATGCGGCCGAATTCTTCCGCTGGTTTGCGGAGGAAGCGGTGCGCGCAGACGGGCTGATTGCCCGTGCTCCCGCCTCCGGCGCGCGCATCATGGTGCAGCACAAGCCGGCCGGTCTGGCGGTGCTGGTCACGCCTTGGAATTATCCCGCCGCCATGGGCACGCGAAAGATTGCTCCGGCGCTGGCGGCGGGCTGTGGTGTCGTCATCAAGCCGGCCTCGCAGACCCCTCTGACGATGCTTTCGCTTATGCCGCTGCTCGAAGAAGCGGGAGTGCCGCCCGGTCTGGTCAACGTTCTGCCGTCGAGGCGCAGCGGTGCGCTGGTCGATCACATGCTGCACGATCCCCGCGTGCGCGTGATCAGCTTTACCGGCTCGACCGGGGTGGGACGCAGGCTTCTCAAATCCGCCGCCGATCAGGTGCTGAAGCCGGCGATGGAACTGGGCGGCAACGCGCCCTGCATCGTGTTCGAGGATGCCGACATGCAGACCGCGATCGAGGGCACGATGCTCGCCAAGATGCGCAATCTGGGCGAGGCCTGCACGGCGGCAAACCGCATCTATGTGCATGAGGACATCGCGGAAGCGTTCACCCGCCAACTGACGGAGCGCATGATGGCGCTCAAGGTGGGCAATGGCATGGATCCCACCGTCGATGTCGGCCCGCTGGTCAATGCCGACACCCGGGACAAGGTGGCCGCCTTCGTCAGCGATGCGGTGGCCAAGGGAGCCAGGATCGAATGCGGTGGCGCGGTGCCGGATGGCAGAGGATTCTTCTACCCTCCCACCGTTCTGTCGAACGTGCCGGAAACCGCCGATTGCGTGCACGATGAGATCTTCGGCCCCGTTGCCGCGATCCAGACCTTCTCCGATCAGGAGGATGTGATCCGCCGCGCCAACAACACCATGTATGGCCTTGTCGCCTATGTCTTCTCGCAGAACATGAAGCGCGCCCTGCAGGTCTGTGAGCGCCTGGACTATGGCATGGTCGGGCTCAACCGCGGACTGGTTTCGGACCCCGCCGCGCCGTTTGGCGGGATGAAGCAGTCGGGGCTTGGCCGGGAAGGCGGGCATGAGGGCATGCTCGAATTCATGGAAACCCAGTACATCTCGGCAAGCTGGTAATGGAGGGGTCATGACCGATGTGATCGCACCGCCCTCGGTCCGGGCCCTTGCCCGGAAGAAGGGCATCGACCTTGAAAAATTGGCAAGAGAGCTCGGCCGCACCTCGATCGCGCGGGAGGATCTGGATGGCGGCAAGCCCGCCGCCAACGCAGCCGCGGACGTGTCTTACTGGAATGTTGATCACGCGGCCTATGGGGCGGTGTCCGAGGAGCCGGTAAGCCGTTTCGCGCGGGTCGCTGCCGCCAATCTTTCGGCGGCAAATGCCTTGATCCCACAGGTCACGCACCACGACCGCGCGGATGTTTCGGCCATCGAGGCACTCCGCAAGGCCTTGACATCGGAAGCCGCGGCGCGCGGCATCAGGCTCACCGCGCTGGCGTTTCAGGCAAAGGCGCTGGCACGGGCCCTGCGTGCGTTTCCGCGCTTCAACGCTTCGCTCAGCCCGGACGGCAAGACGCTGATTGTGAAAGACTATGTGCATATCGGCATCGCGGTCGATACCGCACATGGTTTGATGGTGCCGGTGGTGCGCGATGTCGACCGCAAGGGCATCTGGCAGATCGCCGCGGAGATCGCGGATCTCGCCGCGCGGGCACAGAATCGAAAGGTGACGGCGAAGGAGATGGGCGGTGCGTCGACGACGATCACCAATCTCGGGGGTATCGGCGGCAGCGCCTTTTCGCCGATCGTCAATCCGCCCGAGGTCTCGATCCTCGGCATCACCCGAACCGAGACCGTGCCGGTCTGGGACGGTGAGGCCTTCAAACCGGTGCCGATGGTGCCGCTGCATCTCAGCTACGATCATCGGGTGATCAATGGGGCCGAGGCGGCGCGGTTCATGACCCATCTCGTCGGACTCATTGCCGATCCCCGGCGGATCATGATCTGAGAGACGGAGACGGCTGGACAACATGCCGGTTTCATCGGTCCGGGGCCGGTTCCGGAGGCTTGCGCGTGCCCTCCTGGCCGCGATCTGAGCCGGCATCCAATCCTGGACCGGTTCATCTATTTGTTTTTGCCGCATCTGTGCGACGCCAGATGATTCCATCCGGCTACAAGATGCCGTAGCTGATCAGCCGATGAGGCGCGGCGGTGCCTGCCTGAACGACGTCTGCATTCCTTCGACGGTGGCGCTGCATGCCGCCGGAGCCCTGTCACCGAGCTGGTCATCCCGGATCAGGACGCATGGCCTGGTTTGACGGCAAAGCGCAGCACCATTGTCACCACATGCTGGCGTAAAGTTTCCTGGCCGGCGGTGCTGTAAAGGCGTTCTCCAAAAATCAGGGAGAATGTTGCCCGGTTGGACACGTTGAAGAAGCTGAGCGCGCTTATCTGCCAATGCAGCTCCAACGGATCGACATCGTCACGGAAAATGCCCGCCTCCTTGCCGCGCTGGCAGATCGCCTCCAGCTTCTCGACCGCACCGGCATTGAGGCGCCCAATCAGCTCCGACTGTCGAATATACGCTCCATGGTGGATGTTCTCGATCATCACCAGACGGATGAAATCGGGATTGCTGCTGTGGTGATCGAAGGTGAACTCGACAAGACGCCTAAGCGCTTCCACCGGCGGCAGATGCTCGAGATCCAGATGGCGCTCCCCTTCACGCACCTTCCGGTACGCCTCTTCGAGTACGCGGCGGTAGAGCCCGTTCTTGTCGCCAAAATAGTAGTAGATCATGCGCTTCGAAGTGCGCGTTTTGGCCGCGATTTCGTCCATGCGCGCGCCCGACAGGCCGTTGGCGGCAAATTCCGATGTCGCGACGGCGAGGATATTCGACTGCACGCCGGCGGGATCCTGCTTCCAGCCACCACGGCCGATGCCCTTCTGTAGCTCCAGATCCTTCTCGCCCATGCCCGCGGTCTCCTCGCTGCGGCGGTCTTACACGAATTAACCGGTTCGTTCAAAGTCCTTGACTGAATTAACTGGATAGTTCAAATTGCATCGTATGGCGCGCTTCGAGGAATGGATGCGTGGCCATGAGGGAGGGTCAGACTTGAAGCCTGTGGCGATCAGCGCTGAAGCCGGGCGAATGCAGCCATCATCACGCGGCGGCGTGCTGGTCGGTCTCATTGGCCGCGGGATTCAGCTTTCGCGCACCCCTGCCATGCACGAAGCGGAGGGGCGCGCTCAGGGCATCGCTTACATCTACCGGCTGATTGATGCCGATCTCATGGGCGATCCGGCACCGCCGATCTCTCAACTCGTCCGCTTCGCCGAATATTTCGGCTTTTCCGGTTTCAACGTCACGTTCCCCTACAAGCAGGAAATCCTGCCACTTCTCGATGAGTTGTCGGATGCAGCCCAGGTGGTCGGTGCCGTCAATACGGTGGTGTTGAAGGACGGGTTGCGCTTCGGTCACAATACCGACTGCTGGGGCTTTGCGGAAAGTTTCAGACGGGACATGGCAGGTGTTCGCCTTGACCGCGTGGTCCAGTTCGGGGCTGGCGGAGCGGGGGCTGCGGTCGCCTATGCCCTCATCAAGCTGGGTGTGAAGGATCTCGCGATCATCGACACCCAAGCCGGACGGGCGGAACGCCTGGCAGAGCGCATGAACATTGCCACCGGTGGCTCGGCCCGTGCGGAAACGAATGTCCAGGAAGCGGTCGCCGCGGCCGATGGTCTGGTCAACGCGACACCTGTGGGAATGGCGCAGTATCCCGGGATGCCCTTTCCGGGCGAACTCCTGGCGTCCCACCACTGGGTGGCCGAAATCGTCTATTTCCCGAGGGAGACAGAGCTTCTGCGCCATGCACGCCGCCTGGGCTGCAAGGTTCTTCCCGGGATGGGCATGGCGATCGGGCAGGCAGTCCGCGCCTTCGAGCTTTTCACCGGACGGAGGACGGACATGACCGCGATGGCCAGGCATTTCGAGGCAACAGCATGAGCCAGGCTGCGGTAATCGCTCGCGACGACGAACGCATCGGAGCCTGTCCCGGAGCTGGGAAGGCGGAGAATCGCATGGCCCGCAACATCAACGGTATGCAGCGTGCTCAACCGAAAGCGGGACCCGCGAGGGCCGCAAGATCAACCATCGCAAAAGGGAGGAAAGCATGAACATCACCATCAATCGCCGCCAGTTCATCATCGCAACCGGCGGCCTCGCCGCATCCGCAACCTTTCCGGCACGGGCGCAAGACAAGCCGAAGCTCCGCTTCTCCGCGGTGTTCTCGGAACAGGATATCCGCGCGGAGATGATGCAGAGGTTTGCCGACGCGATCGCCGACGACTTCACTTTTGAAGGCTACTACGGCGGCAACCTCTTCAAGCAGGGTACCGAGCTCGTCGCGCTGCAGCGGGGCAATCTCGAAATGGGCAACATTGCGCCGCAGGACATCTCCAAGCAGATCCCGGCCTGGTCGATCGTGACCGCCGGTTACCTGTTCCGGGACGCGGCCCATGTAAGGACCTTCTTCAACAGCGAGCCCGGCGCCGAGTTGAAGGGAATGGCCGAGGATCAGCTTGGCATAAAGATTCTTGGGCCGACCTATTTCGGCGTTCGCCAGGTTGGCCTCAAGCCGGAAAAGGAGATCCGCACGCCCGCAGACCTGGCAGGCATCAAGCTGCGCATGCCCCCCGGAGACGCATGGCAGTTTCTTGGAGAGGCGCTTGGCGCCAATCCCACGCCGATGGCCTATGCCGAGGTCTATACGGGCCTGCAGACCGGTGCGATCGACGGACAGGACAATCCGCTGCCGAATGTCGAGAACATGAAGTTCTACGAGGTGATGTCGCAGATCGTGCTCACCTCTCACCTCGTCGGCTTTGACCTGCTGACCGTGTCAAAGAAGGTTTGGGACGAAATGGATGCGGACACCCAGGCCCGCTTCCAGGCGGCAGCGGATGCGGCCATCGACTTCTCAACGGAAAAACATCTCACGCGCGAAGCCGAGCTGGCCGACTCCTTCAAGGAGAAAGGCCTGAAGATCTATGAGCCTGACCGCGAGGCCTTCCGCGAGCATGTGCAGCAGAAGTATCTTGCCTCCGTCCTGGCCAAGGACTGGCCGGAAGGCATGGTCGAGAAGATCAACGCGCTTTGAGTGCCCGGCCCGCCACGGGCATGGCCCGCGGCGGGCTGGTTTACCGCATTCAGCAGGAATGAACCGCATGCCATCGAAATCACGGGTCGGTCTCTGGCTCTATCGCCGTGCGGAAAACCTTCTCGCGCTCATGCTTGGCGTGATGTTCCTTGCCTTTTTGCTGCAGGTCCTTTTCCGCTACGCGCTGAACCTGCCCGTTGGATGGACGAACGAGCTCAGCTCCATCCTCTGGATCTGGATTGTCCTCTTCGGTGCGGCCCTCGTGGTGCGAGAAGAGGAGGAGGTGCGCTTCGATCTGCTTTACGCTTCTGCCGGGCCGCGGCTTCGCCGGATCATGTTTCTGCTTTCGGCCGCGGCTCTGTTATTCCTCTACGGATACTCCTTTCCGGCGGTTGTCGACTACGTCACCTTCATGAAGGTCGAGAAGAGCTCCTATCTCAAGCTGCGCTTCGATTGGGTCTTCTCCATCTACATTGTCTTCGTTCTGGCCGTGATCGCCCGCTACATCTGGCTGTCCTGGCAGGTGCTTACCGGTCGCGACGTCGATGCGTTCGACCCGACGGAAGCGGGCTCCGGCGTATGAGCTTGGCCAGCCCTTTCTCCCTGTCGCTCGTGGCAATCACCGGGCTTGCCTTCCTGGGCCTGCCGATCGGCCACGCCATGATCGCCGGCTCCATTCTCTACCTGATGCTTTCGGGGCTCGACATGGGAACCGCCGCCGAGCAGCTGCTGAACGGCATGTATTTCAACTACATCATCCTTGCCGTGCCGCTGTTCATCCTCGCCGCGGAGCTGATGAATATCGGCTCGATGACGGACCGGCTCATGGCCTTCTGCAACGCGGTGGTCGGACGGTTCCGTGGCGGGCTGGCTCACGTCAACATCCTCCAGTCGATCATCTTTGCGGGCATGTCGGGCTCCGCGATCGCAGATGCCGCCGGAACCGGCAAGATGATGCAGCAGCTCATGACCAGAGATCAGAGGTATCCGCCGAGCTATGCCGCGGCACTGACGGCGGCGACAGCGGTGATCGGGCCCATCATCCCGCCCTCGATCCCGATGATCATCTACGCGTTGGTGTCTGACGCCTCGATCGGGTACCTGTTTCTCGCAGGCGTCGTGCCGGGGCTGCTGATGGCCCTCTCGCAGATGATCATCGTCGTCTTCGATGCGCACAGAAGGGGATTCCCGGTCGAGCCGCCCACGCCGCTTCGCGCCCTGCCGGGCATCACCTGGCGGGCGCTGCCGACGCTGATGATGCCTGTGGTCCTGCTCGGCGGCATCTACTCCGGTGTCACCACGCCGACGGAGGCGGCGGCCATCGCCGCAGCCTACGCGCTTCTCGTGTCGACGGTTCTCTACCGCAGCGTAAGCTTAGGCGATTTCTATCGGTCGGTGCTGTCAAGCGCACGGACCTCAGCATCCATCGGAATGCTGATCGCCGGCGCGATGGTCTTCAATTACGTCGTCACGGTGGAGAACATCCCGCAGGCACTGAGCGCGTTCCTGACCGCCCGCGATCTTTCTCCGACCGGTTTCCTGATCATCGTCAACATCGCACTCTTGCTGCTCGGCTGCCTGCTGGAGGGCACGACCATTCTTCTGGTCGTGGTGCCCGTGCTCATCCCGACGGCGCAGGCACTCGGAATCGATATGGTTCACTTCGGCGTCATGGTCGTTGTCAACATCATGCTCGGCCTCATTACCCCACCCTACGGTCTGCTTCTCTTTGTCATGACGCGGATTGCCGGCGTACCGCTGCGCCGGCTCGTTCGCGACGTGTTTCCGTTCCTGTGGGCCATGGTTGGCGCGCTCGGCCTCATCACCTTCTTCCCTGATCTCGTGCTTTGGCTGCCGAGGCTGCTCGGATATGGCGGCTGACTGCCGGAAAGGTAGGCGACAATGACCATCAAGCCCATTTTCGTCCTCAACGGACCGAACCTCAACCGCCTCGGAAAACGCGAGCCGGAAATCTACGGCACCACAACACTCACAGAGATCGAGGTGATGTGCCGCGAGGCGGCGAGCGACAGGCCTGTGCGATTCCATCAGTCGAATGCCGAGCATCAGCTTGTCGACTGGGTCCATGAGGCGATCGACGAAGGTGCGGGCATCCTCATCAACCCCGCAGGCTTGAGCTTCAGGTCGATCCCGCTGCTCGATGCGCTGAAGATGTTTCCCCGGCCCATCGTCGAGTTCCACATCTCCAACATTCACCGGCGCGAGGAGATCTATCACCGATCGCTCGTCTCGACCGTCGCCACCGCCGTGCTGGCCGGGCTTGGGTCGCGCGGATACGCGCTCGCAGTGAAGGCGTTGATCGACCTGGTTCGGGAGCATGAGACATGAAGACGTCGATCGCGACCGTGTCGATCAGCGGCGACCTGCGCGAGAAGCTGGCGGCGATCGCCGCCGCCGGTTTCGATGGCGTGGAAATCTTCGAAAACGATTTCCTCGCCTTTGACGGGACGCCAGCCGAAGTGGGCCGCATGATCCGGGATCACGGGCTGGAGATCACACTGTTCCAGCCCTTCCGCGATTTCGAGGGCCTTCCCGAGCCGCAGCGCTCACGTGCCTTCGACCGGGCCGAGCGCAAATTCGACCTGATGGCCGAACTCGGCACCGACCTGATGCTCGTGTGCTCCAACGTATCGCCGACCGCCCTTGGCGGTATCGACCGCGCCGCGGCCGACTTCCATGAACTTGGCGAGCGCGCCGCAAGGCGGGGGCTGAGGGTCGGCTACGAGGCGCTTGCCTGGGGGCGACACATCAACGACCATCGCGATGCATGGGAGATTGTGAGGCGCGCCGACCACCCCAATATCGGCCTCATTCTCGATTCCTTCCATACGCTGGCGCGCAAGCTCGACGTCGAGACGATCCGCGCCATCCCGGGCGATCGCATCTTCATCGTGCAGCTCGCGGATGCGCCCTGTATGGAGATGGACCTGCTCTCCTGGAGCCGGCACTATCGCAACATGCCGGGCCAGGGCGACCTGCCCGTTGTCGATTTCATGCGCGCTGTGGCGGCCACAGGGTATGACGGCCCACTCTCGCTCGAAATCTTCAACGACCAGTTCCGCGGCGGTTCGCCCAAGTCGATCGCGGTGGACGGCAGGCGGGCGTTGGTGAACCTGATGGACCAGGTCCGCCGCATCGAACCTGGCACGATTGCAATCGACGTGCCCGACATGCCCGAGCGGATTCCGGTGGAGGGCGTGGAATTCGTTGAATTCGCTGCCAATGACGAGGAAGCGGACGAGCTGGGCCACCTTCTTTCGACCATGGGCTTTGCGCCACAGGCAAAGCATCGCAACAAGGATGTGGTGCTGTGGCGGCAGGGACCCTCCGCGTCCGGCATCAACATCGTCATCAACACCGAGCACGAAGGCTTTGCCCATTCCTCGTATCTTGTGCACGGCACGAATGCCTATGCGTTCGGCATTCGAGTCGAGGACGCGCAGGCGACGGTGGCGCGCGCCCGCGCGCTTGGTGTTGAACCCTTCGAGCAGAAGCACGGGCCAGGCGAGCTGGCCATTCCGGCCATTCGCGGTGTCGGCGGCGGCGTGATCTATTTCATCGACAGCCGCAGCGAGCTTTCGCGTGTCTGGGATATTGAATTCGCGCCGCTCCCGGAGCGCAAGACGACGGTCGACGCAGGCCTTGTTGCCGTGGATCACATCGCGCAGACGATGAACTATGAGGAGATGTTGACCTGGATTCTGTTCTACACAGCGATCTTCCGTACCCGGAAGTCCCCGATGGTAGACGTGGTCGACCCCGGCGGGCTCGTGCGCAGCCAGGTCATAGAGAGCGAGAATGGCGCGCTGCGGCTCACGCTCAACGGCGCCGAGAGCCGCAGGACACTGGCGGGCCATTTTATCGCCGAAAGCTTCGGTTCGTCCGTGCAGCACCTCGCCTTTGCCAGCCGCGATATCTTTGCAAGCGCGGCGGCGATGCGGAAGCTCGGCTTCCGTCCGCTGGAGATCTCGCCCAATTATTACGATGACCTCGAGGCACGGTTCGGCATTGATGCAGCTCTGTCTCAACAGCTGCGGTCGCATAATATCCTGTATGACCGCGATGAAGGCGGCGAATATTTCCAGCTTTACAGCACCAATTACGGCGAGGGTTTCTTTTTCGAGATCGTGGAACGCCGCGGCGAATACCGCGGCTATGGTGCCGCCAATGCGTCCTTCCGTATCGCCGCACAGAAGCGAGAGCTGAGGCCGGCCGGGATGCCAAAGAGCTGAGGCGCGCCGGGTTTACGCGGCATCTTCCAGCGGGCTGTGCGTCAAATTCTGCACGTAGAGGCGCCAATCAGCGCACCGAAAGGCTGCGCGGAACCGACTGCCCGATGCCCTTTGTGTGCTGATTGCGTTCGAGGCGATTTGGGTCAATTTTCATGCGAAGGCCCGCCGGGAAGAAGCCGGTTGCCTGGCGCGCTGTAACCATACCGGAGGGAACGAGAGACGGCCTCAGCCTGAGACGCCACGTCGCTGCATGTGCCCCTCGACCAGCCTCAGAAGCCTTGTTGCGTCGATAGCGCGGCATATCGATCCTGCCGGGCGGGCCGTCGGCGTGTCCTCGGCGGCCAGCATGGCGTTGAGCACCGCCTCCTCGACCGCCTCTACGGCGGCAAGGTAGACGGAATCGAGCAGCTCGTCGTTGAGGCAGGTCATCTGCCGCCAGGGGCCGCTCAATTGGGGCAGGTCCATGTCGTTGGCGATGCTGAAGGCGAGGAACATGTCACCCGAATTGTTACCGCCCGGCGTGCCGCCGCGGCCGATCCCGATCGTGGCCCGCCGCGCCAGCTTTTGAAGCTGGGATGGCAGCAGGGGAAGGTCGGTACCGATGATGCAGATCACGGACCCGCGCTCGTGGTGCAAGTCGGGAATGCGATCCTCCCTCATGGCATGGCCGACCGGAACGCCGAGGACATTCAGCCATGGCCGCACGCCGTGATTGGCCTGTACGAGCACACCCAGGTGATATGTGCCGTCTGCAATCTCCACACGCCGCGAAGCGGTGCCGGTGCCGCCTTTGAACTCGTAGCAGATCATGCCTGCGCCACCGCCCACATTACCTTCGGCCACCGGCCCCGGGGATGCCGCGCGGATGGCTGCCAAGGCGTGCTCGGGACGGACATGCTGGCCGTTGATGTCGTTCAGCACGCCGTCATAGGTTTCCGCGACGACGGGCATGGCCCAGAGATGCGTGTCCCGCCACGCCTTGCCGTGGTGCTCCAGAATCCAACGTGTCGCCCCGTCATGCACCGCGCCCACGCTGTGGGTGTTGGTAAGCAGGATCGGCCCGACGAAGTAGCCGCCGTCGCGGATCCAGTGCGTGCCGGTCATTTCGCCATTGCCATTGAGCGTAAATTGGCCTGCCCAGACCGGGCGCGGCCTTGTCTCGAATCCGGCGGGGAGGATCGCCGTCACGCCCGTCTGCACCGGCAGCGGCCCCGTTTGCAGGCCCGGCTCGCGATGCGAGCTCAAGGTCTCGTATCCGACCAGAACGCCGGGCACGTCGGTGATGGCGTTGTGGGCGCCCGGCACTCCGGGCAGGCGGAGGCCAAGCTCACGGGCGCGCGGCCTGCGGCGTGTCTGCTTCTCGATCATCCTGTCATTTCCTCCTGGCCCGAAGATAGAGGCCAGCCGAGGCGACCAGGATCGAGAAGACGAGCATGATCGTCGCGATGGCGTTGATCTCCGGCTTTATGCCGCGCCGCAGCATGCCGTAGATGAAGACCGGCAGCGTGGTCGAGTCGACGCCGGCGATGAAGTAGGTAATGACCAGATCGTCCATGGAGATGATGAAAGCAAGCAGTCCGCCGCCGACGACGCCGGGCAGGATCAATGGGAGGGTCACGCGGCGGAAGGTTTGCCAAGGGTTTGCGCCGAGATCGGCGGAAGCCTCCTCCAGCTTGTCGTCCATGTCGGCGATGCGGGCGCTGACGACGATGAAGACGTAGCTGATCAGAAAGGTGCAGTGGCCGATCATGATCGTGTAGATGCTGAGCTGCGCGCCAAGGGAAACAAAGAAGATCAAGAGCGCGATGCCGAGCACGATGTCCGGCATGATCATCGGCATGAACATGAAAGCCCGGTAGAAGCTGCGCAGGCGGAAACGGTAGCGCGCAACTGCGAGCGCGATCGCCGTCCCAAAAATCGTCGACACGCTGCTGGCAACCAGGGCAACCAACAGGCTGTTGCGCACTGCAGCATAGAGCTGGCGGGTCGATTCAACGTAGAGAGTGGACTCCGTAAGTCGACTTGGGAAACCGAATATGGTGCGGTACCAGTCGAGCGTGAAACCGTCCCAGATCATCATGTTGACCGGGTTGGCATTGAAGGAGAAGACCACGATCAGCAGGATCGGCGCATAGATGAAGGCGAAGAAGAGGAGCCCATAGACCGATAGGAGGCGCGACAGGATGCCGGAACGCGTCATCTCATGTCTCCCGTCGGTTCGGGGGCGGCCGCGACGGCGCGATCTTCTCGCGTCATCTGTCGCACATAGACGAGCAGCAGAACGAGCACGGTGGCCATGACCACCATGCTGAGTGCGGCGCCGAAGGGCCAGTTGCGCGCCGAGAGGAACTGCTGTTCGATCAGATTGCCGATCATCATCACCTTGGCGCCGCCGAGCAGCGACGGCACGATGAAGTTGCCCAGGCTCGGTATGAAGACGATGATCGAACCGCCGATGACGCCGGGCAGCGTCATCGGCAGGATTACGCGGCGGAAGGTCTGCCAGCGGCCGGCGCCGAGGTCGAATGAGGCTTCCACCATGGCCATGTCGAGCTTCTCCACGCTCGCATAGACCGGCAGGAACATGAAGGGGATGAAGATGTAGACCATGCCGAGCACCACGGCAAAGCCGGTGAAGATCATCTCCAGCGGCTGGTCGACGATGCCGAGGCCCATGAGCGCCTGGTTGATGAAACCCGTTGGCCGAAGCAGCAGCACCCAGGCAAACAGCCGCACGATGAGGCTCACGAAGAAAGGAAGCGTGATGAGGAAGATGAAGAGGTTCTTGCGCCACTCGGGCTGGCGGCTGATCCAGAAGGCGGCTGGATAGCAGATGGCGAGGCTTAAACCCACGGTGCACAGCGCCAGCCAGATCGAGCGGGCGAAAATCCGCAGATAGGCGGGGTCGAACTGCTCGTAGCGCGTATTGGCCCAGCCGAAGATGCGGCCGTAATTCAGGTGGTAGAAGTTCCACACCACGCCGCCGTAGAGGCCGGGCTCGAGCCAGCTATAAATCAGCATAATGACGAGCGGCCCCAGAAAGAAGACGCCGAGGAACAATGTCGGGCCGCCGAGCAGGCCGAGAAGCGCTATCGCCTGGCGCCATTTCAGCGTGCCGCGAACCATCATCGGCCGGCCTCCTCATCGAGGAGCACATGCAGCGTGGCCGGCGGAAAGTGCAGCTCTACCGCCTGGCCGGGGGCGGGCGTGGAGCCAAGATCCTCGCCTGCTGGCAGCGATGCCTTGAGCGTTCCGTGGGCCTGCGTGTGCACAAGGATCTTGTAGTGTGCACCAACGAAGAAGACCTGCTTTATCCGGCCCTGAAAGCGCAGACCGCCCGCGTTATTCTTGCCGGTGGCGGGCCGCGCATCTTCGGGACGGGCCATCAGTCGCACCTTCGCGCCCACCATCAGGACGTTGCCCGTTGACGCGGGCAGGCGCACCTCCTGGCCGTCGGACAGTCGCAAGGCGATTCCGGCAGGGTCGGATTGGGTGACGGTTGCAGGAAAGAGATTGCTCTCGCCCACGAAACGCGCCACGAAGACGTTGCGCGGGGCGCGATAGAGCTCTTGCGGGCGGCCGATCTGCTGCAGCTTCCCATGGCCCAACACCGCCACCCGATCCGACATGGTGAGCGCTTCTTCCTGATCGTGCGTCACGAAGACGAAGGAGATGCCGAGCTCGTGCTGGAGCGCTTTCAACTCCTGCTGCATCTTGTCCCGAAGACCCTTGTCCAGAGCGGAAAGCGGCTCGTCGAGCAGCAGAATCTTGGGCCGCGCGACGAGGGCGCGGGCAAGGGCAACCCGCTGCTGCTGGCCACCGGACAGCTGGTTGATGCGTCTGTCTCCGAAGCCTGCAAGGCCGACGAGTTCCAGCATTTCGCCCACCCGCCGGCGGATCTCCGCCGGGTCTACCCGAGCGACCTCGAGGCTGTAGGCCACGTTGCGCGCCACCGACAGGTGCGGGAACAGCGCATAGGTCTGGAAGACCGTGTTGACGGGACGCCGATAGGCAGGCTGCCGGGCGATGTCCTGCCGGTCGATCAGGATCTCTCCGCCGTCGAGATCCTCAAAGCCGCTGACCACCCTGAGCAGGGTGGTCTTGCCGCAGCCGGAGGGGCCGAGCAGTGTCAGGAACTCGTTCCGCGCGACGGTGATCGACACATCGTCGAGCGCGACCACTTCCTGCCCCTCCGGGGTGGCGAAGCGCTTCTTCGCGTGCCGGATTTCCAGAACCGGGTGATCGGGATCTGCCTCGGTTTCCTGTGTTTTCCGGCTGGCTACCATCGCGCTCGTTGCTTCCATTGTCAGCGCCTCATTGTGCTGCCGTCTTGAGGCGCCTCCACTCGCGGGCATAGAGGCGGATGTCCTCGCCCAGATCATGAAAGATCTGCAGTCGTTCCATCACCTCCTGCGGCGGGTATATGGTCTCGTTGTTGGCGATTTCCTCAGGAATGAGCTCCAGCGCCGGTATGTTGGGCGTGCCGTTCATCTGCTGGGCGACGTTCAGGGCAGCGATCTCGGGCCGCAGATAGAACTCCAGGAACTTGATGGCGTTTTCCCGGTTCGGAGCGCTTTCCAGCACGCACATGTCCTCCTGATAGATCGTGGCGCCCTCCTCCGGGATCACATATTCCAGAATGTCGGGCATCTGGCTGACGAAGATGTTGGCGCCGACATACCAGTGGGCGGCAGCGACATCCCCTGACTGGACCAGGGGGATGCTGTCATAGGTGAAGGCCGACACGTCGCCGATGCGCTCTATGATGTAGTCCGTCGCCTTCACCACTTCCTCTTCGTCCACCGAATTTACCGAGGTGCCGTTCATGATGTGGCCGATGCCGATCGTTTCGCGCGGATCGTCGAGAAGGATGACCTTCTTGCCAGCCTCGGCAACGGCGAAGAGGTCCGCCCAGCCCTTGATGGGCGTGTCGACCACCTTCTTGTTGTAGACGATGCCGACGCTACCCCAGGCGTAGGGCAGACAATATTCGGCTTGCGGATCCGTCTTTGCGCGGATGAAGGTCTGGTCGATGTTCTTGAAGTCTGGATGGCTGCCGATACCGGTCTTGGCGAGCAGGCCGAGGTTGAACATGACGTCGTGCATCCAGACCGACGGAAATACGATGTCGTAGCCTGTGGCGCCGGCCTGGATCTTGGCCAGCATCTCCTCGTTCGTGCCGTAGGTATCGAGCGTGACCTCGACGTCGAACTCTTCGCTGAAGCGCTGCAAGACTTCCGGATTGATGTAATCACCCCAATTGTAGAGGTTGAGACGGCCTTCAGCGGCAGCGGGCGCGACGACAACGGCAAGGGCCATGGCAAGCGCAGATGTCGCCGCCGAGGTCCGGGCGGTTTTTCGGGACTTTTGCATGGTGGCTTCCCCTCATTCTGGTTTTTGCCGGAAGAGCGTTCCACCGGCATGGCCATCAGGGTGCTGCAGTGATAACATTTCTGTCAAATGTTATTTTTCTTTCATTTTGCGCCCCGAAAAGAGGTCGGAGATGCCTGGATTTGCTTCCTACCCGCAGCTCAGTTTCGACGAGTTCGTCGAGGCACTCGAACAGGCCGTTCCGAGCCTGCCACGGCAGGAGGCCAAGCTTGCACAGTTCGTTCTGCTCAACTTGAACACCTTGGGACTGGAGACCGGCAAGTCGCTGGCGGCGAGGGTCGGCGTCAGCGAGGTGACGGTCGGACGGCTGCTGCGCAGACTCGGCTGCAACGGCATGAAGGAGCTGAAGGAACTGCTGCGCCAGCAATACACAGTGGCCAGCCCGGCACCGGAAGCGCGGCAGGGCGTGCACAGGGCGCTGGAACAGGTGATGGAGGCGGAAATCGGCGTCGTCACGGCAGTCTTCCAGCAGACGACGGGCGCGGACTGGGAGCGCGCGGGCAGCCTTTTGTCGCAGAGCGAGCGGATATTCATCACCGGTTTCCAGTCCGTCCGCGGAATCGCAGAGGATTTCGCCCGCCGTCTGTCGCTTGCGCGCGGCAACGTGAGTTATCTTTCGCCCCACGACGGCATGCTGGCCGAATGGGCACGCATCGAAGGCACAACGCCCGGAAGCGATTGCCTCGTGCTGGTCGATGTCGTGCCTTATGCCCGCGAGGCAATCGAGGTTGCGCGGCTTGCTCGGGAGGAGGAGCGGGCCTGCATTGTGGTTTCCGACGAATATTGCCATTGGAGCCGCGGCATCGCCGACGCGGTCATTTATGCACCGTCACGAACCGGCTTGTTCCTGGAATCGACGGTCGGCATATCGCTGGCGCTGAGCCTGCTCGTCGATGCCGTGGCCGCTGCCCACCCGGAAGAATCGCGGGAACGCCTGTTGCAGTGGAAAGCCCACGCCAAGCGGCTGCGGATCTTCTGACCCTCTGCCCGCACGGGCAAAATCCGTCCGGTACCCGGCAATGCTTTGACGTCCTCCAGCCAGGCGCGAAACCGGCCAATCGCGAGCGAGCAGAATCGGCCCTATCGGGGGTTTGCCTCACACATGCTTGGCCGCGCAGGCTGCAGCTTGTGCCGATGTGCCAGGCGGGCTAGCCTGCCCTTCCAGACAGGGTCGGGAGGTTGATGTGATCTGGATCGCCATTGTGGCCGGCTTTATGCTGGTTCTCGCCTATCTGTGGTATGTGGCGCTGATCCGCAGGCGCAACCGGGTGCAGGAGGCCTTATCCTCCATCGACGTGCAACTGCGCAAACGGCACGACCTTCTGCCCAACGTGCTGAAGATGGCCGAGCGCTTCATGGCACACGAGCGCGAGCTTCTGGCCCGGCTCACGGAGCTGCGCAACCAGGCGCAGGCGCCCTACGATCCGCGCATCGGCGAGCAGGTGCGCCAGCATCTCGATGCCGAGGGCTCACTTCAGGCCGGCCTGCGTCAGCTTTTCGCCGTGGCGGAGAACTATCCCGAGCTGCGCTCCAGCGAGACCATGTCGAATGCCCAGCTCACCTTCAACGAGGTGGAAGGTCACATCGCCGCCGCCCGGCGCTTCTATAACGCGGCTGTCACCGAACTCAACAATGCTGTGCAGATCTTTCCCGGCTCACTGATTGCCGGGTTCGCCCGCGTACAGACCATGCCGTTCTTCGAGATCGAGGACGAGGCGGCACGCCAGCCGGTCGATGTCTCGGATGTTCTGGGCCAGTCCACCGGCGTGCCTCAGGAGGGAGCGTCACCGAAGCAGGGATCCTGACATGAGCGCTCAGCCTGAGCTTTCGCCACAGGCTCCGCACGATCTCTCGGCACATTACCGGCAGCACATCGCCCCGGCCCTGGCCCGGATGGAACGCCAGCGCCGGCAGGCGGTGAAGCGCATCATCGTCCTTGGCGTGCTGGCCGTCACCGCGCTTGGCGCGATGCTGGCCGGCGACCTGATCGCGGTCATGACCGGCCTGGACGACTTCTTCATCATAGCCGGCGCCATTCTCGTCATCTTCGCGGCGCTCGCCGGCGCTGCCATGATCTACAAGCAGATACACGCCAAATTCAAGCAGGTGCTGGTGGGCGGCATCTGCGAGGCGATGGGCCTGAAGTTCTCGCCTGGCCGGTTCCGGTTTGCCTTCGCGCCCTTCAGAGAAACCGGGCTGGTGCCGGGTCATGACAGGCGCAACCTGGAGGACAGGATCGCCGGTGAGCACAACGGAGTTCGCTTCGAGCTCTGCGAGGCGCTGCTCGAACGCCGCACCGAACGGCAGGACAGCGACGGCAACACCAAGGTCGAATACCGCACCGTCTTCCGCGGGTTGCTGATGATCTACGAGTTCCCCAAGCGGTTTCAGGGCCGCACGGTGGTGGTGCCCGATGCCACCTGGCTCGGCAACATGATCGTGGGGCTCGGGCGCGAGGGCGAACGCGTCAGGCTGGAGGATCCGCGTTTCGAACGCATGTTCGAGGTCTATTCCAATGATCAGGTGGAAGCGCGCTACCTGCTCACGCCCACCTTCATGGAGCGGCTGCAGCGGCTGGCGGAGAACACCGGCGAGGGTCCGCGCAGCCTGGCAGCCGCCTTCATCGGCAGCCGGCTGCTCCTCGCCCTGCGCTGCGGCGAAAACCGTTTCGAGGGTGGCCACATCTTCAAGCCTTTCGACCAGCCGGAGCGGTTGGAAAAGCTGGTAGAGGAACTCGGCATCATCTTCGAGATCATCGACACGCTCGATCTCGACAACCGCAGCCGGATCTGATCACGCAGCCGGTCAGCACCTTGCAATTTCTCCTTGGGCGCACATCGCTCAAGTCGATGCGCACCCTGCTGATCTCGCCCGGCCTGCGACGAAACGCTATTGCCCTGTGTAGCTGGGCTGGCGGCGCTCGATCGCCCTGCTCAGACATGCCAAAGAGGCCCCTTGCGACGGGAAGACCGTGGGGGCGACAGCCCGTTCCGCTCCTTCTGCATGAGCGCCGACGAAGCGGAGGGGCCGACAATTGAGCACGAAATCCAGATGTTGCAGTTTCAGGCGGGGGATGATGGCGGGGCAGAAGATCGACATCGCCGCGCTGAAAGCCGCATTTGCCGATCAAGTGTCAGTCCGGGATCGCCCCCTCGAAGCGTCGAAGGAACCGTTCCGCGAGCTCGGCGATGGCTTTCGCCTGCTCCCAGGGGCCGAAATGCGTGGCGCCTGCGACGGTGATCAGCCGGGCGGCCGGGAGGCGCCGGCCGAGCCATTGGGCGATCATCCTGTAGCGCAGGAGCGAGCGTTCCCCCGTCAGGATCAGGCTCCGGATCGGCAGGCGGCCAACGGCCTCCGGGTCGAGCGGCGCGCCGTGGTCGCCTGCAAGGGCCTTCAGAAACGGCGCCAGGGTGCGCGCATTGTCCGCTATGATGGATGAGACAAGGGGCCCGAAAGCTTCGATTTCGGTCTCAGACCGTCCTGTCACACCGCAGATGAACGCCTTTGCGGCAGCCTGCGTCTGGCCCGCGGCCAACAGATCCATTGCTGGCCGCAATGCAGCCAGGAACTGCGCAGTCGCTGCATCCGCTCCGCTCACATGGCGCAGGATCGCGCCGATCGAGGGATCGAACAGGACAACCGCGCGAAACAGCTCCGGCCGTCGTAGAATCGCATGCATCGCCACATCGCCCCCATAGGACCAGGCCAGCAGATCGACAGGGCCGCACTCAAGCGCTTCGACAAGCCCGATCAAATCGTCCTCATGAACCCGGCGGGAAAAGCCCTGCCCGCCATCGACCCACGGCCTGGCACCGAAATAGCGTTGATCATAGGTGATCACCGGACGGTGCCGCCCGAGGGCCGTTGCGAGAGGAAGATAGATGCGTTGGTCGGACAGCGCGCCATGAACGGCAATGACAGGCCGGCCTCGGCCGGATCCGATGCGCCTTGGATTCAACGTGGAGGAAAGCTCGCGCCGGTTCACCGCAGGACGGCCCTTTCTGCCGGACATCATTCAGCGGGCTGGGTGGATTTGCAGGCGCGGAATCTCGGCAGAAAAGCCGGAACCTGCCTGCGATAGACACGGTAGCGATCACCGAGTTCGGCCACCAGGTCGCGTTCCTCGAACACGGTGGCGACAAGCACATAGGCCGTCGCGCCGATGGCAAAGACGATCTGGCCCAGGGTCATATGCGGCGTGAGCCAAGGCGTGAGCATCCAGCCGAGGCTGATCGGATGGCGCACGATGCCATAGAGCCAGCGCGCGCAGAAGGAGGTCTCGGCCGGCCTCGCCGCGACAACCTTCTCCCACGCCTGGGCGAGGCCGAAGAAGCCGAGGTGGCCGAAATGGAAGGTGGCTGAAAACATCATCATCCAGACGGAGAGATAGGCCCCCCAGATCGCCCAGTATCCCATGGTGTTTTCCACCCGCCAGACGGTTATCGGGATGGGCTGCCAGAAGGCGATGAGCAGAGCCGAGGCGATGGCCGTCATGTAGAGATAGGTTGCCCGTTCGAGCGACGGCGGCACGATCCGCGTCCAGTATGCCTTGAACCAGCGCCGCGCCGTCGTCGAGTGATGCAGGCCGAACAGCCAGATAAGTCCAAGATTGATCGCGACCGAGGGCCACAGCGCGCCCTGGGTGCCATCGTTGATGCCTTTGGGCACGCCGAAATCGGCAAGGAAACCCACGATATAGGCGATGTTTGCCATGGCCAGCACATAGGCGAGGCCGGCATAGAGCAGAATGAGGGCCTTGGAAAACATGGATGGTTCCTTTCAGGGCTGGTGGGCGCGGAGAACCCGCACGAGATGGATGACGGTGAGGCAGGAGGCGGTCGCGGATCCGACGGCAAGGCCAATCCACACCCCCACCGCGCCGAGCTCGGCGGAGGTGGCGAGGAAGACTCCCATGGGGGCGGCGACCGCCCAGTTTCCGAGCAGCGAGAAGGCCATCGGCGCCCGCGTCATGCGCACGCCGCGCAGGATCCCGGTGGCAGCGGCTCCCGCAGGGCCAAGAAGCTCTGCTCCGGCGACGAGAAGAAGGAGGATCGCGGCGATGCCCGCCGCCTCCGTTCCGGCGCCGCCCTGCGCCAGCGTGTGCGAGAGCGGCCAGGCGGCGAGCGCGATGCCGCACGCCAGCGCCAGGCCGGCGGCGGCGGACAGGCCAAGCGCGGTCTGCGCAATCGCGCGCTGATGACCCCTGTCAGGCTCTGCACGGGCCATGCGGATGGTCGCCGCCTGCAGCAGCCCGATCGACACGGCGAACGTGACGCCAGAGACCCTGATTGCCAGGACATGCGCCGCGGCATCGGCGACCGAGAGGGTCGCAACGAAGAGCGTAGCCCCCAGAAACACCCCGACCTCCGACAGGGTTGCAACGCCGATGGGCAGGCCGAGCCGCAGGATCTCCGCCATGGCAAGGCGGTCCGGCGGGACGGCGGCGCCGGCATCCCCGCACCGCACGGCAAGCCGCGCGAAGACCACGAAGGTGAACGACGCCACGAGGAAGGAGGAGATACCCGCTCCAGTCAGGCCCAGCCCCGGCCAGCCGGCCACACCGAACATCAGCAGCGCATTCAACACCGCGTTGAGCGGCACCGCGGCGAGCGTCACCCGGAAGAGCGCTCCGGCCTGCTCGAGCGCAACAAGACGGGTGCGCAGGACGCCTGCGGCAAGCATGGGAAGCATGGTCAGTCCCATCGCGCGGGTGTAGCCCTGGCCGTGGTCGAGCAGGGATGCCTCGATGCCGAGAGGCTCAAGCCAGGCGGGCGCCGTCCAGACGACGCAGGCCATGGGCAACCCGACAAGGGCGGCGACGCCCCAGCCAGAGGCGCGAAGGCGGTTCAGCCGGGACCTGTTTGCATCGGCATGGGCTGCGGCATAAAGCGGCGCGAGCCCTCCGACCACGCCGATGGCAAGGTAGAACGCTATGGAATAGAGATCACTTCCGACCCCCGCAGCGGCGAGTGCCTCGGCGCCCAGTGCCCCGGCCATGAGCGTATCGGTGACGCTCATGCACATGTTGACGAGCGCCATGGCCGCCACCGGTGCCGCAGTCGCGAGTATCCGGGCGGCGTTCTGCGATGGCGCGCGGCGAAAGCCGAAGGGCCGGTTGCCCCCTGCCCTGAAGCCGGGAGATGATGCGTGTGTCATGGGTGTTTTCCGAGCGCGCACCCCTGCCGGGGCAAGGAATGCGGGAAACAATTGTCAGACGGTCGGGAGAAACCGGAGGCTCAAGGCATTGCGCGGAGGGGCGGGCCGTTCCAGTGATGCGAAACCGACCTTCCTCGGCACCGCCGCAGCCCTCGTCCATCCCGCATCGGCGCCGGCAGCGCAGCATGGCGGGCGGATTGCCATGCCAGCGAGGGACGGCGCCCCAATGGCGGCACCGGCGGCATCGTCGCACAGCAGGATTTGGCCATGCATGCCGGCATGACGTCCGTGGGCAGAACTTCCATCGCTCATCTCCTGGTCTGACGGCGACGGACTAGGCCCCCTCCGCAGATCCGGTAAGTGCGGGAATCGACAAAAAGAGGCGTAATCGGCCAAACGCAGGCGCAATCGCGCTGCGGACACAGGACCAGCACGGAGATCGTCGGCCTTTCTGCGCGGATGCGCTTGCCGAGCTCGAACTCTTCGCCGCCGGGGCCAGCATTTCCGAGGCGCCTGCTGCCCGGTCAAATCGGCCGTGGCCGGCAGGACGGGCACATCGCCTGCCCATCCGGTGGCCGCGCCCTCATTCGGAGGGTTCAAGCGTGCCGGCACGGCCTTCCTGCAGCCTGATGAGCTCACGCAGGAGCGGATTGGGAAAGCGCCGTTCGATCGTCACGGCGTAGAAGGTTTCGGAGATTCCCGGCAGGCGGTCGATTTCCACCAGCATTCCGCTTTCGAGCTCGTCCTTGACGACAATCCGGGGCAGAACGGCCAGGCCGATGCCCTCGCGCGCCAGAAGGCGCATCATCGCCATGTCGTCGGCTTCCGCCGCAATCTGCGGGCGCACGCCCATCCGGTCGGCAAGAGCATCGAAGCCAGCCCTCACGCCGCTCTCCGGCGTTGGCAGGATGACGGGCTGCGAGGCGAGCAGCTGTGCGAGCGTGCTGCCCTGCGCGGCGCGCGCCGGAGTGCCCACCAGGCTCACCCGCTGTTCTGCCAGCCGATACGAGATGAACGGCGTCACGGCGTCACGCGCGGCAGGGCGATTGATCAGAACCGCATCGACATTGAGCGCTTCGAGCGCCGCAAGCAGCTCCGCCGGGCTGCCGGACCGCAGGATCACCTCCACGTCGGCGCGCCCGAGGACCGGGCGCAGAAAATCGATCTGGAAGTTTCTCGACAGCGTTGCCAGCGCGCCGATCCGCAGGGCCTTGCGGGTGGCACCCGTCTGCCGCAGCGTGCCCAGAAGTTCCTCTCCGGTCGCAAAGATCGCATCGGCATGGTCGAGGGCAATGCGCCCGGCCTCGGTGAGCTGGAGCTGACGGCCGCGCCGCTCGAACAGGGCATGGCCGAGACGTTCCTCAAGCTTGCGGATCTGCACGGAGAGCGCCGACTGCGAGAGGTTCAGCCGCTCGGCCGTGCGGGTGAGGTTCCCGTCATGCGCAACGGCCCAGAAATATCGGAGATGATTGTAGTTCAGATTGGCCATATCGTTCTGTTTAATAGAACGATTTCTCAAAAACAATGAATTTTTATCGCATCTGGAGGCGCACTATCTTGCGCCGCGATATTGTCCCCTGAACAGGAGGCCAGGCTTGTCTGTCTACCTTTTGCCGCTTCTTGCCCCGCTCCTCATGCTGATGGCCGCGGCCACCGCCGCCTTGCAGCCCGGGCGGCGGCCGCGTCTTGCCCCGCGGCTTGCCGAGGTCTCGGCGCTCGCCGCCTTTGTCGTTGCGCTGCTATCGGCGGCGCTGCTGATCGCCGAGGGGCCGGGAGATGCGTCAATCGGCATGGGCGGCGTCGGCATTTCCGTGCGCCTCGATGCGGTGAGCGCGGTAATGTTGCTGCTTGTCTCCTTCATCGGCTGGGTCGTGCTGCGCTATGCTGCAAGCTACATGGATGGCGAGGCGCGACAGGGTGCCTTCACAGGCTGGCTGTGCGCCACGCTGGCCGCGGTCCTGCTGTTTGTGCAGGCGGGTGTCCTGGCACAGCTCGTCGTGGCCTGGATTGCGGCAAGCCTGTTCCTGCAGAAGCTGCTGCTGTTCTATCCCGAGCGCGTCCAGGCGCGGCGGGCGGTGCGCAAGCGTTTCGTGATCGCGCTGGCGGGCGATGCAGCGCTGATCCTGGCGGCGATCCTTCTTGCCGTCGGATACGAGACCACGCAGATCGCCGCGATCCTTGAGGCGGCCCGGGCCGGGCAGGCCCCGGCAAGCGCGCTGTGGGCGGGCGGGCTGATTGCCCTTGCCGCACTGCTGATGTCGGCCCAATTCCCCACCCACGGCTGGCTGACGGAGGTGATGGAGACGCCGACGCCGGTTTCCGCGCTTCTGCATGCCGGGGTTGTCAACGCCGGTGGATTTCTGCTGATCCGCCTGGCCGACGTGATGCTGTTCGTGCCGGGCGTTCTGGCGGCGATGGTGATGATCGGCGGCTTTACCGCCCTCATCGGCGGGCTGGTGATGCTGACCCAGCCGGCGGTCAAGACCTCGCTTGCCTGGTCGACGGTGGCGCAGATGGGCTTCATGATCCTGCAATGCGGCCTGGCGCTCTTCCCGCTGGCGCTTCTGCACATCGTCGCGCACTCGCTCTACAAGGCGCACGCCTTCCTCGATTCCGGCGGGGCGGTCGAACGCGTGGCAGCCATCCGCCGGCCCGGCCCGGTGGCGATTCCGAACGCCAGGGCCGTCGCCCGTGCCTTCATCCTGGCGCTGGCGATCTATGGGCTGGTCGGCACGGTGTTCGGCTTTTCGGACAAGTCGCCGCAGGCCATTGCGCTGGGCGCCATTCTGATCTTCGGCGTGGCCTATCTGCTTGCGCAGGGGCTGGCCGACACCGCGCCGAAGGTTCTGACCTTGCGCACCGCGCTCTATTCGACGGCAGCAGCGGCCGGGTATTTCGGTCTTCAGACCGGGGCGCAATGGCTGATGTCGGGCACCCTTCCGCCGACGCCCGCACCCGGGCCGCTCGAATGGGCGCTGATCGTGCTTGCCGTCATCAGTTTCGGCTTTGTGGCAGTCGCGCAGGCCATGTTCCCGCTATGGGCCTATCACCCGGCGTCGGCGGGCGTGCGCGTGCATCTCTCGAACGGGCTTTATGCGAATGCCGTGTTCGATCGCATTCTGGGCGGCTGGTCCCTCGGACGTGCCGGCTGAAGGTCTTATGGAAAAATCTGCGATGACGATGAATTTTCACCCGGCTTCTTTCTGCCATGACGCAGTGTTTGCGGCCGTCGATGCTGCCATACGGGCTGTGCCGCCGGTCTGGCCGCTGAGCGCAAGCGTGGCGGTCAATCCCTTCCTTGGACAGGCCCGTCTGAGCCTTGCCGAGACCGCCGCCCGGCTTGCCCGCACGGCCGGTGTGCCCGTCGCCATGCCACGTGCCTGGTATCGGGAGCGCATCGAGACGGGCGCGATCACCGACGAGGATCTCGCAGCCGCCCTCGCCATGGCCCCGGCGGAGCTGCGCCCGGCGGATCTGGCGGCGCTGAAGGCTGCGGCACAGCTTCCCGCGCCGGCGCCGCGGGCGCTTCCCACGGTGGCGGATCTGGCAGCCCGCACCTCGGGAACCGATTGGCCGGGCCTGATCGCGGAGCGCTTCGGAGCATGGGCGGCAGGATATTTCGACGAGGGTCAGGCGCTCTGGGCCGCGCCGCGCGGCAAGGGCGCCTATCGGGCCTGGCGCGCGGTCGCGACCCGCGACCTGACACCGGAGATCATCGGGCTTCAGGGCTTTGCAAGCCATGTCGCCAACGCGCCAGAGCGGGCCGAGGAGGTGATCATCCGCGCCGTCGAGCGCCTCGGCATCGCAAGCGAGGCACTCGAGACCTATTTCCACCGGCTGTTCATGACCCTCGGCGGATGGTCGCAATATGCGCGCTATCAGCTCTGGCAGGCGGAGTTGCACGGCGCTTGCGACACCACCATCCGGGATCTTCTTGCCATTCGCCTGATCTGGGAAGAAGCGCTGTTCGACCGCCACAGCGCCCGGATCGCGGCCGACTGGGGGCGCGCGCGGACTGCCTATGCCGAACCGGACAGGCCGACGCCGGAGCAGGTTGTGGACGCCATCCTGCAGGAGGCGGCCGAGCGTGCGCAACAGCGTTCGCTTTGCGCCATGTTGGACACGCCGGGACGGGCCGAAGGCAGCGCGCGCCCGTCGCTGCAGGCGGTCTTCTGCATCGATGTGCGTTCGGAACGGTTCCGCCGGGCGCTCGAATCGGTCGATCCGGGCATTCGGACCTCCGGCTTCGCCGGTTTCTTCGGCATTGCGACGGAGCACCGGCGGTTTGCCTCCGACATGCACGAGCACCGGCTGCCGGTCTTGCTGAACGCCGCGGTCACGAGCTGCGCGGGCGGTGCGCAGCACGCGCAGGCCGACCAGGCAACCCGTTTCAGCAAGCGCGCCAAGCGGGCCTGGGGCCGCTTCAAGCTCGCCGCCGTCTCCTCCTTCGCCTTTGTGGAGGCGACCGGGCCGATCTATGTCGTCAAGCTGCTGCGCGATGCGCTCGGCCTGGCGCGCGCCGCCCTGCCGAACGATCCGGCACCACGGTTCGATCCCCCGCTTGACACGCAAACCCGCATCGACCTCGCGGAAAGGGTGCTGCGGGCAATGTCCCTGACCGGGACCTTTGCGCGCATCGTCCTCCTGTCGGGCCATGGCGCCAATGTGGTCAACAACCCGCATGCCAGCGCGCTGCATTGCGGGGCCTGCGGGGGCTATTCCGGCGAGGTCAATGCCCGCCTGCTGGCAGCGCTGCTGAACGACGCGGAGGTCAGGCGCGGGCTTTCCCAGCGGGGCATCGAGATTCCCGACGACACGCTGTTCCTGGGCGCGCTGCACGACACGACCACCGACGCCGTCGTCGTCTACGAGCACGATCATCCATCGGCCGCACACCGGCGGGATCTCGAACAGGTGCGCGCCTGGCTCGCCGCAGCCGGCCGGCTTGCGCGGGCCGAACGGGCGCTGCGCCTGCCGCGGGCGCGGGACGAGGCCAATGTTGCGCGACGCAGCCGCAACTGGGCCGAGATCCGGCCGGAATGGGCGTTGGCCGGTTGCCGCGCCTTCATCGCCGCGCCGCGCGCCCGCACCGCAGGCAAGAGCCTCGAAGGCCGAGCCTTCCTGCACGACTACGACTGGAGGCAGGACAGCGGCTTTGGCGTGCTGGAGCTGATCATGACCGCGCCCGTCGTGGTCGCAAGCTGGATCAGCCTGCAATATTACGGCTCCACCGTCGCCCCGCAGGTGTTCGGTGCCGGCAACAAGCTCCTGCACAACGTGACCGGCGGCATCGGCGTGGTGGAGGGCAATGGCGGGCTGCTGCGGCCGGGCCTGCCGTGGCAATCGGTGCACGACGGAGAGAAGCTCGTCCACGACCCGTTGCGTCTGTCCGTATGCATCGAGGCGCCGCGCGAGGCGATGACGCGCATTCTGAAGCGGCATGCCGACGTGCGAGCCCTTTTCGACAATCGCTGGCTGCATCTCTTTGCGCTCGATGAGGCGGGCCGCGTGGCCTGGCGCTATGCGGGGGATCTCGAATGGACCGCGGTTGGCGCACGGGTGCGGGCGGAACGCGAGGAGTTTGCACCATGACCCCCTGCCCGTGCTCTCGAAGCCTCGGTCCTCCGCATCTTCGGGCCTGGCCAGGCGGAGATGCGAACGCGCGAGGGGACGTCCTGAACGTCGATCCGCAATGAGGTCTTCGTCGTTGAAGCATTCCCTTCATGCCGTCGAGAAGACGGAGCATGGGCGCGCCGGCAGCATGTTTGCGGTGGTGCACGATCCTGGGAGCCTCTGGCGCGCCTGCAGGGAGATTTCCGACTTCCTGGCGCTGCGCCACCGCAGATCGGGGGATCCTTTCTGCGAGCCGCTGATGGGTGTGTGGATCGATCCGGATACCACCCCGCAGGCCACGGCGCGACTTCATGAAGAAGCGCCCCCCGCCTTCGGCCGGCTGGGCGTGATGACGCAATCGATCAGCCTCGGCGCAATCTGGACCCTCTGCTGCCAGATGGGCGCGCCAGCGTGCCGTGTTTCCCTGATCGACGGGCTTATAGAAGTCTCCTCCTCGAACCTCGCAGCCGCAAGGTTCGTACCCGTCTTCCGCAGTGATCTTTCGTCTGCGCAGATCGATCTGGAAATGCGCCAGCTGCATCAGCGGGCACCCGATCTGGTGGCCTCGCCCGTCTATCAGGACCGGGACACCGGCCGCATCGTGCTTCCCGCAGACTATGCATCATAGCCGGGCGTCATGGCGCCCAAAGCGCTGCGCCGGCGGTATGGTCGCCCGGCTCGCCCCCACGGGCTGAAGGGGCCGTGCGGTCCCGAAGCGAGCTTGCGTGCCGGGACGGGAAAAGAGCGGTCGGTGCCGCCTCCCCCCAGTCCTTCAGCCGTCCACGGCGCCCAGCCGACCCCAGCTTCGCCAGACGGCTCGCCTCGGATTGCCGCTTTTCGGCGCGTCGGCGCGTACGGCGGCAAAAATCCACCACAGTGTCCCGACGATCGACAGATTGACCAGCCCGGCGAGCACGGCGGCGAGAAATCCGAGTTCGTAGCCGCCAGACAGATCGAAGAAGAAGCCGCCGAGAAATCCGCCCACCCCATGCCCTGCCCAGGCGAAGGCCATGATCATGCCGGTTGCGCCCGACCTGCGATCTGCCGGCGCAAGCACGCGGATGGTCGTGAGCACGCAGGTCATCACGCCGCCATATCCGAAGCCGTAAAGCAGGGCGAAGACGTAAAACTGCCCGATATCGCCGAGCTGGGTGAAGCCGAAGACGAGCCCCGTCTGCCAGGCAGAGGCGACGAAATAGGCCGGCAGAGCGCCTATGCGGTCGGCAAACCTGCCGAAGGCCACACGGCCCGCGATGGCGGAGGCCATCATCGCCATGAGCGCTCCTCCAGCCTCGGTGACCGGAATTCCGCAGGTCTGGATAAGGGGCATCAGGTGCATGAGGGGAACCGCCATCACCGTGCAGCACAGGAAGACGGCAATTCCGATCATCGGCATTGCCAGATGCCAGCCGATCGGGCGGGGCGCCTCGCCGGCCGGGCCGGCAGGGGATGCGCCGGGCGACGTTTCGGGCGCTTTGACGAGAAGCGCAAGGAGGCCGAGGATCACCAGGGTGGCAATCCCGGACACGGCGAACGCATCGCGCCAGCCGAGCCGGGAAATGAGAAGCGTGTTGACCATCGGGATGCTGCCCTGCCCGACCGCCTGACCGGCCGAAACGATGCCGATGGCAAGGCCGGCGCCCGTTCGAAACCATTGTCCGACGAGCCCGAACAATGGTGCAAAAAGCGATCCGCCGCCCAGAACTCCGGCAACAAAGAAGATCATGTAGAATTCGGCCAGACTGTCCGCCCAGGCCGCGGCGATGGCGCTCATGCCCGTGGCGCTCGCGCCCACAAGGCAGACGATCCGAATGCTGACCCTGTCGGCAACGGCTCCCATCAGGATGCCGCCAAGCGCAAGCCCCAGCAGCCCGGCGCTGTTGATCAGCGCGATTTCGCCGCGCGCCCAGCCGAACTCCCTCTCGAGTGGTTCGAGAAACGCCGAAAGACCATTGACCAACTGTCCCATGGCCACGGCCAGCATGGCCGCTGCCGAAGCCACGGTCACCCACGCATGGGCTGGTCTTCCTTCCTTCATCCGGGGCTGATGCATGTCTGTTCTCCGTCGCCGCAGGCCGGTGCCGAATGCCTTCAAGACGGACCTCTGGTCTCGTGTTGTGACGGGATCAGTTTCAGGCAGGCAGGTTTCACGCGATTGTCGCGGACGCCTCGCAGATGTTTCGATTGTTTCGCCGCCGGGCGCATCGGCATCCTGCCTGCCGCAAAATGGGGAGGGGAGCGCCGGGAGATGGCGGCAGGCTCTTCAGGGCGCGCCGCCGGCCGATGATCCCGCCTTTCAGGGCCAAGAATGGAAGATCCGAACGGCTTGCGGCTTCCGCAAAGGTCTTGCCGGCTGAAACACAGCCGAGACTCCAGGCGTACATTTGAAACGCGATGAGCGGCCGTGCGGTGTCAGGCTGAAACGTGGGACTGGCAAATCCGCCGGGTCGACCGGGACAGGCTCGTTCCGGTCAGGACGAGACCAACACCAGCACCGCAACAGAAAGGATCGGACCCATGTCCACCCAGACCATCGAGACCCCCACGAAAGTCGCCATGAACGGCGTTGACGTGCCCAACCTGACGGCGACGCTTGGCGTCGTCGAGGGCAACCGCGATCTTGCGAAGTTCACCTTCCGCGCCGACGGCAAGTGGCTGTCGGGCACCCACAGCCAGGCCACCATGGCCGGCTACCGCGGTGCCGGCGGCGACCATGAACGCCCCCGCGCCCACGTCATCCACGGCGATCATCCGGCCGTTCTTTGCGGAGCCGACAATGGCGCCACGCCTGTGGAGCTGCTGCTTGCCGCGCTTTCCGCCTGCATTACGGCCGGCATCGGCAACATCGCCTCGATCCGTCAGGTGAAGCTTCATTCGGTCGAGACGACGATCGAAGGCGACATCGACCTGCAGGGAATCTTCGGGATGGATGACACCGTGCGCAACGGCTTCTCCGGCATCCGCGCGAGGTTCCGCATCGCCGGCGATGCGCCGGCCGAGGTGCTCGAAAAGATCGTCCGCCAGTCGGTGGCGCGCTCGGCCGTCTTCGACGTGCTGCGCAACGGCGTCCCCGTCTCGGTGGAAGCGGTTGCCCAGTGATGCGGAATGCGCCCCGGCAACGGGGCGCGCCCTCGAAACCTCACGCAAATTTCCAGGAAGAAGCGATGAACACTCCCGCACCCGGCCATCCGGCTGTCAGTCACCGTCATTTCGGACCCGAGTTCGAAAGGCACGTTGCCCGCCGCGGCGGGCCCCGCATGAAGACCCGGCAGGAGGACGCACCGCCCGCGGCAGCGCGCCCGTCCGAACCTGGCGCACCTGCGGACTCTTGAAGCCGCGAACGCGTGGCGGCGGCGGACCTGCATCGCCTTGCCGCCACGCGGACCCACCTTGCCTGCACCTGCATAGCCCAGCGGATGGGACCTGTGATGCATCGGACAGACACTGTCATCATCGGAGCCGGCCAGGCCGGACTGGCCATGAGCTGGCTGCTCAATGCCGAAGGCATTCCCCATGTCGTTCTCGAACGCGGCCGCCTGGGCGAGCGCTGGCGGAGCGAACGCTGGCCGACGCTCAGACTTCTCACACCCAACTGGATGACCCGCCTTCCCGGCCATCGCTACGCGGGGGCCGATCCCGACGGGTTCATGCGCGCCTGCGAGTTCGTGGGGCTGCTCGAGCGCTATGCCGCGGACTGCGGTCTGAACGTCCGCGAAGGAGCCTCCGTGACGTCGGTGGAGAGCGAAGGTGCCGGTTACCTCGTTCGCAGCACCGCCGGGACCTGGTTTGCGCGCGCGGTTGTCATTGCCACGGGTGCGTTTCAGGATCCGCATGTCCCGGAGGCTGCGGCTCGCCTGCCGCGTGACATTCTGCAGCTCACCCCCAACATCTATCGAGGGCCCGACCGTCTTCCAGGGGGCGGCGTGCTCGTGGTCGGCGCTTCCGCGACAGGGGTTCAGCTGGCGGCCGAGATCCACCGCGCGGGACATGCCGTCACGATTGCCGTCGGCCGCCATGTCCGGGTGCCCCGGCGCTATCGTGGCAGGGACGTGATGTACTGGCTGGACCGGAGCGGGTTTCTCGCCGAACGCCGCCCTGAAGACGGCAACCTGTCGCGGCTTGCAAGCCAGCCATCCATGCAGCTCATTGGAGATCCCGGCGGCAGCGACCTTGATCTCGGTGTCCTGCACACCAGGGGTGTGCGCATCGTGGGCCGTGTTCTGGGCGCCGAGGGCGCCGTCATCGCTCTCGACCCGGACCTGCCGCGAGAGATCGACGCATCCGAGCGGCGACGCGCCACCATGCTTGACCACATCGACGGTTTCATCGCCAGGACGGGGATCGACGCGCCTGCCGCCGCGAAATCCGCCGCCCCGGCCTTCGGGCCGGGACCGTGCCGGCTCGATCTCGGCATGCTGGGAATCGGCACGGTCGTCTGGGCGACAGGCTACCGCCGTTCCTATCCCTGGTTGAAGCTGCCGGTTTTCGCCCCGGATGGCGAGATTGCGCAGATCGACGGTGTCACCGCCTGTCCCGGCGTCTACACGCTGGGTCTGCGCTACCAGCGGCACAGGGCATCGAACTTCATCGACGGTGTGGGCCGCGATGCCGCCGCTCTCCTGCCAATCCTCAAGGCCCATCTCGCGCAGACCGCGCGCCGGGCGGCGTGAACCGGAAGACGGGTGGTCCGGCAGCCGGCAAGCATGGCCTGGGAATCCTCACCCGCCCGCCGCGGAGCAGGGGCGACGAGCGGCAAAAGGCCCGCAGCCGAATGTCGGTTGCGGGCCTTTTTCTTCCTCGGCCATCCCTCAGGGGCGGATGAGGGGCATCCCCTTCCACCGTCGGACGTTTGCGGGCTCGATCCCGATGTCGCGCAGGATTTCGTCGCTCAGGTCTTCGAGCACGATCCGCGTCCTGCGCCGCCTCATGGTGTCCCGGGTTTTCAAAGCGGCCCTTCCGAACCAGGCCATCGTTGCGTTCATCATTGGCATTCTCTCCTCATTTGCGATGCGGAGAGCTTCGCAACCCCGGTTTTCGGGCCGATTTCGCAGGAAGCGGAAAAGCGTTTCGTTCTTTCCGCGAAGCCTCGTATATTGAAACAATCGAAACAAATCCGGTCGTCAGGCGACGCGCGACTGAAACGGTCGCAGTCTAACCCGGCGGCCGTCAGAGACGTGAGCGGCCAGAAACCATGGCTCCGTCTCGACAGGGGGAACGATCAAGATGACGCAATCGAAGTTCGAGCAATATGGCGGGTTCGCGGTGGTGAGCCGGATCGTCCTCGATTTCTACAATCGGCTGCTCGACGACGATCTTCTGGGTCCCTTCTTCGAGGACGTCGATCTTCCGCGCATCGTGGATCACCAGACCAAGTTCCTCGCCATGCTGCTCGGCGGCCCGGCACATTACACGGACGAACAGATCAGCCGCCTTCACCGCCATCTCGATATCCGTGGCGAACACTATGATCGCATGACGGCGCTGCTGGCCGAAACGCTGAGGGACCACAACTTCGCCGAGCCCGATCTGAACGAGGTGATCGCACAGTTCGAAGCGCGCCGCGGCCTGATGGTTGGAATGGCGCCATGACGATCGAAGCCATCAACGCGCAGCTGCTTCGGGCCATTGGTGTTGGCGTCGTGCTCATCGACATCGAGAGCCGGCGGACCTTCTTCGAGAACGACACCTTTGCGGAATGGTTCGGAGCCTCCGAGGGCGGCAGGCCGCTGGCCGACGCGTTTCCCGACCTCGATCCGGCAGCGATGCTGAAGGATCTTCAGTCGGGAAAGCGGCACGACATCGAGGCCACCTTTCGCGTGCGCCGGCGTTCCATGACGGTGGCCGTCACCTTCAGCCTTGCCACGGAGACCGATCGGCAGATCGTCGTCGCCGTTTGTCAGAACATCACGAGGATCAAGGAACTGGAGGCGATGATCGACTCCTATTCCCTGATGGTTGAACGCAACACCCGGGAGATCCGGCGGGAGAAGGAGCGGGTCGAGCAACTGCTTCTCAACATCATGCCCCGCAGCGCCTATGACGAGTTCAAGAGCCTCGGCATCGTGTCGCCCCGGCGGTATGATCCGGTTACCGTTCTCAGCCTCGACTTCTCCGATTTTTCCCGCACCGTCCTGGAGAATGACGCAAGCGTTGTCGTCAGCGAGCTGAACGACATTTACAGCGCCTTCGACCGGATCGGCGAGCAATTCGGATGCGAGCGGATCAAGACCCTGGGCAACGCCTATATTGCGGTGTCCGGCATGGGCGACACGAGCGCCAATCACGCCTCCGCAGCCGCAAGCGCCGCGGTAAGGTTTCTGCGTTATCTCAGACGCCGCAACGAAACGCATCCGATCCGCTGGAAATGCAGGGTGGCGCTCAGCACCGGGATGGTCGTCGGCTCGGTGGTGGGGGTGCGCAAATACATCTACGATGTCTTTGGCCCGGCCGTCGATGAAGCCGAGCGCCTGATGAGCTTTGCCCGCCCTGAGACCATCGTCGCCAATGAGCCGTTTGCCGAAGCCTTCGGCGAACGGCAGGGCCTGCGCCGCATCGGGGTGATGGATGTCGGCGGTGGCCGGTCGATGGCCGTCTTCGAGGTATCGGAACCCGAGGCGGTTGCAGCCGAGGCAGACCTGTGAACACCGGCGATCGCATTGCAGACAGTGCCGGTGAGGCGCTGTTCGTGGAGGTTGTGGAAGCCCTCCATGAGGGATTGGCCGTGTTTGACGAAAGCGGCTGTCTGCTGCGTTACAATCGCCATTTCGTCGCGCTCAATCCGCCGATTGCCGACCTCATCCGCCCCGGGGCCCGTTGGGATGTCCTGCTGCGCGAGGCGCATGGCCGCGGGGCGATCTCCGAGGTCGCGCGGGCACGGATGAACGCGCTCGAACGGCAGATCGCAGCCGGCCTGTCCACGACCGAGCCTGTCGAGGTTGAGGGGCCGAACGGCACGTTGTTCGAAGTGGCGATGCATCCCACCGCGACGGGCGGCTTTGTGCTGACGGAGCGCGACATTACCGAGCGCAGGAGACTTGCCGAGGCGGAACGGGAGGTCGAGCAGATGCTGCGCCGGGTGCTCGACGCCTGCCCGGCGGCCGTGATGATGACTCGGCTGGAGGGCGGCGAGGTGATCTATCGCTCGCCTGCCGCCATCGAGCTGCTTGGCCTTGAGAGGAAATCCTACCGCTGGTTCGCGCGGCCCGAGGAACGCGCGGATTTCCTCACCGCGCTTCTGCCCAGCGGGCGGGTCGACGACATGCAGGTGACGGCGCGGCGCTCGGATGGATCGGAATTCCCGGCCCTGGTGTCGGCGCGGCAGATCGAGCACAGGGGCGAGGCTGTCATCGTCTCGACCGTAACCGACCGCAGCCGCGAGCTTGCGCTTCGTCAGGCGCTTGCGGATCAGCGCGAACAGATCTTCCAGGCAGAGAAGCTTTCCGCCTTGGGCGAGCTGCTGGCCGGCGTTGCACACGAGCTCAACAATCCGCTCTCCGTCGTGGTGGGCCATGCGCTGATGCTTCGCGATGAAATCGACGACCCCGCCATCCTCGCCCGGATCGGAAAGATCAGCGATGCTGCGGAGCGCTGTTCGCGCATCGTCAAGGCCTTCCTTGCCATGGCGCGCCAGCAGCCGGCCGAGCTTGAACCCACCAATCTTGCGGAAGCCATCGAGATGGCCGTCGAGGCAATGGTGAACGGCGCCTCCGAGTTCCATGCCGAGGTGGAGTGCTCCATCGCCCCGGATCTGCCGGAGGTTCTTTGCGATTCGCACCAGATGTCGCAGGTTTTCATCAATCTCCTGGCAAACGCCGATCAGGCCATGCGCATGTCGGGCGTGGGCAGCCGGATCCGCATCGACGTGCGCAGCGATGGGGCTCAAGGGACCGTCCTGATCGACATTCTCGACGATGGTCCGGGGATACCGCCCGAGATCAGGTCGCGGATCTTCGACCCGCTGTTCACCACGAAGGCACCCGGTCAGGGAACGGGGATCGGACTGGCCTTTGCGCATCGCGTCATCTCGGCGCATGGCGGAACCATCCGCCTTCTCGATTGCTCCGGGGATGGCAGGGGCGCCTGCTTCCGGATTTCGCTGCCGGTCCACGAAACGAGACGGAGCGGTGCGGAGGTCGTCGATCCCCTGCCCGAGCAATCGCAGGAGCTGCGCATTCTGGTGATCGACGACGAGCCGGAGGTGGCCGACCTGATCCGCGATCTGCTGCGGCGCGATGCGCATCTGGTGGACAGCGTGACCTCGGGCGAGACCGCCCTGACCATGCTCGGCCACCAGCGCTACGACGTCATCCTGAGCGACCTCAAGATGCCCGGGCTCGATGGGCGGGGTCTTTACGAGGTCCTGCAGCGCGACTTCCCCGATGCGGTATCGCGAATGGCGTTCGTCACCGGCGACACGATGGCGCGCGAGACCCGCAACTTCCTGGCCGAGTGCGGGCGTCCCTGGCTCGAAAAACCCGTGATACCGGACGATCTGCGCAAGCTCGTCCGTGCGGTCCTGGAGGGTCAACAGGAAAGGCGGAAGGCGAATGAGCGCGCCTGAAAGCATAGTGATCTGTGACGACGAGGCCGCGCTGCGCGAGATGCTGGCCGAGTATCTCGAAAGGCGGGGTTTTCTCGTGCGATGTGCTGCAAATGCCGCGGAACTGCGCCAGGCGATGGCCGAGGCCGTGCCGGATGTCATCCTCCTCGACATCACCATGCCCGGCGAGGATGGCCTGAGCGTTCTGAGGAGTCTCGACAGGCAGGAGCGGCCGGCCGTCATCATGCTGACGGCGATGGGCGACGTGGTGGATCGCATCATCGGGCTGGAGATGGGGGCGGACGACTATCTTGCCAAGCCGGTGGACCTTCGGGAACTGGTGGCGCGGATCAAGGCGGTGATGCGCCGCTCCGCGCGGCCAGCCCCGATGGAGGAGCTGCCGGCGATCCCCCGGACGCGGTATCCGTTCGGGCGGGCGACCCTCGACCTGGAAGCGGCGACGCTGACCAGCGTCGAGGATGGGCGCGAGATTCCGCTGACGGCGATGGAATTCAGCCTTCTGAAGCTCTTTGCCCTGAACCGCGGGCGCGTGCTCAATCGCGATCAGATCCTCGAAGGAGCGCACGACCGTTCGTGGGATCCCTTCGACCGCTCGATCGACATCCGCATTTCGCGGATCCGCAGGAAGATCGAGCACAACCCCAAGAAGCCGGAGGTGATCCGCACGGTGCGCGGTCTCGGCTACATTTACGATCCGCCGCCGGGCCGCGGGCACTTGCCGCACGGAAACGATTGAAACACGCACAGCCCCCGCATCGCCATCGGGCTGAAACAACGCATCGGCAGAAATGACCGAGACAACGGCGCGCACGCGCGATCGACCTCGGGAGACAATGGCGATGACTTCACCGATATTCTCAAGCATCCTGGACACGATCGGCAGGACGCCCATCGTGCGTCTGCAGCGTCTGGCGCCTCGGCAGGCGGATGTCTTCGTGATGCTGGAATCCTCCAACCCCGGGGGTTCGGTCAAGGACCGGCTGGCACTCGGCATCATCGAGGCGGCCGAGCGAGAGGGCCGGCTGCGGCCCGGACAGACCGTTGTCGAGGCAACGAGCGGCAATACGGGCATCAGCATGGCCATGGTATGCGCTGCGAAGGGCTATCCCTTCGTTGCCGTGATGGCCGAAAACTTCAGCGTCGAGCGGCGCCGGCTGATGCGGCATTTCGGAGCGCGCGTCGTCCTGACACCCGCCTCGGCGAAGGGCTCGGGCATGGTGGCGAAGGCCCGCGAGCTGGCCGAACGCCATGGCTGGTTCCTGGCCCGTCAGTTCGAGTCCGAGGCCAATCCCGACGCCCATTCCCGCACCACGGCACGCGAGATTCTTGCCGCCTTCGGACCAGATGGGCTAACCCATTGGGTCAGCGGCTTTGGCAGCGGCGGCACGCTGCTGGGCGTCGGCCGGGTTCTGCGCCGCGAGAGCCCCCGCACCAGGATCGTTGCCTGCGAGCCTGACAACTCCGCCCTCCTGGGCTCCGGCCTTGCCCAGCCGAGCGAAGACAGCCATCCGGCCTTCCGGCCGCATCTGATGCAGGGCTGGTCGCCCGATTTCGTCTCGCCGCTGACGGCGAAGGCGCGGGATGAGGGGCTCATCGACGCCTTGCATCCGGTAAGCGGGCGGGCAGCGCTCGACACGGCGCGGGACCTCGCCCGGGCGGAGGGCATCCTGTGCGGAATCAGCGCGGGGGCCACCGTCGCCGTCGCCCTGGCGGTGGCGCGCGAGGCGCAGCCCGGCGCACGCATTCTCGCCATGGTGCCCGACACGGGCGAGCGCTATCTCTCGACGCCGCTGTTTTCCGAGATCACAGAAACGATGACGCAGGAAGAAGCGGCGCTGTCGCGCTCCACCCCCTCCTGCCGCTTCGATCAAGCCGCATCGCCGGGGCCGCGCGTCGCGGTGGACGTCCCCGAAGCATCGGCCGAAGCGCTCGATCATGTCAGAGCGATTGTCGGCGATCCCGGCAACGAGATCGTCATGTTCGCACTTGAGTGGTGTGAGTTCTGCTGGTCCGTAAGACGGCTGTTCGCTGATCTCGACATCGGATTTAGCGCTGTCGATCTGGATGGGCCGGACTATCGCGACCCGGAATGGGCCGCCGGCGTGCGGCGCGCCCTGCATGCGATCACCGGCGCACCGACGATCCCGCAGATCTTTGTGAGGGGCAAACCGATCGGCGGCGCCACCGACCTGTTCGACGAGCTGCGCGACGGGCGTTTTGCGCAGCGTCTTGGAAAGACCGCCATGGCGGTTCCCCGCGATCCCTATGGCTACCTGCCTTCCTGGCTTCACCCCCGCACGGCGGCATGAGGAGGGCCGGCCCGCGTGCCGATGCCGGGCGGCGGCCGCGCGGGTGGGGCCTCGTCCCGCCTCAGCCTGCGGCCGTCACGTCGCAAGCCTCTTGGGCATCAATGAGCCGGAGAGATAGTCGCACACCTGATCGAAAGGCATGGGGCGGCTGAACAGATAGCCCTGGCCGTTCTCGCACCCCCAGGCAGAAAGCAGAAGCGCCTCGCCTTGGGTTTCGATGCCCTCGGCCACGGTCTTCAGCCCGAGGGTCTTTGCCAGTCCGATCATCGCGCGCACGATCTCGCCGCCATTGGCCGGGGTGCCCAATCCCGAGACGAACGATCTGTCGATCTTGATCTCGTCCACCTGCAGGGTTTTCAGGTGAATGAGCGAAGCATAGCCGGTCCCGAAATCATCGAGGGAGATGCCGATGCCCTGGGCCCGCAGCCAGCCCAGATTCGCCCTTATGTTGTCTCCCAGCTCATCCATGAGCACGCGTTCCGTGATCTCCAGCTTCACCGATCCGTGTCGCAGTCCCCTGCTGTCCAGAAGATCGAGCAGCGTGGTGACAAACTCCCGATTGATCAGATTTTCCGTTGCAAGGTTGATGGACACCGCGCCGAAATCGACACCCGCGTCAGACCACGCCGAGATGTTGTCGACCACGGTATGCGCCATCCTGATGGCGATGGCGTCGGCGAGCCTGGGGTCGTCCAGGGCGGATTTGATGGCAAAGGGCGCAAGAACACCCCGTTCGGGGTGGCGGATGCGCAGCAGCGCCTCGAAGCCGCACGCCCTGCCCGTTCCGAGCGAGATCACAGGCTGATAGTAGGCTTCGATCCAGTTTTCCTTCAGCGCGAGCCTCGCCAGCTCCAGTTCTGCCGAGCGCCTCTCGGCGGCGTTTCGGATTGCGGGATCGAAGAGCTTGACGCTGCCCTTGCCTGACGACTTTGCGGCGTAGAGCGCCAGGTCTGCCCGCTTGAAGACCTCGTCGGGATGCTCGTTGGGGTGCCCGAGGGTGCAGCCGATGCTGGGCCTGCACAATCTGGACTTCCTGTTGGTCCTCAGACGAGCGTCGAGCTGCTCTTCAAGATGTTTCGCCCGTGCAAGCAGGCAGGCTTCGTCGGAGCAGTGCTTGCCGATGATCGCGAACTCGTCGCCGCCAAGGCGGGCGACAAACTCGAAGGGCTCGACGAGCTTCTGCAGGTGACGGCCGAACAGGCGGAGCACGGCATCGCCCGTAAGATGCCCGAACCGGTCGTTGACCAGCTTGAAGTCGTCCATGTCGAGGACCATGAGGCCGATCGGCCCGGAGGCGCCGTTGAGACGCCGGCGCAGCTCGTCGACAAAGCGCCGGCGGTTTGGCAGGCCGGTCAGATCGTCCTGGTAGGCCTGCCTCTTGAGACGGACCTCGGCAAGATGACGCTCGTGAATGTCCTCCACCGTCCCGTACCAGCGCAGGATCTTGCCCTTCCTGTCACGACGTGCCGAGGCGCGCGCACGCGTCCATCGATAGTGCCCATCCTTCATGCGAAGGCGGTAGTTGATGTCGAGGGCCCTGCCCGTCGACAGCGCCTCCTCCCAGCTTTCGATGGTCGGAGCGACATCATCGGGATGAAGCGCGCGGAGCCAGCCATTGCCGAGGGACTGTTCCAGGCTGAGGCCCGTGAACTCCTCCCATCTGGTGGAGGCGCTCAGCACATCCCCCTGGGGGCTTGCCGTCCAGGCGATCTGCGGGTTCTGCTCCACCGTGTGGCGATAGTGCTCCTCGCTTTCGCGCAGCGCCTCCAGCATGCGGGCCCGCTCGATGGCGAGGGAAGCCAGACGGCGCAGGCGATCCATCTCCGCATGTTCGACGGGGCTCGGCGCGCGTGGCTCCCTGAAGTAGAAGCCGAAGGACGCGATGACCTTGCCATGAGAACCAAACAGCGGCTTTGACCAGCAGGCCCGGAAGCCGAAGGGAAGGATCAGGTCGCGCCAACCCTCCCACAGGGGATCGGTCGCGATATCCTTGCTGATGACATCCCGCTTCTCATAGGCGGCCGTGCCGCAGGAGCCCATGCCCGGCGCGATCTTTATGGATGGCACGTTGCGCAGCAATTCATCGGGCAATTGAGGCCCGATGCCCGACGAAAAATATTCGCCGTCTTCGTCCACCAGAAGGATGCTGCATATGGAGCCGGGTATATGCTTTTCGGCAGAGCGGCAGAGCTCGGACAGCACCTCGTTGAGTTCGGCACCCATGGAGAGCATGTCGAGGATTTTCGTCTGCGTCAGATCGCGAATTTCGGCCGTTATCCATTCCTGCGCATCGATCGCGCAGCCCACCCACATTCCGTCTCCCACATGGCGAACGCTTATGAGGTGACGGTGATAGACGCCGTCATGACGGCGCACGCGCAGTTCCACCTGTTTGGTTTCCTGGACCTGGGCCTTGAAAGGCAACTGTGCGCGAAAGATCGAAGCATCCGCCGGATGTATGGCGTCCAGCCAGCCGTGCCCCAGTCCCTGCTCCTGGGGCAGGCCCGTAAACTCGCTCCAATGCGCGTTGTTGAAGATGACCTTCCCTTCGGAATCCGACACCCAAACGATGCCAGGGACTGTCTGGGTCAGTGTTTTGAAGAGTTGACTGTCGTCCATGGTCGGTCTGCCAGGCTGCTGGAGCAGCAATTTCAAATACAGACCGGTTAATATTCGTTTCAATACGCAACGAATCTTGAATCCGTTGTTGATTCGCCCGCAAGATCCGTACGCGTGAAGCGGCAAGCGCCCATGCTCGCATGGCGAAGCAGCCGGCTGCATGCCCGGCGCGCAGGCGACGGGAGACGCCGCAGTTTCCGTCTTCCAGACAGGTTCATCGTTTCATTGAAACGCTGATCCGGTCCATCTATTTGTTTTGCCGCATTTGTGCGACGCCAGATGATTCCATCTGGCTGCAAAATTCTCCGGCGGCCTGGGCTTTTCAGGCCGCCGCGCGCGCGGCCAGATGCTCGAACAGCCTGGCGACGGCCTCCGCACCCGGATCGACATTGCCTTCCAGCTGCTTGGCGTTGATGTAGGAGGCGCGCCCCACCCTTGCCTGCGAAATGCCGGCCGTGCGCTCTGCCCCCGCCCGGGCAGCCGCGGCTGCGGCCTCCGGCCCGTCGGCCAGCGCGTCGAGCGCGGGGCTGAGCGCATCCACCATGGTGCGGTCGCCGAGGCGGGCGCCGCCGATTTCCTGCATGCGCGCAAGCCCGGCGCGCAGCGCCTCGCGCATGGGCTGTCCGCTGGAGGCGGCGTCCCCCGCCGCGGTGAAGAAGATGGCAAGGAGCACGCCCGAGGATCCGCCCATGGTCTGGCTCAGCTCCTGGCCCAGTGCACGCAGAAGCTGGGTGTGATCGGAGAGCGGAAGCTGATCCATGGCCGAAATCAGCGCCCGCGCAGCGCCTGCCAGCGTGGAGCCGGTATCGGCGTCGCCGGACTTGGCATCGAGCGCGTTAAGGTCCGCCTCGGCGGCCAGCAGCGCCTCGCAGCATTCCAGCAGGAAGGCGCGCGTGGGCGCGTGGTCGGAGGGGATCGGCTTGACCGGCCGCAACCCGTCGGGAAGGCCCAAGACCCTGACCGGGGAGATCTGCGACACGCCCGGCCAGGCGGCAAGGGGCGTAGGCGCGGCAAGAAGCTCCATCTCCTCCTCGCCCACCGGAAGCACCGAAATGGAAAAACCCCTCATGTCGAGCGAGGTCATCAAGGCGGCCGGACCGACGATGGCCTTGAGCCGCGGCGCGATGGTCGAGTTCGCCAGCTCATATGCCAGCACACCCATTTCCAGCATCGAGGTGCCACCCAGATTGTTGAGCAGCGCCACATGGGGCCTGTCGGCCATGACGCTTGCAAGCTTGCTGCACATTGCATGCATCGCCGCGCGCGCACCTTCAAAGGCCACCTGCTCGACACCGGCCTCGCCGTGAATGCCAAGGCCAAGCTCGGCCATGCCGTCGGGAATGCGCTTCTCCTTCGGCGATCCGGGCACCGTGCAGGTGTCGAGCGACATGCCGATGCTGCGGGCGCCGGCAATGACACGCTCGGCGGCCCGCGTCACGGTTTCCAGGTCGGCGCCGCGTTCCGCAAGGGTGCCTGCAATCTTGTGGACGAACAGCGTGCCGGCAAGACCGCGCGCATGTGGCAGGTCGGGAAGGGCGATGTCGTCGTCCACGATGACCATCGCAACCTTGAGGCCGAATGCGCGCGCCCGCTCTACGGCCAGACCGAAATTCAGCCGGTCGCCCGTATAATTCTTGACGATGACGAGACAGCCCGCCGGCCCGGTCACCGCCAGGATGCCGGCAAGCACGGCATCGACGGAGGGGGAGGCAAAGACATCGCCGCACACCGCCGCTGTCAGCATGCCTTCGCCCACGAAGCCCGCATGGGCCGGCTCGTGGCCCGAACCGCCGCCCGACACGAGCGCCACCCGATCCTTCTGCCAGTCGTTGCGCACGATCACACGGATGTGCGGGTAGCCGTCGAGCCGGGCAAGCCTGCCCCCGGAGGCGGCCACGACGCCGTCCACGGCCTCGGTAACGATGTCCTCTTTCCGGTTCATGAACTGGGTCATGTGGTCTCTCCATGGGCGATGCGCATCCCGTCGGCATCGAAGTAGTAGGGGTTGGCGGGGCTGATCTTCACGATGTCGCCCGGCCTCAAGGGCGTATGGGCATCCGTTACGGTCACCAGTTCGCAGTCCTTGAAGCGCAGGTGAAGGCGCGTCTGGTCGCCCAGCCGCTCGACGCGAATGACGGAGCTTTCCTGCCCGTCTCCCTGGCGGATGTGTTCCGGGCGCAGGCCGATCGTGCGGGCACCCGCCGGCGGGTGGGGGAAGAGCCCGGCGGGAAGCAGGTTGATGCGCGGCTGTCCGAGCCGGCTGGCGGCATAGACGCTTGCCGGATTTTCGTAGACCTCGCGCGGCGAGCCGAACTGCACGATCCGGCCGCGGTCGAGGACGCCCACATGGGTGGCCATGGTCATGGCCTCCACCTGGTCGTGCGTGACATAGAGCAGCGTCGCGCCCGAATGGGCCTGGATCCTTTTCAGCTCGATGCGCAGATCGGCCCGCAGCTTGGCATCGAGGGAGCTGAGCGGCTCGTCCATCAGATAGATGGAGGGATTGCGCACCAGCGCGCGCCCGATCGACACCCGCTGCATCTCGCCGCCCGACAGGGCGGTTGCCCTGTTGTCCAGCTTGTGCGCAATGCGCAGCATCTCGGCAACGGCCTTCACCCGGCGGTCGATCTCGGGCCGTGGTGTCTTCAGGATCGGGGACTTGAGGGGGAATTCGAGGTTCTGGCGTACCGTCAGATGCGGGTAGAGCGAATATTGCTGGAAGACCATCGCGACGTTGCGCTGGGCCGGCGTGAACCCGGTCACCAGCCTGCCGCCGATGGACACCGTCCCCGCATCCGGCCTTTCAAGGCCCGCCACGACCCGCAACGTCGTGGTCTTTCCTGCCCCCGTCGGTCCGAGAAGCACCACGAAGGAGCCATCCGGAACGGCGAGCGACACGTTGTCGAGCGCCCTCGTGTCTGCGAAGATCTTGGTGATGTTTTCCAGTATGACTTCAGCCACCGGCGAGCACCTCCCTGTTCGCCTGCGATAGAAGCGCCCGGCCGCTTGCCGCATCGAAAACGGTGAGCGTGCGCGCATCGAAGGCAAGACCCACGGTCTCGCCGGTGCGCACCGGCTGGGCGGAGGAAAGCCTCGCCTTGAGCGCGCCATTGGCGGTCTCGATGGTTACGATCTGCGTCGTGCCGAGATATTCGACGGCGAGGACCTCGCCACGATAGGGCGCGCTGTCGTCGAGATGCACATGCTCGGGGCGGACACCCAGCGCAAGGCGGCCCTTGCCGCCTTCGAGCAGCGCCGGGACTTCGACATGGATCCCGGCAAGGCCGATCCGGCAGGCGCCCCGGGCCACAGCTCCGTCGAAATGCAGGAAGTTCATGGCCGGCGAGCCGATGAAATCGGCGACGAACATGGTCGCCGGCCAATCGTAGATGTCCTGCGGCGCGCCAAACTGCTCGACCACGCCGTGGTTCATCACCACGATCCTGTCGCCCATCTGCATGGCCTCCAGCTGGTCGTGCGTCACATAGACCGTGGTTGCGCCCATGCGGTCGTGAAGCGCGCGCAGCTCGCCCGCCATCCGCTCGCGAAACTCCGCATCGAGCGCGCCGAGCGGCTCGTCCATGAAGAAGGCCTTGGGCTCGCGAACGATCGCCCGGCCAAGCGCCACGCGCTGGCGGTCGCCGCCGGACAAGCCGCCCACAGGGCGGTCGAGAATGTCCTCGATGTCGAGGATTCGCGCCACCTCCTGCACCTTGCGCCTGACATCGGCCCTCGCCATGCCCTGGCTGACCAATGGGTAGGCGATGTTGCGGCGCACGTTCATGTGCGGGTACAGGGCGAACATCTGGAAGACGAAGGCGATGTCGCGCTGGCTTGCTGGCCTGCCGCTCACCTCCTCCCCGTCGATATAGATCTCGCCGGAGGTGGGCAGTTCCAGCCCCGCCATCATCCTGAGCGTCGTGGTCTTGCCGCAGCCCGAGGGCCCGAGCAGCATGAAGAACTCCCCGTCCTCGACGGTGAAGGTGGAAGACCGCACGGCGGTGAAGTCTCCGAAATCCTTGCGCAGCTTTCTGATTTCTATCCTCGCCATCACCTACTCCGGGAAATGCGAGACGATGATGAAGCCGATCGTCCCGATCAGGAGGACGATGAAGCTGTAGGTGAAGGCCCACATGAAAAAGGGCTGCATCAGCATGAGCACTCCGAGCCCGATGAGAATGCTGGCCGCCATCTCCCACGGGCCGCGCACGAGGATGCGCCGCGATGCCTTCTGGCGGGCAGGGTCTGCCTCTTCATGCCGATGGCCGTGACGAGCCTCGCTCATTTGCGCACCGCTCCGAAGGTTATGCCACGCAGGAGGTGCTTGCGCAGCAGAATGGTGAACACCATCACCGGCACGAGGAACAGGGTTGCGCCGGCGGCGACGGCGGGCCAGTCCTGGCCGCCGACGCCGATGATGGTGGGGATGAAGGGAGGTGCCGTCTGCGCCGTGCCGGAGGTCAGAAGCACCGCGAAGGCATATTCGTTCCAGGCGAAGATCAGGCAGAAGATGGCCGTCGAGGCGATGCCGGTGGCCGCCTGCGGCAGCACCACCTTGCAGAAGGCCTGGAAGCGGGTGTAGCCGTCAATCAGCGCCGCTTCCTCGTATTCGACCGGAATCTCATCGATGAAGCCCTTCAACAGCCACACCGACAGGGAGAGGTTGACTGCCGTATAGAGCAGTATCATGCCCAGATGCGTGTCGTTGAGCCCGAGCTGGCGGTACATGAGGAAGATCGGGATGGCGACGGCGATCGGCGGCATCATCCGTGTCGAGAGGATGAAGAAGAGCAGATCGTCCTTCAGCGGAACCTTGAAGCGCGAGAAGGCATAGGCGGCGATGGTGCCCAGAAACACCGTCAGGAAGGTCGAGCCGAAGCCGATGATGACCGAGTTCATGAACCGCTCGCCGTAGCGGGAGGGTCCGACGATCATCATGCCCTTGTCGCGCACGATGCGCTGGTACCAGGTCTCCGGCGCGCCGCGTTCCTGAAGTGCCTCGTCGCTGGCACGCGTGCGCGTGGTGAAGAGATTCACATAGCCTTCCAGCGTCGGCTCGAAGACGACCTTCGGCGGATAGGCAATGGCATCGGCAGGCGACTTGAAGCCGGTCGCGATGATCCAGGCCAGCGGCATGATGGTGACGAGGGCATAGAAGGCGACCAGAAAGCCCGCGAACAGCTTTTGCCGGCCGGATGGCTCCGTGACGGAAAAACTCATCTCTCTTTCACCTTGTTGAGGGCTTTCACATAGATCGATGCAAGGCCGAAGACCGTGACGAACAGGATGACCGCATAGGCCGAGGCATAGCCGGTGCGCCATTTCTCGAAGGCTTCGCGCTTGAGGTTGATGGAGGTCAGCTCCGTTGTCGCACCCGGCCCGCCGCCGGTGAGCTGCACCACGAGGTCGAACATCTTGAAGTTCTCGATGCCGCGGAAGAGCACCGCCAGCATCAGGAACGGCAGGACCAGCGGAATGGTGATCGTCCAGAACTGGCGCCATTTGCTGGCGCGGTCGCATTCTGCCGCCTCATAGATGCTGTCGGGGATGGAGCGCAGCCCGGCAAGGCAGATGAGCATCACGAAGGGCGTCCACATCCATGTGTCGACGATGACGATGGCCCAGGGGGCGAGTGCCACCTCGCCGATCATCGAAAAGCTGGATGGGTCGGCACCGGTCAGAAAGCCAACGACATAATTGAACAGGCCGATCTGCGGCTGGTAGAGGAAGGTCCAGAAATTGCCCACGACGGCCGGAGAGAGCATCATCGGCAGGACGATGATGGTCGTCCACAGATCGTTTCCCCGGAACTTCTTGTTGATCAGATAGGCAAGGGCAAAGCCGATGACGACCTGGAAGAAGATGGTCCAGAACAGGAAATGGGCCGTGGCCTGCATGCTGATCCAGATGTCGCCATCGGTCAGGATGCGTTCGTAATTGCGCAGGCCGATGAATTCGGCCTCCCGGTTCGGCCGGTTGACCCGGTAGTCGGTGAAGCTCAGCCGAATGGTCCAGATCAACGGGAAGATGTTGATCGCCAGAAGCAGAAGGATGGTCGGGGCCACGAAGATCCAGGCCAGAGCCCTGTCGGACAGTCCCTTGACGCGCCGGGCGACGCCGGGAGGGGTCGTGGCTGCGGCCCGCTCTATCGGAGAAATGGACATCTTGCGACCTTCACTGTCGATGCTGCCGATGCGATGCCGGCGGCCGCGCCGGCATCGCTCGCTGCAAGCGCCTGTCGATCGGGCAGGCTAGTACTTGCCTTCGTCCTCGAAGATTTCGGTCCAGTCCTCCACGAGGCCGTCGAGGGCTTCCTGCGCCGTTCCGTTGCCGGCCACCACATAGTTGTGAACGCGTGCCTGCATGGCCAGCAGCAGATCGGCATAGGCCGGCTCGGCCCAGAAGTCCTTCACGATGGCCATGGAATCGAGGAAGGTCTGGGCGTAAGGCTGGCTCGATGCGAAGCCTGGATCCTCGACAACGGCACGCAGGGCCGAATAGCCGCCCATCTCCCACCATTTGGCCTGGATCTCGGGTTGGGCGAACCACTTGATGTATTCGAGCGCCGCATCCTGCTTGCTCGAATAGGCGACCACGGAAATGCCCTGCCCGCCCAATTGCGCATAGTGGCCGCCGGGCCCGGGCGGATTGGCGAAATAACCGGATTTGCCGCCGCCGACATTCGGGTCCGCCTCCACGCCCGGCCAGATGAAGGCGAAGTTCATCTGCAGGGCGACCTGCCCCGACTTATAGGCGTCGATGTTTTCCGACATGTACCAGTCCGAGGAACCGGGCGGGGTGCAGCAGTCGTAGAGCTGCTTGTAGAACTCGAGCCCTTCGACGGCGCCGGGCGAATTGACGAAGCCTTCCAGCTCATAGGGCTTTTCGGGATTGTCGTAGTCGAACCCGTAATTGTAGAGGATGTTCGTCACCCCCATGGTGATGCCTTCGGAGCCGCGCTCGGTGTAGATGGCAGCGCCATAGACGCGGGTTCCGTCGATTTCGCGCCCCTGGAAGAACTCCGCAATGTCCTTGAGCTCGGCCAGGCTCGCCGGCACGTCCAGGTCGCGCCCGTATTTCTCCCTGAACTCGGCCTGCAGCTGCGGCCGCTCGAACCAGTCCTTGCGGTAGGTCCATCCCACCACGTCGCCAAAGGCAGGCAAGGCCCAGTAGTTCGGCGTCCCCTTGGGCCACTCGGCGTAGCCGGTCACGGTGGCGGGGATGAAGTCGTCCATCGAAATGCCTTCCTGCTCGAAGAAGTCATTCAGCTTGACGTAATGGCCGCTTTCGGCCGCCCCGCCGATCCACTGGCTGTCGCCGATCATCAGATCGCAAAGCTGGCCGCCGGAATTGAGCTCGTTGAGCATGCGGTCGGCGAAGTTCGGCCAGGGAACGAATTCAAAGCTCATCGTGTGGCCGGACGCTTCCTCGAAATCCTTGGAAAGCTCCACCAGCGCATTGGCCGGGTCCCAGGCGGCCCAGCACAGCGTCAGGTTCTCGGCCTTGGCCGAGGGGACTGCAAGCGCGCTCGTTCCGACCAGCAGGCCGACGCCGAGAGCGCAATTCCATACCGTCGATTTCATCTCAAAAAACCTCCCACCTCGCTTCGGCGCATGCCGAAGCGGCGCTTCGCGCCAGGGCGCGAACTCCATACGCGAGCAATGTGAAGCCTGTGGCCCCTCCTCCCCGCGCGCCTTCGTGCGCCGGATGCGTTCGGATGGCGCCGACACGGCGATCCTGTGCGCGCCCTATCCATAGATGAGGTACGTACCTCAAGGCAAGCATTTTTTGAGGTGCGTACCTCAATTTGCCTTGCCTTGCCGCCGGCGCTGTTGAATAAAGCGGCAGGAACGGCCGTCTGAAGTGGAGGAAGGATGCGCCCCACCACCAAGGATCTTGCCAAAGCGGCGGGTGTCAGCCTGGCGACGGTGGACCGCGTGCTCAATGAAAGGCCCAATGTCAGCGCCCGGACGGTCAAGAAGGTTCAGGATGCGATCGAGCGCATAGGCTTCGTGCGCAACATCGCGGCGGTGAACCTGGCGCGCAACAGGACCTATCGCTTCCGGTTCGTGCTTCCCGAGAAGGGCGACCAGTATCTGAAGGAGTTGCTGCGCGAAGTTGCCGCCGCCAATGCCGCGCTCAAGCCCGACCTCGTCTCCGTCGACGTCGCCCAGGTGGCCATCGAGGACCCGCACGCGGTGGCGAACTATCTCTCCTCGCTGGAGGCGGGTGCGGTCGACGGCGTGGCGGTCATGGCGCCCGAATCTCCGCAGGCGCGCGATGCGATGAGCCGGCTTTGCGAGCGCGGCATCAAGGTCGTGCAGTTTCTCTCCGGCCAGGAAAATCTGGAGAAACTGGACTTTGTGGGCGTTGACAACGTCGCCGCCGGGGCCACGGCCGGCCGCATCATGGGCCGGTTCAGCGCCGGCAGGGCGGGCAAGATACTGATCGTTGCCGAGACCATATTGTCACAGGACAGCATCAAGCGGCGCCTCGGGTTCGACCGGGTGATAAACCGTTGCTTTCCGGGCCTGCGCAGCCTGCCGACCCTGGAGACCCATTCGGACCTGGAGCGCGCCGCCCGCATCGTGAAGACCGCCTTCGACCACAACCCCGACATCGTGGGCGTCTATGTGGTCAGCCCCGAGGCGCGCGTGCCGCTGGAGGCGATTGCCCGCTTTGCGGATCTGAAGAAGTTCGTCGTGGTGGCGCACGAGCGCACGCCCTTCAGCGAGCAGGCGCTTCGCGAGGAAAGGGTGGATGCCATCATTGCGCAAAATCCGGGCCATGCCGTCCGCAGCGCGATCCGCATCCTGCGCGCAAGAGCCGACCATCTGGAGCCTGTTGCCGCCCAGGAGCGCATCCGCATCGAGATCCTGCTGGCCGAGAATCTGTAGCCGTCGCGGTCGAAAGCCGGCGTCGGACCGCGACGGCACGGCGGTGTTTCCGAAACCACCGCCATGGGGCCAAGGAGCGCTCAGCCCGGCAGCGGAATGAATTCGTCACGGTCTCCCGTCGGAAGATCGAACTGGCCGCGCCCCCAATCCGCCGCCTGCCATTCCCGCTTGGCGTGCTCGATCTTCTCGCGGCTCGAGGAGACGAAGTTCCACCAGATATATCGCGGGCCGTTCAGCGTGGCGCCGCCGAGCGCCATCAGACGGGCGCCCCTCGGCCCGGCGGCAACGGTGATGCGGTCGCCGGGACGGAACACCATCATACGCCCGGCCTCGAAGGACTGTCCGGCAATCGCAACGCTGCCCTCGGTGATATAGAGCCCGCGATCTTCGTGATCGTCGGGAAGCGGAAAACGCGCGCCGGGGTCAAGCACGACGTCGAGATAGAAGGTCTGCGAATGAAGCGTTGCCGGTGCCGAGCGGTCATAGGCAGAGCCCAGGATGAGGCGCGACCGGACGCCCCCGTCCTCGAATTCCGGCAGGCGATCCTTCCCATGATGCTCGAAGGAGGGGGCAATGTCCTCGCGATCTTCCGGCAGGGCGATCCATGTCTGGATGCCGAACAGGCTGTGCGGCCCGCTGCGTGCTTGATCGCTCGTCCTTTCGGAATGCGTAACGCCCCGCCCCGCCACCATCCAGTTCACCGCCCCGGGGCGGATGATCTGATCCGTCCCGAGGCTGTCGCGGTGATGGAAATCCCCGCGATAGAGATAGGTCACGGTGCCAAGCCCGATATGGGGGTGCGGCCGCACGTCGATGCCCTGGCCGGTCAGGAACTCCGCCGGGCCGGCCTGATCGAAAAAGATGAACGGACCCACCATCTGACGTCTGGGCGCCGGCAGGGCGCGACGCACCTCAAAACCGCCCAGATCGCGGGCACGCGGGACGATCAGCGTCTCGATGGCATCGACGCCGATCTCATCGGGGCAGCCGGGGGTCAGGGCGGGATTCCAGCTCATGTCGGCTCCTTTCGGCTCCCGCCCGCAAACACGGCCTGCGCAAGGGCGTGGATGCAGGCGCTCATCGGGCGTATCTGATCGCACCATATCCCGCTATTACTGAGGGGCAAAGCAGTCCCGGGAAGGAAGGACATGACCTGCGGCATCCACCACGTCACGGCGATCACGCGCAAGGTGCAGGCCAATGTGGACTTTTATGCCGGCTTTCTCGGCCTGCGCCTGGTCAAGCAGACCGGGGGATTCGAGGATGGCGCGCAGCTTCATCTCTTCTATGGCGATGCGCTCGGCAGCCCGGGCTCGCTCATCACCTTTCTGGTTTGGGAAGACGGCGCGCCCGGACGGGTCGGCCACGGACAGGTCGCCGAGATCGCCTTCGCCGTTCCGCAGGCTTCGATCGGCGCCTGGCTTACCCGGTCGCTTGCGGCCGGCGTCAAGGTCGATGGTCCCGTGCGCGAGTTCGGCGAGCCCGTTCTGCGCCTCAAGGACCCCGACAGGATCATCATCAAGCTTGTCGGCAGCGATCTTCCGGCAAGCGCCGCCCTGGCCGATCCGTCCGCGCCCACGCGGCTGCGCTCCGTCACCATCCTCTCGCAGCGGCCCGACGAGACCGCCGGCTTCATCGAGCGCTTCGGCTACCGGCCGGGGCGGCGGGAAGGCAACCTCCAGCGCTGGCATGGCGAGCGCGACGCGGTGGACATAAGGGACGCCAGCGGATATGTCCCCGGCATTCCCGGAACCGGCATCGTCGATCATGTCGCCTTCCGCGCCGCGGATCGGCAGGCGCTCGTCAGGATGCGTGCCGCCCTCAAGGCACAGGATGGCGTCACCTCCGTCCATGACCGGAAATATTTCGTTTCGCTCTATGTCCGCGAGCCGGCCGGAACATTGATCGAATACGCCACCGATGCGCCAGGACTGACGGTGGACGAGGACCCCGCTCATCTGGGCGAAACCCTCTTCGTACCGGATGCGGACATGCACCGCGCCCAGGACCTGCGCGTGATCTTGCCCCAGTTCGCCCGTCCGGGCGAGGAAAGGATTGCCATGCGCGACTTGCCCTTCGTCCATCGCTTTCACAGGCCCGAGAGCCCCAACGGAGCGCTCATTCTCACCCTTCACGGGACCGGCGGCAGCGAGGCCGATCTCTTTCCGCTGGCCCATCGTCTCGATCCGCGGGCCACCCTGCTGGGGGTGCGGGGGCGCTCGACGGAAGAGGGCGTGTCGCGGTTCTTCCGCCGGCTCGACATGACGCATTTCGATCAGGAGGACATCCGCTCGGAAGCCGAAGCCTTCGCCGCGTTCTGGCAGGGCGCGATCCGCTCCTATGGCCTCGATCCGCAACGCATCACGGTTCTGGGCTATTCCAACGGCGCAAATTTCGCGGCCGCGGTGGCCGCGCTGCACCCCTCGCTCATGCGGCGGGCCATTCTCCTGCGGCCAATGGCGGTGCTGGAAACGCTGCCGGATGTCGATCTGTCACATCTCAGCGTTCTCACGCTTGCCGGCAGCCGCGACCCCTACGGCGCCTTCGCGCCCCGCCTCAACGAATGGCTGAGAAAAAGCGGAGCCGCCCTCGACGCCCGCCAGATCGACGCCGGCCATGAACTGGTCGCACATGATCTGGCGGCCGCGCAGGCGTGGCTGGCCCGTCAGGCCGACGGGCCGGGCCAGCCGCCTCCGCAGGACTAGCATTTTGCAGCCAGACGGAATCATCTGGCGTCGCACAAATGCGGCAAGACAGACAAATGGACCGGATCAGCGTTTCAATGAAACGACGAACCGGTCCAGGCGCGGGGCGCATCGCACGTCCGGCAGGCGAACGCCTCCGAGCAGCGATGCCCCCTTGCCGTCATGGGCAGGGCCTTCGCGGCGAAGAACCGTCTCCGCCTTCGGCATGCCGCATCAGGCGCTTGCCGCCATCGTATCCTTCGGCAAGGTTGCCTCCGTTTCGAGGGCAAGATCGAAGATTCGTTGCAGATTGGCGGCATGGCCGAAAGATGGTTCCAGGGTCTCGCCCTGTCGAATCGCGCGAATGAAGCGCTCGTAATTGCTTTCGACGGGGTCGAGGGGAATGTCCCGCCAGCTGTGCGTTTCGATATCGCGCCCCAGACAGGCCCTGAGATGCGATATGCGCTGGCCATCTTCCCCCCGGCCGCCATAGCTGACTTCCAGGCTGCCCCGTGAACCGAAGATGCGAAGCCGCAGATCGTCGGCATAGCCGGTTGCCCAGCGGGTTGCATGGATCGTACCCAACGCGCCATTGGCGAATTCGACAGCCATGACGAAGCTGTCATTGGCATCGAGCACATATTCGCCGATGCGGTCGTTCTCGGCCTTATGGAAGGCCTTGAGCCGGCAGGACACCTTCTCGATTTCCGAGGCCGTTCCGTAGGATGCGAAATCCAGGATGTGGATGCCGACATCGCCGAGAACGCCGTTGGAGCCGTGCTGCCTGGACAGGCGCCACAGCCACCGGCTTTCCGTGCGCCAATCCCCCCAGTAGCGGCTGGCCAGCCAGCTCTGAAGGTAGGACGCTTCGACATGCCTGACCTCGCCGAGCTCACCGGCCGTTACCAGTTGGCGCGCCTTCTGCAGCGCCGGCACGCTGCGATAGGACAGGTTCACCATCGCAACGACCTGCGCCTCCTGGGCTGCCTGCGTCATCGCGCTGGCGTCGGCATGGCTGGTCGCCAGCGGTTTCTCGCAGAAGACGTGCTTTCGGTGCGCCAGAACCGGCATCGTCGTGGCATGGTGGGCGCTGTCGGGCGTCACATTCGCCACCGCATCGAACGCGCCCCATTCGAGCGCAGCGCCGAGATCCGTGAACCAGCGTCCGATCCCGTGCTCGCGGCAAAAGGCCTGCACGCGCTCGGGATCGAGATCGACCCCGGCAACGACCTCCACGCCTTCCATGGCGCCGAACCGCCGGGCGTGCTGTGCCGCCATGGAGCCGGTGCCGACAATGATCAAGCGAATTGGCTTTGCGTTCATCTGAATCCCCTGTCGCCATGGGCGTGCAGCTTCGGCCCACGCTCCGAAATCGGTTCCAATGCCTGCTCGACAGGCACGTTGGGGGCTGCGGTCACGTCCTGTGTGGTCTGCGCCGGGTTGTAGGCCCAGCGAACGGCGTTTCGCAGCACCTTGCGAACATTCTCGTCGTAATAGGTGGGATAGGTTTCGTGGCCGGGCCGGAAATAGAAGATCCTGCCCCTGCCGCGCTGGTAGGTCACGCCCGAACGGAAGACCTCGCCCCCCTGGAACCACGACAGGAACACCGTCTCCATCGGCTCTGGAATGCCGAAGGGCTCGCCATACATCTCCTCGTTCTCGAGCGTGAAATGGGCGGGCAGGCCGGCGGCGATCGGATGGCCCGGATTGACCACCCAAAGGCGTTCGCGTTCGCCCGCCTCACGCCAGTGGAGCGCGCAGTGGGTCCCCATCAGGGTCTTGAAGATCTTGGAGAAATGCGCCGAGTGGAGGGCGATGAGGCCCATTCCCTGCCACACGCGCCCGGCAACGCGCGCAACGATGTCGTCGGCCACCGCACCATGGGCGGCATGCCCCCACCACAGCAGCACATCGGTCTCTTCCAGCACGCGGCTCGTCAACCCGTGCTCGGGCTCCTGAAGCGTTGCGATGCTCACCGCGATGGTTCCGTCTGCCCGCAGCGCGTCGGCAATCGCCTCATGCATGCCCTTGGGGTAGAGCTGGGCGACGGTCTCATTGGTCTGCTCATGGACGTTTTCGCCCCATACGAGCGCTCTGATCATCGTGCCTTCCCTGGCTGGATCACCCCGCTGGGGGTGGGTTGGAGATGGACGGCCGCGCCCTCTCAGTGACGCGGCAGGGGTTTGCCTTTCGCATCGAAGCGGTGAAACTCCCGCGGCATGGGCGAGAAGCGGAGGGCTTCGCCCGGCTTGAAGGCCACCGTGCCCGGCTGCCTGACGATCACCGGCTCTTGCGCCTCGATGTCGAGATAGACATAGGTGTCGGAGCCGAGATTTTCGGAGTGGATGACACGGCCGCTCCACACGCCTTCGCTGGTGATCTCGATATGCTCCGCGCGCACGCCGACCGTTGCGCAGCCGAAGGGCTGCGAATGCCTGCCGGTCAGGAAGTTCATCTTCGGCGAGCCGATGAAGCCGGCGACGAACAGCGACTGCGGATGGTTGTAGAGCTCCAGCGGCGTTCCGATCTGCTCGACCACCCCGTCGCGCAGGACGCAAATCCTGTCGGCCAGGGTCATCGCCTCGACCTGATCGTGCGTCACATAGACCATCGTCGCATTGCCGATCTCCTTGTGCAGACGGGCGATCTCGATGCGCGTGGAGACGCGCAGCGCCGCATCCAGATTCGACAGCGGCTCATCGAACAGGAACACCCGCGGATCGCGAACGATCGCCCGGCCGATGGCGACGCGCTGGCGCTGGCCACCCGACAATTGCCGCGGAAGACGGTCGAGCAGCTTTTCGATCTGCAGCATGGCGGCCGCCTTCTTCACGCGCTTCTCGATGTCTTCCCGGCCGGCCCCGGAAAGCTTCATGCCGAAGGCCATGTTCTGGAACACATCCATATGCGGGTAGAGCGCATAGGACTGAAAGACCATCGCGATGCCGCGCCTGGAAGGCGCGCAATCGTTGACGCGTTCGCCGTCGAACAGCAACTGGCCCGAGGTGATGTCTTCAAGCCCGGCGATCAGGCGCAGAAGGGTGGACTTGCCGCAGCCCGAGGGGCCCACGAACACCATGAACTCGCCGGAGCGGATGTCCATGTCCACACCCTTAATGACCTCGAACGCGCCGAACGACTTGCGAACGCTCCTGAGCTCTATGTTGGCCATGACCCTATCCCTTGACGCTGCCGGCCGTAAGGCCCGACACGATCTTTCGCTGGAAGACGAGCACGAGCAGAACGAGCGGCACGGTCACGATCACCGATGCCGCCATGATCGCGCCCCACGGAATCTCGAACTCGCTTGCGCCCGAAAGAAGAGCGATGGCGACGGGCACCGTTCTCGTCGTCTCCGATGCCGTGAAGGTGAGCGCGAAGAGAAACTCGTTCCATGCGCCGATGAAGGCAAGCAGCCCGGTGGTCGCCAGGGCCGGCCACAGAAGCGGCATGAAAACCCGGGTGATGATGATCCAGGGCGAGGCCCCGTCGACGATCGCCGCCTCCTCCAGCTCCACCGGCAGGCCACGCATGAAGGTGGTCAGCACCCAGACCGTGAAGGGAAGCGTGAAGATCGTGTAGCTGACGATCATCGCCCATGGCGTGTTGAACAGCCCCAGAAAGCGTATGAGCTCGAACAGCCCCGCAAGGACGGCGATCTGCGGAAACATCGAGACGGCCAGAATGGCGAGCAGCAGGGTGCTGCGCCCGCGAAACGGCACCCGCGCAAGCGCATAGGAGGCCGTGACCGCCAGGAACAGCGAAAACAGCACCGTCATGGTGGCGATGAAGACGGAGTTGAGGATGGATATGGGAAAGTTGCGACTGGTCAGAACCGCCACATAGTTTCCCAGATCGAAGGACACCGGCAGGTAGTTCACCTGGAAAATGGCCGTGCCGGTCTCGAAGCTGGTGAGCACGGCATAGTAGAAGGGGAACACCGCTACCACGACGATCACCACTACCAGCGCATAGAAGGAGATGGCGCCGACAAGCTTCATAGGCCCCTCCCGCCAAGGTTCAGCCGGCCGAGCCGGATGTAGAGAAGAACGAAGCCGGCAATCAGCAGGAACAGCAGGGTAGACTGCGCCGAACCGTATCCGAACTTATTGAAATCGATGAGATTCTCCCGAGCGATGACCGACATGGTCTTGGTGGCCGAAGAGTTGGGCGTGAGCACGTAGACCAGGTCGAACATTCTCAATGCGTCGAGCGTGCGGAAGATGACGGCGACCAGGAGCGCCGGCCGGATGAGCGGCAGCGTCACCCGGAAGAAGACCTTGACGGGATTGACCCCGTCGAGCCGTGCCGCTTCGTAGATTTCGCGCGGCACCATCTGAAGCGCGGCAAGCACCAGGAGGGCCACGAAGGGCGTGGTCTTCCAGACATCCACGATGATGATGGCCAGCATCGCGGTGTCCGGGCTGGCCGTCCAGGCGATCTTTTCGGAGATCAGCCCCAGCTTCAGGAGCAGGTCGTTGATGATGCCGAACTGGTCGTTCAGCATCCAGCCCCACATTTTCGCCGAGACGATGGTGGGGATCGCCCAGGGGATGAGAACGGCGGCGCGGACAAGCCCGCGCCCCCTGAACTCGGCATTCAGCACGAGCGCAACGATGACGCCGAAGACCGTTTCGAGACTGACGGAGACGACCGCGAAGTAGACCGTATTCCACACCGCGTTCCACCAGTTCGGATCGGCCAGGACGCCGCGGAAGATCGTCCGCCCGGAGGAGAGAGTGCGCCAGCTCAGATAGTTCTGCAGCCCGATCCATTCGCCGCCGCCCAGATCGTTGAGCGTGGTATCGGTAAAGCTGAAATAGATGGTCCGCAGAAGCGGCCAGGCAGCAACCAGGAACAGGGCCGTGACCATCGGCAGCAGGAACCACATGGCGGCCCGGACACGCTGTGCCTTGAGCTCGGAGCGGCCCTTGGGGGATATCGGCTGCGCGGGTGCGGCGACGGTGGCCATCGCGTTTCCTCCCGAAGACTGTGGCCGGGGCGGCCTTCAAGCGGCGGCGGACGGGCCGGGGCGCCTGCCGGGCGCCCGGGCCTGACCAGGATCGGGACTACCAGCCGTCGCCCTTCAGCGCTTCCAGATCCGCCTCCAGAATCTCGAGATTCTCGGCGGCCGTACCGTTGCCGGACAGCGTGTCGTGAACCGCGCTCCAGAACAGCGAGGAGACCTCGTTGTAGGCCGTCTTCGTCGGCGCAGAGGGGCGCGGCACCGCCTGCAGGAACACATCCTTCCAGCGCGGGATGATGGGCTGCTCCTTCGCGATTTCGGGGTCGTCGTAAAGGTCGATGATGGTCGGAAGATTGGAGGCGATCAGGGCCCGCCGCTTCTGTGCCTCGGGGCTTGCCAGATAGACGGCAAGCGAGATCGCGGCCTCCTGCTCATCGGAATATCTGGAAACGGCGACGTTCCAGCCGCCGAGCGTGGCAGCGGAGGTATCGCTGTCGCCGCCCCTCGGCAGCACGGTGACGTCGAACTTGCCCTTCACGGCGCTGTCGTCGCCGTTTCCAAGCCCGTAGGCGTAGGGCCAGTTGCGCATGAAGACGGCATTGCCGGTCTGCCAGACACCCCGGGCTTCCTCCTCCTTGTAGGCCAGGACGCCCTGCGGCGAGATGGTGCCGGGCCAGCTGGCCGCGAGATCGAGGGCCGCAATGGCCGCCTCGTTGTTGACGGAGATGGTGCCGTCGGGCTCCACGATCTGGCCGCCGCCGAAGGACTTGATCCATTCGAGCGCGTTGCAGGTCAGGCCCTCATAGGCATTGCCCTGCCACACGAAGCCCCAGATGTCGCCATTGCCTTCGGCGCGCTCGGCGTCCTGGATTTTGCGGGCCGTTTCGGTGAGCTCCTCCCAGGTGGTCGGCACCGCCGCACCATGCTTTTCAAGAAGGTCCTTGCGGTAGTAGAGCGCCGGAGCATCCGTGAAGAGCGGCAGCGCCACCAGCCTTCCATCCACGGTCTGGGACTCGATGATGGACGGGAAGTGCTTCTCCACCAGATCGCCTGCGGCCTCCTTGAGATCGACGAAGTGCTCCGCCAGCTGCGGGGCCCAGATCACGTCGGTCTGGTAGAGGTCGATGTCCTTGTTCTGTGCCGCAAGCCACAGGCGATACTGGCCGAACTGGTCGGTGGTCGACGCCGGCATCGGCACCAGCCTGGCATCATGCCCGGTTGCTTCCTCCCACGGGGCGACAAGCTCCTCGAAGACCTGCACCGCGTTGCCGGTGATGCCGGCGGCGTAGTTCACCTCGGCCGCGCGCGCCCCGGCCACCGCCAGCAGAGCGCAAGCGGCCACGCCCGCCGTCAAGAATTTTCCGTGCATTCTCGTCCTCCCGCATTTGGCGCCCGCCGGGCTCCTCCCTTGCCGGCGCCTTCCTGACCGTCCGCGGAGCGCAAAACCCCGCTGCTCCCTGAAGCGAATTCGCAGGTATCCGAAGCGCTTCGGATGTGGAAGCTAGAACCACTCCCATCCCTTGTCAATCCCGCCGATGCCGTGCCTTGAGTGGCCGGGCAGCTTGATGTTACCGACATTCATCCTAAATAATTGCGGTCGTTTCTTTTTTTGATGGAAGTGGCGGCATTGTCCGTCCACCCGCTTGGTGTAAAATGGTGCCTGAGGCCTTGGGGAAGCGGTCTTTTCGCTCTCCCCGGACAACAGAAAATCGAAAGCGCTTCGGATCGGCTTTCATCGGCAGCGGCGGGGAAACGCGATGAACATGAAGACCCTGGCAGAGATGCTGGGATTGTCACAGACCACGGTCAGCAGGGCCTTGAACGGGCATTCCGACGTGGCCGAGGCGACGCGCCGGCGCGTCGAGGAGGCGGCCGTAAAGCTCGGCTACAGGCCGAATGCCAGCGCACAGCGTCTGGCGACGGGGCGGGCGGGCGCGATCGGCCTTATCCTCCCCGCCAACAGCGACCGGCTCATGAACCCCCATTTCCTGGAATTCATCGCAGGTCTTGGCACGCATCTCATCCGCAAGGAGTTCGACATCGTGCTCATTCCGGTCGAACTGCAGGACGAGATGCGCGCCTATGAGCGCATCATATCGAGCAGACAGGTGGATGCGCTGGTTCTGAGCATGCCGACCCTGGCCGATGAACGGATTCCGCTTCTGACCAGACGCGGCATGCCGTTCATCCTGCATGGCCGCACGCGCTCCAACGTCCCTCATGCCTGGCTGGACGTGGACAATGAGGGCGCCTTCCGGCGCGCCACGCGCCATCTTCTGCAGCTCGGGCACGAGCGCATCGCACTCGCCAACGGACCGGCGGGCTACACCTACACCCATCATCGCGAAAAGGGATACCGCGACGCGCTTGCCGAATATGGCATTGCGCCCGATCCCGCCCTGATCAGCAACAGCGACCTCACCGACATGACCGGCTATGCCATCGCCGATGGCTGGCTTTCCCTGAAGGCGCCCCCGACCGCCATTCTCACCAGCGCGGTGACGATGGCGATGGGGATCTCCCGGGCCATCCGCTCCCGCGGCCTCACTCTGGGCCGCGACGTCTCGATGGTCGCCCATGACGATGTGTTTCCCTATCTCAACCCGCAGACCATGATCCCGAGCCTGACGACCACGCAGTCCTCGCTGCGTGCCGCCGGTTCCCGGATCGGCGAGCTCCTGCTCGAAATGCTGGAAGGCCGCGACCCCGGCTCGATCGGAGAGCTATGGCCGGTCCCCCTCATTCTTGGAGATTCCACGGGGCCGGCGCCGCAATAGCGGGAGGAGCGCTTGGTACCCATAAGCCGAGGTCCGCTGCGCCTTCTCCATGAAGCTGACCGCTCATGGGGGCGGCAGCCTTCAATCGGCTTGAACGGCCGGACCGCCTCCGGTCGATGAGATGGCGTGGCTGAACATGAAAGTCCTTAAGATTCTTCCAGGCTTTGTCACCATGGGGCGATTGGCGGCGCGCCTCGCCACGACACGCTCCGAAAGCTTCGCGAGACAGCCGGGAGTCACCCCGAAGAGGCAGCAGCGAAGCGGTTGATCCGGCCGGGCAACGTGCATCCAGAATACGCCGGCTACGGCATCTTGCAGCCGGATGGAATCATCTGGCGTCGCACAAATGCGGCAAAAACAAAGAGATGGACCGGATCGGCGTTTCATTGAAACGGTGAACCGGGCTAAAGCTCCTCCTCGGAGGGCAGGTCCGGTTGCCCGCCTTCGGCGGGCTGCGGCGGCTTTCGCCTTGCCGTCTTCCTGCGCTGCGGTTTCCTCGGCTCTGCCTTCGACTGCATGTCCCCGCCATCGACGCTCTGGGGCTCGACGATCCTGATCGGCGCAGGCGGCGCGGAGCCCTTCTTGTCCTCGCCGAAATAGAGCGTGACGTGCGGGAAGGGGATCTCGATGCCCGCCGCGTCGAAGCGCTTCTTGATGATGGCGTTGTAGGCGCGTCCGACGGCCCATTGCTGGCCGGGCAGCGTCTTGATGCGTATGCGCACATTGACGCTAGAATCGGCAAAGGCGGTCACGCCGTGCACCTCCAGATCGTCGATGATGCTGGCGGCGTGTTCGGGGTTTTCGCGCAGTTCCTCGAAAGCCTGCCTCATCACCTCGATCACCTCATCCACATTCTCCCGATAGGCCACCCCGTACTCCCCGACATGGTAGGAAAAGCCGCGCATGAAGTTCGAGACCGTATCGACGGAGGAGAACGGGATGATGTGATAGGTGCCCGAAAGATCGCGAATGCCCACGGAGCGGATGGTCAGCTTCTCCACCACGCCGGTAATGCCGGAGGCGGTGACGACGTCGCCGGTATAGATGGCGTTTTCGAGCTGGATGAACACGCCGGTGATCACGTCCTGCACCAGCTTCTGCGCCCCGAAGCCGATGGCCAGGCCCAACACGCCCGCGCCTGCCAGCAACGGCCCGATATCGAGGCCCAGTTCGGACAGGGTGACCATCAGCGCCATGACGACGAGCGCGATGGTGAAGGCGTTGCGGAAGATCGTCAGCAGCGTGCGCTGGCGCGCCCTGGAAGCGGCCAGCATGCTGTCGGCCTCGGCCTGCTGGTTGAGGCGATGCTCGATCCAGGAGGAGACAAACAGCCAGATTGCGAAGGCGGCGGCCAGCACAAAGGCAATGGTGACGATGGTGCCGATGACGTTGAGGCCCGATTCCGAACGGATCCAGGCGAAGAAGTCGACGATCCGCCAGGCGTCCAGCACCACGGCGGCGACGAGGAGAGCGATGAAGACGCGCACGCCCCGCAATGCGGCGGGCACGAAGGCGTTCAACCGTTCTTCCAGCATGGGAAACCGCACGCGCGTCTGCGGTTTCAGCCGGATGCCGAGGGCCATCGCCCTGTCGATCAGGATCGAAAGGAGCACGCCCGCCGCCACTGCCAGGATGGTCTGAAGCGTCGCGCCGATGATGAAGGAGAGGGCCGATTCCGGGCGCAGGAGCAGAAGCAGTGCAAGCACCGCCGCATAGGCGATCGCAACGATGTGCCAGATGTGGGACAGGGTTCCCAGAAGCACATTCGCAAGACGGGTGCGGCTGCGCTCGGCCATGGCGCGAAGCCCCTGCCTCACCGGCTCCCGGTTCTGGCGCACCACGACGATGATCAGGGCAAGCGCCAGCCCGTAGACGACGGCCCCTGTGACGAACCCGAGCGCCGTTCCGAGATTGAGTTCGACGATCGGCTCGACAACCAGAATCCCGTAGCCCAGCAGGCTCGCAAGACGCGAGGCCCGGCTTTCCCAGTAGGCCGCATCCTCCGCTGTGACCGGCAAGAGGCGCAGGTCCTCATGCCGCGTGGAGAAGAAGAGGCGGATCGCCACCTTTGCGGTCTCGACCACCAGAAAGGCGTTGAGAAAGAACGACTGGCTTGCATCCATGCGCCCCGCCTGCTCGCCAAGCGCAAGCAGGGCGACGCCATGGCCGGCCAACCAGCCGATGGCGATGGCGGCGAGATCGATCAGGGCAGCGCCGAGGGTGGCCAGGCCGCGCCGCATCCAGTGGGCCGAACCGTGCGCACGCGCGGCCCAGCCGGCGATACGGCGGTAGAGGCCGCCTGCCGCCAGGCGCGACAGCCACATGACGACGGCCACGACGGCAACCAGCACGCCAAGATCGAAGGTCGCCTGCGCGAGACCGGCCACCCCTTGCGAGGAGACCGAATCCATCTGGAGGCTGAGGATGCGCCGATAGGCTTCCGCGGCCTCCGCGGCGATCTCCTCGATGAGGCCGTTCGTGGCGCTGGCGATCCGGCGCGCCAGCGGCACCTGTTCGGCCGGCGATGCGGCCTCGGCGCCCTGTCCGGCGGCAAGGCGACGCAGCTGCGCGATCAGCGCGTTGCGCGCCGCCTCGTCTTCCAGAATGTCGGCCATGGCGGCATAGCCCGGCTGCGAGGCGCCGTCCGCCGCCGCCTGCGGGTCCGGGCCCTCGGCCTGTGCACCGGCCGCTCCCGCCAGAAGGGGCAGGACGAGCAGCGCAAGAACAACATGACGAAGAAAAAATGGCATCCGCCGGCCTCGCTTCCAGTTGCTGGGTGTCGCTTTGACGATGTAACCGCCGAGGATAGAGGCTGATATTCTTATTTCAACCGGCACACTTCTTCGCGAATCTTGCGCTGGCGAATGTTGCGCGATCACCTGGTCCGCATATATATTTTGCCGGCTTTGAATCGGCGACGATCCTGCCGCTTTGCTATCCGCGACGGTTGTCCAGAAGGCGAGTGATGTGGAGGGAAAGCAGGATGACGAGAACCCCGGCCATGGTGGTGAGGCGCGGCACCTCGCCAAAAAGGAGATAGCCGGTCGCCGTGGCGAAGATGATGGAAAGGTAGCCGAAGGGCGCAAGCACGTTGGCCTGCGCCGTCTGATAGGCGCGCAGGAAACAATATTGGCCAAGCTGGGCCAGGATCCCGATGGCAAGCAGCGGCGCCCAGTCCGCCGGCTGGACCGGCTGCCACGTCATGGCGGCTGGAACAGCGGAAATAAGGCTGAGCCCCACGGTATAGAAGACCATCAGAACCGTGGTGTTCTCATCCTTGAGAGCACGCGTCTGAACCACGGCAAGCGAGCCGAACAGCACCGAGGCGAATGCCGCGGCAAGGCCGGGATCGAGCGGCACGTGACCCGGCGCCACCATGACCAACACGCCGGCAAGACCCAGCGCGGCACCGAGCCAGCGGATGGTGGAGATGCGCTCCCCCAGAAGCAGCACGGCAAGCAGCATCACGACAAGAGGGCGGGTGAAGCCGATGGCGCTGACAAGGGCCAGCGGCAAGGCGGCCAGGGCCGCGAAGTTGCCCGTCAGCGCCAGGGCGTTGCAGGTGATGCGGAAGATGTGCCGGCCGGTGTGGCGCGTGTGCCGGATCTCGCGCCGATGGCGCCAGACGAGCGGCAGGATGATCACCACACCCACCACCGAACGCAGGAAAACGAGCTGGATCGCCGGGTATTGCGCGCCCTCCATCTTGACGAGGGCGGCCATGGCGGAGATCAGCGTCATGTCCGCAAGCAGCCAGATCACACCGATCCGCTCTGCCCGCCGCTCCGGCGATGGCTGCATTGCCTCAGGCCGGCTGGACGAGATTGGCCATGAGGCGGAAGGCCCCCGGCACCAGCCGGTCGAGCTGATGGTGCAGCACGAGGCTTGTGTGGGTGTGCCGTCCACGGCCGATCGAGGCAGACAGGAGAGCGCCTTCAAGGGGCGCCTCGCCGGCATCGCTCATGGCAAGCAAGGGCTCGTAGGCCCCGTCCCACTGGCTGGCGAAATAAAGACCGCGCTCCTTGTCCCAGCCGGTGAAATCCTGCGCCGTGATGGCGTTCGGCCGGCTCAGAAGCGGATGGCGGGGCCTGAGAAACTCGACCGGTGCTGCCGGGTTCGTCACGCGCCAGCGCAGGGAGGGAGAACCGATGACCAACCGCCGCGGCGGTGTCCTCTCCGGCAGCCAGCCGTCGCCGGGCCGGTGGTAAAGGGTCAGAAGATGCCCCCCCTCCTCGACCCAGCGGTTGAGGCGGCCCACGGCCTCCGCAAGGTCAGCCCGCAGGCCGAAGGCAAGGATGCCCACGACGATGGTGGTAAAGCGCTTCAGATCGCCCCGCAGGTCGGTCTCATCGAGCTCCGTGACGTCGAGGCCCATGCGCCGCAGCCACAGGCCGACGCGGTCCGCCCCGCCACCGACATACCCCACCCGCGCATTCTGGGGCAGAAGCAGGTCGACCACCAGCATGTCCAGGTTCTGACGGGAGACGAACCGCGCCCGCCCGATATGCGGGTAGGTGATCGGCGTCTGCCGATAGGCCGGCGCGCCATCCACCGTTGCGTCGAGGCTGTATCGGCCCGGCGCGATGTCGGGCGCGATGTCCACACGGAAACCTTCGCCCTCGCGCCGTGCAGCAGCGCCGTTCGTGCTTTCGAGCGCAAGCGAGGCGGCGGGGCCATCGACGCGCGCACGGACGGAACGGGAGCCGGGCCGGGCGCGGGTGGAGACGATGAGGGCATCGGGCGCAAGAGTGACGGAATGGGCCGGCACGATCTCAACCGGCTCTTCCGGTTCGGCAAAAAGGGTCACCGTGCGGCCACCGATCTCGGTCCGGAGCGCCACACGCAGGCCCGGCCGCCCCAGAAGGCTGGAAAAGGAGGGCGGATAGGCATTGCCGATGGGCGCGGCGCGCGCAACCGCGATCGGGAAGGTGGTGACCGAAGCGTCGTGGATGGCCGTTCCGCCGGAAATGCCTTCCGGCAGGAGCAGGTCGATCTCGACGGGTGAGGCGGCATCGCGTGGCCCCAGATGCACATGAAGCTTGCCCCGGCTGCCCGGGGCAAGGGCGGCCGGCTCGGCCCAGACCGTCGCCACGATGCCGGCAGCCACCCCCAGTGCTGCGTCGATCTCGACGCGCTTGCGCGCCAGTCGATGGCCGAAACGCTGCTGCTCCTCGCGTGACAGGCGGGCTTGTGCGATTTCGATATGGCGCGCTGCCGCGGCGAGGGCTTCGATGATGCGCTCACGATGCGGAAAGGCGTCGAGGGCGCGATCCACGTGCGCTTGTGCGGCTTCGAGTTGTTCGGCCGTGGCATGGCCGAGGCCGCGGGCAAGGTCGGCGAGCCTGGCCGGCAGGCCCTCTGAAATGTCGCTTTCCGTCCCCTGCCCTGCGAGCTTCAGATGCAGGGGCCAGTCCGTCTGCGGCTCGGGACGCCAGACACCCATGCCCTGGGTGGCATGAAAGCTGCGAGACCACTCGCCGATCTCGGCGTGGGCTGCGCCGGTGGCCGGATCGCGGCCAGGCGCGCGCACCCGCACCGTGACATCGGGCGGCGGCAGTTCGTCGTCATAGGTGCCGCCGCCGCCGGACCACGCCGGCAGATAGAACTTGGCAACCTCCCAGGGGGTGAGTCCTTCCTTCAGGTGCTGGGGAAAGGCATGCGGGTCGGCGGCAAGCCGCACCGCCTCTTCGGCCGCCTGCGTCATGGCGCGGTGGTGGCCGTGCTGGCCGGGCACGTCGAGGAAGGCGGGGATGACGATGTCGGGCCGCTCGGCGCGGTAGGCGCGCACAAGCCGCTCGACGATGCGCTCGCGCCCCCAGCGGGCCAGGGTGTCGCGGCCATCCTTGGAGAAGCCGAAATCATGCACCGGGTCATCCGGCCCATGGCCGAGCCACACCACGTCGGCGTCAAGCGTGCGGGCGGCCTCTTCCATCTCGCGCGTCCGCACCACGCCCAGCGCTCCGCCGCGCTCCGGCCCGAGCGCATTCTGGCCGCCCTCGCCGCGGGTCGAACAGGCGATGACGACGCGCATGCCATAAGCAAGGCGCAAGACCGCCAGCATGCCGCTGTGCTCATCGTCGGGATGGGCGCCCGTGTTCATGACGGTGAGCGTCGATTTCAGGCGGCTCAGCGCCCGGTGCAGTTCGACAAGTGCCGGCCGCGCCCTGCGGCGATGCAGGCGTTCACGATGGCTCAGCATGGCCTGCCTCTCCTTCGTTGGGTGTCTGCGCTTCTTCGACCGGCGGCTGTTGCGGTGCCGGTGCGAGGCTGAGATGGGGCGAAACCGTTTCGAGCAGCGGCAGCGCTGCAGCACCCAGGGCAGCGGTGAGCTGGCCGGTCTGGCCGCGGATGACGCGCGGCAGGGCGCGGCTGCGCCGGGTGGCGACGGAAACCGGCAGCGGCTCCAGTGCCTCGATCACCGCGTCGAGCACCGCATCGGGCAGCCCGCCGCCGAAGATGATGGTCTCGGGATCGAAAACGTTTTCCAGCATGGCGACGGTGGGTGCCAGATAGTCGGCTGCTTCTGCGATCCAGTCCCGCATCACCGCGTCGCCTGCTGCATGAAGCGCGGCGAGCGCCTCGATGGTCGCTGCCTGGCGGCCGGCGGCGGCCAGCCGCTCACGCAGCGCGAAGACGGAGGCGAACCGCTCCAGCGCGCCCTCGGGGCCGTAGGCTCCCCGGCGGTTGCGCGGGGCGAGATTGATGTGGCCGATCTCGCCGGCATTGCCGAAGGCGCCACGCAGCGGCCGGCCCTCCTGGATGACGCCAAGGCCCAGTCCGACACCGAAATAGAGATAGCAGAAGCTCATGATCTGGCGCCCTGCGCCATAGAGCCGTTCGCCCACCGCGGCTGCCGTCGCATCGTTGTCGAGGGAGACGGGCTGGCCGGTGGCGCGGGCGATGAGCGGCATCGGATCGACGCCTGTCCAGCCGGGCAGCGTTGCAGGCCCGACGGAGCTCATGCCTTCGATCTCGAAGGGACCGGGCATCACCACGCCTATGCCGAGCAGGCGCGACGCCTCGGCGCCGAGCGAGGCGCGCAGCGCCCGGATCTCCTTGTCGATGCGGTCTGGAATGTGCCCGGGATCGGCGCGCTCCAGCGGGCTGATCGCCTGGCCGCGCAGACCGCCGGCAAGGTCTACCAGCACCGTCACCATATGGTCGGCGGCAACCTCCACGCCGGCCGTCAGCGGCCCGTCGGGATTGACGGCAAACTGGATCGGCGGCTGGCCGCGCCCGCTGCGCAGCCGGCCCACTTCGATGAGCAGGCCCTCGGCAAGCAGCTCGTCGACAATATTGGCAACCGCCTGCGGCGTCAGGCGGGCATGGCGGGCGATGGCGGTCCGTCCGAGATGGCCGTGCAGGCGGATCACCTCAAGCACGACACGGCGGTTGTGCGCCCGGTTGCGCTCCGGGTTGCTGCCGATGGCCACGCGCCGGCGCCCTGCCCGTTTGTCCTGACCGATCATCCCACGCTCGCTGAGAACCCTGCCGCGGGCAGGAAGACTCTGCCCGTGGCGGCAGCGTATGTCGACAGAAAAATAACTCAAGTAAATTATTTTATTGACAACCGAGCCGGGCTGCGCTGACCTTGGCTTCCGGCGTGGCGGACCCGTCATCCCCGGCAAGATCGTCGCTCGCAACCGGAAATGGGGCCTGTTGCGAACAGAAGGAGGAGTAGATGTTGACCAAGATCAAGTGCGCCGGCCTCGCCGTCGGCATCAGCATCCTGGCCCTCGGCCAGGCCCAGGCGGTGGAGATCGAATACTGGCAATATGTGTTCGACACCCGCGTAAAGGCGATGGACCAGCTCATCGAGAAATTCGAGGTGGCGAACCCGGACATTACCGTCAAGCACGTCACCTTTCCCTATGCCGACTATCAGACGCGGGTTGTCGCGGCGAAGGTGGCAGGACAGGGTCCGGATGTCGTCCAGCTCTTTTATGGCTGGCTCGACAATTTCGTTGCCGGCGGGCTGATCCAGCCGCTCGATCCGTCGGTCTTCCCCCCCGAGGAGATCGAGCGGGATTTCTTCCCCATCGTCTCCGCGATGAAGCGCGACGGCCACTATTACGGCCTGCCCACGGCCGTGCGCTCGCTGGCGCTGTTCTACAACAAGCAGCTTTTCCAGGAAGCCGGCCTCGATCCCGACAGCCCGCCGCAGACCTTGGACGAGCTCGTCGAAGCAGCCAAGGCGACGACCAAGTATGATGCCAGCGGCAACATCACCTCGGAAGGGATCACCGTGGAGATGGGCGGGCAGGACCATCATTGGTGGCGTGAGGTTCTCATCCGGCAGTTCGGCGGAAAGCCCTATTCCGAAGATGGCAGGCAGGTGGCTTACAATGATGCGGCGGGGCTTGCTGCGATCAGCTTCCACAGCGGCTTGCAGACGGAGCACAAGGTGGGCCAGGCGGGCTTCATGGACGAGGGCCAGGCGGCCTTCCGCGCCGGCCTTGCGGCCATGACCATCGACGGCACCTTCCGCCTTGGCGCCTTTTCGAGCAATCCCTTCGAGTGGGGCGTGGCGGAGCTGCCGGCCAATGCGGATGGTGTGCGCTCCAACTATTCCAGCTACTTTGCCAACGCCATCGGCGCGACTGCGGAAGGCGAGGAGCTCGAGGCGGCGCAGAAGTTCCTGGCCTATATCTCATCGCCCGAGGCCATGCAGATCTGGCTTGACGTGGTGGGAGAGCTGCCGGCGCGCAAGGAGGTGGCGCTGACCGAGGACAATCTCGCCAATCCCATCTACGGACCGTTCCTCAAGGGTCTGGAATATGCGCATACGACGCGCTTCGTGGACGAGGCTGCCCAGCGCCAGGTGGTCATCGACATGGAGAACCGCATTCTTCTCGAAGGGCAGGATCCGGCCGAGTCTCTCGCCCAGGCGGCCCGCGAGGAACAGGCCATCCTCGACAGGTTCTACGGCAAGTAGAGCCACGGAGGCAGATCATGGCATCGGTCGCAACACCTTCGGGTCCGGCGGGCATCGCCGGACTCTGGGACCGCCTTTCCATCCGCACCAAGCGCGTGGTCTGGGCATGGGCGTTTCTGGCCGTGCCGATCGTCTTTTATGCCGGCATCCGTTTCTATCCCACCTTTCAGGCGTTCTGGCTCTCGCTGACGGACTGGGACCTCCTGCGGCCGGCCGCCTTCATCGGCCTTGAGAACTACCGCCGGCTGTTTGCCGATCCGGTTTTCTGGCAGGTGTTCCGCAACACCTTCGCCTATCTCATTCTGGGCACGCCGATCAGCCTTGTTCTGGCATTCGTGATCGCCTTCTATCTCGACCGCGTGCGTTTCATGCACGGCTTGATCCGGGCGCTCTACTTCCTGCCTTTTCTGACCACCGCCGCCGCCATGGCCTGGGTGTGGCGCTGGTTCTATCAGCCGGTGCCCATCGGCGTGATCAACGGCCTTCTTTCCGCAGTCGGCATTGCGCAGCAGCCCTTCCTGCGTTCCGTCGATCAGGCCCTGCCCGCCATCATGGTCACGGCCATCTGGGCGGGGCTCGGCTTTCAGATCATCATTTTCATGGCGGGCCTGCGCGCCATTCCGCTGACCTATTACGAGGCCGCGCGCATCGACGGTCTCGGGGAATGGGCGATCCTGCGCAAGATCACACTGCCCCTGCTGAAGCCCACCACCGTCTTCCTCGTCGTCTTCTCCTCGATCGGCTTCCTGCGCATTTTCGATCAGGTCTACAACATGACGACCAACGACCCCGGAGGGCCGCTCAATTCCACCAAGCCACTGGTGCTGATGATCTACCAGACGGCGTTTTCCTCCTACGACATGGGCTATGCGGCGGCGCAGACGGTGGTTCTTTTCACCATCCTTCTGATCGTCTCGCTCATTCAGCTCTGGCTCCTGAGGAACCGCACATGACGAGCATCGCCGCCTCCACGAGCGAGCTTGCCGCCAACCGGCGCGACATCCGTCCCGGCCGCATCGTCGCCTGGACGCTTCTGATGATCGGCGGCATCGTGATGGTGACGCCGCTCATCTACATGTTCTCGACCTCGCTCAAATCCGCCGGCCAGGTCTATGACCTGCGTCTCATTCCGGCCGATCCGACGCTCGACAACTATATCCGCGTGCTCGCCGATGGCCGTTTTGTGCGCTGGTTCCTGAACTCCACCCTGGTTGCCACGGCCGTCACGCTTTCCAACGTCTTCTTCGACAGTCTTGTCGGCTACACGCTGGCAAAGTTCGAGTTCCGCGGCCGCTATCTGGTCTTCCTGGCCATCCTCTCGACGCTCATGATCCCCACCGAGATGCTGGTCATCCCGTGGTATCTGATGTCCAGCCAGCTCGGATGGCTGGATACCTATTGGGGCATCATGTTTCCCGGCATGATGACCGCCTTCGGCACGTTTCTGATGAAGCAGTTCTTCGAGACGGTGCCCGACGACTTCCTGGAGGCGGCGCGCGTGGACGGGCTCAACGAGTTCACGATCTGGTGGAAGATCGCCATGCCCATGGTGACGCCCGCCATCTCGGCACTTGCCATCTTTACCTTTCTCGGAAACTGGACCGCCTTCTTCTGGCCCCTGATCGTGACGACGAGCCGGGAACTCTACACCTTGCCGGTGGGGCTTTCGAGCTTTGCCGTCGAACAATCGATCCAATGGGAGATGATCATGACCGGCGCAGCGCTGGCCACCATTCCCACCCTCATCGTTTTCCTGGCCTTGCAGCGCTACATCGTGCGTGGCGTCATGCTGGCGGGACTGAAGGGCTGACCATGACCAAGGATCCGCGCCGGACGGACAGGAGTGTCTTCCCGGACCCCGTCTACAAGGAAACGGTTCTCAAGCCCCTCTTCGAGGGGGCAAAGGTCCATCACCTCGAAGGCTTTCGCGCCATCGACCGCGCCCATCTCGTCATGCTGGCGGAGACGGGAATTGTGGGGACCGCACAGGCGGCCGCAATCGCCGGGGCGCTGGAGGCGATCGACCGGGAGATCGATGTCTCCTCCCTCGCCTATACGGGCGAGGTGGAAGATTTCTTCTTTCTCGTCGAGAAGGAGCTGAAGCGCCGGCTGGGACCGGATCTCGCCGGGCGGCTTCACACCGCGCGTTCGCGCAACGACATCGATCACACCCTTTTCAAGATCGCCCTCAGGGAGCGCATCGACCTGTTGCTGGCGCGAGCGCAGAGGCTGCTGGAGACGCTGATCATGGCGGCGGAGCGCGAGAAGGAAACGCTGATCGTCGCCTACACCCACGGCCAGCCGGCGCAACCCACGACCTTCGGCCACTACCTTGCGGCGGTGATCGAGGTGTTGATCCGCGACATCGCGCGTCTGCGCGAGGCCCGCGAGATCGTTGATCTGTGCCCCATGGGGGCAGCCGCCATCACCACCTCCGGTTTTCCCATCGACCGCGCGCGCGTGGCGGAGCTGCTCGGCTTCTCCGCCCCCCTGCAGAATTCCTATGGATGCATTGCCGCCGTCGACTATGTCACGGCCACCTATGGCGCGATCGAGCTGATGTTCCTGCATCTCGGCCGCCCCATTCAGGACCTCCAGTTCTGGTCGAGCTTCGAGGTCGGCCAGCTCTACGTGCCCAACGCGCTGGTGCAGATTTCCTCCATCATGCCGCAAAAGCGCAATCCGGTGCCCATCGAGCATCTCCGGCATCTGGCAAGCCAGACCTTGGCGCGGGCCCGGGGCCTCCTGGAGATCGTGCACAACACCCCCTTTACGGACATGAACGACAGCGAAGGCGAAACCCAGGCCATGGGGTATCAGGCGTTCGACTGCGCATGGCGCGTGCTCGATCTCCTCTCCGCCCTCGTGGAGCAGGTCAGGATCGACCCGCGGCGCGTGGCCGCCAACATCCGCCGCTCCTGCATCACCGTCACGGAGCTTGCCGACAGCCTGGTGCGTCTCGAAGGACTGTCCTTCCGCGAGGGGCACGAGATCGCCGCCGCCGTCGCGCGCGCGGTGGTGGGCGTGGACGGCGATCTTTCCACCGACGGCTATCCGGCGTTTCTGGAGGCTTTCGCCCGCTCGACCGGCCGCCAGACGATGGTGGACCAGGCCACCTTTGCGAGGCTCGTTTCGCCGGCGCATTTCGTGGCGGTGCGCGGCCGCTATGGCGGACCCGCACCGGAGCCCATGGCGGCCGCGCTCGCCGGCTACCGGGAAAAGGCAGCCGCCTTTGCCGCAGCAGCCAGCGCCGATGCCGCGCGGCTGGCCGAGGCAGGAAGACAACGACAGGAGAGATTTGCCGCGCTCATGAAAAAGACCGGACGGGAGCGAAGCTGATGGCCCGCATCGAACTTCAGGGACTTACGAAGCGATATGGGCGGCTGACCGCCGTCCAGGCCATCGATCTTGCCATCGACGACGGCGAATTCGTGGTGTTTGTCGGCCCTTCCGGCTGCGGCAAGTCCACCACGCTGCGCATGATCGCCGGGCTTGAGGACATTTCCGATGGAACGCTGAGAATCGGTGGCGAGGTGGTCAACCAGCGCGAGCCGAAGCAGCGCAACATCGCCATGGTCTTCCAGAACTATGCGATCTACCCGCACATGACCGTGGCCCAGAACATCGGCTTCGGCCTCTACACCGCACGGTTGTCGCGGCAGGAAAAGCAGAAGCGCATCGAGGAGGCGGCGCGCATCCTGGGGCTTGAGGATCTGCTCGACCGGCGCCCGGCGGCCCTGTCCGGCGGCCAGCGCCAGCGCGTTGCCATCGGCCGCGCGATGGTGCGCAATCCCGTGGCCTTCCTGTTCGACGAGCCGCTGTCCAATCTCGACGCGCAGCTTCGCTCCGCCATGCGGATCGAGATCAAGCGGCTTCACCAGCGCCTCGGCACGACCGTTGTCTATGTCACGCACGACCAGGTGGAAGCCATGACCATGGCGGACCGGATCGTGGTGATGCGCGACGGGCGCATTCTCCAGGTCGGCACCCCTGTGGAGCTTTACGAGAACCCGGTCGATGTGTTCACCGCCCGCTTCATCGGCAGCCCGGCCATGAACCTGATGCCGGGCGCGGTGGAGGAAGGGGTGCTTGCCGTTGCCGGGGCGCGGCTGCCGGAGACCAATGCCGCATCCTTCGGGGATGGCGGTGTCCTGGTGGGCGTGCGCCCGCACGATCTGGTCGTCGGCGCCGAATCTGATGGCGGCCTGTCAATTTCCGGCGTTGTCACCGCCGTGGAGCCGCTTGGGGCCGAAACCCTGGTCCACCTTGCCGCCGGCGGCGTCGAGGTCGTGGCCACCGCGCCGGGCCGTCTCGTCCCCGCCGTCGACAGCACCGTCACCGCGTCTGCCGCCCGCGGGGCGCTCTATCTCTTCGATGCCGGCAGCGAACGGGCGCTGGGCCGGTTATGAAGAACGGAAAAGCCGAAGGCGGCGTGGTCCTTTGCCTCGGCCGCATCTACTGCGACTTCATTTTCACGGGCCTTGAGCGCATGCCGCAGCTTGGCCGCGAGCTGTTTGCGCAGGATCTGGAGCTGGCGGCGGGCGGTGGGGCCTTCATCACCGCCGCGCATGCGGTGGCGTTGGGGCGCAGGGCCGCCCTGGTGGCGCGGCTGGGAACCGACGCGCTGTCGCGTGCCCTCGAACCGCAGATCGCGGCAGCCGGGGTGGAGCTCGCATTTCTTGACCGCCACCCCTCCGCCGGGCCGCAGGTCACGGTGGTGATGGTAGAAGGTGACGAGCGTGCTTTCCTGTCGCGGCGGGTGGATCGCGCCTGCCCGGAGACATTGGCGCAGGCCCTTGCCTTTCCCGCGGCCTGCCACCTGCACATCGCCGAATATGCAACGCTCGCCGAGATGCCGGATCTGGTGCGCCTGGCGAAGGCGCGCGGCCTTACGGTCTCGCTCGATCCGAGCTGGGACGAGACTCTGATACGCGACCCGGAATTTCTCGATCGCTGCGCCGGCATCGACCTGTTCCTCCCCAACTGGGAGGAGGCGCATGCGCTGACCGGGCGTGCCGAGCCGCGCTCGGCCCTTCAGGCGCTTGCCGAGCGCTTTCCGGCGGTGGCGCTGAAGCTTGGCGCGGCAGGCGGAATGGTCAGCATGGGAGGCGCAAGCCACGCCGTCGCCGCGCCGAAGGTTCGCGTGGTGGACACGACGGGCGCCGGAGACGCCTTCAATGCCGGGTTTCTGGATGGCTGGCTCGATGGGGCATCGCCGCGGGCATGTCTGGCGGCGGCCGTGGCGGCGGGCGCGCGTTCGGTCCAGGCGGCAGGCGGCGCCTCCGCACTCGCCCGCACGAGCGAGAATGGGGCGGAGCAAGCCCAGCCTTCCCCCGAAACCGCCGCCGGGTAGTGGGTCAGTTTGAATTTCGTGAGCGGAATCCATCAACTACCCACGCGCCCGCGAAGATGCAGACCGCGACGATAGCCGGAATCCCGATCATGCGCAGCGCCAGGTTTCCGTAATAGGTGAATGGTTCCGCATTCTGAAATGCGCACCACGGCCCTGCGTTCGTCTCGATACCGATTAGCTGAAGGGGACAAGCCAAATCGCTGCTCCACGCAGAATACGCTATCCAGATGATGGAACCAACCAACCAAAGCCGCCAAATTCCGCGAGAAATGCGCATCTCTAGCCGCTTCGCTTTTTGTTGGGGCCGCGAACCATTGGCTTCTCGGCTTCCTTCGCTTCGATCAGCGCAACGATGTCGCTGACTTCCCAGAGTTTGTCAATTACGCCAGCGACCATCGCCGGGGTCACGCGCAGCGTCTTATGGATGCGCACGAAGTTGTAGTACATGAAATGCAGAGCAACCGCATTGGCGTGCTGCTCGACCTTCTTTGAGAAGCCGTGGGTCAGGCGGGTGAAGCGGCGCATGTGCATCCGCATCGTGAGGTTCTGACGCTCAGCAAAGGATGTGCTGACGTGCTTGGGAACGGGGCTGCCTTCGATCCGCGTCTTGCGAACGGCTGTGAATTTGGCGGGGCTATAACGGCCCTTAGGCCGTGTGCAAAATATGCATGCTTGAGCGTCTATGCATAGTCCCTCAAGCATAAAGTCCATTTTCAAACTAACCCACTACCCGGCCTATCCCGCGATCCGGCCGCCGCCCATCGGCTGCGGCACGCCGGTGGTGCCGGGAAAGCTGATGGGCAGGCCGCGCAGCGTCCGCACCGCCAGAAAGGCAAAGCACTGCGCCTCCACCGCATCGCCGCTGAAGCCCAGTGCCTCGGCCGGCACGGCCTCGACGCCGGCGCGGCTTTCCAGCATCGCCATGATGGTGGGATTGTGCCGCCCGCCGCCGCAGACCACCAGCCGCCCGGGCCGGCGCGGCAGCAGGTCGAGCCCCCGGCCCACGGCAGCCGCGGTAAAGGCGGCGAGCGTCGCTGCCCCGTCCTCCAGGCTCAGCCCCTCTGCCATCTCCGCCCCGAAGTCGAAACGGTCGAGCGATTTCGGGTACGGCGCGGCGAGATAGGGATGCGCCAGAAGCTTCTCGAGCCGCGCTTCGTCCACCGTTCCGGCGGCGGAGATTGTGCCGTTGCGGTCCATCTCGCCACGGCCTCTTGAGCGGATGAAGTCATTGAGCGGCGCATTGGCGGGGCCCGTGTCGAATGCCACGAAGTCGTCTCCGCCTCCCCACCAGGTGATGTTGGCCACGCCGCCCAGATTGAGGATCGCCGTGCCGCCGCCGCCGGCACCCGCGCTGCGCAGCATGGCGACATGGTAGGAGGCCGAAAGCGGAGCCCCCTGCCCGCCGGCTTCCATATCGGCGCTGCGGAAGTCGTAGACCACCCTGGTGCCGAGCAACGCATGCATGAGCGTGCCGTCGCCGAGCTGCCGGGTGCGGCCGCGCCTGCCCTTCTGCGGGGCACGGTGGAGCACCGTCTGGCCGTGAAAGCCGACGACGCCGACATCCTTCATCGACATGCCCTGCTCCTCGACCAGACGCCGGACCGCCTCCGCCTGGGCGCGCGTCAACTGTTCCTCCGCCTCGCGGAAGATCGCAGGCTCGGGGCCCTCGAAGTTCCAGGCCCGCGCCTGGCGCAGCGTCTCTTCAAGAATGGCGCGGATGGCGGGTGGATAGGGCGCCAGCTTGTAGGTCCCGTAATCCTCGATGCCCTCGCCATCGGTCCTTATCAGCGCCACGTCGATATTGCCGTCGAGCACCGTGCCGGTCATCAGGCCCACGGCCCAGATTGGTTTCATGTTCATGGTCCCGCGTTGATGAGATCGCCCACCGCCCGGACGGCCCGCCCGCCGCCTCCCGCGACCGCCTCCCTGAGCGGCTCAGACGCGCGCGCGAAAAGCCGCCCGAGGGCTGGTGAAGGAGACTTGTGTTCACGGCCGCTGCTCATCCGCGCATTCCCTCAGGCATCCACCCGAATCCGGTGATCGGCCCCATATTTCTTCCACAGGCCAGGCTTCGGCTCAAACCCCGGCGGGCGGACGCAAGAGCCCCCTCCCCTTCATGATGCATCTTCACGCGGACCCTGCCATGGGGTTCGATTCTCACGTATGAGAACCAGGATAGGCAAGAGACACGCCCCGGGCGCGGTTTTCACCGCTGCCGCCGCGCCGGAGAGGGGAGACGGGCGGATCGTTCGCCAACAGGGAAAAGAGGCAAAAGCCCATGTTCACCACCCGGCCGGAGATCCTCGGCACCTTTGGGGTCGTCACGTCCACCCATTGGCTTGCCTCCTCTTCCGGCATGGCGATGCTGGAGGCCGGCGGCAACGCCTTCGACGCGGCGGTGGCCGCGGGCTTCGTGCTGCAGGTGGTGGAGCCGCATCTGGTGGGGCCGGGGGGCGAGGTGCCCATCATCTTCCACAGCGCGCGAAGCGGCGAGACCCGGGTTCTGTGCGGACAGGGGCCGGCGCCCGCCGGCGCGACCATCGAACACTACAGGCGCGAGGGGCTGACCCTGGTGCCGGGCAACGGATTGCTTGCAACCGTGGTGCCCGGCGCCTTCGACGCGTGGATGCAGCTTCTGAGAGATTATGGAACGCTTCCGCTTGCGAAGGTTTTGGCGCCGGCAATCCATTATGCCGAAAGGGGCCATCCCCTCCTGCCGCGGGCGGCCGCCACCATCGCCGGGCTTGCGGATTTCTTCGCCCGCGAGTGGCCGACATCGGCCGCCTTCTTCACCCCCGGCGGGCGGCTGCCGCAGCCTGGCGCGCTCTTTCGCAACGAAGCGCTGGCGGCCACCTGGCGGCGCATCCTGCGCGAGGCGGAATCGGCAGGCCCCGACCGCGAGGCGCAGATCGAGAAGGCGCGTCATGCCTTCTATCGCGGCTTCGTGGCCGAGGAGATCGAGCGCTTTGCGCGCGCCAATGCGGTGATGGACGAAAGCGGCGGGAGGCACCGGGGCGTCATCACCGCCGACGACCTGGCGGGCTGGCAGGCGGCCTATGAGGAGCCGCTTTCCTATGACTATTGCGGCCACAGGCTTCACAAGACGGGCCCGTGGGGCCAGGGCCCGGTCTTTCTGCAGACGCTGGCGCTCCTCAAGGGCTTCGACCTGGCGGCGATGGACCCCGCCGGGCCCGATCTCGTGCACACGCTCGTGGAGGCGATGAAGCTCGCCTTCGCCGACCGCGAGGTCTACTACGGCGATCCTGCCTTCGTCGACGTGCCGACGGCCCATCTTCTGAGCGACACCTACAACGAGGACAGGCGCCGCCTGATCGGCGAGCGCGCCTGCCTTGCGCTCATTCCCGGCTGCATTCCAGGCTACGAGGCGCAGGCGCGGCGGGTGATGGCGGCGCTGGAGCGGCTGTCGGGGACGGCCGACCCCGACGCCGCCTCGAACGAGCCCACCCTGGCCGACATGCGCTCGGCGCGCCGCGGCGACACGGTGCATGTGGACGCCATCGACGCCGCCGGCAACATGGTGGCGGCCATGCCGTCCGGCGGCTGGCTGCAATCCTCGCCCATTATCCCGGCGCTCGGCTTCATGCTGAACAGCCGGGCGCAGATGTTCTGGCTGGAGCCGAACCTGCCGGCCAGCCTGGCGCCGGGCAAACGGCCGCGCACGACGCTGACGCCGAGCCTCGCCCACAGGGAGGGCAAGCCCTATATGGTGTTCGGCACGCCGGGCGGCGACCAGCAGGAGCAATGGCAGCTTCTGTTCTTCCTGCGGCATGTCCATCACGGCCTCAACCTGCAGGAGGCCATCGACATGCCCATGGCGCACACTGCCCATTTCCCCTCCTCCTTCTATCCGCGCCAGCGCCGGCCCGGCCATCTGGCACTGGAGGAAAGCTTCGCGCCCGCGACCATCGAGGCTCTGCGGGCGCGCGGCCACAGCCTGGAGCGCATGCCGGAATGGAGCATCGGGCGCATGGTCGCCGCCGCGCGCGGGCCGGACGGCATCCTGCGCGCCGCCGCCACGCCACGCCTCATGCAGGCCTATGCGGTGGGCCGCTGAGGCAGCGTCGCCCTACACGATGCCCCAAGCCCTGTAGCGGCCGCGGCCGGTCAGTTCGCGCAGGCCGAGTTCGCCGATCAGGTTGAGGGCGGCGCGCTGGGTGATGCCGAGCTCGCCCGCCACGAGGGCGGCGGAGACGACGGGGCGCGACAGGACCATCTCGGCAAGCCGCGGCAGACGCGAATGGCGGCGCTTGGCCCGCAGGCGCCGCTCCATGCGGTGGCCGGCAAGCTCCAGCCGGTCGATCTCGGCCAGCCCTGCCCGCGCCCCCATGTCCACCGCTTCCAAGAAGGCGAGGCAGCGCGTGGCGCGCTCGCGCGATTGCCGGCGCGCACGGGCGACCTCGCGCAGGCCACAGGCAAGCCCCGCCAGATGCGCGCTGGTCTTGCCCTGGCTGCGCAGGAAGGCGGCGACAAGCAGCAGGCCCAGCCAATGCTGGCGCTCAAGCGGCGCGATGCGCTCCCATGCCTCCCAGGCCAGAAAGGCGGCCAGAAGGGGGGGCAGCGCCTCGCCCTCGATGTGCCGCAACCGGGCGAGCCACTCTCCGAGGAGGGCGGTCTCGTCGCGGTCCTCGTCGTGGATGAGCGCGCCGAGCGCCGCCTCCCCGGTCTCCGGGAGGCGGCTCGCCGGTTCCTGCGCCGGCAGGGGCCAGGGGGCATCGAGATCGCCGTGCGCCACCCGGCCCTTCTTCGCCAGGGTGCGGCCGGCACGTGCCAGAACGGCGTCGATCTCCGCAAACTCCTCGGCAAGCGCCTCTTCCTCTCCCGCCTGCTGCGGATCGTCGGCGGCGGAAGCAGGGCCAGGCGTTTCGACCGGCAGGATGGGCCGGGCCGCATCGTCCCCCTCCCGCGCCACCAGCGCGCCGAGACCGGCGGGGCTCAGCGCCCAGTCGGGCCTTTGGGCCGCGATGCGGCGGCGGGCGCGCAGCACGTCATGGGCGCGCGTCAGCTCATGGGTAGGCGGGCGGACATCCATGCGCCCGTCGTGAAGCACCAGATCCTCCAGGTGGACGAGCTCGCCGGCCAGCCACAGCGCAGCGGCGGCTTCGCTGAAATGCTGGCGTTCCACAAAGCCCTGGCCGCGCGGGCTGCGCGCCACGCGCTCGTCGAGACGGGCAAGCCGGTCTTCGGCGCGGGCCAGCGGCGCCAGAAGATCCCGGCCTGGAAGATCAAGCGAATCGCGCTCCATGTCCGTCTTTTAGCACATTCCATACGGAAGCAATCTCGCGGTTTCTTTCCGCTCGTCGGGATTTTGGAAGGCAGGCCCCTCCCCCGTCTTTCCGCTCCCTGGCGCGGGCTCATCGCCTCACCCTCCACACGGGGCGACAGCCGCCCCTGCGAGCCGCTCGCTGCGGGCCTTGCGCAGGCGCGCTTCGATCAGCGCGTTGAGCATCGGCCGTGGCGAGAAGGCGCCTTTCTCAGCACGTTGGGCGAGGTCGCACAGATAGGCAGCCGGGGAGCGCAGCGCCTCGGCCCGCTCAAGCATGGCCGCGATCACCACCGCGGCATTGGCCTCGCCCATGGTGCGCCTTGCTTGGCGCCACAGCGGCCCGGAAATCCCCAGCATGGTGCGCACCAGATCGGCCGTTCGGGCAAGGTCGTGCCAGCTTCGGATGGCGCCGGAAGCATAGTCGGCCATGCGTGGACAGGCGGCAAGCACCGAAGCAAGCGGCAGGCCGCAGGGCGTCTGCGGTCGGTCGGCGGCGGGATGTGCGGGCGTGCGGTCGGCGGCGGGATGTGCGGGCGTGTCGGGCTGTTGACAGCTGTCAACGCTTGCCGGGAAGGTGCATGGCGTCGTGTCGGCGGGTTCAATCTCGTTTTTCTTTATTCTGAAAGAGTCTTCGGAGTCTGAATCCTCTATCTGGCGCTCATTTTGCGCGTCATTGGCGCTCATTTTCTCGGATTCCGGCAGCAAATCCGGTTGATCGGATGATGCGTTGACAGCTGTCAACGCCGGCTCCGGTTCGTCTTTTCCGCGGCCAAGCCAGGCGGTTTCCAGACGTCCGCGCAGGGCCGCCAGCCGGTCGCGGCGGGCCCGCAAGGTCTGAAGATCCGTGTTGCGGCCGAGACGGCCCGACAGCGCATCGAGTGCCGCGCGGAAGGGGGCGAAGGCTTCTCCCCTGCCCTCCTCCTCCGCCGTGGCCAGCATGGCCGCCATGTCGCGCAGGTGAATGGTGATCTCGCTCCTGAGCGCCCGTGTTTCCTCGGCGTTGCGGCGGGTTTCGGCGGCAAGCCGCGCGATCTCGCTTGCCCGCGCGGCCAGCGGCGAGAGGTCGAAGCCGAAGGCGGTTGCTATGCGCCCTTCCGCATCGCGGCAGGCAAAGCGCTTTCCATTGGCGCTGTCGCGGCGCAGGATGAGCTCCGCCTCGACGAGCGCCGCCAGATGGCGGCGCAGCGTGGCGGGCGCCATGCCGCGCGTGCGCAGCGAAAGCTCGGCATTGGAGGGGAAGACGATGAGCGACCGGCCAAGCGACAGCGTGCGTTGGGGAAGGAAGCTGACCAGCGCTTCGAGCACGATGATGGTGCGGTTGGACAGCGCAAGCGCTGCGCGCGCCTGCGTGATATCCCGCATCAGCGTCCACTTGTCCGGCCCTTCCTCGTCCTTCGGCCGGGCTGTGCCGTTGACAGCTGTCAACGCGCCCTCCGGCGACTTCCGATCGCGCCTGGCACGCAGAATCCGCTCGTTGACGGCAAATTGGGCACGCACCAACCCACTCCCGCCGAATGGCGAGACTGCAAATCTCTCCGACATGTCTTCTGCCCTTCAAAAAGGCAAGAAAAAGACGTCACCGGAGCGCGCCGATGCTTGACAATGCAGGTCGGAAGTGATTCTTTCAGATTGCTACATCGAAAGGGGCTTCCGGAATGGCGACGTTCTGGGGGCCTTTTTCTTGCGCGGTTTACCTCTCTTCGTTGATCCTCTTTCCACTCCTGAACCTGCCGCGCCGGCCTCCACGGCGGCGCGGCAATTCTCAATCCCCGTCTGTCGCGCGCTCCTCGGCAAAGCGGGCGGCAAGCTCCGGCAGGCGCTCGGCGATATAGCGGGCAAGGCCCGGCTCGGTCTTCTCGTCGAACTCCAGCTTCGGCCGCCTGCCCTCGCTGAGGCGGGCAAGCACGCGGCCCCGCTCGTCGGCGATCTCGCGCTTTTGCATCTTGCGCGCCGGGCTCTTGCGCGACAGCCGCGCCACGCGCTCGAAGAGCGTGCGGAAGCGTTCATCGCTCGGCAGCTGGCGGAAGCTCTCGGAGGTCGCGATGTCGATGGCGACCATGGCCGCCCCCTCCCGCTTGAGGTATTCGGCAAGCGCCATCCAGCGCTCGCGGCCGGCCTTGGGCGCCGGGCCGATGCCCTGCACCACGACCGACGGCACGCTCTGGGCGACCGCCAGCAGGCGGGTGACGTCGGCCTTGTGGACGGACAGGGCCCGCTGCACCAGCGCCCGGTCGAAGCCGCGATGGATGAGGGAATGGGCGAAATAGGCGCGCTCGATGAAGGAGAGATTGCGCCGCTCGCTGTTCTCCTTGCCCTGGGCGAGGATCAGCTCGTCATCGGCGAGATCGCGGATGACGGCGCGCACGGCAAGGCCCAGCCGGGCTGCGGCGCGCACACGGCGGTGCCCGTAGGCCACCTGATAGCGCCCCCGCACCTCGGGGTGCGGGCGCAGCAGCACGGGCACCTGCTGGCCGCTGTCGCGGATGCTCTCCACCAGCGTTTCGAAATCCTCGTCCCCCGCCTCCTCGCTCGACAGCCGGTCGCGCACCGGCGCGGGGTCGATGAGGGCGGGGTCGATCTCCACCACATGCTCGCCCTTGGCCAGGCTCTCGCGGATGGCGCGCGCCTCGTCGATCTCGCGTGTCATGGAATCGAGCGTCAGGCCCATGGCCTTCACGGCGCCGGAGGCGCTGCGCGTCGGGCCGGTCCTGGGCGCAGGGGCAAGCGATTTGGTCTCCGGGGCGCGGGGCGGGGAGGGCTGTGCCTCGCCCGGCAGGGGGCCGCCGCCGAACAGCGCCTTGAGGTGGTCCCTGCGTTTGTTCATGCGTTGCCTCCCTCACCGCGGCCCCAGGCTTCGAGAATGAGGCCCTCGATCTCCGCGTTGACAGCTGTCAACGCCTCCATCGCCCGGTCGTAGGTGGAGCGGGTGAAGCTGTCGCGGCCCACCTCGTAGAGCGTCTGTTTGGTCAGCCCCGCATCGGAGATGGCGGTGGACTTCACCATCGGTGCGGTCAGCACCCGCTCGCCGAACTGCGAGCGCAGGAAGCCGACAATCTGCGTCTGCGGCCCGTCATTGGGCTCGTAGCGGGTGACGAGATAGCGCAGGAAGTCGAAATTGAGCGTGCCGCCCGCCGCCCGCACCACCGACAGGAGATCCGCGGTCATGAACAGGAACTGGCTCATCGAGGCCACATCCAGCATCTGCGGATGCACGGTCACGATGACGGAGGTGGCCGCGCACAGCGCCGAGAGCGTGAGAAAGCCAAGCTGCGGCGGACAGTCGATGACCACCACATCGTAGTCGCCGGCCACCGTGGCCAGGGCGGCCTGGATGCGGGCGAAGAAAAACTCGTCCGCCCCCGTGCCGGCCTGGCGCTCGGCCAGCATGCGCGGCGTCGTGTGCTCGAACTCGTGCAGCTCCAGATTGCCGGGCACCAGGTCGAGCCCGTCGAAATAGGTCTTGCGGATGATCTGGGAGAGCGGCCGCCGCTCCGCATCGTAGCGGATGGCGCCGTAAAGGGTGTCGTTGCCGGAAAGGTCGAGTTCCGGCTGGTAGCCGAAAAGCGCCGACAGCGAAGCCTGGGGGTCGAGATCGACCGCCAGCACCCGGTAGCCGGCCAGCGCCAGATACTGGGCCAGATGGGCGCTGGTGGTGGTCTTGCCCGAGCCGCCCTTGAAATTGGTCACGGCGATGACCTGCAGATGCTCGCGCGCCGGGTCGCGCCACTTCACATAGCTGCGGGCTTTCGCCAGATGGCCCTTGGCGCGCGCCTGCTCGGCCAGGTGATGGCGCAGGGCGTTGATGTCGGCCAGCGAATAGTAGCGCCTGCCGCCCGGCCCCGTCTCCGGCTGCGGCCCGTCTCCGGCAATGGAAAGCTGGCGCAGATAGCCGTCCGAGACGCCGATGAGCCGTGCCGCCTCGCCGCTAGAAAAGGTGCGCAGCGTCTTCTGCGAGGCCGGGGGGAAGACCCGGTCGCGCAGGACGCGAAGCTGTTCGGAAAGCAGCGCGGCATCGGCGGCGATCCGCTCGTCGGCTGCTGCCTGTGTTGCCGTCCCCCGCTCTGCCGTGTTGTCCAACATCAAGCTCCCTCCGGGCACCCGCCCGATCCCTCTCACCGCCGGCGGCCCCATGCGCACCGGTCCGATCCATTCTATGCGCATGCGAGGGGGCGGGGATAAAATTCCTCGCCTCCGGCTGCGGCCGGCACCCCGAATGCACCTTGTCCCACCGTATCGCGATTCGCCCCTGGCGGGCGAGCCGCCTACGCCGGCGGGCGCACATGCTCCGTTTCCCGGCCGTAACGCCGCCCACACGCCACTAACGCAAACTGCCCGCCGCCTGCGCGCCCGGCATCCGGTTACGCTTTCGACGCCGAAAGGCGGCTACTTCCGTAATTATTGGAATGATGCGTGGGGATTTCGTCAAGAAGTTTTTGGTTACCAAAAGGTTAACGCCTTAGCCGGCAAGAAAAACCCATGATTCCAAGGGGAAAACCGGGCAGGGCAGGCCCGGTGCCGGGTCCGCCCTTCCGCGATGGCGCGGCAGCGATGGGCGGCCCCGCGCAGGATGGGCTGCGACTCAGGCGCTTTCGGGCGCGGCGCACGAGCGATGACCGGAGGGGGAAGGGGAGGGGAGAAAGAGAGGAGGGGAGACAAAAGAACGCTGACGCGGATGCCGCCGACACAATCCCGAGTGACGGAAGAAAACCGCCTCATCGATTCCGTAAAAGGCGGCGGGGCCCCCATGACGAAAAACGGCCCCGGCAGGGTCTGCGGGGCCGTTTTCTGCTCAGCGAAGGGTGGGGGGCCTTTCGCCGGATCACCTAGCGCGCGGTCTGAAAGCGCGGCACGGGCTGGTCGTCGGCATCGCTGATGCCGAAGCCCGTGGCCGCCGAATAGCCGATGGCTGCGGCACGCGGCGCCGGCTGTCCGATGCTTGCGGTCACGAGGGAGTGGTCGACCGCGCCGCGCGACTGGAAGCGGGGAGCGGTCTGGTCGTCGGCATCGCTCGGGCCGAACCCCATGGCCGCGGAGAAGCCCACCGGCCCGCGAACCACGGTACCCTGGGCCTGTCCGATGCTCGCGGTGACGGCGGAGCGGTCGATCAGGGCCTCGGTCTGGAAACGCGGCACGGGCTGGTCGCCCGCATCACTCGGGCCAAAACCCGATGCCGCGTCGAATGCAAAAGCGTTACCCGCGCCCAGAAGCGCGATGGCGGAGGTGAGAATAGCTATCCTGTTCATGATGAACTCCGTTGCTTGGTTGTTTGTCGATTGCATTGAGAAGATAAGTCAAACGGGCGCGTTTTGCTAATCATACATGGTTCACATCCATGTATAAAAAGGAACCTTTACTTCACGAAGACGAAGACTCTTCTGTGAGTATTTTCACGCCGGCGTGAGCGCCCGTTCATCGTGCTGCAAGCCCTTCGCGGGGCCGACCGGCCAGCCGGGGAAGAGGGCGGGGCCCGGCCGGGAGACATCCCGGCCGGGTGTTTCGGCAGCGCCGGATGCGCCTGACTAGCGGCGCGCCCAGCGCGGAAAGGGGACGATCTTTGCCGGTGGCCTCCGGTGCTCGGCCGTTGCCACGGCCTCGATCAGCAGGTCCAGGCACTCGCAGACCTTGCGGCTGATCTCATCGCTGCCGCGCAATTCGTCCTGTGCACGTTCAAGAAGCCGCCGGGCGGTTGTGAAATCGCTTTGCATGTTTCCACCACAATCGCGCCCGCCCTGGGTGGCCATTGTGGTGCGGCTGGCTTGCCGATTCGCAAAGAAAAACCGTCGGATTTGATGCGAATTGCAGCGATCGCGGCAACGCCGGGGCAGAAGGAAGCAGCCCCAGCGCGCGGCCGGGGCTGCTCCTTAACCCGCGGGCAAGGGGGGTAGCCCGCGGGATGGGGAGATCAGCTCGGGCCGAAGGCGTCCGATGCGTTGTAGCCCGTGTAGGTCCGCTTGAGGGGGGTGGCGGCTGCGGGCGCAAACCCACGCTCGGCCTCGTCAAGCTGGAAGCGGGGCACCGGGCTGTTGCTGTCGTCGCTCGGGCCGAAGCCGTTGGCGGCGGAGAAGCCGGCCTTGCCGACGCTGGAGGTGACCACCGAGCGGTCCACCGGGGCCGTGACCTGCCGGTCGCGGAAGGAGGTGGGGGCGGAGTTGGGTTCGCTCGGCTTGAAGTTCTGTGCCATGGCGCTGCCGGCACCGAGAAGGGCCAGGGCCGATGCGAGAATGACAACCTTACGCATGTTGATCTCCGATCGTATTGTTGCGAGGAGGGAGTTTCCTCGTTGCTCCACTTATTTGGACATCTAAATCTAAATTTCTAGGCATGCATGGCATCACAATTTGACGACGTAGTGTAACAATGCGTGATCCCCGGCCGTCGGCACGGGCGCCGCAGCCCTTGCGTGATCACGAACTCGACTGCCGCGCTCCAGCGGAAGGCTTGCCATTCTCGCCCCCTTCCTCGACAATCCACCCGATGGCGATGCTGACGTCGATGGCGAGCGCTTCTGCCAGCGTTGTCGCCTCTCTCACAAGGCACCATGCAGGCCCTGCCCGGCGAGGCGGCAGCGTCAATCGGCGGCTGCACCGGATCAGATCGTTTGATGCAAAACGAACCTGCCGCCCTCCGGTCGCCGCCCTATGGTCGGCGGCATGGTAGCCGCGGGCTGAAAGCAGGCAGGAGAGGGTTCTCCATGGGCAAGGCGGCAACCTCCGGGCGCGCCGGGCAGGGGGCGGCAGACAGCACCGCGGCGGCCGGCAAGGTGCGGCTCGGCACGCTCGACACCTATATCGCCTTTCATCTGCGGCTTGCCCAGAACGCCTCCTTCAAGGCGTTCAAGCGCCTGACGGGCGAGAACGATCTGAGGCCCGGCTGGTTTGCGGTGCTTGCCATCATCAAGAACAATCCGGGCATCAACCCGATGGCGCTCAGCCTGGCGAGCGGGCGCGACAAGTCGACCATCACCCCGGTGCTGCGTGCCCTGCTGGGCGAGGGAATGATCCGGCGCCAGCCGAACCCGCGCGACAGGCGCAGCTATGCCCTGTTCCTCACCGAGGCGGGCGAGCGGCGGCTTGCGCATCTGCAGGCCTGTGCGGCCGCGCATGACCGCGCGCTCGATGCCATTGTCGGCGAGGCCAAGCCGGAGCTTCTGCGGCTTTTGCGCCGCATCGCCGCGGTCATCGACTGAAGCGGCGGCACCGGACGCCAACAGGAGAAGAAGCGCGCATGGCCGGCAGGCGCGCTCGGGCAGGAAGAGGATGTACACCGCAAGCGCCGCCTTTCTCGAAGCCTTGAACGAAGCAGGTGTGTCCTGCATCTTCGCCAATTTCGGCAGCGATCATCCGGCCCTCATCGAGGCTCTTGCCGAGGCGCGTGCCACGGGCCGGGCGGTGCCCGCCGTCCTTACCTGTCCCAACGAGATGGTGGCCATGAGCGCCGCCCACGGACATGCGCTGGTGTCCGGCCGGGCGCAGGCGGTGGTGGTGTATGTGGAATGCGGCACCCAGGCACTGGCCGGCGCGGTGCACAATGCCGCCCGCGGCCGCGTGCCGATGCTGGTCTTTGCCGGCGCCTCGCCCTTCACCCAGCAAGGCGAGCTGCGGGGCGGGCCTTAAAGCTCCACCCAGCCGCCGGTCTCGTGGGCCCGGGCCATGGCGTGGACGGCGCGTTCGATCTCAAGCCCTCTTGCGAAGTCGACGATGCGGGCCGGTCTTCCTTCGATGGCGTTCAGAAGCTCGCGGCATTCGATGGTCTTGAGGTCGTTGAAGCCGAGCCCGTGGCCCGGCGCGGGCAGGAAATTTCCATAGGGTGCGTGCTCGGGAGCGGCGAGGATCGTGCGGTAGCCCTGCTCGTCAGCCCGGCCATCGGTGGTGAAGAGCTGAAGCTCGTTCATGCGCTCCTGGTCGAACAGGATGGAGCCGCGCGTTCCGAAGATCTGCATGGCGATGCGGCCCTTGCGGCCCCAGGCCGCGCGGTTGACGCAGAGCGTGCCGGAAGCGCCGCAGGCCAGGGTGAAGAGCACGCTTGCAATGTCGAAGGTTTCCACCGCCCGCCGCCCGCCGCCGGGCACCGGCCGGTCCTCATAGGGCCGGTCCATGTGGCAGAACACCTTCGCCAGGGGACCGAAGAGCGTGTGGATGAGCGACAGCGGATGCACGGCGAAATCGTCGAGCGCGCCATAGCCCGAGCTTGCCTCATTCTTCCAGAAGAAGGCGCCGTCGGGATCGGCCATGAAGTCCTCATCCATCTCGAAGCGCACGTGATTGACCCTTCCGATCGCCCCCCTGGCAAGCAGCGCCTCGACATGCCGGATCATGGGGTTCTGGATATAGTTGTAGCCGAGGGCGGCAACGGTGCCTGCGCGGGCGGCCGCTTCCTGCATGCGCGCGGCATCGGCAAGGGTGGTGGCCATGGGCTTCTCGCACCACACATGCTTTCCGGCATCGAGCGCGGCAATCGCCATCTCGGCGTGCAGCGCGTTGGGCGTGGTGATGGACACGACGTCGACATCGGGGTCGGCGACGAGCGCGCGCCAGTCCTCCGTGGCCTTCTCGAAGCCGAAGGCGGCGGCCTGCCGTGCGGCGCGTTCGCCCGGCACGTCCGCCAGGTGGACGAGGCGGGGGCGGGGCGTGTCCCCGAACACGGCCTTCACCCCGTTCCAGGCAAGCGCGTGGCACTTGCCCATATATCCCGTGCCGATCAGTCCCACGCCGATCGTTTTCATGGCAGCCCTCCATTCCAAATGCGTTTCGATGGTTTCAGAGGCGGGGCCCGCGCACCGTGCCGCGCTCGACGAGCGAGCAGGAAAGCAGGCGCGTTTCGGGCTCCAGCCGGGGGTCTTCCATGCGCCGCATCATGAGCGCGATGGTTTCGCGAACCATCTCCTCGATCGGCTGGCGCACCGTGGTCAGCGAAAAGGAGTCGGCCTCGGCAAGGCCGATGTCGTCGAACCCGACGATGCCGAGCTGGCCGGGCACCGACAGGCCGAAGCGATGGCGCGCCACATCCAGCGCGCCGAAGGCCAACACGTCGTTGGCGCAGAAGAGCGCGTCGGGCGGCTCGTCCATGGAAAGCAGCGCGCGGGCGGCAACGCGGCCCGCCTCGTAGCTGTATTCGGAGGCGTGCACGCTGCAATGCAGCGACAGGCCGGCGTCTTCCAGCTCGCCCACGAGCCCTTTCCCGCGGTCCTGCGAGGTGGATGCCTGTGCGGACCCGCCGAGATAGCCGATCCGCCGGTAGCCGCGTTCGATCAGCAGGCGCGCCGCCATTCGCCCGCCGGCGACATTGTCGGCGCACACCACGTCGATGTCCTTGCTGCGCGGATTGCGCGCAAAGGCCACGACGGGAATCTGCCGGCGCGCGCATTGCCCGGCCAGAAGCGGGGAAATGGCGCCGGCAGAGACGATCAGCCCATCGACGCTGTATTGAAGGATCTGGCGGGCCGCCTCGGTAAGGTCGCCGCCGCGCGAGATGTTGAAGACCAGCGCGCGCAGGCCCCGCTGCTGGATGGCGTGGGTGAAATGATCGAGCACGCTCAGATAGAGCGGATTCTTGAAGTTCGTCAGGATGATGCCGATCAGGTTGCTGCGCTGCGTCATCAGCCCGCGTGCCAGCGCGTTGGGCATATAGTCGAGCTTGGCGGCGGCTGCCATCACCCTGGCGCGCGTGCGCGCCGAAACGCTTGCGCCGGGCGTGAAGGCGCGCGAGACGGCGGAGACGGAAACGCCCGCCGCCCGCGCCACATCCATCGCTGTCACGCGCCGGCCGGCCGGCGCACCCTCATCCCTCTCGCGCATGCCGTTCCTGCGCCCATTTTTTGCAAACGCTTGCAATCAGGGTTCGTTCTAGCCTCGTGCGCATCGCCGATCAAGCAGAAAACATGCCTGCCCGCGGGGACGAGAGCCGGCGGCGAAAGTTTATTCCGTGCAAATGATTGCAGGACTCGCCCCTAGCCGAGCTCGCGGTAGGCATCGAGGGCGCGGTTTCTGGCCCTGTCGTGGTCGACGATCGGCTGCGGATAGGCCCCGGCGGGGATTCCGGTCCTCGCCAGCAGGGTCGGCGCCGCCGTCCAGGGTCTGTGGATGTGGGGCCGGGAAAGCCCCTGAAGCTCCGGCACCCAGCGCCTGACATAGGAGCCGTCGGGGTCGAACTTCTCCCCCTGAAGGACCGGATTGAAGATGCGGAAATAGGGGGCGGCATCGGCGCCGCAGCCGGCCACCCATTGCCAGCTTGCCGGATTGTTGGCCGGATCGGCATCGACCAGCGTGTCCCAGAACCAGGCTTCCCCGGCGCGCCAGTCGATGAGCAGATGCTTGGTCAGGAAGGAGGCTGCGACCATGCGCACGCGGTTGTGCATCCACCCCGTCGCCCAGAGCTCGCGCATGCCGGCATCGACCAGCGGGTAGCCAGTGCGCCCCTTCTGCCATGCCGACAGGGCCGCGGCATCGTCGCGCCATGGCATCCTGTCGAAACGGCTTTGAAAGTTGCGCTGCGCCAGATCCGGGTGGTGATAGAGAAGGTGGTAGGAGAACTCGCGCCAGCCGAGCTCGGACAGGAATTTCTCGAGATTGCGCTCGCCGTGCGGCCCGCCGTCCATGGCCGCCGCCGTCGCCGCATGCCAGACCTGCCGCACCGAGATGTTGCCGAACCGCAGATAGGGCGACAGGCGCGAGGTCGCGGGCGCGGCGGGCAGGTCGCGGTTTGCCGCATAGGCTGCGAACCCGTCCTCCAGAAACCGTTTCAGACCGCGCCGCGCGCCGGCCTCGCCGCGCTGCCAGGTCTGCCGCAGGCCCGCTGCCCAGTCGGGCGCGGCGGGCTCCAGCGCCAGGGCGGAAAGGGGAAGGCAAAGGCGCGACAGCTCGTCCGGCAAGCGGGCAAAGCGCAGCGTCTCGGGCGAGGGCAGGGGTGCGGCGGGCGGACCAAGCCTTGCCGCCGCGCGCCAGAAGGCGGAGAAGACGCGAAACGGTTTGCCCTCGCTGTTGCTTATCGTCCATGGCTCGTGGATGAGATGCCCGTTGAAGCTCCGGCCGGCAATGCCCAGACGGGCGAGCGCCGATTTGACCGCCTCGTCGATGCGGCGCTCGGCCAGACCGTAGCGCCTGTTCCAGAACACGGCCGAGGCGCTGTTCGCTGCTGCAATCCGCGGGATCATGTCGACGGCCGCGCCCCGGAAGAGCGCGAGGCCGCCGCCGCGGGCCGCCAACGCCTCGTCCAGCGCTTCGAGCGCGCCGTGAAGCCACCAGCGCGCCGCACCGCCCAGGGCGCGCAAGCCCTCGCTCGCCGCGTCGAAGTTGAAGACGCACAGCAAGGGCCGCCCGCTCCCGGCCGCCTCCCACAGCGCGGGATGATCGCCCAGGCGCAGGTCGTCGCGAAACCAGACGATGATCGGCTTATCTCGTTGCGTCATGCCTCGTTCCATCTGCTTGTGTGCGGCAGGCCCGCCCGGGGCAATTTCTAACCGTTGAGGTACCAGATCGAGAAGTTGAGCACGGCGGCGAAACCGACCCAAAGGGCAAGCGGGACAAGACATGCGGCCGCCACCTTGTCCACCAGACGAGCCCGTTCGATGGTCGCAAGGATGAGGAGCCATTGCGGGACGATGTTGAGGAGAGCCGCAAGCGGACTGTGCAGGGCAAAGAAGAGCCACGACCACAGGGCATTCAGGGCAAGCTGGGCAAAGAACAATGCAAGCGCCAGGCTACGGCCCGGCGTATCGCGGTGCGCCTGCAGAAGCCGCCATGCCGCATAGGCCATCAGGACGTAGAGCGCCGTCCATACGGGCGCGAACACCCAGTTCGGCGGATTGAACGGCGGCTTGGCGAGTTCGGCATACCAGCCCGCAATGCTGGGATAGGTGGCCAGTTGGCCAAGCACGGATGCGCCCAGGATGGGCACCACCGCCAACAGGATGTTCATAAAACTTCGCCGGCTCACGCTCGCCTCGCACGTCCGTCGGTTTCAGGAAACGTCACCATAAGCCAGGCGCCGAAGCCGTGTCTCGTCGGTCGAGAACCGCTTCGGCGCCCTTTTTGCGGTCGCTGCTTTTCTTGCACCTTACTCCTTGGGCAGGAGCACGGTGTCGATGACGTGGATCACGCCGTTGGATTGCTTCACATCGGCGATGGTCACGGTTGCCCGCCCGCCGTTCTCATCCTCGATCATGATCTTGCCGTCTTCGGCCATGGCGACGAGCGTGCCGCCGGAGACCGTCTCGATGGTGTAGCTGCCGCCCGCCTCGGCGATCATGGAGGCGAGTGCATCGGACATGACCGCCGCCGGGACCACGTGATAGGTCAGGATCTCGGTCAGCTTGCCCTTGTTTTCAGGCTTCAGAAGCGTATCGACGGTGCCTGCCGGCAGTTTCTCGAACGCCGCATTGGTGGGGGCGAAGACGGTAAACGGCCCGGGGCCCGACAAGGTGTCGACCAGCCCGGCGGCCTTCACCGCGGCAACCAGTGTCGTGTGGTCCTGGGAGTTGATAGCATTTTCGACGATGTTCTTGTTCGGATACATCGGCGCGCCGCCGACCATCACGGTGTCCTGCATGGGGTCCGCGGCAAGCGCGGCCTGGCCGAACGGCAACGAGGCCGTCAGCGCAATGGCGAGGGCGCCAGCCATGTTCGAGATCGTTTTCATGAGTTCCTCCGGGTTTGGGTAAACGCGTTGAGTGCGCATATCCTTCTACGGGCGGAGCGCATCTTCGGATCAGGACTTCACGACGTCGTGAAGATCGGTGCCGCACGCGCCGTGCGCGGGCTTCATCCCTCGAAGACGTAGAGGCCGACGTCGATCGTGCCGGCCCTGAAGCCGCCCTCGCAGTAGCAGAGATAGTAGTTCCAGAGGCGGCGGAACCTGTCGCTGAAGCCCAGGGCGCCGATCTCCGGCCAGGCCTGGTTGAAACGCCTGCGCCATTCCACCAGTGTCCGCGCGTAGCTTTCGCCGAACCGTTCCGCGGCAACCGGCACAAGACCGGCCGTGCGCGCCTGTTCGACGATGGCATCTTCGGTGGGCAGCATGCCGCCGGGAAAGACATGGGTCTGGATGAAGTCGGCACGCCGCCGGTAGGATGCGAACCGGTCCTTGCGGATCGTGATGGCCTGCAGCACGATTCTCCCGCCCGGCCGCAGACACCGGCGCAGCGTTGCGAAATATTCCGGCCAGTAGGATTCGCCCACGGCCTCGATCATTTCGATCGAGACGATGCGGTCGAACGCGCCCTTCACATCGCGATAGTCCTGCAGGTGGAACGCCGCCCTGCCTTCGAGCTGCCGGGCCTTGCGCAATGCCTGGGCATGGGAAAGCTGTTCCTGCGACAGCGTGATGCCGGTCACGCGGGCGCCCGCCTCGGCGATGCGGGCGGCAAGCGCGCCCCAGCCGCAGCCGATCTCGAGCACATGTTCGTGGCCACCGAGGTGCAGAAGCTCGACGATCCGCTCGATCTTTCGCTCCTGCGCCCGTTCCAGGTCCGTCTCGCCCGCCGCAAAGAGGGCGGAGGAATAGATCATCTGGCGATCGAGCCAGTGGCGATAGAAGGCGTTGCCGAGATCGTAGTGAAAGGCGATGTTTCTGCGGCTGCCGCGCCGGCTGTTGCCGTGCCAAAGATGGGAAAGCCGCCGCATCGCCCTGGCTGGCAGGAGGCCGGTCAGCCTGCCGTCCATCCAGGTCGCGTTGAGGGCTGCAAGTTCGATGAGGGCGGAAAGGTCCGGGCTGTCCCAGTCGCCCTCGATATAGGATTCGGCCATCCCCACATCGCCGCCCACGAGCAGGCGGCGCAACGGCCGCAGATTGCGCAGTTCCAGCGTGGCATCCGGGCCTGGCGCGCCGCCACATCGCTCCACCACCTGCCCGGAGGGGAGGATCAGCGAGATGCGGCCGAACTGCAGCCCGTCGAGGACCCGCAGCATGGCCCGCTCGACCAGGCCGCGTCGCCTGCCCGTCCGGGCTTCGGTGGAAATATGCGAAGCGGAATTCAAGCGTATTACCCCTCGATCCTGTGCGCGCCGCGGCCATTGGAGACCAGCCCTGCGCCGGCCGGTGTGTGGGGGCGAACGCGAACGCCCTTCAGCCAGATGCGCAATGCTTCCCAGTGGATTGCGGCGACGACCTTCATGGTGAGCAGCGGGATTGCGAAGAACACCCGCAGCAGCCCGGAATCGGTAAGCTCCCTGCGTTTCCCCGAAAGGGCGGCGAAGAGAACAGGCCCGGTCTCGCCATGGGTGCCGATGGCAATGCCGATCTGCTCTCCGGGCGGCCTGACCCGGAAGGTATAGGTCATGTCCATGTCCATGAAGGGAGACACGTAGAAGCGCTTGCCGCACTGCTGGGCGGCGCGGCCCTGCGTGTTTGCGGCGGCCAGCACATAGCGGTGGCGTTCGCGGAAGGTGTTGTGCACCTCGTAGACCATCGCCCTCAGATCCCCGTCCGGGCCGTAGCAGAAATAGGTGCTCAAGGGGTTGAACACGTAGCCGAGGACGCGGGGCATCGTCAGGACGCCTATTCGGGCGTCCGACGGATCGATGCCGGCCTCGCGAAGGGCAGCGACGATCTCCTCGCGCAGGCTTTGGCCCGGCCGATGAAGATGGTCGCGATCATGGAAGGCGAACAGGTTGAAGCGGTTGTGGGAGAACAGGCGCAGCCTTCGGCCGATCGCCTCGATCTCGTCGAGATCGAGATAGAGCCAATAGCAGCGATAGCGCAGGCGATGCCGGCGCGGCGTGAGCCGGTGATGGACGACGTCGCCGACGAAGATTGCCGAAGGCGCGCCCATCAGGGTGCGCCCTCCAGCGCGGCGGCTGCGCAAGGCGCACCGGAAATCACGATGCGGCCGGACTCGTCGCGAACGCGCCAGGGCCGCCTGACGCCACCCAGCGCCTCGGCAACGGCCAGCCCTGCCTGGAGCCCGTCCTCGTGAAAGCCGGCACCGAAATAGGCGCCGCAGAACCACGTTCGGCGCGCGCCCTGAAGGCTCCACAGTTGCTCTTGCGCCTGCATCGCGCCTGCATCGAAGCGGGGATGGGCGTATCGCTCGCGGCATATCAGGCTTGCCGGGTTCGGTTCGCGCAGCGGGTTGAGCGTCACGAAGAGCGGCCTCTCGGTCGCCAGCCCCTGCAGGCGGTTCATCCAGTAGGTGACCGACAGGCGTCTCGCGCCACCGGCCTCCCTGCTCGCCAGATAGTTCCAGCTCGACCATACGCGGCGGCGGGGCATGAGGCTTTCATCGCTGTGGAGGACGGCGTCGTTCTGCGTGTAGCCGAAGGCGCCGAGAAGCTTCCGTTCCTCGCTTGTGGGCTCGCCCAGCATGGAAAGCGCCTGGTTGGCGTGGGTTGCGATGACCACATGATCGAAGCGCTCGGCGCGTCCTTCGGCATCGACCAGCTCGACATGGAGGTTCGAACGAATGACGCGGGCAATCGGGCGCGACAGCGCGATGCGGCCCTGGTAGTCCTCCACGAGGCGTTGGACATAGGCGCGGCTGCCCCCGCGCACCGTCCTCCAGAGGGGCCGTCCCGAGAGCTTCAGAAGGCCGTGGTTGTGAAAGAAGCGGATGAAGGCGCGCGCGGGATAGGCGCCGATGTCCCCGACCGGCGTCGACCAGATCGCGGCAGCCATCGGATACAGGTGATCGTCGCGAAAGGCCGCGCCATAGCCGCGCAGCGCCAGATAGTCGGCAAGCGACAGATTGCCGAGGCTGCCGATATCGTCCGGTGCGTCCCTGTAGAAGCGCCGCAGGTCGCGCAGCATCGACCAGAAACGCCCGCGTGCCAGGTTGGAGGGCTGCGCCAGCAGACCGGCGAGGCCGGAGCCCGAATATTCGAAGCGGCCCCCATCGAGGGAGACGGAGAACGACATCTCGGTCGGTTCGCTCTGCACGCCCAGATGCCGGAACAGCGCGGTAAGATTGGGGTAGTTCTGTTCGTTGAACACGATGAAGCCGGTGTCCACCGGCACGCCCCCGGCCTCGACCGTGTTGGCGTGACCGCCAAGCCGGGCGTCCGCCTCGAAGAGGGTTACCGCATGATGCTTTGACAGAAGCCACGCCGCCGAAAGGCCGGAGATTCCACTTCCCACGACGGCAATCTGAAGCTTCTTTGTCGGTGGCATCATTCGTGATCGTAAAATTGCTGGTTTGCCTGGCGGATTTGCGCCATTTCCTTGCTAAGGTCGATGGCTTGTACGAAGCATGGCGCACTTTGGATCACCGCACACTGATCCAAATCCGACAAGCCAACGTAAATGAGGGCATGAATGAAGCGGCTGCGGCATTGGATCATCTCACGAGGCGGCGCGACTGCGCGAGGCCGGTTGGAAAGGTTTTCGTAAGACCGATGCTCAAGCGGGAATCGGTGGACCCGGATCAACTCAGCCGTCTGGTCGAAGCCATTGCCGCCAGCCAGGACAGGGCGGCTTTCGCCGCTCTTTTCGAGCAAATGGGACCGCGCGTGAAAACCTATCTGATGCGTTCGGGCACTGCGCCGGAAGTCGCGGAAGAGATCGCCCAGGAGACCATGCTGGTCGTCTGGCGCAAGGCATCCTATTTCGATGCCGCACGCGCGGGCGCCGCCACCTGGATCTTCACCATTGCGCGCAATCTGAGGATCGACTGGCAGCGGCGAAACCAGAGAAGCGAGCCGATGTCGCCTGGGGCAGAAGAGGAGGCGGATCTTTCGCCAACGCCCGAGGAATCGGTTCTGGCCTCCTTCCGCGAAGCGCGCGTTCGTGCGGCACTTGGAGAATTGTCGGAGGAACAGGCCACCATCGTGCGCCTGTCCTTCTTTGCCGAGAAGCCGCATGGCGAGATTGCCCGCGAGCTGGGCCTGCCGCTCGGTACCGTCAAGTCGCGCGTTCGGCTGGCCCTGGCGAGGCTGCGCCGTATACTGGACGAGGCGCCATGAGCATCCTGCATCATCCGAGTGACGAAACGCTTCTGCGATTTGCCGCCGGTTCCCTGCCGGCCGGGCCGGCGCTCGTCGTGGCCTCGCATCTGGAGGGCTGCGCGGTGTGCCGCAATCGCGTCGCCCAGTTCGAGGCCGTCGGTGGCGCGATGCTGGCCGATCTTCCGCCGACGCCGCTCAAGGCGGATGCCTTTGCCCGCGTTCTCGCGCGCGCGCAGGCGGGCCAGGCGGAAAAGGACACGCCGGAAGGCATCTTCCTTGAGCGAGAAGCCCCCAAGAAGCTGGATGGGATCGTGCTCCCCCGCGCCCTCCATGGCTGCGCCATCGGGGCGTGGCGCTGGGTGGGGCCGGGTATCCGCGTCAGCCGCGTCGTGGTTCCCCATGCACGGCAGGCCAATGTGATCCTGCTCAAGGTCCGGGCGGGCCGTCACATGCCCGCCCACGGGCACACGGATTTCGAGATTACCCAGGTTCTGCGGGGATCCTTCCGCGACGGGGGCAAGCGCTATGGCGTGGGCGATGTTGCCGAGGGCGACAGCGAGTGCGACCACGCGCCGGTTGTGGGGGAGGAGTCCGAGTGCATTTCGCTTGCGGCGATCGAGGGACATATCCGCTTCCGCGGCCCGATCGGCCGGCTGCTTCAACCCCTGGTGGGGCTGTGAGGGCCGTGCCCGCCATCATCCGCGGCAAGATGCCGAAGGAAGCTGCCGCGCAGACGATGCGGGAGGCCGGCTGATGCTTGCGGGCGTGGCGGGAGTTTTTGTCGGCGCCTCCCTTGTCATGGCGCTGGCCTGGCTCATCGGCGAGCGCACCGGCCAATCGGGCTGGGCAGATGCGATATGGTCGCTCTGTGTGGGCATGCTTGGCGTCGCGGCGGCCCTGCTGCCGCTTGCCGACGAGCCGGCGCCATCCCCCCGCCAATGGCTGGTGGCCGCCATGGCTGCGGCCTGGTCCGCACGCCTGGCCGTCCATATCGCTCTTCGCACACATGGCCGCGCAGAAGACCCGCGCTACGCCGAGCTGCGGCGCGAATGGGGCGGGGAGGCGCGCTGGCGGCTCTTCTGGTTCTTTCAGATCCAGGCTGTCGTTGCTGCGGTTCTGGCGCTCAGCATCGCACTTGCCGCTCGCAACCCGGCTCCCGGCCTGCGCCTTCTCGACTGGCTCGGCCTTGCCGTCATCGCGGCAGCGATTGTCGGCGAGGCAGTGGCCGACCGCCAGCTTCAACGCTTTCGCACGAGGTCCAGAAGTTCCGGGGCGGTGTGCGAGGTCGGCCTCTGGCGGTTTTCCCGTCACCCGAACTATTTCTTCGAGTGGCTGGTCTGGGTGGCCTATCCGTTGATCGCCTTCGATCCGGGCGGCGGCTATGGCTGGGGCTGGCTGGCGCTTTCGGCGCCGGTCCTGATGTATTGGCTGCTTGTGCATGTGTCCGGCATTCCGCCGCTCGAGGCGCATATGCTGAGAACCCGGGGCGATGCGTTCCGTGCCTATCAGGCGCGCGTCAATGCCTTCTGGCCGGGCGCGGCAGGCACCCCTCCACCAGGCGAGGCACACCGATGAACCTTTCCAGGGCCGCCACGGGCTTTGCGGAGCAATGGCCCGTTCCCGATGCATGGATCGAAGCAGGCATCGCCGGGCTTGTTTCGCGCACGAGACGGCGGCTTGCCGAAGCGCCGGACGATGCGACGCTCACCTTCGCCCGGGCGATGGACGACCACCCGATCGCCGAACATCCCGAAGCGGCCAACGCCCAGCATTATGCGCTGCCGCCGGCATTCTTCCGGGCGTTTCTCGGACCGCGAATGAAATATTCCTGCTGTCTCTATCCGGGCGGCGGGGAAAGCCTGGCCGAAGCGGAGGTTTGCGCGCTCGAGGAGACGGTGCTGCACGCCGACCTGCACGACGGCCAGCGGATCCTCGAGCTTGGTTGCGGCTGGGGCTCGCTGACGCTGTTCATGGCCGAGCGCTTTCCCTCCGCGCAGATCGTTGCGGTGTCGAATGCCGCCTCGCAGGGCGAGCACATCAGGGCCGAGGCCCGGCGCCTGGGCCTCAACAACGTGACGGTGCTGACCGCCGACATGAACGCCTTTCAGCCGCGCCAGACCTTCGATCGCGTGGTGTCGGTGGAAATGTTCGAGCACATGGCGAACTGGCGGGCATTGCTTGAGCGCGTCCGCGGCTGGGTGCGGGACGACGGGCGCGTGTTCATCCATGTGTTTTCCCACAGGCAGGTGCCCTATCGGTTCGATCACCGCAACCGTGCGGACTGGATCGCGCAGCATTTCTTCACCGGCGGCATCATGCCCAGCCACAGTCTGATCGGGCATTTTCCCGACCTGTTCGAGGTCGAGCGGGACTGGCGCTGGAACGGGCTTCACTACGCGCGCACCGCCCGTCAGTGGCTTTCCGCCTTTGACGAAAATCGCGCCGTGGTCGATCCGATCCTCGAGCGGGTCTACGGCCGGGAGGCGCGCCTCTGGCATCGCCGATGGAGGCTCTTCTTTCTCGCCACGGCCGGGTTGTTCGGCCATGGCGACGGCCTCGAGTGGGGCGTGAGCCATTATCTCCTGCGTCCCGCCGCAGGCTTGACGGCGGATTGATCCGAGCGGCTCCCGCTGAAGGCTCAGCCGCCAGCGCCCTTGCTTAACGCCTGGGTGACGAGATAGCCGGAGAGGGCGGCGGTCGAGGTGAGAACCGTTCCCCAGGCCAGATCCGCCATGGTCACCACAGCGGACCAGCCCTTCAGGGTCGCGTGGTTGGTCAGGTCATAGGTGGCATAGGCCACGAAGCCGAAGATGGCGCCATGGATGAGGGCGGTGGTCCAACGCTCGAGCGCCAGGGCGGGGGCGACCGCGAAGAACACGATGCCGAAAATGTAGATCATGTAGAACAGCGCGGCAGGCACCGGCTTGAAGCCGTCGAGCAGGAGCGGCCCGATCGTCGGCTGATAAAGAACCCGGTTCATCACCCACAGCCAGATTGCATCGACCGCAAGGAAGATCAGCCCGGTTGCGAGATAGGCTGTGGCGTAGAGCTTCATGGGGCTGTCTTTCCCGTTCGTGTGAACAATGCCTGAGCCCGCAAGCTGTCGGGCCCCGTGGCGCAGGGCCCCGGCGCGGCGTTCAAGCCGAGAACCGGGGTTCCCGCCCGCAACGCCGCTTCAGCGGCCTTCGGACTCGATGGCGGCAAGCACCTCCTCGGCGTGGCCTGCGACCTTGACCTTTTCCCACACGCGCAGGACCCTGCCGTCCGGGGCGATGAGGAAGGTGGTTCGCTCGATCCCCATATACTTCCGGCCGTACATGGATTTCTCGACCCACACGCCATAGGCTTGCGCGACCGCGTGATCGGGATCGGACGCAAGGGCCACGGTGAGATCGTGCTTCTTGCGGAACTTCTTGTGGCTTTCGGGCGTGTCGGGCGAGATGCCGACAACCTTGCAGCCGGCCGCCTCGAACTTGCCTTCAAGGGCTGAAAAGGACGCAGCCTCGGTGGTGCAGGCAGGGGTGTCGTCCTTCGGGTAGAAATAGACCACGACAAAGCTGCCGCGATGATCCGCGAGGCGGAACGTCTGGCCTGCATCCGTTTCCAGCGTGAAATCCGGTGCCGGGTTGCCGGGTTGAATGGCGCTCATGTGGGCTCCTCATCCTTTCCATGCTGCCTTTCTCCTTCCTCTACGCATCGAACGGCCATCTGGATCACGTTGTGCAGGGCGGGGCCTGTCCCGACCTGCCGGCGCGGCTCCTTTCCGGCGTGAACGCCGCCGCCCTTGACGCCGATCAATGATTTGCCGAGCGCGGCGTGGTGTGCTCGCGCAGGTTTGGCAAAGGCGCGGGCATGGTTTGGACCGCGCCTCACTTCGGGAGGCAGCGATGTCGAGACTGTGGACTGGCACCACCCTGGCAACCCTTGCACTTGCAACATCCATGAACGCTTCGGTCGCGGCGGCAGACGAAGAGCGCGATGGGTGGCCCCGCTGGGGTTGGGGCATGGAGCGCATGATGGGCGGCGATTGGGGCCCCGGCATGATGGGTTGGTGGCGCGGCGACGGGATGCTGGACAGGGTGGACGGCCGCCTTGCCTATATGAAGACCGAGATCGGGATCACGCCGGAGCAGACCGCCGCGTGGGATGCCTTCGCGGCTGTCGTGAAGACGTCTGCGGCAGCGCACAACGATATGATGCGCGCAATGGCCGAGCAGTTCGCCGATGGGAACACACCCGAGCTGGCGTTGCCTGGCCGGCTCTCCTGGCAGATCGCGCAGATGGAGACGCAGCTGGAGCAGATGCGGTCGCTCAAGGCGGCGGCGGACGCTCTTTATGCCGTGCTCAGCGAGGAACAGAAGGCAGAGGCAGATGATGTCGTCCTGCCGATGATGGGGATGGGCCCTGGCAGGCGCCAGGGCGGGCATATGATGCGCTGGTAAGGCATCTCTTGCCGCGCTCAGGAAACGGCGATGGCGACACCGCCGAGGGCGGCGGCCACGACCACCATCCAGGCCGGCGCCTTCCATGCTGTCAGGAGGACAAAGCAGGTCAACGCCAGGGCGAACTCGTAGGGCCCGGTGATCGCGGTGGTCCACACCGGCTGATAGAGGGCCGCGCCGAGGATTCCGACGACGGCGGCGTTGGCGCCGCGCATCAGCGCCTGGGCGGCGGGGCGGGTGCGGAAGGTATCCCAATAGGGGATGATGCCGACGAGGAGCAGGAAGCCCGGTAGGAAGATGGCGACGAGGGCGATTGCCGCCCCCGCAAGCCCGCCCTGGGGGCCAAGAAGCGCCCCGAGATAGGCGGCGAAGGTGAAGAGCGGACCCGGCACCGCCTGGGCTGCGCCATAGCCTGACAGAAACTGATCCGCGGAGACCCACCCGGTGCGCACGACTTCCGATTCAAGCAGCGGCAGGACGACGTGTCCGCCGCCGAACACCAAGGCTCCAGCCCTGTAGAAGGAATCGAAGACGGCAAGCTCCGGCACCTGCACGGCCGCGGAAAGGGCAGGCAGGCCGGCAAGCAGGGCAAGGAAGACGACAAGGGCCGTGGCCCCCGCCGCGTGGGAGACGGGGAAGGTGATGTGCCCGGAAACCGCCGCATCGGCACCCCGGCACAGCCACAGCCCGGCCAGACCGCCGGCGGCAATTGCGGCGATCTGGCCGATGGAGCCGGAGACGAAAACGACGATGAGCACGGCGGCAAGCGCGATGCTGGCGCGCGTCCGGTCGGGGCAAAGGGTTCTCGCCATACCCCAGACCGCCTGGGCGACGATGGCCACGGCAACCACCTTCAGACCGTGGATGACGCCAAAGCCCGCCGTCCCGCCGAAGACGCCCGCACCGAGCGCAAACAGCACGAGAAGAAGCGCGGAAGGCAGGGTGAAGGCTGTCCACGCCGCTGCGGCGCCGAGCGGCCCGGCGCGCAGAAGCCCGAGCGCGAAGCCCACCTGGCTGGAGGCCGGCCCCGGCAGGAACTGGCAGAGCGCCACCAGATCCGCATAACCCTTCTCGTCGATCCATTGCCGGCGAAGGACGAGCTCTTCGCGGAAATAGCCGAGATGGGCGATCGGGCCCCCGAAGGAGGTCAGCCCGAGCTTCAGGAAGGCGAGGAAGACCTCCCCCGCGCGCCCCGCCCGCCCTGCGGCCCGGGCCTGTCTTTCCATCGCTGCCTCGTCCATCGTTCACGGCCTCCTCGGTGGGCGCAGGCCGCCCGCGCCATGGCCGGGATGGCGGCAACGCGGGGGCCGGCTGCGAGAATTGCACAATTCTCTTGCCATCATGCAACATCGTGGCGATCACGCGGGGCCTGCCATCCTCGGCCGGAAGAGGGGGCTGCCCGCTTCCAGGGCGCCGGTCGCCCCGCTTCGTCCCCGCTGCCTGCCGGGACAACCGGATTAAGTTGACAATATTTATCCTATTTTATAGCGGTGCCCTCGCAGGCAGCCACGCCCCACCCGGCGAAGCAACCCATTAAAGACTGAGACTTCGTTGCAGGTGGGGGCCTTCATGTTTCCTTGTCCTTTCGATCGAACCGCGCTTGCGGCCGGGCTGTTCCTGTGCTCGTTCCATCATGCGGCCGCGCAGGAGGCCACCCTGCTTGACAGGCTGGTGGTGGAAGCGGAAAGCGACGACATTCTCGTGCAGGATGGCTATATCGCCAGGCAGGACCGGATCGGCACCAAGGTCGATACCCCGATTGCCGAGATACCGCAGGCAATCTCGGTGGTGACACAGGACCAGATCGAGGACCAGAAACCGCGCACCCTCAACGAGACCCTGGGTTACACGGCGAGCGCCAATCCCAACAGTTTCGGTTTCGACAGCCGTTACGACGCGTTTTATCTGCGCGGCTTCCCGGCCTATTACAATGGAATTTTCCGCGATGGGCTGCGCCAGTACAATGGCCCTTCGGCATGGTTCAAGACCGAGCCCTACGGCATCGAGGGGCTTGCCGTGCTCAAGGGCCCCGCTTCCTCCCTTTACGGCATCAGCGGGCCGGGTGGCATCGTCAACATCGTGACCAAGCGCCCGAAGGAGGAGCGGTTCCGTGAAATCGAGCTGCTCGGCGGTACGCATGAGCGCGGGCAAATGGCGTTCGACTTTTCCGGTCCGCTCGACGAGGAAGGCAGCGTCCTCTATCGCCTGACCGGCCTTGCAAGGCTGTCGGACACGGAGCTTGCCGGCTATTCGGACGACAAGTTCTATCTGGCGCCGGCCATGACATGGCGGCCGGACGAGGACACCAGGCTCACGGTGCTGGGCGAGATTTCCCGATCGGTTACCGGCGGGACCGCCTTCTTCTTCAACCCCGCCTATGGCGAGGTATCGAACATCTACAACGGCGATCCCGCCTGGAACGACTTTACCACGCGACAGGGCCGCATCGGCTACGAGTTCGAGCACCGCTTCAACGACACGCTCACCGTGCGGCAGAATTTGCGTTTCAACGGCGTGGACGCCGATCTGCAGTACAGCGGTCACTATGTCGCCGATCCGGCCACGCCCGACGTGCTGGCGCGCTACTGGGGCCACTACAAGGAGGACATGAGGAACTTCGTCGTCGACAACATGGCGCAGCTCACATTCGATACGGGCGATGTGAGCCATTTGGCGGTCGCCGGCATCGACTATGGCTGGTCCGACTACGAGGCGTACAACGCCATTTCCTATGCTTCGGTGGCGGATATCGCCACGATGCCGCTGTCCTTCTCGGGCAGCCAGACCATGCATCAGCTCGGCATCTATCTCCACGACCAGATGCAGTGGAACGGCTTCACCCTCTTTGCCAGCGGGCGCCACGACTGGGTGGACACCCACAGTGTCGACCATCGAAGGGTGGAAACGGAGAAGACCGACAAGGCGTTTTCCGGCCGTCTCGGCCTTTCCTACCGCACGCAGTGGGGCATTGTTCCCTACATCAATTACTCGACCTCCTTCTCGCCCAATCTCGGCTTCGTCTATGACAGCGTGACTGACGAGAGGCGGGTGGCCAGGCCAACGAAGGGCGAGCAGATCGAGGCCGGCATCAAGTACGAAATCCCCGGCCATGACGTGGTTCTCAACGCGGCGGTGTTCAACATCGACCAGACGGATGGCGTCGTCTATGACGGCACCTTCGACGAGGCCGGCAATCAGCGGCAACGCCAGCTCGACCTGAACGCGCGCGGCCTGGAGCTGGAAGCGGCCGCGACCTTCGACAACGGTTTTGGCCTCATCGCCTCCTACACCTACATGCGCATGAAGATCGAAAAGGGCGTGCCGGGAACGGAAGGCAACGAGCTGTCCTCGACCCCCAATCACATCTTCTCCCTTTGGGGGCACTATCGTTTCCAGGCCGGAGCGCTTGCCGGGCTCGGGCTCGGCGGCGGCGTGCGCTATGTGGGCGAAAGCTATGGCGACGACCTCAATACGATCACCAATGACGACCGTATCTTCGTCGATGCTGCGCTGTCCTACGATTTCGGGATGAAGAATCCCGGGCTCGACGGGTTGATGCTGCAGGTCAATGCCAAGAACCTTCTCGACGAGCGCAAGCCGATCTGCACGGCCGGCAACTGCTACTGGGATGAGGGCCGCTCGGTCTTCGCCAGCTTGCGCTACCGTTTCTGACCATGGCCGCGCCCGCAAGCGTCTCGCCTTCGCCGGCCGTCATCGTGCTGGCAGTTGGCGGTCTGTATGTGGCCCAGAGTGTCATTGGCGGTGTCACCTGGGCGGGTCTTCCCGCCGTCCTGCGCGAGCGCGGACTGGCCCTCGGCAATGTGGGGCTGCTCTCCCTGATCGCGCTGCCCTGGGGCTTGAAGTTTCTCTGGGCGCCGGTGATCGAGCGTTTCAGGCTTCCACCCGTCGGTCGTGACCGGTCAGGCGAGATCGTCATGTGGGGCGGCGGCCTTTCCGTTCTTGGACTGGCCGTCGTGGGGTTTTGGGGCCCGGTGTCGCTCGGCCCGGTTCTTGCCTGCCTGACGGTCGTTGCCCTGGCGACGGCCACGGTCGACATCGCCTGCGACGGATATGCCGTGGAAAGCCTGCCGCGCGCGCAGCATGGTTGGGCCAACGCTGCCCAGGTGGGTGGGGCCTATCTGGGTTCGGCGATCGGCGGCGGGTTGTTTCTGGTTCTCGTGGCAGGCCTCGGCTGGGCGCCGGCCGTCTGGGCGCTGGCCGTACTTCTGGTGCTCCTCGGTGTGCCCTTCCTCCTTCGCTGGCGTGCCACGGCCATCGCCACGCACCGGCCCCATACGCCTTCTCTGGCAGCCGCTCTGCGCCGCCCGGACATTCGCCGCGGCGTGCTTGCCTGCGCCCTTTACGTGCTGGCTCACAAGACGGCCATGATGATGGTCGGCCCCTTCCTCATCGATGCGGGGTTCGATCTTGCAACCGTGGGCCTCGTCAACGGTGCGGGCACTCTGTTTGTCGGGCTGGCAGCGGCGCTCGCCGGCGGAGCATTGGTCCGGGTGTGCGGTGCGCGCGCCGTGCTCGTGTCTGCCCTGGGACTGCAGGCAGCGGCCTTTTTCTTCTTTGCCGCCCGTCATCTTTACCCTGCCATTCCCGCCTCGGCGCTGATTGCCGTTGCGGTCGCCGGTTCTTCCGGCATCATGGCACTCGGTTTCGTCGCCCTCTATGCCCAGTTCATGCACTGGTCCGACCCGCGGCAAGGCGGCATCGACTTTACCCTCTTTCAGTCCACCGACGCATTGGTGAGCATGGTGGGCGGCGTTGTCTCGGGCTACGCCGCGCAGCATCTCGGCTACGGGGTCTTCTTTGCGGGCGCAGGGCTTCTCGCTGCTGCCGCGATTCCGGCGATTGCCCTGATTTGCAGACCGGGTGCCGGGGGTGGTGTCGAAGCTTTGTATCAGGACCGTTCAGCCGCGTTCTTGCCGTCTGGAGAAAGCCGATGAACACGGGTCTTCCCCTGCGCGCCGAAACCGTCATCGCGCTGGCGAGCCCTGGCGACGTCATGGCGAGGTTGCGCGATCATTTCGCCGCCCATGGCGCGGTTTCCGGCGCGCAGGAGAGGTGGTCGGCAGTGCTGGACTTCGGCGTCGTCGAGGTGGTTGCCGGCAAGGGCGACATCCGTTTTCGCGTCGCGGCCGCCGATCCGACATCGCTGGCCTATCTGCAGTGGGGCGTGGCTGAGCGTGTCTCAGGCTTTGTTTCCGGCACGACCCCCGAGATCGTCTGGGAGGGTGGCACAAGGCCCGGCGCGCCGCTGCCCTATTTCAGGCAGATGCGTGTGCTGCGGGCAAGGCAGATCACGCCACGCATGCGCCGCGTCACGCTTTTCGGCAACGATCTTGAGCGCTTCGGTCACGGCGGACTGCATGTCCGCCTTCTGCTGCCGCCTGAAAGGGGCATAAAGCCGGTCTGGCCGGTGATGGGGGCCGACGGCCGTCAGGCATGGCCGGCGGGGCCGCGCCCTCTCAGCCGTGTGTATACGATCCGTCGAATCGACCCCGAAAGAGGCGAGGTCGATATTGATTTCGTTCTTCATGAGGGCGACCAGACGCCCGGCGCCGATTTTGCCCGCCAGGCGGTACCGGGCGACGTTGTCGGCATGACCGGCCCTGGCGGGGGCGAGCCGCGCGCGGCCGCTTGGTACCTGCTTGCAGGCGATGAGACGGCGCTTCCGGCCATTGCGCGCATTCTGGAGGAGATGCCGGCCGACAGGAAGGTCGTGGCCCTCGTCGAGATTGCCGACCATGGTGAGCGCCAGAATCTGCGCAGCCAGGCAGCGGTGGAACTGAGCTGGCTTTCGCGCGAGGGCCGGCCCGCCGGCACGACCACGCTGCTTGCCGATGCGATCAGGGCCATTGACCTCGCCGTCGACGGTTCCGTGTTCGTCTGGGCGGGGTGCGAGCATGCCGCGGCCAGGCAGATCCGCGCCCATCTGCATGATGAGCGCGGCCTGGCGCGCAGCAAGAGCCTGGTGGCTGCCTATTGGCGGCTGGGGCGTGCCGGGGAAGCCGGGCCAACGGGGTGAAGGCGGCCGCCCAGGCGGCCCGCGCCGGTCCGCATTGCCTTCCCTCTCGATTTCCGGGAGCGGCTGTTTCCGAATCTGTTGACGGATTCCGTTGTTGCCGTGCCGGAACCGCCCTCACTTTCCTTCAGGTGAGCGATGCGGGGGGGTCAGAATCGCAGGCCGGTCCCCTACACAATCCACGCCGTGCTCACCGACAACGGCATCGAGCACCGGCTGACCAAGGTGAAGCATCACTGGATGAATGGGCAGGTCGAGCGGATGAACCGCACCATCATGGAGGCCGCCGTCAAGTGTTTCCGCTGCGACGACCACGGCCAGCTCCGTCAGCACCTCCGGGACTTCATCGACGCCTACATTTTCGGGCGCCGGCTCAAGACGCTGAAGGGGCCAACTCCCTACGAACACATCTGCAAATGGTGCACAATGGAGCCCGAACGCTTCAGGCTCGATCCAGGCCATCAAAGCCGCGACTGAACGCCTAGTTGAGCATCGCAAGTCCCGGCAGGAAGAGGGCGGCAGCGGCGGCAGCGAGAGACAGGAAGGTGATGCCGCCCAGGAGGAGGGAGAAGCCGGGCGGAGCGGCGAGCGCGGCCAGGCCGAGCCGCGCCAGGGCATTGGCCGCCAGTGCCGCGAGAACCGCCTGTCCGGCGGCGGAGGAAGTCACTGTGTCGCCGGCCAGGCGAAGTGCGCTCAGCACCGCCACATCCACGTCGAGCGCGCCGGAGAGAGACGAGGTGGCCAGAAGCCCCGTGGGGCCGGCAAAGGCGGCAAGCGCCGCGCTGGCCATCGACACGGCGGCAAAGAGGATTGCAAACAGCAACAACGCCAGCAACTCGAAGGGATTGCGTGTCAGCGCTCCAGACATTTCTTCGCCGTTGCGCAGCAGGAGCATGGTGCCGCAGACACCGAAGCTTACGGCGGCCGCCATGGCCGGTATCGCAAAGCTTGCCAGTACGGGTGGGGCAACGATGAGCGTGACGAACAGCACGCGCAGGATGGAGACCATTGCCGCCAGCGCGGCAGCCCCCGCAAAGGGCGCCCTTCGCTCCGCCTTGCGGGCCGATCGCGCCAGCGCGACCGTCACCGCCGTGGACGAGACGACCGCCCCGGCAATGGCGCTTACGAGCAGGCCGCGGGTTTCGCCCAGGGTGCGCACCGCGACATAGCCGAGAAAGGAGATGGCAGCGATGAGCACGGTGAAGAACCATATCTCCCAGGGGTTCAGCCCGCCCCAGGGGTCGATCGCCCTGTCCGGCAGCAGCGGAAGGACGACCGCCGTCATGACTGCCAGAACGAGGGCGGAACGCAGCTCGATCCATGTGAGGCGCTTGAGAAGCCGGTGCAGGATCTCGCGGCTGGCAAGGACGGCGGCAAGGGCCGCGCCACCGGCTGCCGCGGCGCGATAGTCTCCCTTCACGGCCAGTGCACCGAGCGCAAAGACACCGAGCCCGGCGACCACGCCGGTGACGCTGAAGTCCTCGTCGTGGATGGCTTCCCGGGATTTGTACCACGCGAAGATGGCCGCAAAGGCGAGGAAGGCCACGCCCAGCACCACGCTGCTTCCCATGGCGTCGGACAGGGCCGCGCAAAGCCCTCCGAGCAGGCCGGTAATGCCGAAGGTGCGGATGCCGGCGGTGCGGCTGTGCTCGGGCGCATCGCGCTCCCGCCAGCCCCGTTCCAGACCGACGAGCAGGCCGATGGCGAGTGCAAGCCCAAGCCTTGCGATGAGGTTGTCCATCGCGCCGTCAGCCTGCGGGAGGAAGGTGCTGGCGCACCCATCGCACGATGCGCCCGGTGGACAGGGCGCCCGAAGTGCGGGCGATTTCACGGCCTCCGTGGAAAAGAAGCATGGAGGGAATGGCGCGGATGCCGTGGCGCGCTGCCGCGGCCTGCTCGGCATCGCAATTGAGTTTCAAGGCGTGCACATGCGGTTCGAGCTCGCGCGCTGCCGCTTCGTAGGCCGGCGCCATCGCACGGCAGGGGCCGCACCATGGCGCCCAGAAATCGACCAGCAGGGGAACGGTGCTGCGCGCCACCTGGCGCTCGAGCATCGCAGCATCGACCTCCCGGGCGTGGCCGCTGAAGAGGCTTCTTGCACATCGTCCACATTTGGCTTCGAGCGCCGGGCGATCTGCCGGCAAGCGGTTGACCGAGCCGCAGTGCAGGCAAACGACATGAATCTCGCTCATGGCCTGTCCTCCAGTAACCGATCATTCCAGAATACCCTCTCACTTGTCGAGATCTCGGGACAAGGATCAAGAACTTCCCGTGCTGAACGGCGCTTCCAATCGCCTCATCGGGGCGCAGACCGGCCGGACCTGCGGGAGTTCCGCAACCGCGTTGCCGTATACGCCCTTGTGACTGGCGGGATACACAGGTTTCCATTTAAGTAGAAATCGAATACAAATCTATGTTTTATTTGTAAAATATATATCTGAAACAAAGGTTGATAATAAATCTCTCAATTTGCGTAGTGAGCTGAAAACATATGTGATAGATTTGTATATCCCATATAAAGGGGAAGCCATGCGCAGCGATGACGGGCCCGAGTCTCGCGACCAGTCGGGCGTCGACCCCCCAAAGGGCCTGGCAGGCATCATTCCCGAGCGTCAGACCGATCTGGAGCAGATCGAGATCCCGCAGTTGCAGTTGCCGAAGGGCGGCGGGGCGCTGCGCGGCATCGACGAGAAGTTTGCGGTCAACGCCTCGAACGGGACAGCCTTTCTGACGGTAAGGCTGCCGTTCACGCCAAACCGCGAAGCCTATACGCCGAAGATCGACCTTTCCTACTCCTCTGGGGGCGGCAACGGCCCGTTCGGCATGGGCTGGAGCCTCGGGCTTTCCTCCATCCAGCGCAAGACCGACAGGGGGCTGCCGCGCTACCTCGCCGCGCCGGATGAAGACGTCTTCGTGATCGTCGGCGCGGAGGATCTCGTGCCGGAGCTCGAAGAGCACGCGCCGGGGGACTGGCGCCCTGTCGAGGGCGTGTCCGACGGCTATCGCGTGCGGCGCTACCGGCCGCGGGTTGCCGGCGATTTCGCGCGTATCGAGCGGATCGCCCATGCGGCGCATGGGGAATACTGGAAGGTGACCGACCGCACCAACACGGTGACCATCTATGGCCGCAGCCCCGCCGCGCGCATCGCCGATCCGCAGGATCCCGGCAGGATTTTCCGTTGGCTGCCCGAGTTCAGCTATGACAACAAGGGCAACTGGATTGCCTATTCCTACAAGGCGGAGAACGCCGACAACATGCCGGCCACCGCCGCCGAGGCCAACCGGCTCAACGGGACCGCCCCCTTCACCAACGCCTATCCGAAGCGCATCGCCTACGGCAACCATGCGCCCTATCATCCCGATCCGGCGCGCCCTTTCGATCCCCCGCCGCCGGCCGATCCGGCGTTTCATTTCGAGGTCGTGTTCGACTATGGGGAGCACGATCCCGCCATCCCCGGGCCGGCCGAGACGCCGGGGCTGAGCTGGGACTACCGGGCGGATGCCTTCTCGAGCTTCCGGGCCGGGTTCGAGATCCGCACGGCCCGTCTGTGCCGGCGGGTCCTGATGTTTCATCATTTCCCCGACGAGGCGCTTGGCTCGGGCGTGCTGGTGCGCTCGCTCGATATCACCTACACGCCGGCAACGGTAAACGGCTTCGGACAGGCATCGGCCACCCACCTGACCGCGCTGGAACAGGCCGGCTATATCCGGCGCGCCAATGGCAGCTATGCGCGCAAGGCCGTCCCGCCGCTGGGCTTCGACTATCAGCAGGCCGAGTGGGACATGACAGTGCGCGTGGCGGGCCGCGAGGATCTTGTCGATGCGCCGATCGGGCTCTTTCCGCCCTACCAGTTCGTCGATCTGTATGGCGAAGGGATTGCCGGCATCCTGACCGAAAGCGGCAACGCCTGGATCTACAAGCACAATCGCGGGGACCGCGCCGGCACGGGCCAGCTCTCCTTCGAGCGCGGGCACATCCTGTCGGCGCGTCCCAACCTGTCCGGCCTCAACGCGAGCGAAGTGACGATCGAGGACCTCGACGCCAGCGGCGAGAAGCAGCTTGTTGTCCACGGGCCTCAGGGGGGCGGATATTTCGCCCTTGGGCCTGACGAAGCCTGGGAAGGATTCCGGCCGTTCGAGCAGGAGACCAATCTCGACCTGCGCGATCCGTCGATCCGCCGCATCGATCTCGCCGGCGATGGCAAGCTCGGCATTCTGATCGCCGAGGATGAGGCGTTTCTTTGGCGGGCCTCGCAGGGCCGGCGGGGCTTCAAGGCGGCCGAAAGGGTGCTCAAGGCGCTGAACGAGGAACAGGGCCCGACGGTCGTCTTCTCGGAAAGCCGCCAGAGCGTCTTTCTCGCCGACATGAACGGGGACGGGCTTGCCGACATCGTCCGCATCCGCAGTGGCGAGATCTGCTATTGGCCCAACATGGGCTTCGGGCGGTTCGGCGCCAAGGTCGCCATGTCTGGCGCACCGGTTTTCGACACGCCGGATCGTTTCGATCCCACGAAGCTGCGCCTTGCCGACATCAGCGGCACGGGGGAGGCGGATCTCGTCTATCTGGGGGGCGATGCGGTGCGTGCCTGGCTCAACCAGGCCGGCAATGGCTGGAGTGCGCCTGTCGTGCTCGACGGCATTCCGCCACTGGGGCCTGCCGAGAACCTGCAGGTGGCGGACCTGTTCGGGCGTGGCACGGCCTGCCTTGCATGGTCGTCGAGCCTGCCGGGGCAGGCGCCTTTGCGCTATGTCGATCTGATGGGCGGGCGCAAGCCGCACCTCCTGACGCGCTACATCAACAACATGGGCAAGGAAACGGCGCTCGAATACCGTGCTTCCACCCATTTCTATCTGGCCGACAAGGAGGCGGGCACGCCATGGGTCACCCGCATGCCCTTCCCGGTCCATGTGGTGGCCCGGGAGACGATCACCGAGCATGTCACAGGCGCGCGGCGCAGCTCGACCTACACCTATCACCACGGCTACTGGGACCCCGAGGAGCGGGAATTCAGGGGCTTCGGACGTGTTGACCGCCGCGACAGCGAGGACTACGAGACCTGGCGGCTGAACGCAGCCGGAACGAATCTTGAGCAGTCCCGCGAGCTGTTCCAGGCGCCCACGCTTACCCGCACTTGGTATCATGTCGGTGCCTGGGACCGGCAGGAACGCATCCTCACCCAGTTTGAGGATGAGTATTGGCAAAGCGCCTATCGGCGCGCCTTCCCTGCCGCCCCGCCCGCCACCACGGAGCCGGCGCTGCCCGACGGCCGGATTGTCGCCGCGCCGACCATTGCCGATGCGCAGTTCCTCGACAGGCTCTCCGCCGAGGAGCGGCGCGAGGTTCTGAGGGCGTGCAAGAGCCTGGTCCTGCGGCAGGAGGTCTTCGGATTGGACGCGCCCCGGATGGGCGCCAGCGCGGCTGCGCTTCAGCGGCAGATGATCCCCTATGTGGTCGACACCCACACCTGCCATGTGCAGGTGTTGCAGCCGCGCGGCCCAAACCCCCATGCGGTCTTTGCGGTTGCCGAGGACGAGGCGCTGCGGATGACCTATGAGCGGCGTCTCGACGATCCGCGCATCGAGCACGCGCTCAATCTGGAGATCGACGAGCTCGGCAATGTGTTGCGCAAGGCCAACATCGCCTACGGGCGCGCTCCGGCCCGAGCCGCTGCTGCGGCGGATGTCTTTGCCGCTGAGGCGACGGATTTTTCCGGTCTCGAGGAGGCAGCGCAGCTGCAGGGCGCGTTTGCCGATGCGCTGAGCCGCGCCGAGGCCGTGCAGACCCGCACCCGTATTCTCATCTCGCGCAACCGCTACACAAACGATGTCGATCTGCCCGATGCCTGGCGCACGCGCGTTCCTTCGAGCGTCGAGACCTTCGAGATCAGCGGGCTGTTCCCGGCGGACCGGCTTTTCACCGTCGGCGAGCTGGCCCATGTGCTCGACGATCCGGCAACCCTGGAGGTGCCCTTCGAGGGGCTCTCCGGTGGCGGGGTTTCGCGCCGGCTGATCGAGCACCAGCGCACCCTTTATTACGACGAGGCGGTGTCGGGGCCGCTGCCTTTGCATCAGCAATCCTCCCACGGGCTGATCTATCAGGGACAGGTGGGCGCCTTCACGCCGAGCCTTCTTGCCGCGCTCTACGGCGCGCGTGTTGCAGACCCCGCGGCGGACCTGCCGCCCGGCGGCTACGTGTTTGCCGACGCCATGTGGTGGATACCGACGGGGACCGCGCGCTACCGCCGGCCGGGCGAAACCCTTGCCCATGTGCGCCAGCGTTTCTACCGGCCCGTGGCCTATATCGACCCCTTCGGCTCGGAAACCCAGGTCCGCTATCACAAGGACTACTTCCTGTTCATCGAGGAGACGACCGACGCGGCGGGCAATCGCGTGCGTGTGGAGGCACACGATTTCCGCCTGCTTTCGCCCCTCGTCATCCGCGATGCCAACGACAATCTCTCCGCGATTGTCTCCGACGAACTGGCCCTGGTGAAGGCGCAGGCTTTCCTCGGCAAGGATCTCGATGGCGATGGCGTTGCCGAGCGCGAGGTCAGTGACGACCTTTCCGGCATCCCTGCCGAGAGCGCGGCGGAAGCCGCGCTGGTGCAGGCCGTTGCGACGGGTTCGGACTCGCTGGCAATCGAGGGCGCGGCCCGCCAGCTTCTGGCACACGCCACCATGCGATTTGCCTACGACCTCGATGCGTGGCGGACGCGCGGCGAGCCCGCCGTGGCGGTGACCATCGTGCGCGAGCGGCACCACGCCGCCGACCCCAATTCGCCGATCCACCTGACCTATCAGTACACCGACGGTTCCGGCGCGCTTGCCATGACCAAGACCCAGGCGGAGCCAGGCATGGCGCGCCAGGTCGTCGCCGGCGCCGCGGGTGCGGTGAGCATCGTCGACACCGATACCGCGGCCATGGCTCCCCCGCGGCTGCGCTGGGTGGGCACCGGGCGGCTGGTGCTCAACAACAAGGGCACTCCCGTCAGGCGCTACGAGCCCTATTTCTCAGTGACGCCGGCTTATGAAACGCTGCCGGAACTGGTGGCGACCGGCGTCAGCGCCGTCATGACCTATGATGCGCCGGGCCGCCTGATCCGCACCGATCTGCCCGACGGAACCTTCATGAGGACCGAGTTCGATGCCTGGCAGACCACCGCCTACGACCCCGGCGATACGGTGCTCGACTCGCGCTGGCATGGCGAGCGCGTGGGCCGCCTGATCGACGCCGAGCTTCTGGCGCAGGGCCGCGATCCGGCAACGGAGGAAGATGCCGCACGGCAGGCGGAGATCTATGCGAACACGCCGACGACATTGCTGTTCGATTCCCTTGCCCGTCCGATCCTGTCGCTCGAACATGCAGGCTTTGATGCCGGCGGAAAGGCGCTGCTTTTTGCCACCACCGTTGTGCTGGATGTCGAGGGCAATGTACGCGAGGTGATCGACGCGCGCGGCAACAGCCCGATCGCCTACCGTTATGACCTTGCAGGCCGCCGGCTGGTGCAGACAGCCATGGATGGCGGCAGCCGGTGGATGCTGCCGACCGTCACCGGCAAGCCGCTCATCAAATGGGATCAACGCGGCCATACGCTTCTCTTTGCCTATGATGCCATGCAGCGCCCGCTGCAGGAGAGGCTGCGTGGCGGCGACGGGCCTCTTGCGCTCGATGTGATCGTGATGCGTGCCGCCTATGGCGAGGGCGTGGCCAACGATCGGCAGCGCGGGCTGCGCGGCAAGCTTTTCCGCCGCTGGGATACCGGCGGCATGGCCGAATGGACGGCCTATGACGGCAAGGACAATCCGCTTGAGACGGCGCGCCGCTTTGCCATCGACTATCGCAACGTCGTCGACTGGTCGGGCGATCCTTTCGCGCCGCTGGAGGCCGAGACGCATGTCACCCGCCACAGCTACGACGCGCTGAACCGCGTTACGGAGACGACGGGGCCTGACGGCAGCCGCATCGTGCGCCGCTACAATCCCGGCAACCTGCTTGAGACCGTCGAGGCCACTCCGGCCGGCGGGGCCATGCAGCAGATCGTCACCGACATCGCCTATGACGCACGCGGCCAGCGGCAGGCGATCGGCTACGGCAATGGCGCGCGTACAAGCTATCGCTATGACCCGCTGAACTTCCGTCTCACCGGCCTTTCCACGGTCAAGGGCAACGGTGCCCTGGCACAGGATCTTTCCTATACGCATGATTGCGCCGGCAATCTTACCCATCAGGAGGACCGGGCGATCCCGGCGGTCTTCTTCGCCAATGCCAAGATTGCCGCGCTCAACCGCTATGGCTACGATCCGCTCTACAGGCTTGTCTCGGCGCAGGGGCGGGAGCATGCCGGCCAGCAGGCCAATGGCGATTTCGGCGGTTCCGACAACTGGAACGACGGGCCCTACCGCGTGCAGCATCAGCCGGGCGACGCCATGGCCTGGCGCGCCTACAGCCAGAGTTTCCTCTACGACCCCGTGGGCAACATCAGGCGCCTTGTCCATACCGCGCCGGGCGGCGGCTACACGCGCACCTATGCCTATGAGGGCGCGACCAACAGGCTTGTGTCCACCAGCATCGGCGCGCGAACCTATGTCTACGACCATCACCCGGCGCACGGCTTCATCCGCCAGATGCCGCATCTGGCGGTGATGGCGTTCGGCTTCCGGGACGAACTGGTGGCAACGGCGCGACAATCGGTGGCAGCGGGAACGCCGGAGACGACCTATTACGTCTATGATCATGACGGCCTGCGCATCCGCAAGGTGACCGACAGCGCCGCGGGGGCAGGCGCCCAGCCGGCCCGCAAGGAGGAGCGGCTCTATCTCCCGGGGGTGGAAATCTACCGCAGCCATGCAGGGGCCACGGCGGGCCTTGAGCGGCGAACGGTCTCGGTGACGGACGAGCGCGAGCGCGTGGCGTTGATCGAAAGCCGCAATGGCGTGAACGACGGAACGCCGGCCGAGGTGACGCGGTACCAGCTTTCCAATCACCTCGGCTCCTCGGTGATGGAGCTCGATGCGCTTGGGCAAACGCTGAGCCACGAGGAATATCACCCCTATGGCACGACTGCCTATCAGGCGATGGGTGCCGTCCTCGTGGTCGCCGTGCGGCGCTATCGCTACAGCGGCATGGAGCGCGACGAGGAAAGCGGCCTTTCCCATCACAATGCCCGCTACTACTGCCCATGGCTGGCACGATGGACAAAGCCGGACCCCGCCGCGCTCAGGGACGGGATCAACGACTATCAGTATGTTTCGGGCAATCCGATCCGGCTTGCCGATCCGAGCGGGCGTGATGGATGGGATCGTTTTCTTGGCGGCGTCAAGATGGTGGGCGGCGCATTGGAGACGGTGGCCGGTGGCGCGCTCGTCGTGGCGGGTGTCGCAACCTCCGAATTCGGGGTCGGCGTGGCGCTGATTGCCGCCGGCGGGGTGGTCACCGCCCATGGCGCTGACGTGACGGTTTCCGGCGCGCGCACCATGTGGAACGGAGAGCAGGTCGATACACTGACCTCGCAGGGCCTGCAACATGCCGGCATGAGCCGCTCGGCGGCCAACCTGACCGATGCGGGGATCAGCATCGTCGGCTCGCTGGGCGCCTCGGCGATCACCCGCGCGCCGACGGTTGCAGCCTCGGTGGCGGGCAGCGCGGATGAAGCGGCGACCGCAGCCCCCACGGTGGCACGCGCCGTCACGGGCGGTGCGGACGAAGCGGCCAGCAGCGTGACCCTGGCCTTCAAGCCTGGCCTGCCGACCGGTCACAACATGGTGGGTGTGACCACGGAAGGCACCACCACCTGGTCGCATCTGGTGGTGGGCAGCCTCGACGAGGTGTCGGGCGGCATGTCGCGTGTCGCCTCTCCCGGCACGAATGCAACCGTCGTCGCCTCGCGCGGGGGGCCGGCCAGCGGCTACCTGACGGTGACGGTGCCCGTCACCCAGGCCCAGGCGCAGGCGGCGCGCGCTTTCACGGTGGCGGCCGAGGCAGGTGGCGGCAATGCCGGTCTCTACAGCTATCTGGGCAACAACTGCACGACCTACGCAACATCGGTGCTGCGGGAGGCGGGTGTGGTGGCACCTTCGCTCAGCACGCCAAGCACGGCTTTTGCCGTCACTGCGCTGCAGTCCCCGCAGGTGGTGACACCGATCGCCCAGGCAAGCGCGGGACTTGCGGCCGTCACGGCAGTCGGTTCGCAGGTGACAAGCGAGCCCGAGGTCTCAATCAGCATCGAGCCGCCGGTCAGCGAAGCGCCCATTCTGTTCAGCGAGGAGCCGGCGGCCTCCTACAGCAGTCAGCCGGAGCAGACATACGCCACGGACGAGTCGGAATACGGCGTCTGCGTCGCAGAGGGTTACTACGATACCGAGGAGCAGGTCTGTTACGCCCATTGACGTCTGTCTGCCCCGCTCTCGATCGAAACCGCTCCGCAACGGCCGGAGCAAACAGTTGGGGAATGAGCTATGGACACGATCCTTTCCGGCCGCCTTGTGGCCATCGGTGGCGCGACGGGTCTGACGAATGCGCGCGTCGAGGCGTGGAACCCGGCAGGACCGGTCCGGGTGGGGGCGGGCCTGGTCAGGCGCGGCGGGGTTTTCTCCATCGTCCTGCCCGAGAGCACCGTCGCGATGCTGAAGGAAAGAAGGCAGCCGCTGGAGCTTCGGGTCGTCCATCAGGGCAGCTTCGTACGGGTCGAGCCGCCGGTGCGCTGGCAGCCGGGGGACAAGCCGGACGGGCTGGCGCTGCATGCCGCGCTCGACCGTGAAGGCAGGCAGGTGGACGGGGGGCGCTGTGTGTTCGGGCGGGTGACGGTGGGGCCGAGGAAGCGGCCCGCCTCAGGCGTGATTGTGCGCGCCTTCGACCGGGGCCTGCGCGAGGAGCAGCTTCTGGGCGAGGCGAAGACGGGCAGGGACGGCCGCTACGCCATCGGATACCGCCGCGATGCCTTCGCGCATGCCGAAAAGGATCGCGCCGATCTTCTGCTGCGTGTCTATGACGGCCGTGGCAAGACCCTTCTCCACGAGCCACGGGTCGAGGAGCTCGTCTACAATGCGCGCGCCGAGGAGCGGGTCGACATCGAGCTCAGGCGGGAAGTACCGCAAGCCGAAAGCGAGTTCGAGCGTCTGCTGGCCCTGCTGAAACCGCTTCTTGCGAAGGTCGATCTTCACGATCTGAAAGAAACGCGCCAGACCCGCGACATCACCTTCCTGGCCAGGGAGACGGGCACCCCGCCTGCCAGGCTCGAACATCTCGTCCTCGCCCACCGCATGGCAAGACAGACCGGAGCGGCGGCGGAGGTGTTCTATGCGCTGCTCAGGATGGACACGCTGTTGCCGGCCCGGCCGGTGCCCGACCGGCCGATGCGCCTTGCCATTGCAATCAACGACGACACCCACAGCCTGCTTCTGGAGGCGGCACTCGTCGATGCAAAGGCGATCCGGCGCGACGTGGCGGCGGCCACCAAGAGCGGCATCGTGCCCGCCGGCACCGGGCGCAAGGTGCGGCCGGTTCTCGACGCTCTGGCAAGGCTGCGACCGGAGGCCGAGAAGGCGCAGACGGAGGTGCTGCCGGATCGGCTGCTCGCGATTGCCGAGCGTCTTGCGGCACGGCCGGAGACGGTCAAGAGGCTTGTCGCGCTTGCCGGCGCGAAGGGGAACTTCTCGGATTTTCTCGAAGCCGCGACCAGCGCGTTTATGGATGAGGAGCAGGGGGCGCGCGGACATGCAGCCGCACCTGCGGCGCGGCGCAGAAGTGCGAGACTGGCCGCCAGTGTCGGGCCCAAGCGCCTTACCCTCGAAGCCGTTGCCGCCGCCAACCGGATGAGCGAGGCCCGGCTTGCCGCGCTGAGCCCGGCCCAGTGGCGGGAGGCCATGCGCAAGGCCGGCGTATCCGACCGCGAGGCCGACCTGCAGGCAAGGCGGCTCCAACGCGAGGCGGAGGCCCGGCAGCCGACGGCGGCGGTTCTCTCCCGGTTGCAGCGCGGCACGATGACGCTGCGCGCCACGGCCCCCACAATCGAGATCCTGAAGCGGCACGCGGACATTGACCTCAGGAGCGCCAATCTCGACAAGTTCTTTGCCGAACACCGGCTGACCGGCAGCCGGGAACGCAAGGTTCTTGGCGATCTCAAGAAGGTGCAGCGGGTCATGAAGCTCGCGCCCGATCTTGAGCGGACGGAAAAGCTTCTCGCCCAGCGCATCGGCGCTGCCTCTGACATCGTGGCAAGCGGCCGATCGCGCTTCATGGGGGTGATCGCGCCGAGGGTGGGCCTGTCGCGCAGCGAGGCGCGGACGGTCTTCGAACGCGCCCAGACCGTGCATGCGGCGACCCTGATGATCGCCGGCGAGATACAAAGCGCGACCGCACCCGCGCCGGCGGCCGCGGCGGCGGGGGACCTGGCCGCGCTCACCGCCTCGGCAAGCGTCGATTTTCCCAATCTCGCTTCGCTGTTCGGCCAGGCCGACCATTGCAAGTGCGCGCATTGCCGGTCGGTTTTCTCGCCGGCGGCCTATCTCGTCGAGCTGCTCGAATTTCTCGACAAGCGCGACATGGTGGATCTGACCCAGTCGCCGCCGGTCCACGTGAACATGGCCAAGGATGTCTTCCTGTCGCGGCGTGGCGAGATTGCCGATCTCGACCTGAACTGCGAAAATGCCGAAACGCCTCTGCCCTATATCGACATTGTCTGCGAGCTTCTCGAAGCGGAGGTCGCGCCTGATCCGGGGGTGCCTCACAACGGGGCGCTGACCGCCGGGGTGGCGCCGGCGGCATTGCTTGCCACCCTGCGCGCCGCGGGCTGGGAGATCGGCGACACGGCCATCCTCCAACCCCCGGATATCCACGGCAATCTGATCCTCAGGGATGCCGGCCTTACCGCCAAGCTCGTCAACCAGGGGGGCAATGCCTGGCGTGTCTTCCGCCTGCGTCAGACCCATGGGCTGGCGGCCGATCTGAGTGCTGCGCCGGAATATGTCAACGCGGCGGCCTATGCCATCCTGGCTGGCGCCAACTACGCCTTCACGCTGCCCTTCGATCTCAATCATGCCGAGGCGAGCGCCTATTTCGAGCGTTTCGGGCTTCAGCGTACCGCGCTCATGCGCGATTTCGCGACCGGCGGAGCGCCGGCGCCGCACGAGATCGCCGCGGAGGGCCTGGGGCTTGCCGATGCGATACGGGCGCTGATCGTTGCGCCGAATCCGGCGGGACAGGGCAGCATCTGGGCGCTGCCGCCGGCCAGTGTCGTGGCCGACATGAGCGTGGTCAAGACCATGCTCGACAAGACCGGACTTTCCTACGAGGCGCTCGACCGGCTGTTGCAGATGCGCTTCGTCGATCCTGCCGGCACGCTGTTCATTCGCCACCTCGATCTGAGCTGCGATCTGGCGAAGAAGGAGGTCGCGGGCCTCGATGCGGCGGCGCTCGACCGCATTCACCGTTTTCTGCGCCTGCAGCGGGCGACGGGCTGGGCCGACGTCGTGCTCGACGAAGCGTTGGTGCAGCCCAATCTGGGCAATGGCACGCTCGACAATGCGGCGCTGGTGCGCATCGAGGCGCTGCAGCGCCTTGCCGGACGCACGGGCATGAAACCGGAGGAGCTCACCGCCTGCTTCGGGGAAATCAGACATGCGCTTCTGACCGGCTCCGATGCCTTGCCGATCTACCATCGCATCTTTCTGAACAAGGCGACGCTGGGACATGTCGAGGACGGACTGAAACCCGAGGCGGTCGGAGCAGGGGGCACCATTGCGCCTCTGGCCCCGGCGCTGGCGGCGATCCTGAAGCTGACGGCGGAGAATTTCGAGCGCCTGCGCAGTGCCTTGACCGATGACCAGCTCACCTTCGCCAATCTAAGCCGGCTTTATGCGGCCGCGCGGCTGTGCGACCGGCTGAAGCTTTCCGCCGCCGACCTGCTCACCCTCATGGCCCGAACGGGGATCGATCCCTTCGCGGCTCCGCAGAACATGCTCGATCTTCTCGATGAGCTCGACCGGGCGCGTGCGGGCCCGCTCAAGATCGCGGAGATGCCGTTCATGCTGGAGCATGCGGGCGAGCTGCTTGCCGTTCGCGAAACCACCGACGCGAAGATTGCGGAGCTGTTGGCCGGCCTGCAGGCTGCCTATCAGGCTGCCTTCGCGGACACGCGCTCGGCCTTCGACCCCGACCGGACGGCCGACGAGCTGCGCGCGCCGATCAAGGACGCGCTGTTGCGCCTGCCGGGTTTCTCCGAGGATGCGGCGAACACGGTTCTGCGGATGTATGATGCGGACTGGAGCTCGCCGCCGGAGCCCGCGGCGGCTGCAACACTTGGCCAGTTGCTGGGGGGCTATTTCGATACGGCCGGTGTGGCGGCCGCGCAGGCGGCGGTGGCTGCGGCTGCGCCCGGAGCAGCACTCGAGGCCGCCCGCCTTGCCATGGCCGACACGCTGCTGGCAGCCGTCGCGCGCCATCTCCACGCGCTGGCCAAGGGACAGGCGCTGGCCGAGGCGCTCGCGGCCTTCTCGCGGCAGGACGCCGAGCTTGTCACGACCATTCTCGAACGCGCCGTGCTTGGCCAGCCGGGGCCGGCCACGCCCCGCATTGCCGATGTTCTGAGCGATGACGCTCTGATCGACACGGCCGGCGATCCGCCGGTGCCGCCGGCAATCAATCAGGCCGCCTTTCCAGACCAGTTCCGCGCCGTGCGCCTGTTGCACAAGCTCCTGCCGCTGGCGCGTGCCACCGGCCTCGCCCTCGATGAGCTGGGATGGCTGATCGACAATGCAACCGCGATGGGGTGGGTGCGGCTCGATGCGATCCCCTACGAGGCCGGGCAGGTTGCCGTCAGCCATGCCGAATGGGATCAGCTTGCCCGCATCATTACCCTGTTCAAGGCGTTTCCGCCGACGCCGAACCCCGCCGATCCGGCCCTGCCGGTCACCTTTGCTGCCACGCTTCAGCTGCTTCTGCCCGGCAGTGCGACCACGCGGGCCGCCTGGCTCGACGCGGTGGTGCGGCTGACCGGCCATGACCGCCAGACACTCGACGACCTCGACAGTCATTTCGGCTGGTCGGCGGTCAATCTCGACGCATGGCGGCTGCCGCAAACATGGGAGGCGTTGCGCCGCTGCATGGGGCATCTGCGGCTTCTGGGCGGCACGGTGGCCATGGTTCAGGCCTGCGTTCAGCCCGTCCTGGGCGCGGCCGAGACGGCGTCGCTGCGCGTTGCGCTCAAGGCACGCTATGCCGAGTCCGTCTGGCTTACGACGCTGGCGGAAATCACCAATGCGATCCGCCCGAAGAAGCGCGATGCGCTGGTGGCATTTCTTCTTGCGGAGCGGCCGCAATGGACGACGCCCACCGATCTGTTCGATCATTTCCTGATCGATGTGGAGATGGAAGCCAAGATGCCGTCCTCGCGCATCGTCCAGGCGCACGGGGCGCTGCAGCTTTTCATCGAGCGAAGCCGCATGGGACTGGAGCCGCAGGCGGCCGCCGACACCGCCGACACGGGGTGGGAACAGTGGAAATGGATGCGCAACTACCGGGTCTGGGAGGCCAATCGCAAGGTCTTCGTCCACCCGGAGAACTGGATCGAACCGGAGCTGCTTGACGACAAGTCGACGCTTTTCCGGGCGCTCGAGGAAGAGCTGCTGCAGAACGAGGTCACCGAACAGTCCACCGAAGATGCCTTTATCCGCTATCTCGAAGGGCTCGACGGGATCAGCTTCCTAGAGGTGGTGACGGTCTATCATCAGGCTGATATCCACACCATGCATGTTTTTGCGCGCACCAAGGGTGGCGACCCGGCGCAATATTATCACCGCCGCCTTGTGAAGGAGCGCTACTGGACGCCGTGGATGCCGGTCGAGCTCGACATCACGAGCGACAGCCTGCTTGCCTTCGTGCGAAACAACAGGCTGCACCTGGCCTGGCCTGTTGTCAGCGAGGAGACCAATCCCGACCAGGATGTCACGACACCGGGCGTCTCGGAATCACCCAGCAGCGGGCCGATGCAGAATCCCGAGGCGCGGCTGCGGATCCAGCTTGCCGTCAGCGAATATGCCAACGGGCTGTGGAAGCCGCGAAAGATCTCGCAGGATGCCATCGTCTCCCCGGAGAGCTTTACCACCGATCCCGATGCGCTGGACCGCAAGCGGTTCAATCTGCTCTACAACCAGTTCTCGGACCAGATCTGGCTGTTCCACACCGCTCTCGACAACGACTGGGAGCATCACACGCTCGACGGCATCTTCGATGTCACGGGCTGCAAGGGCTATCCCGAGGTTCGATCCACGGGCAAGACCTATCTGCCGGACTTCTATCCCGACTACAAGGACAGCCTCCTGCAGAGGCAGCGCTATTTCGAGGTCGGCCAGGATCAGGCCGACACGCTCGCCATCCGCAACATGATCACCTTCTGGGGGCATGTGGTGCGCTTCGACAAGACGCCTGGCTGGTTCCGTGTCACGCACCCCCATCAGTTCACGCTGATCGACCTCATCTACGTGCTGATCCAGATCTGGTTTGCCAATGCCTACAAGACATCCGTGGCGGTCTACGAGCGTTCGCTGAAGCTGCCACTCGGCACCTGGCTTCCCTATTTCTTCGAGGATTCGGCGCGTGCCTATGTGATCGTCCCAGGGCTCTACGCGCGGCGTGGCCAGCCCCAGGCGCGGCGAACCTTCTCGGATTTTCTGCAGCTCATCCAGGACATCATCGCGCTCGTCGCGAAGTATGTGGCGAAGCTCAGCGCAAGCCCGGCGCCCGATCCTGCCGATGTGATGGACGAACTGGCGGCCGATCCCGCATTCCTGCACATTCGCGACGAAATCGCGCTCTATCGCGAGCTCGATTTCGGCGAGCAGGTGAAGAATCTCTATCACCCGCTGATCTGCCCGCTGCGTGCCACGCTCTACAAACATGGCGTGGGCGAGATGATGAAGCGCGGCAACCAGCTTCAGCAGACGGACTTCAAGTTCGAGACGACCTTTGCGCCCAATACGGCGGTCATCGTCGAATCCTATCCGGTGGAGGATGTGGATTTCACCTCCGACGGCAGCTACAGCCTCTACAATTGGGAACTGTTCTTCCATGCCCCGCTGATGATCGCCAAGCGGCTTGCCTCCGAGCAGCGGTTCGAGGAGGCGATGGTGTGGTATCATCGCATCTTCAACCCGACGGGAACGCTGGAGGGGGCGCCTCCCCAGAAATACTGGGTTACCAAACCGTTCTACCAGACGACGGACGCCCAGTATGTCGCGCAGCGCATCGACAATCTGCTGACCAATGTCGCCGATCCGGCAAGCCCCGAGCGGGCCGATCTCGAATTTGCGATCGAGGAATGGCGGACACGGCCCTTCCGCCCGCATGTGGTGGCGCGCTTCCGCACCGTTGCCTATCAGCGCGCCGTGGTGATGGGCTATATCGGCACGCTGATCGACTGGGGCGACTATCTTTTCCGCCAGGACACGATGGAGTCGATCACACAGGCGACACAGATGTACGTTCTGGCGGAGAAACTCCTGGGCGAAAGGCCCCGAACGGTCGCTTCGCCCGTCGAGACGGGCGCCCAGACCTATGCCCAGCTGGTTGCCGACCTCGATGCCTTCGGCAATGCGCTCGTCGAACTCGAAAATTACCTGCCGGATCTCGGCGTGCTTCCCGAGGAAGGGGCGGAGCTGCCGCCGCCGCCGGTGACGCTGTCCAGCCTCTATTTCTGCGTACCGCCCAACGAGAAGATGCTTTCCTATTGGGACACGGTGGAGGACCGCCTGTTCAAGATCCGCAACAGCCAGAACATCGACGGCGTGGAGCGGGTTCTGACGCTTTTTGCGCCGCCCATCGACCCTGGCATGCTGGTGCGCGCGGCGGCGGCCGGTCTTGACCTGTCCGCCATCCTTGCAGGCATGAACGCGCCCCTGCCGGCCTATCGGTTTCATGTTCTGGCCCGCAAGGCCACCGAGCTTGCCGAGGAGGTGCGCCAGCTTGGCAATGCGCTGCTGGGCGCGCTCGAGAAGAAGGATGCCGAGGCGCTTGCCCTTCTGCGCAACGACCTCGAGGTCAAGCTCCTGAAGGCGCAGCGCGACCTCAAGCGCATGGAGATCGACGCGGCACAGGAGCAGATCGAGGCGATCAGGCGCAGCCGTGAGGTCACGAAGGAACGGCACGACTTCTATTCCGCCTTCGAGCGGATCAATGCCAAGGAGCAGCTCAATCTCGACAAGCTCGGGGAGGCGCAGGCCTATCAGGTCGGGGCCGGCGTCGTGCGCGCCACGGGGGCCGTGCTGGGCATCATTCCCGACTTCTCCTTCGGCGGACATGGCGCGGGCGGCTCGCCGGCAATCCATGCCACCTTCGGCGGCTCGACGCTCGCCACGGTGGCCGAGGCTGCGGCGACCGTTCTCAACATATTGAGCGGCATTGCCTCCTACGAGGCAACACGCGCCGCCACGCTCGGCGGGTTCGACCGGCGCGCCGACGATGCCGGCCTGCAGGCAAGGACCAGCGCCCTCGAGATGGGGCAGATCGACCAGCAGATCGTCGTTGCCGAGCTGCGCCGCGACATCGCCGAAAAGGACCTTGCCGTCCACGACGTGCAGATTGAAAACGCCGAGAAGATCTCCAAGACCTTGAGCGAGCGCTATACGAACGCGGAACTCTACCAGTGGATGATCAACGAGACGACGTCGGTCTACTACCGTGCCTATCAGCTTGCCTACGACACGGCCAAGAAGGCCGAGCGCTGCTTCCAGCATGAGCTCGGCACCTCGGAGACATTCCTGGCCTTTGGCTATTGGGACAGCCGCAAGAAGGGGCTGCAGACCGCCAACAAGCTGCTGCACGACATAAGGCGCATGGAAGGGCGCTATCTGGAGATCAACCGCCGCGAGTACGAGGTTACCAAGCACGTGTCGCTGCGCCAGCTCGACCCGCTGGCGCTCGCCCGTTTCAAGTCGACGGGCGTGTGCGACTTCGAGATTCCCGAGGCGCTCTACGACATGGATCATCCGGGGCATTATTTCCGGCGTATCCGCACGGTCGCGGTGTCGATTCCGTGCGTGGCCGGGCCCTATTCCTCGGTCAGCGCGCGGCTGACGCAGGTCGCCAATCGCTACCGCGCCTCGACGGCGCGCGCGGCCGGCGCCGGCACGCCGAAGGAGGAGTATGAGGAGGCGGTCGGCAACGACGCGCGCTTTGTCTACAATGTCGGCACCAGCCAGTCGGTGGCCACCTCCTCGGGCCAGAACGATGCCGGCCTCTTCCAGCTCGATTTCCGGGACGATCGCTATCTGCCCTTCGAGGGAACGGGCGCCATCAGCGCCTGGCGGCTGGAGTTGCCCGACGTCATTCGCCAGTTCGACTATTCGACGATTTCAGACGTCATCATCCATGTGCGCTATACGGCACGGGAGGGCGGCAGCACCCTCAGGCAACTGGCCAGCACCACGCTCAAGGAGAAGCTGCAGGAAATGCGTCAGGGCCTCGGCAAGACGGGGCTGCATGTCGTCGTCGATCTCAAGCGCGACCACTTCAATGCCTGGCATGAGCTGAAGTCCACCGGCGCGACCAATCTGACCATCTCCGGCGACAGGCTGCCGTACTTCACCCAGCCGTTGGGCCCGGTTCTGGGCACTGTCACCCTGCTGGCGGGCGTGGCGGGCAAGCCGGCCAGCTTCACCGTGGGTCTCGACGGCAGCAACGTGAACCTCAATCTCTCCTCCGAATGGGGCCTCAACCTTGCCGATCACGCGGGGCTTGCGCTCGATACGCCGGTGGCCCTCACCGTACCGCCGGCGCAGGTCTCCAGCCTTGAGGAGTTGAGCTTTGTCCTGAAGGTCGATTTCCCATGATCCGGCGAGGCAGCCAGACCCCCGGTCCGACATGCCCCAGGTGCGGCGCGCCGCTGCCCGCGACGAAGCGATGGCTGGGGCTCGTCCGCCGCTATGGCGAGCGCTGCCAGCGCTGCGGCGCAAGACTGGGCTACGACCTGGCCGGCGGCGTCCACGTGATCGAAACGGAGGATGAGGAGACGCACGGACAGCGCCGCGGCGAATGAGGGGGGCGACGGAGAACACGCTCCGGCCCTGGACCGGTTCATCGTTTCATTGAAACGCTGATCCGGTCCAAATCTTTGTTTTTGCCGCATTTGTGCGACGCCAGATGATTCCATCTGGCTGCAAAATACTTTAGGCGTCGCAAGGGTTGAGTGGCGGGCTGGCGTCATGCGCGACGTTGTGCCGAATTAACGGGTTCCAGTTTTCATCACGTCGTTTTCAATTGGAATGGCTGGGGTGAGGCGGGCGGGGTCCTGGCAACGGTTCTTCGGGTTATTGTGGGGTTATATTGCCAAGTCCGGCCGAGATCGCATCCTGCCGTCTCAACAACAGTGAGGCCATCCACGGCCGTGAGGAAAGTCTCCCTGCCGACGGTGAACAGCACAGATCAAAAGCGAACGGCGGGCTGCAGCCCGCCGTGCTTCTCGACTACGAGAATTTTGTGCACTTGAAGTGCTTGTTAACGGGTGGCGCTCGATCTCTAAGCGGCTAAGCTTTGGTCACCCTACCTCAAATAATACGCATTCATCTTGTCATTGCAAGTGATTGTTGTGTTATTGTTCCCTTAGGCGGATTAAAGCTTGGGGGAGCCATGTCTCAGGGATATCGCCTCGGTCTTGATCTCGGCACCAATTCGATCGGCTGGTGTGCTGTTCTGTTGGACGGGGACGGCGCGCCCTGCGGCGTTCTCGACGGAGGCGTGCGCATTCTGACGCCGAACGAGGCAGCCGGCAGGGACCCGCAATCGAAGCAGTCGCTTTCTGCCGACCGGCGTGCCGCGCGGGCCATGCGCAGGCGGCGCGATCGCTTCCTGCGTCGTCAGAAGCGGCTGATGGAAACACTGATCGGGGCCGGGCTGATGCCGGCCGATGAATCCGAGCGCAAGGCGCTGGAAAAGCTCGATCCTTACTGGTTACGGGCCGCCGCCCTCGACGAACGCCTTGACCTCTACGAGATCGGCCGGGCGATCTTTCATCTCAACCAGCGCCGTGGCTTTTTTTCAAACCGTATCGCCGATGCCGATGAGAGTGAGAAGAGCGCCATGAAGGCAGGCATGCGCGCCCTTGAGGTTGCACTCAATGAGGCGAAGGCACGCACGCTGGGCGAGTTTCTGGCCCGCCGGCATGGTTGCGACCGAGCCGGCCACCGCTTGGATGGACTCGGGCGCCGGCTGGGCAGGAAGAACGGCAACGGCTCGCCGGCTTCGCGGCCGGAGGGCGTCCGCTTCCGCCCGCACGCGCAGGGCAACAGGATTCTCTACGATTTCTATCCGACGCGGGGCATGATCGAACAGGAGCTGGAGGAAATCTGGAAACAGCAGAAGCAGCACCACCCGGAACTGACGGATGATCTGCTCAAGCGGCTGAAGCGCATCATCATCGCGCAACGGCCGCTGAAGAAACCGCTGGTTGGGCGCTGCACCTTCCGCCCCGAGGAAGATCGCGCGCCACGTGCGCTGCCGCTCTTTCAGCGGTTTCGCATCCTCTCCGAGATCGCGGCGCTGGAGGTGGAGCGCCCGGGTCGGCCGTCACGCAAGCTCAGCCTGCAGGAACGCGACGCGCTGGCAAACCTTCTGTCTCAACAGACGTCGACCGTCACGTTCGAGAAGGTGCACAGGGCGCTGAAGCTTACCGACGACGCGCATTTCAATCTGGAGCGTGGCGGGCGCAAGGGACTGGACCCCGACAGGACGGCGGCTGTTCTGGCCAAGACAGGAAAGGGCGAAAGCTTCGGCAAGGCGTGGCGCGGCCTCTCGCGCGAACGCCAGAACGAGATTGTCGAAAAGCTGCTCACCGAGCCCGATGAGGAGGCGCTGGTCGAATGGCTGGTCGAGGAATGTGGTCTCCCGGAGGAAGCCGCTATGGCCGCCAGCAGCGCCCATCTGCCGCAGGGGCACGGCCATATCGGTCGCTCGATGCTTGCCGATTTGCTCGACGTGATGGAGAACGAGCACAAGGAGATGGCATGAATGGGCTGTGAGCGGCCAATGATCCTGATGCGGTTAAGGTGTTGGGAGAGGCGGATAGGC
>NZ_JAODNW010000019.1 GCF_025398255.1 Chelativorans intermedius | reverse complement strand
GACAACGAAATCCCAAACCCCAACAAACCCATAAAACAAAACCCCGCCGAAAATGACGGGGTTTGTCAGCGGTCTGACCCCGGGTCTTGCGACCCGGGGTTTTCCTGCCCCCCCCACACCCGAATGGGCGTTGTCTCGTCAGGCGGAGTAGTAGAGGTCGAACTCCACCGGATGCGGCGTCATCTCGTAGCGCAGCACCTCCGACATCTTCAGTTCGATATAGGCATCGATCTGATCGTCATCGAACACGCCGCCCGCCTTCAGGAAGGCCCGGTCCTTGTCGAGATTCATCAGCGCCTCGCGCAGGCTGCCGCACACGGTCGGCACCTGCTCCAGCTCCTGCGGCGGCAGGTCGTAGAGATCCTTGTCCATGGCCTCGCCCGGATGGATCTTGTTCTTGATGCCGTCGAGGCCGGCCATCAGCATCGCCGCAAAGGCGAGATAGGGATTGGCCGTCGCGTCGGGGAAGCGAACCTCCACACGCTTCGACTTCGGCGATGAACCGAAGGGAATGCGGCAGGAGGCCGAGCGGTTGCGCGCCGAATAGGCGAGCAGCACCGGCGCCTCGAAGCCCGGCACGAGACGCTTGTAGGAGTTGGTGGAAGGATTGGTGAAGGCGTTGAGCGCCTTGGCGTGCTTGATGATGCCACCGATGTAGTAGAGGCAGGTCTCCGAAAGGCCGGCATACTCGTTGCCGGCGAATGTCGGCTTGCCGTCCTTCCAGATCGACTGGTGCACATGCATGCCGGAGCCGTTGTCGCCATAGATGGGCTTCGGCATGAAGGTGGCCGTCTTGCCGTAGGCATTCGCCACCTGGTGCACCACGTACTTGTAGATCAACAGCTTGTCGGCGTTGCGCGTCAGCGTGTCGAACTTGATGCCGAGCTCGTGCTGGGCCGCACCGACCTCGTGGTGGTGCTTTTCGACGGTGACGCCCATTTCCGCCATCACGGACAGCATCTCCGAGCGCATGTCCTGGGCCGAATCCACCGGCGGCACGGGGAAGTAGCCGCCCTTGGTGCGCGGCCGATGGCCCAGATTGCCCGTCTCGTACTCGGTGTCGTCATTGGAGGGAAGCTCGGTGCAGTCGAGCTTGAAGCCGGTATTGTAAGGGTCGGCCTTGTAGCGCACATCGTCGAAGACGAAGAACTCCGCCTCCGGGCCGACGTAGCAGGTGTCGCCGATCCCTTCCGCCTTCAGATAGGCTTCCGCCTTCTTGGCCGTGCCGCGCGGGTCGCGATTGTAGGACTCGCCGGAGACCGGGTCGAGAATGTCGCAGATGATGGACATCGTCGACTGCGCGAAGAAGGGGTCCATGTGGGCCGTCTCCGTGTCCGGCATCAGCACCATGTCGGATTCGTTGATGGCCTTCCAGCCGGCAATGGAGGAGCCGTCGAACATCACGCCATCGGCGAACATGTCCTCATCGACAGCGCTGACGTCCATCGTCACGTGCTGCAGCTTGCCCCTCGGATCGGTAAAGCGCAGATCGACGAATTTGACGTCATTGTCCTTGATCTGCTTCAGGATATCCTGTGCTGTCGTCATGCTTTTCAAATCCCTGTCTATGACAACTGTCTCAACAATCGGCCGGCCGGACTACACCGCGTCCGGTCCCGTCTCGCCGGTGCGGATGCGGATGACCTCTTCCACATTGGTTACGAAGATCTTGCCGTCGCCGATCCGCCCGGTCTGTGCGGCCTTGCGGATGGCTTCGATGGCGGCGTCGACCATGTCGTCGGCCAGCACCACCTCGATCTTCACCTTCGGCAGGAAGTCGACCACATATTCGGCACCGCGATAGAGCTCCGTGTGCCCCTTCTGCCGTCCGAATCCCTTTGCCTCGGTGACGGTGATGCCCTGCAGTCCGACTTCCTGAAGGGCTTCCTTCACTTCGTCGAGCTTGAACGGCTTGATGATCGCCTCGATCTTTTTCATGTTTCGGCGGCCTCCGATTGCTGCAAAAGCGGGGCTTCCCCCGCTCCGGTCTCGTCTATGCATGAAGCGTGCCAACCGGCCGTCGGGCCCGCAGGCCCCTGTGTGGGCCGCGCTCAGCCCCTCAAGGCCGCGGGATCGGGCGCCGATTCCGCCCGATGGGCCGCTGCAACGCCGTCCGGCCACTTTAGTGTCTGATTAAAAAATATGCATCATGCAAAAAGAATGGGCACACTGCACTGTCGCATTTACGTGTCCACGCGCAGGGGGCACTATCAGACGATCATCGAGGGTCGGTTCATGCACGAGATTCTCTTGCCGCAGCAGATGGGAGAGGCCGACAGGCTCGCGGCCGAAGCGATCGGAGGCGGCAGCTACGCCCTGATGCTCAATGCCGGGGCGGCCGTGACGGCGGAGATCCTGAGCCGCTTTGCCGATGCCGCCGGCTTCGACATTCTGTGTGGTCCCGGCAACAATGGTGGCGATGGCTATGTGATCGCCCGCCTGCTTGCGGAGCACGGCCTTGCCGCTCGCGTGTGGCGCGAGGCGCTTCCGGCAGAGGGGACGGACGGGCGGCGGGCCGCCGAGGAGTGCCCTTGCAGGGCAGAGCCGCTTGCCGCCTTCACCCCCGAGGCGGGATGGGTGGTGGTCGATGCCTTGTTCGGCGCCGGCCTTTCCCGGCCGCTCGACGGCGTCCACACGCAGGCGGTGGAGAAACTCGCAGGCGGCGGAATGCCTGTCGTCGCTGTCGATCTTCCCTCCGGCGTTTCCGGCGAAAGCGGTGCCGTGCTTGGCTGCGCGTCCGGCGCCGCGCTCACCGTCACCTTCTTCCGAAAGAAGCCGGGGCATCTGCTCTTTCCGGGCCGGGGGCTGTGCGGAGAGACGGTGGTTGCCGATATCGGCATTCCCGCTCATGTGCTTGAAACCGTGCGGCCGACCTGCCGGGAGAACGCGGCATCCCTCTGGCGGCATCTCCTGCCGCGCCCGAGCGCGGAGGCGCACAAGTACAGCCGAGGGCACGTCGTCGTCTTCTCCGGCCCGCCGACGGCAACAGGCGCAGCACGCCTTGCCGCGCGCGCGGCCGCGCGCATCGGGGCGGGGGCGGTGACGGTGCTTTCACCGGCGGCGGCGCTTGCCGTCAATGCCATGCATCTGACGTCCATCATGCTGGCCCGCGTGGAGGAGGAGGCCGAGCTGGAGGAGTTTCTGCAGCGTCGCCGCCCTTCCGCCCTCGTGCTCGGCCCCGGCTTCGGCGTCGGGGAGAAAGCGCGCCTCTTTGCCGAGACGGTCGCGCGCGCCGCCGTGCATCTGGTGCTGGATGCCGACGCGCTCACTGCCTTTGCGGAGGAGCCTGGGCGCCTGTTCGCTGCGGCCGAGGCCAACCCGGCCAGGCTCGTATTGACGCCGCACGCCGCGGAGTTCGCCCGCCTCTTTCCTGACCTTGCGGGCGACGAGGCGCTTTCCAAGCTGGAACGGGCGCGCCGCGCCGCCATGCGTGCCCATGCGATCGTGGTGCTGAAGGGCCCCGACACCGTCATCGCCGCGCCGGATGGCCGTGCCGTCATCAATGCCAATGCCACACCGTATCTTGCCACCGCTGGCTCCGGCGATGTTCTGGCAGGCATGATCGCCGGCCTTATGGGGCAGGGAATGCCCGCCTTTGAAGCCGCGTGCGCAGCCGTCCAACTGCACGCCGAGGCGGGAAGGGCCGTGGGCACCGGCCTGATCGCCGAGGACCTGCCGGAGCGGCTGCCGCATGTTCTGGGCACATGTCTCGGGCATGACGGCCGGTAGAATGGGGCGCAAGACGTGGCCACACTTGAAAGAAGCGACAGCTACTCCGATCTCTGCCGTGCTTTCCGCTGGGCGATCCCCCGCCGCTTCAACATCGGCGTCGCGATGGCCGATGCCTGGGCGCGCCGCGAGCCGCAGCGCGTGGCGCTTTTGGACTTCCACGCCAGGGGCGAGCAGCAAAGGCTGACCTACGGGGCGCTGGCGCGGCGCTCCAACGCCCTGGCCCACGCGCTGAGGGCAGCCGGCATCCGCCGCGGCGAGCGCGTGGCGCTGCTCCTGCCGCAATGCTTCGAGGTGGCGATTGCCCACGCTGCCATCTACAAGCTGGGCGCCATTGCCGTGCCGCTGGCCCTGCTGTTCGGCGTCGAGGCGCTGCAATATCGGTTGCGGACAGCCGGCGTGAAGGCTGTGGTGACCAACGCGGGCGGCCTTGCCAGGCTGAGGGCGATCGAAAATCCTCCCGCCTCCCTTGAGGTGATCGTCTCGACCGATGGCGCCGACGCGGGCGCATGGGACTTTCACCGGATGATCGCCGAAAATCCCGGGACCTTCGAGGCGGAGGAAACCGGACCCGACGACCCGGTCATGATGATCTTCACCTCCGGCACCACCGGGCCGCCGAAGGGCGCGCTGCACGGCCAGCGCGTGCTTCTGGGCCACCTGCCGGGTGTGCAGATGCATCACGAATTTCTGCCGCAGCCCGGCGATCTTCTGTGGACGCCGGCCGATTGGGCGTGGGCTGGCGGGCTTCTCAACGTTCTCCTGCCGGGGCTCTATCTCGGAGTGCCGGTGGTGGCGGGCCGCTTCGAGCGTTTCGACCCGGAAGCAGCCCTCGGCCTGATGGAGCGGATGGGGGTGCGCAACGCCTTCATTCCGCCCACGGCATTGAGGATGCTGAAAGGCGTGCCCAACATCGCCGACCGCTTTGGCCTGTCGCTTCGGACGGTCGGCTCCGGTGGCGAAGCGCTCGGCCGGGAAACCTACGACTGGGCCCGCGCCGCGCTGGGGCTGAGCATCAACGAGTTCTATGGCCAGACCGAATGCAACCTCGTGCTGTCCTCATGTGGCGCAATCGGTGTCGGCCGCGCCGGCGCCATCGGAAGGCCGGTGCCCGGTCATCGGGTCGCCGTCATCGGCCAGGATGGTGAGCCGGTGGCCGCTGGCACGGTGGGGCAGATCGCCGTTCTGCGTCCCGATCCGGTGATGTTTCTGGGATATTGGCAGAACGAGGAAGCCACGCGCGAGAAGTTCGTCGGCGACTGGATGACCACCGGCGACCAGGGCCTTGTGGACGAGGAGGGATATTTCCATTTCCTCGGTCGCGACGACGACGTGATCACCTCCTCGGGGTATCGCATCGGCCCGGCCGAAATCGAGGATTGCCTGACGGGGCACCCGGCAGTCGCGCTCGCCGCCGTGGTTGGCAAGCCCGATGCCGTGCGCACCGAGATCGTGAAGGCCTATGTGGTGCTCAAGGAGGGTTTTGCCGCCAGCGCGGCGCTGGCCGAGGAGATCCGCCTGTGGGTGCGCGAGCGGTTGTCGGCGCATGAGTACCCGCGCGAGGTCGAGTTCGTCGATTCCATGCCGCTCACCACCACCGGCAAGATTATCCGCCGCGTGTTCCGCGAGCGGGCAAGGCGCGAAGCGGGGCTGGAAAGCTGAGGGCTTTTCCGCCCAGCTCTCCGCACTGCGCAAAGCGCGATAAAATGCGCGCGCGCAGTTGACCGGGCCTGACCGGCTGACTATGTTCCGCGCACCCTCGCAGGCGGCACCAGCCGCCACCGCGCGAGCGCGTAGCTCAGCTGGTAGAGCAACTGACTTTTAATCAGTAGGTCCAGGGTTCGAGCCCCTGCGCGCTCACCAAGATTACTTGGGTGGATCGACGTTGCGCGGTCTTTCGGGTCGGTTCTCCACCTCCCGCTGCGGCGCTTTGCCACGAGATGGTGATTGGAGCGTGGGCGTCGTGGCGGCTATATGCTGGCACGGAACGGGCAGCGACAGGAGGTGTCATGGCCATCGACGTGGGCTATGCGAGCGCGCTTTTTGCGGGAGCGCTTTCCTTTCTCTCGCCCTGCGTGCTGCCGCTCGTCCCGCCCTATCTGTGCTACATGGCCGGTGTCTCCGTGGAGGACTTCCGCCGCCCGGATGCGGCGGCAGGAGCACGGCTGTCGCTGCTTTCGGCGGCACTTTTCTTCGTGCTCGGCTTTTCGACCGTCTTTGTGGCGCTGGGCGCCGGCGCTTCCACCATCGGCGCGCTCCTGCGTGCCTGGCAGCAGGAACTGGCGATCGTCGCCGGTCTGGTGATCATCGTCATGGGGCTCAACTTCCTCGGCGTCGTGCGCATTCCGCTGCTTTCGCGCGAGGCACGCTTTCAGGCCGGGGGGCGCCCGGCCGGTTTCGGGGCCGCCTATGTGATGGGGCTTGCCTTCGGCTTCGGCTGGACCCCCTGCATCGGCCCGGTCCTGGGGCCGATCCTCACCCTTGCCGGCGGTCGCGAGACGGTGGGCGAGGGCGCCTTGATGCTGGCGGTCTATTCGGCCGGTCTTGGCATTCCCTTCCTCGTCGCGGCCTTGTTCTCCGACGCCTTCATGCGTTTTCTGCAGCGCTTCCGTATGCATCTGGGGCGGGTGGAGAAGGCGATGGGCGGGCTGCTCGTGCTGGCCGGCGTCCTGTTCCTGACCGGCGGCATGCAGTCCATGGCCTATTGGCTTCTGGAAACCTTTCCTGCGCTTGGGCGGCTCGGATAGGAAAGCCGCATTGGAGCTTGCCGCCGGCGGTGCTACAGATCGGCCGATTCTGAAGCAACCGAGCGGATTTCCAGCCATGAGCGACCGAAGCTGCCTTGCCATCATCCTCGCTGCAGGCGAGGGCACCCGCATGAAGAGTGCCTTGCCGAAGGTGCTGCACAAGATCGCTGGGCTGGAGATGCTGGGGCATGTCATGCAGGCCGCCGCGCAGGCCGGCGCGCAGGCCCTGGCGCTGGTGGTCGGGCACGGCGCGCAGATGGTGCGGGCAACGGCCGAGCAGCTGCTTGGCGGTCGGCACGCCGAATTCTTCGTGCAGGAACGGCAGCTTGGCACGGCTCATGCCGTGCGTGCCGCGCGCGCGGCAATCGAGCGGGGCTACGACGACCTTCTGGTGCTCTTTGCCGACACGCCGCTCCTGGATGCCCGGATGCTTGCCTCCATGCGCGCTGCGCTTGCGGAGGGCGCCGACATCGCCGTGATGGGGTTTCACGCCGCCGACCCCACGGGCTACGGCCGCCTGGTGGAGAGGGACGGCGCGCTGGTCGCCATTCGCGAGGAGAAGGACTGCTCGCCCGAGGAGCGTCGCATCACCTATTGCAATGGCGGCACCATGGCCATCGCAGGCCGCCATGCGCTGGCGCTGCTCGACGCCATCGGCAATGAAAACGCCAAGGGCGAATATTATCTCACCGACATCGTGCAGATCGCCGCCGCCCGCGGCCTGACGGTGAGGGCGGTGGAGGCCGCGTTCGAAAACGCGCTCGGCGTCAACAACCGTGCGCAGCTGGCCGAGGCGGAGGCGATGTGGCAGGCGCGCCGGCGCAGGGAAGCCATGCTTTCGGGTGTCACGCTGATCGCGCCGGAAACCGTGTTCTTCTCCCACGACACGCAGGTCGGCCCCGATACGGTGGTGGAGCCGCATGTCTGGTTCGGCCCGGGCGTGAAGATCGGCAACGATGTGCGCATCCGCGCCTTCTCGCATCTGGAAGGGGCGCGTGTGGAAAGCGGCGCGGAGATCGGCCCCTTCGCCCGGCTGCGGCCGGGAGCGGAGATCATGGAGAAGGCCAAGATCGGCAATTTCTGCGAGGTCAAGAAGGCGCGCATCGAGACCGGCGCCAAGATGCCCCATCTTTCCTATGTGGGCGATGCCGTGGTGGGGGCTGGCGTCAATATCGGCGCTGGCACCATCACCTGCAATTATGATGGCTTCGGCAAGTATGTGACGGAGATCGGCCCCGGCGCATTCATCGGCACGAACTCCTCGCTCGTCGCCCCGCTCAGGGTGGGTGCCGGCGCCTATATCGCGTCCGGCAGCGTCATCACCCACGATGTGCCCGACGATGCGCTGGCCTTCGGTCGTGCCCGCCAGACGACGCGGGAGGGGCGCGGCAAGCTGCTGCGCGACAAGCTGGCGGCACGCAAACCTTAGACCGGTTCATCTATTTGTTTTTGCCGTATTTGTGCGACGCCAGATGATTCCATCCGGCTGCAAAATGCGCTGGCCGCCCGGGCGCTCAGCCTCTTCTTTCGCGCTCTGCGGCCAGATCGTCGAGCAGGCGGCTCATCTCGTCCTCGATGGCGGGGGTGCCGCGCGGGCGCTCCTCCCGTCCCTTCTGCGCCGAAACGCTCTGCGGCAGCGCGGCCACGCCGACATCCGCAGCATCCCCCCGGTCGGCACCGAGGGCGCCGTGCGGCGGCTCAGCCTTGGTGGCGGCAGGGCCGGACCGCAGCAATGGCCCGCCCGCCTCGCGCCTGGAAATACCGCGCTCGATCACCAAATCACCGGCCCCGCCGGTGAGAATCAGATGCTCCACGTCATCGCGGCGCACCAGCACCAGGCGCCTCTGGCTGTCGACGGCCGCCACCTCGACGACACCGAGGCGCGCCAGCCGGCCACGCCCGCCAACGGCGAAGGCTCCCGGCGCGCGCCCGCGCAGCAGACGTATGGCAAGCAGCACGAGAACGAGCAGGAGAAGTGCGCCGAAGGTCCACAGAACGGCGCCGATGAAGCCGCTTCCCGCCGGATTTGCCAGCCATTCACCCATTCTCGCACTCCCGGGCCATTGCCTTGGCGCGGGAGAGTAGGCTTGGCCGCGCCGGGCGGCAAGACCCATCGCATCGCCAGGATATATGGCGCCGGCGACCTTGCGCATGCAGCACGCCCTGATATATGGCGGAGACGGTCAAGGGGCCGCTTGCACTCGGCGCGACGGGCAGGAAACGGATGGCCAAAATCAACGGCGGCGAAATCGACACGGCACCCATCATCGACCAGGGTGCGCGCCCCGGCGTGATTACGCGGCTTATCATCTTCATTCTGGTGCTCACGGGCTCCGCTCTCGTCTTCGCCCTGTTTCAGGAGCGGCTGGGCGAGGGGTTCCTGCTCGGCGTTCTGGGCATCATGGCGATGATCGGCGTTGGCTATCTGTTCGCCAGCGCCATTGGCTTCATCCAGATTGCGCCGCGCTCCACCGGCGACGAGCTTTCCCGCGCTTTCATCGATTCCATGGGCGAGGGGTTGCTGGTCACCGACGCGAAGGGCCACATCCTCTATGCCAACCGCGCCTATGCGGCGCTTACCGGCGCCACGTCGGCGACCGATGTGAAGACGGTCGAGGCGCTTCTCTCCGACAACCCGGAGGCGGCACCCGTCATCGAGCGGCTTGTCGCAAGCCTGCGCGACGGCAAGCCTGCGGATGGCGAGTTCCGCCTTTCCCGGCCCATCCGCGCCGGGGCGGAGCCGGGTGCGCGCTGGTATCGGGCCTGGGCGCGCGTCTTCAAGGTGCCTGGCCACCGCAAGCCGCTTTCGGCATGGCTGGTCACCGACATTTCGGAGGAGCGGGCCGAGCAGGAGCGCTTCTTCCTCGATCTGCAGAAGGCCATCGACCATCTGGACCATGCGCCCGCCGGCTTTTTCGCGGCCGATGCGGAAGGGCGGCTCACCTACATCAACGCCACGCTTGCCGAGTGGCTGGGCGTCGACCTGGCCAATTTCGTTCCCGGCGCGCTGTCCCTTTCCGACATCGTTGCCGGTGACGGCATGGCGCTGGTGCAGGCCGTGAAGGCCGAGCCGGGCACCACACGCAACGCCGTGATCGACCTCGACCTTTCCACCATGCGTGGCGAGGCGCTGCCTGTGCGCTTCATGCACCGGGTGACGGCAACGCGCGACGGCGCGCGCGGGACCACACGCACCATCGTGCTCAACCGCGCGGAAGGGGAGGACGCCTCGGTGGAACTGCGCGCCGCCGAGGTGCGCTTCACGCGGTTCTTCAACTCCACGCCCATGGCCATCGCCAGCGTCGACCATGAGGGGCGCATCCTGAGGACGAATGCGCCTTTTCTCTCGCTCTTCTCCAGCGTCGTCGATCGCGATGCGCTGGACCGGCATGTGCGCCTCGACACCGTGATGCACGAACGGGACCGTGCAGCCTTTGCCGTGGCGCTGGAAAAGGCCAAGCAGCACCAGGCCGACATCGCCCCCATCGACACCGTTCTGCCCGACAACGAGGAGCGCCACATGCGCTTCTATGTGAACGCCGTGGCGGATGCGGGGAGCGGAGAGGGCACGGAGGAGGCGGCCATCGTCTATGCCGTGGAGACCACGGAGCAGAAGGCGCTCGAAGCGCAGATGGCGCAAAGCCAGAAGATGCAGGCGGTGGGCCAGCTTGCAGGAGGCATCGCGCACGACTTCAACAACGTGCTCACGGCCATCATCATGGCCTCCGATCTGCTTCTCACGAACCACCGCCCGTCCGACCCCTCCTTCCCGGACATCATGAACATCAAGCAGAATGCCAATCGCGCCGCCTCTCTGGTGCGCCAGCTCCTGGCATTCTCGCGCCGCCAGACGCTGAGGCCCGAGGTGCTCAACCTCACCGACGTTCTGGCGGATCTGCGCATGCTGCTTTCCCGTCTCGTCGGCAACGACGTCACGCTGGCGGTGGAGCACGGGCGCGACCTGTGGCCCGTGAAGGCGGACATCGGCCAGTTCGAGCAGGTGGTGGTGAACCTGGCCGTCAACGCCCGCGATGCCATGCCAGACGGCGGCACCCTCGTGGTGCGCACCCGGAATGTGGTGGAAGACGAATGCGCAGGCTTCGGCTACCGCGAGCTGGTGCCGGGCGAGTATGTTCTGGTCGAGGTGGAGGATACCGGCACCGGCATACCGCCCGAGACGTTGAAGAAGATCTTCGAGCCCTTCTTCACCACCAAGGAGGTGGGCAAGGGCACCGGCCTCGGCCTGTCCATGGTCTATGGCATCGTCAAGCAGACCGGCGGCTTCATCTTCTGCGATTCCGAGGTCGGCAAGGGCACGGTCTTCCGCATCTTCCTGCCGCGCCACGTGCCGGAGGCCGGCACGGATGAGGATTCTCGGCCGGCAGGGGAAGGTGAAACGGGACAGGCCGCAGCCAGGCAAGAGACGCGCGATCTCTCCGGCTCCGCGCGGGTGCTTCTGGTGGAAGACGAGGACGCCGTGCGCATGGGCAGCGTGCGCGCGCTTTCCTCGCGCGGCTATGAGGTGCACGAAGCGAGCTCGGGAACCGAGGCGCTGGAGATTTTCAACGCGCTCGAAGGCAAGGTGGACCTCGTCGTCTCCGACGTGGTGATGCCGGAGATGGATGGGCCGACGCTGCTGGGCGAGCTGCGCAAGGTTCAGCCCAATATCAGGTTCATCTTCGTCTCGGGATATGCCGAAGATGCATTTGCCAAGAACCTGCCCTCAGATGCGAAATTCGGATTCCTCCCAAAGCCGTTTTCTCTCAAGCAGTTGGCAACGATTGTGAAGGAAATGCTTGAGGAAGAGCGGTAGCGAAGGCACCACCGCTCGCCCGCCGCGTCAAACCTTGACCGGTCGCCGCACCAGATTCTCGGTGCCGAAGACCCTCATGTAGCGCTCGATCTCGGCGGGCTCGCCCGTGGCCTTTTCCGGGTTGTCGGAGAGCTTCACCGCCGGCCGGCCATTGGCCTCGCTCACCTTGCAGACGGTGGAGATTGCCTTGAGCCCCGCGATCTCCCGCGGCGCGCAGTCCTCGAAATCGTTGGTCAGGTTGGTGCCCCAGCCGAAGGCCATGCGCACGCGCCCCTTGAAGTGGTTGTAGGTGCGTTCGATGGTGTCGACGTCGAGCGCATCGGAGAAGATGAGCAGCTTCTCGCGCGGATCCCTGCCGCGCTCTTTCCACCAGGAAAGGATACGCTCGCCGCCCTCGATCGGGGGAGCGCTGTCGGGGCGGAAGCCGGTCCAATCGGCCACCCAGTCGGGTGCCGAGCGCAGGAAGGATTCGGTGCCGAACGTATCGGGAAGCACGATGAGCAGATTGCCGCCATAGTGGCTCTGCCAGTCCTCCAGCACCCGGTAGGGGGCGGCCTTCAGCGCTTCATCGTCCTTTGCGAGGGCCGCCAGCACCATGGGCAGCTCGTGGGCGTTCGTGCCGAGCGCTTCGAGGTCCGTATCCATGGCGAGGAGCACGTTGGAGGTGCCGGTGAAGGCATCGCCGATGCCTTCCTTCAGCGCCTCCACGCACCAGCGCTGCCAGAGAAAGGAATGGCGCCGCCTCGTCCCGAAGTCGGAAATGCGGATGTCGGGATAGCGCTTCAGCCGTTCCACCTTCTCCCACACCTTGGCCTTGGCGCGGGCATAGAGAACGTCGAGCGCGAAGGGGCCGAGCGAGCGCATGGCCGCGCGCGAACGCAGTTCGTTGATGATGGCCAGCGCCGGGATTTCCCACATCGTGGTTTCCATCCACGATCCGTGAAAATGCAGCTCGAACTGGCCGTTGTGGCGGCGCAGCTCGTATTCGGGCAGGCGGAAATCGGCCAGCCAGGCCAGAAAGTCGGGCTGAAAGATCTGCTTGCGGCCATAGAAGGTGTTGCCGGCCAGCCAGATCATCTCCTTCTTGGTGAAGCGGATGGTGCGCGCGTGGTCGAGCTGTTCGCGCAGCTCGCCAAGGTCGATCTCGTCGGCCAGCCGCACCGCCTTGTTGCGGTTGGTGAGCGAGAAGGTGACGTTCACATCCGGGTAGAGGCCGCGGATCATCTGCAGCATCAGGAGTTTGTAGAAATCCGTGTCCAGCAGGCTGCGGATGATCGGATCGAGCTTCCAGGTATGGTTGTAGACCCGGCGTGCTATGTCGGTCTTTGTCATGCTGCCCATGATCGCTGGCCGTCGTCCCTTCCGCGTGATGCGCCCGCAGCCCACACCTGCCTGCCGCAAATGTCAATGAGGCCGGCGTTCCCGTTCCGCTCCGCGGCGGTCAGAGCGGGATGTTGTCGTGTTTCTTCCAGGGATTTGCGAGGTCCTTGTTGCGCAGCATTCGCAGCGCCCGTGTCACCCGCCGGCGCGTCGAATGGGGCATGATGACCTCGTCCACATAGCCGCGCTCGGCAGCCACGAAGGGCGAGAGGAACCGCTCCTCATACATGCGCGTATGCGCGGCGATCTTTTCGGGATCGTCGATGTCCTTGCGGAAGATGATCTCCACCGCTCCCTTGGCGCCCATCACCGCGATCTGCGCCGTTGGCCAGGCGTAGTTGATGTCGCCGCGCAGGTGCTTGGAGGCCATCACATCGTAGGCGCCGCCGAAGGCCTTGCGGGTGATCACGGTCACCTTCGGCACGGTCGCCTCCGCATAGGCGAAGAGGAGCTTGGCTCCGTGCTTGATGAGCCCGCCATATTCCTGTCCGGTGCCGGGAAGGAAGCCCGGCACGTCCACGAAGGTGACGATGGGGATGTTGAAGCAGTCGCAAAAGCGCACGAACCGCGCCGCCTTGCGCGAGGCGTCGGAATCCAGAACGCCGGCCAGCACCATGGGCTGATTGGCAACGAACCCCACCGTGCGGCCCTCCACGCGGCCGAAGCCGGTGACGATGTTTCTTGCAAAGCGCTCCTGGATCTCGAAGAAGTCGCCCTCGTCCACCGTCTTCAGGATCAGTTCCTTGATGTCGTAGGGCTTGTTGGCGTTGTTCGGCACCAGGCGGTCGAGCGAGTGGTCGGGCGTTTCCACGTCGCCGTGAAACGCGATCTCCGGCAGCTCGGCCGTGTTGGAGGCCGGCAGAAAGTCGATCAGCCGGCGCATCTGAAGCAGCGCTTCGACGTCGTTGTCATAGGCGCCATCGGCGATGGACGATTTCGTGGTGTGGATGTGTGCGCCACCCAGTTCCTCAGCCGTCACCGTCTCGTTGGTCACGGTCTTCACCACGTCGGGGCCGGTGACGAACATGTAGGACGTGTCGCGCACCATGAAGATGAAGTCCGTCATGGCCGGGGAATAGACGTCGCCGCCCGCGCATGGCCCCATGATGACGGAAATCTGTGGAATGACGCCTGAGGCCAGAACGTTGCGCTGGAAGATTTCGGCATAGCCGCCGAGGGCTGCCACGCCCTCCTGGATGCGCGCGCCGCCGGCATCGTAGAAGCCGATGATGGGCGCGCGGTTCTTCAGTGCCATGTCCTGGATCTTCATCACCTTCTCGGCATGGGCCTCCGAAAGCGAGCCGCCGAAGACGGTAAAATCCTTGGCAAAGACGAAGACCGTTCGGCCGTTGACCGTTCCCCAGCCGGTCACCACGCCGTCGCCATAGAACTTGGTCTTGTCCATGCCGAAATCGCTGGAGCGATGCTCGACAAACATGTCGAACTCCTCGAAGGAGCCCTCGTCGAGAAAGACTTCGAGCCGCTCGCGTGCCGTGAGCTTTCCCTTCGCGTGCTGCTGATCGATCCGCTTCTGGCCGCCGCCGGCGCGGGCAGCGGCGCGCCGGCGCTCAAGCTCCTTCAGGACTTCCTTCATGCTCCTCCCCGTCTCATTCGCGCCTTGTCGCGGCGGGAGGGCAGGGTAGGGAGGCCCCCAGCCGCACCGCAGGTGCGCGCGCCTCCACCCTGGCCCTGCTGCGCCGCTTCTACCAGTTTCCGGTGTTCTCCATGGATGCCCAGGGCTCGGCCTTCGGCTTGGCCTCGCCCTTCTGCAGCAGCTCGATGGAAATGCCATCGGGCGAGCGCACGAAGGCCATGCGCCCGTCGCGTGGCGGGCGGTTGATGGTCACGCCGCCGTCCATCAGGCGCTGGCAGGTCTCGTAGATGTCGTCCACCTCATAGGCCAGATGGCCGAAATTGCGCCCGCCCTGATAGTCCTCGGGATCCCAGTTGTAGGTAAGCTCAACCAGCGGCGCTCCCGCCTTCTCGGCGGTTTCGGCATCCTCCGGCGCTGCCAGGAAGATGAGCGTGTAGCGCCCCTTCTCGTTCTCCACGCGACGCTTCTCGACGAGACCGAGCTTGTTGCAATAGAAGTCGAGCGATTCGTCGATGTCGCGTATGCGGACCATGGTGTGCAGATAGCGCATTTTTCATATCCTCATCTTGACGAGACAGAGGCGGAACATAGGTCGAGGAAAGCAGACCCGGCAATGCGAAATGTGGCGTCAGGCGGCCATCGCGGAGCGGATTGGCCCTCGTCACTGTGAAAATCTCTGTCTGGGTCTTGCTAAGGTTGCAACAACCGGTGCTATCCTCGGTTCCAGAATCAGTCCGATGGACTTGTGGGAAGGCAGAGCGGATGGAGGACAATTCCTCGGCACGAGGGCTTGCCGGCAACCGAAGGGCCCGGGAAGCGGGCAGTTCGGAAGAAGCCTCGGACCTCCTTGAGATTTCCGGTGCCATCAAATGGTTCGATGTGGCCAAGGGGTTTGGCTTCATCCTGCCCGATGCGCCAGAGATGGGTGACGTTCTCCTGCATGTTTCCTGTCTCCGGCGGGATGGCTTCCAGACGGCACTGAGCGGTGCGCGCGTCGTCTGCCTCGCCAGGCACAGCGAAAAGGGCCTGCAGGCCTTCAAGGTCCTGTCGATGGATACCTCCACCGCAACCCATCCCGCCGAGGATCAGACCCAGCGCACGCACGTCGCAGTGACGCCCGAAAGCGGGCTGGAGCGCGCTCTGGTGAAGTGGTTCAACCGCACCAAGGGTTTCGGCTTCCTTACCCGCGGGGAGGGCACGGAGGACATCTTCATCCACATGGAGACGCTGCGCCGCTTCGGCGTGACCGAGCTGCGGCCCGGCCAGGTAGTCCTGGTGCGCTACGGGCGCGGCGAAAAGGGGTTGATGGCAGCAGAGATACACCCGGACGTTGGCACCTTGCCGGTCTCCCACTGAAAGCGCGGCCGGGGCCGGCGGAGAGCCTATGCGCACCCTTCTTTCGTTTCTGTTCCTCCTGCCCCTGTTCGCCGCGGCGATGGCACAGGAAGAGCCGATGCTGCTCCCCGTTCACCCGGTGCCGCTGGTGGTTGAAACGGCTTCCGGCATCCACCGCTTTTCCATCGAGGTGGCGGACGAGCCGGGGGAGCGCGCCCGCGGCCTGATGTTTCGCCGGAACATGGATGACGACCGCGGCATGCTTTTCGTCTTTCCCGAAAGCGGCCCCAGGGCCTTCTGGATGAAGAACACGCCGCTGCCGCTCGATCTGCTCTTTGTCGGCGCGGATGGCAGGGTGGCGGCGATCGCACGCGGCACGCCTTTTTCCACCGAAAGCATCGCTCCGCCGGTGAGCGCGCGCTTCGTGCTTGAACTGAAGGCGGGAACCGCGCAGAACGCCGGCATCAGGATTGGAGACCGGCTCCGCCACCCGCTCATCGAGGCGGCGGGCGGTTGAGGCGGCAAGGGGTCTGCGCGCAATGCGGTATTTCTCCCACGACGGGTTCGAGATCGCCTTTATCGACGAGGGCGCGGGGGAGCCCGTCCTTCTCATCCACGGCTTTGCTTCCACCCATCACGTCAACTGGGTGGCCCCCAGCTGGGTGAAGACCCTGCGGGATGCCGGCTACCGCGCGATCGCGCTCGACAATCGCGGCCACGGCCGTTCCACCAAGAGCCACGTGCCGGAAGACTACACCCCGGAAAAGATGGCATCGGATGCGGCTGCCCTGCTGTCCCATCTGGACATCGCGCGCGCCCACGTCATGGGCTATTCCATGGGTGCGCGCATCGCCGCTTTTCTGGCTCTTGGCCATCCCGACCGGGTGGCGGCCCTCATCCTCGGGGGGCTCGGCATCGGCATGGTGGAAGGCGTGGGCGAGTGGGACGTGATTGCCGAGGCTCTGCTGGCCGAGGATCCCGCCACCATCGTTCATGAGCGCGGGCGTATGTTCCGCGCCTTCGCCGACCAGACCAAAAGCGACCGCAAGGCGCTCGCCGCCTGCATTGCGACCTCCCGCAAGCTGCTTTCGCCGCAGGACGTAGCGAAGATCCGACAGCCCACCCTGGTGGCCGTCGGCACGAAGGACAAGATCGCCGGTCCGCCGGAACCGCTTGCCGACATGCTGCCCAACGGCGAGGCGTTTTCCATCGCGCGGCGCGACCACATGCTTTCGGTGGGCGACCGCAGCTTCAAGGCGCGTGTGCTCGATTTTCTGGCGGCGCACCCTATCTGAAGTTGCCAGGCATCAATTTGGCTTGATCGAGGTTGAAGTATTTTGCGGTTCAATCGCGCGCGCTTGTGCCCTATCTTGTCGCCAGCGCGAAACGTGCCCGAAGCAGGGGAGAAGCCACATGACGGCCAGGAACGCCGTGCGCACCGACGCCTCGCAGCAGCTCGATCCCATCTGGTCCACTGTCAAGGCGGAGGCGCAGGCCGCGGTCGACAACGATCCGCTGCTTGCCGCTTTTCTCTATGCCACGGTGCTCAACCACGCCACGCTGGAAGATGCGGTCATTCACCGGGTGGCCGAGAGGCTGGATCATCAGGATATCGGCGCTGACCTCATCCGTCAGACCTTCCAGGCCATGTGGGAGGACGAGCCCGAATGGAGCTCGACCGTGCGCGTCGACATTCAGGCCTATTACGATCGCGACCCGGCCTGTGACCGCTTCCTCATGCCGGTTCTCTATTTCAAGGGCTTTCACGCCATTCAGACCCACCGGCTGGCCCATTGGCTGTGGAAAAAGGGCCGCCGCGATTTTGCTCTCTATCTGCAGAGCCGTTCCTCCGCCGTCTTCCAGACGGATATCAACCCGGCGGCGAAGATCGGCAAGGGCATCTTTCTCGATCATGCCACGGGGCTCGTGGTCGGCGAAACGGCGGTCGTCGAGGATAATGTCTCGATCCTGCAGGGCGTGACGCTGGGTGGAACCGGCAAGGAGATGGGCGACCGGCATCCGAAGATCCGCCATGGCGTGCTGATCGGGGCTGGGGCCAAGATCCTCGGCAATATCGAGATCGGCCATTGCACCAAGGTTGCGGCCGGCTCCGTGGTGGTCAAGCCCGTGCCGCCCAACAAGACGGTCGCCGGCGTTCCCGCCCGCATCATCGGCGAGGCGGGTTGCGAAGAGCCGTCGCGCGCCATGGATCAGCTTCTGCGGCAGGAGTGAGGGACAACCCGCCCGCATGGCCCGGGCTTCTCCACCGGCGTGTCCCTTTTGAGGGTTTACAGCCCGGCGGCAGCCGTGCCAGAAGCGCGGGCAACCCAAACACCGAGCGGAGAAGTTTGTTGAAGCCGGAAGAGATCAAGAAACTCGACGCCTATTTCAAGCGTACCTTCAATAACCCCTCCCTCAGCGTCAAGGCGCGCCCGCGCAAGGATGATTCCTGCGAACTCTATCTCGGCGACGAGTTTCTGGGCATCATTTTCAAGGACGAGGACGAGGGAGAACTGTCCTACAATTTCTCGATGGCCATCCTCGACGTCGATCTGGAATAGGTCGCGCAGTGCGCGCCCGTCAGCTCCACTTCGCGCGGCCCTTCGAGGGCGCCCATGGCCGGCTCAACTGCCCGTGCTGCGCGCCGTCAGATACTCTCCCGCCCCGGCCAAGATCTTCTCGTCGAGGATGCGCCATTCGTTGAGAATCTCGCGCGGGAAGCGGTAGACGAGGCTCAGATCGTCCCCGAAATGTACCTCTCGCTCGCACGGTGCCAGGGAATGCGCCGCTGTGTCGCGGGTCAGGCATCGCGCCACGAAGGGGCGCTCTGGCGGGCGCTCGCCCACCACCAGGACTTCGCCGGCAAATCCGGCTTCTTCCCGAAAGGGGCGGATGGTGAGGCCGTCCGCGGCTTCCCGTTCTTCCGGCGCGACGAGATGGCGATAGATCGGCTCAAGCCTGTCGCTCATGTCGTGGGCAAGCCGGCGCGGCGCGATGGTAGCGTAGATGATGGAGCGGCTTCCCCCGGCGTGGTTGAAGGCTGCCCGAGCGTCAGGCGTATAGCCTTCCATCTGCGGCCAGCGGAAATAGAGATCGAGACGTTCCTGCGCACCATCCCGGCGCATCCGCGGCTCGCGGATGACATTCTCCGGCACCCGGAGAACACTTGAACCAACGACGATTTCTCGCACCTGCCGCGATTCCGTATGGAACATGGGTGCCGCCGCATGCACAAGCCAGCGTCCGCCGAAGGCCGTGGCCAGAGAGGCAAGTGCCACCACCAGCAGAATGCACAGCAGCGCGCGCAAAGGAGTCGTGCGACGCGGCACGAAATCGTCAAAACCGGCGAAGGCAGATGCACGGGCTGGCAAGGGGTTTCTCCAGAGGACCACGCGGATACATTGCCGCTCATGGTAAAGGGCGGGTAAAGATGGATCTTCGAGAAACCGTTTTTGCCCAATCGGGAGTCTGCCATGCCCATTTATGCCCTTGACGGAGACCGCCCCGAATTTGCCGACGAGGAAAGCGGCTGGGTGGCACCGGATGCAACGCTGATCGGTCGCCTGCGCATCGGGCGCAATGTCGGCATCTGGTTCGGCGCCGTGCTGCGAGGCGACAACGAGCCCATCGTCATCGGTGACGATACCAATGTGCAGGAGCACACGGTGATGCACACCGACATGGGCTTTCCGCTAACGGTCGGTCGCGGCTGCACGGTGGGCCATCGGGCGATCCTTCATGGCTGCACCATTGGCGACAACACGCTTGTCGGCATGGGCGCCATCGTGCTCAACGGCGCAAGGATCGGCAATGACTGCCTGGTGGGCGCCGGCGCTCTTGTCACGGAAGGCAAGGTGTTCCCGGACCGTTCGCTGATTGTCGGCACTCCGGCAAAGGTGGTTCGCCAGCTCGACGAGAAGGCGGTGGAGATGCTGCGCGCTTCCGCCGCTCACTATGTTGAGAACGCGCATCGTTTTCGAAAGGGCCTGGTGTCCGCCTGATCCCGTCCAGAGAAAAGCGGAGCCGACCCCGCGAGGGGCCGGCTCCTAACCCGGTCGTTGGGGACGGGGAGGTGGGGACTCGACCGGGTTTTCCTGTAACTCAACGATTGGACGAGATGCTGCCGACCAGCACGGACCGGCCGTCGTGGATGGAAACCCACTGCCCGGCGTGGCGTGCCGACTGGCGCTTCAGATATTGGTACTCGGTCTGCGACCAGGGCAGGATGCGCGGCTCCAGATTGTCGAGAATGAAATCGCCCATCGTCGAGTTGACCGTCAGAACGGCATGGCCATCGCCATTGGGCTGGCGCACCACCGTGATCAGGAGATTGGCAGCGGGGATGCCCGCCTCGATCAGGAGACGGCGCTTCTCCAGCACGAAATCCTCGCAGTCGCCATAAAGGTCCGGATAGGACCAATGCTCTTCCACACCCCACATCTCCATATCGGTGAGCGGGATGATGGAGGCGTTGACCGAGTTGTTGACTTCGATGAGCTTCGCCCACAGCGCCCGTGTCATCTCCACCGGCGCATGAGATGCGGTGCGGCGACACTCGGAAGGCTGCCGCTGGCAGAACTCGTAGTGGCCGACGGGCTGTGAGGCGCGCCCGCCAACGGGCATCATGTCGGATGCCGCCCGCACGGCACCTGTCTGAAAGGCGAGCATGGCCGCGGCTGCCAGAAGCAGAACCTGTCTTTTCCGTTGCATTGTTCGTCTCCCCGTTTGGAGAGACCATGACAGGTTCCAATTTATCCGACGCAAAAATCAGAAGTATAAATAAGCTCAAATTTTCCGATTCCCAGTAACACTCAAAGTATAAATTTTTCGCCTTTCCATATACCATGTGTTAATCCTGAGCCAGGCGGGGCAGGAACATCGTGCGTCGTCTTTGCCGGAGGGGTGGCGAAGAACTCCACATGCAGGAAGAGGTCGGGGCAGGGGGAAGGTTGCCTGCCAGGTCCAGGGCCCGGAAATGCGATGTCGCGCGCCCGGGCCGAGGCACAGTTTTCTCGGCTAGCCGAGCAGCTCGTCTGCGGTGCTCAGAACGTTGCCGAGCAGCCCCTCGACGCCCAATCCGTATCCCTGTCCGAGATTGTGCACCACGCCGCCCGGTCCAATGATGTCGGAATAGACGCGTTCCACCGAGCCGGTGTAGTCGCCCGTCTCGACACCGGTGATGGCATCGTCGCTGACACCTTTGGGGCCGATCAGGTTGCCCGTCGTGGTAAAGCCGGATGATGCCCCTGGCGAAACGGCTTCCGCCGTGATGTCGGCACCCTCATCGGTGGCGCGCAGAACGGACGCGACCCAACCCGTCACTCCAGACAATCCTGCAAGCATTGGAACCTCCTCGTTCCCGAGCCTCTCCCGGGATCCACCGGGAGAGTTATGGAAGGATATTATTTGCTATCTATCAGGCAAATGCAATCGTTGTCAGAGGAAGGAGAGCCCGCCTTGCCCCGGAGAGGACAAACAGCCGACAGGCCCGGAAACGCGCGGGCAACGGCCGATGTTTCAATCAGGCTGTGGAGGGGTTCTCAGGCAGAAAACCGCGCCATGAGCGCGCTTTCCTCCTGCACCACGGAAAACTCGATGGCGATGCCGTCCTCGAAGTGGCGCACGACACGGCCACGCAGGGCGGCGAGGAAGACCTCCGCCCCGACCTCCGGTCTGGCGTCCACTTCGATGGCGGCGCCGGAGAGCGACAGGTCGACGACGCGGCAGGAATGCTCCCTGCCGTCGGCCAGCCGCAGCGTGCTGAAGGGATTGCGCGGAACGATTCGTTCGTGCCTGCGATCCTCGGGAAGATCCAGCTCATGGCGGTTGGCGAGCCAGGTAAGCTGTGCGGCGAGCTTGTCGCGTTTTCTTTCCGAGGCCGTGATGCTCATGGCGAAGCCACCATCGACGAGCCGCATGATGCGGCCTTCGATGCGGCCGATGTGGTCCAGATAGGCGACCACGCGTTCGCCGGTGCGCCCCGGCCGCTCGGCCACCAGCAGCGCGTTGCCCGGCGACATTTCCACCACCCTGCAGGGATATTCGGAACGGTCCTGCAGCATATAGCGGCCATACACCGTCACCTTCACGCGCTGAAAGTCCCGGCGCTCAGCGCGTGCAGAGATCGGATTCGTCGCCGCAGGCATGGTCATCACCGTCGCATTTCCGCTTGCCCGGAAGGTCGACCGGGCAGGATCGCACGTGCATGACGTTATGCCGCAAGCGTTAACAACGCGTAATTGGCTACAGCATTTTGCAGCCAGATGGAATCATCTGGCGTCGCACAAATGCGGCAAAAACAAATAGATGGACCGGATCAGCGTTTCATTGAAACGATGAACCGGTCTAGCGCCGCCGCCCGCCCTCGAAGACGACCAGATGGCGCACACGCCTGGCGCCGTCGTCAAGCCGTATCGTCAGAACCTCGCTTTGCGGAGACAGGGAGGGAGCGTCGAGGGCAGGCCGCCTTTCCGCCAGCGGCGTTTCGTGCAGGGGATCGATGAAACGGAAGCTCTCGATTCGGTTCTCCACGATCGGATCGGCGCCCAGCCAATAGGGCTTCATGAGCGCTTGAACGGCGCCAAGCCCCAGCGCGCCATCGGGAGATCCGCCCTCCAGAGGCAGGAGGATGAGCTCGAAGCCGTTGACGCGGCCATCGCGACTCAGCCCCTCGAAGGTGATCAGCGCCACCGCCTTGGCCTCGATTGCGTGCTGCAGCAGCCGGCCGACGGCCGGCCGGTCGCGCGCGTTCCACAGGGAGGGCAGCGCATGCCCCTTCAGCTCCCTGCCATAGATTGCGCACAGCCTGGTGCCGGCAAGGCGGAACACCGGCTCCGCGCGCGGCTCGTGCTCGACGATGAAGGTGTCGGGTAGGTGATTCTTGATGTCGGCCGGCTCTATCTCGCTGCGCCGTGGGGCGGGGCGGCTGCCCCGCAACCTGTTCCAATATTGAAACAGGGCCATCGGTCCGTCCTGATTCATGCCTGCCGTCCCGTTTTGAGATTCCGTTCTGTCCCATGGAGGGACAGACACCGCGCTCCACCCCTCTACATGAAGCAGGATGCAGGTCCCGTGCCAGCCCGCAGGAGACTTGTGCACGGGAAGGAATTGTTAGGGTTAACGAAGCGTAAACCTGCTTGTTCCCGAGGAAATGCGGGTTTCCCGCGCTGTGCCGTCCTGCGACGCTGTCCTCGTTCTCAAGGTTGGCATGCGGCTTGCTTGGGGAATAGCGGGGTGGGAGCTCGACCGGAAGGGGGGCCGGAAGCCGTCCAGTCTTCATGGCTGGGCGGCTTCTGTTTTGGCCTCATCTCTGCTACCGCACGTCGCGGATCCTACAGTGAAGCAGAACGCATGAGCGACAGCACCAAGCCACCGGAATCCGAACGGCAAGGGGAGAACCGGCAGGAGCAGCGCCGCCGCGAGCCGGTGTTCAACTTGCCCGGCGTCGTCACCGCCCTCATCGGCCTGTGCATCGGCGTTCACCTGGTGCGCGCTTTCCTCCTGACCCGTCAGGAGGATCTGCTGGTCATCGTGCGCTTTGCCTTCTGGCCGCTGCGCTACACTGGCGGCCTGCCGCTCGATCTCTATGCGTTTGTGAGTCCCTTCACCTATGCATTCCTGCACGGCGGCGTGGCGCATCTGGCGGTGAACATGATCTGGCTTGCCGCTTTCGGCTCTCCCTTGGCCAATCGTTTGGGGCCGTTGCGGTTCCTGGGCCTCTGGGCAGCGACGGCGTTCGCCGCCGTCTTCCTGCACTTTCTTCTCCATCCCTATGACGCGGTGCCCCTGGTCGGTGCTTCGGGTGCTGTCTCGGGCATGATGGGGGCGGCGGCTCGGTTTGCCTTCCGCATCGACCGCAGCGCCGACCGGCCCGGTTTTCATGGCCCGGTCCTGCCGCTTTGGGCCGTGCTGCGCTCGCGCATGACGATGGTGTTTCTGACAGTCTGGTTTGTGGTCAATCTCGTCGTCGGGCTGGCATCGGGCAGCGCCGGCACGCCGGAGATCGCCTGGCAGGCCCATATTGGCGGCTTTCTGGTGGGCTTTTTCGGAATCGGCCTTTTTGATCCGCCACGATCGGCCTGAGCAGGCTCTTGCCAAGTGCCGCGCCTCGTCGCATCCTTCTTCGGTACGCACGGGCGGGCATGTGGCCGAGACTGGAGGAGAGTGCTCATGACGGTGAAGGCCATTCTGGATGAAAAGGGTCGCGATGTGGTCACCATCGCCGCCGAAAAGACATTGAGGGAGGCGGTGGACCTGCTTTCCGACCGTGGCATTGGCGCGGTCGTCATCACTTCGGGCGACGATCGCATCAGCGGCATTCTCTCCGAGCGCGACATCGTGCGCGTGATTGCCAGGGAAGGCCCGGAGGCATTGGAAAAGCCCGTCTCCTCCGTGATGACGGCACGCGTCAAGGTTTGCCGCGAAGAGAACACGGTGAATGAGGTCATGCAGATCATGACCGAGGGCCGTTTCCGCCATCTGCCGGTCGAGAAGGACGGTCGGCTTGCCGGTCTCGTCTCCATCGGCGATGTGGTCAAGCGCCGCATTCAGGAGGTGGAGCGCGAGGCGGAAGAAATACGCACCTACATCGCAACCGCCTGATCCCGCGGGGCCGTCGGAAAGACCGGCGGCCCCGCGTGTCTTGACGGGCGTTCGCCTCAGCGATTGTCCGGCTGCGCGCGCACCAGCTCCAGCCCGCGCCGCGTGATGCGGTAGGGGCCGCCATTTCTGGAAAGGATGGCGCGTTTGCGCTTGAGCTTGCGAAAGATCACCAGGTCGAGACCCGGGAAATACCACCCGTCCCGCGTGATGCAATCAAGTGCCGTGATGCGGCCCTTTTCGTCCTTCTCGACGGTTATGCGCCCACCCTGGGCCAATATGTGGAGAATGCGCTGCTCGGCGCGCGAAATGTCCATGTCTCTGGAATCCTGAAAACCTGCGGCGTGCACGACGCCAAAAAACGGTCTCCACGCCGCTTGCGGCGCGGGGCTCGCTCTTTCGCCCTGGCCTTCATTCAGGCGCAGGGCTTCAGCAGGTCTCCAGGATGGTGGACATAAAGGCTCCGTTCGTCGGCGGCTTTCTTAGCGCAAGGCGGCGAGGGAGAAAAGGCCCCGCTTGCCACGCCGGCGGGATTGGTCTAGCCAAGGCCGCGACCTGAACCAGCCGCATTTTCGCCAACTCGAAGAACGCACGGCCCATGACGATCATCGACACGCGTACGCCCGATCCCAAGCGTCTCATTCCCGGTGCCACCGGAGACTGGGAAGTCATCGTCGGCATGGAGATCCACGCCCAGGTGACATCGCGCGCCAAGCTTTTCTCCGGCGCCTCCACAGCCTTCGGCGCCGAGCCCAACGCGAATGTCAGCCTGGTGGATGCGGCCATGCCCGGCATGTTGCCGGTCATCAACGAGGAATGTGTCCGTCAGGCGATCCGCACCGGCCTCGGCCTGAAGGCGAAGATCAATCACCGCTCCGTCTTCGACCGCAAGAACTACTTCTATCCCGACCTGCCTCAGGGCTACCAGATTTCCCAGTACAAGCAGCCCATCGTCGGTGAAGGAAAGGTCATCGTTTCGGTGGGGCCGGCCAAGGATGGCAGCTTCGAGGAGATCGAGGTAGGCATCGAGCGCCTGCATCTGGAGCAGGACGCCGGCAAGTCGATGCATGACCAGCACCCCACCATGTCCTATGTCGACCTCAATCGCTCCGGCGTCGCGCTGATGGAGATCGTCTCGAAACCGGACATCCGCTCCGCGGAAGAGGCCAAGGCTTTCCTCACCAAGCTTCGGACGATCCTGCGTTATCTGGGCACCTGCGACGGCAACATGGACGAAGGCTCCATGCGCGCCGATGTCAATGTTTCGGTGCGCCGCCCCGGAGAGCCATTCGGCACGCGTTGCGAGATCAAGAACGTCAACTCCATCCGCTTCGTGGGCCAGGCCATCGAATCGGAGGCCCGCCGCCAGATCGCCATTCTGGAAGATGGCGGCAAGGTGGAGCAGGAGACGCGCCTGTTCGATCCCGTGAAGGGCGAAACGCGCTCCATGCGCTCGAAGGAAGAGGCGCACGACTACCGCTACTTTCCCGATCCCGACCTCGTGCCGTTGGAATTCGATCAGGCCTATGTGGACGCGCTTGCCGCCCATCTACCGGAACTGCCGGACGAGAAGAAGGCGCGCTTCATGGAAAAGCTGGGCCTGTCCGAATATGACGCCTCGGTACTTGTTTCCGAAAAGGCCATCGCCGACTATTTCGAGAAGGTGGCCGAGGGGCGCGACGGCAAGGCAGCGGCCAACTGGGTGATCAACGACCTTCTGGGCGCCCTGAACAAGGCCGGCAAGGACATTGAGGAAACGCCGGTTTCTCCCGCTCAGCTCGGCACCATCATCGACCTCATCAAGGAAGGCACGATCTCCGGCAAGATCGCCAAGGACCTGTTCGAGATAGTCTGGAACGAAGGTGGCGATCCGCGCCTCATCGTCGAAGAACGCGGGCTCAAGCAGGTCACCGACACCGGCGCCATCGAAAAGGCGGTGGACGAGGTCATTGCCGCCAACCCCGACAAGGTGGAGCAGGCGAAGACCAAGCCGACGCTTGCCGGCTGGTTCGTCGGCCAGGTGATGAAGGCCACGCAAGGAAAGGCCAATCCCCAGGCGGTCAACGCGCTGGTGAAGGCGAAGCTGGGGCTCGAAGAGTAGGCGATGCTCATCCGCGCCGCATCCGAGAGCGATCTCGGGGCCGTCCGCTCGCTTCTGGTCGAAACCTGGCATGCCACCTACGACGCGCTCTATGGCCGCGAGCGGGTGCGGCAGATTGTCGGGAGCTGGCATTCGCCGGCTGCCTTGAAGGCCCGCTTGGAGCGGCATGATTCGGCCTTTCTTCTTGCCGAAGAGGGCGGCCAGATCTGCGGCATGGCCTTCGCCGCGGCGACCGAAGACGGCGGCACTGTCATGCTCCATCAGCTGTATGTGATGCCGTGCCGGCATGGACAGGGCATTGGCGGCCAGCTTCTCGCGGCGGTCGAGAATGCCTTTCCCCGTGCCTCGCGCATCCGGCTGGAGGTGGAGGAAGGCAACAGCCGTGCGGTGGCGTTCTACCGTGCACGAGGCTTTTTGAAGGTCGGTTGCACAGACAACTGCGGGCAAGAGCAATCGGATATTCCTGCGGCGATCTACGAAAAGCCGCTGGGACGCTGAAATGACAGCGGCGAAAGCGCGCGGGGCCTTGCCTTCGGCCGGCTTCACCGCCATAAGGCGGTCATCCGGCTGCCAGTCCGACGCCGCCCCGAGAGGAGAGCGATGAAAAAGTTCCTGCTTCAGTTCTTTACATGGTGGAATGGCGCAACCCTCAACACGCGCTTCCACACCTGGCGCAAGGGCCAGCGCGTGGGGGAGGACGAGTTCGGCAACGTTTACTATCAGGGCGGCAAGGACTCGGAGGGACGCACGCGCCGCTGGGTGATCTACAACGGCTATTCGGAAGCCTCCATGGTGCCTCCGGGCTGGCACGGTTGGCTGCACCACAAGGTGGATACCCCGCCGGTCGAAGAGAACTACACGCCGCGTGAGTGGCAAAAGCCCCATCTGCCGAACCTCACCGGAACGCCCTTGGCCTATCGTCCTCCGGGCTCCGCGCTCACCAGGGAGGAGCGCCCGCGCGTGACCGGCGACTACGACGCCTGGACACCCAACTAGGCCGGGCGTTTTCGGCAGCCTTCCATCCCTGTGCACCGCGCTCCGGGGGCCTTTTTTCTCGCCACATTTGCGCAATAGTCCTCTTGGGCGAAATCTCGATACAGGCACGAAAACAGCAAGAGGCTTGGAGGTCCTGGTGAGGAAAGCGATGCGATTGGGCCTGCGTATGTCTGCCTTGGCCTGGCTCGTCAGCTTTGCCGGCGCCCTGCAGGCGCATGCGCAGACGGAGCGAATCGAGAACCCCGTGGCGGAGTTTTCCGGCCTCGACAAGATCACCGGCCGCATCATCACCTTCGATGCCTATATCGACGAGACCGTGCAGTTCGGTGCGTTGCAGGTCACACCGCGCGTTTGCTACCGCTCGCCGGAATCGGAAGAGCCCAAGACGGATGCCTTTGTCGAGGTGGATGAAATCACGCTGGACCGCAAGATCCGGCGCATCTTCACCGGCTGGATGTTTGCCGAGAGCCCGGGGCTCAACGCGGTCGATCACGCCGTCTACGACATATGGCTGAAGGACTGCAAGCAGGAGTCCGACGTGCCGCCGCCGGAGGCCGACTGAAGGCCGAAGGGCCGAGCACCTTGCGCTCAGAAGGCGGCGCTGCCCTCCAATGCCTCGGCCAGAAGTCTCTCATAGCGCCGGCGCGGCACATCTATGGCGCCGAAGCGCTTGAGGTGCGGGGTGGTGAACTGGGTATCGAGAAGAACGAAGCCCCGCGCCTTCAATCGTTCCACCAGATGCACGAGACACACCTTCGAGGCATTTTCCATGCGTGAGAACATGCTTTCGCCGAAGAAGGCACGCCCGAGCGTCACGCCATAGAGCCCCCCGACGAGCTGCCCCTCAAGCCAGGCTTCCACCGTGTGGCAGTGCCCGCGCTCGAACAGCGCGGTATAGGCTTCGCGGATAGGGGCGTTGATCCAAGTTTCCTGTCGCGACGGCGCCGGTTCCGCGCAGGCGTCAATCACGCCCCCGAAGTCGCAATCATAGCGGATCTCGTAAGGATCGCGTCGCATGAACTTCCTGAGGCTGCGCGGCACGTGAAAACCGTCGAGCGGGATGACGCCGCGCATCTCCGGGCGCACCCAGAAGACCTCCGGGTCATCCGCGTGTTCGGCCATCGGAAACACACCCGTCGCATAGGCCCGCAGAAGCAGATCCGGCGGAATGCGAAACCCGGGTGCGAAGGGGCGCGTCATCCCCGCCACCCTGCTTTACTGGTGGTCGGCGAGGTAGTTCTCCAGCCAGTGAATGTCGTAATCGCCGTTTGCCACATCGACATTGCCCACCAGTTCCTGGAACAATGGCAGCGTCGATTTGATCCCGTCGACCACGAACTCGTCAAGCGCGCGGCGAAGCCGCATCATGCACTCCACGCGGTTGCGCCCGTGCACGATCAGCTTGCCGATCAGGCTGTCGTAATAGGGCGGGATGCGGTAGCCCGAATAGACACCCGAATCGACACGCACGCCAAGGCCACCGGGGGTATGGAAATGGGTGATGGTGCCGGGCGAGGGGATGAAGGTGCGCGGGTCCTCGGCATTGATGCGGCATTCGATGGCATGGCCGAAGAAACGCACATCCTCCTGCTTGACCGACAGGCCACCGCCGGAAGCGACGCGGATCTGCTCATGCACCAGGTCGATGCCGGTGATCGCCTCCGTCACCGGATGCTCCACCTGCAGCCGCGTGTTCATCTCGATGAAGTAGAACTCGCCGTTCTCGTAGAGAAACTCGACCGTTCCGGCACCGGAATAGCCCATATCCGCAATCGCCTTGGCGACGATGCCACCGATGCGCATCCGCTCGTCGGCATTGAGGGCAGGGGAGTTGGCCTCCTCCCACAGTTTCTGATGCCGCCGCTGCAGCGAACAGTCGCGCTCGCCCAGATGAACGGCATTGCCGGCGCCATCGCCCACCACCTGAACCTCGATGTGGCGCGGCTTTTCCAGGTATTTCTCGATATACACCGCATCGTCGCCGAACGCCGCTCCGGCCTCGGAGCGGGCGGTGGACAGGGCTTGAGCCAGCTCCGCCTGCGAGCGGGCCACCTTCATGCCGCGCCCGCCGCCACCGGCCGAAGCCTTGATGAGCACGGGATAGCCGATCTCGGCGGCAATCTTGCGCGCCTCGTCTTCCTCGCGCACCGCGCCCTCCGAGCCGGGCACCACGGGGATGCCAAGCTTGCGGACCGTGCGCTTTGCCTCGATCTTGTCGCCCATCAGGCGGATATGCTCTGCCGAGGGGCCGATGAAGGTGATGTTGTGAGCGGCGAGGATCTCGGCGAACTTGGCGTTCTCCGACAGGAATCCGTAGCCGGGATGGATGGCGTCGGCGCCGGTCACTTCGCAGGCAGCGACGATCTGGTGGATGTTCAGATAGCTGTCGCGCGCCGCGGGCGGGCCGATGCACACGCTCTCGTCCGCCAGCCGCACATGCATGGCCTCGGCATCGGCGGTCGAGTGGACGGCGACCGTCTTGATGCCCAGCTCCTTGGCCGCCCGCAGAACCCGGAGCGCGATTTCGCCACGATTGGCGATAAGGATCTTCTGGAACATTGGGCCGGAGTTCCTCGCGCCGCTACTCGATGACAACCAGAGGCTCCCCGAATTCCACCGGCTGACCATCCTCGACGAGAATGGCCGTCACCTTGCCGGCGCGGGGCGAGGGAATCTGGTTCATCGTCTTCATGGCCTCGATGATAAGCAGCGTCTGCCCCTGCTCCACCGTCTGGCCCACCTCCACGAACGGCGCAGAACCCGGCGCCGGCGCGCGGTAGGCGGTGCCTACCATCGGCGAGGGCACGGCATTCTTAGACACGTCGGGTGCAGCGGGCGCCGTTTCCTTCTCCGCCGGGGCAACGGGCTGCGGCGCTGCCGGCGCAGGAGCCTGCATCGTTGCATGCATGACCGGCGACTGGCGGGAGACGCGAATGCGCAAGTCTCCTTCCTCCACCTCGATCTCGGTCAGGCGCGTCTCGTCGAGAATATCCGCCAGATCGCGAATGAGCTGCTGGTCGACTCCGGTCTTTTTCATTGGTGTGTCTCTTTTCGTCCTGCCTTGCCCGCATCCTCCTGGCGGAGCCGCGCTGCCAGCGCCTCAAGCGCCAGCGCGTACCCGATGGGGCCAAGGCCGCATATCATACCGGCTGCCACCGGCGCTATCATAGATTGGTGTCGAAAGGGTTCACGGGCGTGGATATTCGACAGATGCACCTCGATCACGGGCAACGGGCTGACAGCGCGGATCGCGTCATGAAGAGCGATCGAGGTGTGCCCATAGGCACCGGGATTGAGAACAACCCCATCCGCCCTGTCTCCCGCCTCCTGAATCCAGTCGACAAGCTGGCCCTCGTGGTTCGACTGGCGGAAATCCATCTCGAGTTCGAGGGCGCGCGCCCGCTCGCGGCAGTCGGCCTCGATATCCGCAAGCGCGCTGCCGCCATAGATGCCCGGCTCCCGTCTGCCGAGCATGTTGAGATTGGGCCCGTTGAGAATGTAGATCGTGTTCGCCATTGCGTTTCCCCGACGCGTCGCCCTCTATAGTCGCCCTTGGCCGCGCCGGAAAGAGCGCAGGCGGTTTCTTCGAGGCTGTCCACAAAGGCGATGGCTCGCCGCGGCCCCTATTGCCGCGCCTTCTCTATCTTTTCACGCAAGGTATCCTGCCCAAGCGCGCCATAGACCACGTCCTGGCCGACGACATAGGAGGGCGTGCCAGAGATCTGAAGTCTGTCAGCAAGCCTGTAGGTTCCTGCAATCGCCTCGGCAATCGCCGGATTCTCCATCTCCTTGCGCAGCGCCGCCTCGTCGGCGCCCAGTGCAAGTGCGATTTCCACCGCCTTGTCGCCCGTTGCGCGCCCCTCGCTGCCCAGAAGCCTTGTGTGAAAATCGCCGTATTTTTCGGGCATCAGCGCGCGGAAAGCCATGGAGACCACGTGCGCATCGTGCGAATCCGGCCCCAGAATGGGGAACTCCTTGAGCACGAAGCGCAGATTGTCGTCCGCGGCCACAAGCGCCTCCATGTCGGCGAGTGCCCGCCTGCAATAGCCGCAGTTGTAGTCGAAGAACTCGACAACGGTGACATCGCCCTCGGGGTTGCCGATGACCCCGTCATGGGGATTGTCGAAGATTTCCCGTGCCGCCTCGGCGATGACGGCCCGGCTGGCCGCTTCCTGTTCCCGGCGCTGCTTTTCTTCCAGCGCCGCCTGGACCTCGTACATGATTTCCGGGTTGGACAGCAGATAGTCGCGCACGATGCCTTCGATCTCGGCCCGGCTGAATCCGCCGCGCGCATCCTCTTCGGCCGCCAGCGGACCGGGAGCAAATGCGAGGGCTGCGAAGGTGGCGGCCAAGACGTGCTTTCTCATGAAGGCGTTCCTCTCGATGCGTGCTTTCGTGCCGGATCCGGTTTCATTTCGCGCCGGGGGCGCGGTAGTCGATGATGTCCTGGGCGCGCAGCCATTCCGGCGAGCCGCGCTTCAGCTTCATCTGCGCGCGGGCAGCGAAGATCTTGGCCTCGCGGTGGTTGCCGGCGTGGAAATAGCCCTCCGCCGTGGCAAGTTCGGCAGCGCCCACATTGCCAAGCTGGCCGTAGGCCTGGGCCAGGAAGCGGTAGCCGTTGACGTATTCTGGTTCGCGCGAGAGGCCCGCCTTGAGCTGCTCTGCCGCCTTGCGCACCAGATCGGGCTCCCCCGTCGCAAGAAGCGCCTGCCCATAGCCCACCTGCAGAAGACCGGAAGAGGAAGAGGCGAGGTTGAGCGCCCTTGCATAGGCGTTGGCCGCCTCGCGCGGGCGGTTGGCCTTGATGAGGATTTCCCCTTGCAGCTCGTGGAAATAGGGGTTTCGCGGCTGTGCGGCGATCAAGCGATCGGTCTTGTCGAGCGCGTCGCGCAGGCTGCCGTGCAGAAAGCTCGATATGGCGCCGGCATAGAGCATGGCCAGCCCCTGCGGATCGTTTCGGAAAAGCCTCGGTGCTGCATTGGCGCCAGCCGTATAGGCGGCGAGCTTGGCGCGCATCAGGTCGTGCCGCAGTTGCAGGGCAGGGGGATCCCTCCGGTCGCGATAACGGCTCTTCTCCACCAGCGACTGAAGATTGGCGATGCGGTCGCGCGGCATCGGATGGCTCAACTGGTACGGGTCCACATTGACGCCCGCCAGCGCCATGTCTCCGGCCATTCGCTCGAAGGTCTTCAGCATCCCGCGACCGGACTGACCGGTGGCCTCCAGATAGTCGATGGCCGAGCGGTCGGCGGTTATCTCCTCGGTGCGCTGATAGCCGAGCAGGCTGCGGCGGGCAAACTCGGCGCCACCTGTCGCAAGGCCCGCCCCGGCACCGGCCAGCGCGCCCGAATCGCTCGCCGCGCCCGCAATGCCGGCGCCGATTCCGGCAAGCGCCGCCACCACCGCCATGGTCTTGGCGCGGGCAATCTGCTCGCGCAGCCGGTGCTGATGCCCGCCGGCGATGTGGCCGGCCTCGTGGGCGATCACGCCGATGATCTCGTTGGGGGTCTCGGCCGCCAGCAGGGCGCCGGTGTGGATGAAGATGCGCCGTCCAGCCACGAACGCATTGAAGCTGTGGTTGTTGACGAGCACGATCTCGATGCCGGAACGGCTCAAGCCCGCAGCCTGCAGGATCGGCTTGGCATAGTCGGCCACCAGCGCCTCGATCTCCGCATCGCGCACGATCGGAATACCGCGTTGCGCCTGAGCGACCGTTGGCCCGGCAGCCATGCCCGCGGCGGTGAGGAGGACGACAAGGCCTCTGAGAAGGCGAAAAGGGCTATGGGCAATCAACATGGCACGGATTGGTAATCGAGCTTCGTGGCAAGGAAAAGGCGCAAGAACACCCCGATCAAGCGCTTGTGATGCCGCACCGCCCGGCCGACCGCCGGAACGGCAACGGCCAGGGCGAGCCCTGGCCGTTGCCATCCTCGATCAGAAGAAGCTTCGCCGTTGCCACCAGCCTGTCTTGCGGGGTGCCTCTTCCTCGGTTCCCTGGGGTGTGGAAACGACGGGCTCCTGGCTTTCGGTTGCCGGCTTGGAAGACCCGCGGCGCGTGCTACGCGGCTTCTCGGCTGCCGCCTTCGTCTCATCGCCGCCTTCACCCTGTGTCGGCTCGGCGCCTGCGCTTTCAGCGTCGGCCGCCCCTGGTTCGGCATTGGCGGAAGGTTCGGAGACAGTCTCTTCCTCGGCCTTCTGGGCAGCGCGACGGCGCCGAGGCTTCTTGGCAGGCTGTTTTTCGGCGTCCGCCTTTTCCTCTGCCGGCTTGCTCTCCACTGGCTCGACCGCCTCCTGCGGAGAAGCGGCCTCGGCAGGCTCGTCCTTGTCCGGTTCGTCGCCGGTCGCCTCGTCAGCCGTCTCCGCGCCCTGTTGCTGCTCGTCCTCGCTCGCGGCCTGCGCCTCACGACGGCGGCGTCCTCCGCGCTTGCCACGGTGGCGCTTCTTGCGCTCGCCCTCTGTGTCCTCGGCCGGCGGTTGCTCGGCGGCGGCTTCCGCAGGGCTTTCGGCAGGTTCTTCCGTGCTCTGGCTTGCCTCTTCGCTCACCTCCGTCGCGGCCTGCTCGCTGCCCCGGTCGCGTCCGCCACGGCGCCGGCGGCGCCGGCGGCGTTTGCGCGAGGAGCCGCCGGCTTCCTCGTCGCCGACCGCTGCCGCTTCTTCGCCTGTCTCGCTCTCCGCATCGTTCTCCGCCTCGTCCTCAATCTCTTCCGGCTCGGGAAGAAGCGGCGGTGCGGCATTCAGGTTCGGCAGCGGGCGCCGGGTGGCCGCCTGGCCCTTGACGATGGCGTAGTGCTGACCCTCCAGCTCCTCGTCCGTCTCCACCGTGATCGTCACGCCGAAACGGTTTTCCAGTTCGATCAGGTTGGAGCGCTTGTGGTTGAGAAGATAGAGCGCCGTGGAGGAGGGGGTGCGCACGGTGATGTCGCTGCGCGCATCCTTCAGAAGATATTCCTCGATGGCGCGCACCACCAGGAGGGCCACGGAGGATTCGGAGCGCACATGGCCCGTGCCCCCACAATGCGGGCAGGGCTGCATCGTACTTTCCAGAACGCTGGTCCGGATGCGCTGACGCGACATCTCCAGCAGCCCGAAATGCGAGATCCGGCCCACCTGGATGCGGGCGCGGTCGTTCTTCAGGCACTCCTTGAGGCGCTTCTCCACCGCACGCTTGTTGCGGTTCTCCTCCATGTCGATGAAGTCGATGACGATGAGCCCCGCCAGGTCGCGCAGGCGAAGCTGGCGGGCGATCTCCTCGGCCGCCTCCAGATTGGTCTGCAGCGCAGTGTCCTCGATGGAGTGCTCCTTGGTGGAGCGGCCGGAATTGACATCGATGGCGACCAGCGCCTCGGTCTGGTTGATGATGATGTAGCCGCCGGATTTCAGCGTCACCTGCGGCTGCAGCATCTTGTCGAGCTGGGCCTCGATGCCGTTGCGGGCGAAGATGGGCACCGAGTCGCGATAGGGCTGGACCACCTTTGCATGGCTCGGCATGAGCATGCGCATGAAGTCCTTGGCTTCGCGATAGCCTTCCTCGCCGGCGACGAGGATCTGGTCTATGTCCTTGTTGTAGAGGTCGCGCACCGAGCGCTTGATGAGGCTGCCCTCCTCGTAGACGAGGGCAGGCGCGACCGACTGCAGCGTCAGCGTGCGCACCTTCTCCCAAAGGCGCATGAGATAGTCATAGTCACGCTTGATCTCGGCCTTGGTGCGGTTGGCGCCGGCGGTGCGCAGGATGACGCCCATGCCTTCCGGCACCTCCAGGCTCTTGACGACCTCCTTCAGCCGCTTGCGGTCGGCCGGATTGGTGATCTTGCGCGAGATACCGCCGCCGCGCGCCGTGTTCGGCATCAGGACCGAGTAGCGGCCGGCCAGCGACAGATAGGTGGTCAGCGCCGCTCCCTTGTTGCCCCGCTCCTCCTTGACCACCTGGACAAGCAGGATCTGGCGCCGCTTGATGACCTCCTGGATCTTGTAGTTGCGGCGCACCGGGCGGCGGCGCGTCTGCGCCTCGTCTATGGCGTCCTCCGCGCCGACCGTATCGACCTCGTCATCCTCGCTCGAATCGTCGTTGCCATCGAAGTTCTGCGGTGCCGCTTCGGACACCACATCCCCCTGCGCGCTTTCCGCGGCGGCGGAGTCTCCATCCTGACCGTCGGTCCTGGCGCTCCGCCGGCTGCGCCGGCGCTTCTTGCCGCGTCCGCCGGAAGCTTCCTTCTCCTCCCTTTCCTCCGCCTCCTCCTCGTCGGCCTTGGCTTCATCGGCCTCTGCCTTCAACAGGGCCTGCCGGTCGGCGACGGGGATCTGGTAGTAGTCGGGATGGATCTCGCTGAAGGCGAGGAAGCCATGGCGGTTGCCGCCATATTCGACAAAAGCCGCCTGAAGCGAAGGTTCGACGCGTGTGACCCGCGCCAGATAGATATTGCCTCGAAGCTGCTTCTTGTCCTGAGATTCGAAATCGAATTCTTCGATACGGCTACCGCGTACGACAACGACGCGGGTTTCCTCCGGGTGGGAGGCATCTATGAGCATCTTGTTGTTTGGCATTAAATCTTGTCTCCCCGGCATGCCCCAGCCGCCGGGCGGGAGGATGTTGCCTCCTTGCCGCGCCGCATCGAACCGTCATGCCGGATAATCTGAAGGCTGCCGGCCCCGGCCTCGCAGCGACACCGCGCCCGCCCGCCGCTTCGCCGCGGCGGGAGTTTCGGGAACGCTTTCTGTGCGCGCTTAAAGCCATTGCATCGCCTGGCAGCACCGTTTCAACCAAGGGTCCGAGCGCCGGACCCGCTACTTTGCTCTGTTACAAGAGCCGGCTCAGGAACAGATCCCGGCCGTTTTCCTCACGTTAAGGGTTTCGGCGTCGCCGCAAACACCTCGAAGAAATCCTTTTGAACCATCATCTTCGCCCGCATCGCGGCGTGTTCAGGCCGTCTCCCGGAAGCTTGCGCTTCGGGTGCCCGCCGACACCCCGCGACAGGCGGTGCGATGGTTCACTGCCGCTTTTATGATTTGACACGAACCATGGCAACCCTGATTTCTCCATGCCAGTTCCCGCCTGCGATGTCTTGATGCGGTCGAAAGCTTGGGCTAACCGCGCCGACAGCCGCAAACAGGGGCCTTGAACGAGGAGTGCGTGTGTCGGACTGGCGAACGGCAAGGCGAAACCGGAGGCGTCCTTGCCCCCCATATGGGGGCGCGGCGCGGCGTTTGCCATGCTCGGCATGGTTGGCGGGGTGGTTCGTGCTGCTGGCCGTTGCCTTCGCCGCGGCCGATTCGCGAGCGCAGGAGGCGCGGCCCTCCCTCGATGCACCCATTCTCAACGCCTATGACTACAAGATGGCAGGCGACGCGGTGCGCACGCGCATCGTTCTCCGCTTCGACCGCAAACCGGAGGTCAACTGGTTCTTCCTGCGCGCGCCGCACAGGCTGGTGATCGACCTGCCGGAGACGAAATTCGCCATTGACGAGGCGGAGCTTGCTCCGCGCGGCCTGGTGGCCAAGGTGCGCTACGGGCGCATGGAGCCTGGCCGCTCACGCATGATCCTCACCATCGACGGTCCCTTTCTCATCGACGACCTGGCGGTGCTTGAGAACGAGACCACGGCGGGATTCCGGCTCATCGTCGATCTTATCGCAACCTCCGAAAGCACCTTCGAGGCGGCGATGCGCGAGCGAATCACCTCCGCGCCCGATTCCGCTGGCAAGGCGGGCGATGGTCCCGTCACCACACCTGTGGACGATCGCTTCACGGTGGTCATCGATCCGGGACATGGTGGCATCGACAGCGGCGCACGCGGCGTCAACGGCACGCTGGAGAAGACAATCGTGCTCGCCTTCGGGCTGGAACTGCGCAGCAAGCTCGAAAAGACGGGCCGCTACAATGTCGTGATGACGCGCGACACCGATGTCTTCCTGCGGCTCGACGAACGCGTGCGCATCGCCCGGCGGAACGATGCCGATCTCTTCCTGTCCATTCACGCCGATTCCATTCGCGTGCGCGGTTTCGGCGGCGCCACGGTCTACACGCTTTCGGAGCGGGCGTCCGATGCCCAGGCCGCCGCCATGGCGGCGCGCGAAAACCTCTCCGACGCGCTGGCCGGCATGGTCGAGGAGGAGAAGCAGGACGTGGTGACCGACATCCTGGCCGACCTGATTCGGCGCGAAACTCAGGCGTTTTCCATGCGCTTCGCGCGCACCCTGATCGGCGAGCTCTCCGACACCGTGACGCTGGTCAACAATCCGCTGCGCTCCGCCGGCTTCCGCGTTCTGCGGGCGCCGGACGTGCCGTCCGTCCTTCTCGAGCTTGGCTATCTCACCAACGCCCAGGACGAGGCGCAGATGCGCGATGCGGACTGGCGCGCCCGCGCGGCCGACAGCATTGTCCAGGCAATCGACGCCTTCGCCAAGGTGAAGGGCGGGGCAGGGGGATAGCCGTCATGCAAGCGTGGCACAGACACAACGCCGGCGAATTTTTCGCCACCGCCGGGCCGCCATTTTCGCGATCGCCGCATTTTCCCCACATGGACAACGCAGAAGCGGCCGGATGACTCGTTTTTCTCGCGCGCTGCTTTGGTGCTATCATGCGGTGCGCGAGACGGCTCAGCCGGTCTGTTCGACCCTACTGGAGCGGGTATGGTACGTCTTTTAGGATATTTCTTCGGCATCGGCGTGGTCCTTGCGCTTCTGGCCGCGGCGGGTGTTGCGATCTATGTCGGCCATGTCACCAAGGATCTTCCCGACTATGAGGTGCTGGCGCGTTACGAGCCGCCGGTGACGACGCGCATCCACGCCGCCGATGGCTCGCTCATGGCCGAGTTCGCGCGCGAGCGCCGTCTCTATCTGCCCATCGAGGCCATTCCCGACCGGGTGAAGGCGGCTTTCCTCTCGGCCGAGGACAAGAACTTCTACACCCACCCCGGCATCGACCCGATCGGTCTCGTGCGCGCGGTCATCACCAATATCCAGAACATGGGCACCGGCCGGCGGCTGGTGGGCGCCTCGACGATCACCCAGCAGGTTGCCAAGAATTTCCTGCTGAGCTCGGACCAGACCGTGGAGCGCAAGATTCGCGAGATGATTCTCGCGTTCCGCATCGAGCAGGCCTATTCCAAGGACCGCATCTTCGAGCTCTATCTGAACGAGATATGGCTTGGCCTCGGCGCCTATGGCGTGGCTGGCGCGGCACTCACCTATTTCGACAAGTCGGTCAACGAGCTGACCGTCGCCGAGGCGGCCTATCTCGCGGCGTTGCCGAAGGGCCCCTCCAACTATCACCCGTTCCGCCATACCGAACGCGCCATCGAGCGCCGGAACTGGGTGATCGACCAGATGCAGGAGAACGGCTACATCACCGCCGAAGAGGCGCAGAAGGCCAAGGCCGCGCCGCTCAACGTCACTCCACGCCGCGGCGGCAGCTATCTCTTCGCCGCCGATTATTTCACCGAGGAGGTGCGGCGCGAGCTTATCGCCCGCTACGGCGAGAACGCCCTCTATGAGGGCGGTCTGTCGGTGCGCACCACGCTCGATCCCGAGCTGCAGCTTTTTGCCCGCAAGGCTTTGCAGAACGGGCTCATCCGCTACGACACGCTGCGCGGCTTCCGCGGCCCCGTGGGCCGCATCGACATGTCCGGCGACTGGGGCAAGCCGCTGGGCGAGATCGAGGCGCTGCGCGATGTACCCGAGTGGCGCCTGGCGGTGGTTCTGGAGGCATCGGCCGAGGGCATCACCGTGGGCCTGCAGCCGCCGCGCGAGGTCTCCGGCGCCCTGTCGAAGGAGCGTGAGACCGGCACGGTGGCCCTCGAAGACATGAAATGGGCGCTGCGTCACGTGGTGGATGGGCGCCTGGTCAAGGCCGATTCGCCGGCCGGCGTTCTCAAGCCCGGCGACGTCGTCTATGTCGAGAAGAAGAAGGGCGAGGGCGAAAAAGGCTGGCGCCTGCGCCAGGTGCCCGAGATCGGCGGCGCCATCGTCGCCATGGACCCCCATACCGGCCGCGTGCTGGCCATGGTGGGCGGGTTCTCCTTCGCCAATTCGCAGTTCAACCGCGCCACCCAGGCGCTGCGCCAGCCCGGTTCTGCCTTCAAGCCCATCGTCTATGCCGCCGCCCTCGACAACGGCTACACGCCTGCCTCGGTGGTGCTTGATGCGCCGGTTTCCATCCAGATCGGCAATCAGGTCTGGGAGCCTAAGAACTACGGCGGCAACTTCGCCGGCCCCTCCACACTCAGGATGGGCATCGAGCGTTCGCGCAACCTGATGACCGTGCGCCTGGCCAACGACATGGGCATGGACCTTGTGGCCGAGTATGCCGAGCGTTTCGGCCTCTATGACGACATGCCTGAGCATCTGGCCATGTCGCTGGGCTCCGGCGAGACGACGGTCATGCGCATGGTCGCCGCCTATGCGGTGATGGCCAATGGCGGCAAGTACATCCAGCCAACGCTGATCGACCGCATCCAGGACCGCTACGGAAAGACGGTCTACAAGCACGACCAGCGCGAGTGCCAGGGCTGTGATGCGCAGGCATGGAACGACCAGCCGGAGCCGCAGCTCATCGACAATCGCGAGCAGGTGCTCGATCCGATGACGGCCTATCAGATCACCTCCATGATGGAGGGCGTGGTCACGCGCGGCACCGCGACCACGGTGGCCGAGCTCGGCTATCCCATCGCCGGCAAGACCGGCACCACCAATGAGGAGAAGGACGCCTGGTTCATCGGCTACACGCCCAACCTCGTGGTCGGCGTCTTCATGGGGTACGATCAGCCGAGGCCCATGGGCCGCGGCTCGACGGGCGGCGGGCTGGCCGCCCCCATCTTCAAGGAGTTCATGGCCTCCGCTCTGAAGGATGCCAGGCCCGTGGACTTCAAGGTTCCCGAGGGCATGAAGCTCATCCCCATCGACCGCAAGACCGGCATGCGCGCCCAGGCCGGCCAGCCGGGCGTCATCATGGAGGCGTTCAAGCCCGGCACCGGGCCTGCCGACACCTATTGGGTGATCGACATGGAGGCCGTGAATGGCGGGCGCATAAGAACCGTCTCTCCGCAGGCCAACCGGGCAATCACCACCGGGGCCGGCGGGCTGTTCTGACAATATTCGGCAGGCTGTACCGGCCGGCCCGGCAAGGCGGGCCGGCCATCACCTTTACAGGCCGCGCGCCTGCCCATAAGTTCCGCCCGATTCACGGACATCGCCCGGAAAGAAGGAAGACATGCGCAGCGAAACGGCAAATCTCGTCGACGAAATCAAGCAGGCCATAAGCCTGCTGAGGAGGTATCTTTGACTGGGACGAGGCGGTAAAACGACTCGAATACCTCAACGCGCGCGCCGAGGAGGCCGATCTGTGGAATGATCCGCAGGAAGCCCAGCAGCTCATGCGCGAGCGCCAGACGCTTGAGGAAAATATAAATGCCATCAACACCTTGTCGCAATCTCTTAACGATAATGTCGAGCTGATAATGCTCGGCGAAGAAGAGGGCGACCAGGCGGTGGTTGAGGAGGCGGAAGCCGCCATCCGCGCCCTGCGGGGGGAGATTGCCGCCCGCCAGATGGAAACGCTGCTTTCGGGCGAGGCGGATGGCAACGACACCTATCTGGAAGTGCACGCAGGCGCCGGCGGCACCGAGAGCCAGGACTGGGCCTCGATGCTTCTGCGCATGTATACGCGCTGGGCCGAGCGCCGCAACATGAAGGTCGAGGTGCTTGAGGTGCACGAGGGCGAGGAGGCGGGCATCAAGTCCGCCACCATTCTCGTGAAGGGCCGCAACGCCTATGGCTGGCTGAAGACCGAGTCTGGCGTGCACCGTCTGGTGCGCATCTCGCCCTTCGACAGCAATGCGCGCCGGCACACCTCCTTCGCCAGCGTCTGGGTCTATCCGGTGATCGACGATTCGATCGAGATCACCATTCCTGAATCGGACGTGCGCATCGACACCTATCGGGCCTCGGGTGCCGGGGGCCAGCACGTCAACACCACCGATTCGGCCGTTCGCATCACGCACATCCCAACGGGCATAGTCGTCCAGTGCCAGCGCGAGCGCTCCCAGCACAAGAACCGCGCCACTGCCTGGGACATGCTGCGCGCCCGCCTCTACGAGGAGGAGCTGAAGAAGCGCGAGGAAGCCGCCAACGCCGCCGAGTCCAGCAAGGGCGAGATCGGCTGGGGCCATCAGATCCGCTCCTACGTGCTGCAGCCCTACCAGCTCGTGAAGGATCTGCGCACCGGCGTGGAAAGCACCAGCCCGCAGGATGTGCTCGATGGAGAGCTTGACGATTTCATGAAGGCCTCGCTGTCCCAGCGCGTCAGCGGCGAAAGCGGCAAGGGCGAGATCGCCGACCTCGAATAGCCCTGTCCACGTGACAGGCGCGAAACCATAATTGTATTTGGTGCGGGCGCCGCGCACCATAAAAGTGTAGGCAGGAATCCGAAACAGCCGGCACGGACAGCAAGGCAGCGGGGACATCATGTGTGGGATAGTTGGCATTGTCGGGCGCACGCCGGTCGCGCCCCTCATCGTCGATGCTCTGAAGCGGCTCGAATATCGCGGCTATGATTCGGCCGGTGTGGCCACGGTCGAAAACGGGCAGCTTGATCGCCGGCGTGCCGAAGGCAAGCTCGTCAACCTTGAGGAGCGGCTGCGCTCCCAGCCACTCGGCGGCTTCGTCGGCATCGGCCATACCCGCTGGGCCACCCATGGCGTTCCCAACGAGACCAACGCGCACCCGCATTTTTCGCAGGATGTCGCCGTTGTCCACAACGGCATCATCGAGAACTTCGCCGAGCTGCGCGAAGAGCTCTCGGCGGAAGGCTTCGTCTTTGCCTCCCAGACCGATACGGAAGTGGTGGCGCATCTGGTGGCGCGAGAGCTGCGGCGCGGCTTGCGCCCGCAGGATGCCGCATTTGCCGCGTTGCGGCGTCTGCAGGGCGCCTTTGCGCTCGCCATCCTGTTCCGCGGCGATGAAGATCTGATCATCGGTGCGCGCAACGGGCCGCCGCTGGCCGTTGGCCACGGCAATGGCGAGATGTATCTGGGGTCGGACGCCATTGCCCTGGCGCCGTTTACCGATTCCATCACCTATCTGGACGATGGCGACTGGGTGGCGGTACGCCGTTCGGGCGTCGAGATCTTCGACATGGAAGGTCGGCGCGTGGAGCGCCAGCGCCAGCAGTCGGTGGGCACCAGCCTGCTGGTCGACAAGGGCAATCACCGCCATTTCATGGAGAAGGAGATCCATGAGCAGCCGGAGGTGATCGCTCACACCCTGGCGCACTATCTGGATTTCGCGAGCGGCGGGGTGAAGAATTTCGAGACGCCGTTCGACTTCGCGGCGATCGACCGGCTTGCCGTCTCGGCCTGCGGCACGGCCTATCTCGCGGGGCTCATCGGCAAGTACTGGTTCGAGCGCTACGCCCGCCTTCCGGTGGACATCGACATCGCCTCGGAGTTCCGCTACCGCGAGATGCCGCTTTCGCAGAAAAGTGCCGCGTTGTTCGTCTCGCAGTCCGGCGAGACGGCGGACACGCTGGCCTCGCTGCGCTACTGCCGCAGCGCCGGCATCCCGATTGCCTCCATCGTCAATGTGCGCGACTCCACCATGGCGCGGGAGAGCGATGGCATCTTCCCCACGCTTGCGGGGCCGGAGATCGGCGTGGCCTCCACCAAGGCATTCACCTGCCAGCTTTCCATCTTCGCCGCGCTTGCCGTGCGCGCCGGGCTGGAGCGGGGCACGCTCTCTCGGGAGCAGGCGGCCGACTTCGTGCGTGCGCTTTCGGAGGCGCCGCGCTATGCCGCCCAGGCGCTGAAGCTCGAAGGGCGGATCGAGAAGGTGGCGCGGGCGCTTTCGCAGGTGCGCCACGTGCTCTATCTCGGCCGCGACACCAGCTATCCGCTGGCGCTCGAAGGGGCACTCAAGCTCAAGGAGATCTCCTACATCCACGCGGAAGGCTATGCGGCGGGCGAGCTCAAGCACGGGCCCATCGCGCTCATCGACGAGCAGATGCCGGTCGTCGTCATTGCCCCGCAGGACCGCGTCTTCGACAAGACGGTTTCCAACATGCAGGAGGTGTCCGCGCGCGGCGGGCGCATCGTGCTCATCACGGACGAGGAGGGGGCGGCACGTGCCTCTCTAGACTGCTTCGAGACCATCGTCATGCCGAAGATGCCGGAGCTTCTGGCCCCCATCGTCTATGCGCTGCCCGTGCAGATGCTCGCCTATCACACGGCGGTGGTGATGGGCACGGATGTGGACCAGCCGCGCAATCTCGCCAAGTCGGTGACGGTGGAGTAGGGCGCCCGGCGTCGTCCTGGCCGGGCGGCGGCGAAAGTCGCGCCGCCGCGTTGGTTTCATCTGGACGAAAACCGTTCGGCTCGCTAGTCTCCGCCCGAACTGAACATCCTTTCCAGTCAGCAGACACCCGAGGTCCTGCCCGGTGATGACCCGCCTGCGCAATTATTTCCTGACGGGCTTCATCGTCACGGCGCCGTTGGCGATCACCGCCTATCTCGCCTGGTCCTTCGTGGGCTGGGTGGATTCGTGGGTGAAACCCTACATTCCCGCCCGCTACAACCCGGACAATTATCTGCCCTTCGCCGTGCCGGGATTCGGGCTCATCGTGGCGCTGGTGCTCATCACGCTGATCGGCTTTCTGACGGCCAACATCATCGGCCGCACCATCATTTCCTATGGCGAGTATCTGCTTGGCCGCATGCCGCTGGTGCGCAGCATCTACCGGGCGCTGAAGCAGATCCTCGAAACGGTGCTGGCGGAGCGCTCCGACACCTTCAAGAAGGTGGGCCTCATCGAATATCCGCGCAGGGGCCTGTGGGCGCTGGTCTTCATCGCTACGGAGGCGCGCGGCGAGGTGCGCCACGTGACCAATGGAGACGACAATCCCGCCATTGCCGTCTTCCTGCCGACCACTCCCAACCCCACCTCCGGCTATCTCCTCTATGTGCCGAAGGAGGAGATCATCGAGTTGGAAATGTCGATCGAGGATGCGGCAAAGCTCGTGGTCTCGGCTGGCCTTGTCACGCCGGAGTACAAGGCCGCGACCCAGGCCCTGGCGGAGGAGGCGCTGGCCGCTCAGCCGGCGCGCAACAGCCGAACCGCCTCGTCCTTGCCGAACATGTAGAGAAGCACGCGCAGCGCCCTTCCGCGCTCGCTGTCAAGCTCGGGATCCCGCGTCAGGATGAGCCGTGCGTCGTCGCGCGCGGTGGCAAGAAGGTCGGCGTGAAACTCGAGCCGCGCCACCAGGAACCCGGGAGAGCCGGACTGGCGCGTGCCCAGAAGGTCGCCCTCGCCACGCAGCCGCAGATCCTCCTCGGCGATCAGAAATCCGTCCTCCGTCTCGCGCAGGATCGCAAGCCTGCGTTTCGCCGTCTCGCCGATCGGCGGCTTGTAGAGAAGCACGCAGGACGACGCGCGCTCGCCGCGCCCCACGCGACCGCGCAACTGGTGAAGCTGTGCCAGGCCGAAACGCTCCGCATGCTCGATGACGATGATGGTGGCGTCTGGCACGTCCACACCCACCTCCACCACCGTGGTGCCGACGAGGATGCGCGTCTTCCCCTCCTTGAAGGCGCGCATGGCCTCGTCCTTCTCGCGGGCGCCCATGCGGCCGTGGACGAGACCGACCTTGGCTCCGAACACCTTGGCAAGGGTCGCGAAGCGGTCTTCCGCGGAGGTGAGTTCCATCGCTTCCGATTCCTCGACCAGAGGGCAGATCCAGTAGACCTTTTGGCCTTCCGCCACCGCCTTCACGAGCCTTGCCACCAGCTCATCGAGGCGTTCCGCCGGCATGGTGACGGTGCGGATCGGCTTGCGCCCGGCAGGCTTTTCGGTGAGGCGCGAGACGTCCATGTCGCCGAATGCCGAAAGCACCAGGGTGCGCGGAATGGGCGTGGCGGTCATCACCAGCATGTCCGGCGCATCTCCCTTGGCGCTGATGGCCAGGCGCTGGTGCACGCCGAAACGGTGCTGCTCGTCGATGACCGTCAGCACCAGATCGCGGAAGCGCACCTTTTCCTGAAACAGGGCATGCGTGCCGACAACGAAGGCGATCTCGCCCGCGGCAATGGCTGCGAGCACCGCCTGGCGCTCGCGGCCTTTCTCTCGGCCGGTCAGGATTGCCGCCTTCAGCCCCGCTGCTTCGGCAAGCGGCTGGATCGTCGCCAGGTGCTGGCGGGCCAGCAGCTCCGTTGGCGCCATCAGCGCCGATTGGCCGCCGGCCTCCGCCGCCCGCGCCATGGCCAGAAGCGCCACCACGGTCTTGCCCGCGCCCACGTCTCCCTGCAAAAGGCGCAGCATGCGCTTCTCGCCGGCCAGATCGGCATGGATGTCGGCCACCGCCTGCTGCTGCGACGGCGTGAGCCGATAGGGTAGCGCGGCCTTGATGCGCTCGGTAATCCTGCCGTCTCCCACGAGCGGCCGCCCGGCAAGGCGGCGCGCGCGCGCCCGCACCAGGGCAAGCGAGAGCTGGCTTGCCAGGCACTCGTCATAGGCCAGGCGCCGCCATGCCGCGCCCTCCGGCGAAATGTCGGATATGCCCTGCGGGTTGTGCAGCGTGTTGAGAGCGGCCGCGAAGGAGGGCAGACCGAGTCGCGCTTGCAGGCCCGCATCGTGCCACTCTGGAAGCGCCGGCAGGCGGGCGAGCGCCCCGGCGATGGCGCGGCGCAGGACCTTTGCCGAAAGCCCCGCCGTCAGCGGATAGACCGGTTCAAGCGACGGCAGCGCCGCGGCCTCGTCCGCCGGCAGGATGTGGTCCGGGTGGACCATGGAGGGACGGCTGTTGAACCATTCCATGCGGCCGGAGACCACCACAGCGCCACCCACGGGAAGGAGGCGCTCCAGATAGGCCTGATGCGCGTGGAAGAAGGTGAGGGCGATTTCTCCTGTCTCGTCGAAGGCGTAGACGCGATAGGGCACGTTCTTCCTGCCGCCTGGCGGCGGCTGGTGCCGGTCGACGGTGAGCGACAGGGTGACGATAGCGCCGTGCGGCGCGCCCGCAACGCCCGGCCGGTTGGTCCGGTCGATGAGAGCATGCGGAAGCACGAACAGAAGATCGCCCACGCGCAGGGGGCGGGAGGCAAGATCGGCCGGAACGACATTGGCGATCAGGCGGGCGAGCTTGTCGCCGATGCCGTCGAGGCTCGTGGCCGGTGCAAAGAGGGGATCGAGGATCGAGGGGCGCATGAATGTCAGCTTATGGAACAAAAGCCCCCGCGCAAGGCTGACAGCGCCGTTGTCACACGCTATATGCGCCTCGCAGAAGGACAAGACGCCATGACCGGAACCACCCGTTCGAGCGCCGATCTCGAGCCGCGCAGACGCCGCGCCCTGGTGCGCGCCTGGCGGCGCGGCATGCGCGAGATGGACCTCGTGCTGGGCGGATTTGCCGACCGCCACATCGCCACGCTGTCGCAGGAAGAGCTGGCGCAGTTCGAGGCGCTTCTGGAGGTGCCCGACTCCACGCTTCTGCCCTGGGTGACGGGCCGCGCGCCGGTGGCGCCCGCCCATGACACCGCGCTTTTTGCCCGACTGCGCGCTTTCTGCGAAACGCCGAGCTGACCCGACAAGCCATGACCGACCTGATCGACCCCATCGGCCTTTCCCGCGGCCGCACCGGCGCGGTGACCGTGGACGGCATTGCAGACGGCTTTGAGCCCTTCGCGCTGGCGCGCATCAGCGCCGAAATCGCGCCGCAGGGACCGCTGGTCTTCGTGCTGCGCGACGGACAGCGCCTGCCGCTGGTGGCCGAAGCATTGCGATTTGCCGCGCCTGGACTGCCGCTTCTGGAATTGCCCGCCTGGGATTGCCTGCCCTATGACCGCGTCTCGCCCGGCGCGGATGCGGCCGCGCGGCGGCTCGATGCGATGGCGGCCATGGCGGCACTGAAGCAAAGGCCGCACCGGGCCATCGTGCTGGTAAGCGCCAATGCGCTGCTGCAGCGCATGCCGCCCGCCGACCAGATCGCCGCGCAGAGCTTTCGCGCCAGACCGGGAAACCAGGTGGACATGGAGGCGCTGGCCAAGCGCCTGGAGAACGCCGGCTTCGAGCGGGTCCCCACCGTGCGCGACGTCGGCCAGTTTGCGGTGCGCGGTGGCATTCTCGATCTCCTCGCACCCGGCTGGGAGGAGGCGCTGAGGCTCGACTTCTTCGGTGACACGCTGGAGTCCATCCGCGCCTTTGACGTCGCTTCGCAGCGCACCACCGGCCAGCGTGCCGAGGTGGTTCTGCAGGCGATGAGCGAGGTGACGCTGACGCCGGAAACCATCTCGCGCTTCCGCCGCAACTATATCGAAGCCTTCGGCGCGCCGTCGCGCGATGATGCGCTCTATGCAGCGGTCTCCGAAGGACGGCGCTTTTCCGGCATGGAACACTGGCTGCCGCTTTTCCACGAACGGCTGGAAACCCTGTTCGACTATCTGCCCGACGCGCCGGTGGTCTTCGACCACCTGGCCAAGGAGGCGCTCGGCGAACGCCATGCGCTGATCGTCGACCACTACGAGGCCCGACTGCGGCAGGCCGAGGGGCAGGGGCTCGGCGCCGCCGTTCCCTACAAGCCCGTGGAGCCTGCGCGCCTCTATCTGGAGCCGGAAGAGGCGGTGCGGCTGGCGGAGGCGCGCGGCCTTGTCCGCCTCACGCCATTCGACACGCCGCAGGAGGGCGCCGGTCCCGTGCTGCACGGCGGCGCCCATGCCGGGCGCAACTTTGCCGAGGAGAGGGCCGATCCGAACGCCAATGTCTTCGACCACGCCGTGAAGCACATCGGCGCCCTGCGCGCTGCCGGCAAGCGGGTGATGATCGCCGGCTGGAGCGAGGGCTCGGCCGAGCGCCTCGGCCAGATCCTCGCCGAGCATGGGCTCGGCAATGTGGTGCGCGTCGACAGCCTTGCCGCAATTGAAGGGCTGGCCAGTGGCCAGGCGGGGCTTGGCGTTCTGCCGCTGGAGGCGGGATTCGAGACAAAGCGCCTTGCCATCGTCGCCGAGCAGGACATTCTGGGCGACCGGCTGGTGCGCCGCTCGGCACGGCGGAAGAAGGCAGCCGATTTCATCTCCGAGGTCAATGCGCTGTCGGCCGGCGACATCGTCGTCCACGCCGATCACGGCATCGGCCGCTTCGTGGGCCTCAGAACCATCGAGGCCGCCGGCGCGCCGCATGAGTGCCTGGAACTGCGCTATGCCGGCGACGACCGGCTGTTCCTGCCGGTGGAGAACATCGAGCTTCTGTCGCGCTATGGCTCGGATTCGGCGGAGGCCGTGCTGGACAAGCTGGGCGGCGTCGCCTGGCAGTCGCGCAAGGCAAAGCTCAAGAAGCGCCTTCTGGAAATGGCGGGTCAGCTTATCCAGATCGCCGCGGAGCGGCAGATGCGCCCGGCCGCCAAGCTGGCGCCGCCCGACGGGCTTTATGGAGAGTTTGCGGCACGTTTTCCCTATGACGAGACGGAGGATCAGCAATCGGCCATCGAGGCGGTGCTGGAAGACCTCTCGTCCGGCCGTCCGATGGACCGGCTGGTGTGTGGCGACGTCGGCTTCGGCAAGACCGAGGTGGCGCTGCGTGCTGCCTTCGTCGCGGCGATGGAAGGCTTCCAGGTTGCCGTGGTGGTGCCGACGACCCTGCTTGCCCGCCAGCACTTCAAGACCTTCAGCCAGCGTTTCGCGGGTCTTCCCGTTCGGGTGCGCCAGGCGTCGCGGCTGGTGGGCGCCAGGGAGCTCAGCGAAACCAAGAAGGGGCTGGCCGACGGCACGGTGGACATCGTGGTGGGCACCCATGCGCTGTTGGGCGCATCCGTGCACTTCAAGAATCTCGGCCTTCTTATCATCGACGAGGAGCAGCATTTCGGCGTCAAGCACAAGGAGCGGCTGAAGGAGCTGAAGTCCGACGTGCATGTGCTGACGCTTTCGGCCACGCCCATCCCGCGCACGCTGCAATTGGCCATGAGCGGGGTGCGCGAGCTTTCGTTGATCGCCACGCCGCCCGTGGACCGCATGGCCGTCCGCACCTTCATCTCGCCTTTCGATCCGCTGGTGATCCGCGAGACGCTGCTGCGCGAACGCTATCGCGGCGGCCAGAGCTTCTACGTCGTGCCGCGCATCGCCGACCTTGCCGAGGTGCGCGACTTTCTGGCCAGCCAGGTACCGGAACTGAAGGTGGCGACCGCCCATGGGCAGCTTGCGCCTGGCGAGCTGGACGACATCATGAATGCCTTCTACGACGGGCAGTACGACGTCCTGCTTTCCACGACCATCGTCGAGTCCGGCCTCGACATTCCCACGGCCAACACCCTGATCGTGCATCGCGCCGACATGTTCGGCCTGGCGCAGCTCTACCAGCTCCGCGGCCGGGTGGGCCGCTCCAAGGTGCGCGCCTATGCGCTGTTCACCCTGCCGGCCAACAGGAAGCTCACCGCTACGGCCGAACGGCGGCTGAAGGTGTTGCAGTCGCTCGACACGCTGGGCGCCGGCTTCCAGCTTGCCAGCCATGACTTGGATATCCGCGGCGCCGGCAACCTTCTGGGCGAGGAGCAGTCGGGCCACATCAAGGAAGTGGGCTACGAGCTCTACCAGCAGATGCTGGAGGAGGCCGTGGCGGAAATGCGCGGCACGGGCGAGGTGGCCGACACCGGCTGGTCGCCGCAGATCACGGTGGGCACGGCGGTGATGATCCCCGAAAGCTACGTGCCGGATCTGCAGCTTCGACTGGGGCTTTACCGGCGGCTGGGCGAACTGCACACGCCGGAGGAGATCGATGCCTTCGGCGCCGAGCTGATCGACCGCTTCGGCCCGCTGCCGGAGGAAGTCCAGCACCTGTTGAAGATCGTCTTCATCAAGGCGCTGTGCCGCAGGGCGAACGTGGAAAAGCTCGACGCAGGCCCCAAGGGCGTGGTCATCGCCTTCCGCAATCAGACCTTCGCCAACCCGGCAGCATTGGTGCGCTTCATCGGCGAACAGGGCTCGCTCGCCAAAATTCGCCCTGACCACAGCGTGGTGTTCATCCGCGACTGGCCGAACGCCGAAAAGCGCCTCGCCGGTGCCGCCACCATCATGACGCAACTCGTACGGCTGGTGGAAAAGCAGGCCGCCTGATCGTTGGCCCGCCCGTGCGTCTTCGTTTTTGCGCCTCGGCTCCAGGCCGGGTCTTGTCAAAGCCCCGGAAAACGGGGCGGGTTGTCCATGCCTTCTCTATTGATCTGCGGCGCATCCAATGGTCTCCGCCATGGCTCCGGGTGTTCGTCGCTCGGAAAGCCAAGCGGTGCGGGTGCGGATGAAAAGGGGGATGGCGCGAACAGAGAATAGGGAAGAGTGAGTAGAGGCAATGGGTTGGCGGGGGAGGGAGATTCGGGGGGTGTTGAATCTGTCCCCCCGCGGGCCGTATGAACCGTTGTGGCGGCGGTAGCCCTATTCCTGGGTCTCGTCGTCCAGGGCGCCCGCAGCCTTCGCCGCCGCGACCTTGCCGATGGCCTCCGCCAGAGCCTCGGGCGGCTGTGCGCCCATCAGCGCATAGCGGCCTTCGAGCAGAAAACAGGGAACGCCTGTGATGCCCATGCGGTGGGCCGTGGCAATCTCCGCCTCGACCTCGGCGCGGTCGGCTCCGGTGGGCAGCAGCGTCTCCGCCAGGGCCGCATCCATGCCCGCCGCACGCGCAGCATCGAGCAGGACCTCGCCTCTGCCGATATCGGCGCCTTCCTCGAAATAGAGCTGGAACAGCCGCCGCACGAGGCGGGCCTGTATGCCCGGCCCGGCACTCGCCGCCCAGCGGATGAGGCGGTGTGCATCGAGCGTATTTGGCGACACCTTGATTGCCTCGAAATTGAAGGTGATGCCGGCCGCCTCGCCCATCTCGCGCAGGCGCCGGTGCATGGCCTCGATGCGCGCCGGGTCGCCGAACTTGTCCAGAAGGTATGTCTGCCGGTCGCGCCCCTCGGGCGGGATGGATGCATCGAGCTGGTAGGGACGCCAGCGAATGACGGCTTCGATACCTTCCATGAGGCCGAGCGCGGCAGCAAGATGGCGCTCGCCCACATAGCACCACGGGCACACGACGTCGGAGACGACGTCGATATGGATGGTTTCCCCTTCGGGCATGGTCTTTCCGCCTATTCCGGCTTTCGCCACCAGCTATAAAGGTCGAAACCGTTGTTGGGCGCAATCTCTGGGTGCTCCAGATAGTTCCAGTAGGCGATCCACTTGCTGTTGTCGTGCTGCATGGGCACCATGTAGGCGCCGGAGATCAGCAGCCGGTCGAGCGCCCGCACCGCGGCGACGTAGGTCTCCTTGTCGCGCGCCTTGAGCATCGCCTCGATCATCGCATCGACCGCCGGGTCGGCAACGCCTGCGAGGTTGAAGGAGCCTTCCGCATTGGCCGAGGAGGAGCCCCAGCGACCGACCTGCTCGCTGCCCGGCGACAGCGAGCCGGAAAAGCCGACCGACGAGATCAGCATGTCGAACTCGAAGGTCTGCTTGCGCTGCTGCATCTGCGAGTCGTCGAGAAGGCGCAGCGACACCTCGATACCCAGACGCCGCAGCGCGCGCTGGAAGACCGCGGCGAAGCGCTCCTGTTCGGCGGAGGTGATGAGAATCTCGAAGGAGAAGGGCCGGCCCTGGGCATCCACAAGCCGCCCATCCTGCAGCCGGTAGCCCGCCTGCTGCAGCAGGTCGAGCGCCTCGCGCATGGTCTGCCGGTCGATCTTCCTGTCCGAATCGGCATCCTCGCCATAGGTGCCGTCCATCACCGAGGGCAGCACCTTGTCCGCATAGGGCGCCAGAAGCTCTCTCTCCTTGGGTCCCGCCGGCCGGCCGAGCGCCGACAGCTCCGAGCCCTGCCAGTAGCTGAGCGTGCGGTGATAGCGCCCGTCGAAGATGTTCGCGTTGATCCAGCCGAAATCGTAGAGCATCGACAGCGCCTGCCGCACGCGCGGATCGGCGAATTTCTCGCGCCGGGTGTTGAAGACGAAGCCGGTGACGACGGGCGGGATCTTCGTTTCGAAGGACTCGACGATGACCTTGCCGTCGCGGGCGGCGGGAAAGTCGAAGTCGCGCTCGATGCGGCTCGGCTCCAACCCGGTATAGATGGCCCCCGCATAGGCCGAGCACAGGCCCTTCTTGAACGCCTCGAACTGGGCGTTGCCGTTCAGGAAATAGTCGATGGTGATGCGGCCGTAATTGGCGAAGCCGCGCATGGAGGGGATGTTTTCGCCCCAGTAGTCGGGGTTGCGGCGAAAGACGATCCGCTCGCCCGGACGGACCGTCTCGATGGTGTACGGGCCGCTGCCCACCAGCGGCTTCAGCGTCGCCTGATCGAAGGTCTCTGGGTCGAAGGCATGGGCCGGGATGACGGGCGTCATGGCAACGATGAGCGGAAATTCCCGGTCGGCCTTGTCGTTGAAGGTGAAGCGCACGCTGTGCGGTCCCGTCTTCTCGATCCTGTCGATCCGGTTCATGCGTGTGGAGTAGGGCGGGCGGGCCTTCTGCGCGAAGGTTTCGTAGGTGAAGATGACATCCTCCGGGGTGACCGGCTTGCCGTCCGACCACCTGGCGTCGGGGTTGAGGTGGAACTCGGCATAGGTGCGCTCGGCGTCCATCTCCACGCTCTCGGCAAGCAGCCCGTAGAGCGAGAAGGGCTCGGTATCGCTGCGCCGCATCAGCGACTCGAAGACGAGATTGCCGAAGATGGTGTCGATGATGCCGCGCGCGGTGGTGCGCATGCTCTTGAGAATGAAGGGGTTGAGGTTGTCGAAGGAGCCGACCACGCAATAGGTGATCTCGCCGCCCTTCGGGGCATCCGGGTTGGCATGGGGGAAATGGGTGAAATCGGCCGGCAGGGCCGGCTCGCCATTCATGGCAATGCCGTGGGCCGGCGCCTCCTCGGCCTGCGCTGCCCCGCAAAGCAGGAGGGCGGCCAGGAGCACTGGAGTGGAAACGGTGCGGAACATGGTCTGACCTCCATGCGGGATCGAATCGGCTCGGGTGTTACGGCCGCGCATCCTCTCCCCGCGTGGCCGGTTTGTCCACGCCGGCGGGCAGGATTTTGAACGGCGAATTGCGGCCCGTTGGCGGCGAGGCACTGGATTCGCCGGCGCAGGCGTTGTAACAGGCGCCAGGGGCCTTGCTGTCGCCGCATTCGGCCACCAGTTACGGCAGTTGGTTCAGCCGCACGGTTTTTGTGAGATCAAGAGGAACGGGGAAACGATGATGAGCCTGAAAGCGAGAGCGAGCCGCCTGGCGGGAGCTTTCCTCGGTGCGCTCGGCGTGGCCGCCATCGGCTATGGCAGTACCGCACACGCGCAGCAGGAGCCGCCTCAGGGCTGGTTCAAAGCCTGCACCAAGCAGGAGGATGTGGACGTCTGCAACGTGCAGTTCCTTCTGCGCGCCAATACGGGGCAGCTTCTCACCAGCGTGAACCTGATCGAGATCGAGGGCAAGGTGAACCGGCGCGTGCTGCAGATCGCCGTTCCCACCGGCCGCCTCATTCCGCCGGGCATCGGCCTGCAGGTGGATGGCGGCAATACCCAGAAGATCGACTACGCCATCTGCGTGCCTGATCGCTGCGTGGCCGAGGCGCAGCTCACCGATGCGCTCATCAGCTCCTTCAAGCGCGGTTCGGAGCTGACCCTCACTTCCGTCAACTTCCAGAACCAGCCCAACCCCGTGAAGGTGACGCTGCAGGGCTTCACCGACGCCTATGACGGCGAGCCGCTGCAGCAGAGCGACCTCGACGAGCGGCAGAAGAAGCTGGAGGAATTTGTCAGCAAGAACAACGAGGAGTTCGTCGAGAAGCTGAAGGCCGCCCAGGAGCGGGCGAAGCAGGCCCAGTAACGCCAGCCACGGACCGCGACAGGGCCTCATCGGGCCCTGTTTTCGTTTGCGGCCTCAATGATGCTGGCGCATGCGCGGCTGGTAGCGCCCGTCCGGCGTTTCGATGAAAAACTCGGAAAGCTGCGGATGGCGCACGGGTTCGCCCGACTCGTCCTCCAGGAGGTTCTGCTCCGAGACGTAGGCGACATATTCCGTCTCCTCGTTCTCGGCGAGGAGGTGATAGAAGGGCTGGTTCTTGGCGGGCCGCACCTCCGGCGGAATGGCCTGATACCACTCTTCCGTGTTGGCGAACTCCGGGTCGACGTCGAAAATAACGCCCCGGAAGGGGAACAGACGGTGGCGGACGACCTGCCCGATCGCAAATTTCGCGGTCTTGATGTTCTGCATTTTCTTCAACCTTTGCCCTTATGTGGCGCAGCTTGGAGCACAATTCAATCCCGCCGTGCGGTCGAGGGGCGGGCGGGGCGGCCCGGCAGGAGCCGGGATATTGAAGGGGAAAGGGGGATCCGATGGCGGATGTCGCCGGCCTGGTGCTGCCGTTCTTCGGCCTGATCTTCATCGGCTTTGCCGCCGCGAGGCTGGTGCGCCAGCCGCTGGAGGCGCTCGGCTGGATGAACATCTTCGTCATCTATGTGGCGCTGCCGGCGCTGTTCTTCCAGCTCGTGGCCAAGACGCCGGTGGAGCGGCTGGCCGAGTGGCGCTATGTGGCCGGCGTCGTGGCCACCACCTATCTGGTCTTCGCCCTCATGTTCGCCGGCTCGATGATGGGGCGCGGCGCCACCATCGCCGAAAGCACGGTCAAGGGGCTTGCCGCCTGCTATGGCAATATCGGCTACATGGGGCCGGGGTTGGTGCTGCTTGCCTTCGGGCCGGAGGCGGCGGTGCCCGTGGCGCTCATCTTCTCCTTCGAGAACGTGGTGCACTTCGCCGTGGCGCCCACGATGATGGCGATTGCCGGCGGCGACCGGCAGAGCGCGGCGCGTCTGGCCGCCGGCGTGGCCCGCAGCATCGTGCTTCACCCGTTCATCCTCGCCACGGGGGCGGGCGTGGCGGCTGCCTTCTTCGACCTGCAGCCGCCGGCGCCGGTGGAGCGGCTGCTCGACTATCTGGCGGGGGCGGCGGCCCCCTGCGCGCTATTCGCCATGGGCGTGACGCTGGCCTTGCGGCCGGTCAGGCGCGTGCCGCGGGAGATGGGCGCCATCGTCCTGCTGAAGCTGATCCTGCATCCGCTGCTGTGCTATTTCGTGCTCAGCCTGATCGGCGACTTTCCCGACACATGGCTTTATACGGCGGTGCTGATGGCGGCGCTGCCGACGGCCACCAATGTCTTCGTCATCGCCCAGCACTACGGCGTGTGGGTGGAGCGCGCCTCGGCGAGCGTGCTGATCGCCACGGCACTTTCGGTGTTCACCGTCACCGGCCTGCTTTATGCGATCGTCAATGGCTACGTGCCGGCCGACCTGTTTCCCTGACCGTTCTCACGCGCGAAGCCGCGCCGGCAGGAGCGCGGAGAAGCCGCTGCCGGGGCGCATCCCCTCGCGCATGAAGAAGCCGCGCAAGAAGGGCACATGGCCGAGAAGGCCGAGCCCGGCGCTGCGGGCAAGCTGCGCCGGGAGCAGCGCGGAGAGAAGCGACGCATTCACCAGATTGACCGCGGTCGAGCGTGCCAGGATATCCGGTCGGCGGACGAGATCGTAGCGGGCAAGGGCCGAAGCGGCGCCGGGATCGTCCGCATGGGCGCGCACAATGGCGGCGAGGTCCGCGACATCGCGCAGGCCCAGATTGAGCCCCTGCGCGGTGATCGGCGGGAAGACATGGGCGGCCTCGCCGACGAGGGCGATGCGCTGGGCAGCAAAGCGGGCAGGCAGCGCGGACGAGAGGGGATACACCTGAACGCCGGGCTCCACCGCAACCCTGCCGAGGAAGGAATGCTGACGCTCTTCCAGCCGCCGGGACAGGGCATCGGCGTCGAGCGAGGCGAGAGCTTCCGCCGCGCCCGGCCGTGTCACCCAGACGAGGCTGGAGCGCATGCCGCCGGGCAGCGGCACCTGGGTGCACGGACCGTCTTCGGTATGGAACTCGGTGGAAGTAAAGCCGTGATGGCGCGCATGCGAGAAGTTGAGCACCAGAGCGCTTTGCGGCAGACGGCGCGTGCGCACCGAGATGCCGGCGGCCGCCCGCGCCGGCGAATGGCGCCCGTCGGCCGCCACGGCGAGTGCAGCCCTTATGGACGAGCCATCGGCAAGCCTCGCCGAGACGCTGTCCGCCCCGGGCTGCCACGCCTCCACCATCTGCTCGCGCCAGGAGATGCGCGGCTCGGCCAGCACCGCTTCGGCCAGCACGGTATTGAGATGGGCGTTGGGGATGTTGAAGCCGAACGCCTCTTCGCCGATCTCGGCGGCGCGGAAGGTGACGGTGGGGCTGCGCACCAGCCTTTCCGTGGCGTCGACGATGCGCATGGCGGCGAGAGGTGCCGCCTGCGCCGCGAGCGCCTCCTCCACGCCCAGCGTCTTCAGAAAGGCCATGGCCGGCAGCATCAGCGCGGTGGTGCGCCGGTCCTCGCGGGCTGGCGGCGGGCCGGCGAGCAGGACCTCGCAGCCCCCAGCGGCAAGCGCCAGCGCGGCGGCAAGCCCCGCCGGCCCCGTGCCGGCCACCAGAATTCTCGCCCTGTGCCTGTCGCTCACCGGCCGTCTCCCCGAAACGCAACGATGAGCACATATAGGCAGCGGCGCAGGCGCGATCAACGCAGGCGGGGCGCGGCATGTTTTCCACATGCGCTTTGCCGGCATCGAAAGCATCATGATGAGCAGCCGCGCCGTCCGTGCTAATCATGGCCGGCGGCGCGTCGGGCGCCGGAGCGAGGCAGTGGATGAGCGCAAGACGTTTGAAGATCCGACGGCGGGCGGGATGCAAGGGCGACCAGCCATGAAGAAGAAGGTAACGGCGCCGCAGGCAAAGGCCTTCTCCGTCCACCTGCTGACCGCCTCGGGATCCTTTCTGGCCTTCCTTTCGCTGGTGGCGGCGAGCGAGCAGCGCTGGACGGCGATGTTCTGGTGGCTGGGGCTGGCGCTTCTGGTCGACGGCATCGACGGGCCGATCGCCCGCAAGCTGGAGGTCAAGGAGGTGCTGCCCACCTGGTCCGGCGACATGCTGGACAACATCATCGACTATGTGACCTACGTGCTCATCCCGGCCTTCGCGCTCTATCAGAGCGGCTTCATGGGCGCCGGGCTCTCGTTTCTCTCCGCCGCCATCATCGTGGTCTCGAGCGCCATCTACTATGCCGATACGGGCATCAAGACGTCGGAAAACTTCTTCAAGGGCTTTCCCGTCGTCTGGAACATGCTCGTCTTTACCCTGTTCGTCATCGGAACCGGGGAGTATCTTTCCTTCGCGGTGGTCGTGGTCTCGGCGGTGCTGACCTTCCTGCCCATCCACTTCCTGCACCCGGTACGGGTGAAAAGGCTGAGGCCCATCAACCTTTCCATCTTCCTGGCATGGTGCGCCTTCGGCGTCGTCGCGCTCCTGCAGGACCTGCAGGCGAGCCTCCTCGTCAAGGTGGGGATCGGTGCAACCGCGATCTATCTCTATGCAATTGGCGGGGTGATGCAGGCCCTGCCGCAACTGGGCAGGACAAGAGGCTGACCGTTTTTCCTGACCGCGAGAAAAACTTGAAGCAGTTTCAAGCCGTGTGCCCTATTTGCAATGCAATCCTGCGCGCCTACGATGGCTGCAAGGGAACGACAAAGAAAAAACACCGCTGAATGGGAGGTGTTGTGCCGACGACACTTGAGAACCGGGCCTCGGCGCTGCTCGAGGTCCGTGGCCTGACGAAGCTTTTCGGCACGCTGAAGGCGTGCGACGGCATCGACCTGACCATCGGGCGCGGCGAGATTCATGCCCTTCTGGGGGAGAACGGGGCAGGAAAGTCCACCTTCGTGAAGATGCTGTTCGGCGCATTGGAGCCGGCGGCCGGCACCATCCGCTGGAAAGGCGAAGAGGTTTCGATCACCAGTCCCGGCGAGGCGCGCCGGCTGGGCATCGGCATGGTGTTTCAGCACTTCTCGTTGTTCGACGCGCTGACGGCGGCCGAAAACATCATGCTTTCGCTCGACGATTCGGCACCGCCCGGCGCGGTGGCGGCGCGCGCCCGCGAGCTTTCTCAAGCCTACGGCCTCCCGCTCGACCCGCATGCCCATGTGGGCGACCTCTCGGTGGGCGAGCGCCAGCGCATCGAGATTATCCGCACCCTCCTGCAGAACCCCGATCTCGTCATCCTGGACGAGCCGACCTCGGTGCTCACGCCGCAGGAGGCGGACAGGCTCTTCAAGACCCTGGAGACGCTGAAGGCGGAGGGCCGTTCCATCCTCTACATCTCCCACCGGCTGGAAGAGGTGAAACGCATTTGCGACAAGGCCACGGTGCTGCGCCAGGGCAGGGTGGTGGCGCACTGCGACCCCGGCCAGGAGACCGCCGCCTCGCTGGCGCGCATGATGGTGGGCGACGAGGTGCAGCCGGTGGTGCGCGAAAAGCCGGGTCCGGCGGGGGAAACGCTTCTCGAGGTGCGGGGCCTGAGCCGCAAGGCCGCCCATCCCTTTGCCGTGACGTTGCACGATATTTCGCTGGCCGTGCAGGCGGGGGAGGTGCTGGGCATTGCCGGGGTGGCCGGCAACGGTCAGAGCGAGTTCTTCGAGGCGGTCTCCGGCGAGGTGTTGCAGGAACGAGCCGACACGGTGCGCATCCGGGGCCGGGACGCCGGCAGGCTGGACATTTCCGGCCGGCGGCTGATGGGCGCCGCCTTTGTGCCGGAGGAGCGGCTGGGCCATGCCGCCGCGCCGGCGATGACGCTTTCGCAGAACCTGCTCCTTTCGCGCTACCGAACGGATGCGCGCGCCTTTCTCTCACGCTTCGGCTTCATCCGCACGCCGGCGCTCGCCGCCGCCGCCCGGCGCATCGTTGCGGCCATGGATGTGCGCAAGAGCGGCGAAGACCCGGAAGCGAACGCGCTTTCGGGCGGCAACCTGCAGAAATTCGTGATCGGCCGCGAGCTCGACCGCGCGCCCATGGTGATGGTCGTCAACCAGCCAACATGGGGCGTCGATGCGGGGGCTGCGGCACGCATCCGCCAAGCGCTCATCGACCTGGCCAAGGCAGGCTCGGCGGTTCTGGTCATCAGCCAGGATCTCGACGAGCTTTTCGAGATTTGCGACGCCATCGCGGTGATGCATCACGGGCGGCTTTCCGCGCCCATGCCCATCGCCCAGGCGACCTATGAGAAAGTGGGCCTGCTGATGGGCGGCGCTGCACCGGAAGCGGCGAGCGAGCCCGTGCTGGAGGCGGTGTGATGCGCATCGAGCTCGTCAAGCGGCCGCAGCAATCCGCGCTTTTCAGCATCCTCTCGCCCTTCCTCGCCCTGGCGCTTACGCTCGCCGCCGGTGCCGTGATGTTCTTCCTTCTGGGCAAGAACCCGGTTACCGCGCTCTATTATTTCTTCGTCGATCCGCTGCTGGAGGTCTGGTCGCTGCACGAGCTGGCCGTCAAGGCCGCACCCCTGATCCTGATCGCGGTGGGGCTTTCGGTCTGCTTTCTCTCCAAGAACTGGAACATCGGCGCGGAGGGCCAGTTCATCATCGGCGCGGTGGCGGGCTCCATCCTGCCCGTGGTCTTTCCCGGCCTGCAGTCATGGATCGTGCTTCCGTTGATGCTGCTGATGGGCATCGCAGGCGGCGCAGCCTACGCCGCCATACCGGCGGTGCTGAAGGCGCGCTTCAACACCAACGAGATCCTGACCAGCCTGATGCTGGTCTACGTGGCCCAGCTCTTTCTCGACTGGCTGGTGCGCGGCCCGTGGCGAAACCCGGAGGGCTTCAACTTTCCCGAGACGCGCAACTTCCACGCCTATGCGGTACTGCCCGAGATCCTGCCGGCCTCGGGCCGGGCGCATTGGGGCTTCGTCTTCGCGATGGTGGCTGCGCTGGTGCTTTGGTTCGTGCTCTCGCGCACGCTGAAGGGCTTCGAGGTGAAGGTGATCGGGCAGAGCCCGCGGGCCGGCCGTTTCGCCGGATTTTCGAGCGGGCGCATGGTGATTTTCGCCTTCCTGGTCTCCGGCGCCCTTGCCGGACTTGCAGGCATCTCGGAAGTTTCCGGCGCCATCGGCCAGCTACGCCCGTCGATCTCGCCGGGCTATGGCTTCACGGCGATCATCGTCGCCTTTCTCGGCCGGCTCAATCCGCTGGGCATCATCGCTGCCGGCCTGGTGCTGGCTCTGTCCTATCTGGGCGGCGAGGCGGCGCAGATTTCCATCGGCGTGTCGGACAAGGTCGCACGCGCTTTCCAGGGCATGCTGCTGTTTTTCGTGCTGGCCTGCGACACGCTCATCCACTACCGCATCCGCCTCGTCCGCACCGCGCGGATGGACGCAAAGGGGGCGCAGGCCGGCCATGCTTGAATCGGTTCTCATCACCATCGCCACCGCCGCCACGCCACTTCTCATCGCCGCCGTGGGCGAGCTGGTGGTCGAGCGCTCCGGCGTGCTCAACCTGGGCGTGGAAGGCATGATGATCATGGGGGCCATCACCGGCTTCGCCGTGGCGATCGTGACCGGCTCGGCATGGATTGGCGTTCTGGGCGCCATCCTGGTCGGGGCGGCGTTTGCGCTGCTGTTCGGCTTCCTGACCCTTTCCCTGGTCACCAATCAGGTGGCCACCGGCCTGGCGCTGACACTCTTCGGGCTGGGGCTTTCCGGCATGATCGGCGAGGGGTTTGTCGGCCGGCCCGGCGTGAAGCTCGGCCAGGTGGACATCCCGTTCCTCTCCGACCTGCCGCATGTCGGCCGGCTGCTGTTCGGCCAGGACCCCTTGTTCTACGTTTCGCTGCTGCTGACGGCGGGCGTTGCCTACTTCCTTTTTTCCACGCGCGCCGGGCTGACGCTGCGCGCCGTGGGTGACAACCACGATTCGGCGCACGCGCAGGGAATCAACGTGGTGGCCGTGCGCTACCTCGCGGTGATGTTCGGGGGTGCCTGCGCGGGGCTGGCCGGCGCCTATCTCTCGCTCGTCTACACGCCGCAATGGGTGGAGAACATGACGGCAGGGCGCGGCTGGATCGCGCTGGCGCTGGTGGTCTTCGCCTCCTGGCGCCCGTGGCGGGTGCTGGCCGGCGCCTATCTGTTCGGCGGCGTCACCATCGGCCAGCTTCACGCCCAGGCGCTCGGGGTGGCCATCCCCTCGCAGCTTCTTTCGGCGCTGCCCTATCTGGCAACGATCGCCGTTCTTGTCATAATCTCGCGCAACCGGAGACTGACCATGATGAACACGCCGGCATCGCTGGGGCGCCCATTCGTGCCGGAGCGATAGAAGACGGGAAGGCGCCACAGGCAACAACAAAGGGAAGAATGCGATGAGAAAGACTTTCGTGCTACTGACCGCCGCCACACTGGGGCTTGCCGCGGCCGGCACGGCCCTGGCACAGGACGAGCCGACCAAGGCCTGTTTCATCTATGTGGGGCCGATCGGCGATTTCGGCTGGACCTACCAGCACCATCAGGGCCTGCTGGAGGTGGAGGAAGCGCTGGGCGACGCGGTGGAGACCGCCTATCTGGAGAGCGTGCCGGAAGGCGCGGATGCGGAGCGCGCCATCGAGCGCTTTGCCCGCTCGGGCTGCGACATCATCTTCACCACCTCCTTCGGCTATATGGACGCCACCAACAAGGTGGCGGGGCGCTTCCCCGACGTGAAGTTCGAGCACGCGACGGGCTACAAGCGCGAGCATCCGAATGTCTCCACCTATAACTCCAGGTTCTACGAAGGCCGCTACATCCAGGGCGTGATCGCGGCCAAGATGTCGGAGGCAGGGGTGGCCGGCTACATCGCCTCCTTCCCGATTCCCGAGGTGGTGATGGGCATCAACGCCTTCGTGCTCGGGGCCCAGTCCATCAATCCCGACTTCAAGGTGAAGGTGGTGTGGGCCAACACCTGGTTCGATCCCGGCAAGGAGGCGGATGCGGCCAAAGCGCTGATCGACCAGGGCGTGGACATCATCACCCAGCACACCGACTCCACCGCGCCGATGCAGGTGGCGGCGGAACGCGGCGTCAAGGCGTTCGGCCAGGCCTCCGACATGATCGAGTTCGGGCCCGAGACACAGCTTACCGCCATCGTCGACGACTGGGGTCCCTACTATGTCGAGCGGGTGAAGGCGGTGCGCGAGGGCACCTGGGAACAGGTGGACATCTGGGCCGGCCTTGCGGAAGGCCATGTGGTGATGGCGCCCTACACCAACATGCCTGACGATGTGAAGGCGCTGGCGCAGAAGGTGGAGGAGAGCATCCGCTCCGGCGAGTTCCATCCCTTCACCGGCCCCATCAACAAGCAGGACGGCACGCCGTGGCTGGCCGAGGGCGAGGTGGCCGACGATGCCACGCTGCTCGGCATGGACTTCTATGTCGAGGGCGTGGACGACCAGCTTCCCAACTGACGCGTCCGCTTCCCGCGGATTGCAAGGGCGGTTCCCATGGGGCCGCCCTTTTTCGTCTACGCGTCATGCTCCTGACAGATGGTTGTCAGCAGGTGGCTGCTATCCTGGCACAGCCGAACAATGAAGGAGAAAGGCGATGCTGAAATTCTACCACGCCCCCTGGTCGCGGTCCTCCGTCGTCTTTTGGCTCCTCGAGGAGCTCGGCGTGGACTATGAGATGGAGCTTGTGGACATCCGCGGCGAGGGCGGGGCGCCGGAAGCCTATCGCGCGATCCAGCCCAATAAGAAGGTGCCGGCCATCGAGCACGACGGCACGGTGGTGACGGAGCGGGCGGCAATTGCCATCTATCTGGGCGACGCATTCCCGCAGGCCGGGCTTGCGCCGGCCGTGCACGATGCCGACCGTGCCGCCTATCTGACCACGCTCGTCTATCACGATGCCGTGTTCGATCCCGTCATCTGCGCCCGGGCGCACGGGATCAGCTATGCGAGCAACGACTATCCCTTCGGCCTGTTTGAAGACATGGTGGCCCATCTGGAACGCCGGCTCTCCGCGCAGCCCTGGGCGGCGGGCGAACGCTTCACGCTTGCCGACGTGATGCTTGCCGGTGGCATCAACTACACCATGAACATGATCAGCGTCCTGCCAAAGAAGCCGGTGTTCGAGGCATATGTGGCGCGCGCCACGGACCGCCCGGCCTATCGCCACAGCAGCGAGCGCGACGCGGCGATGGCGGCGGAGATTCCCTTCTTCCAGGAGATGCTGGCCGGAGGCAGGAAATGAAGCCGCGGCGAGGGGCGGGCTTCAGTCCCGCTTCTCCACCACGACAGGCTGATAGATGACCGTGGGAGTGTTCCAACGCTCCATCTCCAGCCGGCGGGCGCGCCACTCCGCCCTGCGGTCGAGCTCCACGCGTTGCAGGCATTCGGCGAAGGCATCGGTGCCCGGGCGGAAGCCGTAGTTGCGGCACTCCGCCTCATCTGCCGCACGCTGCTCTTCGGGCGTCATGGTGGTGCATCCCGAAATAAGCGCAAGGGCACCCAGAAAGATGAAAGATCGCCAAATCATTCTTTGTCACACTCCGGCGGATTGTTGGCCACGCCGGCCTCCTGCCACGGCAAGCGGGCGCATTTTGGGCACGGTCAGACTCTTGCGAGGGCTGCGAACTTCTGGCGGTAGCGCGCCGGCGTGACCCCCACCGAGCGCTTGAAGATGCGGCGGAAGAACACCGGATCGGCATATCCCACGGCCAGCGCCACCGCATCGGTGGGCTCGTTGGTCGTCTCCAGCATCTGCTTGGCTTCCTCCAGCCGCAGGGCCTGCACATATTCCACCGGCCCGTAGCCGGTGGCCCGGCGGAAGCGGCGCGCGAAGGTGCGCTCGGGCAAGCCCGCCACCTCGGCCATGCGCGAGACCGGATTGGTGGTGGTGTAGTTGTCGGCGATCCAGCATTGCGCTGCGGCAATGGCGGCGTCCTCATGCTGGCGGGGACGCGCCATGGCGGCAAAGGGAAGCTGGCCGTCGCTCTTGTCGCCGATCATGAAGACCTTGGCCATGCGCCGCGCCTCCGCCTCGCCGCCGAAGCGCGCCACCAGATAAAGGCCGAGCTCGCCCCAGGTGGAGGCCCCGCCGGCGGTGACGATCCGGTGTTCGGGTCCTGACGGGCATAGGATCCGTTCCGGCCTCAGCCGAACGCGAGGATAATGGGTGCGAAAGATGCGGGCCGCCGACCAGTGCGACGTCGCCTCGATGCCGTCGAGAAGCCCTGCCTCTGCCAGAAACACGGCTCCGGTGCAGACCGAGCAGACGACGGCGCTGGCCGCATGCGCCTGGCGCACCCATTCCGCCTCGGCCCGCCAGCGCCCCCTGGGATCGAAATCGAGCGACAGGCCGAGGTCGGTGACGATCACGATGTCAGGCTGCGGCATGGCGTCGATGGAGGTTTCCACCGCGATCTGCGGGCCGGCCGGCGACCGCATGCTCACCCCATCGCGGGAGACGAGCCTGGGCGAGAAGATGCACGAAGCAGCCTCCGGCTCGCCGGTGATGTTGTGCCAGATGCGCCCGACGCAGCCGAAAAGCTCGTGCAGGCCGTAAAGCACAGCAGGATAGGATTCAGGCAGGGTCAGAAGGCCGACCCGAATGATGGGGCGCATGTCGGACATGCGCCGAAAATGGCCGAAACACCGGCAGAAGTCTACCAAAACAGGCCTTCAAATGGCCGTTTTGCCCCCTTTTCGTCCAAAATCGCTCTCGCGGCAGCGTGCCGCCCCGTGTAGGCGCTCACCCATGATCCTCTGAACAGACCGGGAGAACGACCGATGACGGCGGTACAGGAACAGACACTTGACATGGCAAAGGCGGAGGCCTTTGCCGAGCGCGTGGGCGGCATGCTCGACGCGGGTGCGGCGGCGGCGATGATGTCGCTCGGCCACAGGCTTGGCCTTTTCGACACGCTGGCGGGCAGGGCGCCGGCGACCAGCGCCGAGATCGCAGCGGCTGCCCAGCTTTCCGAACGCTATGTGCGGGAGTGGCTGGCCGCGATGGTGATGGCCGGCGTGGTGGACTACGCGCCGCAGACGCGGCGCTATCGCCTGCCGGACGAACACGCCGCCTGCCTGACGCGCGACGCGCCTCTCGGCAATCTGGCCGTCTATGCGCAGCACATCGCACTTCTCGGCAAGGTGGAGGAGCGCACCATCGCATGTTTCGAGACCGGCGAGGGCACGCGCTACGACGACTATCCCTGTTTCCATCAGATCATGGCCGAGGACAGCGGCCAGACGGTGACGGCCGGGCTCTTCGACCACATCCTGCCGCTGGTGCCCGATGTGCTCGACCGCCTTGAGAAGGGAATCGACGTGCTGGATGCCGGCTGCGGGCGCGGCTCGGCGCTGATCGCCATGGCGAAGCGCTTTCCCAAGAGCCGCTTTGCCGGCTACGACCTGTGCGCCGACGCCATCGAACATGCACGCCAGACAGCGCGTGCGGAGGGCCTCGGCAACGTCACCTTCGAGGTCCGCGACCTGACGGGCTACAGCGAGCCCGGCCGCTGGGACTTCGTGACCAGCTTCGATGCGGTGCACGACCAGAAGGACCCGTTCGGTCTCGTAAAGGGGCTTCTCGCCTCGCTGCGCCCCGGCGGCGTCTACCTGATGCAGGACATCGGCGCCTCCGCGGACCTGGAGAAGAACCGCGACTTCCCCTTCGCCACGCTGCTCTATGCCGTCTCCACCGTCCATTGCACGCCGGTTTCCATCGGCCAGGGCGGCGCCGGCCTCGGCACCATGTGGGGCTGGGAGACGGCGGAACGCTTTCTGCGCGAAGCGGGAGCGCGCACCATCGAACGGAACGTTCTGCCCCACGACCCCATGAATGTGTGGTTCGTCGCGCGTGTCTGACGCGCTTCATGCCGGCCTGCGGGCGTGAGCTTCCGCCAGGCACAATACGAAGGCTGAAAGCCGGAACCGGTTTTCGGAAAGCGCGAAGCAGGAACCTGCCAGGTTTCAACAGTGTGCAGTGCCATGCGTGCCCAAGCACGCATGGCGCTGCCTGAAGCCCGATGCCCGATGAGGGCAGGGCGGTGAGATGCGTTGCGCGCCCTTGCGGCCGCGCCTGCCCAATTCATTGCGGCGTGCTGCGGCTCTGCGCCCCCTGGTGCGGTGCCTCCGCCGCGCGCCGCAATGCGTCTTCAGTCCCGCGGCGCACGCCCTCCAGCCAGTCCATCACCAGCGCCAGCTTCTCCGCATCGGAGAGCCCCTGCTCATCGAGCTCCTTCCAGGTGAGGAAGTGGAGCACATGGCGAAGCGTCTCCACCACAGGGGCCAATTCGCCCTGCGCCGGCGCGATCTCGCCGGCAAGCCCGTCCGTCACCCCACGCACGAAACGGGCGAACTCGGCCATCGGCCCCTGCAGGGCCGGCACCTCATCCACATCGCGGAAGGATGCCATCCACATGCGCCGGGTGCGCCGGTAATAGGCGAAGAAATCGGCAATCGCCCGCCGAGCACGCTGCGGCCCGGCCGCCTCCTGCGCCCATTCCCGCGGATCGGGAGGCGGATTGAGCTCAAGCCAGTGCGCGGTACAGGCCTGGAAAACCGCAGTCTCGTCGGGGAAGTGGCGGTAGACCGTGAGCCGCTGCACGCCGGCCTCCTTGGCAATGGCGCTGATGGTCGTCGCGCGCGGCCCCAAAGCCTCGTGCAGGCGTATCGTCGCCTCCACGATGCGCTGGCGCGTCTCCTCCTGCGCCCTGGCCCGGGCGCTCATCCTGTAGGGTCGCTTCGTCTCCGTCATTGGATGAACATGGATGATCACTGAACGGTTGACAAGAGGATTCGTGCGGGCTAATGCAAATTCAATGAACATTATTGTTTATTGAAAATGGAGAACGCGCATGACACCCATCGAAAATCCCACCCAGCAACCGGCGCAAGAGATCGGCGATGCCTGGCTGGCACTGCCCTCCTGGCTTCCCGTGCCCGGGCTTGGGGCGATCCCTGTGAATGCCTTTCTGCTGAAAGGTCCGGAGCCGATGCTCGTCGACACCGGGCTTGGCGCACTCTCGGACGAATTCGTCGCGACGCTGAGCGCGCATGTGGACCTTGAGGACCTGCGCTGGATCTGGCTCAGCCACACGGATGCCGACCACATCGGCAATCTGGACCGCGTGCTGGCCCTCGCGCCGAATGCACGCGTCGTCACCAACTTTCTGGGAGCCGGAAAGATGGGCATGATGGGCGCCGGCAGCCCCGAGAGGATGCGCTTGCTGGAACCCGGCGAGGTGTTCGAGGTGGGCGGCCGCCGCCTGCACCAGATCAGGCCGCCCTATTACGACGCGCCGGAGACGATGGGCTTCTTCGACGCGAAGGATGGGGTCTTCTTCGCGGCCGACAGCTTCGGCGCCGTTCTGCCCGGCGCGGTGGAGGAAATCGGCCAACTGGCCGATGACGCGCTGCGCGACGGGCTGGTGACCTGGTCCTCCATCGACGCACCATGGCTTGCCCAGATGGACCAGCAGGCACTGGGCAGCATCCTGCATGGGCTGGAGGCAATGGCGCCGGCGCATGTGCTTTCCGGCCATCTGCCGCTTGCCGATGGCTTCGGGCCGCTTTTGCGCCATCTGGCCGGCGCCTATGGGCGCGGAGCCACGCGCGATCTGCGCCTGGAAACCGTTGCCCAGATCGAGGCCGCGCTCGGCTGAACGGGCGAGGAACGCGGCCGGCGGCTGCCCGCCCGCCGACCCGCGAACTGCCCGGGCGGACACAGGGTTGCACCGCCGTCCGGGCACTGCGGGCTCACGCGACAGGTCTTTATCCACGGGGCGGGCGCGCGCAGGCCGTTCACCCCGATAGGGGCCCGTCTACCCGAAAAAGGCAGCTTGCCGTACCCAGGAAAGGAACAGGACATGACCAACGACATCGTGGAACGCAACAAGGCCACCGTGGCGAAATTTCTCGCCGGCACCCACTCGGCAAACATCGAAGATGTGGAGGTGATCGACGAGACCGTCGTGCCGCACATCGTCTGCCACGGCTTCCCCGGCTTTCCCAATGGCGAGTTCCGCGACCGCGAGAGCTACAAGGCGTTTTTCCGCATCTTCCGTGAGTCCTTCAGCGACATGCATTTCCAGACGCTGAAGACCATCGCCACCGAGGACTTCGTCTCCGCGCACTGGGAGATCTGGGCCACCCATTCGGGCGAGTTTCGGGGCATCCGGCCCGATGGCGCCCGCATCGTCTTCGATGGCGTGGCGCTCTACCGGATGGAGGAGGGCAAGATCGCCGAAACCTGGCTGACCATCAACGAGCCGCTGCTCATGTCGCAGCTCGGCAGAGACCAGGCTCGCGCCGCGTGACCAACCCGGAGGCAGGCGCGGCCGTGCCTGCCTCCACCCACGAAAGGACACCGCCATGTGCAAGAGCCAGAAGATGCAACCGCCCGCGCCGCGCCAGGCGATCCGCCGGGAATGCGCGGATTGCCTGCGCTGCCCCTTTTGCCCTCTCAAGGCCCCAATACCGTCGAAAGGCACGCAGCCTGAAAAGTGAGGCCACGGCAAGCCTTCCGATCACAAGCGGACGGGGCCGCGCCGGTGCCGCCGCCCCGGCGCAGGCGGGCGGCTCAGGCAGGCCAGAGCGTTTCATAGACGGCGAGCGAGAAGCCGATATGTTCCTCAAGAAGCGCCAGGGCCTTGGCAGCATCGCGTGCGAGGGTGGCCTCCATCAGCGCCGTGTGATGCTCGATGCCCAGCGTTCTCTGCAGGACTGCCTGAAGGGTTGGCCGCTCATCGGCCCGGAGAATGCCGCGCGTGTTGGGCCCGTGCACCATGAAACGGTGATGGCGGTGCAACTGGTCGGCGATCTGGCGCTGGAAACGCGTCAGCCATTCCGACTCTCCGGCCGCAAGAAGCGCGTCGTGGAAGGCATCGTGCCGTTGCTCCCACAGCCTTGTCGCGTCTTCGGCCATTCCCGGCGCCGGCGCCGGTGTCCTTCCGAGCAGATGGTGGGCGGCAACGATCCTGCCTTCCCACTCGCCATCCCCATTTTCGATCGACGCCTTGAGAAGCGCGCTTTCCACCGCAAGACGTGCCGCCTGCAGGTCGCGCAGCGATTTTGCGGAAACCGGCGCAACGCGATAGCCACGGTGTTGTTGAAAGACGACGAGTTTCTCCGCCTCAAGCCGCGGCAACGCCTCGCGCAGCGGCGTCCAGCCAAAGCCGTATCTCTGCCTCAGCCCGGCAATGACGAGCGGCTCGCCCGGCGCCAGAACGGCATCGAGAATATCGCGTCTGAGGATGGCGAAGGCATCTTCGGATTTCGACATGACTGCGGCCTTCCAGTATATATGTAAGGATAGATTATATATAACTCTTGTCCAGCCCTTCTTTCCCTGATAGGTTCCGCGATCTTAGACCCTGGGGAGGATGTCCAAGATGGCGCGATCGACACCGGCACAGGTGGCACGATTGGACCGTGAAGACCCTCTCGCGCACAAGCGCGAGGCGTTCGATATTCCCGAAGGCGTGATCTATCTCGACGGCAACTCGCTCGGCGCTCTTCCACGCGGCGTTGCTTCCCGGCTGGCGGATGTCGTGTCACGGCAATGGGGGCAAAGCCTCATTCGTGGCTGGAACGAACACGACTGGATCGACCTGCCGGCGCGCGTCGGCGACAAGATTGCCCGCCTCATCGGCGCCGAGCGCGGAAGCGTGGTCGCGGCCGACTCCACCTCGATCAACCTCTTCAAGGTTCTGGCCGCTGCGCTCAAGATGCGCCCGGGACGGAAGGTGATCCTCTCCGACAGCGGGAACTTTCCGACCGACCTCTACATGGCACAGGGGCTTGCCGCCCTGCTCGCGTCGGGCCACGAACTCAAGGTGGTGCCGCCGGAAGACGTGGCGGCGGCGATCGACGAGACGGTCGCGGTTACGATGATCACCGAGGTCGACTACAAGACCGGGCGCCGCCACGACATGCGGGCGCTCACGAAGCGTGCGCACGAAGCCGGCGCGCTCGCGATCTGGGATCTTGCGCATTCGGCGGGGGCCTTTCCGGTCGATCTGGCCGGCGCGGAGGCCGATTTCGCGGTCGGCTGCGGCTACAAATATCTGAATGGCGGGCCGGGAGCGCCGGCATTCCTCTATGTGGCGCCGAGGCATCGCGATGCGGTCGAGCCGCCGCTCACCGGCTGGATGGGCCACGCGGCGCCCTTCGCCTTCGATCTCGACTATCGGCCGGCCGAGGGCGTCAACCGCATGCGCGTCGGAACGCCGCCGGTGATCTCGCTGTCGGCGCTGGATGCCGCGCTCGACGTCTTTGCCGATGTCGACATGCGCGCGCTGCGGGAAAAGTCGGTCAGCCTTTGCGAGCTCTTCATCGCCGAGGTCGAGGCGCGCTGTCCCGATCTGGCGCTTGCAAGCCCGCGCGAAGCGGCTTTGCGCGGCTCCCAGGTGTCCTTCCGCTGCGACTTCGGCTATCCGCTGATGCAGGCGCTGATCGCCCGCGGCGTGATTGGCGATTTCCGCGCGCCTGACATCGTGCGCTTCGGCTTCGCGCCGCTCTATCTATCCTACAGGGACGTGTTCCGGGCCGCAGAGGTGCTGGAGGAGATCATCCTCACGCGCGCCTGGGACAGGGAGAAGTTCAAGAAGAAGGCGAAGGTCACATGACGAGGCCAGCCACACCTTACGATCCGGCGCAAGACGGCGCCCAGATGGAATTCGACGGGCGCATGTCCTACGGCGACTATCTGGCGCTCGACAAGGTGCTGTCCGCGCAGAATCCGATCTCGAATGCGCACGACGAGATGCTGTTCATCATCCAGCATCAGACTTCGGAACTCTGGATGAAGCTTGCGATCCACGAACTTCTCGCCGCCAAGGCGAAGATCGCAGAAAGCGACCCGTCTCCGGCGTTCAAGATGCTTACCCGCGTGGCGCGGATCTTCGAGCAGCTCAATTCCGCCTGGCAGGTGCTGCGCACCATGACACCCTCGGAATACGAGGAGTTTCGCGACCAGCTCGGCCAGTCGTCCGGCTTTCAGTCCTATCAGTATCGCGCGATCGAGTATCTGGCCGGCAACAAGAACGCCGCCATGCTGCGCCCGCATGCCCATCTTCCGCAGGTGCACGGCTGGCTGGAAGGGCTCCTGAAGGATACGAGCCTCTACGACGAAGCGCTCCGGCTGCTGGCGCGCGAGGGCTTCGCCATCGACGCGTCCGTGCTCGAGCGGGACCTTTCGCTTCCGCATCAGGAAAATCAGAGCGTGCGCGCGGCATGGATCGAGATCTACCGCGATCCGCGCCGGCACTGGCCCCTTTACGAACTGGCCGAGAAGCTCGTCGACTTCGAGGACTATTTCCGGCGTTGGCGGTTCAACCACGTCACCACCGTGGAGCGCGTGATCGGCTTCAAGCGCGGGACAGGCGGGACATCGGGCGTCGCATATCTGCGGCGAATGCTCGACGTCGTTCTGTTCCCCGAGCTGTGGTCGATCCGGGCCGACCTTTGAGGATGCGGCAAGCCATGGCCCGTTTCATAGACATCACGCCGCCCCTGCGGCCGGGCATGGCCGTCTTTCCGGGCGATGCGGAGTATCGCGCGTTCGAGAGAACGCGTGGGGAGTGAAAAACAGAAGAAGATCGGACGGCCGTCGCGTTGAGCCCCTGGCGTCTTCGCGCTGCCCGACCGGCAAAGAGGGGATGGAGGCAAGCGCCCGCATGCTGGAAGTTGAACAGCTCGTCATGGAATATGGCCGCTTTCGTGCCGTCGACCGATGCACCCTGACGGTGGAGAAGGGGCACATCACTGGCCTGATCGGGCCGAATGGCGCGGGCAAGACCACGCTCTTCAACATGATTGCCGGCGCCATAACCCCCACCTCGGGGCGCATTCGCTATCTGGGCGAGGAGATCACTGGGCTGCCGGCCGACAAGCGCTTTCACAGGGGGCTCGTCAGAACCTTCCAGATCCCGCACGAATTCCACCGTCTGACCGTTCTAGAAAACCTGATGATGGTGCCGGGTCGTCAGGCGGGCGAGAGCCTTCTTGCGAACTGGTTCGCATGGGGCAAGGTCGCGCAGGACGAGCGCGAGATCGAAGCACGCGCGCACGAAACGCTCGATTTCCTCGAACTCGGCCACGTTGCCGATGAAAAGGCAGGCAATCTGTCGGGCGGCCAGAAGAAACTGCTGGAACTGGGCCGCACGATGATGACGGATGCCAAGCTGGTGCTGCTCGACGAGCCAGCAGCCGGCGTCAACCGCACGCTTCTGCGCAAGCTGGAGGAGAAGATTGCGATTCTCAACCGCGAACGTGGCTACACCTTCATCCTCATCGAACACGACATGGAAATGATCGAGAAGCTCTGCCATCCGGTGATCTGCATGGCCGAGGGACGGGTGCTGATCGAGGGTGACTTCAAGACGGTGCGCTCGGATCCGCGCGTGCTGGAAGCCTATCTCGGCGAAACGGTCGGAGATGCCGCATGACGCCGCTTCTCGAAATGCGGGACGTGCGGGGCGGCTATGGCGATGCGGACATCCTGCAGGATGTCTCGCTCAACGTCGCGGCCGGCGAGATCGTTGCCATCGTCGGCCCGAACGGCGCCGGCAAATCCACCGCGATGAAGGCGATCTTCGGCCTGCTGAACATTCGCGGCGGATCGATAACGATCGAAGGCAGGGACATCACTGGGCTCAAGCCGAACCAGATCGTGCAGGCAGGCGTATGCTACGTGCCCCAGGTCGACAACATCTTCCGCGAGATGACGGTGCACGAGAACCTCGAGATGGGTGCTTTCCTGAGATCCGGCGATCTCTCCTCCGCTTTCGAACGGGTCTACGGGCTTTTCCCCGATCTCAGGGAACGCCGCAGAACGCTTGCCGGCAACCTTTCGGGAGGCCAGCGGCAGATGGTTGCCATGGGCCGCGCGCTGATGCTCGACCCGAAGGTGCTGCTGCTCGATGAACCGACAGCGGGGCTTTCACCGCGCTACATGGAGCAGATCTTCCAGATTTGCCGCGACGTGCGTGATGCGGGCGTCGCGCTGCTTCTGGTCGAACAGCATGCCAAGCAGGCGCTTGCCTTCTGCAACCGTGGCTATGTGCTTGCCTCGGGAAGCAATCGCCATGAGGGAACGGGTGCGGAACTTCTGGCTGACCGCGAGGTCGCCGAGATGTTCCTCGGCGGATAGCGGCTGGGAAACGGATCATGGATTTCCTGGAGTTCGTGAACTTCTACATCGTGCCGGGCCTCGTGCTTGGGTCGATCTATGCGCTCGGCGCGGTCGGCATCACGCTCGTCTTCGCCATCCTGCGCTACGCGCATCTGGCGCACGGCGACATGGCAACGCTCGGCGCCTTTGTCGCCTTCGCTGCGGTCACACTCGCCGGAGTGCCCCTCTACGCGGCGTTGCCGATCGCCATGGTCGCAACCGCCCTGGTGGCGGTGGGGATCGACAGGCTCTTTTACGACTACCTGCGGGAGCGGCCGCGCATCGTCACTGTCATGGCCTCGCTCGGCGTGGCGCTGATGGTGCGTTCCGTCGTCCAGGTCATCTGGGGTGTGGACGCGGAGACCTACACGCGCGGCATCGTGCGGCCGGAGAACTGGTGGGGCATACGCCTGAAAGATCGCGAGATCGCGACCGTGCTGACCATGATCGGTCTTGTCCTGTGCCTGCAGCTCTTTCTGATGAAGACGAAGTGGGGCAAGGCGATGCGCGCCATGTCCGACAATCCGAATCTTGCCCTTCTGTCGGGCGTCGACAATGCCAAGGTGGTTTTCGTGACCTGGATGATCGTCGGCGGCCTGTGCGCCGCTGCCGGCTTCTTCCTCGGCCTCAACACCGAGCTGAAATCGATGATGGGCTGGCAGATGCTGTTGCCGATGTTCGCGGCGGCGATCCTCGGAGGGGTTGGGCGTATCGAGGGAGCGGTGATCGGGGGACTGGTCGTCGGCGTGGTGGAGGAGGTGTCGGTGATGTTCCTGCCGAGTGAATACAAGGCGGCGACGGCATTCGCCATTCTGCTCGTGATGCTGATCGTCCGCCCGACCGGGCTTTTGCGCGGCAAGGTGCTTTGAGGAGGCGGCGATGGAATGGCTCGGACTTCTCAACTACGCCGTCTTCATGGCGATCTTCATCTGCATCTATGCCCTGCTGGCAATCGGCCTCAACATCCAATGGGGGTTCACGGGGCTTTTCAACGCCGGTATCGCCGGCTTCTTCGCCGTGGGCGCTTATACCTCGGCGATCCTGACCTCACCACCGGAGGCCGGCCGCGTCGGCGGTTTCGACATGCCGGTTCCCGTCGGCTGGGCCGGTGCCATGGTGCTGGCCGCGCTGGTTGCTTGGCCAATCGGCAAGGTGTGCCTCAGGTTCCGGTCCGACTATCTGGCAATTGCCACCATCGGCATTGCCGAGATCATCCGCCTCGTCATCAAGTCGGAGGACTGGCTGACAGGTTCCGCGCGAGGAATAACAGGCATTCCGCGGCCGTTCGGCGATCTTCCCTACATCCATTCGCAACTCGCCTATCTGGCGCTGGTCGCCGGTGTCCTGCTGGTCGTCTATCTGCTGGTGGAACGCCAGATCCGGTCTCCTTGGGGGCGGATGATGCGCGCCATCCGCGACAACGAGCTGGCCGCGCGCGCCATGGGCAAGGACGTGCCCTCCCGTCGACTGGAGGCCTTTGTCTTCGGTGCGGCGTTGATGGGATTGGGAGGCGCGCTCTTTGCTCACCTCAACCGGGCGATCACGCCGGAGGCGATCGACCCGATGGTGGCCACTTTCCTTGTCTGGATCATGCTGATTCTAGGCGGGTCGGGAAACAATCGCGGGGCCATCCTCGGCGTCGCCGTCGTGTGGGTGATCTGGTCGTTCTCCGAGATCCTGACCGACCGCTTTCCACCCGAAGTCGCGGTCAAGGCGAAGTACATACGCGTCTTCCTGATCGGCCTCATGCTGCAGGTCGTGCTTCGCTTCCGCCCGGAGGGCATCCTGCCCGAGCCGCAGCGCGGTGCTGCCGCCAAAGAGAAGCGATGATCTTGGCAACGGGGGTGAGAAGCGGATGCCCGCGTTGAAGACTTCGCCTCATAAAGCGCTCCGCCGTGCCTTCGTGCGCAGGGGCGGGGAGGCGATTGCCGTCCGGCCTGCGAAGCCGATGAAAGGCGGCCAGAAGCCGCCGCAAACAACGATGGAGGTTTTGCAATGAAGAAAGTGCATCTCGCATTTGCCGCCACCCTTCTCGGCGCTACGGCGATGGCCGCGCCGGCCCATGCCGACGTCAAGATCGGCCTGCTGGCGGGCGTATCCGGCCCAATCGCGCCCATGGCACCGCCGATGATCGACGCCGCGCAGCTTGCGGTTCAGCAGGTCAACGAACAGGGCGGCATCCTGGACGGCCAGAAGCTCGTCACCGTTGTCGGCGACAGTGCCTGCAATCCGCAGAACGCGACGGATGCAGCCACCAAGGCCGTCAACATCGAAGGCGTGATCGCGATTGTCGGGCCGTATTGCTCCGGCGCCGTCCTTGCCGCAGCCAATTCCGTGACCGTGCCCGCCGGCATTACGATGATCACCCCGTCCGGCACCTCGCCGGAGATCAGCAGGCTCGACGACAAGGATCTCGTCTATCGAACGGTGCCTTCCGACGACTTCCAGGGGCGTGCATTGGCCCGCACACTGCTTGAGCGTGGCACCGACAGGGTGGCGGTCGCCTACCTCAACAACGACTACGGCAAGGGTCTGGCCGAGGCGTTCAAGTCGGAGTTCGAAGAGAGAGGCGGCGAGATCACGGCCTTCGCCGCACATGAGGACGGCAAGGCGTCCTATCGCTCCGACCTTGCCGAGCTCGCCGCGGGCGGTGCCGATACGCTCGTCATCTTCGACTACGGTGACGGCGCGGGCCTGACCATGCTGCGCCAGGCGCTCGAGAACGGCTTCTTCGAGAACTTCGTTGGTGGCGACGGCATGAAGTCCGATGCTCCGATCAAGGCGCTCGGCGCGGAAAACCTGACGACCTTCACCGCATCCTCGCCGGTGGGCGAGACGTCGCAGGCCCTGGAGCTGTTCAACGAGGTTTTCAAGGCGGCCGGCGGCGACCCGGATGCCATTTTCGTGACGACGTCCTATGACGCCACCTTCCTCGCCGCGCTCGCCATCGAGAAGGCAGGAGGCGACAAGACGAAGGTGGCCGAGGCGCTGCGCTCGGTCTCCGACGGCCGAGGCGAGGTCATCCTGCCGGGCGAATGGAGAAAGGCCAAGGAGCTGATCGCTGCCGGAACCGACATCGACTACGAAGGCGCGGCGGGCGACCACGACTTCGACGAGCGCGGCGACGTGCCGGGCGCCTATGCGCTCTTCAAGGTCGAGGACGGCGCCTTCGTCGTCGATGCCGAGATGAAGTGAGCCTGATCCTCTCCCGGAAGGACCGATCGGAGGTTGCGTCTCAGCGCCGGCGCACAAGGCAGGCGGATGCCGGCGCGAAAGAGCCATCGCCTCGGTAAAGGCGATGGCATCTCCGAAGCCCGACGAGGGCCTGAGGATCCGTCTTGAGCAGGGGAACAGTGCCGTCGCGGACCCGGTTTCCGGCGGCACGGATACAAGCCGTGGGCGTCTATAAAGACGATGCGATCGGGCTGATCATCATGCTGCAGAAAAACGAAACCATTCCGGGCGGTTTCCGGCGTTCACTTGCGAACCCGACATAAAGCAAGTATGGGTTCCATAGGGGATCTTTTCACAATCGAAGGGTGTCATGCAGCTACGCATCGGCAGAAAATATCAGAGCCTGGTGCAGGGGTTTGGCTGTGCTTGCCATACCCCGGCTTTTGCCAGAATCAACCATCGGTTGAACATGGGCTTGTCTCGTCGCTCTGTCCTGCGCGGCATCGCCACCACCTTCGCCGCTCTCTCTCTTACGCCTTCCCGAGTCTTTGCCCAGGAGCCGGCCAAGCCTTTGCTGTTCACCAATGTGCGCATCTTTGACGGCAAGTCGGCCAAGCTGATCGAAGGATCGAATCTGCGTATCTCAGGCAATGTGATCGAGGCGGTGCTGCCGGCCGGCGAAGATCCCGGCGACGTGGAGATCGTCGATGGCGGTGGACGGGTGCTGATGCCCGGGATGATCGATGCGCATTGGCATACCCTCATGGCAGCGATCCCTGAGGTACTGGCGCTTACGGCCGACGTGCCATACATCCACCTGGTCGCCGCCGAAGAGGCCGGGCGCACGCTGATGCGCGGCTTTACCACCGTTCGCGATGTCGGGGGCCCGTCCTTCTCACTGAAGCGTGCCATCGACGAGGGCAGGTTTCCGGGCCCGCGCATCTTCCCCTCCGGCGCCATGATCTCGCAGACGTCAGGCCATGGCGACTTCCGCATGCGCTACGAAGTGCCACGCCATTCCGGCAATGATCTGAGCCACCCGGAAGCAGCCGGCATCGCCGCCATTGCCGATGGCGTGCCCGAAGTGCTTCGCCGCGTGCGGGAGCAGCTTCTCCTCGGTGCGAGCCAGATCAAGATCATGACCGGCGGCGGCGTCTCCTCCACTTACGACCCGATTCACGTGAACCAGTTCACGGCAGAGGAGATCCGTGCCGCCGTGGATGCAGCGTCTGATTGGGGCACTTACGTCTGTACCCATGTCTATACGCCCGAAGGCATCCAGCGGGCCTTGCGGAACGGCGTCAAGTCGATCGAGCACGGACAGCTCGCCGACGAGGAAACCGTCAAGATGATCGCCGGGGAAGGCGCCTGGTGGAGCCTTCAGCCCTTTCTGGCCGATGAGGATGCCAATCCCAAATCCGAGCCGATCCAGCGCCAGCAGCAGAAGGACATTGCCCAAGGCACGGTACGCGCCTACGAACTCGGGAAGAAGCACAACGTCAACATGGCTTGGGGCACCGATATCCTCTTCAACCCGAAGGGCCCGCCCACCCAGGGCAAGCAACTCGCAAAGCTCTCCCGCTGGTTCGACAACGCAGACGTCTTGCGCATGGCCACCGGCCGCAACGGCGAACTCCTTGCGATGGCCGGCGAGCGCAACCCTTACCGTGCCAAGTTGGGAGTGATCGAGCCGGGAGCGCTCGCCGATCTGCTGATCATAGACGGCAACCCGTTGGAGGACATCTCTCTGATCGCCGATCCCGAGGCAAACATGAAGCTCATCATGAAGGATGGGCGCATTTACAAGAACACGTTGACCGCGAGCTGAGAGGATTGGCAACATGATCAAAGCGGCGATTTCTCCCGTCTTGGCCGCCGTGGTTGTTCTCCTTTCAGCAAGCCTTGCCCAAGGCGCGGATATGGCACCGCTGGAAGAGGCTCCCCGGCGGCCGGCAGCGCCGGGAACGGCCCCGTTCGGCTGGGTGTTTCAGGTCACGCCTTACGTCTGGGCTGCGGGCATGGAGGGCGATGTCTCACCGTTCCGGCGGGCCCCGACCGTGCATGTGGAAAAGTCGTTTTCCGATATTCTCGACGACCTCAACTTTGCCAGCTTCGTCAATTTCTGGGCGCGCAATGATCGCTTCGTCGTTTCTGGCGACGTGATATACGTCAATATTACCGAAAGCGCGACAACCGGACCATTGCCGATCATCGGTGCCGTCAGGGCCGATTACGATACGACCCAGTTTGCCGCCACGCTGCAGGCTGGATACCGGGTCTATGATACGCCGCAGTTCACCTTCGATCTCATGGGCGGTGCGCGATACTGGCGCATCTGGAACGATCTCAACGTTCACGTGACCGGCCGGACATTCAAGCTGGAAAGCGAGTTCGACTGGCTGGATCCGGTCATCGGTGCGCGCGCCCATTTTCATCTGACCGACAGGTTCTCCATTCTCGTCCAGGGTGATGTCGGCGGCTTCGGAGTGGGCTCCGATTTCACCTGGCAGATGCTTACGACAGCCAATTACTCGTTCAACGACAAGCTTGCGCTTTCCGCGGGTTACAAGGTCTTGTCTGTGGACTACGAGGACGATGGACATGTATTCGACACCACGCTGTCCGGTCCGGTTCTGGGCATGACTTTCCGGTTTTGAGCCGGGGAGAATGTCGTCGCGAGCGCTGCCTTGCGTCCCTGCGAAAAGCATCTCTCTTCGCTCCGTCGTCATTCGGCTGCAGGAAAGCGTCAATCCCGGCGCGGTGAACCGCGCCAGGATTGCCGGAGGCTCCAATGTTTTTGGGGAGCGCGTGTTGCTCCGGTTCATGGAATCGATTGCGGCCTGACTCGCGGCGCGCTGTCTGACTGCCCGGCCGCAGGAGCTTCAATAGTGAAACCCAAGCCGCTTCGGTCGTCCGGGGCGGCGTTCCCAATTCTTGGCAGGTTGCCGCTTGCTTTTTTGGTGGTTCGCTGATCGCGCTGAAAAAAACCAGGGGCGAACAGATGCCGTGGTACATGATCAGACTATCGCAAAGGGATGTCGCAGCCGACAAGGGCACTGCTATCCTCGACGCATATTCTGCCGGATTAATGAATGATCCTTCCGCCGTGGAGGCCGCGGTTTATGATCGACGTTCCGATGACGATGGAGTTACTTATTTTCTGTCCCCCACTGCGGCCCGCATCATGAGCGCTCACTTGAACGATCCCGGTGCGACCGAATGCGATGCACCAGCGAGTGAGGATGGGCTCGACCTGGTCGCAGGCGACCGCAGCAAAGCCGAGTCTCCACAGAAAAGATGATGGCTCTCGGTATGGCACGGCTATGAATGGAAACATAACCTGCTGTTTTTTATTAATGTTGTGGCGGAGGAGGTGGGATTCGAACCCACGAGACGGTTGCCCGCCTGCCGGTTTTCAAGACCGGTGCCTTCAACCACTCGGCCACTCCTCCGGCCGAATCCGTGTAGGCGCGAACGGGTGTTATTGCAAGCAGGCGGCGGGAAAAGGGTGGCGCCCCGTCCATTTCTTGTTTTCGCCGTTTTCCCGCCATATTGATTGATTCACATTCTGACAATGATTTCGTGCCCATGAGCTGGGGGCGGCGGCTGGGTGCTTGCGGTTTTTGCCGGCGGGGCCGGCGTGAAGGCGGTTGATTGGGTTTTCAAGGGATTGCCCGGGGAAAGGCGTTCATGAAGCAAGGCAGGAGGGGGGCACCGGGGCGGTGGCGTTTCGGCATGGCGGCGACGGCGGCGTGTGCGCTGCTTGTTGCCGGTTGCGCGGAAACCACGCCGAAGGTCGGCCTCGGCAATACCGATACGAAGGAATATTTCTCCGAAGCCGAATATGGCGTGAAGGCGAGCCCCCGCATGGCCCATGATGCCTCGGGCCTGCGCCGCGGGGGCGGGCGCTATCACATCGGCAAGCCCTACAGGATCAAGAACCGCTGGTACCATCCCAAAGAGGATCCGGACTATGTGGCCGAAGGAACGGCCTCGTGGTACGGCGCGGCCTTCCACGGACGGCTGACCGCCAATGGCGAAGTCTACGACATGACGCACCTCACCGCGGCCCATCCGACCCTGCCGCTGCCGAGCTATGCGCGCGTCACCAATCTCGAAAACGGCAGCTCGGTGATCGTGCGCATCAACGATCGCGGGCCCTTCGCGCGCGGGCGCGTGATCGACCTGTCGAAACGGGCCGCCGAGCTGCTCGACTACCACCAGGACGGTGTGGCGCGGGTGCGGGTGGAATATGTGGGGCCCGCACCGCTGCACGGACAGGACGATAGCTTTCTTCTCGCCTCGTACCGGCCGGGTGGCCGGACGCCCGATCCTTCCGACGGGCTGGCCTCGGGCGTAATGGTGGCCATGAACGGGCCGACGCCTTCCCGGGCCGTGCCGCAGGCCACCACCGCCTTTGCCGGTCTGCCGACAGCGCGGCAGGCGCAAGGCAGCACGGCGCTGCCGGTCATCGGCCCCGTTCTGCCTGACAGGCCGCACACTGCACCCGAGCTGGCCGCCCATGAACTGGCGCTGCTCTCCTATGCCGACAGGCGGGTGCGTCGTGCTGCCGACGCCTTCGACGCCGTTCTCAGGCCTGGGCTCGATGCCGAGACCCTGGCTTCATGGGGTGCGGAGCGCACGCAGGCGCCGGGCTCTTACATCAATCTGGGCGTTTGGAGCTCGCGCGCCGCGGCGGACCGGCTTGAAGATGCCCTTTCCGCCTATGGCGAGGTCCGCATCGAAGAGACCCGGCAGGCGGGCAGGCGCGTCTACGCGCTGTCGCTCGTGCCCGCGCCGGGAGGCGACCTCGACCGCGCGTTGCGTGCCGCCTGGGCGGCGGGTGCCGCCGACGCCTTCGCGGTGCGCGGCTGATCCTGCACCGCGTTGAACCCGCGCCGGCCAAGGCGCGGTTGGCGCTGCGCCTCATCCGTGCTTAAACCCTCTTCAAGCTTCGCGGACCGACGGGGAGGGTGCGTTGCCGCACGATGTCAGGCGATGGGCGCCGCTTGTGGCTGTCCTTCTTCTGTTGTCCCCGCCTGCCATGGCGGAGGGCTTTCAGTCCAAGGCGCCGCGCGCCTTCATGATCGACGCGGCCACCGGCGCCGTGCTCTATGCGAAGGGAGCCGACGAGCCCTTTCCTCCGGGCTCGCTTGCCAAGCTCATGACCATGGAGCTTGTCTTCCGCGACCTCAAGCAGGGGCAACTCTCCCTCGAGCAGACCTTCTTCGTGAGCGAGCACGCCTGGCGCACCGGCGGCGCGCCCTCGCGCCTTGCGACCATGTTCGCGGAGGTGAAATCCTCCGTGCCGCTGGAGGCGCTGATACGGGGTGCCGTCGTGCAGCTTGCAAACGATGCCTGCATCGTGATCGCCGAGGCAATGGCAGGCTCCGAGTCGGATTTTGCAAGGTTGATGAATGCGCGTGCCCGCGCTTTGGGGCTGGAAAGCTCGACCTTCGTCAACCCCACCGGCCTGCCAGCCGAAGGGCAGCAGGTGACGGCGCGCGAGATCACGGCTCTGGCGCGCCATCTGTGGCTCGAATACCCCGCCTACTATCGGTATTTCGCCGAACCGGCCTTCGAGTGGAACGGCATCTACCAGCGCAACCGCAATCCGCTGCTGGCGCTCGAGGTCGGCGTCGATGGGCTCGTCGCCGGCCATGCCGATCAATCCGGCTATGCCATCGCGGCCTCGGCCCGGCAGGGAGGGCGGCGGATCTTCGTGACGCTCAGCGGTCTGGACAGCGCCGAAGAGCGGTCGGAGGAGGCGCGCAGCATCATCGAGTGGGGGCTGCGCGGTTTCGAGGAGCGCCGCCTCTTTGCCAACGGCGAGACGGTCGGCGAGGTGGAGGTCTATGGTGGCGGGACGGATCGCCTGCCGGTGCGCACGGCGCGCCCACTCTCGCTGCTGGTGCCGGTCGAAGAGCCCGAACGTCTTACGGCGCGCATCGTCTATCGCGGACCGGTGCCCGCGCCGGTGGAGGAGGGGGAGGAGGTCGCCACGCTGCAGATACGCCTCGACGGCACGCTGAGCCGCGAGGTGCCGCTTCACGCCGCCCGGTCGGTGGAGCGCGGCAGCCTGCGCCAGCGGGCGCTCGAGGCACTGGGCGAGCTTCTGCTCGGCTGGCTGCGCTGAACCTGCCGGCATTTCGAGACGCGGTTGGATTTTCCCCGCCGGCGCGACTATGAAGAGCCGAGCATATGGGCCGACAACGGACGGAGGCAGCTTGCCGCGCGGGTTTTTCATCACGTTCGAGGGGGGCGAGGGGGCAGGCAAGTCCACCCACATCCGGCTGCTTGCCGAACGCCTCGAAAAACAGGGCCACGAAGTGGTCGTGACCCGTGAGCCGGGCGGCTCGGCGGGGGCGGAGGCCGTGCGCCACGTGCTTCTGTCCGGCGCGGCGGAGCCCTTCGGCCCGGCGCTGGAAGCCCTCCTTTTCGCCGCCGCGCGGCTCGACCATGTGGAACAGGTCATCCGCCCGGCAATCGGGCGAGGCGCGGTGGTGCTGTGCGACCGCTTCGTCGATTCTTCGCGCGTCTACCAGGGCGTGACCGGCGGGCTCGACCCCGATTTCATGGCGCGGCTGGAGCGCGTGACGGTGAACGGGGTGATGCCCGATCTGACGATCATCCTCGACATCGACCCGCAGGAGGGGCTGCGCCGGGCGACCGAAAGGCGTGGCGAGGCAGGGGCCGACCGTTTCGAGAAGGAAACACTGGAGATCCATCGCCACAGGCGCGCCGCCTTTCTGGACATCGCCGCCAGAGAGCCGCAACGCTGCGTGGTGATCGACGCCTCGCGGCCGCGCGCGCAGGTGGCCAGGGCTGTCGCGAAGGCCGTGGAGAGGGCGATGGGAAGGGAAGGGCTGGACAATGTTTGAACGCACGGCCCCCGAACAGCACGACAGCCTGCCCGACATTCCCGAGCCGGCAGAGAACCCGCTTCTCTTCGGCCACGCGGAGGCGCGCGCGATGCTCGCCGCGGCCTATCGCGCCGGCAAGCTGCACCATGCGCTGCTTTTTGCCGGCCCGCGCGGCACCGGCAAGGCGACGCTTGCCTTTCATCTGGCCAATCATCTTCTGGCCCATCCCGACCCCGCGGCGGCGCCTGCGCGGCTGGAGGCGCCGGACACGCAGGCGCAGACCTTCCGGCTTCTCGCGCGCGGCGCTCATCCCGGTCTTCTGCACCTCACCCGGCCCTTTGACGAGCGTGGAAAGAAGTTCAAAACCGTGATCACGGTGGACGAGATCCGCCGCATCAGCCGCTTCCTCTCGATGACGGCCTCGCATGGCGGTTATCGCATCGTCATCGTGGACCCGGCCGACGACCTGAACACCAGCGCCGCCAATGCGCTGCTCAAGAATCTGGAGGAGCCGCCGGCGCGCACCCTGTTCGTGCTGATCGCCCATTCGCCCGGCCGGCTGCTGCCCACCATCCGCTCCCGCTGTCAGACGATCAAGCTGCAGCCGCTGGAGGCGGCGACGCTGGAGGATCTGTTGCACCGGCTGGACGCGCCGTTGCCCGAGGATGGGCAGGAGAGAAACCTGCTTGTCGAGCGGGCGGGGGGAAGCCCCCGCAGCGCCATTCTGCTTACCCAGTTCGGGGGGCTGGAGATTGCCCAGACCCTTGCACAGGCAGCAGAGGGGCGCCGCTTCGACCTGGCCGAGGCGTACCGGCTGGCCGAGGCCGTGGCGGCGCGGGACGCCCAGGTGCAGTTCGACATCTTCAACCGCCTGGTGAGCGACCGCCTGGCCGAGGCCGCGACACAGGCGGCAGAGGCAGGAGACCTCGGCAGGGCGGCACGCCTGGCGACGCTTTGGGAGGAGACCAGCGACGCCGTGCGCCAGACGGAGACCTTCAATCTCGACCGCAAGCAGCACGCCATGGGGCTGATGCGGCGGCTTCACGAGGCGCTTGGCGAAATGCCTGCCTTGTGAAGCGGTTCGATGCATGGCATTCACCACGGCGATGCGCTATCTGGGCGCCAGCCAATCTCGACACCGGACAACCATTTCCCATGACGCGCGAGACCTTCTACATCACAACCGCGATTTCCTATCCCAATGGCAGCCCGCATATCGGCCATGCCTACGAGCTGATTGCGACCGACGCCCTGGCACGCTTTCAGCGCCTCGACGGCAAGGACGTCATGTTTCTGACCGGCACCGACGAGCACGGCATCAAGATGCTTCAGACGGCGCGCAAGGAGGGGCTGTCGGCGCGCGACCTGGCGGAACGCAACACGCCGCAGTTCCAGCGCATGGCAGAGGTGCTGGGCGCCTCCAACGACGATTTCATCCGCACCACCGAGGAGCGGCACAGGAAGGCCTGCCAGGCCATCTGGAAGGCCATGGCCGGGAACGGCGACATCTATCTGGGCAGCTATTCCGGCTGGTACTCGGTGCGCGACGAAGCCTATTACGGCGAAGAGGAGACGGAGCTGCGCGAGGACGGCGTGCGCTACGGCCCGCAGGGAACGCCCGTGGAGTGGGTCGAGGAAGAGAGCTATTTCTTCCGCCTCTCGGCCTATCAGGAACGGCTGCTCAAGCACTACGAGGAAAACCCGGACTTCATCGGTCCGGCGGAACGGCGCAACGAGATCGTGAGCTTCGTGCGCTCCGGCCTGCGCGATCTTTCCATCTCCCGCACCACCTTCGACTGGGGTGTGCCGGTGCCGGGCGACGAGAAGCATGTGATGTATGTGTGGGTGGACGCGTTGACCAACTACATCACCGCGCTCGGCTATCCCGATACCCACGGCGAGAGGTGGCGCTACTGGCCGGCGGACGTGCATGTGATCGGCAAGGACATCACCCGCTTCCACGCCGTCTACTGGCCGGCCTTCCTGATGTCGGCTGGCCTGCCGCTGCCCAGGCGGGTGTTCAGCCACGGCTTCCTCTTCAATCGCGGGGAGAAGATGTCGAAGTCTGTCGGCAATGTGGTCGATCCCTTCACCCTGGTGGAGCATTACGGCCTCGACCAGGTGCGCTACTTCTTCCTGCGCGAGGTGCCCTTCGGACAGGACGGCAGCTACAGCCACGAGGCGATCGCGGGCCGCATCAACGCCGACCTTGCCAACGATCTGGGCAATCTGGCGCAGCGTTCGCTGTCGATGATCGCCAAGAACTGCGGCGGCAAGGTGCCTGCGCGCGGCACGCTGGCCGAGCCTGACAAGACCATCCTCGCGCGCGCCGAGGCAGCGCTGGCCGCCGGGCGCGAGGCGATGGGCCGGCAGGCGATTCACGCCGCGCTTGCCGCCGTCTTCGAGGTGGTGGCGGAGGCCAACCGCTACTTTGCCGGCGAAGCGCCCTGGGCGCTGCGCAAGACGGATCCGGCGCGCATGGAAACCGTGCTCTACACCACGGCCGAGGTGCTGCGCCGGCTGGCCATTCTCTGCCAGCCCTACATGCCAGGCTCGGCGGCCAGGCTGCTCGACCTTCTGGCCGTTCCGGCGGAGGGACGTACCTTTGCCGACATCGGCGAGGCGCATATGCTCGTGCCCGGCACACCGTTGCCGCCGCCGGCGCCCGTCTTTCCACGCCATGTGGAGGCCGAGGAGACGGGGCAGGGGAGCTAGACGCCATGCTGGTCGATAGCCATTGCCATCTCGACTTTCCCGATTTCGAGGAGGAACGGGACGAAATCGTGGCCCGCGCCGGCGAGAGCGGCGTGGGCCTGATGGTGACGATCTCCACCCGCGTGGCAAGATTCGAGGACGTGAAGGCAATTGCCGAGCGCTATCCCAACGTCTTCTGCACCGTCGGCACGCACCCGCACAATGCCGGGGAGGAGATGCATGTGACAGCCGATGACCTGGTCAGGCTTGCTGAGCATCCCAAGGTGGTGGGCATCGGCGAAGCGGGGCTCGACTACTTCTACGACAAGTCTCCGCGCGAGGCACAGGCGCAGGGTTTCCGCACCCACATCGAGGCGGCACGGCGCACCGGGCTGCCGCTCGTCATCCATGCGCGCGATGCCGATGACGACATGGCGGCGATCCTGCGCGAAGAGGCGGGGAAGGGGGCCTTCCCCTTCATCCTGCACTGTTTCTCCTCCGGCCCAGCGCTGGCGCGCACGGGCGTGGAGCTCGGCGGCTATATCTCCTTTTCGGGCATCCTGACCTTCAGGAAGTCCGAAGCGCTGCGCGAAATCGCGCGGGACGTGCCGCGCGAGCGGCTTCTGGTGGAGACCGATGCGCCCTATCTGGCGCCCGTGCCGCACCGCGGCAAGCGCAACGAGCCGGCCTATGTGGCCCATACCGCTGCACTTTTTGCCGAGACCATCGGTGCGACACCCGAGGACGTGGCGCAGATCACGACAGCCAATTTCTTCCGCCTCTTCACCAAGGTGCCGCGTACGCTTCAGGAAGGGGCCTGACCTTGGCGGACCGGCTGCGGCTTACCATCCTGGGCTGCGCTTCCTCGCCAGGCGTGCCGCGGATCAACGGCGACTGGGGCAATTGCGACCCGGCCAACCCGCGCAACCGGCGCAGCCGCGCGGCCGCGCTCGTGGAACGCATCAGGCCGGACGGAGGCACCACGCGGGTGGCCATCGACACCGGGCCGGACTTCCGCGCCCAGATGATCGCAGCTGGCGTGACGCATCTCGACGCCGTCGTCTACACCCACCCCCATGCCGACCACATCCACGGCATTGACGATCTGCGCGGCTTCGTGCTGGTACAGAACAGGCGGATGGACATCCACGCCGACGAGCCGACACTGAAGCGCCTGCGTGAAGCCTTTGCCTATTGCTTCGAGACACCGCCCGGCAGCAACTATCCACCCATCGTCACGCCGCATCTCATCCGTCACGAGGCGCCTTTCGCCATCGAGGGGGCGGGCGGCGTTCTCACCTTTGTCCCGCTGCCGCAGGTTCACGGCGACATCCGCTCTCTGGGCTTTCGCATCGGTCCGTTCGCCTATTGTTCCGATGTCAACGACTTCCCGCCCGAAACCGTGCCGCTGCTGGCCGGTCTCGATCTCCTGGTGATCGACGCTCTGCAGCACCGCCCGCATCCCAGCCATTTCTCGCTTTCCGAGGCGCTGGAGTGGATCGAACGGCTGGCACCCAGCCGCGCCGTTCTAACTCATATGCACACGCCGCTCGACTATGACGCCGTGCGGCGGGAGACACCCGATCACGTGGAGCCGGCCTTCGATGGCATGGTGATTGAAAAAGAGATTTCATCCATTTGAAAAAATAGAGGTTTCCTATGTCGAAGAGCATCAGGCGCGTGGCCGAGGCCGCAGCCCGGGCCGGCCTGGAGATCGAGATCCGGCGCATGGGCGAATCGACCCGTACGGCCGCCGAGGCGGCCCGGCAATGCGGCTGTTCGGTCGAGCAGATCGTCAAGTCGCTGATCTTCGCCGGCGAAGACTCCGGCAGGCTCTATCTCTTTCTGGTCTCCGGCAGCCGGCAGCTCGACCTGGAGAAAGCCGCATCCGTGGCCGGCGAGAAGCTGGTGCGCGCCGATCCGCGCAAGGTGCGCGAGGAAACGGGCTTTGCCATCGGCGGCGTTTCACCGCTCGGTCACGACGAGACCGTGCGCCGCTATGCCGACCGAACGCTGCTCGGCTTTCCCATCGTGTGGGCCGCCGCCGGCGCCCACGACGCCGTCTTCGCCGCAGAACCGCGGGCGCTGATCAACGCAGCAAAGGCCGAGGTGGCCGACATTGTGACGTGACGGAATGACCAGCAGGAAGGGCGCGGTGCAGGGCTGAGTTCCATAATCCATATTATGCGACTTTTGTTTTTTGATGCGAGAGTCGCCGCCTCTGCCCTCTGGGTCGAACCCGCGAGGAAGCGCAGCCACAAACCCAAGCCTTGATTGCGCTCTGTCTGTTCAATTCACCGGTCTTCTGCTGTCCCAGGCAAGCGCAGGCCACGCAGGGTGGAGATCATCGATCACGAAGGCATGGACGTGGCTCCTGCCGGAGAGCGCCCGGCCTTCAGCCCAATGGGGATGGCCGGGTGGGAGTTCATCGTGGACATGCGGGAGCGCCTCGGGGTCGGCGGCAGGCCAGAACCAGAATGCAGCGCCGGCCGCCACCGTTGCCAACGCGCCGAGCATCAGCGCCGTTTCCGGAAGACCGATGGTAGCGCCAGCCCACCCCGCCAGCGGGTAGGTGACCAGCCAGCAGGCATGGGAAAGCGCGAACTGCGCAGCGAACAATGCCGGACGGTCCTCCGGGTGTGCCGAGCGCCTCAGCAGGCGGCCGGACGGCGTCAAAGCCAGGGAGTACCCTGCGCCGATCAGAAACCACAGCGCCACAAGCGTCGCGTAATCGGCGAGCATCGACGCCGCGAATGTCCCAGCAGAAAGCATGACGACGCCGCCGAGCATGGCGGGGCGATCCCGTATCTGTTCGAGCAGGCGCGGCAGGACCACAGCAACAAGCATGGAGCCGCCGCCGAAGCCGGCCAGAGCCAGCGCCGTGTGGCTCTGGCCAAGGCCAAAGGCACCCTGCACGTAGACCACCGTATTGACGATCACCAGGGCTCCGGCGGCAGCCACCGCCATGTTGACGGCCAGGAGGCCGCGCAAGCGCGGCGTCGCGCGATAGATGCGCAGGCCGCGTGTCACCCGTTCGTAGAAGCCGCGCGCCCTGCCCGCCTTCGGATCGGGGAGACGAACCGACAACACCAGGGCCGCGGAGGCAAGGAAACCAAGCGCCGTGCCGGCAAACAGGCTATGGAAACTCATCACCGCCAGCAGCGCCGCTGCCAGCATGGGGCTGATGAGACTTTCCAGATCGTAGGCCAGGCGCGAAAGTGACAGCGCGCGCGTGTATTGCCGCTCATCCGGCAGAACGTCCGGGATCGTAGCCTGGAATGTGGGCGTGAAAGCCGCCGAGGCCGACTGCAGCACAAAGATGAGCACATAGACCTGCCAGACCTCCGTCACGAACGGCAGCAGCAATGCGATGAGCGCACGCACGAGATCGAGGCTCACCAACATGGCACGCCGGGGCAGCTTCTCGGCAAATGCTCCCGCCACCGGAGCGACGCCCACATAGGCGACCATCTTGATGGCGAGTGCAGTTCCCAGAACCACACCGGCGTTGCCTCCCGCCAGATCGAAAGCCAGAAGCCCGAGCGCCACGGTGGCAAGTCCCGTGCCGAGAAGGGCCACCACCTGGGCCAGAAACAGGTGGCGATAGATGCGGCTTGAAAGGATTCCGAGCATGGGGCCCCTGGGATATGTCAAGGATCGGATATCGTCGCGGCCACCCCCCAAGCGAGCAATGAAAGCGGGATGCCACGGACCGCAGCAGTATAGGTGCCGTCCCTGGCGCCGTGAACCCGAATTCGGCCTGGATGAGCGGCTTGAGAATGAGCGCGCGGCGCGCTACGGCTTGTCCACCAGCCAATGGAGCCGCACCCATGGAGCCATCCAAGAACATCTCGCGCCTCATCGAAATCATGGCCGCGTTGCGCGATCCCGAGACGGGCTGCGCGTGGGACGCCAAGCAGACCTTCGCGACCGTGGCGCCCTACACCATCGAGGAAGCCTATGAAGTGCTCGACGCCATAGAGCGCGGCGATATGGGCGACCTGCGCGAAGAGCTGGGTGATCTCCTGCTGCAGGTCGTGTTCCACGCGCGCATGGCCGAGGAGGCCGGCCATTTCGACTTCGGCGACGTGGTCGAAACCATTACGACGAAGATGATCCGCCGCCATCCGCATGTCTTTGGCGATGCCGAGGCGCGCGAGGCCGGCATGGCCAAGGGCATGTGGGAGCGCATCAAGGCCGAGGAGAAGGCCGAGCGCCGGGCACGCCGCAACGGCGCCGAGCAGGAGCACAGCGGCTATCTCGACGACGTGACGCGCGCCCTGCCCGCACTCATGCGCGCCCTGAAGCTGCAGGAAAAGGCGGCACGGGTGGGCTTCGACTGGGGCGCGCCCGAGCCGGTTCTCGACAAGATCGAGGAGGAAGTCGCCGAGTTGCGGGAAGCGATGACCGAAGGCCGGCAGGCGGCCGTGGCCGAGGAGTTTGGTGACCTGCTGTTTGCGCTGGTCAACCTCGGCCGACACCTCCAGCTCGACCCGGAAGTCGCACTGCGCGATGCCAATGAAAAGTTCCGCCGCCGCTTCAACGCCGTCGAGCGGGGGCTTGCCGCGGAAGGCAAGGCGCTGGGCGCGGTGTCCCTTGCGGAGATGGAGGGCATCTGGCAGCGCGAGAAAAACGCGAGCTGACGAGCTTTAGATACTGTTATTGCTCGACAATTTTCTCTTCAGCTCTTCCTGTGCAGCACCTGTGGCGCGCAGGCGGATGGTGATGCTGCCGTCCTCGTGATTCTCACGCGCCGTCACCTCGCCGTGCCGATAGATCCAGTCCACGAGCCCCATCTGATCGGCCGGGAGGGTGAAGGAAGTCTCCGAAAGCCGGCCGGCGACGCGTTCCTCGATCAGGCGCATCAGATCGTCGATCCCCTCGCCCGTCACGGCCGAGATGGCGATCGGCGGCGCGGCATTGGCCTTGTCGCGCAGAAGCCGCTCGCGGTCGCTGTCGGCCAGCCGGTCGATCTTGTTCCACACCTCGATGACGCGGCTTGTGTCGGCGGCATCAACGCCGAGACTTGCCAGCACCTCTCCGACATCGCCCGCCTGGGCGACGGTATCGGGATCGGAGATGTCACGCAGGTGGATGACGAGATCCGCCTCCACCACCTCCTCCAGCGTGGCCCGGAAGGCGGCGACCAGATGTGTGGGCAGATCGGAGATGAAGCCCACCGTATCCGACAGGATGACCACGGTGCCATGTGGAAAGCGCACACGCCGCAGGGTCGGGTCGAGCGTGGCGAACAGCATGTCCTCGGCCATCACCGAAGCGCCGGTCAGCCGGTTGAAGAGGGTCGATTTGCCGGCATTGGTGTAGCCAACGATGGCGACCACCGGAAACGGCACCTTGCGCCGCTTGGCGCGGTGCAGATCGCGGGTGCGCCGCACCGTCTCCAGCTCGCGCCGGATCCGCACGATGCGATCCTGCAGAAGGCGCCGGTCCGCCTCGATCTGCGTCTCGCCGGGACCACCCATGAAGCCGCCGCCGCCGCGCTGGCGCTCCAGGTGTGTCCAGCTTCTGACAAGCCGCCCGCGCTGATACTCCAGATGCGCAAGATCGACCTGCAACCGGCCTTCCTTTGTGCGCGCACGGCGGCCGAAGATTTCCAGAATCAGGCCCGTGCGGTCGAGCACCTTGGCCTTCAGCGCGCGTTCCAGATTGCGCTGCTGGACAGGGGAAAGCTGATGGTCGACGATGACCACCTCCGCCCCCGCCTCCTCGACGACGGCCGCAATCTCCTCGACCTTGCCGGCGCCGATCAACGTGGCCGGGCGCGGGGCGGCCAGCATGATCGCCTCGCTGTGGACAATCTCCAGATCGATCGCCCGGGCTAGCCCCATCGCCTCTTCGAGGCGTGCTGCGGGGGCGCGTGTCAGGCGTGCAGCGCCCTCGCCCCGGGCTGCGTTCAGCACCGGCGTTATGACGACGGCTCTCGTAACCTCGCCGGCCGTTGCCCCGTCATTCCGGCGTGCACCGCCGGCAGCCCTTGTGTTCTCTGCCAATCAGCCTTCCCGACCGCTTTCCTCGGCATCGTAGAGCTGCACCGGCTGGCTCGGCATGATCGTGGAGATGGCATGCTTGTAGACGAGCTGCGAGTGGCCGTCACGGCGCAAAAGAACGCAGAAGTTGTCGAACGATGTTACCACGCCAGTCAGTTTTACGCCGTTGATCAGGAAAATCGTCAGCGGGTTCTTGCTCTTACGAACGGTGTTGAGGAACAGATCCTGCAAATTCTGCGAACGGTCCGCCATTGTTCTTTTCTTTCACCATCCCCTGCGCATCGCATGGCAGTAGCGCAAATGTCACCCCGCCCTGTCAAGCGCGGTGTTCTCTGCTGCTGCCACGCGCCCGCAATCGTTCAACATCGAAGCCGGCTGGCTGTACGGCCTTGAGGGTTATCAGGCAGGACTTTTTTCCGCAATGTCAAAAAACGCTCTGCGCAGATCAAGAGTCAGCGAGCCGGGATGGCCGTTGGCCACCGGCTTGCCGTCGATCTCCACGACCGGCATGACGACGGTGGACGCAGCCGTGATGAAAGCCTCGCGCGCACCCTGCGCTTCCTCCACCGAGAACGATCTTTCCTCCACCTCAAGCCCCATCCGGGCTGCCAGGTCGAGCACGCCGGCGCGCGTGACGCCGCGCAGGATGCCAAAATCGGCAGGCCGCGTAACCAGCTTGCCCTCTGCGGTCACGATCCAGGCGTTGGTGGCTGCCCCCTCCTTCACCATGCCGTCGGAATCGACGAACCATGCCTCGGCAGCGCCCGCCTCGCGCGCCTTCTGCCGCGCCAGCACGTTGGGCAGGAGTCCCACCGTCTTGATGTCGACCCGCTCCCAGCGGTTCTCCGGCACGGTGATGACCTTGATGCCCGTCTGCGCCCGCTTTTCCGCCGCCTCTTTGTCGAGGCGCTTCGCCGTGACGACGAGCGCCGGCCTCGTGCCGGGCGCGGGAAAGACGTGATCGCGCGGCGCGACACCGCGCGTGACCTGCAGATAGACGAGCCCATTGGCCACGCGGTTGCGCCGCACCACCTCGCGCATGATCAGCTCCACCGCCTTGCGGCGCATGGGCCAGGCAATGGACAGTTCCGACAGGGAACGGTCGAGCCGGTCGAGATGGCGTGTCATGTCGACGATGAAGCCGCGCGCCACCTCGCAGACCTCATAGACACCGTCGGCGAACTGATAGCCCCGGTCTTCGATATGCACTGCCGCCTCGGCATGGCGGACATAGCGGCCGTTCACATAGGCAATGCGCGGCATGTCTTCTCCCTCAGTGAAATGAACCCCTGCGGCGGACGCTCAGAAATACTCCAGGCTGACGCGGAAGAGCTGTTCGACCTGCCGCACAGCGCTTTCCAGCGCAAAGATGACGACGCGGTCCTTCGGCTTGATGCGCAATGCGCCGCTCGGCTTGATGAACCTGCCTTCGCGATACACGGCACCGATGCGCATTCCATCCGGCAGATCCTGCTCGCTGAGCGGCAAGCCCACCAGCGGCGAGGTTTCGAGCGCCTCGGCCTCGATGACCTCCGCTGCCCCCTTTTGGATGTTGTGGACGGCGCGAATGCGGCCGCGGCGCACGTGCTGAAGCACCTTGGAGATGGTCACGGCACGCGGGTTCACATGAGCGTCGATGCCGAGGGTCTTGGCGAAGTCGTGATAGGTCGGGTTGTTGATCAGCACCAGGTTGGATTTGCATCCAAGACGCTTTGCAATCACGCTGGACAGGATGTTGACCTGGTCGTCATTGGTGAGCGCGACCATCAGGTCCGCATGGTCGACATCTGCCTCCAGGAGCAGCTTCTGCTCCAGCGCGCTGCCGTGCAGCACGACCGTGCGGCGCAGATCGTCGGCGATGGCCACGGCGCGCTCGCGGTTGCTCTCGATGATCTTCACCTTGGTGCGGCTGCCCTTCTTCTCCAGCGAGCGGGCAACATAGCGGCCGATATTGCCGCCGCCGGCAATCACGATGCGCGTGGCTTCCGTCTCCTCGTGCCCGAACAGGCCAAGGGTGCGGCGCACCTGGTCCTTCGTCGTCACCACATAGGCCATGTCACCGGCCATGAGCTGATCCCGCGAGTGGGGAACGAACAGGCTGCCGCCGCGCGACACGCCGACCACGGTGGACGGCAGATCGGGAAACAGCTCCGTGAGCTGCGCCAGCGGCGTGTCGATCACCGGGCACTCCTCCTGGCACTCGATGGCAACCATGGCCACCTGCCCGTCGGCAAAGGCCACGACATCCGTGGCACCGGGAAGCGCGATGCGCCTCAGGACCATCTCGCCCACCTCGCGCTCAGGCGAGATGATCACGTCGATGGGCAGGTGATCGCGCGAAAACAGGTCCATATAGTGGGACTGGAGATAGGACTGGGAGCGGATCCGGGCCACCTTTGTTGGCACATTGAAGAGCGAATGCGCCACCTGGCAGGCCACCATGTTGACCTCGTCATAGAGGGTGACGGCGATGATCATGTCCGCCTGCTGGGCACCGGCTGCGGCCAGCACCTCCGGGTGCGCGCCATGGCCGACGAAACCGCGCACGTCGAGCGTGTCGCGGATCGCGCGGATAAGCTCCACCGACGTGTCGATCACCGAGACGTCGTTCTGCTCCACGGAAAGCTGCTCGGCAATGCCGTAGCCCACGCGCCCGGCGCCGCAGATGATGACCTTCATGCGCTTCTGGTCCCGTCAAACGAGGAAACAGCCGGCAGAGACGGCACGGCGTGCCGGCAAATCCCTGCTTGATCCGCCTGTTGCCTCAACACCTATACTCCCAGCGACTTCAGCTTGCGGTGCAGCGCCGAGCGCTCCATGCCGATGAACTCCGCCGTGCGCGAGATGTTGCCGCCGAAGCGGTTGATCTGCGCAAGAAGGTATTCCTTTTCGAACATCTCACGGGCCTCGCGCAAGGGCAGCGCCATGATATGCTGGTCCGACTGGTTCGGCACACGCGGCATGACGTCGCCGATCTCGGCGGGAAGCAGGCTGGCGGTGATCGGCGCATCGCCCTCCTCGCCGCGGGTGAGAATCAACAGCCGCTCGATATTGTTGCGAAGCTGGCGGACATTGCCGGGCCAGTTGTGCGCCTGCAGAACGGCCATGGCATCCTCCGCCAGGCGCCGCGGCTTTATGCCCACCTGGGTGGCGATCTGCTGCATGAAATGCTCGACGAGCAGCGGAATGTCCTCCCGCCGCTCCGACAGGCCCGGCACCGCAACCGGGACAACCGCCAGCCTGTGATAAAGGTCCTCGCGGAAGCGGCCCTCGGCAATCATCTGTTCCAGATTGCGGGCGGTGGAGGAGATGATGCGCACATCCACCTTCACCCGCTTGGTGCCGCCCACCCTCTCGAACTGTTGATCGACGAGCACACGCAGGATCTTGCCTTGCGTCTCGCGCGGCATGTCGGCCACCTCGTCGAGATAGAGGGTGCCGCGATGCGCCTCTTCGAGCGCCCCCACCTTGCGCTCGGCGCCGTTCGACTCGGTGCCGAACAGCTCGATCTCCATGCGCTCGGGCGTGATGGAGGCCGCGTTGACGGAGACGAAGGGCCCGTTGGCGCGCTGCGAAAGCGCATGGATGGCGCGCGCCGCCAGCTCCTTGCCGGAGCCCGAGGGGCCGATGAGCATGATGCGGCTGTTCGAGGGAGCCACGCGCTCGATGGTCTGGCGCAGGGCGTTCATGGCGGGCGAATTGCCGACGAGGTCGAAGCTTTCGCCACTGCGCTTCTTCAGGTCCATGACCTCGCGCCTGAGCTTGGAGGTCTCCAGCGCGCGCTCGCAGATGAGGATGAGACGGTCGGCCTTGAAGGGCTTCTCGATGAAATCGTATGCGCCGCGCTTGATGGCCGAGACCGCCGTCTCGATGGTGCCATGGCCGGAGATCATCACGACCGGCAGATCGGGATGCATCTCCTTGATCTTGTCGAGCAGCGCCAGCCCGTCCAGCGTCGAGCCCTGCAGCCAGATGTCGAGCAGAACGAGCCGCGGCACGCGCTCGGCGATGGCTGCAAGGGCCGCATCGCTGTTGCCGGCGGTGCGCGCCTCATGCCCCTCGTCGCTCAGGATTCCGGCGACAAGCTCGCGGATGTCTTCCTCGTCGTCGATGACCAGTATGTCAGACGCCATTGTCGACCTTTTCCGTCTTTCCAGAAGAATTGTCCGCCGCCTGTCCGCCGGCGCCCTCCTCTGGCGCTGCCGGCAGAATCATGCGGATCAACGCGCCCTTCCCGCCGTGAAAATCGGCTGGCGCATCATGGAGCTCCAGCTGTCCCCCGTGGTCTTCGATAATCTTCTTGACGATGGCAAGGCCGAGGCCCGTGCCTTTCTCGCGCGTCGTCATATAGGGTTCGAGCAGGCGCTGGCGGTTTTCCCGCGGCAGGCCCTTGCCGTTGTCCATGACGGCAACCTCTATGTTTTCGCCGGCCCGGCGCGCGGTGATGCGGATGATGCCGCGCAGCTCGCCCTCCTCGCGGGCCGCAGCGTCGATGGCCTCCGCAGCGTTCTTGATGATGTTGCCGAAGGCCTGGCTCATCAGCCGCGTGTCGAAACGGCCGATCAGCGGCTCCTCCCCCAGATCGCGCTCCATGGTGATGTCCGTGCGGCTGACCTCGATGAGGAAGGAAGCCTCGCGCAGCGGCTCTCGCAGGTCAAGCCGCTGGATGTCGGGCTTGGGCATGCGCGCAAAGGCGGAAAACTCGTCCACCATGCGGCCGATGTCGCCCACCTGGCGGATGATGGTGTCGGTGCACTGGTCGAAGACCTCGCGGTCCTCGGTGATCACCTTGCCGTAGCGGCGACGGATGCGCTCGGCGGAAAGCTGGATGGGGGTGAGCGGGTTCTTGATCTCATGTGCGATGCGGCGCGCCACATCCGCCCAGGCGGAAGCGCGCTGCGCCTGCACGAGGTCGGTGATGTCGTCCACCGTCACCACATAGGAGCGCTCCTCCGTCTCCTCGACGCTTTCCTCGGTGGTGATCTGCACGTTGAAGGTGCGCTCCGCGCCGGCGCGGTAGAAGGTGACCTGATCGCGGTAGACCTCGCGATCGGAGGTGCGCCCCACCTCGAACACGCGACCGATCTGCGGCAAAACGGCAGAGAGGTTGCGACCGATCGCGTTGTCGGCCGAAATCGCCAGCATGGTCTCGGCGGAGGGATTGACCATGGTGACCGTGCCGCGCGCATCGACACCGATCACACCCGCGCTGACGCCGGAAAGCACGGCCTCGGTGAAGCGACGGCGCTCGTCGATCGTGTCGCGCGCGGCGATGAGCTGGTCGCGCTGGGTCTTCAATTGCAGGATCATCTTGTTGAAGGTGTCGCCGAGCGAGGCGACATCGCCATCGGAAGCGCGCACGGGCACCGCCACGTCGAGATTGCCGGCGGAGACCGCGCCGGCAGCACCGATGAGCTGCCGGATCGGCCTCACCAGCCGGTCGGCCACGGCAATGCCCGTCCAGATCGCCGCCAGAACGATGGCCAGGGTGACGATGAGATAGAGCAGCGCGAAGGCCACCTGCGTGTTGAAGCGGTTTTCTTCGAGGGAGCGATACTCGCCCGTGTTCTCAGCCACCAGACGCTGCGCCTTGATGAGCTGGGGATCGAGCTCGCGCAGTGCGTAGAGATAGGCGTCCGGGATCTCGCGCAGCCGGACGATGGCGCCGATCAGGTTGCCCGGCGGCAGATCGAACAGCACGGGCCGGCCTTCCGCAGCCCGCTGAAGGGCGCCTTCGGGCGGAGCGGGCACCTCGATCGAATCGGGCATGTCGGCGCCCATGATGACCTCGCCCTCCTCGCGCATCAGCACCGCCTGGGCCAGGCCGCGCACCACCGCCTGCTGGGTGAGCCGCTGGCGAAAGCCGGTGCGATCCAGGCTGTAGTAGGAACGCAGGCGGTCAAGGTCGATCGCCATGGAAAGCGTGGTGCCCTGGAGGTTGCGCGCATGGTCGAGCACATAGGCTTCGGCGATCGACAGGGAGGACTGCACGATGACGCGCGTGCGAAGCTCGAACCAGCGGTCGAGGCCGAGATCGAGCGTGATGGAAGCGACGATAGCCACCAGAATGGCCGGAATCGCCGCCACCAGCGAGAACATGGCGACGATGCGCACATGCAGCCGCGAGGCCGCCCTGGCCCCCTTTCGTGCAGTGTAGATGCGATGGGCCTCGCGGCCGATGAGCACCAGAAGCAGAAGTACGAAGGCGGCATTGATGGCGATCAGGGCGAGCGTGGTGTCGGCGTCGGGGGTGAGCGGCGTCAGACCGAGCAGCACGGCAAAGGAGACCGCCGCCGTCGCCAGCGCACCGGCTGTTGCAAGAATGCCGGGCCATGCCATCAGCCGGCGGCCTTCCCTGGCCGCGGATTGATGGTCCCGCTCTCCGGTTATGGCAGAAGCCTGTGTGCTCATCTCATTGCCTGTCTGGCGGCGCAAGCGCCGGGCACCCCATTCGGGCGACCCCATATGCGTTGCAGGTATGCAACGCAATGTGGCGACTTTGCAACGTTTGCCCATTTCACAGTGGTGAAAAGGGGAAATTAGGGCAATTTTCAGGGGATTTCCGCTCCCTGCCCTATCCCGACACCGGCTCGCCCGAGGGGTGCTTGGAGGCGCGGTACACATCCACGCCCAGCTCGCGGATCTTCTTGCGCAGCGTGTTGCGGTTGAGGCCCAGCAGCTCCGCAGCGCGGATCTGGTTTCCCTGCGTGGCAGCGAGCGCGGCCAGCACCAGCGGATATTCCACCTCGGCGATGATGCGGTGATAGAGCCCTGGCGGCGGCAGCGCGGTTCCGAAGCTGCGGAAGTGGCGCTGCAGATACTGCTCAACGGCCTGGCCGAGGGGCATGTCCTCCGGCAGCCCCTCGCCGGTGCGCGGCGTCTCGATGGACGTGGCGCCGCGCAGCTCGCTGGCGATGATCTCTTCGGTGATCACGTCCTGCGGATAGAGCGCAGCCAACCGGCGCACGAGATTCTCCAGCTCGCGCACATTGCCCGGCCAGGAATACTGCATCATGACGCCGAGCCCGCCCTTGTCGATGCGCTTGGACTGCAGCCCCTCCTTCTCCGCCTCGGCAAAGAAGTGGCGCACGAGATCGGGAATGTCCTCCACGCGCTCGCGCAGCGGCGGCAGGCGCAGGGGAACGACGTTCAGCCGGTAGAAGAGGTCCTCGCGGAAAAGGCCCTGATTGATGAGGGCACGCAGGTCCTTGTTCGTGGCGGCCACGATGCGCACGTCCGTCTTGATGGGCGTCCGCCCGCCGACCGTCGTGTACTCGCCCTGCTGCAGAACGCGCAGCAGGCGTGTCTGGGCTTCCATGGGCATGTCCCCGATCTCGTCGAGGAACAGCGTGCCGCCCTCCGCCTGCTCGAAACGGCCCGAGGAGCGGTGCTGAGCGCCGGTGAAGGCGCCCTTCTCGTGGCCGAAAAGCTCCGACTCGATGAGGTCGCGCGGGATGGCGGCCATGTTGATGGCCACGAACGGGCCGTTGCGCCGGCGCCCGAACTCATGGAGCGCGCGCGCCACCAGCTCCTTGCCGGTGCCGGACTCGCCGGTGATCATGACGGTCAGATCCGTCTGCATCATGCGCGCGAGCATGCGGTAGATGTCCTGCATGGCCGGCGAGCGGCCGATCAGCGGCATGGATTCCGGCTGCTCGCTGGCCCGCGGCTGGGCAGGCTTGCCCTTTGGCTCGGCCAGCGCACGACCGACAATGCCGAGAAGCTCCGTCAGGTCGAAAGGCTTCGGAAGATATTCATAGGCTCCCACCTCCGAGGCGCGGATGGCCGTCATGAAGGTGTTCTGGGCGCTCATCACGATGACCGGCAGGTCCGGGCGCAGCTTGCGGATGCGCGGCAGCATGTCGAAGGCATTTTCGTCGGGCATCACCACATCGGTGATCACGAGATCCCCCTCGCCCGCCGAAACCCAGCGCCACAGGGTGGCGGCATTGGACGTGACCCGCACATGATGACCGACACGCGACAGGGCCTGGTTGAGGACGGTTCGGATGGCCGCGTCGTCATCGGCGACGAGAATGCTGCCTTGCACGCTCATGGCTTGGCTTCCGTTGTCTGCTCCGTCTGCGTCTGTTCGCGCCAGGCCGGCATGAGAATGCGGAATGTGGTGCCGCGGGAGGATGAATCGCATTCGATCACGCCGCCATGGGCGCCGACGATCTTCGCCACCAGCGCAAGCCCGAGCCCCGAGCCGTTCTGCTTGGTGGTGATGAAGGGATCGAAGATGATAGCGCGGATGTCTTCCGGCACGCCGGGGCCGTTGTCGTGGACACAGAACTCCATGGGCAGCGAGACGCGCTCGCGGGTGCCGGGCACGGAAAAGCGGATTCCGGGCCGGAAGGCCGTGGAAAGCCGGATCTCGCCGCCGCTCCTGTCGCCGATGGCCTCGGCGGCGTTCTTGATGAGGTTCAGGAAAACCTGGATGAGCTGATCCCGGTTGGCCAGCACGGGCGGCAGCGAGGGATCATACTCCTCGACGATCGGGATATGGCTGGCAAAGCCGCTGGACGCCAGCGCCTTCACATGATCGAGGATGACGTGAATGTTGACCGGCTCGCGGTCCACCGGGCGCTCGTCGGAGAAGACCTCCATGCGATCGACCAGCTTGACGATGCGGTCCGTCTCCTCGGTGATCAGGCGGGCAAGCGCCCGATCCTCGTCGGAGACGACATTTTCCAGAAGCTGTGCGGCCCCGCGGATGCCCGACAGCGGATTCTTGATCTCGTGTGCCAGCATGGCGGCAAGGCCGGTTACGGAGCGGGCCGCGCCGCGGTGCGTCATCTGGCGGTCGATCTTCTCCGCCATCGAACGTTCCTGAAACATGATGACGACACAGCCGGGCAGCTCCGCGACCGGTGCGACATAGATGTCCACCACCTTGTCGGTGCCGAGGCGCGGCGAAGAGATATCGACGCGATATTCGTTGACCGGGGCGCGCCGCTCGCGCACCTGTTCGACCAGGGTGAGCAGCGGGCTGCCGAAGGGCACGAAATCGGCCAGCCGGTTGCGCGCCAGCATCGTCGCGCTGAGACGGAAGAAATCTTCCGCCTCGGCATTGGCAAATGGGATGTGCCCCTGCCTGTCAACCACGATGACGGGATGGCCGATGGCGTCGATGGCGAGCTGGGCGACATTTGCCAAGCCATCGCCGGGAAGCGGGGAACCCGTATTCATGCGACCATCCTTTGCGGTGCGTCGGGCGCGGCGAAGGCCGTTGCAAGCAGGCGCAGAACCCTGGCAGGTTCCGTCTCGGTCACGATGGCGGTGCGCATCGCCGCGCCCGCCTCGCCGCCATGCCGCTCCAGATACCAGCCCAGATGCTTTCGTGCATGGCGCACGCCTTGTCCCACCCCGTAGTGGGCCAGCATGTCCTCGTAGTGGGCGGCAACATAGTCGGCCATATCGCGCCCGCCGCACGGAACGCCCGGCGCCTGACCGCCGGCTGCATGGTGGGCAAGCGCGCCCGCCGTCCACGGAGCGCCGTAATGCGCCCTGCCGATCATCACCGCATCGGCACCCGACTGGGCGAGCATGGCCTCGGCTTCCACCGCCCCGCAGCAATCGCCATTGGCGACGACGGGTATGGAGACGGCCTGCTTCACGCGGGCGATCGCCCGCCAGTCGGCCCTGCCCTTGTAGAACTGGCAACGCGTGCGCCCGTGCACCGTGACCATGGAAACGCCCACTTCCTGCACACGACGCGCGATCACCGGCGCGTTGAGACCGTTTTCATCCCAGCCGAGCCGCATCTTCACCGTCACCGGAACGCGAACGGCTTCCACCACCGCCTCGACGAGCGACAACGCAAGGTCGGGCTCGCGCATGAGCGCGGAGCCGGCATAGCCGCCAGTCACCTTCTTGGCGGGGCAGCCCATGTTGATGTCCACAATATCCGCCCCCTCGCCCACGGCGATGCGGGCGGCCTCCGCCATCCAGCGGGCCTCGCGACCGGCGATCTGCACCATGTGGACATCGATTCCGGGGTGACGACGGATACGCCGCGCGCTTTCTGCGCGGCCGCGCGCCAATTCGCCGCTCGCCACCATTTCGGAAACCACAAGGCCCGCCCCATGAGCATGCGCGCGCAGGCGGAACGGCAGATCCGTTACACCGGACATGGGCGCCAGGAAGACGCGGTTGCGCAGCGTGACGGGTCCAACCTGCAAGGGCTGCGAGAGTATCTTCACAGGATTTTTGCTCAAAAAGAAAGCACTCATCTTTCGTGCTTAATTCTTAGACACAAACAATGGGACGCGCAACGGGCTTGCCGCACAACAAAGGCAGAAATGCGCTGGCATTTCGTAGCGGTGCCGACTATGCCTGCCGGCATGAACGCAGATCATGACCAGGGCAAGGGGGGCGCCGGGCGGCGGATCGCCGCGGTGATCGTGGCCGCCGGGCGCGGCGAACGCGCCGGGCGAAACGGGCATGGCCCCAAGCAGTATCAGCCGATCGGCGGCAAGCCGGTGATCCGGCGCACGCTGGAAGCCTTCGCCGGACATGCGCGGATCGGCACCATTGTCGTCGCCATCCACCGGGATGACGATGCGCTCTTTTCCGCCGCTGCCCAGGGCCTGGGCCGCGCCGTGCGCGTGGTGCATGGCGGCGCCACGCGGCAGGAGTCCACCAGGCTGGCACTCGCCGCCCTCGATTCGGAGGCTCCCGACATCGTGCTGATCCATGATGGGGTGCGCCCTTTCCTTGACGCGAATCTGATCGACCGTGTGATTGACGGCCTGGCGGAGAACCAGGGCGCGCTGCCGGCCATCGCGGTTTCCGACACGCTGAAGCGCGGAGGAAAGCGGATGCTGGTGGAAGGCACGGTCTCCCGCGATGGCCTCTATGCCGCGCAGACGCCGCAGGGCTTTCCCTTTCCCGCCATTCGCGCCGCACATGAGAAGGCTTTCCGGGAAGGCCGGCTCGATTTCACAGACGATGCGGCCATTGCCGAATGGGCAGGCATAGCGGTTCGGCTGGTCGAGGGCTCGCCCGAGAACATCAAGCTCACTTGGCCGCGTGACATGGCGCTGGCCGAGGCGCGGCTGAGCGCCGTAAGGCTGCCCGATGTGCGCACGGGCAACGGCTACGACGTACATGCCTTTGCCGAGGGCAACCAGGTTTGGCTGTGTGGTGTGGCCATCCCGCATGAGAAGGCGCTTTGTGGCCATTCCGACGCCGATGTGGGATTGCACGCGCTGACCGATGCGCTGCTGGCCACCTGCGGCGAAGGCGACATCGGCACGCATTTCCCGCCCTCCGATGCGCGCTGGAAGGGGGCGGCCTCGCGGCTTTTCGTGGAACATGCGGTGACGCTGCTGCGCGCCCGCGGCGGGCGCATCGCCAACGCCGACATAACGCTGATCTGCGAAGCGCCGCGCATCGGCCCGCATCGTGATGCCATGGTGGCGGAACTTTCGGACATGCTGGGCATTTCGCCCGAACGAATCTCGGTGAAGGCGACGACCAACGAGAAGATGGGCTTTGTCGGGCGACGTGAAGGCATTGCCGCAATCGCCACGGCAACCGTCGTCTATCCGGGCTTCCTGCCCGAGTGAGGGTGACATGCGCGATGTCGAGACTTTGGCAAAAGAGGTGCTGGAGGCCTGCCGGGCGCGCCGCATGATGCTGGCCACTGCCGAATCCTGCACCGGCGGCATGATCGCCGCGGCGCTGACGGATCTCGCCGGTGCATCGGATGTGCTGGAACGCGGATTCATAACCTACTCCAACGAAGCGAAGATGGAGATGCTGGGGGTTGCGCAGGAAACGCTGGCAACCCACGGTGCCGTTTCCGCCGAGACCGCGGGGGAAATGGCGGCGGGGGCGCTTGCCCGGTCGCGCGCCGCGATCGCCGTCTCCGTCACCGGCGTGGCAGGCCCCGGCGGCGGCACGGCGCAGAAACCCGTCGGCCTCGTCTGGTTCGGACTGGCCACCAGTGACGGACAGGTGCGTGTGGAAAGGCAGCTCTTTACGGGCCCGCGCGATGCCGTGCGCAGGAGCAGCGTGGCAAAAGCCCTGGAACTGGCGCTGGAAGCGGCCTACGCCGAACGCCCGTAGACCTGATCGGCCCGCCGCTCGAAGGCTTCGGCGAACATGCGGAAGGCGCGGTCGAACATGGCGCCCATCAGCGCGCCCAGCATGCGGCTCTTGAACTCGTATTCGATGAAGAAGTGGACATCGGTCTGCCCTTCGCCCACGGGATCGAAGCGCCAGCAATTCTGCAGAAAACGAAACGGCCCGTCGATGTAGCGCACGTCGATGGTGCGCTCCGCAGGCTTCAGCACCACCTGGCTGGTAAAGGTCTCGCGGATGGCCTTGTAACCCACCGTCATGTCGGCCACCAGCACGGTGACCCCGTCGCGCTCCTTGCGCGAGCGCACGGTGAGCGCCTCGCACATTGGCACGAACGCGGGATAGGATTCGACATCCGCCACCAGGGCAAACATCTGTTCTGGCGGGTGGTTTACCCGGCGGACCGTCTCATGCTTGGGCATGGGATGCGCTTATGCCGTCTTCGCCGCTGCTGCCTGAAGGCGCGCCTCCCGCGCGGCCCGGAGCCGGGCGAAATCCTCGCCCGCATGATGGGAGGAGCGCGTCAACGGGCTGGAGGAGACCATGAGGAAGCCCTTGGTGTAGGCGATGGTCTCATAAGCCTTGAACTCCTCCGGCGTCACGAACTTCTTCACCGGATGGTGCTTGCGCGTGGGCTGCAGGTACTGGCCGATGGTGATGAAGTCGACATCGGCCGAGCGCAGGTCGTCCATGAGCTGAAGCACCTCGTTGCGCTCCTCGCCGAGCCCCACCATGATGCCGGACTTGGTGAAGATGGTGGGGTCGATCTCCTTCACCCGCTGCAAGAGGCGGATGGAATGAAAGTAGCGGGCGCCGGGACGCACCGTGAGATATTTTGACGGCACGGTCTCCAGATTGTGATTGAAGACATCGGGCCTTGCCGCCACCACGACCTCCAGTGCGCCGTCCTTGCGCAGGAAATCAGGGGTGAGAATCTCGATGGTCGTGGCCGGCGAGGCAGCGCGAACGGCATGGATGACGTCGGCGAAATGCTGCGCCCCCCCATCGGCAAGGTCGTCACGGTCGACCGAGGTGATGACGACATGGCTGAGCCCCATCTCGCGCACGGCCTTGGCCACATTGGCGGGTTCCTGTGGATCGAGGGGCCCGGGAATGCCGGTCGCCACGTTGCAGAAGGCGCAGGCGCGCGTGCAGATCTCCCCCATGATCATGAAGGTGGCGTGCTTCTTGTCCCAGCACTCGCCGATATTGGGGCAGCCCGCCTCCTCGCACACCGTGACGAGCTTGTTCGATTTCACGATCTCGCGCGTCTCGAGATAGCCCTTGGAGGTGGGCGCCTTGACGCGAATCCAGTCGGGCTTGCGCATCACCTCCTGATCCGGCCGGTGCGCCTTTTCCGGGTGGCGCGGCCGCGGCCTGGCGGAGACGGTATCGAGAACGGTGACCATTGCTTCCTCTGGTTTCCAGGGCGCCCGCATATGTGCGCCTGCAGGCCATATATGAACGCGGCGGAGGATAGGAAAGCCCGCCCGCGGGTGGCAGGCGGGCGAGACATGCGTTACCGGCTCAGCTCGCCCCGCGCACCAGCCGGTAGAGCCAGATCAGCAGGCAGGCGCCGATGACGGCGACAACGAGCTGGCCGATGATGCCGCCGAAGGTGGCGCCCATGACCGCAAACAGGATCGCGTTCAGGACCACGGCACCGGCGATGCCCAGCACGATGTTGAGAAGAAGGCCATGTTCGGCCTTCATGATCTTCTCGGCGAGCCAACCGGCGATGCCGCCGATGACAATCGTCAAAATCCAACCAAGACCCTCCATTCCAACTCTCCTGCTCTGGTTGCGGGTGGGTTTCGATTATACACGATATTCTTGCGCCGGCAGCCACCGGCGCAAGACGATTCACGCATTCAGCGTCCGCCCATAGGCGTCGAGCACGCTCTCCTTCATCATCTCCGACAGCGTGGGATGCGGGAAGATGGTGTGCATGAGCTCCTCTTCCGTGGTCTCCAGATTCATGGCGATCACGAAGCCCTGGATCAACTCCGTCACCTCCGCGCCCACCATGTGGGCGCCCAGAAGCTCGCCCGTCTTCCTGTCGAGGATCGTCTTGATGAAGCCCTGGTCCTCGCCGAGCGCGATGGCCTTGCCGTTGGCGCCGAACTGGAAACGGCCGACACGAATGTCGCGGCCCTGCTTCTTCGCCTCCTCTTCCGTCAGCCCCACGGAGGCGACCTGCGGCTGGCAATAGGTGCAGCCCGGAACCCGCTTCTTGTCGAGCGGGTGGACGCCCGGCACACCGGCGATCTTCTCGACGCAGATCACACCCTCGTGCTCGGCCTTGTGGGCGAGCATCGGCGGGCCGGCGACATCGCCGATGGCATAGATGCCCGCGACGTTGGTGCGTCCGAACCCATCGACCGCAACAGTGCCGCGCTCCACCTTCACCCCCAGCGCCTCAAGCCCCAGATTCTCGACATTGCCCTGGACGCCGACGGCCGAGATCAGGCGCTCGGCCTCGATCTTCTGCGTCTTGCCATCCTTCATCTGCACGTGCGCCGTCACCGTGTCGGCGCCCTTCTCCACCTTCTCCACTTTCGCCTCGACATGGAACTTGATGCCCTGCTTCTCGAGCTGGCGGCGGGCAAACTTGGAGATCTCGGCATCCTCGACGGGCAGGATCTGCGGCAGAAGCTCCACCACCGTCACCTCAGCGCCGAGCGTGCGGTAGAAGCTGGCGAACTCGATCCCGATGGCGCCGGACCCCATGACGATGAGCGATTTCGGAATTTCCCTGGGCACCATGGCCTCGAAATAGGTCCAGATCAGCTTGCCGTCGGGCTCGATGCCGGGCAGGATGCGCGGGCGCGCGCCCGTGGCCAGGATGATGTGGCGGGCCTTGTAGGTTCCCTCGCCCAGCGTGTTCTTCGGAGCCGGATGCTGCGGCTCCATCGCCTTCTTTGTCGGCTTGGAAACCTTGATCTCGCCGGGCTGCGCGCCCGCCGGAGCCTTGGACAGCCTGGCTTCGCCCCAGATGACGTCCACCTTGTTCTTCTTCATCAGAAAGCCGACGCCGCCGTTCAGCCTGCCAGAGACCTTGCGCGAACGCTCGACGACGGCTGCCGCATCCACGGAGATCGTGCCGTCGATCTTGAGGCCGTAGTCCCTGGCGTTTTCGGCATAGTGCAGGATCTCGGCCGAGCGGAGCAGCGCCTTGGTGGGGATGCAGCCCCAGTTGAGGCAGATGCCGCCCAGATGCTCGCGCTCCACGATGGCGGTCTTCAGGCCGAGCTGGGCAGCCCGCACGGCGGCCACATAGCCGCCGGGACCGGAGCCGATGATGATGACGTCGTAGGTTTCAGCCACGGCTGTCTTTCTCCTTCATTCGATTGGCAAGCGCGGCAGGCAATGGCGTCAGTGCCGGCTGGCGGCCCGCAGGCCGAAGGCCACGGCCAGCAGGAAGGCCCCGTTCGACAGCAGCTCCACGGCCAGCAGAATGCCCAGGATCGAGGCGGCCGACCACGGCATGTCTGCCAGGATCATGCCGCCCAGCACCAGCGACAGGAGACCCGAGACGAACACCCAGACCCAGCCGGAGATCGGGCGCAGCGCATAGGCATACATCAGCTTCACCACCCCCAGCACGATGAAGATGATGGCCACAAGGATGGTCAGCGAGATGATGCCCGCCATCGGCCTGGCGATCAGCGAAATGCCGATGGCAAGTGCAAGCACGCCGAGCAGCAGGGACCCGAGGAAAACGGGCCATCGCCCGCGCACGCGAAACGCCTGCACGATCTGCAGCACGCCGTAAAGGATGAACGTCCAGGCCGCGAGCAGTGCCGCGGTCATGGTGGCTGCGAAAGGATTGGCAAGCGCCAGAATCCCGCCGGCCAGAGAGATGGCGCCGAGAACAGCAAGCCACCCCCAGGATGACCGCAACTGCGCGTGCTCGATGGAATTGGCCATTGTCGTTCCCTCCTTGGATCAAAGGCCGAGTATGCGGCGAACCACCGGCTCCAGCGCCGCCCCCACGGCGCGCGTGTTCTCCGCGTCGAGATGAACGCCGTCGAGCGGCGTGGTGCGGGCGACGGTGCCCGCGTCGAAAAAGGTGCAGCCGGTATCCCGGGCAAGCTGCGCGTAGAGAGGCGCCAGCTTGCGCGCCTCCGTGACCGCACCCTCGAACATGGCCGCAAAGTCCTCGTCCCCCGTCTCGCACGGCACGGGCGGCGCGACGAGCAGAATTGCCGGTGCGGCGGCATCCAGCGGATAATCATGGCCGCGCACGATGCCGATCAGCCTCTCCAGGCCCTGCCTGGCACCGATCGCACGCCCGCAGATGAAGGGCTTCATATCATTGGTGCCCAGCATGAAGATGACGAGATCGAGCGGGGCATGGGTGGAAAGCAGCGTGGGCAGAAGGCGCGCGCCGTTGCGGTCCGCCCCGGAAAGCCAGTCGTCATAGGCCGTGGTGCGGCCGTTGAGCCCTTCGGCGATGACCCGCACCGCGCCGCCGAGACGCGCCTCCAGAACGGAGGGCCAACGCTCATCGTAGGGATGGCGCGAGGGGCCCTCGGCGTCGTAGCCCCAGGTAAGCGAGTCGCCATAACAGAGGATCGTCTTCATGCGCCCCCCCTTTGCGGGCTGACACGGCAGGCCGCGTCCGCGTTGCAAGGCGCGGACCGGCGGCCCGCCCTCCCCGTTGCCAGGGACGTTCTAGACCAGCATCCCAAGCGGGTTCTCCACAAGCTCCCTGAAGGCCGAGAGCAGCTCGGCACCCAACGCGCCGTCCACGGCGCGATGATCCGTGGACAGCGTGACGGACATGACGGTGGCCGGCTTGATCTCGCCATCCTTCACCACCGCCCGCTGCTCGCCCGCGCCCACGGCGAGGATTGTGGCATGCGGCGGGTTGATGACTGCGGAGAAATCCTTGATGCCGAACATGCCAAGATTGGAAACGGCCGTCGTGCCGCCCTGATATTCCTCGGGCTTGAGCTTGCGGTTGCGCGCCCGCGCCGCCAGATCCTTCATCTCGTTGGAGATGGCCGACAGCGTCTTCTCCTCGGCACGGCGTACAACGGGCGTAATCAGGCCACCGGGAATGGCCACGGCCACGCCGACATCCGCATGCTTGTGCTTCACCATGGCGCTTTCGGTCCAGGAGACATTGGCCTCCGGAACGGCCTTCAGCGCCATGGCCATCGCCTTGATGACGAAGTCGTTGACCGACAGCTTGTAGGCCGGCTTCTCGCCGTCCTCTGCCTTTGCCTTGGGTGCGGCATCGTTGAGCTGCTTTCTGAGCGCCAGAAGCGCGTCGATGTGGCAGTCCACGGTGAGGTAGAAATGCGGGATGGTGCGCTTGGCCTCGACCAGGCGACGGGCGATCGTCTTGCGCATGTTGTCGTGCGGCACGAGCTCGTAGGACCCTTCCTCGAAGAGCTTGAGCACCTGATCGTCGGCCATCGGCTTGGGCGCTTCGGCTACAGCCTGGGGCGCCGGGGCACTGGTGGTTCCCGCGGCGGCGGCCGCCTCGACATCCGCCTTAACCACCCGCCCGTGCGGGCCGGAGCCGGAGACGGCGGCAAGGTCGATGCCTGCCTCCCTGGCAAGCCGGCGAGCCAGCGGCGAGGCGAAGATGCGCTTGCCGTCCTGCGCCTTGGGCGCGGCAGCAGCCGCTTCCGCCCGGCCGGCACCGCCATCGGCCTTTCGCGCAGCCGGCTCGGCGCCGGCATTCTCGTCCGTTTTCGCCTCTGCTCTTACGGGCTTTTCCTGCGCCGGCGCTTGCGGCGCGGTCTTGCCCGCCCCGCCGGCGGACGAGCCATCGGCGGCCTTGGCGGCTTCCTCGGGGTCCTCGCCCTCGCCGGCCAGCACCGCGATGAGCGCGTTGACCTTCACTCCTTCGGTGCCCTCCGGCACGACGATCCTGGCGACGGTCCCCTCATCGACGGCTTCCACTTCCATGGTGGCCTTGTCGGTCTCGATCTCGGCGATCACGTCGCCCGGCGAAACGCTGTCGCCCTCCTTGACCAGCCACTTGGCGAGGTTGCCCTCCTCCATGGTGGGCGAAAGGGCCGGCATGGTGACTTGAATCGGCATGAACCTTCCCTCTCCTCAGTCCCGATATGTGACGGCCTTCACCGCCTCGACCACCTCGGCCACGCTGGGCAGAGCGAGCTTTTCCAGATTGGCGGCATAGGGCATGGGCACGTCCTTGCCCGTTATGGTGATCACCGGCGCGTCCAGATGGTCGAAGGCGCGCTGCATGACCTGGGAGGCGATGTGATCGCCCACGGAGGACTGCGGAAAGCCCTCTTCGACAGTTACCAGGCGGTTCGTCTTCTTCACCGATTCGATCACCGTATCGAGATCCATCGGCCGGATGGTGCGCAAGTCGATGATCTCCGCGTCGATGCCCATTTCGCGCAGCTGCTCCTCGGCCTTGACGGCATAGGTCATGCCGATGCCGAAGGAAACGATGGTGACATCGCTGCCCTTCTTGTGAATGCGCGCCTTGCCGATGGGCAGCACGAAATCGTCGAGCTTCGGCACGTCGAAGGTCTGGCCGTAGAGGATCTCGTTCTCCAGGAAGACCACCGGGTTGGGATCGCGGATCGCCGCCTTCAACAGTCCCTTGGCATCAGCCGCCGTGTAGGGCATGACGACCTTAAGGCCCGGGATATGGCCATACCAGGCGGCATAATCCTGGCTGTGCTGAGCGGCCACCCGCGCCGCCGCCCCGTTGGGGCCGCGAAAGACGATGGGAGCCCCCATCTGACCGCCGGCCATGTAAAGCGTCTTGGCTGCGGAATTGACGATCTGGTCCATCGCCTGCATGGCGAAGTTGAAGGTCATGAATTCGACGATGGGCTTGAGCCCTGCAAAGGCGGCACCGATGCCCACGCCCGCAAAGCCGTGCTCGGTGATCGGCGTGTCGATGACGCGCTTGTCGCCGAATTCCTTCAGAAGCCCCTGGGTGACCTTGTAGGCGCCTTCATACTCGGCCACCTCCTCGCCCATGATGAAGACGTCCGGGTCTCGGCGCATCTCCTCGGCCATGGCATCGCGCAGCGCCTCGCGAACCGTGGTGGGAACCATCTCCGTGCCTTCGGGAATGTCGGGGTCGGCCGGCAGGGCCTCGGCAGCAGGCTTGGGCGCAGCCGGAGCCTTGACCTCGCCCTCGCCGTCGGCCGGGGCCTTCGCCTCCTGCTTCTCCTCGGTCTGGGCGCTTCCGTTGGCCTTGCCGGAGGACGAACCGTCGGCAGCCTTGGCCAGGTCTTCCTCGCTCTCGCCGTCGGCAAGGAGAATGGCTATCGGCGTATTGACCTTCACGCCTTCCGTCCCCTCGCCGATCAGGATCTTGCCGATCCGGCCTTCGTCGACGGCCTCCACCTCCATGGTGGCCTTGTCGGTCTCGATCTCGGCGATCACATCGCCGGGGGCAACCTGATCGCCCTCCTTCTTCAGCCATTTGGCGAGATTGCCCTCTTCCATGGTCGGAGAGAGCGCGGGCATGAGAATCTCCGTGGGCATGAAAGCGCCTCCCTTCTTAGAGCAGGATGTCGGTGTAGAGCTCGGAAGGATCCGGCTCGGGGTCGTTCTGCGCGAAATCCGCCGCATCGGCGACGATGTCACGCACCTCCCTGTCGACAGCCTTGAGGTCCTCCTCGCTCGCCCACTTCTTCTCGATGAGCCGCTGCTTGACCTGCTCGATGGGATCACGCTCGGAGCGCATCTTCTGCACTTCGTCCTTGGAGCGGTATTTCGCGGGGTCCGACATGGAGTGGCCGCGATAGCGGTAGGTCTGCATCTCCAGGATGATTGGTCCCTTGCCGGACCGGCACCACTCGACCGCCATGTCGCCGGCAGCCTTCACGGCGCGCACGTCCATTCCATCGACCTGGATGCCCGGAATCTTGAAGGAGAGCCCGCGGTGCGAAAGGTTCGTCTCCGCGGAAGAGCGCGTGACGGCGGTGCCCATGGCGTAACGGTTGTTCTCGATGATGTAGACGACGGGCAGCTTCCAGAGCGCGGCCATGTTGAAGCTCTCGTAGACCTGGCCCTGGTTGGCCGCGCCATCGCCGAAATAGGTCAGCGAGACATGATCGTTGCCACGGTAGCGATTGGCAAAGGCAAGGCCGGTGCCGAGCGGCACCTGCGCGCCGACGATGCCGTGGCCGCCATAGAAGTGCTTCTCCTTCGAGAACATGTGCATGGAGCCGCCCTTGCCCTTTGAGTAGCCGTTTCTGCGGCCGGTCAGCTCCGCCATAACGCCGCGCGCCTCCATGCCCGTGGCCAGCATGTGGCCATGGTCACGGTAGCCGGTGATCACCTGGTCGCCCTCCTTGAGCGCCATCTGCATTCCGACCACCACGGCCTCCTGCCCGATATAGAGGTGGCAGAAGCCGCCGATCAGCCCCATGCCGTAGAGCTGGCCGGCCTTCTCCTCGAAGCGGCGGATGAGGAGCATCTCGCGGTAGGCCGCAAGCTCCTGTTCCTTGGTGAACTCTTCCGGCCGGGGCGTCTTGACGACGGGGGTTCCCGTCGCCACGGCCGAGGAGCCGCGCCTGCCGCGGGTTTTCGGCGCCGGCGATTTCGACGCGGATTTCGATGCAGTTTTTCTGGCGGCTGTCGCCATCTGTCGCTCCCTAGAAATGTCTCTTGGCGGACAAGTGATCTGGCTTGTTGTGAACCCATACTGCCGCAGGACGCGCCTTTAGTCCACGCAAAGCAAGCCTCCCTCCAGCAAGCCCAACCGGCCGCGGACGCTATCACGCCTTCGAGGCTTTCACCACGCGCTTTTATGCATGGCTGCTATGCCGCTTAACTTGTTGTGATTGTTAGTATTATTAGAAATTAACCTGAAAACGGTTAATTCAAGCTGCCGCCGGTTCGGAATATGACGATTTCGTTCTTCCGCGCCAGATTCAGGGACCGCCGCGCCTGCTCGTCCAGCATGTCCCTTTCCAGAGAACCGTCGTTGAGCAGGCTCACCCGCCGCTCCAGCTTCCTGCGGGCCTCGCGCAGAGCCTCGAGCTCGCCTTCAAGCGTGGCGATGCGCGCCTCCAGCCTTTCCTTGGCGATCAGGCCATAGTCGCCATGATAGGCGTGAAAGCCGAAATAGGCGAGCACCAGCGTGGCGATCGCTGGGACGATCAGCCGACCGGTGTTGCGGCGTTTGTGATGGCGGGTCCACATGCGGCACACTTCCTTGCAGCCCGCATGTGGCCATATCTTGCTTAATGGAGCGTTAGCCGAAGCCGGCAATCGCGGCGCCGGCATCATCTGCGCCTGAAGACGGCAGGCCGCACCCGCGGCGGCCTGCCGGAAGCGCGAAAGAGCCTACCCGGCCTTGACCACCGCGCGCCCCGCATAACGCGCCTGCTTGCCGAGCGCCTCCTCGATGCGGATGAGCTGGTTGTACTTGGCAAGCCGGTCGGACCGGGCCAGCGAGCCGGTCTTGATCTGCCCGCAATTGGTGGCCACGGCCAGGTCGGCGATGGTGGAATCCTCCGTCTCGCCGGAGCGGTGCGACATGACCGCCGTATAGGCGGCCTTGTGCGCCGTCTCCACCGCGTCGAGCGTTTCCGTGAGCGTTCCGATCTGGTTGACCTTGACGAGGATCGAATTGGCGATTCCCATCTTGATGCCGTCGGAAAGCCGCTGCGAGTTGGTCACGAACAGGTCGTCGCCGACAAGCTGCACCTTGTCGCCAACAAGGTCGGTGAGAACCTTCCAGCCCTCGAAGTCGTCCTCAGCCATGCCGTCCTCGATGGAGACGATGGGATAGTTGCCGGCAAGCTCGGCAAGATACCTTGCCTGCTCCTCAGCCCCGCGCGTCCTGCCTTCTCCTTCATAGACATATTTGCCGTCCTTGAAGAATTCGGTGGCTGCGCAGTCGAGCGCGATCGCGACGTCCTCGCCGGGTTTGTAACCCGCCTTTTCGACAGACTTCATAATAAAATCAAGTGCTTCAGTCGCACTCTTCAAGCCCGGCGCAAAGCCGCCCTCATCGCCCACATTGGTGTTGTGGCCGGTCGCCTTCAAGCCGGCCTTGAGCGTATGGAAAATTTCCGAACCCCAGCGCACTGCATCCTTCAGCGTCTCGGCGCCGACGGGCATGATCATGAACTCCTGAAAGTCGATGGGGTTGTCGGCATGTGCGCCGCCATTGACAATGTTCATCATCGGCACGGGCAACACATGCGCCGCTGCGCCGCCGACATAGCGGTAGAGCGGCAGACCGGAGGCCGCCGCGGCCGCCTTGGCGACAGCCAGAGAAACGCCGAGAATGGCATTGGCGCCCAGCCGGCTCTTGTTGGGTGTGCCGTCGAGCTCGATCAGAGTGCGGTCGATATGGATCTGGTCCTCCGCTTCCATGCCGCCGATGGCTTCGAAGATCTCGCCATTGACCGCCTCGACGGCGCGGGCCACGCCCTTGCCGAGGAAACGGGGGCCGCCATCGCGCAGCTCCACCGCTTCATGAGCGCCGGTGGAAGCGCCGGAAGGCACCGCCGCCCGGCCCGTGGAGCCGTCCTCCAGCACGACATCGACCTCGACGGTGGGATTGCCGCGGCTGTCAAGGATTTCACGTCCGACGATGTCGACAATGGCAGTCATGACTTGTTCCTCTGGCTCGGATTGGTGTTGGAGAGCTTGTGGCTCCTCTTAGCGCACGCGGCGAAAAAGACAATGCAGCGGGCGGCCCGAGAGGGGCGAAATGCAGGCCAGGAGGCACACCGGGCAAACGCCCCTGGGCTCATCTCCCCTTTGCCACCCGGTCGAAGGCCATCAGCCGTTCGAGAAGGGCCGGCATGTCGGAAAGCCGCACCATGTTGGGCCCGTCCGAGGGGGCGTTGTCCGGGTCCTCGTGCGTTTCGATGAAGACGCCGGCAACCCCGACCGCCACCGCTGCGCGCGCCAGCGTCTCCACGAAACGACGCTCGCCACCGGTGGCACTGCCCTGTCCGCCCGGCTGCTGCACCGAGTGGGTGGCATCGAAGATGACCGGCGCGCCCATCTCCGCCATGATGGGCAGGCCGCGCATGTCGTTGACCAGCGTGTTGTAGCCGAAGGACGTGCCGCGCTCGGTCACCAGCACATTGCCATTGCCGGAGCCCGTGATCTTGGCGATCACGTTCCTCATGTCCCAGGGAGCAAGGAACTGGCCCTTCTTCACATTTACCGGCCTTCCCGTTCTCGCCGCGGCGATGAGAAGGTCCGTCTGGCGGCACAGGAAGGCGGGGATCTGCAACACGTCCACGACCTCTGCGACCGCGCCGCACTGCTCCTGCGTATGCACATCGGTAAGCACCGGCACGCCGAGCTGCCGGCGCAGATCGGCAAAGATGGGAAGTGCAGCATCGAGCCCGGCACCGCGCTTGCCGGAAAGCGAGGTGCGGTTGGCCTTGTCGAAGCTCGTCTTGTAGACGAAACCCATTCCAAGCCTTTCGGCCATTTCCTTCAGCCGGCCGGCCATCTCGAAGGCATGGTCGCGGGATTCGAGCTGGCAGGGACCGGCGATCAGGGCAAGCGGGGCGTCGTTGGCGAAGACGGCGCTGCCGATCTCGACGCGCGGATTGGGCTTCATGCTGCAGGCTCCTCGAAGATGAAATGGGCGCCCTGCCCCGGCGCGGGCGGCACCACGATGCTGCCTTCATGCACCGTATGCGCGATCTTCGCAACGGCAAGCCGCTGCAGCAGCACCGCGGTTTCCCGCACCCGGAAGACGATGCCGGCAAGCCTCAGCCTCTTCTCGCCACCGGTCTCGATGCCGTAGAGGCGGCGGGCCTCACGGGGCGCAAGCAGGCTGAAGACGGCATCGCCGAGCGCCCAGTCCTGCACATCGCCCGCGCCTGCGAAAAGGCGCGCGAGGAACGCCGCATCGTCCTGCCTCTCCCCTGCCACGGCCAGCACCTTGGCGATGCCCAGAGCACCGTTGTCATGGCCTTGCGACAGGCGGGCGCCCGTTGCCGGCATCGCCACCCGCTCGCAGGTGAAGAAGAAGCATGCGGGCGAGTCCGGCGCCGCGAAGGCCAGGCGGAAGGAAGCTTCTCCGCGAACGCCATCGCGATCGACCATCGGCCGGGAGAAGGACAGCGGTGGGCCAGCCGAAATTCCCTGTTCGACGAAGCGCGCTTGGTCGGCTGCCGCGTCTTGCGTGCGCAGAACGAGCGCGGAAAATCCCTCCTCCCCGCTGTGCAGCCGGAACAACCGGTCGCGCAGGACAAAGGTGTTGTCCGCATCGGCAGCCGCCTGTGCGGCAGCGCGATCCGCCACGGCCAGCGGTTCGAGATAGGAACCATCCTCGAAGAAGACGCAGCAATTGGCGGTGCCGAAAGGATGTCGGGCATCCGGCGCCACGGTGAAGCCCAATGCCTCCAGCCTTTCCCTTGCCGCGCCGAGGGTGGCCGTTGGCAGAACGCAATGATCGACCATCATTCACGAACCTCCCGATTGTCCGGCGCAGAAACGACAAGCCGCCGCGATACCGCGACGGGACGCGGCGGCGCTACACCAGCCGCGACTGCTCCACCGCAGCGGCGATGAAGGACGCGAAGAGCGGGTGCGGCTCGAAGGGGCGGCTCTTGAGCTCGGGGTGGTACTGCACGCCGATGAACCAGGGATGATCGGCATATTCCACGGTCTCCGGCAGCACGCCATCCGGGGACAGGCCGGCAAAGATCAGCCCGCACTTCTCCAACCGCTCGCGGTAGCCGATGTTCACCTCGTAGCGGTGACGGTGTCGCTCGGAAATCTCCTCGCGGCCATAGATGGCGGCAATCTTTGAACCCGGCTGAAGCCGCGCCTCATAGGCGCCGAGGCGCATCGTGCCGCCGAGATCGCCGGTGGCCGTGCGTTTCTCCAGCATGTTGCCCTTCAGCCACTCGGTCATCAGCCCGACCACGGGCTCCTCGGTGTGGCCGAACTCCGTGGAGGAGGCATTCTCGATGCCGGCGAGCGAACGGGCGGCCTCGATGCAAGCCATCTGCATGCCGAAGCAGATGCCGAAATAGGGCACCTTGCGCTCACGCGCGAACTTGGCGGCAAGGATCTTGCCTTCCGCACCACGCTCGCCGAAGCCGCCAGGCACCAGGATGCCGTGCACCTTTTCCAGCCACGGCGCCGGATCCTCCTTCTCGAAGATTTCCGATTCGATCCATTCCAGGCGGACTCGCACGCGGTTAGCGATGCCGCCATGGGCCAGCGCCTCGTTGAGAGACTTATAGGCATCCTTGAGGCCGGTATACTTGCCCACCACCGCAATGGTCACCTCGCCCTCGGGATTGTGGATGCGGTGGGAAACTTCCTGCCAGCGCTCCAGACGCGGCTTGGGCGCCGGGTCGATGCCGAAGGCGGCGAGCACTTCCGAATCCAGCCCCTCGCGGTGATAGGCCATCGGTACGTCGTAGATATGGGCCACGTCGAGCGCCTGAATGACGGCGGACTCGCGAACGTTGCAGAAGAGCGAAAGCTTGCGCCGCTCCTCCCTGGGGATTTCGCGGTCGGCGCGCACCAGCAGGATGTCGGGGGCAATGCCGATGGAACGCAGTTCCTTCACGGAATGCTGGGTGGGCTTGGTCTTGAGCTCTCCAGCGGCCGGAATCCAGGGCATGAGCGTCAGATGCACATAGACGGCGCTGCCGCGCGGCAGCTCGTTGCCGAGCTGGCGGATCGCCTCCAGAAACGGCATGGCCTCGATGTCGCCCACCGTGCCACCGATCTCGCACAGGACGAAATCGACGTCCTCGTTGCCCTCGAGGATGAACTGCTTGATCTCGTCCGTCACATGCGGGATGACCTGAACCGTGGCGCCAAGATAGTCGCCGCGCCGTTCCTTCTCGATGATGTTCTGGTAGATCCGGCCGGTGGTGATGTTGTCCTGCTTGCTGGCCGAGCGGCCGGTGAAGCGCTCATAATGGCCGAGATCGAGATCGGTCTCCGCGCCGTCGTCGGTGACGAACACCTCGCCGTGCTGATACGGCGACATGGTGCCGGGATCGACATTGAGGTACGGATCGAGCTTCCTCAGGCGCACGCGATAGCCGCGTGCCTGCAGCAGCGCGCCAAGGGCCGCCGATGCAATGCCTTTGCCAAGGGAGGAAACCACGCCGCCGGTTATGAAAACATATCGCGCCATGGGACTCATCGCTTAACCGGACGCGCGCGATTCCGCCAGAGCAAAATGCCCGCGCCCACTTGATTTTTGCTGAAGGCAACGCCCGACCATCGGCGTGCCCGCCGTCTATGCCGATCCTGTCTCCGCCTTGCAAGGGCTTGCGGCAGAACCCGTCACTGACCCGTGGGCACCTGTGGCTCGGAAGGGGCCGGCGCCGCCGGCGCTTCTGCATCCCCGGAAGGCACGGCCGTGCCCTCGCCGCCGCCGAGCGCATCGAGAATGCCGGCGCCGCCGCCCTCGCCCTCTTGCTGCTCCGTCTGCGGAAGCCGCTCGAAGATGTCGGTCGGCTGGCTCTGATAGCGGGCAAGCAGCGACAGGGTGAGCGAGGTCGCGAAAAAGGCAGCGGCGAGAATGGCCGTCGTGCGCGTCAGCGCATTGGCCGCTCCGCGCGCCGTCATGAAGCCGGAGCCGCCGCCAATGCCGAGCCCCCCGCCTTCGGAACGCTGCAGGAGCACCGCGCCGACAAGCGCGATCACGACGAGCAGGTGGATGACGATGACTATCGTTTGCATGATTCCTTCCGGCGCCTGGAGCAAAGCGGGCCTGTGAGCTTAGACGCGCGGCTCATTACACCCCTTTGTCCGCTTTTCCAAGCCCCGTGCCCAAGGGAGATAGGACGGCTGCGCACCATTGCAAGGCAAAGACGGAGCGCTGCCCTAAGAGGAGCGCACGGCGGAGGCGATGCCCAGAAAGTCGACGGCCTTGAGGCTGGCGCCCCCGACAAGCGCACCGTCGACATTGGCGACCGACAGAAGCTCGTGCGCATTGGCCGGCTTGACCGAGCCGCCATAGAGGAGGCGCATCCGCCCGCCTTCCGCGCCGAACCGGGTTTCCAGCTCGGTGCGAAGGTGTGCGTGTGCCTCTTCCACATCCTCGACCGTCGGCGTGAGCCCCGTGCCGATGGCCCACACTGGTTCGTAGGCGATGACCGTGTTGGCCGCCGTCGCCCCCTCCGGCACGGAGCCCGCAAGCTGCCGCGACAGGACGGCAAGCGTCTCGCCTGCCTCGCGCTCGGCCCTAGTTTCGCCCAGGCAGATCATGGCCACAAGTCCGGCGCGCCAGGCCGCCGCGGCCTTGGCCGCCACCTCGGCATCGCTCTCGCCATGATCGGTGCGCCGCTCCGAATGGCCGACGATGACGTGGGTGGCGCCGCAGTCTGCGATCATCCCGGCGGCGATGTCGCCCGTATGCGCACCGCTTTCGGCGGCGTGGCAATCCTGCGCGCCGATGGCGAGCGGTGTTCCGCGCACCGCCTCCACCGCCCGCGACAGAAGCGTCGCCGGCACGCAGACCAGCCCATCCGCCCCCTGCCCGGCGGCACCGGCGAAGCCCTCGGCGATGGCCTTCAACTCGCCAAGAGACGCGGATGTGCCGTGCATCTTCCAATTCCCGGCAATGAGGGGACGGATCGCGGGTGTCATGGGGCCTCCGGTTGCTTCTCGACTGCGCTCAAGACGCCTTCACTACCAAAAAGGCATGACAAAGCAATCGACACTGGCCCTCAACGGCGTTATTGCCAACAATGACCACAGACAACGGGAACTTTTAGCGGATCGTCATGCTCGACAGCCTGAGAAAAGCGGCCTCCACATGGATTGCGAAGCTTCTGATCGGCCTTCTGGTCCTCAGTTTTGCCGTTTGGGGTATCTCGGGTCAGATCCTGAGCGGCCCGGGCGGCGCAGTGCTGACGGCCGGGCAGACCAGCGTCTCGCCCCTCGACTTCCGGCTCGCCTATGATCGCCAGGTTGCGGAGCTTTCCCAGCGCCTAGGCACGCGGCTGACCCGTGAACAGGCTGTGGCGCTGGGCGTCGACAACCAGGTTCTCGCCCAGCTCGCCGCCGGCGCCGTGCTGGACGAAACGGCGCGCACCATGGACCTGGGCATCTCCCAGGACAAGCTCGCCGAGCTGGCGGCCTCCGACCCTGCCTTCAGGGGGGCTGACGGGCGCTTCGACCGGCGCCAGTTCGACTTCGTGTTGAGCCAGGTGGGCATGCGCCCCGAGGACTATCTGAAAAACCGCGAGCAGGCCGCCAAACGCCAGCAGATCGTCGATGTCGTGGTGAGCGGAATTGCCGCCCCCGATACGCTTCTGCACAATGTGGCGCTCTATCGCGGAGAGGACAGGACCGTGGAATACGTGCCCCTGCCCCGCTCCCTGGTCGAGCCGGTCGAAGCTCCCGCTGCGGTGGAACTGGAGCGCTGGTTCGAGGAGCACAAGCAGGACTATGCCGCCCCCGAATATCGCACGATCCAGTATGTGAAGCTGGAGGCCGAGGACATCGCCGACCCCTCCGTGATCTCCGACGAGCAGGTGCGCACCTATTACGAACGGAATCTGGAACGCTACACCACGCCGGAGCGCCGCACCATCGAGCAGATCAACTTCGCCAGCCGCGAGGATGCCGCCGCAGCGCGCGAAAGCCTGCGCACCGGCGCAACCTTCCTCGACGTGGCCCAGATGCAGGATCGCACCGAAGAGGACATCCTGCTTGGCACCTTTACGCGAGAAGAAGTGGCCGACGAGGCGATCGCCGAAGCCGCCTTCGCCCTGCGTGAAGGGGCGGTAAGCGACGTGGTGGATGGCACCTTCGGCCCCGTGCTCCTGCGCGTCACCAAGGTCGAGCCGGAAAAGGTGACTCCGCTCGAACAGGTGAGCGAGGAGATCCGCCGAGAACTGGCGCTCGACGAGGCAAGCGCGCTGGTGCACGACACCTACGATGCCTATGAGGATGCGCGCGCCGCCGGCCAGACCATGCAGGAAGCCGCCGAGAAACTGAGGCTTACCATGCGCACGGTCGAGGCGGTCGACCGCACCGGCCGCCGTCCGGACGGCTCGGTGATCGACGACCTGCCGCAGTCGCGCGAGCTTCTGAGGGAAGCCTTCGAGACCGACAAGGGGCTGGAAAATCCCCCCATCAGCCTGCCCGGCAACGGCTACCTCTTCTACGAGGTGGCGGAGATCACGCCGGCGCGCGAGCGGACCCTCGATGAGGTGCGCGAGCGGGCAATGGAGGACTGGCGCGAGGCCGAAGCCGAGGCGCGTCTCGCCGAGCGCGCACGCGAACTGGAGCGCGCATTGGCGGAGGGAAGAACGCTTGACGACATCGCCGCCGAAGTCGGCCAGGAAAAGGTGGTCAAGCGCGGGCTGAAACGCCAGGCGGACGATGCCGATCTCGGCCGCGCGGGCGTGGCCGCCGTCTTCGGCGTGCCCAAGAACGGCACAGGCGTTTTCGACAACCCGGCAGGACAGGGCAAGTTTCTCTTCAAGGTGACCGAGGTCTTCGAGCCGGCATCGGCATCGGCCGATGCGGTTCCCCAGGAGGTGGCCACAGCGTTGGCGCAGGGCATATCCAACGACCTGCTGGACCAGCTCATCGCCCGCCTGCAGAGCGAGCACGAGGTGACGGTCAACCAGACCGCCCTCCAGCAGGCGCTGAGCTTCTGAGGCAGGCTATGGCGGATCTGAGGCCCTACATCGCCAAGGCGGCCAGCGGAGCAGCACTTTCCTTTGCCGAAGCGCGCGAGGCCTTCGACATCATCATGTCGGGAGAGGCCACGCCGAGCCAGATCGGCGGCTTCCTGATGGCGCTCAGAGTGCGCGGCGAGACGGTGGACGAGATCAGTGGCGCCGTCGATACCATGCGCGCCAAGATGCTGCCGGTGGAAGCCCCGGAAGATGCCATCGACATCGTGGGTACCGGCGGAGATGCCTCCGGCACCTACAACGTGTCCACCTGCGCCGCCTTCATCGTCGCGGGTTGCGGGGTGCCTGTGGCCAAGCATGGCAACAGGGCGCTCTCCTCGCGCTCGGGCGCGGCCGACAGTCTGGCCGCGCTGGGTGTCGACATCGAGATCGGGCCCGACCGCATTGCCGCGTGTATCGCGCAGGCGGGTGTCGGCTTCATGTTCGCGCCCTCCCACCATGCGGCCATGCGCCATGTGGGCCCCACCCGCGTGGAGCTCGGCACGCGCACCATCTTCAACCTGCTGGGGCCGCTGTCGAACCCGGCACGCGTCCGCCGCCAGCTCGTCGGGGTCTTTTCGCCCGAATGGGTCGAGCCGCTCGCCCATGTGCTCAGGCAGCTCGGCGCGGAGCGCGCCTGGGTGGTGCATGGCGACGGGCTCGACGAGATGACGACGGCCGGCACCACCCGCGTGGCTGCGCTGGAGGATGGCGAGGTGCGCATCTTCGAGGTCACGCCCGAGGAGGTCGGGCTGGCCCGCGCCGAGATGGCCGCGCTCAAGGGTGGCGACGGCGTGCACAATGCCAGGGCGCTGCGCGCCGTTCTGGAAGGTGAGAAGAACGCCTATCGCGACATCGCCCTTCTGAACGCCGGCGGTGCGCTGGTGGTGGCCGGCAAGGCCGACACGCTGCGCGCGGGCGTGGCGCAGGCCGCCGCAGCCCTGGACGAGGGCCGCGCGCTGGCCGCGCTCGAAAAGCTGATCGAAGTATCCAACCGTAAAAATCCGTCCTAGGGAGCGGCCATGGCCGACATTCTGCGCAAGATCGAAGCCTACAAGCGCCGGGAGATCGCCGACGCCAAGGCCGCCCTGCCCGAGGCGGCACTTGCGCAGCAGGCACGCCGGGCGCCCCCGGTGCGCGGCTTCGCCGCCGCCTTGCGTGCCCGGCACGCGGCAGGCGGCTTCGCGCTCATCGCCGAGATCAAGAAGGCCAGCCCTTCCAAGGGGCTTATCCGCGCCGATTTCGACCCGCCCCGCCTGGCAGAAGCCTATGAGCGGGCGGGGGCTGCCTGCCTTTCGGTGCTCACCGACGCTCCCTCCTTTCAGGGCGCGCCAGCCTTCCTGAGAGAGGCGCGACAGGCCACGGCGCTGCCCGTGCTGCGCAAGGACTTCATGTTCGAGCCCTATCAGGTCTACGAGGCCCGCTCCTGGGGCGCCGATGCCATCCTCATCATCATGGCAAGCGTCAGCGACGCGGAGGCGCGCGCGCTGGAGGAGACGGCCGGCGCGCTCGGAATGGATACGCTGATCGAAGTGCACGACGAGGCGGAACTGGAACGGGCGCTGAAGCTTTCCTCCCCGCTCATTGGCATCAACAATCGCAACCTGCGCACCTTTGAGACGACGCTTGCCACCAGTGAACGGCTGGCGCCGCTGGTGCCCGAAGGGCGGATCGTGATCGGCGAGAGCGGAATATTCACCCACGAGGACTGCCACAGGCTCGCCCGGGTCGGCATCCGCAGTTTTCTGGTCGGCGAGAGCCTGATGCGCGAGGACGACGTGGAGGCGGCCACACGCGCGCTGCTGGGCCGGGAGACCGCCGCACGGGCGGCAAGCTGAGATGGCGGGCGACGCGGCGAAAGACAGGCTGACCCATCTCGCCGCCGATGGGCGGGCGCAGATGGTGGATGTGGGAGACAAACCCGAGACGGCGCGCACGGCGGTCGCCGCCGGCACCGTCACCATGGCGCCGGAAACGCTGCGGGCCATCCTGGCGGGCAATGCCAAGAAGGGCGACGTGATCGCCGTCGCCCGGCTCGCCGGCATCATGGCGGCCAAGAAGACGCACGACCTCATTCCCCTTTGTCATCCCCTGCCGCTCACCCGCGTGAACGTCGACATCGTGCCCGACGAGAGGCTGCCCGGCCTGCGCGTGGAAGCGATGGCGCGGGTGACAGGCAAGACGGGTGTGGAGATGGAGGCGCTCACAGCCGTTTCCGTGGCCTGCCTGACGATCTATGACATGGCCAAGGCGCTCGACAGAGGCATGGTGATCGGGGCGGTGCGCCTTCTCGAAAAGAGCGGCGGCAAATCCGGTGACTGGCGGGCAGAGGAGTCCGGCGGCCGATGACCCTCATTCCCGTTGACGAGGCGCTGGAACGGGTTCTGGAGGGACTTGCGCCCCTCGACCACGAGACGGTGCCGCTGGCCGAGGCGGCCGGGCGCGTGCTGGCCGCTCCGTTGACCGCCCGGCGTACGCAGCCACCCTTCGATGCCTCCGCCATGGACGGCTATGCGGTGCGCGCCGCTGATGTCGCGCAGGCGCCGGCGGTGCTGGCGGTCATCGGCGAATCGGCGGCCGGGCGGCGCTTTGCCGGGAAAGTCGGCTCCGGCGAGGCGGTGCGCATCTTCACCGGCGCGCCGGTGCCCGCGGGGGCAGACACGATTCTCATCCAGGAGAACACCGAGAGGCTGGAGGACGGGCGCATCACGGCCACCGCAGGCGTGGCCGCCGGGCGGCACATCCGCCGCGCCGGGCTCGACTTCCGCGCCGGCGAAACGGTTCTCGAACAGGGCCGCGTTCTGGACCCGGCAGCCCTTTCCCTCGCCGCGGCGGCCGGCCATGCGGTGCTGCCGGTGGTGCGCCGCCCGTTGGTGGCCATCATCGCAACGGGTGACGAACTGGTGCCGCCGGGAGGCGAGCCGGGCCCGGACCAGATTGTCGCATCCAACAGCTGCGGCATCGCGGCTCTTGCCAGCCTGGATGGCGCCCGCGTGCTTGACCTGGGCATCGTTCCCGATGAGCGGCAGGCCATCGCTGCGGCGCTGCGCCAGGCGCTCGCCGCAGGCAGCGACATTGTCGTGACGCTCGGCGGCGCCTCAGTCGGCGACCACGATCTGGTGCACCAGGCCCTTGATAGCGAAGGTGCTCGGCTTTCCTTCTGGAAGATCGCCATGCGCCCCGGAAAGCCGATGATGTATGGCCGTCTGGAGGCGGCGCGCGTGCTCGGCCTTCCCGGCAATCCGGTCTCCGCGCTTGTCTGCGCGCATCTCTTCCTGCGGCCGGCGATTGCGCGACTTTGCAGCCGCCTCTTCACGCCCGATCTGCGCCAGGCAGAGCTTGCCGCGCCGATGGAAGCCACAGGCGGGCGGCGCGACTATGTGCGCGCCACGGTGACGGCGGGGCCGCGCGGTCTGGTCGCCACACCCTTTCAGATTCAGGACTCCTCCATGCTCAGCACGCTGGCCGCCGCCAACGCCCTCATCGTGCGTGAGGCCGGTGCACCGGCGAGCGAAGCCGGCGCGCGCTGCCAGGTGCTGATGCTGCGTTGAGACCGGCTGCGGCGGCCGACGGAACAGGAGCCCGCAACGGCGCCAGCAGCACCACACCGTTATAGACGGCGCATCCATCATCGAAGGCAGACGCAGGCCGCCTGCTGCAAACGACTGGAAAAGTAAACGCAGACGACGTATTGTTTATACGCCCGACGTGCAAACTGCAGGGCACGGCGCAAATGGTGCGAATATACAGAATTTCTACTCATAAAATCATATATTTAACACGACATACCAAATCATACGAATACCAGAGATAACTGTATTTGACGAGATGATGACCGAGTTCGAGAACACAAAGAGCGGCGCGGACGTGCAACAGCCGGCACGCGGATCATCCCAGCCTGCCTCCGGCAAGCCCGAGAGCGCCATCATTTGCTGGGGAGGCGATGTCAACCTCGGACGCCGGCAGCACTACAGAACCGAGGAGATCGGGGTTCACAACGTCCTCGACCTTCCCGCGATGCGAACGGCCGACTTGAGAATCGTCAATCTTGAATGCGTGGTTTCAACCTGTGGCCAATTCGGCATCGACAAGGGCGAGTCTGGCCCGTTCTACTATCGTGCGCGCCCGGAGATGCTGCACATACTCCGCGCTGCCGGGATCGATGTGGTAGCCGTGGCAAACAACCACTCCGGCGACTATGGGCGAGAGGCTTTGATCGAGCAAGGCAAGTGGCTGGATACATTCGCAATCAAGCACGCCGGCGCCGGCAACAACATTCATGAGGCCTTTGAACCGTGCTACGCGCAAGCCGGACCGTACCGGATCGCATTTTTCTCCTTTGATACGACTCAGCATCGTTTCGCCGCAACCGAGAATGCGGCCGGTATCGCCTATCTCGATATCCAGAAGCCGGATCTATGGCGACGGACTCTTGAAAAACGGATCTTGGAAGCCCGCGGAAATGCCGATCTGGTCTTGATTGCCCTGCATTGGGGGAAGAATTTCGCGGCAAGGCCCACTGAGGCTGAAATAGCGCTCGGCCATACGATCATCGACCTTGGCGCAGACGCCGTATTGGGCTCTTCTGCACATATATTGCAGGGGACAGAGATCTATAAGGGAAAGCCCATCATCTATGATGCGGGCAACCTCCTGTTTGACTCGATACAAGGCGAATACGACACCGGAGTCTTCAGACTTCACGTCGACAGTGAAGGCGTTTATCGTGTCCAGTTTGCGCCTGCGCGCGCAAGGTTCGGCCACACCCATGAACTCCCGCAGGCTGAAGCAGCAAAGATCAGCGAGAATTTTGCGGCCTTGTGCTCCGAACTCGGAAGCGCAGTCGAGCTCGAAGACGACGGCTCCGCGACGCTCACCATCCGCGAATGCTGCAGCCCGCCCCGCCAACCGGAATCTGCGGTTTCGAGAGAGCCCTTCGTATCCGACGACGCAATTGCATCCGCGCTGGCCACAATCGGGGTGCGGAACGAATGGATTGCGCGGGAGGTTCCCGCTGACGCGCGCCTCGACAATCCGATCCGCCTCGGTCCGCTCGTTCTTCTCGGCCTGCGCTGCAGCACAAGGAAGCTGACTGGCCGGGCGATGCTCTGGGTCGAAAGTTTCTGGATTTGCCTTGAGACGCCGACAGCCAACTGGCGGCTCGACATAAGGGCCGTGTCCAACGACCGGGCAACGCCCGTCGTCTGGGGCGGCGGGATGGATCACGACCCATGCGACTGGATGCTGCCGACGACCAGGTGGCAGCCCCGTCAGATCTACCGTGACTATGTTGGGCTGCGCCCCCCGGCCTCCAACAGTCTTCGCAACGCACAGCTCGATATCGAAGTCGGGCTCGTCAACCCGCTATGAGAACGAGGGCTGCGATGAACCTCGACAAGCGACGCCCCATTCCCATCGAGCAGTGCCGCTTCAGCTTTCTCAACATAGACATGGGGCGGCAGCGATCGGGCGTTGAAAACGCATCGCTGCTGCGCGCCGTTTTGTTTTCCCGAGAGCTTGGCATCTCGCCCTCCATACTGACCGCCCGATACAACCCACGATTGCGTCATGCCGAAGCCCTTCTGCGCTCAAGCGGGCTTCTGCCGGAAGGTGTTCCGCTTCACAACATGTATGACGACCTTCAGGCCGCCGACCGCTTCGACCCGGCGCGGCATTCCTCCGCCGATCTGCTTCTGCCGGTGACCTGCCCCCCGCAAAATCCCTCACCGTGATGTAGAGTCTGCGCCAACTTTGAAGGAGCAGACGAATGCGAAAGA
>NZ_JAODNW010000018.1 GCF_025398255.1 Chelativorans intermedius | reverse complement strand
CGCAATGGGCGCAGCCGCTTGAGCTGCTTGATGGCTCCGCGCCTGCACCCATTGCTCACGCCGCCGAATGATGGCACACAAAAGGAGAACAGGCTCGACTTACGAGTGGCCCTGAAAAAAGGGGCAGGTCACTGGCGCCGGTCCGCACGGGCGGCTCTCCCTGCCGCAGGGCCCCTTGCATGTGCCCCTGTGCCCCATGACCCGCCGGTTCCCCTTCTTCCTCCCAGCTTCCCGCGAGTATGAGCCAAGTTCGACCGTTGTCAACAAAACCGCGGCGAGCGGACCGTGGTCCGACCGCCCGTTCACAATCTGGGGCAACTCATCGGATGAGGCCTCGATCTGTCTTTGGATCCGAAAGCGCGAAGGCTAACCCCAATCCGCAAGCGAGGCTCATGACGACAAACGAAACGCAACGGCCGTTATGGCGTGGCTTCGTGTCTTGAACCTTCCGAATCTAAATCTCCGCCTGCCCGAATTTTTGCTCAGTTGTCACGATTTATTCGTCTCGGGACCCGCCAAAATCAGAGGCTTGCTTTCAGATCGGCCAGCGTAACCATCAACGTCATTGGGTCAAATGGCGACGGCTCGAAGCCGATCCGCTCGTAGAATGCCTTCGCCTCGGTCGAAAGCGCATGCACGAGAATTCCACGCACCCCAATGATATCTGCCGCTTGAATAACACGCCGACCGGCATCTTGCACCAAAGCACGGCCAAAGCCTCTGCCTTGTTGCGATTGATCCACGGCCAGTCTACCGAGCATCACCACCGGTATCGGATCGGGCATATTGCGACGAAATCGCCCGGGTGCAGCATCCACGGTGACCGCGCTCGATGCCAAAGCGTAGAATGCCAGGACACGGTGGCCATCACAGGCAACGAAGGTGCGGGAAGCGCCAGTCGCCTGATTTTTCAAGGCACGATGCCGCAGCCAGTTGTCCAGACTTTCAACGCCCGATGCGAAAGTCTTGAGGTCGTGATGCACGTCCAGCGGTACCGGCGCTGAAAGCGTCATGCCTTCTTCCAAGGGGCTTGCGCCTGCATTGTCTTGCGCAATCTTTCATTTGGTTGGGGCGGCATATCGAGACGCGCCAGAAAAGCCGCATAGGCGGCCGGGTTTGTGGCAATAACGGCCTGGTCGAGCAAGGCTTCCTCGGCAGCCGCGCGCGCGGCATCCAACACGAAGTCGGTTCGGTTCTTGCCTCGCGCCCTTGCGGCGCGGTCGATCAGATTCCGTTCTTCGGTCTTGATGCGAATGTTCAGCGTTTCTCGCTTGCTGGGTGCTGTACGCAGTCTTGCCATGGCCTCAATCTCCGGTATAGAACGAACATACTACTTCGTAATGTCAATGTCATTACAAAATGACCTTCGAGCCGCTTGTCTTGTTGCGTGCCTCTTCGTTCATTCCCCCGTGCTTGAACCTCCATGCCAATCGGCTCAATCGGCACTGTTTGCCGGACCAAAGGTAGAGGGTTCTGTTCTAGACGTTATTGGTCATTCTGTGAGTGCTTACGTTTCACCTCTGCTGGGAAGTATAATTCTTTGATTTAAAATCATAATCTAAACTTCAAGTGGAAGCCGCGCCCGTGCGGCGGCTTCGCCCTGTTTCGCATCGCCTGCGGTCAGTAGGTGGTTGTCACCCGTGCTTCGCCCTGCCGGTCGAGAGGCTGGACGAGCACTTCCGAACCAGCCTGGCGAAGCGCGACATCGAGGCGGCCTCGCGGCAGCGTGATGCCGCGCAGCGTTACCTCTTCCAGAAATTCCGGCAGCATCGGCCGATGGAAGATCAGCGTGTCGCCCGCGCTGTCGAAGCCCATGCCGAGGCAGGATTGCAGGATCGACAGCGGCGCCACGGCCGCCCAGGCCTGCGGCGTGCATGCCACGGGATAGAAGGTGGGGCCACGGCTGAGCTGCCGGGGAAAGCCGCAGAACAGCTCCGGCAGGCGGCGCAGGTCGATATAGGTCGAAGCCATGAACAGCCCCTCGAACACGCGCACCGCCTCCCGCCTGAAGCCGTAGCGGGCGAAGCCGGCAACGATCAGTGCGTTGTCGTGCGGCCACACCGAGCCGTTGTGGTAGCTCATCGGATTGTAGCGGGCTTCGGTGGTGGCCACGGTGCGGATGCCCCAGCCGGAGAAGGAGCTGCGCGCCATGAGCGTCTTGACGACGCTCGGCGCGCGTTCGGGATAGGCGATGCCCGTATACAGCGTATGCCCGGCATTCGACGCCCGCACCCGGCAGGGCCGCTTCTCGCCGTCGAGCGCCAGCACATAGGTGCCCAGCACCTCGTCATAGAAGGCGCGGTCGAAGCGGGCCCGCAAATCCTCCGCCATCACCTCCAGCTCCAGGCTGCGCCCGTGGAGAGCCAGGGCCTTGGCCATCGCGGCAGCCGCCTTCCATGCGGCATAGACATAGGCCTGCACCTCGGCAAGCGCGATCGGCCCGGTGGCCAGCCGGCCGTCGGCATGGAAGACGGCATCGAAGCTGTCCTTCCAGCCCTGGTTGGCAAGACCTTCCGTCGTGCGCCGGCCGTATTCCACGAAACCGTCCCCATCGCGATCGCCATATCTGGCGATCCAGGCCAACGCGGCTTCGATGTTCGGCCACAGCGCACGAATGGTCTCGACATCGCCGGTGCGCTCCAGATAGCTGCCGGCCAGCATGACGAAGAGCGGTGTGGCATCGACGCTTCCATAGTAGCGTCGGAAGGGCACCTCGCCCAGTTCAGCCATCTCGCCATAGCGCACTTCGTGGAGGATCTTGCCCGGTTCGGCATCGGCGGCGGGATCTTCCTCCTGCGCCTGATTGGCCGCCAGGTGCCTGAGAACGCCGCGGGCGATGGTGGGGTCGAGCCACAGCGTCTCAAGGGCAGTGATCAGCGCATCGCGGCCGAAGACGGTGCTGAACCAGGGAATGCCCGCATAGGGATAAGGCCCATGCTCGGTATCCGTGACCAGCATGTAGAGGTCGGCCACCGCGCGGCGCACCGCCTCGTTGAAAACGTCGTTGGACGTGGCCACCGAGGCCGCCCTGCCGACCGCCGCGCGCATGGCGCGCCGGGCCTCGCGCAGGCTGGAAAAGAACTGCCGGCGCGGCGTCATCTCGGGACGCTCTTCCCCGCAGGCGATCTCGACGAAAACCTGTCGCGTCTGCCGGGGCGCCAGCTCGATCTCATAGACCGCGTGGTCGCCGGCAAGCTCGGTGGGTTGCGGATCGAAACGCAGCTGGGTCTCGCGGCGCACGCGATCAAGCCCGGTGTAGGAAAGCAGCACCGTTTGTGCCGGCGCGTCCACCTTCGGAGGGTGAAGGCAGCCACGCTTGGCGCGGCGCGCACCGCGGACCTCGAAGAGATCGGCAAAATCCGCGGCGAAGGCCAGCACCAGGCGCACGCGCCTGCCCTCCTCGTCGAAGTTGCGCAGGCTTATCCGCTCGAAACACGTGGCATTCCAGAGAAAACGGGTGCGGCGGATGTGGATGAGGTCATGCGCAAGCTTCAGTTGCCCGTTCTCGTAAAGATCGGGATTGGCAAGATCGAAGGTCAGAAGCGCGTTGTCATCGCGCAGCATCGAACTGAGAAGCAACGGGCGCTCGCCGTCGATGGTCAGGAAGAAATGCGACAGATGGCGTGTATCGCGATGAAAGATGCCCTCGGGGCTGCCCGGCCCCGAGAGCGCATCGCCATTGTGGTCGAACATGGAGAAGGTGTCGCCGTGCTTCTGCGTGCGCGGGCGGCGCTCCTGAAGGGGCGCGGTGGCCGCGATGAAAAACTGCGGCGTGCGTGCAGTGGTAAAGCCCGCCGGCTGCGGGGTAAGCGGATCGACGCAATCGTCCATGGCGTCCACCATTGCCGTCGTCAATCGCGTGGGTTTCAGGCCACCGTCTGGACACCCATGCCCGCCGCCTCGGCGGGAAAGGGAATCGTCATCAGACGATGGTGCAACAGACGCTCGTAAACGTCCAGATAATCGGCGGCCATGCGCTCCACGCTGAAGCGCCTTTCAAAAGCGCGCCGCACCCTGGCGCGGCTCAGCGTGCCGACGCGCCTGACCGCCTCAGTCGCCGCTTCCACATTTTCGACTATGAAGCCGGAAACGCCTTCCTCGATGACCTCAGGCACGGAGCCGTGGCGGAAAGCGATCACGGGCGTGCCGCAGGCCATCGCCTCGATCATGACGAGGCCAAAGGGCTCCGGCCAGTCGATGGGAAAGAGAAGCGCGGCCGCCTTGCCCAGAAACTCCGCCTTGGCCTTCTCGTTCACCTCGCCCACAAACTCGACATTCGGATGACGGGCGATCATCGGCGCGATCACATGATCCCAGTACTCCTGGTCCGCCTTGTCCACCTTGGCGGCGATCTTCAGCGGCATGCCGGCCCTTGTGGCGATCTCGATGGCGCGGTCGGGCCGCTTCTCGGGCGAAATGCGGCCGAGAAAGGCGAGATAGCCCCCCTCCCCCGCAGGGTCGAACGGCAGCAGGTCGCGCGGCAGGCCATGATGGACAGTCGCAACCCAGTTGGCCATCGGCAGCGGGCGGCGCTGATCATCCGAAATCGAGACCACCGGAATCTCGGGGAAGGTCCGGTAGAAGGGTTTGAGGTCAGGCAGGTCCAGGCGGCCGTGCAGCGTCGTCACCGTGCGGTGAGCAAAGGGCCGGACGAGCGGAAAATGCAACAGATCGATATGGAAATGCAGGATGTCGAAGTCATCGGCGCGCCGGCGCACCTCCTCAAGCAGCATGAGATGATGCGGAAGCGGGTCGCGGACAGCGGGGTTGAGCCTCAGGGCCCGGCCCGTGCAGGCGACGAGCTCTGCGCTGGTTTTCGAATCGGCCGAGGCGAACAGCGTCACCTCATGGCCCTGACGAACCAGCTCCTCGGTCAGATAGGAGACAATGCGCTCCGTGCCGCCATAGAGCTTGGGGGGAACACTTTCGGCCAACGGAGCAATCTGGGCGATCTTCATCGGCAACACCTCCTCTTTGTCGAGAGCAAGCATCACAGGATGAGCGGACGGCCCGGGATGATCGGCGGACAGTCCGCCGATCATTTAGGAAGAGTTTTGCCGGGGAAAAGATGCATCGCGAAACTGCCGTTCCGGCGGAGCTGCGACACTGCAGCCGCAGCGCATTCCAACACCCACATCCACCCGGACATCTGCGGAACAGCCGGCCGGAACCCCGAAAGCATCAGTCCCAGAAAGGCCTGAGTCCCTCGCGAACCGCATCCGCCCGGGAGATGCCGATGTCCTTGAGCTGCGCGTCGGACAGCTCCAACAAGGCCCGGCGGCTGCGCCGCCTTTCCATCATCCGCTCCAATTTCATCGCCATGCGGATTGCAAGGCAGGCAAGGCCGCCCACCATCTGGCCAATGGCCGGTAGCCTGCGGGAGGGACGATTGATTGTATCAATTGTATTCATCTTTTGCCCTCTCCTTAGGGCGTCCGGGTACAATTGTTCGATTGCTCTTTTATTCATTGACTCAATCGCGGTGACAACATAGAAAATTGTCATGATGACAAATTGGATTCCCGATCTCTCCGAAGGCGCAGGCCCGCTCTATCTGCGGCTGGCCGAGCAGATCGAGAGAGGCATCGAGAGCGGGGTGCTGGCCAAGGGCGCGAAGCTGCCGCCACAGCGCAACCTTGCCTTCGACCTGGGGGTTACTCTTGGCACGGTCAGCCGCGCCTACGCGCTGGCGCGCGAGCGCGGGCTCGTCAGCGGCGAGGTGGGGCGGGGAACCTATGTGCTGGCGCGCGAGCCGGCAGACCCCCAGCCCTCCCGATCGTCCGCGACGGGTGACATGGAAGGCACAAGAGAAACGGAAACGCCGCCGGGCAAGCTGCATTTCGATGCCACCGCGGCGCCCGATGTCGGCCAGGGCGAGGCGATCGCCCGCCTGTGCGCCGAGATCGGGCGCGACCATCCGCACGAGTTGATGGACTACACCAGGCGCTTTCCCGAGCACTGGGCCCAGGCCGGCAGCCAGTGGCTCGCAGGCGGCACCTTCCAGCCTGGACCCGAGAATATCGTGCCCACCCTTGGCGTGCACGCCGCGGCAATCGCCGTCATTGCCGCCGTCACCTCACCCGGCGACTCCATCGCCTTCGAGCACCTGACCTATTCGCAGGTCGCACGCAGCGCCAGCCTGCTGGGCCGGCGCATCGCCCTCGTGCGGTCCGACGAGTCCGGTCTCATCCCGGAGGAGTTCGAGCGCGTCTGTGCCCAGCGCCACCCCCGGCTGTTGTTCGCCATGCCGGTCCTGCAGAACCCCACACTGGCTGTCATGCCCGCCGGGCGCCGCGCCGCCATCGCCGAGATTGCCCGTCGATACAATGTCTGGCTCATCGAGGACAATCTCTATGGCGCGCTGACCGACGACCCCGGCCCGCTTCTGGCCGAGCTTGCCCCCGAGCGCACCTTCCACCTTGGCGGCCTCTCGAAATCCGTGGCCCCGGGCGTGCGCGGCGGATGGATTGCCTGTCCGCCCAGTTACGGACGGCGCATCCGGGTGGCCCACCGGATGCTGAGCGGCGGCCTGCCCTTCCTCCTGGCCGAGCTTTCGGCGCGGCTCGTGCTTTCAGGAGAGGCAGAGGCGATCCGGGCACGGTGCATTGCGGAAAACAACGCGCGGCTCGCGCTGGTGCACAAGGCCCTGGCCGGCCATCATTTCAGGTCGAGCCCCAATGTTCCCTTCATCTGGCTCAATCTGCCCGAGCCCTGGCTTTCGGGCACGTTCAAGAAGGCGGCTTCCGAGGAAGGCGTGCTCATCGACGATGCCGACGAGTTCAAGGCCGGCCGCTCCGACCAGGTCTTCCACCATGTCCGCCTCGGCACGTCCGCCCCACCCAACCGCGAGGAAACGGCGCGCGGGCTGGGCATCGTCCGCCGGCTTCTCGATCATGGCGAGGCGGGCTATGACAGCCTCGACTGAGGCTTTCGCGTCTTGCGGCTTTCCCCGATTTTTCGCACAAGGGCGGTGCAACAGGGCGCAAGGTGCGCTATGAGCCGGCCTGAGCCTTTGCCAACCGACAGCCGCACATGACCATTCCCAACACGATTCCCATCACCGACGAGCTCGTGGCCGCCCATGGGCTCAAGCCCGAGGAATATCAGCGCATCATTGCGCTGATCGGCCGTGAGCCGACCTTCACCGAGCTTGGCATCTTCTCGGCCATGTGGAACGAACATTGTTCCTACAAGAGCTCGAAGAAATGGCTGAGGACGCTGCCCACCTCCGGCCCGCGCGTCATCCAGGGTCCGGGGGAGAACGCCGGTGTGGTGGACATCGGGGACGGCCAGTGCGTGGTCTTCAAGATGGAGAGCCACAACCACCCCTCCTATATCGAGCCCTATCAGGGTGCGGCCACCGGGGTGGGCGGGATCCTGCGCGACGTCTTCACCATGGGCGCAAGGCCCGTCGCCGCCATGAACGCGCTGCGCTTCGGCGCCCCGGACCATCCCAAGACGCGGCATCTGGTGGCCGGCGTGGTGGCCGGCATTGGCGGCTATGGCAACTCCTTCGGTGTGCCCACGGTGGGCGGCGAGGTCAATTTCGATCCCCGCTACAACGGCAACATCCTCGTCAACGCCTTTGCCGCCGGCATCGCGCGCACCGAGGCCATTTTCTATTCCAAGGCGCAGGGCGTGGGCCTGCCGGTCGTCTATCTCGGCGCCAAGACGGGACGCGATGGCGTCGGCGGGGCGACCATGGCCTCCGCCGAATTCGACGCCGACATCGACGAGAAACGCCCGACCGTGCAGGTGGGCGATCCGTTCACCGAGAAATGTCTGCTCGAAGCCTGCCTCGAACTCATGGCGACCGGGGCCGTCATCGCCATCCAGGACATGGGGGCGGCGGGGCTCACCTGCTCGGCCGTCGAAATGGGCGCCAAGGGCGACCTCGGCATCGAACTCGATCTCGACAAGGTGCCAGTGCGCGAGGAGCGCATGTCGGCCTACGAGATGATGCTCTCGGAAAGCCAGGAGCGCATGCTCATGGTGCTCCGCCCGGAAAAGGAGGCCGAGGCCGAGGCGATCTTTGCCAAGTGGGGGCTTGATTTCGCCATCGTCGGGCGCACCACCGACGATAAGCGCTTCCGTGTCATCCACCAGGGCGAGGAGGTCGCCAACCTTCCCATCAAGGAGCTGGGCGACGAGGCGCCGGAATATGATCGCCCCTGGGTCGAACCCGCAGCCCCTGCCCCGCTCGGCGAGGTGCCGAAGGCCGATGTGGCCGATGCTCTGGTGCAGCTTGTCGGTTCGCCCGATCTTTCCTCCCGCCGCTGGGTGTGGGAGCAGTATGACACGCTGATCCAGGGCAACAGCCTGCAGATCCCCGGCGGCGATGCCGGCGTGGTGCGGGTGGAGGACCACCCCACCAAGGCGCTTGCCTTCTCTTCCGACGTGACGCCGCGCTACTGCGCGGCCGATCCCTTCGAAGGCGGCAAGCAGGCGGTGGCGGAATGCTGGCGCAACCTGACGGCGACGGGGGCCGAGCCGCTGGCTGCGACCGACAATCTGAATTTCGGCAATCCCGAGCGACCGGAGATCATGGGCGCTTTCGTGCGCGCCGTGCAGGGTATAGGCGAGGCCTGCCGGGCGCTTTCCTTTCCCATCGTGTCCGGGAATGTCTCGCTTTACAATGAAACCCTCGGCGAGCCGATCCCTCCGACCCCGACCATTGCCGGTGTCGGTCTCATTCCCGATTGGTCGAAGATGGCGCGGATTGCCTTTGCGCGGCCGCAAGAGACCATTCTTCTCGCCGGAGCGCCGGCCGGCTGGGGCTCGCATCTCGGCCAGTCCGTCTATCTGCGCGACATTCTGGGACGTGCCGAAGGCGCTCCCCCGCCCGTGGACCTGGCCCACGAGAAGCGCGTCGGCGACTTCGTGCGGCGGGCGATTCGCGCCGGTCTCGTCACCGCAGTCCACGACTGCTCCGATGGCGGCCTGGCAGTCGCGCTGGCGGAAATGGCAATGGCCGCCGACATCGGCGCGCGCATCGACGTTCCGCCGGGCGAGGCCATTCCCGCCTTTTTCGGCGAGGACCAGGGGCGCTATGTGCTGACGGTGGAGGCGGGGCAGGAAGACGAGCTTGCCCGGCAGGCGCGCGAAGCGGGCGTTGCGCTTGTCGCCATCGGCATCACGGGTGGCAGCGAATTGAAACTGGGCGAGGCGCGTGCCATATCCATCTCGAAGCTGAGCCAAGCCCACGAAGGCTGGTTCCCGCACTTCATGGAGGGCTGAAGCCCGAGAGCGAATGGGCGGAGCGCAGGGGAGAACACGATCATGGCCATGACCGCCGGCGACATCGAACGCCTCATCAAGGAAGCCATTCCCGACGCCAAGGTAACGATCCGAGACCTTGCCGGCGATGGCGACCACTATGCCGCCGAAGTGGTGGCCGAGAGCTTCCGCGGCAAGACCCGGGTTCAGCAGCACCAGATGGTCTATGACGCGCTGAAAGGCAATATGGGCGGCGTGCTGCACGCCCTGGCGCTGCAAACGAGCGTGCCCGACTGACACAAATTGTGATTGCCCGACGCCCGGTTGCGGTCTGTCGCGCCGGGTGGCGCGCTCTAACTGCGATGCTGTAGTGGCCATCTAGGGAGGAAGCCATGAAGCATCACTCTGCGCAGGAAATTGCGGCAGCCGCAACGCTCTATCCATCACCGCAAGAACCCCGCATGTCGCGCAGACAGCGCATCGAACGGTGGGCGGCCCTGCTGGAAAGCCACAGCGGAACGCTCAACGCCTTGAGGCAGATCGAGTATCTTTCTCCTGCCGACCGTCGGGCCTACAGGGCACCCAACACGCCGCTCACCATCGCCTTCAACGATCCCGTGCTGCGCGAGGAAGGCTTGAAAAGCGACGGTCTTGGCGATGCCATGACATTCTTCGAGATGAATGATTCCGATGCGCACCGGCTGCTTTGCGACTGCCGCTATCTCGGCCGCATGACGGGCACCGCCGTCGCCGAGCGCCTGCGCCGCTATGCGGCAAGCGGCGAAAGACGCGCAAAGCTGCGCCAGGCGATCCGGCGGTTCTTCGGCCTTTGAGGCCCGCCCATGTGAGACCTCCCGGCGGCGCACGGGCCGACGGGAGGTGCAGCCCAGGGGAGTCGCGTGCGGTGAATTTTTCGACGACGGCGGCGCCAGGTGGGCAAGACCACGCTGGCCGAGCGTCTGTGTCGACCTTGAGAACGCGGCGGATCGCGAGAAGCCGGCCGATGCGGCGCTCTATCTGTCCGGCCACGAAGACAGGCTGGTGATCCTCCACGAAGGGCAGCGGATGCCGGAGCTGTTGGGGAATCGAGGCAATCGGGATCACCGAATTGGCAACGCCCATCGCAAAATCATGAAATGCGCGAAATCAGCCTTGCCGGCTGCCCGGAAACACTCCTCGACAGGCGCTTGGAAGGGTCTACCTTATTTGCGCAGCGGCCCGCCCCCTGCCCATCTTGAGCGGAATCCGTTCCACCGCATTGCGCCGAGCCGGTTCGTGCAATAGATAATGGTCAGCACGGCTTATGAATGCCGGGCCTTGACCCCGGCAAGGAAAGGACAGGCGATGAGCGGTATCAACGAATTCATCGACAATGAGGTGAAGTCGAACGACGTGGTGCTCTTCATGAAGGGCACGCCCGGCTTCCCCCAATGCGGCTTTTCCGGCCAGGTGGTGCAGATTCTCGACTATCTCGGTGTCGACTACAAGGGCATCAATGTGTTGACCTCGGACGAGCTGCGCCAGGGAATCAAGGAATATTCCAACTGGCCCACCATCCCTCAACTCTATGTCAAAGGGGAGTTCGTGGGCGGCTGCGACATCGTGCGCGAGATGTTCCAGGCGGGCGAGCTGCAGAGCTTTTTTGCCGAGAAGGGCGTGAGCGCACGCGGCGCTGCCTGAGCGGACAGGATTGCCGCCCGAGGCAGGTATCGCGGAACACGTGATCTTTCCGGGCCGGCAGGCATTTGAACGAAAGCGATCGTGCGTCGGCCAATCGGCCGACGCATGTTTTTGACATTCTCCGCCCGGCTGCATTCTACGCCGGCAATACAGGGATCCGTTTGGACAAACAGGCGCGCAAGCCGCGCATTCGCCGGAGCACGAATCATGGACGAAACCGCCGCCCGGGAAGAGCCCCTCCGATCCATCGGCACGGCCGAGTTCATCGCGCTTTCCGCTGCGTTGATGTCGCTCAATGCGATGGCCATCGACATCATGCTGCCGGGCCTGCAGCAGATCGGTGCCGCCCTCGGCGTGGCCGAGGAGAACCATCGCCAGTTCGTCATCACCGCCTATGTGGTGGGGCTCGGGGTCGCGCAGCTCTTTTTCGGGCCGATTTCCGACCGCTTCGGGCGGCGCGGGCCGCTCATGACCGGCCTCATCCTCTACCTGGTGGCCGCCATCGCGGCGGCCTTTGCGCCAAGTTTCGCCCTTCTGCTTGTCTTGCGCTTCCTGCAGGGCGTCGGCGCGGCGGCTACGCGCGTCATCGCCGTTTCGGCCATCCGCGATGTGTTCGGCGGCCGGCGCATGGCGGAGGTGCTGTCGATGGTCATGATGGTCTTCATGGTCATTCCCGTGATGGCGCCCAGCCTCGGCCAGCTCATCATGATCTTCGGAAGCTGGCCCGAGATCTTCCTGGCGATGGGCGGGCTTGCTCTCGCTGTGACCATCTGGGTGTGGCTGCGCCTGCCTGAAACCCTGCCGCCCTCCATGCGCCGGGCGCTGTCCGTCCGCGTGGTGGCCGAAGGTTTCGGCTATGTCGTCACCAACAGGGTTGCCTTCTGCTACATGCTCGCGGCCATGGCGATCTTTGGAGCGCTTTTCGGCTTCATCAACTCTGCGCAGCAGATCTATGTCGATATCTATGGGCTCGGCACCTGGTTTCCGCTGCTCTTTGCCGTCGGGGCGGGGCTGATGGCGCTCTCCTCCTTCACCAACTCCCGTCTCGTCGGTCGGCTGGGCATGCGGCGGCTTTCCCACGGCGCGCTCCTGTCCTTCATTGCCCTCAACGCCCTGTGGCTCGTCCTCTCGCTCATGGGCCCCATGCCCTTCCCGCTCTTCTTCTTGCTGTTTTCGGCTTCCATGTTCATGTTCGGCTGGATTGGACCCAACTTCAACTCCATCGCCATGGAGCCGCTCGGCCATGTGGCGGGCACGGCGGCCGCCGTCCTCGGTTTCGTCACCACGCTCGGCGGCGGCGTTCTGGGTGCGTTGATCGGTCAGGCGTTCGATGGCACGCTGACGCCGCTCGCCGGCGGCTATTTCGCCGTTTCCGTTGCCGGGCTGATCCTGGTGCTGATCGGTGAACGGGGCCGATTGTTCCACGCCGTCAATCCGCCGGTGTAAAGACCATCGGCAGCAGGCTGCCAGGAGCGATCGGCATGCTTGTGCAACTCCTGATCGGCACCATCGCGACCGGGCTAACCACCGCCATTCGTGTCGCCGGGATCGTTGCCGTCATCTCGCCGCTGCGCGGTCGCCTGAAGAACAGGTATACGCCCGCTGCGGCCATACGCTTCATGATCGGCATCGTGCTCAGCCTGCTGGCGCTGCACACGGTGGAGGTGTGGTCCTGGGCGCTGCTCCGTCTGGCACTCGGCCAGTTCAACGCGCTGGAGCCGGCGCTCTACTTCTCGACCGTCACCTTCACCACGCTCGGCTACCGGGATATCATGCTCGATGCGAATTGGCGGCTGTTGAGCAGCCTCGAGGCGTTCAACGGCGCAATGCTCCTGGGTGTGAGCACGGCATTCGTCTTCGCCGCCCTCTACAGGGTCTTCAAAATCGGCGGAAATCGTGCAGTAGACGGGCTGCCCATGTGCGCGGCGCCACAGGGCGGCCAAACTCAGACAGGCTCAAGCCCCGCAAAGTCGAAAAGCTTTCGGTCGAGCAGATGCGAGGGCCGCGCATTGGCAAGGGCCCGGATCATCGTGTCCTTGCGGCCGGGCATCCGCCTCTCGATCTCGGCGAGCATGGCCTTCATGGCATTTCTCTGCAGCCCGTCCTGGCTGCCACACAGGTCGCACGGAATGATGGGGAACCGCATGGCCTGGGCAAGCTTCTCCAGGTCCGCTTCCGCGCAATAGGCAAGCGGACGCAGCACCAGCACATCGCCCTCGTCGTTGAGAAGCTTGGGCGGCATGGCCGCAAGCCGTCCGCCATGGAACAGGTTCATGAAGAAGGTTTCGAGTATGTCTTCCCGGTGATGACCCAGCACGAGAGCCTGGCATCTCTCCTCGCGCGCAATGCGATAGAGATGGCCGCGGCGCAGGCGCGAACACAGCGAGCAGTAGGTCTGGCTTTCGGGAATCTTTTCCGTCACCACCGAATAGGTGTCCTGATATTCGATGCGGTGCGGCACGCCGAGGCGGGCCAGATAGTCCGGCAGGACATGCTTGGGAAAGTTCGGCTGCCCCTGGTCGAGATTGCAGGCAATCAGCTCCACCGGCAAAAGGCCGCGCCATTTGAGGTCGAGCAGAACGGCAAGAAGCCCGTAGGAATCCTTGCCGCCCGAAAGCGCCACCAGCCAGCGCGCGCCCGGTGTGACCATGGAAAAGTCTTCGATGGCCTGGCGCACATGGCGCAGCAGACGCTTTCGCAGCTTGTTGAACTCCACGGAAGCCGGCGCATCGGCAAACATCGGGTGGCTTGCCGTCTCGCTCGAGGCTTCCAGATCGGGCTGTTGATGGACCGTCATCATGCCCCTGCATAACCCCGCAGGCTCAAAAGAAAAAGGCCGCACATGGGCGGCCTTTCAGGAACCCTCTTCGCGGCCTTAGCGCGAGTAGAACTCGATCACCAGGTTCGGCTCCATGTGCACGGCGTAGGGCACATCGGCGAGCGCGGGAACGCGGGTGTAGGTCGCCACCATCTTGTTGTGGTCGACATCGATATAGTCCGGCACATCGCGCTCGGCGAGCTGCGTGGCCTCGAGCACCAGAGCGAGCTGCTTCGACTTCTCGCGCACCTCGATCACATCGCCCGGCTTGCAGCGATAGGAGGGAATGTTGACGCGGCGGCCATTCACCTTCACGTGGCCATGATTGACGAACTGACGGGCGGCAAAGATGGTCGGCACGAATTTGGCGCGATAGACGATGGCATCGAGGCGCGACTCGAGAAGCCCGATGAGGTTCTCCGTGGTCTCGCCCTTGCGGCGGTTGGCCTCGTCATAGATCTTGCGGAACTGCTTTTCGGAGATGTCTCCGTAGTGGCCCTTCAGCTTCTGCTTCGCGCGAAGCTGTTGGCCGAAGTCGGAAAGCTTGCCCTTGCGGCGCTGGCCGTGCTGGCCGGGGCCATATTCACGACGGTTGACCGGGGACTTCGGGCGCCCCCAGACATTCTCGCCCATACGGCGGTCAAGCTTGTACTTGGCGGATTGGCGTTTGCTCATCGCATTCCCTTTCAGACAACACCACCCGCGCCCGAACGAGCGCAGGCAAAGGAAACGCGCCCTCCTCTGGCCTCCATTTGCGAGACCTGACAGGAGACCGGCGCACGCAACGCCTGTCTCCACGGGACACGTCAAAAAAGCGCGAAGGTGGCTCTCACCCTCGCGCTGAGGCGGCAAATAGGCGAGATGAAAGGGAAAGTCAACGCGTTTCCGCCATTTTCAACCCAGGACGGCGTCCGCTTCAAGCTCGACCAGCCAATCCGGATCGATGAATGCGGACACTTCCACGAAGGTGCAGGCGGGACGGATGTCGGAAAAGAACTCCCCATGCGCCCTTGCCGCATCCTTCCAGCCCGCGATGTCGGTCAGCATGACGCGCGTTCTGATCACGTCGCCCAGCGAGGCACCGGCCTCGGCCAGCGCGTGTTCGATGATCTGCAGGCAGCGGACGGTTTGGCCATAGACATCGCCCTTTGCCGCCGTCCGTCCATCCGCTCCGATGGGAGCGGTTCCGGCCACAGAGATCTGGTTTCCGATGCGAACGGCCCTGCTGAAGCCGATCTCCGGCTCCAGATACGAGCCCGATGAAACCATCTTGCGCATCGCCATCAGCCCTCCTCAAGCACGCTGAATCCAAAACCCGAGACAAGACGGCGCAGATTTGCCGGCGGGGCGCCGGAGGTAAAGAGAGCGACATCCGCCCCCTGCCCCCGGCTTGGCTGCGGCAACGCCCTGGCCAGCGTCAAGGCGCGCCGCGCAATGGCCTCCGAGGTGTCGATCCAGTCGACCGGCCATGGCGCGGTCTTGCGCATGCGATTGACGAGAAAGGGGTAGTGCGTGCAGGCGAGCACCACGATGTCCGTGCGCCTTCCGTCCCGTTCGACGAAACAGGGCGCAATCTCGGCGCGCACCGCCTCTTCGTCCACGAATCCCTCGCGCATATATTGCTCGGCAAGCCGCGCCAGATTCTCGCTGCCCACGAGCCGCACATGGCACTGCGCGGCGTACTGGCTGATCAGGTCGCGCGTATACTGCCGCCGGACGGTGCCCGGCGTCGCCAGAACCGAGACGAGACCGGAACGCGTCCGCTCGGCAGCCGGCTTGATCGCCGGTACCGTGCCCACGAACAACTCCCCCGGATAGGCTTCGCGCAACGCGCCGATGGCAAGGGTGGACGCCGTGTTGCAGGCAATCACCGAAATGGCCGGGCGGAACCGCTCGATCAGCCGCCCGAATAGTGCGACAAGCCGCCTCTTGAGCGCCTCCTCTTCCCACGCCCCATAGGGAAAGGCCGCATCGTCGGCCACATAGATGTGCCCATGTTCCGGCAGCAGCACGCGTGCCTCCTTGACGACCGAGAGGCCGCCAATACCGGAATCGAAGAAAAGGATCGGGCCGTCCCGCACCTAGGTCCGCTCCTCGGTCTCCGCCCCGCCTGCGCCCTTCGGCCGACGGGGCGAAAACCTTTCGAGCGAAACAAGCACGCCGCGCAGCACCGCGAGCTCCTCGACCGTAAATCCGGGCCGCGTGAAGAGGGCGCGCAAATTGTCCATCATCTTCGGTTTCTTGTCCTCGGTGCGAAAATAGCCGCGTTCCGAGAGCACCCGGTCAAGATAGCCCATCAGGCTTTCCAGATGCTGCTTCGTGGCCGGGGTGAGTTGCGGGCCAGCGGGCTCGACAGCGCCCTGCGGGGCGGTCTTCATCCATTCATACGCCATCAGCAGCACGGCCTGGGCAAGGTTGAGCGAGGCGAAGGCGGGATTGACGGGGTAGGTGATGATCTCATCGGCCATGCCCACCTCCTCGTTGGTCAGTCCCCAGCGCTCGCGGCCGAACAGGATGCCGGTCCTCTGGCCGTGCCGATGACGCATGCGCAGATCCTCCGCCGCCTCCACCGGCCCACGGACCGGCTTGAAATTGTCGCGCGGGCGCGCCGTGGTGGCCTGCACGAAATTGAGGTCGGCAATCGCCCCCGCCAGGCTGTCATATACCTTTGCAGCCTCGATCACATGATCGGCGCGGCTGGCGGCGGCCCGCGCCTTTTCGTTGGGCCAGCCATCGCGCGGATTGACAAGGCGCAGCTCGGCCAATCCGAAATTGGCCATGGCGCGCGCCACCATGCCGATGTTTTCGCCGAGCTGCGGCTCGACCAGGATGATCGCCGGGCCTTCGGCCAGCATTTCGCGTTGTCTGTCAGTGCCTGCCATGGGCTGCTGTTAGCCGCTTCCCGCCGCCCAGTAAAGCGCGTGCAGTAGCGGGCTGAGACCGCGCCTTGCCCGGCTCGTGGCAATCTGTCTGCCGCATCATCCAAGGGAGGCTTGATATGAGCGGACGCAGGATTCTCATGATTTGCGGCGATTTCGGCGAGGACTGCGAGACCATGCTGCTCTTCCAGGCGCTCGCCGCCGTGGGATAGACCTTCCACGCGGTCTGCCCCGGCAAGAAGGCGGGAGATCGCGCTGGTGCGACACTTCTTCGGTGCCGCGGTGCCGGCGGCGGCCATCTGCCATGGCGCGCAGCTTCTGGCGGCAGCCGGCATGCTCGAAGGGCGGACCTGCTCGGCCTGCCCCGCCAGCCGTGCAATAGCGCGCCTCCGGCCGGTGCGAGGCTTTGCGCTTTCGCACGCCGATGCTATAGGGGCGCCGACCTCCTTGCGGGGGCCTTTGGCCAATTCCTCAGCAATCCGAGCGCGGAGCATTTTCATGGGCAAGATCAAGGTGGACAATCCCGTCGTTGAACTGGACGGCGACGAGATGACCCGCATCATCTGGCAGTTCATCAAGGAAAAGCTGATCCACCCCTATCTCGATATCGAGCTGAAATATTTCGACCTCGGCATCCAGTCGCGCGATGCTACGGACGATCAGATCACCGTGGACGCCGCCAATGCCATCAAGAAATACGGTGTCGGCGTGAAATGCGCCACCATCACGCCGGATGAGGCGCGCGTCGAGGAGTTTGGTCTCAAGCGCATGTACCGTTCGCCCAACGGCACCATCCGCAACATTCTGGGCGGCGTCATCTTCCGCGAGCCCATCATCTGCAAGAACGTGCCGCGCCTCGTGCCCGGCTGGACCAAGCCCATCATCGTCGGCCGCCACGCCTTCGGCGATCAGTATCGCGCCACCGACTTCCGCTTCCCCGGCAAGGGCAAGCTGACGATCAGGTTCGTCGGCGAAGATGGCGAGACGATCGAGCACGAGGTGTTCGACGCGCCCGGTTCGGGTGTTGCCATGGCCATGTACAATCTCGACGAGTCGATCCGCGACTTCGCGCGCGCCTCCATGAACTACGCGCTGATGCGCAAGGTGCCGTGCTACCTCTCCACCAAGAACACCATCCTCAAAGCCTATGACGGCCGCTTCAAGGATATCTTCCAGGAGATCTACGAGAGCGAGTTCGAGGAAAAGTTCAAGGAAGCCAAGATCTGGTACGAGCACCGCCTCATCGACGACATGGTGGCGGCCTCGCTCAAATGGTCCGGCGGCTATGTCTGGGCCTGCAAGAACTATGATGGCGACGTCCAGTCCGACACGGTGGCCCAGGGCTTCGGCTCGCTGGGGCTCATGACCTCGGTGCTGATGACGCCGGACGGCAAGACGGTGGAGGCGGAGGCCGCCCACGGCACCGTTACCCGACACTACCGCCAGCACCAGCGCGGCGAGGAAACCTCCACCAATTCCATCGCCTCCATCTTTGCCTGGACACGCGGGCTTGCCCACAGGGCCAAGCTCGACAACAACGCGGCGCTGAAGACCTTCGCCGAAACGCTGGAGCGCGTCTGCATCGAGACGGTGGAGTCGGGCTTCATGACCAAGGACCTGGCGCTTCTGATCGGCCCCGACCAGCCCTGGCTGTCCACCACCGGCTTCCTCGACAAGATCGACGAGAACCTGCAGAAGGCAATGTCGTGACATAACGAAACCCCGCCCGGTCTTGCGCCTCGACACGCCGCACGCAAAGCGGCAAAAGACGAGGCGTGAAGGCTTGACCCCGCGCGGGAGGATACCATGCGCCGCACCCTTGGCCTGATGTGGCGGCGCCACCGCCTTTTGACGGTCGCATTTCTCGCGGCGGCGGGAATAACGCTCCTTCTCGCCGTCCGCACGACCGCGTTTTACGTCTACTGGGCCAATCATCGTGCGGTGCCCGTGGAACCCTGGATGACGGTCGGCTATGTCGCCCGCTCCTGGGAGGTTTCACCGACCGCGTTGCGAGAGGCACTCGGCCTGCCGCTTCAGGTGCGGGACCGCAGAAGCATCGCCCAGATCGCCCGCGACAAGGGTGTCCCTGTCGAGGTGCTTGTCGCGGAAATCGAAACGGCGCTGGCTGCCGCGCAAAGGCAGGAGGAGGAGCGGTGAGCGAGAGCGTGCTCGCCCTCTTCGCCGTCTACGGCCTGCCCGGCATGTTTGCCGTCCTGGCGGCGGGCCAGTTCGGCGTGCCCCTGCCGACATCGATCCTGCTGATGAGCGCCGGCGCCCTTGCCGCGGATGGCGACATCTCGCCCCTGGCGCTGTTTCTGTGGGCGCTGGCCGGCGCGGTGACAGGCGATCAGGCAGGCTATGCGCTGGGACGCTTCGGCGGTCGGGCAGCCCTTGAACGCCTCATGCCGCAACGTTGGGGCCGCTCCGGGCTCGGCCAGGCCGAAGCGCTGTCAGCCCGCTGGGGCAGCCTCGGCATCTTCTTCAGCCGATGGCTGGTAAGCCCGTTGGGTCCCTGGATCAACATCACGAGCGGGATTGCCCGCTATTCCTGGCCGCGCTTCCTGTTCTGGGACGTCACGGGCGAAAGCATCTGGATCGCCGGCTATGCCGCGCTTGGCTACGGCTTCAGCCGCTCGATCGCAGGGCTTGCCGATTTCCTTGCCAATCTCGGCTGGCTCGTCGGGGCCGTGGCGGTGACGCTTCTGCTCGGCTGGCAGCTGCGCCGCGCCATGCTCCACAGCCGCCGCGCCGAAGAACCCGAGCACTGACAAATCCGCGTTCGGCGACGTTTTGCCGCTATCATCTCCATGGAGAGATACACGGGCTGAGGCCGCTTTTCAGCCCGAAAGGGCGGCGCGCACGGCTTCCACCGCCTGGGCCGCCTTTTCTCCCTCCGGCCCGCCGGCCTGCGCCATGTCGGGCCGCCCACCGCCGCCCTTGCCGCCAATGGCGGCGGAGGCGGCGCGCACTAGGTCGATGGCGTTGAAGCGGCTGGTCAGGTCATCGGTGACACCCACCACCACGCTCGCCTTGCCCTCCTCGGAGGTGCCGACGAAAACGACCACGCCGGAGCCCAGCGACTTCTTTCCGGCATCGGCGAGCGGCTTCAGGTCCTTCGGCGAAATTCCCTCGACAACCCGGCCCATGAAGCCGACGCCGGCCACCTCCTCCCGGCCATCGCCATTTCCGGTTGCGGCACCGCCACCAAGGGCCAGCTTCTTGCGCGCCTCGGAAAGCTCCCTTTCCAGCCGGCGGCGCTCCTCCACCAGGCTCTCCAGCCGCGCCGGCACGTCCTGGGGGGAGACCTTGAGAAGGGCCGCCGCCTGCCGCAACCGCTGCTCCTGCTCGTCCAGATGGCGGTGGGCCGCAACACCGGTCAGCGCCTCCAGGCGGCGTACGCCAGCGGCGACCGCTCCTTCATCGACGATGTGCACGAGGCCGATCTCGCCCGTCGCCTTCACATGAGTGCCGCCGCACAGCTCCAGGGAATAGGTCTTGCCCGCCTTTTCGCCCTTCCTTGCCGTGCCCATCGAGACGACGCGCACCTCGTCCCCATATTTCTCGCCGAACAGCGCCATGGCCCCTTCGGCGATGGCGTCGTCCACAGCCATCAGGCGGGTGACGACGGGCGCATTCTGCAGCACGATCTCATTGGCCAGCGCCTCCACCTCGGCAAGCTCCTCATCGGTCATCGGCTTGGGATGGGAAAAGTCGAAGCGCAGCCGGTCGGGCGCCACCAGCGAACCCTTTTGCGCCACATGGGTGCCCAGCACCTCACGCAGCGCCTCGTGCACCAGGTGGGTGGCCGAGTGATTGGCGCGGATCCTCGCACGGCGCTCGTGATCGACGGTCAGGGAAACGGGCTGGCCCACCTTCGCAGTTCCCCTCGTCACACGGCCGAAATGGACGATCAGCCCCTCGCCCTTCTTCTGGGTATCGGTGACGGCGATGGCAAAGCCTTCGCCCTCGATGGTTCCGGTGTCGCCCACCTGGCCGCCGGACTCCCCATAAAAGGGCGTCTGATTGGTGACGACAGCGACGTCCTCGCCCTCGGCCGCCGCCTCCACGGCAGCGCCGTCCCTCACCAGCGCGTTGATCACACCTTCGGCAACTTCCGTCTCATAGCCCAGGAAATCGGTGGCGCCCGTCTTGTCCTTGACCGCGAACCAGACGGCTTCCGTTGCCGCCTCGCCGGAGCCGGCCCAGCTTGCCCGCGCCTCCGCCTTCTGGCGCTCCATTGCGGCGTTGAAGCCCTCGACGTCGACGGCGATGTCCCGCTGGCGCAGGGCATCCTGGGTCAGATCGAGCGGAAAGCCATAGGTGTCATAAAGCCTGAAGGCGGTCTCGCCGTCCAGGCGGTCGCCCGCGCCCATCCCTGCCGTGGCTTCCGAGAGCAGCTGCAGCCCGCGTGCCAGCGTCTTGCGGAAACGGGTCTCTTCCAGCTTCAGCGTCTCGCTGATCAGCGCCTCGCCGCGCGAAAGCTCGGGATAGGCCTGCCCCATCTCGCGCACCAGCGCCGGCACGAGGCGCCACATCAGGGGCTCCTGCGCGCCCAGGAGCTGGGCATGGCGCATGGCCCGGCGCATGATACGGCGCAGAACGTAGCCGCGCCCCTCATTGGAAGGCAGGACACCATCGGCAATGAGGAAACTTGCCGCGCGCAGATGGTCCGCGATCACCTTGTGGCTGGCGCGATGAGGGCCTTCCGCCTTTACCCCCGTCGCCTCCTCCGAGGCATGGATGAGGGCCTTGAACAGGTCGATTTCGTAATTGTCGTGCACGCCCTGCAGCACGGCGGCGATGCGCTCCAGCCCCATGCCCGTATCGATGGAAGGGCGCGGCAGATCGACCCGCTCCTCAGGCGTCACCTGCTCGAACTGCATGAAGACAAGATTCCAGATCTCGATGAACCGATCCCCATCCTCGTCGGGGCTGCCGGGCGGACCGCCGGGGATGTCCTCCCCATGGTCGTAGAAGATTTCCGAGCAGGGCCCGCACGGGCCGGTATCGCCCATCGCCCAGAAATTGTCGGAGGTGGGAATGCGGATGATGCGGTCTTCAGGCAGGCCGGCGATCTTCCGCCAATGGCCTGCCGCCTCGTCGTCGGTATGGTAGACGGTGACGAGAAGGCGCTTGGGATCGAGGCCGAACTCGCGGGTGATGAGCGTCCAGGCAAGCTCGATGGCGACGTCCTTGAAGTAATCGCCGAAGGAGAAATTGCCCAGCATCTCGAAGAAGGTATGATGGCGGGCGGTGTAGCCCACATTGTCGAGATCGTTGTGCTTGCCGCCGGCGCGCACGCATTTCTGCGCGGTCACGGCGCGCTTGTAGGGGCGCGTCTCAAGGCCGGTGAAGACATTCTTGAACTGCACCATGCCGGCATTGGTGAACATGAGGGTGGGGTCGTTGCGTGGCACAAGCGGCCCCGAGGCCACGATCTCGTGCCCGTTCTTCTTGAAAAAGTCGAGAAAAGTCGACCGGATGTCGTTGACGCCACTCATGTTTTTGCCTTTGCGAGAAACCCGCGCCTGACGGGAAGAAGATTGCCGCCTTTTAGCGTCCAGGCTTGAAACTGTCCAGAAATCCCGCAGCCGGGATGGCTGACGCCACCGCATCATGCGCAAGCGGCACGTTCATCCGTCTCCCGCCTTGTGTCACCTCTGTGAAAACCCTTCTCGTGAGAGAAGACCCGGCGGAACCTGGCGCAGGGGCGGCAAGATCGAACGACCAAGGCAAGCCTGCACCTAGCCGAGGGCCCACATCTTTCTTGCGTTCCCGCTGAAAAGCTTGGCCCGTTCGGCCTCGGAGCAGCTTCCGAAAAGGGCCCGAGTGGCCGCCACCCAGGTGGACAACCCGCCGCCCAGCGTGCACACAGGCCAATCGCTGCCCCACACCACCCGGTCCCAGCCGAAACATTCAACCGTGTGCTCCACCCACGGGCGCAAGCTTTCCAAGGTCCAGCTTTCAGGATCAGCGTAGGCGACGACGCCCGAAATCTTGGCGGCAACATTCGGCCTTCTGGCAATCTCCGCCATGTGGCTTCGCCATGGTTCAAAGACTTCGCCCTTGATGTCGGGCACACCGCAATGGTCGAGAATGAACTGCACATCCGGCGCCAGATCGGCAAGCGCCATGGCCTTCGGAAGCTGATGCGGCAGCACGCACAGATCGAAGGTGAAGCGGGTGCCGGCAAGCCGCTTGATGTTTGCGCGAAAGCGCTGGCCCTCCGAAAGCTCGTCGGGCATCACATGCAGCACGCGGCGAAACCCCTTGACGAGCGGGTTATCCCGCTGGCGCTCCAGATAGGCGGCAAAGCCCTCGCCTTCCGGCCGGCAGGCGGCAATGGCGCCGACGATGAGGCTGTTGCGGCGCCCGGCAAGGCCCGCCACATAGGCCGTCTCGGTTTCCATCTGCGCCTCGGCCACGTCGACTTCCATGTGCAAGGCCGCCTCGATGCCCACGCGCCTCGCGTCGCGTGCATATTCCTCGTAGGAAAAGGTGCGATTGAGCGCCGGTACGCCAGAAAGCCACGGATAGGTCAGCGCTGCCTGGTCGATGACATGCAGATGAGTGTCGACGATCATGCGCGGTCTCCTCCCTTGCTCCTCCCGCACATACTCTCACGCCTCAGCCGGCGTTCAAGCAGATTCGGCCTCGCGCGACGCCGGCACGACCTCCGAACCGGCCAGTTGCGAAAGCTTCCGGGCGGTCGAGCATCCGGTAGAATTCGTTCGGGCTGCGGCCCAGCCGCTTGGCGATCTCGGCCTGGCTGAGCCCGCCATCCACGCCGGCCAGAAGCTCCAGGATGTCAAGCCGCTTGTCCAACGCGGGGGCGCGATAGCGCTCGTTCTGTTTGTCTTTCAAAGCCTTCTTCAATGAAGCGCTCGCTTCATATACGCAAAGCACTTGCGGGCGCAAAGCGGCTTGATCCTTGACCAACAAACAAAGCAGATGCTCTTTTATGAATCAGTTTCTCATTTATGAGAGAATTGCACCGCCGCTCCGACAGGGCCCGGTGCGCTCGCCTTTCGGGGGACGCGTCATCGGAACCCGTGAAGCCGTCGATCTGGCCGCGTCTTGCTTGGCGCTCGCACGCGCTGTTCACTACGCTCCATTCGCTTTTTACCGTTTGCTGTTCGTTCGGAGTCCGCCATGACCAGTCTCGCAGGGAAGACCGCTCTCATCACCGCCGCCGCCCAAGGCATCGGCCGCGCCAGCGCGCTGGCCTTCGCGCAAGCCGGCGCCCATGTGTTTGCCACGGACATCAACGAAAGGACGCTCAAGGCGCTCGATGGCCAAATGGGCATCGTCGCACGCCGGCTCGACGTGCTCGACGAGGAGGCGATCAAGGCCCTGGTGACCGAGATCGGCGCGGTCGACATCCTCTTCAACTGCGCCGGTGTGGTGCATGCCGGTTCCGTCCTGGAGATGAAGGACGAGGATCTCGACTTCGCCTTCGATCTCAACGTCAAGGCGATGGTGCGCACCATTCGCGCCGTGCTGCCCGGCATGATCGAGCGCGGTGGTGGCGCCATCATCAACATGGCGTCGGTCGCCTCCAGCGTGAAAGGCGTTCCCAACCGCTGTGCCTACGGCATCACCAAGGCCGCTGTCATCGGCCTGACCAAGGCCGTGGCCGCCGACTATGTTGCCCAGGGCGTGCGCTGCAATGCCATCTGCCCCGGCACGGTCGAAAGCCCTTCGCTTCAGGAGCGGCTGAAGGCCACCGGCGACTATGAGGCAGCCCGCAAGGCCTTCATCGCCCGCCAGCCCATGGGACGGCTCGGCACGCCGGAAGAGATTGCCGATCTTGCCGTGCATCTGGCCGGCGCCACCTACACCACCGGCCAGGCCTATGCCATCGACGGCGGCTGGACCACCTGACGAGAGCGGCCGACGGCCTCCACCGGGCGCTCGGTGCAGCGATGGAAGGGCGCGGGCTGCGGCCGGTCCGGCGCTTCATGCCGCGCATGATCTTCTTCTAAGGCGCCAGGCCCGTCGCCATGCATCCGGTCGGGCCGATCCGTGTTGCCTTTGATGCCTTTGCGCTCGTCCACAGCCGCCTTGGGCTGACCCGGTACCATGTCATCGAGCATTGGCGATTGCGCGGCCGAACGCTCTCACGCGCGCGGCAGCCACTGGCGCGCTTCATCGAGAAGCCGCACCACCTGTGCATCCTCCGTCTGATCGAAGTTCTCGTAATGCAGGCCGACGGCGCGGAAGCTCTCTGGCGCCGCAAGGCAGATCACCTCGTCAGCCTCCCTTTGCAGAACCTTGAGTGTATCGGGTGCCGCAACGGGAACAGCCAGCACGACACGCCCCGCCCCGGCGAGGCGCAGCGCCTTCAGTGCTGCGCGCACCGTGCCGCCGGTGGCTATGCCATCGTCCACCAGAATGGTCGTGCGCCCGGCAAGCGGTATCGGCGCGCGGCCGGCAAGATACGACCGGCGCCGCCTGTCGATTTCCAGAAGCTGCCGCTGCATCTCGGCCTCGACATAGCCCGGCGGTGGGTTGACCATCTCCATGGCTTCGTCATTGAGCACAAGCTGCGGATCATCGCCATTCACCACGGCGCCGATGCCGAATTCCGGCTGTCCCGGCGCCCCCAGCTTGCGCACCATCACCAGATCCAGCGGAGCCCGCAGCACCCTTGCGACCTCGAAGGCAACCGGCACGCCGCCGCGCGGCAGCGCGAGCACCACCGGCGCCTGCCCACGCAGATGCTCCAGCGCATCGCCGAGGCGCCGCCCGGCCTCCGCGCGGTCGTGAAATTCCGGTGTCCTGCCGAACATGGCTCTCATCCTGCCGCAGGGGCCGGGCCAGTCAAGCAGCCTTTTGGATGCGCGCGATTGAGCCCTTCGCCGGCTGTCGGCTATAACGTGGGCGCGCACAAAGAGGAGGGGCTCGGTTGGGCAGCGACATCAGGGAGAAACCGGCACGAGCGGGCCGCCTGCAGAAGGCGAGCCGCGACCCGGAGCGCACGCAGGCCGCCATCCTGAAGGCCGCGACCGCAGAATTTGCCGAAAAGGGTATCGGCGGAGCCCGTGTCGACATGATCGCCGAGCGCGCCGGCACCAACAAGCGCATGCTCTACCATTATTTCGGCGACAAGGCCGGCCTCTACGTCGCTGTTCTGGAAGCCGCCTACGGGGCCATCCGCTCGGCCGAGCGCGGGCTGGACCTGGCGCACAAGGCACCGGAGGAGGCGCTGTGCGAGCTGACGCGCTTCACCTGGCATTATTTTCTTGAGCATCCCGAGTTCATCAGCCTTCTGAACACGGAGAACCTGCACAAGGCACGGCATATGAAGGGTTCCCGGAAACTGATGGAGATGCACTCCCACTTCGTCACGGAGCTGGCGGAGGTGCTGAAGCGCGGCGCCGAGGCCGGGGTCTTCCGCGCCGGCATCGACCCCATCAACGTCTACATCACGATCGCCGCTCTCGGATATTTCTATCTGTCCAATCGGCACACCCTTTCGGCCATCTTCGACCGGGATCTCGCTGACCCCGCCCGGCTGGCCGATTGGGAAGCCCATGTGGTCAGGACGGTGCTTGCCGCCGTCAGGCCGTGAGCCGCAGATGGTCGAGCACCATCTCCACCGCATGGGCCTCGCGCGCGGCGACATGCCTGCTGCTTGAAAGGTCGGTATCGAAGATCACCGAGAGTGTGGCGTTGTTCGAAACGTAGAAATAGCCTAGGGCGGCGATCGAGATGTAGAGCTGCACCGGATCGACATCGTCGCGGAAGATGCCGCTTTGCGCGCCACGGCGGATGAGCTTTCTGATCTGATCGACAAGCGGCGAATGCAGCCCGTGCATTTCCGGCAAGGTGCGCAGATAACGCGCGCGCATCAGGTTCTCGTTGGTCAACAGCGCAATGAACCAGGGACACTCCAGAAAATGCCGGAAGGTGAAACGCACCAGCCGCGCCATCGCTTCCACCGGGTCATACTGGTCAAGCTGGAGCGCCCGCTCGCCCTGGCGGATCTCGCGATAGGCCTCGGCGAGCACGGCGCAATAGAGCCCCTCCTTGTTGCCGAAATAGTGGTAGAGCATGCGCTTGTTGGTGGCTGCCCGGCGGGCAATGGCGTCGATGCGCGCCCCTTCGAGTCCGTGTTCGGAGAACTCGGCGCGCGCTGCAGCAAGAATCGCCGCCCGCGTGCGGGCCGGATCGCGGGCGCGTGCCGCCAGCCGCGCCTCAGCCGGTACGGCCCTGCGGGTCAAGACGCTTGAAGATCTGCGTGACACGTCTGCTCACCATGGGCATGCTCATGAGGATCGTCACCGCGATGACGGTGACGAGCACCGCGCTGATCGGGCGTGTGAAGAAAGGGGTTACATCGCCGTCGGACAACAGCAGGCCGCGGCGCAGATTGACGTCGAGAAGCTCCCCCAGAACGATGCCGAGCACCAGGGGCGCCATTGGATAGCGCATCTCGCGCAGCACGAAGCCGATCAAACCGAAGGCGACCATCACATAGACGTCGAACATGCGCTGCGTGATGGCGAAGGAGCCCACCACGCACAACACATAGACCACCGGCATCAGCTTCTCGCGCGGGACGAGGAGAACGCGCACCAGAAGCTTGGTCAGCGACAGGCCATAGATGGTGATGGCGATCGTGGTTAGAAACAGGATGCCGACGATCTGATACAGAAACTGCGGGTTTTCGGTCATCAAGAGCGGGCCGGGCCGGATTCCATGGATGAACATTGCAGCAATCAGCACCGCCGCCGCTGCCGAGCCCGGCAGGGCTAGTGTGAGCGTGGGAATCATGGCCCCCGGGATCACCGCCGAGTTGCCGGTCTCGGCCGCCACCAGCCCCTCGATGGAGCCCTTGCCGAAACGGTCCGCCTCCTTGCTCTTGCGGCGCGCCGCAGCATAGGAAGCCCAGGCGCCGATGTCTTCGCCCACACCAGGAATGATGCCGGCAATGGTGCCCAGCACCCCGGAACGGATGGTGGTGCGCCAGTAGCGCGTAATGTCGGCAAGCCGCGGCAGCACCCGGTCGTCGCTGGTCGCCATCTCGGCGGTGAAGCGTTGCTTCATGACGCTCAGGATCTCGGCAAAGCCGAACGCACCCACCATGGCCGGAATCAGATCCACCCCGCCACCCAGCGCGCCGATACCAAAGGTGAAGCGCTGATAGGCGTGCAGGCCCTCCATGCCGATCATGGCCGCAAGTAGGCCCAGAATGCCCGCGATGTAGCCCTTGAGCGGATTGTCGATCGCCGTCAGCCGCCCGGAAATGAGCACACCGAAGAGCGCCAGCCAGAAGAACTCATAGGAGCCGAAACGCAGCGCAAACTCGGCCAGCCACGGCGCGATCAGCGCCAGGAAGAAAATGCCCACGAGCGTGCCAAGCGCGGAGGAGGTGGTGGCGATCCCCATCGCCAGCCCCGCCTTGCCGGCGCGGGCCAGGGGGAAGCCGTCCAGCGCGGTGGCAGCGCTTGCCGGTGTGCCCGGGATGGCAAGCAGGATGGCCGAGCGGCTGCCGCCATAAATGGCGCCCACATAGAGCGCCATCAGGCACAAAATCGCCTGGTCGGGCGGCATCTTGTAGGTGAGCGTGACAAGCAGCGCCACGCCCATGGTGGCCGTCAGCCCCGGCAGGGCGCCGATGACGATGCCAAGCAGGCTTGCCCAGGCCAGATTGAAGAGGGCTCCCCAGGTGAGAAAATGGGCGATGCCTTGGCCGAGCAGCAAGAGACCTTCAAGCATTGGACTGAACCTGTCGGGCTAGGGCAGACGGACGAGAAAGCCGTTTTGAAACACGAGCGTGACGACGATGCCCACCAGCACCGCCTGAACCCCCGCCCAGAGGAGGGAGCGCGGGAGCGGTTTTGGGCTGGGCGAAAGCCAGGTCTCGAAAACGACGATGAAGACGAAAACGAAAAGCGCCGTGGCAAGCCAGAACGGCAGCAGGCCCACCAGGAGAAGCGCATAGACGAGCGCCAAGCCCCCGACGACCGCAAGGCGCCCCATCTCGGCGGAGCGCAGGAGCGAAAAGAAATCGACCCAACCGCCTTCCCCCCGCCCTTCGCGAAAGGCCTTGATGGCAAGGGCTGCCCCGCAGAAGGCGAGGATGAGGCCCAGAAGACCCGGAACAAGACCGGGCACCGTGGCGGGGTGAATGCCGCGCACTTCGAGCCGCGGCATGGTCCAGGACACGTAGACGATCGCAAGTCCCAGACCGGCAAGCACGCAGCCGGTCACGAGATCGGCGCGGTTCATGCGGCGTTGCACCCGAGGGTCGTCCATGCTTGCCTCCCACACGTGGCACCGGCCGGCACCCGTCGCAAGTGCCGGCCAGGCGCTTGCCCCTGCGCGGGCTACATCTCGCTTTTCGTCTCGCAGTCAATGCCAATGGTGGAGGGGTCGTTGACCTCAAGGCCGCGCTCTTCGGCAGCACAGGCCTCCTCGATCACCACGGGCATGGCACGGGCGCGGGCCTCTTCGCCGTAGGAAGGGGCAAAGACGGCGCCATTGGTTTGCGCATATTCCTTCAGCGCCTCGGAATTCATCACCTTCTCTTCCCAGATGCGGTCCATCGTCGCGATCACCTCATCAGGCACACCGCGGGGAATGAAGATGCCGAAATAGTCCGGCGCGATGGGAAAGTCGGGCAGCCATTCGGTGATGGGCGGGATGGGATCCACGCCTTCGATGGTCAGCGCCTCGTCGCTCAAGACGGCAAGCGGGCGCAGGCGGCCGCCACGAATCAGCTCGGCCTGTTCGACGGCGAGCTGGGTGGTAACCATCGCCTCGCCGGCAGCCGTGGCGATGGCGGCCGGCCCGCCGCCGTCATAGGTCACCATGCGGTAGTCGAAATCGCCCTCGGTCCCCAGACCGGCAATCGCCATGCCGCCCGAGGAGGTCACGCCGGCCGTCGCCACCGTGATCTCGCTGCCGCGCTCCTTGAAGGCCTGCAGCAACGCACCGAAATCCTGAAACGGGCTGTCGGCAGGCACCGAGACGACAGGAACGTTGGCGACCGAAAGATAGATGTGCCAGTCGTCGATGCTGGTGTCCGGGATCATTCCCGTCACCGTGTAGGTGGCGTTGTTGGCAATGGCATTGGCCGTCCAGGTATAGCCGTCTTTCGGCGCGTTCAGCACTTCCTGCGTGCCCACGGCGCCAGATGCGCCCGGCTGATTGACCACCACCACCGTCTGCCCGAGCGCCTCGGAGATGATCGGTGCGGTAACACGCGTCACTTGGTCTGTGGAGCCGCCCGCACCCCACGGCACGATGATGTTGATCGGCCGCTCCGGCTCCCATTCCTGGGCAAGCGCCGATGTGGCGGACAGCGCCAATGCGGATGCAGCCGCGCCAAACGCGGCCTTGGTCAAGGAACCCATATTTTCCTCCCTTGAATTGTCCTTGTTACGCCATGGCCCTCTCTCCGGTCCCGGCGTGGAAAGGAACTGTGAAGACAGCGCGGCAGGCTGTCAAGAAGTAAGTAACTGGTTAGTTCTTATCGACTGCATCTTTCTCAAGCCCGTCCAGAACCCCGCGCACATAGCCGATGGCGCGCGCTGCACAGGCTGGCCCGTCCGGCACATAATCGAAAGGTTCCACCGCCAGATCGCCCCCATAGCCGCTTTCGGTCAGCGCGCGCAGCAAGGGCGCAATGGCGTCCGGTCCGCCCGCATGATCGCCCTGCCCCGGCCCGCGCCGGTTTGCTGCGTTGAGCTGTACATGGGCAAGCTTGCCCTGCCGGCAATATCGAGCAGCAAGGACAGCGAGGCTATCCTGCTCCTCCTGCGCGGCGTGGCACACGTCCAGCATCAGCCGCAGCGCCGGCGCACCGATCTCGGCAATCATCGCCTCTGCCTCGGCCAGCGTGTTCAGAAAGTTGCACTCCCGGCGATTGATGGCTTCCAGACAATAGGCAATGCCGTGTTCGCCAGCGCGCCGCGCCGCTGCCTCGATATGCGCCATGGCGACAGCCCGCTGGTCCTTTGCTTGTGCGCCCAAGCGCCGCTGCGCCGGCGAGCCGTGCACGATGACACCGGCACCAAGCCCGGCAGCAAGGTCCACCAGCCGCAACAGCGCCTGCCGCGTCCTGCTGCCAATCTCGGCATCCAGTGAGGTCAGGTCCAGGCCCTCAGGCGCCATGGTCAGCCAGTGCAGGCTGGCAACGGCAAGACCCTGTGCGGCGATGGCGCGCCGCAACTCCGTGATCTCGTCCGCCGTCAGGCGGGTTGGATCGTCGGCCAGCGTAAAGGGTGCAATCTCCAGCCCATCATACCCCGCCTGCCTGGCAAAGGCACACTGCGCGGCAAGCGGCATCGGCCGCAGCACCTCGTTGCACAGCACGATCCGCATCGCCTTGCCTCCCCGTCTTCCTCGATGGCTCACACGCACAACTGCGCGCCGCTTTCAATCTCCTGTCAACCCGGTCGACGGCGGCGCAGCACTCCTGCTTGACACATTCCGTGCCGGCAAGTAAGTAACTGGGTAGTTACAAATATGAAGCTTCCAGGGAGGATTTATGGCCCAGCGGCGCATCGGCATCATCATGCACGGGATTACCGGGCGGATGGGCTACAACCAGCATCTCGTCAGGTCGGTCTTGGCCATCCGCGACCAGGGGGGCATAGTTCTTTCCGACGGCGACCGCTTGACGGTCGACCCGATTCTCGTCGGCCGCAGTCTGGAGAAGGTGGAGGCAATCGCCAAACGCCACAATGTGGCGCGCTTTACCGACGATCTCGACGCCGCGCTTGCCAACCCGGATGACGAGATCTTCTTCGACGCCGGCGCCACCAAGATCCGCGCCGGTCTTCTGGAAAAGGCACTGGCTGCCGGAAAGCACGTCTACTGCGAAAAGCCGACCTCGGACGACCTTTCGGTGGCCGTCGACATTGCCCGGAAAGCGCGCGCCTCCGGCCGCAAGCATGGCGTGGTGCAGGACAAGCTGTTCCTGCCGGGCCTCATGAAGCTGCGAATGCTGCGCGACTCCGGCTTCTTCGGCCGCATTCTCTCGGTGCGCGGCGAATTCGGCTACTGGGTGTTCGAGGGCGACTGGCAGAAGGCGCAGCGCCCTTCGTGGAACTATCGCAAGGCCGATGGCGGCGGCATCATCATCGACATGCTGTGCCACTGGCGCTACGTGCTCGACAACACCTTCGCACCCGTCAAGGCCGTCTCCTGCCTCGGTGCCACGCACATTCCCGAGCGCGTGGACGAGCAGGGCAAGCCCTACAAGGCGGATGCGGATGACGCGGCCTACGCCACCTTTGAGCTGGAGGGCGGCATCGTCGCCCACATCAATTCGAGCTGGGCGGTGCGGGTGCGCCGCGACGATCTCGTCACCTTCCAGGTGGACGGCACGCTGGGCTCCGCCGTAGCCGGGCTCCACAGATGCTGGACACAGCACCGCGTCAACACGCCCAAGCCCGTGTGGAATCCCGACCAGCCGCAGACCATGAACTTCTTCGACGATTGGGAGGAAGTGCCGGACAACTGGCCTGTCGACAACGGCTTCAAGGTGCAGTGGGAGGAGTTCCTGCGCCATGTGGCCGAGGATGCGCCCTGGAGCTACGGTCTTGAGGAAGGTGCCAAGGGCGTGCAGCTTGCCGAACTGGGGCTCAAGTCCTGGGCCGAGCGGCGATGGCTCGACGTCCCAAACCTGCAGTTCTAGGAGTGACCGATGCTCAACCTGCCCAATGCCGACCGTTCCGTCTCCACCTACACGGTGAAGAACCGGCCGATCGAGGCCGGCAAGCGCGATGCCGCTTCCTTCAATCGCATCGCCTACGCCGCCGCGCATGTGGTGGCCGACACGCTGGCCGACAACGACCCCTGGCTCGCCCCGGCCATCGACTGGGACAGGACGATGGCCTTCCGCCACCATCTGTGGGACCTAGGGCTTGGCGTGGCAGAAGCCATGGACACGGCACAGCGCGGCATGGGCCTGGGCTGGACGCAGGCCCGCGAGCTGATCGCCCGGGCCCTGCGGGAAGCAAAAGGCCGCCCCGGCGCACTGATCGCCTGCGGTGCCGGCACCGATCACCTGGCCCCCGGCCCCGACGTGACCATCGAGCATATCATCGCGGCCTATGAGGAGCAGATCGAGGCCATCGAGGCGCATGGCGGACGCATCATCCTGATGGCGAGCCGGGCACTGGCGGCAGCCGCGAAGGGTCCCGACGACTATGCGCGCGTCTATGACCGCATTCTCTCCGGCGTGAAGGAGCCGGTGATCATCCATTGGCTCGGCGAAATGTTCGACCCCGCGCTTGAGGGATATTGGGGCCGGCCCGACCACATGGACGCCATGGAGGTGGCACTCGACATCATCGCCGCCCATGCCGACAAGGTGGACGGCATCAAGATCTCGCTCCTCTCCAAGGAGAAGGAAATCGTCATGCGCCGCCGCCTGGCCAAAGGCGTGCGCATGTATACGGGCGACGACTTCAACTATGCCGAGCTTATTGCCGGAGACAGCGAAGGCCATTCCGACGCCCTGCTCGGCATCTTCGATGCCATCGCGCCTGCGGCGTCCGCCGCGCTTGCCGCCCTTGGTGCAGGCGATGAAAAAAGGTTCTTCGAGCTGCTCGCCCCGACGGTGCCGCTGTCGCGCCACATCTTCAAGGCGCCGACACGCTTCTACAAGACCGGCGTCGTCTTCCTCGCCTATCTGAACGGGTTGCAGGATCACTTCACCATGATCGGCGGTCAGGAATCGGCGCGCTCCACCCTGCATCTGGCGGACCTCTTCCGGCTGGCGGACGAGGCGCGCGTGCTCATCGACCCGGAGCTTGCGGAAGCGCGCATGCGCCAGGTGATGGCCGTGCGCGGCGTGCCCCAGTCCTGAGCGATGGCATCGCTCCCCCGTATAAGCATCGTCGAGGCCGCCGCTTTCGAGCGGCAGGTGCCGTTCCGCTTCGCCTTCCGCTTCGGTGCCGCCGAGGTGAAGGCGGCCGCGCAGGCGTTCCTGCGCGTGCGGATCGCCGACGAGACGGGCCGCGAGGCCATCGGCTGGTCGGCGGAAATGATGATGCCGAAATGGTTCGACAAGGACCCCGGCCTTTCGCCCGAAGAGAACACCCAACAGCTCAGGACCGCCCTGCGGATGGCCGCGCAGGCCATGATGGCTGCCGGCTCCGGCAGCGCCTTCGCGCTCCATGCGGGCGTCGAACCCGCTCATCGCACCGCCTGCGCGCAGGCGGGCCTCAACGGGCTGATCGCCTCCTTCGGCCTCGCCCTCGTCGACCGCGCGGTCATCGACGCGCTCGCGCGGCTGGAGGGGGTTCCGGCGCAAAGGCTCGTGAACGGGAACAGGCTTGGCATCGACACCACCACGGCGCCGGATCTGGCAGGCTTCGACCTTGACAGCTTCCTCGCCGGCCTGACGCTGCCCGCCAGTCTTGCCGTGCGGCACACGGTGGGTCTCGGCGATGCGCTGAGCGCGGATGAAAGCGCCTCCCGCCTCGACGACGGCCTGCCGGAAACGCTGGAGGATGCGATCGCCGCCTATGGGCACCGCTTATTCAAACTGAAGATTGCCGGCGACGTGAAGAAGGATGTCGCACGACTCACCCGCATCGCCGCCGTGCTCGACCGACTTCAGCCCGACTACCGGGCGACGCTCGATGGCAACGAGCAGTATGAGGACGAGGCGCATGTGCTGGAACTGCTCGATGCCATCGAGGCCGAGCCGGCTCTTGCCCGCCTGCGCGAGCGCATCCTGTTTCTGGAACAGCCCATCGCGCGCGCCCGGGCGCTTGCCCGCCCCGTCACCCGCCTTGCCGCCCGCATTGCCGTGGAAATCGACGAGTCCGACGCCGATATGGAAGCCTTCGTCGTCGCAAGGCGCCTTGGCTACACCGGCATCTCCTCGAAATCCTGCAAGGGCTTCTACCGCGCGCTTCTCAACCGAGCGCGCGTGGCACGGTGGAACGGGCAGGCCGGTGAAGCTCACTGCTTTATGTCGGCGGAAGACCTGACCACCCAGGCCGGCATCGCCATCCAGCAGGACCTCGTGCTGGCTGGCTTGATCGGCGCCGAACATGTCGAACGCAACGGCCACCATTTCGTCGACGGCATGGCCGGCGCGCCGGCCGAGGAGATGCGCGCCTATCTCGCCGCCCATGGCGATCTCTATCGAAACGTCGGCGGGCGGGCACGCCTTGCGATCCGCGAGGGCAGCCTGTCGCTTGCCTCCATCGCAGCCGCGCCCGGCCTCGGCTCGGCGGTCGAACCCGACTGGTCCGCCATGCAGCCCCTGTTCTGAGGAAGGAACCAAGCCATGAGCCTTGAAGGCCGCCTGTCGATCAATCTCGCCACCACGCGCGGAAGCTGGGGCTTCGCCGAGGCGGTGGAGGGTTGCCTGCGCCACGGGATCACGGCCATTGCCCCCTGGCGCGACCAGGTGGAAGCGATCGGGCTCAAGGAGGCTGCACGCATCGTCGAGGCAAACGGGCTGAGGGTGACGGGGCTGTGCCGCGGCGGCATGTTTCCTGCGCAGGACGCAGCCGGCAGGCAGGCCAATATCGACGACAACAGGCGGGCCATCGACGAGGCCAAGGCTCTCAACGCCGACTGCCTGGTGCTGGTGGTGGGAGGACTTCCCGGTTCCTCGAAGGACATGCCGGAGGCCCGCCGCCAGGTGGCCGAGGGTCTGGCCGCCATCCTGCCGCATGCCCGCTCCGTTGGAATGCCCCTGGCCATCGAACCGCTGCATCCCATGTATGCCGCCGACCGGGCCTGCGTGAACACGCTTTCCCAGGCGCTCGATCTGTGCGTGGAACTGGGCGAGGGAATCGGCGTGGCCATCGACGTCTACCACGTCTGGTGGGATCCCGAGCTTGCCACTCAGATCGCCCGCGCCGGGCAGATGGGCGCCATTCTCGCTCACCATATCTGCGACTGGCTGGTGCCCACCAGGGACCTTCTTCTGGACCGCGGCATGATGGGCGACGGGGTGATCGACCTGCCCGCCATTCGTCGCATGATCGAGGAGGCAGGCTTCCACGGTCCGCAGGAAGTGGAGATCTTCTCGCGCGACGACTGGTGGAAGCGCCCCGGTGACGAGGTGCTGGCCACCTGCGTGGAACGCTTCAACACCGCCTGCTGACGCAAGGGGCTGGCGCGGCCACAATCGCGTGCTAGCCAGACCTCCATGATTCGATGGACCGCCATAGCCGGCCCGGGACGGGCGGCGTGCCTGATGCTGCTCGTCATCGCCTGCACGGCCTGCGCTGCCGCGCGCCCCGACAGGCCGCTGGAGCCGGTCGGCGACCTGCAATCCCTGCGCAGGAGCGCCCTTGCCCTTGTCAACGGGGAGCGCGCCCGCCACGGCCTGCCCGCGCTGCGCGCGACCGCCCCCATCACCGCCGCCGCCCAGGCCCATGCCGAGGACATGGCGCGGCGCGACTTCTACGACCATCGCTCGCCGGAAGGCCGCGATGTGGCCGACCGATACCGCGCCCATGGTGGCGGACTGTGGGCCATCGTGGCGGAGAACATCGCAAGCTGCATCGCCTGCCAGATACCGCGCGAGCAGCTTCGCACCTTCCATGCCCGATGGATGGAAAGTCCGGGCCACCGCCGCAACATTCTCGATCCCCGGCTTCAGGATTTCGGCTTCGGCATCGCCGCGGCCGGCGGCCGGCTCTATGCCGTGCAGGCTTTCGTGACCGAGCGCCGCGACGCCTATACGATGCCGCCGCCCGTGCCGCGAGCTGCCGGACGCTCGTCCGCCACCTTCCGGCGATAGCCGCTGGCGCGATACGCGGCTACCGGATCTACGGCGCCGCCCGACCGCAGCCGCGCCATGGCGAGAACCGGCCCGACATCGGTGCGGAAGGCAGTCTTCAGAGTCTCGCTCGCCATCAACGCGTCGTTTTCTTCCTGAAAGGCGTCAAGCGCCGTGCGGTCCACCAGCAGCGCCTGGGCATAGGCGCGTGTCACCTCCACCGCCGAGAGCATCAGGCTCTCGATGGGATCGGTGACATTGTGGCTCTGGTCGAGCATGTGGGCGGGCGCAAAGCCCGGAACAGCCCGCCGCTCCGCCGCCACCAGCTCGTTGAAGATGAGGAACAGCCGATAGGGGTCGATGACGCCGGCATCCAGATCGTCGTCGCCATATTTCGAATCGTTGAAGTGGAAGCCACCAAGCTTGCCGAACTGGATCAGGCGCGAGACGATCATCTCGATGTTCACATTCGGCGCGTGGTGGCCAAGATCGACCAGGCAGAAAGCCTTCTCCCCCAGTTCCCGTGCGATCAGGTAGTTGGTGCCCCAGTCCTGCACGACGGTGGAATAGAAGGCCGGCTCGTATATCTTGTGCTCGGTGAAAAGACGCCAGTCTTCCGGCAGCGCCGCGTAGATCTGTTTCATCGAGTCCAGATAGCGCTCGAAGGCGCGGGCAAAGTCGCTCTGCCCCGGAAAGTTGGAGCCATCGCCGATCCACACCGTCAACGCCTTGGAGCCTATGGCCCTGCCGATCTCGATGCATTCCAGATTATGCTCCACCGCTTGGGCGCGCGTGGCGGCGTCTGTGTGCGAGAGCGAACCGAACTTGTAGGAGTGGTGCTGGCCGGGGTGGTCCTGGAAGGTGTTGGAGTTCATGGCATCGAAGGCCAGGCCACGGCGCGCCGCTGCCTCCTTGAGCAGGGCCGGTTCAGCCCTGTCCCATGGAATGTGGAGCGAAATGGTTGGCGTGGCGCGGGTCAGTTGGTGGATCACCGCGCAGTCCTCGATCTTGTCGAAGATGTCCCGAGGCTCGCCAGGGCCGGGGAAACGGGCAAAGCGTGTTCCGCCCGTACCTACACCCCAGGAGGGAATGGCAACGGCGAAGGCAGCCACCTTGTCGCGGATGGCATCAATGGGGATGCCGCGGCGGTCGAGCTGTTCGCCGAGCGCCTCGTAATCCCGTTCGAGTGCCGATTGTCGGGCTGCATTCTCGCGCGCGACGAGATCGGTGTCGATCGGTTGTTCGCTCATGGCCTCCTCCCTGCTTTCCGGTGAGCGGCTTTAGCGCGTGAAACTCTGCGCGTTGCCGGCATCGACGTTGAGAATGTTTCCAGTCGACTTGGCCGACATGTCGGAGACGAAGAAATAGATCGCCTCGGCCACATCCTCGGGATACACGCTGAGCTTCAGAAGCGAGCGCTTGCGATAGTGCTCCTCCAGTTCGTCCGGGCGCATGTTGTAGGCAGCGGCGCGCTGCTCGCGCCAGGCACCCGACCAGATGCGCGATCCGCGCAGCACCGCGTCCGGGTTCACCGTGTTCACGCGGATGCCGAATTCCGCCCCTTCCAGCGCCAGGCAGCGGGCCAGATGGATCTCGGCAGCCTTGGCCGTGCAATAGGCGGCGGCGTTGGGCGAGGCCGCAAGACCGTTCTTTGAGGCAACGAAGACGATCTCGCCGCCAGTGCCCTGACGCTTCATCAGACGGAAGGCCTCCCGCGCCACCAGGAAATATCCGGTGGAAAGAATATCCATGTTGCGATTCCATGTGGAAAGATCGGTCTCGTCCACGGGTGCTGCCGAGGAGATGCCGGCATTTGAGACCAAAATGTCGAGCCCGCCATATTCGCGTACCGCATGGGCAAAGGCGGCGGCGGCCTCGTCCTCCGCCGTCACGTCCAGTCTGACGCGGCGCACACAGTCGGCCGTATACCGACCGGCCAACTCCTCCTCCGCCAGGGCAAGCGCCTTTTCGTCGATGTCGGCCAGCACGACACAGGCGCCATCCTGGAGAAGGCGCTCGGCCGTGGCCTTGCCAATGCCCCCTGCTCCGCCGGTGATCAGCGCAATCTTTCCGGCCAGCGGCCGGGGCCTTGGCAGGCGCTGAAGCTTCGCCTCCTCCAGCACCCAGTACTCGATGTCGAACGCTTCCTGCTCGGCCAAGCCCACATAGCTGGAGACGCTGGAGGCCCCGCGCATCACGTTGATCGCGTTAACATAGAACTCGGCCGAAACGCGGGCCGTCGCCTTGTCCTTGGCAAAGGTAATCATTCCCACGCCCGGCACCAGATATACCACCGCATTGGGATCGCGCATGGGCGGGCTGTCAGGCCGCTTGCACCGCTCGTAATAGGCAGCGTGCTCCTCGCGATATGCCGCGATGGCGGCCGGCAGGCTCCCGAGCGTTCTGTCGAGGTCGGGCCGGGCCGGATCGAAATCGACCACGAGCGGCGTTCGCTTGGTGCGCAGAAAATGGTCCGGGCAACTCGTGCCCAGTGCTGCAAGCGTCTCCATATCCCGCCCGGCCGTGAACTCGAGCACCGCTTCGCTGTCGTCGAAATGGCCGACCTTGCGCTGCGCATCGGAAATCAGGCCGCGGATCGCCGGCATCAGCCGTTCGGCCACCCGGCGCCGCTCCTCAGGGCCCAGAACGGGCCGCACAGCACCGCCAAAAGCAGGCTTGTCCGCCGCCTCCTCCTCGAACCACGCGATGGCGCGGTTGATGATACGGATGGTGGTCTCGTAGCATTCGCGTGCCGTGTCGCCCCATGTAAAGAGCCCATGACCAGCCAGCACCACGCCCTTGGCGTCCGGGTTATCGCGGCAGAACGCCTCCAACCAGAGGCCGAGCTCGAAGCCTGGCCGTTTCCAAGGCAGCCAGCCGATCTCGCCGCCATAGATCGTCTCCGTCAGCGTCTTGCTGTTTTGCGCCGCCGCAATGGCGATCACCGCATCCGGGTGCATATGGTCAACATGCCGGTATGGAACATAGGCATGAAGCGGCGTGTCGATGGAGGCGGCACGCGGATTGAGGTTGAAAGTGCAGTGGGGCAGATACCCCACCATCTCGTCCTCATGGTCAACGCCGCGATAAAGCTTCTTCAGCCCGTGCAGCTTGTCCATGTAAAGCGTGGCGAAGCCGTCAAGTTTGATGGTTCCGACATCGCCGCCCGAGCCCTTGACCCACAGGACCTCCACCGGTTCACCCGTGAACGGATCGGCCTGCGTCACTTTGGCCGAGGTGTTGCCGCCCCCATAATTTGTGATGCGCTTGTCCGAGCCCAGAAGGTTGGAGCGATAAAGCAGGCGCTCCGGCTCGCTCATGGTGGCGGCCCTCGTCTCATCCCAAAGATCGGCGAGCCGTGTTCCACCGCGTGTTTCAAGCATGGAAGTCCTCCCTCGCTGCACCGCCGGGTGCATCTGGCATGGTTCAAAAGTGGCAAAAGGCCCTCCCTCTGTCAATCAATATCACTCAATTTCGATCATATTGCGCTGCAACAATAAAGATTTTGACGGAATATGATTGACACTGCGCGATTCCGATGCGTTAATTCGCGATCGAGGGAGGACCCATGCACGAGAAAGAGCGCCATCGCATCATCCTGTCAGCCGTTCAGGAAAAGCCTGTCGTCACCGTGCAGGAAATGGTGGACCTGACCGGCGCCTCGGAGGCCACGATTCGGCGTGACATCGCCGCCCTGCACATGCAGCAGAAGCTGAGGCGCGTGCGCGGCGGGGCTGAGGCCATGACACCGCCGCAGTTCATCGGGCTTGCCGGCAGGCCGTTCAAGGTCAACGAGGCGCTCAACGCTGACAAGAAGCGGGCCATTGCGCGCGAGGCCGTGGCACTGTGCAGCGACGGCGAGCCGATCATCATCAATGGCGGCACCACCACCTTCCAGATGGTGCATTTCCTTGCCAGCCGGCGGATGCCCATCCTCACCAATTCCTTTGTCATCGCCGAGCACCTTCTGAAGCATTCGAAGAACACGGTGGTTCTGCCCGGCGGCACTGTCTATCGCGAGCAGAACATCGTGCTCTCGCCGTTCGACAACGACGTGACGGCCAATTTCTACGCGCGGCGCATGTTCATGGGCGCCCGCGGTCTCGGCCCCCTCGGCCTGATGGAAGGCGATCCCCTGCTGATCCAGGCCGAGCAGAAGCTGATCAATCAGGCCGAGGAGCTGGTGGTGCTGGCCGATTCCAGCAAGTTCCGCCAGCGCTCAAGCCTCATCCTGTGCCGGCTGGAGCGCATCGCCACGGTGATTACCGACGAGGGCGTGACCGATCGGGAAGCGAAGATGCTGGAGGCGGCGGGCGTGCGCCTGATCGTGGCCAGCAGCCCCGGCCAGGCCCGAGAGGAGACTTCCCTGCCTGCGTGAGCCGGCGGGGACGACGACGCAAACGCTCAAGGGAGGAAACGATGAGCATTGCAAGGAAACTTCTGGCAGCGGCGGCCACCGCCGCCTTCACCCTCGCCGCAGCCCAGGCGCAAGCGCAGGACAATGTGCGCATCGCGCTCGTCGTCAAGGCGCTCGGCATCGGCTTCTTCGAGGCCGCCCACGAAGGCGCTCAGGAGGCGGCGAAGGAGCTGGGCAATGTCGAGGTCATCTATACCGGGCCGACAGACACCACCGCCGAAGGCCAGATCGAGGTCATCAATTCCCTGATCGCCCAAAATGTCGACGCCATCGCCGTCTCGGCCAACGATACCGATGCGCTGGTGCCGACGCTCAAGCGGGCCATGGACCGCGGCATCACCGTCATCTCCTGGGATTCGGGTGTCGCGCCGGAAGGCCGGCAGATGCACCTCAACCCCTCCTCGAACCAGCTCATTGGAGAGATGTGCGTGAAAATGGCAGCGGACCATTTGCCGGAAGGCGGTGGTGACGTGGCCATTCTCTCAGCCTCGGCCACCCACACCAACCAGAACAACTGGATCGCCGAGATGAAGAAGGTGCTGCCCGACTATCCGGGCGTGAACCTGGTCACCACCGTCTATGGCGATGATCTTGCCGACAAGTCGTACCGCGAAGCCCAAGGTCTCATCCAGAGCTATCCGAATCTCAAGGCCATCATCGCCCCCACCTCGGTGGGCATCGTGGCAGCAGCCCAGGCGGTGACTGACGCCGGCAAGATCGGCGAGATCAATGTCACCGGACTTGGCCTGCCCTCCGAAATGGCTGGCCATGTGAAATCCGGCGCGTCCAAGAGCTTCGCCATCTGGAACCCGATCGATCTCGGCTATGCCGCTACCATGATCGCCTATAATCTGGCCACGGGCCAGGCGACCGCCGAGCCGGGCGCCGAGATCGACATGGGGCGCGTCGGCACCGTCACGCTCGACGAGAACCGCGAGGGCGCGATGGCCGAGCCCTTCGTCTACGATGCCTCGAACATCGACAGGTTCAAGGATATCTTCTGAGACGTTCGGCGAGGGCAGGAGCGGTCCTCCCGGTGCTCCGGCGCCGAAAGGGAGGGCCGCCCGTCGCAGAAGAGCAGTCAGGCAATCGTGGCAGAGCCGCTTCCCATGCTCCAGAAAGCCAGGACAGAAAACGCGGATACGCCGCAGGCCCCGAGCGGACAGCTGGTGCTGACGCTTGCCGGCATCTGCAAGAGCTTTCCCGGCGTGCGCGCGCTTTCCGACGTCTCGCTGGAGCTCTATCCCGGCACGGTCACGGCCCTCATCGGCGAGAACGGTGCCGGAAAATCGACGTTGGTGAAGATCCTCACCGGCATCTATCAGCCGGATGAGGGCACGATCCGGCTGGGCGGGAGAGAGGTTTTCTTTGCCACTGCCTATGACGCCCATCGCGCGGGCATCACCGCTATTCACCAGGAAACGGTGCTGTTCGACGAACTTTCCGTAGCGGAGAACATTTTCCTCGGCCACGCACCGCGCACCCGCCTGGGCCTCATCGACCGGGCACGCATGAACCGCGAGGCCGGCACCGTGCTGGAGCGCATCGGCGCGGCCATCGACCCGCAGGCGCGACTGCGCGACCTCGGTATTGCCAGCAAGCACCTGGTGGCCATTGCACGGGCACTGTCGGTCGATGCGCGCATCGTCATCATGGACGAGCCCACCGCCGCCCTCTCCCACAAGGAAATCGAGGAACTCTACGAGCTCATCGAGCGCCTCAAGGCGGAAGGCAAGGCAATCCTCTTCATCTCCCACAAGTTCGACGAGATCTTCCGCATCGCCGACCGCTACACCGTCTTCCGCGACGGCGAATGCGTGGGCGCCGGACTGATCTCCAAAACCAACCACGATGCGCTGGTGCGCCTCATGGTAGGCCGCCCGGTGGGCCAGATCTTCCCCAAACGAAAGGCAGAGATCGGCCCCGCCGTGCTCACCGTTTCCGGTTACAGCCACCCAACCGAGTTCGCCGACATCGGCTTTGAGCTTCGCCGCGGGGAAATCCTCGGCTTCTACGGCCTTGTCGGTGCCGGGCGCAGCGAACTGATGCAGGCGCTGTTCGGCATCACAAAGCCATCGCGGGGAGCCGTGAGGATCGACGGCGAGGTGGCGGTCATCCGCAGCCCGGCCGAGGCAATCCGCCGCGGCATCGTCTATGTGCCGGAGGAACGCGGCAGGCAGGGGGCGATTGCCGGGCTGCCGATCTTTCAGAACGTCACCCTGCCTTCGCTGTCGCGCACCACGCGCCACGGTTTCCTGCGCCTGGCGGAGGAGTTCAAGCTCGCCCGCGAATACACCTCACGCCTGGATCTTCGCGCCGCGAGCCTCGACCAGGATGTGGGCACCCTCTCGGGCGGAAACCAGCAGAAGGTGGTCATCGCCAAGTGGCTCGCCACCGCACCCAAGGTCATCATCCTCGACGAGCCCACCAAGGGCATCGACATCGGCTCCAAGGCGGCGGTGCACGCCTTCATGAGCGAGCTGGTTGCGGCCGGACTCAGCATCATCATGGTCTCCTCCGAGATCCCCGAGATCCTGGGCATGTCCGACCGCGTGATCGTCATGCGCGAAGGGCGCATCGCCGCCGAATTCGCACGCGAGGGGCTGGACGCCGAAACCCTGGTGCGTGCCGCCGCTGGCATTGCAGGGGAAATGCCCCCCATGCCGGATGCTTCCACCCCCGCCCCCCTTCAAGGGCCATGAGAGACATGATGAGGCTCCTCAAATCCCGCGAGATTCTTCTGGCCGCCGCGATTCTGGTGCTGCTTGCCGCCATCGCATGGCGCTTTCCCGGCTTCGTGCGTCCGGCCAATCTCGCCAATGTCTTCAACGACACGGCCATCCTCATCATCCTGGCGCTCGGCCAGATGATGGTGATCCTCACCCGCTGCATCGATCTCTCGATGGCTGCCAATCTGGCCCTTTGCGGCATGGTGGTGGCCATGCTCAACGCGACCGTGCCGGGCATTCCCATTCCGCTTCTCATTCTCTTCGGCATTGGCGTCGGCGCCCTTCTTGGCGCTTTCAACGGCATTCTGGTATGGAAGGTGGAGATCCCGCCCATCGTGGTCACGCTCGGCACGCTGACCATCTTCCGCGGCATCATCTTCGTGATCTCCGGCGGCGAATGGGTGAACGCGCACCAGATGAGCGCCGCCTTCAAGGCCCTGCCGCGCGCGCCTCTTCTCGGCCTGCCGATGCTCTCCTGGATCGCGTTGGCCGCCATCGCTCTCATGGCGCTGTTCATCACGCGCACGCCGCTCGGCCGCGCCTTCTATGCGGTAGGCGGCAATCCCACCGCCGCCGTCTACACCGGCATCGATGTCGGGCGCACACGCTTTCTCGCCTTCACCCTGGCCGGGGCGCTGGCGGGCCTGTCGGGCTATCTGTGGGTATCGCGCTATGCGGTCGCCTATGTGGACATCGCCGGCGGTTTCGAGCTCGACATCATCGCAGCCTGTGTCATCGGCGGCATCTCCATTGCCGGTGGCATCGGCTCGGTGGGGGGCGCGGTGCTCGGCGCGCTGTTCTTCGGCGTCGTCAAGAACGCGCTGCCCGTCATCGACATCTCGCCCTTCTGGCAGCTCGCCATCTCGGGCAGCGCCATCATCCTGGCCGTCGCCTTCAATGCCCGCGCCGAACGGCGGCAGGGCCGGCTCATCCTGCGCAACCGCGAGGCGGCAACATGAGCGAGACGACCCAACGCTTCATCCCCGACCGGCTGGAAAGCCGCTGGACGTCGCTCCTGAAAAGCTGGGAGACGCTGCTCGTCGCCGTGGCGGTGTTCGTTTTCGTCGTCAACGCGCTCTCCTCGCCATATTTCCTCAATGCCTGGAACCTGTCGGACGCCACCTTCAACTTCACCGAAAAAGCGATGATCGCCATGGCCATGGCGCTGCTCATCATCGCCGGCGAGATCGACCTGTCGGTGGCCGCCATCATCGCGCTGGCCTCCACGGCCATGGGGCTGGCGCTGCAGTATGGCGCCGGCACGCCCGAGCTCGTGCTCGTCGGGCTTTTCGTGGGGCTGGCCTGCGGTGCCTTCAATGGCTGGCTGGTGACGGGGTTCGGTCTGCCCTCCATCGTCGTTACCATCGGCACGATGAGCCTGTTCCGTGGCATTGCCTACATCATCCTGGGGGATCAGGCATTTACCGGTTATCCTGCGGATTTCGCGTGGTTCGGCCAGGGCTATGTGTGGTGGGTAATCTCCTTTGAGCTGGTGCTGTTTGCCCTCGTCGCCCTTTTCTTCGGCGTCCTGCTGCACTGCACTGGCTTCGGCCGGCAGGTCTACGCCATCGGCAACAATCCCACGGGGGCCCTGTTCTCCGGCGTCAGGGTGGCACGCGTCAAGTTCGTTCTCTTCCTGATGACCGGGCTCATGTCCGGTCTTGCCGCCATCTGCCTGACGGCCAGGCTCGGCTCGACGCGACCTTCCATCGCCTTTGCCTGGGAGCTCGAAGTCGTCACCATGGTCGTGCTCGGCGGCGTCAACATCCTCGGTGGCTCTGGCAGCATTCCCGGCGTCTTCATCGCGGCGATCATCATGGGGCTCGTCACCTTCGGTTTCGGCTTGGCCAATGTTCCGGGCATCGTCATGTCGATCTTCACCGGGCTGCTGCTCATAGCCGTCATCGGCGCGCCCATCCTCTGGCACCGGCTGCGCGGAGAGAAAACATTGCCATGAGTGGACCTCGCCATGTCGCCGTCGTCGACATCGGGAAGACCAACGCCAAGCTGGCGTTGGTCGATCTTGAGCATCGCGCAGAAATCGACCAGCGGCGCACACCCAACAAGGCGCGCGCCGACGGCCCCTACCCCCATTACGACGTCGAGAGCCTGTGGCGTTTCATCCTCGACAGCCTCGCGACATTTGCCCGTCGACATCCGCTCTCCGCCATCAGTGTCACAACGCATGGGGCGACGGCTGCGTTGCTCGACAGGCACGGGGGTCTTGCCCTGCCGGTGCTCGATTACGAGCATGAGGGTCCGCAAGGCACCGCCGCGCGCTACGAGGCCCTGCGCCCCTCCTTCTCGGAAACCGGTTCGCCACGCCTTCCCGGCGGGCTCAATCTCGGCGCCCAGATCTTCTGGCAGCAGTCGGCCTTTCCCGACGCCTTTGCCAGGACCGCCGCCATCCTGCCCTATCCGCAATATTGGGCTTGGCGGCTCAGCGGCGTTGCGGCAAGCGAAGTGACCTCGCTCGGCTGCCACACGGACCTCTGGTCACCTGCCGCACGTGACTTTTCAAGCCTCGTCCTTGCCATGGGCTGGCGGTCACTCATGCCGCCGCTTGCCGCTGCCAGTGCCCGTCTGGGGCCTGTCCTGCCGGAGGTGGCGCACGCCGCCGCGCTCGACCCTGCTACGCCCGTCCTTTGCGGCGTGCATGATTCCAACGCTTCGCTTCTGCCGCATCTCCTCGCCCGCCGCCCTCCCTTCAGCGTGGTTTCCACCGGCACCTGGGTGGTGACGATGGCTGTGGGCGGTGGCAGCCCGAAACTCGACCCGGAGCGCGACACGCTCGTGAATGTGAACGTCTTCGGCGATCCGGTGCCCTCTGCCCGGTTCATGGGTGGGCGCGAGTTTGCCACGCTCACACAGGGGCTCGATGGCTGTACGGAGGAGGAGATGCGGACTGTCCTTGCCGGTCGGCTTCTGCTTCTGCCCTCGGTGCAGCCGGGTTGCGGTCCCTACCCGGCGCGCCGATCGTCCTGGTCGCAAATGCCCGCCACCGCCGGCACCAGATACGCGGCCGCCTGTTTCTATCTGGCGATGATGACGGCGACCTGCCTCGATCTCGTCGCCGCGCAAGGCCCAACGGTGGTGGAAGGCCCCTTCGCCGGCAACACGCTGTTTACCCGCATGCTGGCTGCGGCCACCGGACGGGACGTGCTGGTCGCACCCGCCGACAGCACCGGTACGGCAATCGGTGCCGCATTGCTGGCTGCCGGTACACCGCACACTGCCCAGCAGGAAGCGTCCCCCGTTGGTGATCCGGGCGAGGCATGGCAGGCCTATGCTGCCGCGTGGCGCGCCGCCGTGGCGCAGACGCCATAGCGCCCCGCCGCCTTGCGCAGGCCAACCGGCGGACCGATAATGAGCCTCGACCCTCAGCGTGCACCATGGGGCAAGCAGGAGGCTGAAATGCGCAACGAGACCCAGGCAAAGCGCCTGCGCATCACCGGCCGCGTGCAGGGCGTCAACTTTCGCGCCTGGACAAAGGCGCAGGCCGAGGAGCTGGACCTGCGCGGCTGGGTGCGCAACGAGCCCGACGGCGCCGTGGCGGCCGTCATCGCCGGGCCCGGATCGGCGGTCGCCACCATGCTTGAGCGCTTGCGCTCCGGCCCGCCCGCCGCCTCGGTCGCCGGGATTGCCGTCGAGGAAACCGATCCCTCCAACGTGCCGGACGGCTTCGCCATCCGGCGCTGAACAGTCCCTCGCCTCAACGCGCCACCGTCACCTCCGCCTTCTTGCGTCGGATGAGACGCCCGAACAGCAGCGGGGCGATGAAGCCCAGAATGGCCAGCAGCCAGATGCCGATTGCTATGGGCGAGCCCCACAGGATCGACAGATCGCCGTCGGAAATCGTCAGCGCTCGGCGCAGGTTCTTCTCCATCTCGTTGCCGAGCAGAATGCCCAGAATGACGGGAACCAGCGGCACGTCGAGCTTGCGCAGCAGATAGCCCATGACGCCGAAGGCGATCATGACCAGGAGGTCGAAGGTCGATCCCGAAAGGCCGTAGATGCCGACGAACGAGACCATGGCAACCGCCGGCATCAGATATTTCGTGGGCACCTGCAGGACGCGCACGAAGATGCCGACCATCGGGACGTTGAGCAGGAGCAGCATGACATTGCCGATGAACAGCGCGGCAATCAGACCCCACACCACATCCGGCTGCTGGGTGAAGAGCAGCGGACCCGGCGTGATGTTGAGCGCCATCAGCATGGCGAGCAGAACGGCCGTGGTGCCCGAGCCCGGCACGCCGAGCGCCAGCATGGGCACCAGCGCGCCGCCGGCCGCCGCATTGTTGCCGGCCTCCGGCGCGGCAACGCCGCGCGGATCGCCCTTGCCAAAGGTGCCCTCCTTGTCCTTCAACCGCTTCTCGAAGGTATAGGCCACGAAGGAGCCGAGCGAGGCGCCGGCGCCCGGCAGCACGCCCGCGACAAAGCCGAGAATCGTGCTTCTTGCCATGGAGCCTGCCGTGCGCGCCACCATGGACAGGGGCGCGGTGATGCGGTTGAGCCGTGTCGTTCCCGCTTCCGGCGCCTCGCCATTGGCATGTTCGAGGAAAAGCAGCACCTCGGAGATGGCAAACAGGCCGACGATGGCGACCAGGAAGTGAATCCCCTCATAGAGGTGGATCTCGCCGAAGGTCAGGCGCGGCACGCCGGTCTGGTGGTCGACGCCGATCATCGCGATGCCGAGACCGAGCGCGGCGGCAATGACGGCCTTGGCCTGATTGCGCGCCGCGATGCCGCCGAGCGTGGCAAAGGCAAGCGTGAACAGCGCGAAATATTCCGCCGGTCCGAAGAGCAGCGCCACCTTGACGAGCTGCGGCGCCAGAAAGACGAGACCCCAGGTGGCGAAGAAGGCGCCGACGAAGGAGGCGATGCCCGACAGCGCCAGTGCCTCTCCGGCCTGTCCGTTCTTCGTCATCGGATAGCCGTCGAGCGTCGTCATCAGCGCCGGTTCGTCGCCCGGGATGTTGAGCAGGATCGAGGAGATGCGCCCGCCATACATCGCCCCGTAATAGACCGAGGTGAGCAGGATGAGCGCCGGTGTCGCCGGCAGGCCAAGCGTGAACGCGAGCGGAATGAGGATGGCCACGCCGTTGGAAGGGCCGAGCCCCGGCAGCGCCCCGATGATGGTGCCCAGAAAGCAGCCGATCAGCGCCAGGGCCAGGTTCTGCCAGGTAAGCGCAACGGCGAAACCATCGGCAAGGTTGGAAAAGACATCCATCTCAGAATCCCCATGGACCGAGGGCGAGGGACAGCCCCAGCACCTGCCTGAAAATGACGAAGATGCCCACCGCGATTGAAACGCCGGCAATGGTTGCCGCGATCGGCCCGGCTCCCAGCCGCCAGCTCAAGAGCCCCGCTGCCACGGCGGTGGAAAGGGTGAAACCGAATTCCGGCAGCGCGTAGGTGTAGGCCACCATGACGAGCACGGCAAAGACAATCTCGCCCATGCGCCCGAGCCGCGGCCAGACGGGCTCGGGGTCGGGCCTGACGAGCGTGTAGAGCGCACCAAGCCCCAGAACCACGCCGATGGCGATGGGAAATGCCTTCGGCCCCATGGGATCGGAAATGAACCCGACCCGGATCTGCGTGGAAAAATAGATGTAGAGCAGCGAAAGCAGCAGGCATGTGCCGCCCAGGACCCGGTCGCTCATGGCATCCTCCCCTAGTGGTGCGATCCCGATAGATGGTACCCATCTGTCGGGAGAAATCGCCCCAACAGATCAACAGCCTGTGGGCTGACTTGTCGAAACGGACGGGTACCATCTGTTTCGGTCAGACCACCAGCGTTCATCGGGCGGCCCGCCGCCTGCGGTGCGGCGGCCCGCCCCTTGCGCATTGGCGCTATTGCAGAAGGCCGATCTCGCGGCTCAGCTCTTCGGTGTCGGCAATCTGCTGGTCGACGAAAGCCTCGAAATCGCCACCGAAGCGGGAAAGCGGCATCAGCCCGTTGGCGGCCATCACCTCCTTCCAGGTGTCGCTCTCATAGACGGTCTTGATGGCCTCGACCCAGAAATCATAGGCCTCGTCGCTCATTCCGCCCGGCGCATAAAAGCCCCGCCAATTGGCGCCCACCGCGTCGATCCCCTGCTCCTTGGCCGTGGGGAAACGGTCGAACTCACCGGGCAGGCGCTCCTCGGCCAGCACGGCCAGCACCTTCAGATCACCCGAATCGACGAAGCCCTTGGCCTCGGAGATATCGCCGGAAAAGGCCTGCACATGGCCGCCAAGAAGCTGGGTGACGGCCTCGCCGCCGCCTTCGAAGGCAACGTACTTGATGGCGCGCGCATCGTTGAAACCGGCCGCCTTGGCGGCAATCAGCACCTTCAGATGGTCCCAGCCACCCACCGCCGAACCGCCGGCGAAGGAGACGGCGCTCGGGTTTTCCTTCACCGCCTCGAACAGTTCGGGCAGCGTGCTGATGGGCGAATCCTTGGCCACGGCGATCACGCCGTAGTCAGCACCGATGGTGCCGAGCCAGCGCACCTGATCCTTGCTGGCGCCGGGAAAGGCGCCCTGGGCCAGCCGGGTGGTGGTTGCCGAGGAGGCGGCGACGATCAGGTTGTCGTCGCCGTTGCGCTTGGAAACCACTTCGGCAAAGGCCACGCCGCCGCCGCCGCCGGCAAGGTTCGTCACCTGCACCGGGTTCGGCACGATTTTCAGGTCATAGAGCGCCTTGCCGACCTGACGGCAGGTGAAGTCCCAGCCGCCGCCGGCATTGGCCGGCGCGATACATTCCGTATTGCCCGGCTCGAAGGCCATGGCGCCCGCCGGCGCGAAGGTTGCAAAAAGGGTTGCGGCCGCCGCCGCGATCAGTTTCTTCATGAGGAAATCCTCCCTTGTTCCTGCCGCACGCGTTTCGTGCGAAGGTTCGGGGAGAATAGGCTCGCAAGCTGTCAGAAAGCTGTCATTTTGTAAGGGGAACCCAAGCAGTGCGCGTTCTTGTGGTGGAGGACACGGAGGACGTGGCCGAGGCGATCCTGGCGCATTTCCAGCGCCAGGGCCATGTGTGCGACCATGCGGAATGTCGCGAGGACGCGGCACATTTCATCGCCCTTGCCGAGCCCTATGATCTCGTCATCCTCGATCTCAACCTGCCCGATGGCTCCGGGCTCGAACTCTTGAAGGAACTGCGCGCCGCCCGCAACGCGGTGCCCGTCCTGGTGCTGACCGCCCGCATGCATGTGGAGGACAAGATCGACGCGCTGGACGTCGGCGCCGACGACTATCTCGTCAAACCCTTCGACCTGCGCGAGCTTGAGGCGCGTGCCCGCGCCGTCAGTCGGCGCCGGCACGGCGCTGTGCAGGCCGCGGTGGAGACCGGAAACCTGTGCTGCGACCTTGCCGCGCGCTCCGTGACCATCGACGGCCGCGAGGTGGAGCTGACGCGGCGGGAGTTCATCCTGCTCGAAGCCTTCATGGGAAATCTGAACCGGGTGCTGGAGAAGGACGAGCTTTATTCCCGGCTTTACGGGCTGACCGGCGAGGCCGGCCTCAACGCGGTGGAAGTCTATATCGCCCGCCTGCGCCGAAAGCTGGAAGGCGCGGATCTGGAAATCAGAACCCTGCGCGGGCTCGGCTACCAGGCCGTGCCACGGGAAAGGACGCGCACGCCGTGAACCAGGCTGTCGATGCTGCGCCACGGGCGCGCGGGATTCTTCCGGCATGAGCACGCTCGCCCCGGAGACGGCGCGCGGCCAGTCGATCGCCTACCGGCTGGGTGTGGCCATGGTGCTCATCCTGGTGATGGTGGTTCTGGCAAGCATCGTCGCCGCCACGCGTTTCGGCCAGACGGCCAGCGACGAGACCTTCGATCGCCTGCTCAGGGGTGCCGCCCTGCAGATCGCCGAACGCATCTCGGTGAATGATGGCCGGGTGGTGGTCGACCTGCCGGTGTCTGCTTTCGAGCTTCTGTCGCTTGCCCGATCCGACCGGGTCTTCTATCGCATCATCGGGCCGGACGGGCAGACCATGACGGGCTATGAAGATCTGCCGCTGCCGCGCAGCAATGCCGGCGCGGATGCCATCTACGATGCCCGTTACAAGAACACCGGGATCCGCGCCGTCAAGCTGACACGGCTTCTGGCCGAACGCTCCATGAGCGGTCAGGTCATCATCGTGGTCGCGCAGACGACGCGCGAACGCGCTGCGCTTGCCGGCAGCATCGCCACCAATGCGGTGCTGATCATCGCCGCTGCGGGCGTGCTGCTTCTCTTCCTGGCACTTCTCGTCCTGCGTGTGGCGCTGAAGCCCCTGGCGCGCGTCGAGCGCGCCATCCTTGCGCGCGAAGCCAACGATCTGTCGCCCATCGATGTGCCGGCACCGCAGGAGGTCGCGGTGCTGGTGGCGGCGATCAACCGCTTCATGGGGCGGCTCGAAAACCGCATCGAGGCCATGCAGAACTTCGTCGCCGATGCCGCCCATCAGATCCGCACGCCAATCACGGCCCTGCGGGCACAAGCGCAGCTCGCGCTGGAGGAAAAGGACCCCGAACGCCTTGAACGGCTGCACCGGCGGCTCTATGCCCGCAGCGTCGGCCTCGGCCGGCTTGCCGATCAACTCCTCAGCCGCGCCCTGATCGCCCACCGCGCCGATACCGCGCTGCGCGAGAGGATCGATCTCAGGCGGGTGGCGCTCGAAGCCGAACGCGAGACGCGGGCAGTCTCGGACCAGGCCATCAATGTCGATCTGCCGGACGAGGAGGTGTGGGTGGAAGGCGATGCGGTGAGCCTGCGCGAGGCGGTGAAGAACCTCCTGAACAACGCCGTGCGGCACGGGGCGGCACCTGTCCGCGTGCAGGTGGAACGGCGGGAGCATCATGCCGCCATCATGGTGTGCGACCGGGGCTCGGGCATCCCGGAGGCGCTTGCCGCGCGGATCGGCGAGCGCTTCACATCCGATGGCATCAGCCCCGACAGCGCCGGCCTCGGGCTTTCCATCGTCGCCTCGGTGGCGGCCATGCACGGAGCGCGCCTCGTTCATCGAAAGGACGCCGAGGGCTTTGCCATCGGCCTCGAAATCCCGATGATACGGTCATGAGACGCTTCGGCCTCTTCTTCCTCGCCCTGCTTGCGCTGCAGCCTGCGGATGCGGCGGAAACGCGCCTGCCACCGAGGGAAGGCGAGGCACAGGCGCAACTGGTGATCGAGAGCACGACCGATTTCGTGATCTTCGAGCCCGTTCTGCTGGCCTTCCAGCAGCGCCATCCCGACCTTGCCATCATCTACCGGGAGCTGACCACCAACGAGCTGGCGGCGCATGTGACGGCAGCCTGCGAGGAGGAGCGCTTCGTGGCCGATGTCGTCATCTCCTCCTCCATCGACCAACAGCTGAAGCTCGTCAATGACGGCTGTGGCCTGCCGCTCGGGGCGCAGGCACATGCCGGCCTGCCGGACTGGGCGCGCTGGCGGGAAGAGCTGGTGGGGCTGACCTTCGAGCCGGCGGTGACCGTCTTCAACCGAGCCTATTTTTCGCGCCGCCCGCCGCCGCGAAGCCGCTTCGAGCTCATCGACCTTCTGCGCGAGAGCCAGGATTTCGTGGGCAGGATCGGTACCTACGACATCGAAAGCTCTGGCGTGGGCTATCTGTTCGCCTTCCAGGACGCCCTGCAGGCCAGCACATGGGGGCGCCTGGTGGAAAGCCTGGGGCGCAACCGCGCCCGTCTCTTCTGCTGCACGGCGGAGATCCTGAACCGGGTGGCCGATGGCCGCCTGCTGATCGGCTACAACGTGCTGGGTTCCTACGCGTTCGAGCACGCCGCGCACGACCCGCGGCTCGGCATCGTGCTTCCCTCCGACTATACGCTGGTGATGGCGCGCGCCGCCTTTGTGGCGCGCGCCGCGCGGCAGCCGGCGCTTGCCGAGGCGTTCATCACCTTCATGCTCTCCCCCGAAGGCCGTGAGATCCTGTCCACCGACATGGCGCTTCTTTCGCCCGTCGACGGTGCCGAGCGGCTGGAAGCCCTGGCGGAGGACGGAACCGCCGATCCGCAGACGCTGCGCCCCATTGCCATGACGCCAGCATTGCTCGTCGGCCTCGACGGCGCAAAGCGGGAAATCTTTCTGGAACAATGGCGCGCCGCGCTTCCGGCATCGCCTCGGTGACGGCCACGAACGGAAGACACCATGCCCGATCTTCCCGTCCCTCTCTACAGCCTGTCGCCGGAACGCGGCACGGGACTGGAAAACGGCGTTGCAGTGCGCCGCGCGCTTGCTCTGGAAATGCATGCGGCGTGCGATTTTGCCGAAACGCATTTCGACCGGGGCTGGGCGAGCGAATGCGCGGTGGCGATGGCGGCCCGGCCGCCGGGTGTCTTTCTCGTGGCAGAGGGCGAACGGCTTCTGGGTTTTGCCTGCTACGATGCCACCGCACGCGGCTTCTTCGGCCCCACCGGTGTCATCGAGGCGGCGCGCGGAAAGGGGCTTGGCCGCCGCCTGCTGCTTGCGGCGCTCCACGCCATGCGCGAGGCCGGTTACGGCTATGCCATCATCGGCGGCGCCGGTCCCGCAGACTTCTACCGCCGCCACTGTCCGGCCATCGAGATCCCCGACTCCGAACCCGGGATCTATGCCGGGGGCTACACGCCCGTTTCCTTGGCCACCTCCGCCACGGCGGCCTCGGCCATGTCGAACATCGCGTCGATCTCATCCTCGGAGATGATGAGGGGCGGGCAGAAGGCGACCGTGTCATACAGATTGCGGGCGATGAGGCCCTTCTCCTGCATGGCGGCAAAGATGCGGCCGCCGAGGGCGCCCGGCTTGTCGCGCAACATCTCATGGGAGAATTCGACAGCGCCGAGCATGCCGATGCCGCGCGCCTCCACCGCCAGCGGGTGGCGGGCGAGCGCCCGCAGACGCGCCTGGAAATGCGGCGCCACCTGCCGCACGTGGCCAAGCACGTCACGCTCTTCCATGATCTTGAGATTCTCGAGCGCCACCGCCGCCGCCACCGGGTGGCCGCTGCCGGTAAAGCCGTGGCCCCAGGTGCCGATGGCATGGGACTCGTCGGCAATCGGCGCATAGACCTTTTCGTTCACAAGCAGCGCCGAGATCGGCAGATAGGAGGAGGAAAGCTGTTTGGAAAGCGTCATCATGTCCGGCTCAAGGCCGTAGGTCGTCGAGCCGAAGGCATCGCCCGTGCGCCCGAATCCGCAGATCACCTCGTCGGCCACGAACAGGATGTCATATTTCTTCAGGACCGGCTGGATGGCCTCCCAATAGCCCTGCGGCGGCACGATGACACCGCCGGCCCCCATCACCGGCTCGGCAAAGAAGGCGGCGACGGTCTCCGGACCTTCCTTCAGGATCAGTTCCTCCAGATCCTGCGCACAGCGCCGGGCGAAATCGGCCTCGCTTTCGCCGGGCCTTGCCATGGTCCGATAATGCGGGCAGGTGGTGTGCAGAACCTTGTCGATCGGCAGGTCGAAGGAACGGTGATTGTTTGGCAGGCCCGTCAGGCTGGCCGAGGCGATCGTGACACCGTGATAGCCCTTTACCCGAGAGATGATCTTCTTGCGCTCCGGCTGACCCAGCGCGTTGGAGCGATACCAGATCATCTTGATGGCGGTGTCGTTGGCCTCCGAGCCGGAGTTGGTGAAATACGCCTTGGACATCGGCACCGGCGCCATGGCCACCAGCTTCTCGGCCAGTTCCACCGAGGGCGCGTGGGACTTGTGGGCGAAGGTGTGGTAGTAGGGAAGCTTCTCCATCTGGCGCGCGGCAGCGGCAGCCAGGCGTTTCTCGCCGAAACCCAATGCCACGCTCCAAAGGCCGGCCATGCCCTCGATATAGCGCTTGCCACTGGTATCGTAGACGTAGACGCCCTCCCCCCGTTCGATGACGAGCGGGCCTGCCTCCTCATGGCGGCGTGCATCCGTATAGGAGTGGAGCTGATAGGCGACGTCGCGCGCCTCCAGGGAGTTGGGCAGGTGGCTCATGTCGAAACCTCTTCAATCATCCGGTCCCCCGGCAATCGCCGAAAAAGGCTGCCGGTTCAATATGCCACGTTTCGCACCCCGCAGGGCACAGTTCACCGCTCCATCCGCGGGGAGCGTTGCCCGAGCGGCCCGCCGGCGATCAAAGGGAGGTGTAGCCGCCCTCGAGCATGACGATGGCGCCGTTCATCAGATCCGATGCGGGCGAGGCGAGATAGAGCGCGCAATCGGCAATCTCCACCGGCTCGCCGAAACGGCCGGCGGGCGTCCTCGCCAGCATGGGGTCGCGCTTTTCCGGCGGACTCCATAGCTTGCGCCCCATCGGCGTCATGACCACGGTGGGGCAGATGGCGTTGATCTGAATGTTGTAGCGCGCCCACTCCACCGTCATGGATTTTGTAAGTGCATTGAGCGCTGCCTTGGAGCTGGCATAGGCAGCATGGTCGGGCAAGGCGATAACGCCCGTCTGGGAGGAGATGTTCACGATCTTGCCGGCCCGCCGCTCGATCATGCCCGGCGCCACCGTGCGCGCCAGCAGAAAGGGCGCGCGCAGATTGACGGCCATGGTCCTGTCCCAGTCTTCGACGGAGGCCTCGAGAAGCGGATCGACCAGCGCCACGCCAGCGCTGTTGACCAGGATGTCGATACGCCCGAAATGGGCCAACGCCCTGTTGGCCGCCTCGACCGGCCCCTCGGCGGTGGCAAGATCAGCCTCGATGCCGATGAAGTCCCGGCCAGCCGCAGCAGCGGCCTCGCGACCCGCCGCAAACCCGGCGCTGTCGCGGCCGATGGCCGCCACATCCGCCCCGGCATCGAGAAAGACACGCACGATCTCCGCGCCGATGCCCTTCGTCCCGCCGCTGATCAATGCCTTGCGGCCGGCGATGGAAAAGCGCTCCTGCCATCTGTCCATCGGTTCTCCTCCCCGCCGCCTGTCGCCTATTCCAGATTGGTGTGGCGATCGCGCATGGTCTGTGCGGTTTCGCCCAATCGGTCCCTAAGCGCCAGCACCAGAAGCTCGAAGGCGACATACTGAACTCCCTCGAACAGGCTGCCCATGGGCAGCACCGAAACACTGCGCGTGCCGTCCGGCAGATCGTCGGCCATGGTCTGGGCGGGAAGGCGCAGCACGGCCTCGGCGGCCCGCGCGCTCTCTCCCTCGGGTCTGGCGGTCACGCAAAGCGTGTGCGCACCGGCATTGCGCGCCACGCCGAGAAGCGCCGTAACCGTGGAAAAACCGCCCGGTCCGGCGCTCACGATGAGCAGATCGCCGGCGCCAAGCGGCGGCGTCGTCATCTCGCCCACCACATGGGCATCAAGCCCCAGATGGAAGAGGCGCATCGCCAGCCCCTTCATCATCAGCCCCTCCCGGCCGACGCCGTAAAGGGCGATCCGCCGCGCGCTGCAGATCATGTCCACCGCACGGCGCACATGCTGCGGGTCGACGCGGGCCAGCACCTCGGCGATCTCGCCGGCGGCCCGTGCGCCCATCTGCGAAAAGTCGCTCAATTTCCCGTCCTCCCTTGCCGCTTCTCAGGCATAAAGCGGATGCGTCTCATGCAGCCCCTCGGCGACAGCCTGATAGAGAAGCCCCGCCTCGTCCAGCAGATCCAGCACCGTATAGCGACGCCGGATCCACCGCGCCTTGAGCACCGTCTGGCGGTGTTGCTGCAGGGTCAGTCCGATGTCACGCACCCGCACCGGCGCGCCTGCCGCCGCCAGCAGGCGCCGCATCTCGCCCTCGCGCATCAAGTGCGACGAAAGCCGGGCGCGCAGGGCCGGCCACACATCTTTCAGCCTTTCGAGGCGCTCGGCAAGGGCAGCACCCTCCACCCACTTCTCCCTGAGCTCCTGTCGCGTCCGCTCGGCGACCACGGCATCCTCGAAGCCCGCCGCAATGGCGCGTTCCACCGTCGGCCAGTCCGGCGCGTTCCGCGCCACGGTCGGGGGATCAAGCCGTGTGAGGTCCTGGGAGAGCAGCCAGTCGAAAAGCGCAAGCACCGTCAGGCAGCCGATCGCCACACAGGCCCCGTGCGAAACCTTTTCGCCCCCATGGGTCAGGTTCTCCATCTCCCAGATGTGGGCAATCTGATGATCGGCTCCGGAGGCGGGCCGCGAGCTGCCATAAAGCTCCATCGCCACGCCCGTTGCCGCAAGGCCCGAGAACAGCCCGGCCACGGCGGCAGGCTCGCCGCGCCCGACTCCCTCGGGATCGGCAAGCCACTGGCGCAGATTGTCCTGCACCAGGGGCCAGGCGATCTCGTCGAGCGGTTCAAGCCCCAGCGCATCCGCCACCAGCCAGTCGCCGCCGGCCGGCATCTTGCCGGCAAGGTCTCCATAGCCCCAGCCGGTCATGGCGGCGGGCGCGGCCGCAATCACGTCGAGATCGGCGAGGATGACGCGCGGCGGCGCGCACTGGATGGTGATCTTGAAGCCATCGTCGTTGAGGGGTGCACCGGCGCTCGTATAGCCATCCATGGAGGCCGCCGTCGGCACGCTCATGAAGGGCGTGCCGGCCTCAAATGCCGCATAGCGCGTCAGATCGTTGACGACGCCGGAGCCGATGGCAAGCGGCACCGGCAGCCCCCCCCCACTGTCGGCGGCAATCTGCCTGATGAGCGCGGCAATGGCATCGCCGCGCGCGCGGTCCGGCGCGAGTCTGGGGCGGGCCGGCATGACGTGCAGATGCGGCTCCGCTCCAGCATCACGGAAGACGGAACGCACGGCCTCGCCGGCAGCCTCGAAGGTTGTCCCGTCCGCGACGAGAAGCACCGGCGCATCGCCGAAGGTCTCGCGAAACAGCGCGGCTGCCTGGCGCAGCACGCCGCGCCCGACCACAAGCCTGTCGATGGCCGCCGAGCGCTCGATACCCGGTACCGTGTGGAGGGCGCCCTGCGCCTTGCCCGCCATGTTGCGTCCGCTCGCCATGGTCAGGGCTCGCGCCGGGCAATCGCCGCGCCATCGGCAGCGAAGAGATGAATGCGCTCTTTCGGCACGGCAAGGCTGATGTGCTCGTCCGGTCGGACCGTGCTTTCTCCATCCGTCTTGACGGTGACCCGGTCGCCATCCCGGGTGTCGATGTGCAGGATGGTCTCGCCGCCCAGGGTTTCCTTCACGGCGATGCGCCCCTCGATCGTGCCGGCCATCCCCTCACCTGCCTGTTCGCCGATCCGCAGATGCTCCGGCCGCACTCCCAGTGTAAGCCGCCCCTCGACAGGGGCCGCAAGCGGCGGCAGCATCAGCCGCGCATCGCCATAGCGCGCCACAGCGCCCTGCCCGCCTTCCTGTTCGACGGCAACGGCAAGGAAGTTCATGGAGGGCGAGCCGATGAAATCGGCCACGAAACGGCTTGCCGGCCGGTGATAGAGATCCATCGGCGCGCCCACCTGCTCGATGCGCCCGCCATTCAGAACGACGATCTTGTCAGCCATGGTCATCGCCTCCACTTGGTCGTGTGTGACATAGATCATGGTGGCGCGAAGCTGACGGTGCAGGCTCTCCAGCTCGATGCGCATGGCCACCCGCAGTTTGGCATCGAGATTGGACAGCGGCTCGTCGAAGAGGAAGACCTGAGGCTCGCGCAAGATCGCCCGGCCGATCGCCACACGCTGGCGCTGGCCGCCCGAAAGGTGCGCCGGCTTGCGGTCGAGATAGGGTTCGAGCTGCAGAATGCGGGCGGCTTCGGCAATGCGGCGGTCACGCTCGCTCTTTTCCACGCCGTTGACGCGCATTCCGAAGTCCATGTTGTCGCGCACACTCATGTGCGGATAGAGCGCATAGGACTGGAACACCATGGCCACGCCGCGTTCGGACGGAGCGGCACGGCTGACATCCCGTCCGCCAATCTCAATGAGCCCGCTATAGCTGCCCTCCAGCCCGGCAATCGTGCGAAGCAGGGTTGATTTCCCGCAGCCGGAAGGTCCGACAAAGACCACGAACTCGCCATCCGCGACATCGAGATCGATGTTTCTCAGCGCTTGAAAGTCTCCATAGAACTTACTGATGTTTCGCAGCTTTACGGCAGCCACCCGTCGCTCCTCCCTGTTGGTTCCTCAAGCGCGTTCCACACCTGCAGGCCGGCCTGCTCGCCTCAAGCGTCCCGGCCCGTCATCCGGCAATGCGGCCTTCACGATTGACTTTTACAAATGTAAATGAAAGAATGAAAATGTAAAGACCATCGGTTACGATGCTCCTTGGGAGGAAATGATGACCATCAGATCGACCCTTACGGCGCTCGCCGCCAGCGCCGCCATGTCCCTTGCACTTGCACCCGCGGGCGCTTCGGCATGGTCGCTCGAAGAGGCGGCAAAGCCCTATGCAGGCACCACGGTGGACGTGGTCTTCCTGCTCAGACCCGGCTACGAAGCCGCCAAGCAGATGTTGCCGGAGTTCGAGGAGAAGACGGGCATTACGGTCAACATCACCGAGATGCCCTATGAGAATGCCCTTGGCGAGCAGGTGCGCGACTTCGTGGCAGGCGGCGATCTCGACATCGCGCTGATCGACCTCGTATGGATCGGCAACTTCGCCGAGAATGGCTGGATCGTGCCGGCCGACAAGTTCATCAACGATCCGCAGCTTGCCGATCCCGATCTCGATCTGGACGACTTCTTTCCGCTCGTGCTCAACGCCTTCGGCGCCTGGGACGGAACCGTCTACGGCCTGCCTTTCGACAACTATTCGGGCCTTCTGTTCTACAATCGCTGCATGCTGGAAGAGGCAGGCTTCGACGGTCCGCCGGAAACCTGGACAGAGCTGAAGGATGTTTACGGCCCGGCCTTGACGAAGGATGGAAAATACGCCTTCGCGCTTCAGTCGAAGCGCAACGAAACCCAGTCCGCCGACTCCTTTGCCCGTGTGCTGTGGCCCTTCGGCGGCTCCTTCCTGGACGAGAACTTCCGCTCCAATCTCCTTTCGGAGGAAAGCCAGGCCGGGCTCAAGTTCCGCCAGGAGCTGATGCAATACATGCCGGAAGGCATCGTCGCCTATGACCACGCCGAGACCGTCAACGCGCTCGCCCAGGGCGACGTGGCCATGATCACCGAGTGGTCGTCCTTCTATCCGACCCTTGCCAATCCGCAGACCTCGGCCATCGTCGACTGTCTCGGCGTGGCACCGGAGCCTGCGGGGCCGGCAGGCCGCAAGCCGGCGCTCGGCGGCTTCTCGCTGGCCGTCGCCGCGCAGGCCGACGAGAACGAACAGGCGGCCGCCTGGCTCTTCATCCAGTGGATCACCTCGAAGGAAAACGCCAAGCGCTACCTCGATCTGGGCGGCGTGCCGGCCCGCCAGTCCGTCTATCAGATGGAGGGTGTCGCCGAAGAACACCCCTTCGTGCCGGCACTGGTGGAAAGCTGGCAGGAGGGCGTGCCGGAGTTCCGCCCCCGCTTTGCCGAATGGCCGCAGATCACCGAGATCGTGCAGGAGTGGGGCACCAAGATGATGCTGGGCGAGGTCTCCACGGAGGAAGGAGCCCGCGAGATCGGCGAACGCATGGAAGCCGTGCTCGAGGAGGCCGGTTACTATAGCGGCAACAAGCCGCTGATCCAGTAAGGCTGGAGCCTGCCCGCGCGCTCTTGGCGCGGGCAGGCCGTTCCTTGCTTACGGACGAAAAGGCGCGGGGAGCGAGGGCTGCCGCAGGTCGCGCAAGGGAGGCGCACGGGAAGCGATGCAAGCAACGCAGGACATTGGCCGCAACGCGGCCGCGCTGCAGCGGGGCGGCCGGCCAGCAGCGGAAGAGGCCATCATCGACGTCAACAGAGTGCGTGCCGGAACAAAGCTTGGTTTTCTGGGGCCTGCCGTGTTCGCCCTTGCGGCCATCGGCCTGGCGCCGCTCATCTTCGCCATCTGGACATCGCTCTACAACTACAATCTCACCAAGCTCGCCAACATGCGCTTCATCGGCCTTGGCAATTATGCGGCCGTCTTCACCGATCCCGTCTTCTGGCAGGCAATGGGGCGCACCTTCACCATGCTCGTCATCGCCCTGCCGGTGCAGATCGCCCTCGGAATGGGCATCGCCCTTCTTCTGCATCAGCCGGGGCTTGGCTTCCTCAAGACCCTGGCGCGGCTGTCGCTGGTCATTCCCATGGCCACCACCTATGCGGTGGTCGGGCTCCTCGGCCAGGTGATGTTCAACCTCAAATATGGCGTCGTGAATCAGCTCCTGGGCTTCATCGGCATCGATGCCGTCAACTGGCTGGGCGTGCCGGCCTATGCCTTCGCCACCATCATCTTCTGGGACATCTGGCAATGGACGCCATTCTGTGCGCTGGTCTTCCTGGCGGGCCTGACCACCGTGCCCATGGAGATCGAGGAGGCAGCACGGCTGGAGACGAAAAGCTGGTGGACGGTGCTCCGTCACATCCAGCTTCCCTTCCTCGTACCGGGACTGACGGCCGTGCTCATCCTGCGCACCGCCGACACGCTGAAGCAGTTCGACATGGTCTTCACCATGACGCGCGGCGGGCCGGGTTCCTCCACCGAGCTCATCAGCCTGCTCATCCAGCGCATCGGCTTCCGCGCCTTCGATCAGGGACTGGCATCGGCCCAGGCCGTGGTGCTGCTCGTCATCACCATCGTCCTCAGCCGGCTCTATATCCGCATCTTCTACCGGGAGGTCTGACATGCGGGACCGCACCACATCCACACCCTCGCTCGCCGCACAGGTGCTTCTCCTGGCAGCCATCATCGTCTTCTGCCTTTTTCCCTTCTACTGGATGGTGCTGACCAGCCTGAAGAGCCAGCTCGTGGCGCTGCAGACGCCGCCGGCGTGGATCTTCGATGTCACCTTCTCGAACTATACGGAGGTGCTGTTCGACAACAATGTGGGGCGCAGCCTCGTCAATTCGCTCATCATCGCGGTTGTCACCACGGCCTTCGCCCTGCTCCTTGGCGCACCGGCGGCCTACGCGCTCGCCCGCTTCGAGTTCCGGGGCAAGAAGGAACTGTGGTTCTGGTTCATCACCAACCGCATGGTCAGCCCCATCGTGCTGGCGCTTCCCTTCTTCCTGATCGTGCGCAGCTTCGGCATGCTTGACACGCACATCGTGCTGATTCTCATCTACCTCACGTTCAACCTGCCGATCGTGATCTGGATCTGCACCGATCAGTTCCGTTCCATCCCGCGAGAGATCGACGAGGCAGCGGTGCTGGAAGGCGCCTCCCAGTGGCGCATCTTCCGTTCCCTCTGTCTGCCTCTTGCCGCGCCCGGCCTTGCGGTGTCTGCCATCTTCTCCTTCATATTCTCCTGGAACGAGCTGATGTATGCGCTTGTTCTCACGCGCAATCAGGCAAAGACCGCACCCGCCATGGCCGTCTCCTTCATGGAGGGCTACTCGCTGCCCTATGGCAAGATCATGGCAACCTCCACGCTCATCGTCGTGCCCGTCATCATCTTTGCCCTGATCGCCTCCAAGCAGCTCGTGCGCGGGCTGACCATGGGCGCCGTGAAATGATGCGGCCGCTGAGGGACTTTCCGCCCGAAAGGCGTGCAGCGATAGGTTTCGTGCTGACCGACATCGACGACACGCTGACGCACGATGGCAGGCTGCCCTCGACGAGCCTTGCGGCGATGGAGGCGCTCTCGGCCGCCGGGCTGAAGGTTGTTCCCGTCACCGGCCGACCGGCCGGCTGGTGCGACCACATCGCCCGCATGTGGCCTGTCGATGCCGTGGTGGGAGAGAACGGCGCCTTCTGGTTCGCCTATGACCGGGAACGGCGCAAGATGCGAAGCGGCTATGCCAAGACGGCCGAGGAAAGGCTGGCCGACCGGCAGCGGCTGGAGCGCCTGCGCGCGCGCATCCTCAGGGAGGTGCCGGGTGCCGGCGTGGCCTCCGACCAGGACTATCGCATCGCCGATCTTGCCATCGACTACCGGGAGGACGTGCCGCCCCTCGATCCTGCGGCGGTGGAGCGCATCGTGGCGCTGTTCGCCGAGGAAGGCGCGACGGCGAAGGTTTCCTCGATCCATGTCAATGGCTGGTTCGGCGATTACGACAAGCTGTCCATGGCGCGCCTCTGCCTGCTGGAAAATTTCGGCGCAGACATCGCCGACCCGGCCGTGAACGCCGCCGCCGTCTTCGTCGGCGACAGTCCCAACGACCAGCCGATGTTTGCCTTCTTCGAGAACGGCATTGGCGTGGCCAACATTCGCGCCTACCGCTTGGAAAGCCCGCCGCACTGGATTACCAACGCCGAAAGCGCGGCCGGCTTCTGCGAGGTCGCGGAACTTTTGCTGGAGGCCCGCGGATGACCGAGACGGCGCTGTCGCCAGATGAGCGGATCGACGAGGAAGCGCATTTTCTGGCCAGGGTGGCCTGGCACTACTATGTGGAAGGGATCAACCAGCAGGAGGTGGCCGACCGGCTTGCCACCAACCGGCTGAGGATCAATCAGGCGCTGCGCGATGCCCGCCGGGAGGGAATCGTGCGCATCACCATCGAGTCCCCCTTCCTGCGCTCTGTCGAGCTCGAAGCCGAGATGCGCAGGCGCTTCGGTCTGGAGCGCGTGCGCATCGTGCCGAGCCCCCAGGATCCGCGAAAGGTGCAGACCACGGTGGGCGCGGCGCTCGCCATGGAAATCTCCCCGCTCATCGCCGATTCCTCGATCAAGCGCTTCGGCCTGACCTGGGGAATGACCATCTACCACGCCTCCCGCTTTCTGCGCCCCACCCTGAGGCCGGACCTCGAATTCGTGTCGCTTCTGGGCGGCATCGCGCAAGGATCGGACGTCAATTCCTTTGATATCGTCAAGGCTTTCGCCACCCAGTGCGAAGCCCAGCGCACCTACTTCACGGCCCCCATCTACGCCCCCTCAAGGGCCACCCGCGACGCCATTCTCGACACCGAATTCTTCGACGATGTCTTCGAGCGCATCCGCTCGGTGGATGCCTGCGTGATCGGTGCGGGCGACATGTCCACCGATTCTCTGCTCATCCGCCATGCCGTCCCCTCCGATGTGGATGTGGCCGAGCTCGTTGCCGCAGGAGCAGTAGGCGACATCCAGGGCCAGTTCCTGGATGCCGAAGGCAGGCTCGTGGACCACGAGATCAACGAGCGCGCCATCGGTATCGGCGTTCTCGATGTGGCAAATCTCAAGGGCACGATCCTGGCGGCGGGCGGTCCCGGCAAGGTGCCCATCATTTGTGCCGCGTTGCGCACCGGCGCCTTCCGCCGTCTCGTCACCGACGAGCAGACGGCGGCGGCCGTTCTGGCGCGCGACGCCGCCGCGGCATAGCAGCCATGTTCGCGGGCGTCGACATCGGCACATCGGGCCTCAAGGCTGTCCTGGTCGACGAGAACCAACAGATCCTGGCCGCAGCGACGCGTCCGCTTGCCGTCAGCCGGCCGCGGGATGGATGGAGCGAGCAACACCCCGATGCCTGGTGGGAGGCGTTCTGCGACGCCTTCGACGAACTGGCCGCCCGCCATCCGCACCTTCTGGCCGCATTGAAGGCCATCGGTCTTTCGGGGCAGATGCTGGGCACCGTTCTCATCGACCGGCAGAACCTGCCTTTGCGGCCCGCCCTTCTGTGGAATGACGGACGGGCCCTTGAGGAGGCCGATGCGCTCGGCAGGGCCGTGCCCGACCTTGCCCTTCGCGGATGCATCGATCCCGATCCGGGTTTCGGCGCCCCCAAGCTGATGTGGCTCAAGCGTCACGAGCCGAAGGTCATCGAGGATGCCGACTGCCTGCTTCTGCCCAAGGACTATGTGCGCCTGAAGCTCACCGGAGAGCGCGCAAGCGAGCCGAGCGATGCCAGCGGCACCTTGCTGTTCGACAACCGGAAGATGGCCTTCGCGCCGGATCTGGTTGCAGCAGCAGGCTTCGCGATGGAGAAGCTGCCGCCGCTCGTCAACGCCTGGGAGGCCGCCGGCACGCTGCGCAGCCCGTTGCGTCAACGCTGGGGCATCAAACAGCCCGTGGTGGTGGCCGGCGGGGCTGGCGACAACCTTGCCTGCATGCTGGGCGTGGGTGCTGCCGAGCCCGGGCGGGGAGCGCTCACCATCGGCACGTCCGGCGTTCTGTGCGTGGCCACGGCGGGCTTCCTTCCCATTCCCGGCAAGGGGGTGCAGACGCCGCCGCACGCAGCACCCGGCCAATTCTCTTCCCAGGGCGTGGTCATGAGCGCCACAAGCGCACTCAACTGGCTGGCAAACCTCCTGGGAACCGATCCCGCCACCCTGGATGGCGAGGCAACCAGCCTGCTTGTCACGCGGGAGGGACGGGCACGCATCGCCGCCGCGCCGGCCATCGCGCCCTATCTCGACGGCGTGCGCACCCCCCACCGCAATGCCGGCCTGCGCGGCCTGGCGAGCGCCTTGTCGCTTTCCACCACACGGCAGGACCTTGCCTGGTCCCTCTTCGAGGGCGTGGCCTTCCACTTTGCCGAGATCGTCGAGACGCAGCGTGCCCACGGCATTGCCTGCAAGCGCCTGCAATTGGTGGGTGGCGGGGCGCGCTCCGCCCTCTGGCCTCGCCTGATCTCCACACTGTTCGGCGTGCCCCTCAGCCTGCCCGGGAACCGGCAACATGCCGCCGCCATCGGCGCAGCACGGCTTGCCATGACCGCGTACCATGGCGGCGATCCGATGGGCATCCTCGCTGGCGAGCCGGAACCGGAGCTGGAGGTTCACCCCGAGGACACGCTCGCAGCCCTGCTCAGCGAGCGAAGAGCGCGTTACGAGCGCGCCAGGAGCCTTGCGCTCGCGCCTTAGACCGATTCATCTATTTGTTTTTGAAGCATTTTTGCGATGCCAAATGATTCCTTTCGGCTGCAAAATTCTGGAGCCTTTAAAGCCTGCCACCGAGTTCGTCTTCGATGTGAACACGGATGATCTCGTCGAAGCTCGCCTCCGCCCTGAAGCCCAGCGCCCTGGCGCGGCTGGCATCGAAGTCGGCCGGCCAGCCGGCGACGATCTCGCGGATTGCAGGGTCCGGTTCGCGGCGGATCAGGCGGACCGCCTTGTCCCCCGCCACGCGCCTCAGCGCCTCGATCTGTTCGCCAACCCGCGCCGAAAGGCCCGGCATGGTGAGGTTGCGCCGCACGCCCACCTGCGCAAGGTCGAGCCTCGCCGCATGCAGAAAGAACCCCACCGCGGCCCGCGGGCTGGCAAACCAGTGGCGCACGTCCTCCTCCACGGGCAGCACCGCCTCCTTTCCCGCCAGCGGCTCGCGCAGGATGTTGGAGAAGAAGCCCGACGCCGCCTTGTTCGGCTTGCCGGGGCGAATGCAGATCGTGGGCAGCCTGAGCCCGATCCCGTCGAAAAAACCGCGTCTCGAATAATCGGCCAGAAGAAGCTCCGAGATCGCCTTCTGGGTGCCGTAGCTCGTCAGGGGCGTGGCAAAGAAGGTGTCGTCGATCCTCGCTGGGAATGGCGCGCCGAAAACGGCGATGGAGGAGGCAAAGATCAGACGCGGCCGATAGGGCGCGTTCAGCGCCTCCAGGCGAATGGCTTCGAACAGCGCGCGCGTGCCGTCGAGATTGACGCGGTAGCCCTTCTCGAAATCGGCCTCCGCCTCGCCCGAGACGACCGCGGCCAGATGGAAGATGAAATCGGGGCGGGCGGCGGCAAGCGTCCCGGCGGCGCCGGGCGCCGAAAGATCGAGGGTCCGAGACGATGCGATGGCGGCCAGTGCCGCAGGCACCGGCGGCTCCGCCACGTCGACGAGCGACAGGCGGCTGAGCGTCGCACCAAGCGCGCCCTCTTGCACAGCCAGCCGCTCGACCAGCTTGCGGCCCACCATTCCGGCCGCTCCGATCACCATCACATGCATGGGCAGTCACCCCTCCCTCGGGCCGCGCCGGGCGGCGGGCCCTTCTATTCCTTCGTCTTGTCCTTCGTCATGCCCGGCACCAGGCTGGCAAGCTCCATGGGGAAGGGAAAGACGATGGTGGAACTGCGCTCGCTGGCCACCACGCTCAGCGTGCCCAGATAGCGAAGCTGCATTGCCTCCGGTCTCCCGGCCAGGATCTCGGCAGCCTCAAGGAGCTTCTGGGCGGCCTGCTGCTCGCCCTCCGCATTGATGATCTTGGCGCGCCGCTCGCGCTCGGCCTCCGCCTGTCGGGCAATGGCCCGGATCATGGATTCGTTGATATCGACATGCTTGATCTCGACATTGGCCACCTTGATGCCCCAGGCTTCCGTCTGCACGTCGAGAATTTCCTGAATGTCGTTGTTGAGCTTGTCGCGCTCGGCCAGCATCTCGTCGAGATCGTGCTTGCCGAGCACGGATCGCAACGTCGTCTGGGCAAGCTGGCTGGTGGCCGCCATGAAGTCCTCGACCTGGATCGTCGCCCTTTCGGGGTCGACGACGCGGAAGTAGAGCACCGCATTGACACGCACCGAAACATTGTCGCGCGAGATCACGTCCTGGCTCGGCACGTCGAGCACAAGGGTGCGCAGGTCGGTGCGCACCATCTGCTGGATGAAAGGGATGAGCAGGATCAGCCCCGGCCCCTTGACCGACGTGAACCGGCCGAGGGTAAAGACCACGCCGCGCTCATACTCTCTCAGGATCTTGATCGCCGAGCTTAGAAAGGCGATCAGGATGACGATCAGGACGGCATAGAAGGTAAGACCGTCGAACAGATTCATGTTTCTTCTCCCGTCATGCTGCGTGTTGCGTCACCGGAAACCTCGAGGGTAAGCCCCTTGAGGCCGGTGACGCGCACTGCCTGCCCCGCTTCGAGAGGTGCAGCCGAAACAGCCTTCCACCGTTCGCCCTGAACGAGCACATAGCCTGCATTCCCCTGCCAGCTCTGCACCACGCCGCCGGCGCCGATCAGGCCCCGCCTGCCGGTCACGACGGCACGGCTGTGCGAGCTCCAGGCAAGGCGCATGATGACAAGCGTCAACCCCAGGCTCGCCAACGCCACTGCACCCACCACCTGCCAGGAAAGCTCGAATCCCGGCACCTGGGGATCAAAGAGGATCGTGGCGCCAAGCACCAGCGCAAGCGTGCCGCCGAGGCCAAGAATGCCGAAGGAAGGCGCAAAGGCCTCCGCCACGATCAGCGCCGCACCCAAAAGCATCAGTCCCGCCCCGGCATAGCTGACCGGCAGCACCGCCAGCGCATAGAGACCGGTGAGAAGGCAGACGGCGCCGATGGTGCCCGGCACCAGCGCACCGGGGTTGAGGAACTCGAAGATGAGCCCGTAAATCCCGATCATCAGGAGAATGAGCGCCACATTGGGGTCGGTGACGACCGAAAGCAGCCGCGTGCGCCAGTCGGGCTCCATCGCCTCGACGGCGAGCCCCGCCGTGCTGAGCCTCGTTTCCGTCTCGCCAAGGCGCACCGTGCGCCCGTCGGCCTTGGCAAGCAGGGCCTCGACATCGGGAGCCACAAAGTCGATCACGCCTTCCTCGCTTGCCGCCAAGGAGGTGAGGCTCGCCGCCTCGCGCACCGCCTTCTCGGCCCACGCCGCGTTGCGGCCGCGCAGCTCCGCAAGGCCGCGGATATAGGCAACGGCATCGTTGATCGCCTTGGCTTCCGCGGCATTGCGCGGGCCAGCCGGGGCTTCGCCTTCCTCCTCCGCCGGCTCGTCCTCCTGCGCGCCGCCGAAGGGAAAGCCACCCCCGCCGATGGCAATCGGGGTCGCAGCCCCGAGATTGGTGCCCGGCGCCATGGCCGCCACATGCGCAGCATAAAGGATGTAGGTGCCGGCGCTTGCCGCGCGCGCCCCCGATGGCGCCACGAAGCCCGCCACCGGCACCGGCGAGGCCAGAATGGCGCGAATGATGTCGCGCATCGACGAATCAAGCCCGCCGGGCGTGTCCATCTGCAGGATCACAAGGGCGGCCCCGCGCCGGGCAGCCTCGCGAAGTCCGCGTTGCACATAGTCGGCCGTCGCCGGGCTCACCGCGCCTTCCAGCCGTAGAAGCAGCGCCCTGCCCCCTTCCTGCGAAGACAACGGCGCCGCAAGACCGGCCAGGCCCGCCAGAACCAGAAACAACGCCCGCACCGCGCGCACCAGGGCGGGCGCAACAAGGAAAGGCCGGGCAATCTGCCGTAAAGCCGTCATGGCTTCAGCATATAGCACACCCTTGCGCCGCGAACAGGAAATGCTCGACATCCCGCATGTTTCAGATGGCCGGCAAAAGGGTATCGGAATTAGTTCGCCGCGCGCTTGATTGTCTGAAAGGCAGGTCTCGGATGGCCTAGGCTCGAACCTTCGGCCGGACGGCGCTGGCCTGGGTAACAAAGCGCGCGCGGAGGTGATCCGGCCTCACTCTCCCGGGTCTGGCTTTCAAAGCCTGATCGCAAGCAGGCGGATGCCTGGCTTAAGGCGGCCCGGCTCTCAAAGGGCATGATGGCCGACCGCGTCGAGGCCAAAGAGGCGGGATAGAGAAGCGTGCCATCGGCCCGGCATGCCACCATGGTTGAGACGGTGGCGGCGACCGACATGGCGGCGACGTCACGGTCACGGCATCCGGCCTGCTCCACGGCCCTCCGGCCCGCGGCAAGAAGGGCCTTCCACCAGTCCTGCAGCGCCTGCTCGGCCCAGCCGGGATGCGGATAGGCGGTTTCATAGCGCATCTCGGCGCTGCCGCGCATGCGCCCTGAACTTCTCAAGCTCGCAGACAGCGAGGGACGGGTAATCTGACGCAGCCCGCCCGAAGGATCGAACACCGGCAAGACCTTGGATCAGACCTTCCTGTCAGGCGGCAGACTGCCGCAATTGGTAAAGACGGCGATGTCGTCTTCCAGCCTCGCGACGAACGCACGCTGCTGCCCGAGTTCGGCCATCTGCTGCGCATGCTGCATCATCGCCGCGGTCAGCACGCGCACCCGTTCGGTAAGCTCCTCGCGCGCCCCCTCGTTCTCGATGGCCTGCTGTGCGAAGGCGGCGCAGGTGGCCAGATTCTCAAACCTGTGTTCAAGCCCGTCCAGCTCGTTCTGGATCTCGTTGCGAATCTCGCTGGTCAGCTGTCCAAGGCGCCGCATGTGGAGCATGCCGGTTTCCCCGACCTGTTCCCGGTGCTGCAACCGAAAGGAAAAAGACATCGCCCACAGCCTCCCATCGCTGCGCTGTTGCCTCCCGCGACGCGCTCGATTTCAAGCATAGCCCCGGAGGCTGGGCCGCGAGAGCTGGCCAAAAGGCCTATGCCGTCGCGGAGAACCGCACTTTCTTCCACTTTCGGCTGTCGATTGGCGCTGCGCCTGCCCACGCCTGCCTGCGAGAACGTGCCTGCAGCCGGGCAGAAGCGACCACAGCCAGTGCGATGAAGAACGCAGGTCCCGGATCGGCCGAGCCGCCGGCAAGAGACGCCGACACCGCCGCGGCAAGCGCAAAGTTGCGCACGCTTGCCACGATCGTCTCCGTTTCGGGGGAAAGCCAGCCCTGCAAACCGCCCAGCCCGCGCAGGATATAGGCGAGGAGCACGCCCATCATCAGGGAGCCGAGCAGGCCGAGCTGCGAGACCACCGCAATCGGCCAGCTCGACGCCCGCGAACTGCCGAAGCCCACTCCCAAGCCGGCCGTATCGAGAAAGGCCTGCAGGCTCTTGATGTTCCAGTAGGCCCGCTCCTGCCCCGAGGCGGAACGCGCCTTGTTGAGAACCATCGCATCGAGGAGACGGACAAAGGGCTCGAAGAAGCCTGCATTGTAGAGTGTGACCGCCATGACAGCCACGCCGGCAAGCGCCATGAGCGACACGATGGTCAGATCCTCACCCGTTGCACGGCCGAGGAAAAAGGATTTCGAGATACCCCAGGCAACCGGAATGCACAGGATGGCAAGTCCCACATAGGCGGTAGAGGAGGTCGACAGAACCGTCAGCGCGAGAAGGACGGCAGCCAGCCACTTCGCCGCCTGCGACCGGCTGCGCCGCCAGTAGGTATAGGAGAAGGCAAGACAGGCAAGCGAAAAGCTGCCGAAGGCCGAAGCCTCGGAAAACGCACCGGCAATGCGATGAAAGCCGCCTGCAACCGCCTCCGTGAGCATCGCGTAGCTGGCGGTGCGAATGGGGGCGAGCACATCCCCCGCACCGGCAATCTTTCCCAGCAGGTCGAGCGACCCCATTCCCGCATGGAGAAATCCGAGGATCAGGAAGGCGCTCCCCACCTGCCGCATGCGACCGCGCTCCAGAAGCAGCACGCAAAGCGCCATGGCGGTCAGCCCGCCAAGCACGAAATAGCCGGTTTGCGTGATGTTGGAACCAACCGGAGCAAGCGATGCCTCGATCACGCCCGACCGCGTCCTTGACTGGACGAACACCACGGTCTGCCCCGCGAAGAAGCGCGGCAGGAGAAGCGCACCCACCGCCGAATAGACCATGAGAAAACACAGGACCCATATGGGGCGGACAGTGGCGAACACCCCTCCAAGGTCCTTCAGAAATCCCCTGCGCAGCGCCACCGCAGCAATCAGCAGGGCAGAAAACGCCGTATAGATGAGAGGGGACGAACCGCCGAGTGACGTGAGCGTCACCAGCGCCGTGGCGCCGAATGCGAGAGACGCCACAAGGCCGACGATCAGCACGCTCCGGTGCAGCCAGGCGAGAAGCAGGATGCCCGCACAGACCAGGAGACCCATCGGCAGTATCTGCATGCGTTTCGCTGCCCCCATCCGCCATTCGCCAACGCTTCGGACCGAAGCCGGCGGAGATACCGGTCGCTGCCGGCATGTCGAGCCCGGCGCGCACCCTTGAAATGCTCTGCCGGCCGGGTGCCGACCGCAAGTGCATCCATCGGTGAGGCGGCCTCGACAAGGGACGATGCCCGGCGGCAGCGCTACGCCTTTTGTGCAATGCCGACCCTGTAAGGCCCGCCGGGCGGGGGAGCGTACAGACGGAATGCTGATGGGCAGGGCCGTTCCGCCGCATCCACCGCGGTGTATGCTTCGAGCACAAGCCGCCAGGGGCCTGCGGGATTATCCAGGCCCCTCTTCAGACGACCTGAAAGGCACGGGCCCATGGGATCCGCTTCTGCTTCAGGCACCGGCAATCCGGGCGCCGGAAACCGGGTGGGGCAAATCGACTCCCTTCGCTGTTTCGCGATGAGCGCTGTCGTTGCCCAGCACTGCGGCCTGCTTCCTCTTGGCTGGACGGGAGTGTGGCTGTTCTTCGTGATCTCCGGCTATGTGGTCACATGCACGGTGGTCGGCCGATCCTCCGACCAACCGCCGGCCAGGCGCCTGGCCAGCTTCTTCCGCCGCCGCATCATGCGCATCGTGCCGGTGTATTATGCCTATGTGCTTGCAGGGGTTCTCGTTTCCGTGGGCTCGGCCGCCACGTTCGCACGATACGATCTCGCCGCGCTTCTCGGCTTCTTTCACAACATCGCCATGGGAGAAGGCCGTGGGCTGCTTGCCGACTGGCCGGTGAGCCATCTGTGGACCATATCGGTCGAGATGCAGTTCTATCTTGTCTATGGGACCGCGCTCATTCTGGCGCCACGGCGCGCCGTCGTCTATCTGCTCTTCGCCGCCCTCCTTGTTGCGCCTGCGGCGCGCCTGTCCGCCTCCTGGTGGTTTGCCGGACTTGGCCTCGACAGCGAAACCAGCGCGTTCCGAATCTACTCGGGGCCCTTCCTGCACATCGACGCTTTCGCGGCAGGGGGGCTGCTGGCCTTTGCAGCCTACAACGCAACCCTGACGCGGCTCTCGCGGCCGCTTGCCGTTTGGGGCTTCGCTGCGCTCCTCCTCTATTGCGTGTCCTATTTCGTGTTGAACCGCCTGGCCGGCGCGCACGGCCTCGACACGCTGCGCAATATCGTCTCCGGCGTGTTGTGGGGTCAGTATCGCGAAGTGTTCGTCTATTCGGCCGTCGCCGCACCGGCAGCAGGCCTTGTTGCGCTTGCTGCAACCAACGATCCCTGGGTCTCCTGGCTGCTCAGGCACCGCCTTCTGCAGAGAGTGGGGGAGATCTCCTACGGCGCCTATATCTTCCACGTCCTCGGCATCGCCGCCGCCGCATACCTGCTTGGCCTGTTCGTCGACCTTTCGGCGCATCCCGTCACGGGCAGGCTCGCCCTCTTTGCCCTGTCCTACACGGCCACGATCGCCGCGGCGGAACTGTCCTTCCGCACATTTGAAGCCCGCTTTCTGAACAAGAGAGCGCGCGCCGTTCCTGCACCCGGAAAAAAGGTCGAAAGCGGCGAAGCAGGTCCACGGCGGCCTGTCACGAGCCAGGGCCACCCGCATCGGACGACAGAAGCGTGGCAAGCAGATGCGCCTCCTGCCGCTTCAGACTTGCCGCATACTCCGCTGTCCTGGCGGCGATGACCCGGGCGATGCGCTCCCTGTCGGTGTGCAGGCGGCAGACCTGCGTGACAAGCCTGTCGGGATCGAAATCGTCAATGTGCTGACAATAGTCGGCCAGCCCCATCTGCGCCATCAGCAGATCGTTCTTGCTGGCATATCCGATCGATATGGTGGGCCTTGCGAGCTTCAGCGCACAAACGACATTGTGGAAGCGGGTGGCAACCACGATGTCGACCTTTCCGATCTGGACCATGACCTCGTCGAGAGAGTGCGCCATCTCGACGGTCATCCGGTCAGTCCTTGCCGCCATGGGCAGGGCCGAGACCGCAGCCTGCAGCGCCTCGACGGCGATCAGATCCTCTTCATCGCCTATCAGGAGGCGCACCATGTGACCACGCTGCATGAGCGCGCTCACAAACCGCGTCATCTTGTCGATGTAACGGGCGAACACGTCCTCACCCGTCTTCCGATATCCGTACCAGCCGCGATAGGCCATGACGCCCACACCGACAACCGGAGCGCCCTCACGCGGCGGGGCGCGACCTTGCGGGACTGCGAGGCGAAAGGCGAGATCCGGATAGAGGCGGTCGCCCGGCTTGTGCGCACCGATGCGCTGCATGAACTCGACCGATGCCCGGTCGCGAAAGGAACGATAATCGGCCATGCCGGCAGCGGCCACCATGAGCCATCGGCTCCATCGGTTGCGAATGGGGCCCGCCCCGACGCTGACAAAGGCAATCCGTGTTCCGGCCAGCCTTGCCGCCAGACACCATTTCAGAATGTCGAAGGGCATTCCCAGCGGCTTCTCGCCGAAATCATCGAGGATGCCTGTGCCGGGCACGATCATCACGTCGGCCCGTCGGATCACGCGCACCGCGCGCATGAAATCGCAAAGCTTGCCGGGAACCTTCAGCAACGCCCGGTCGATCAGGCGCGCAACACCGACAGACGGTTTGCGCCGAAGCTCGACGGCGGCGATGCCGAACGCTCTTCCGACGGCCTCCGTCTCCCGGCAGATGCAGACGAGCTGCGCACTGGGGCATCGCTCGGCGAGAAACTCGACCATGGCCTTGAGCGAACCGTCATTGCCCAGATTGCCGCTTCCAAAGAGGCCGAACAGGGCAATGCGTCCCACCCTGTGGACTGCCGGAGACGGTGCCGCACGGGTTTTCGCACGCGGTCCGCCGGCCATCCCCTGGCGAGCGGCAGCGGAAGCGCGCAAGACCCGGCCCCTTGCCCTCACCGCACATCTCCCTTCTCGCCGACCCGGAACACCTCAAGGATCCAATCGCCATCGCCGACGCTGTTTCTCTCCGGCGGCTTGAGGCGGCGCGGCGCGGAGGAAAGCGGAGCGCCGGCGACGGGCAGCGCAGAGCCATCGCCCGGGTCGCGCCACCGCGCGGAAAACATCTCTCCCGAAAGCCGCGCAAGGTCGAGCGTGACCGCACCGCCATCGGGAAGATAGGCAAGCGCGAAGGAGCCGTCGGCTGCAATGGCGGCGAGCGGCGGCGTCTCCCCGCCCTCGGGGCTCCCGAGGAATCCACCTCGCATATCGGGCACGAGCTGCCACCACGCAATGGACCGGAAGATGCCGGCAAGAACGCTCATCGACCGCGCGCCGGGACTGTCGAGCGCCTCCTTCCATCCCATGGGCGGCGGAAAGAGGCCGGGGCCGCTGAAATGCCATATGGGATTGTTGCCATAGAGATGTCCGAACGCCCCGCTCAAGACCGCGCTGTAGGCCTGCGTCCTGATCCGTCTGGCGTCTGCATCGTGCTCGAATTCATAGGCGCTCTCCATCAGGAAGAACGGCAGGGCGTCGCTGCGCGAGTATTGCCGGCGCGCATGGCTGTGCACGGGGCCATAGGTGTAGACGTTGTTGATCGACAGCCAGGGCTCGCCCGCCCAGTAGTCCATCGCGGCGGTCTCCGGTGCACCGTGGGCCGTATGGAGCGCGCCGGGGTCGACCTCTCGGATGCCGGCGGCAATCGCCCTGACCAGATCCTTGTCCTCGGGGTTGTGATCGCCCCCATGCACCCACACGATGTTGTCGAACCCCTTGTAGCGCGCGCCGACAAAGCGGCCATAGGCGCGAAGCTTCTCCTCGCCGCTTTGCTGCATGTCGGCATACCAGCCGTCGCCTCCCCCGCCAAAGCCCAGATATGCGGGAGCCAGCAGGACGAGAAACCCCAGTTCGCATGCCTTGCCCAGCACCCAGTCGGCATGTGCGAAATAATGCTCGTTGACCGAGCCGAAATCGCCATGGGCAAGAAACGGGCGTTCGCCATAGATATTGGCGGGCGCTTTGGTCGCGAACTTGTGCTCGATCAGATTCACCAGGATGGTGTTGAAGCCGCGTGCCTTGCGGTCGCGCAGATAAAACGCCGCATCCTCGCGGCTCAGCTCCGCGATGAGTGACCAGGGTGTGTCCCCATTCATGAAGAACGGCCTGCCCGCCGCGTCTTCGAGATGGCGTTTGCCCTGCGGAACATGCAGCGGGAAAGCGGGCGCTGCCGCCGGATCTGCCGGCACGCAGGCCCTGCCCGACGAAGCTCCCGCAACGAGCAGCAAGACCGAGGCAAGCACCGCGTGACAGCACCGTTTCATGCGCCTCTCCCTTTGCTGGCAGAATCCTAGCCCGCGTGCGCACAGCCGCAATCTGCACATTCGGCGAGAGGCCGCACGCGCCCTACCACATTCGACGGCCCGCCCCCCCTTGCCACGACCCGGCCTGCAATCACAAAGCACCGTAAAGAGGGCGGCGGCGGCGGCCATCCCATAGTGGTATGCGCCTACCCTTATTGCCTTCATGACAAGTCATGGCCCGGCTGAACTAATCGCCCGAGCGCTGCAGCGGCGGCAAAAGGGAGGCGGGAAAAGCAGCATGGTCGCCGTCAAACGGGCACTCCTGTTCAGCACCGCAGACCGCTATTTCGCGTTGCTCATCGGTTTTGCAACGGTCGCCGCGGTCTCCCGGATTCTGACGCCCGGCGAAATCGGCATATCGGTGATCGCCGCGGCGGTCGTCGGCATCGCCATGTCGGCGCGGGAGTTCACCAGCGGCAGCTATCTCATCCAGCGCACGGAACTCTCCTGCGAGATGGTGCGAAGCGCCTTCACCGTCATGGCGGCGCTCAACGCGGCCGTGGCGCTGACCATTGCCGCAGCGGCGCCGCTGATTGCCCACATGAGCAATGAGGACCGGTTGATCCCATACCTGCGGGTGATTTCCCTGGCACTTTTCATCGAAACCCTTCCCTCGCTGGTCGTCACGCTGTTGCGACGGGACATGGCGTTCAGAAAGGTCGCCACCATCAACGCGTCGAGCGCCATTGCCGTTTCGGCAGCCACGGTGGGCCTGGCGCTTCTTGGTTTCAGCTTCATGAGCTTCGCCTGGGCCTGGCTGGCCGCAGCCGTCGTCACCTGTGCGGTGGCCGTGTTCATCTGCCCCTATTTCTGGATGTTCAAGCCGTCGCTGCACTACTGGAGGGAAATGGTCTCCTTCGGCGGCTACAACGGAGCGACCGTCGTTCTCTACAGGATCAGCGAGGCCACGCCCTATCTCTTCCTCGGACGGCTGGTTTCGCCCGAGGCATCGGCATTGCTGCAAAGGGCCACCATGCTGTGCACGATTCCCGACAAGGTGATCCTGGGGGGAGCGGCTGCCGTCGTCCTGCCGGCCTTTGCGACAGAGACAAGACAGGGGCGCGCCCTGAAGGACCCCTATCTGAAGGCGTTGGCGCTCATCACGGCGCTCCAGTGGCCGGCCCTGGCCGTGCTGGCGCTTCTTGCCCATCCGCTTGTCAACCTGCTGCTCGGCCAGCAGTGGCATGACGTTGTCCCACTGGTGCGGATCATCGCGATCGCCATGATGTTCACCTTCAGCTTCGAGCTGAACTATCCGGTGCTTGTGTCGATGGGAGCCGTAAGAGCCGTGTTCCTGCGCGCCATCATCGTCTTTCCCCTGACAGCGGCAATTCTCGCCGCGGCAAGCCTGCTCGGCCTGGAGGCGGTGGCTTGGGGTTTCATGGTCGCGGTCCCCCTCAATGCCCTCGTTTCGCTGCAAGTCGTCAGAAGACGAATCGGGATGGAGTGGAAAGATATTGCCGCAGCGACAGCAAGAAGCGCCGTCGTGACAGGCTCCACCGCGCTCGGACCGATTGCCGTCGCGGCGGCTGCGCGGTTCGACCTTGCCATGTCGTCAGGCCAGGCCGCTGCCGCGGTTTTGCTGGCCGCGACAGGCTGGATCGCAGCCTTGTGGGCCACAGGCCATCCCCTGCTTGCCGAAATCCGGGGAATGATTCCGGTCCTGCGCCAGGCCGCACAGCGGGGGTGAGGACACGCAACCGGCCCGATCAGACCTGCAGATGCTGGCTGATGAGGTGCGAGATGCGCTGTCGCGCACGGCGCCGGCGAAACCCGTTGGCAAGATATGCCAGGATGAAAATCCGCGGAGGCATCTCCACGGAAAGTTCGGGGACCACCGTCGCTATGCGGCGAAGCAGCGAATGTTCCAGACCATCGGCGCGGTGCGGCTTTACGGGAAGAAACTTCTCAGGGCCCGTATAGTGGCGGATCAACGCGCGCTGCCAGTGGCAAGTCTGGAACGCGGATTTCTGCACGTTGAACCCGATGGGAAGCGTCTCCCAATCTCCTCCGGCGGCCAGGTTGAGCGCGCACTGATCGAGATCCTGGCAGGGACCGTCCCAATAGGGGCAGAACGCCTTGTGGTTCTCCACCGCCGCATGATAGCGCGCGGCCATGGAGCGGTCCCGCCAGCGCGACACATCGATCGACAGGAAGCCCGAATTGAAGTAGCGCCTTGGCAGGCCATGTGTCTCGCAATTGCGAAAAAAGGCCGGATTGTCCAGCCCGGTGGAAACCGAAAGGTCCGGCACGGCGGCGAGGGGAAGGTGGCGCGGCGCGGCCCTGCGCAGGTCGACTGGCCGCATCGTCAGCATGTCGTTGTCGAGATAGCACACATGGTCGTAGGCCCCGGCGACCGCTTCGATCGCTTCCACCTTGGCAAAGGCGGTCGCCGTTATGTGCCCCCATCCCGGCCGGCCGTGCTGCCGGCCGGCCGGCAGATAGTGCGTGGCAAGGCGATGCCCCATCCCTTGCACCCACCGCAGAAGGCTGGAGGGGGGCAGGGCGCGGAAACCGGCCTGCACGACGTGGATATCCAGGCTGCGCTCATGATGCATCGCCAGCGCGGCAATACTGGCATAGGTCAGGTCGTCGCGATTGCCATCCGTCAGATAGACAATGCCCAGTCCGGCGCTCATGCACCTCCCCCCAGACGGCTGGCCACCACCGACGATACACGCCTGAAGGCTCCCTTTGTCCGGTACAGATGTCCGATCGGGGGGATGAGCATCGACAGCGGATTGAGCGCGAAGGCATAGTGCAGAAGCGCCCTGCCCTGGCCGGCATGGCCGCGCACGAAGTGCGAGGCGGCGGACCAGTATGCAGCCTCGCCAATACGGCGCTTCGACAGGGCGTGCAGCCGTGCACTGCCCGGAAGGGAGGCGCCCTCCCGTGCAAAGAAACTCTCGAACGCCCTTTCCCTTTCCTGCAGATCGAATTTCCTGTCCTGCCACATGCCCTCCGACAGGTTGTCCGCATGAAGGCGCTTGATGACGAGCGGCGACTCGATCTCCACCACCGCACCCTCACATGCCAGGCGCAACGCCAGCTCCACATCGTCGAGATGGGTGAGCGAGGCCCGATAATGCCCCACCTCCTTCTGCACGCGGGTGCGCGCGAGGATTGCGTAGGCAGCCAGATCCTGCGCATAGGTCCGGCAGCATCTCTCGATGAAGCGATGGCCGCTGGTGAGCCGCCAGCCGGAGGGATGGCGCTGCTTGCCCGGCTCCTGATCCCCAATGATCGGGCGCCCTTCCGCGCCCAGCAGGAAGGCAGCCTGTGGACAAACCTCCAGGATGTCGATGGCGCGGCTCAGCACCCCGTCCGCCAGGAGGTCGTCAGCGCACAGGATCATGAAGTAATCGGCGCCCGCCAGATCGATGCCTTCGTTGAACGAGGCATGGGGACCGAGGTTGACCGCATGGCGCACGAGGGCGATGCGGCTGTCCATTCGCATCAGGCGCTGCGCCACCTCCACGCTGTCGTCCGTCGAGGCATTGTCGATGATGATGATCCTGAGATCCCGCACGTTCTGGGAAAGGACACTCTCCACGCTGCGGGGAAGAAAGCGCCCGTAGTTGTAACAGGGGATGACGATATCGACGCTTGCCATCAGCCGGCTCCGCGCACACTCGCCGGCCGGTTCCGCACGCGCAGCCCGGTGGCCCGCATGATCCTGCGGTCGCACTTGGGCGGCGCCTGCGTGCCTGGGTGCTGCGTGCAGGCATGTCTTGGTCCGCTCATATGCCATCCACTTCCGCCATGAGTTTCAGATAGATTTCGGCGATGGTGCGCCAGGAATAGTCCCGTGACTTGCGCCGACCCGCCTCGGAAAGCTGTGCGCGCAGGGACGGTTTCCTTTCGATGTCGCTGATCGCGCTTGCCCAGCCGTCCAGATCGTCGGGATCCGCATAAAGGGCTGCTTCACCACAGACCTCCGGCAGGCAGGGCGCGGTGGAGGCCACCACCGGACATCCTGCCCGCATCGCCTCTACCGCGGGCAGGCCAAACCCTTCGATCCTCGAAGGGAAGAGGAAGCAAAGCGCGCCCCTCAGGGCCTTCTTGAGGTCGTGATCGCTGATGCGCCCGAGAAGGCGCAGGTTCTCCGGCAACGGCGCGACGAGCCTGGAAAGCGCCTGTCTGTCGACGTCGCCCGCCATCCACATCTCAAGCCCCATGGCCTGAAGCAGAGGGCAGAGACGAAGAAGGATCTCCACGTTCTTGTATCTTTGCGTCTGACCCAGGCAGAGCACGTAGCCGCGCCGCGCGGGAACCTGCAGGTTCGAATGCCAGGCATTCCAGCGCTCCACATGGTCGCTGCCATTATAGGTGACCGTTATCCTGTCTTCCGCGGCGATGCGATGGCCGGCCAGATGCTGCCGGGACAACTGCGAAACCGTGGTTATCCGGGCCGCCCGCCTGCCAAGCAGCGGAAGAATGATGCGATGCGCCAGACGAAAACCGAACCCGTAGCTCTCGGGCATGAGGCGCGTGTGCAGATCGTGGATACAGACGATCTGGCGCTTCACGAGCACCGGCGCGAGATTGCAGAAGCTCAGCAATCCGCCCTGCACGTGCCGCGGAAGCTGTACCTGAACCCAGAATTGCGGCAATCTGGGCCGCGAAAATTCCGGCACGATGCGGACCGCAATCGCTTCCAGGGGCAATGCTGAAGCTCTCGGCGCGACGAGTTCAACCTTCAGCCCGCGCGCAAGGGGATGGTCCTGCGCAATCAGACGATCGAGCGCCAGCGTCACCTCCCGCGCATAGCGGGCGACACCATTGGGAGCAAGCGCAACGAAATCGCCATTGACGGACCAGAAGCGCCGTGCCGGTCCATCCGCTGCCTGGCGCCGGACCGCCGGTCGCGCTGGTTCCAGCCGTTCGATATCGGAGTTGCCGTCCTGCCGCCCGTCCACGGTCTTGACCCTTCCCGCAACGGCGCACGTTCGCAGGCGCGCGCCACGATCCCAAACATATCATCGAGACAGGGGGCGGGACCTCCGCTCTTCGGCGTATCTCCCCCTCGCACCTCAGCCATTTGCCTGTTTCACGGGCCATCGGGAGCGAGGAAAGCCGGTCTTTGCAGGCGCCACTGCCCGAAAGGGGAAGCCTGATGCCGCCGTGCTCTCCGAGCGGGCGAATGCTTGCCCTTTTGTCGAAGAGAAGCATCGCGCCTTCCTCCCAATCGCCAGGACAACCTGGCTGCTCCCCACGCTAGAATGCACGCTTGAGCCTGAGGAGCGGTGATGGTGCGACGATGCTGGGCGATCAATGGCCGCTTCCTGGCGCAGCCCCTCACCGGCGTGCAGCGATACGCCTTCGAGATCGTGCGCCAGCTCGACGAACTCGTGGCTGCAGGCAGTGGGCTGACAACCGACCTCGATCTCGAGCTCGTGCTTCCTCCCGACGCGCAGGCGCCGCGCCTTGTGGCCATTCGCACGCGAAGGGTCGGCCCCCTGAGCGGCCATGCCTGGGAACAGACGGTTCTGCCGCTATGCCTTCGTGGCGGTCTTCTCAGCCTGTGCAACACCGGCCCCCTCGCCATCGGGAAACAGATCCTGTGCATCCATGACGTCAACACCCTCAGCCATCCGCAGAGCTACTCCCTTCCCTTCCGTCTCGTGTACCGCGCGCTGCTGCCAGCGCTCGGCGGACGCGCCGCCCGGCTTGCCACCGTCTCGCGCTATTCTGCCGGGGAGCTTGTCCGCTGGCGGATCGCCGCGGCAGACAAGATCACGGTGATCCCCAACGGGCACGAACACGCGGCCCGCTGGCAACCTCGCCATTCTGCCACGACGCTTGCTGCTTCTGGCCGCAACACGATTGTCGTGGTCGGCAGCAAAGCCCCGCACAAGAACATGCAGCTCATTGTCGCAATGGCAGACCGCCTGGCGGAGGCCGGGCTGCGCGTTGCCCTGGTCGGCTCCACCGATGCGCGGGTGTTCAGGCCGCCCGGCGCGCAGGAAGCCGGCAACATCCTTCCCCTCGGCCGGCTTTGCGACGAGGAGATGGCGGCGCTGCTGCAGGACTGTCTCTGCCTCGCCTTCCCCTCCCTTGTGGAAGGCTTCGGCCTTCCACCCCTCGAAGCGATGGCTACAGGCTGTCCGGTGGTTGCATCGCCGCGGGCGAGCCTGCCGGAGATCTGCGGCGATGCGGCCCTTTATGCCTCGCCACACGATCCGCAGGCCTGGCTTGCCTGTTTCGACAGGCTGCGCCTGGAACCCGGCCTGCGCGAAACGTTGATCGCCCGGGGAAAACGGCAAGCCGCAACCTTCTGCTGGCTGGCCTCTGCCCGGCGCTATCTCCACATCATGGCGCTGCTCGACGCTCTTCCTGCCGGCGAAGGTCGCGATATCGCACCTCAAATCACCGCATGAGATGGAGGTCCTGCACGGCTCCCACGGCCGCCAGAAACTCGCGGTCGAAGCGATCCTGCGAGAACCGCGCGGCATTGGCACGACAGGCCTGCGGCGTGATCGCCTCCCGGTTGGCCTCGAACAGGTTCACGGCCTGCACGACCGCCTCCACCGTCTGACGGGAAAAAAGAATCCCCGTTGGCTGTCCGACAGTCGAAAACGGCCTCACGATATCCCGCGCCCCTCCCCGCTCGAAGGCCAGGAGCGGCGTGCCGCAGGCCTGTGCCTCCGCAAGGGCGATCCCGAAGTCCTCGCACCCGGCGAACACCATGGCTCTGGCGCCGGCCACCGTCTTCACATATTCGCCGCGGTCGAGATAGCCGGTGAAGGTCACGTTGCGACCGGCCATTGCGCGCAGTCTCCGTGACTGCTGGCCCTCCCCCACCACCACCAGTCGCCGCGAGGGCATCGCATTGAACGCCTCGATCACCAGATCGGTACGCTTGTAGGGCGCAAGAAAGGACGCGGTTACGAAATAGTCTTCCTTGTCTTCCCGGTATTCGAGCTCCCCGATGGCGACCGGGGGAAAGACCACCCGCGCATCCCGGCCGTAGATGCGCCGGATTCGGGCGCGCACATAGCTGGAATTGGCAAGCATGAGATCGGGGCCGTGCGCGGTGCGTGCATCCCACACCCTCAACCGGTGAAGCAGGTAGCGAAACAGGAAGCCCTTTGGCCCGAAACCCAGCCCCGCCTGCTCCAGATAGGAAAACTGCTCGTCCCACGCATAGCGAACAGGGCTGTGCACATAGCACAGATGCGGTTGATCCGGCCGGGTCAGAACGCCACGCGCAAAGGCGGCCGAGGAGGATATGACCAGGTCATGGCCCGTGACGTCGAACTGCTCGATCAGAAACGGACAGAGAAAGAAAAGGGAGCGGTAGTATCTGCGCACCAACGGCAGACGGTTGGCCGCGGAGGTGTGGAAGGCCAAATGCTTGAAATGGGCTTCCTTGACCTCGGCCGGCAGGAAGTCAAACAGCGTGAAGATCTCGGCATTGGGAAACAGCGCGCATATCCGGGCAATCACGCGCTCGCCACCACGAAAATCGGGACACCAGTCGTGAACGACGGCAACGCGTGCCTGGCGGTCGACCGAAGGGGCCGGGTCTGCCCGACCGGGCAGTTGCGTCGCGGCCAACCCGGCCTTCACCGTCTGATGCATCTCGAACCCCGCGGCTTCCCGGTTCCGCAGCACTTCCCCGAGCCGGGGCCGATCCTGCCTTCCGGTACATTTGCTTCGCAAGCCCGCCTTTGGACGATGCAGCCGGGGCAGACCGCCCTGTTCCTGCTCCGAAAGCCGGTACGGCTAAGCCAAACGAACGCTTCCGACCTCACCACCAAGCCTTATGCGCAAGCTGCCGCGAAGCCCGCGACGGCCTAGCATTGATCCGGCCCGCCGCGACACGCGGGCGGGCAAACATTGCCGTCTGGGAGTCAACGATGAGGCTGGTTGTCGTCATTCCAACCCTGGGCCGTCAGGAACAGGTCTCGCGGCTCCTGATCCATCTTGCCCGCCAGCACCGGCTGCCCGACGCGGCCGTCATATCCGCATCGAATGCTGACGATGTGCCCGCCCAGCCCTTCGCAGCCGCCTTCCCCGTGTCCGTCGTTCTCGGACCACGAGGCCTGAGTGCGCAGCGCAACAGGGCACTTGAGAGAACGCTCGGCCGCTTCGATGTCATTACCTTCTTCGACGACGACTTCATTCCGGCCGACGACTATCTGGCGCGCATCTGCGCGGCCTTTGCGGAACATCCCGATTGGGCGGTGGTGATGGGGAATGTCGTCCGCGACGGCGCCTCCACCGCTGGCCTCGACTGGCAAGAGGGCCTCGATGCCCTCGGCGAACCCCCGCCAAACCCGGAGTCCCCGCCGGAAATCGTCCATCATCTCGGCGCTTATGGATGCAACATGTCGATCCGGGCCCGGCTGGTAGGCGACCTGCGTTTCGACGAACGGCTCGCCCTCTATGGCTGGCAGGAAGACGTGGACTTCACCAGCCGGCTCAGACGACGCGGCGCGGTCGTCGCCGTCAGCAACATTCGCGGTGTCCATCTCGGCACCAAGAGCGGAAGGGTCAGCGGCGAGCGCTTCGGCTATTCCCAGGTTGCCAATCCCATCTATCTCATCCGCAAAGGCAGTGTCCCGGCCGGCTTCGCCCTGCGGCTGATCGGCCGCAACGTGGCCGCCAATCTTTTAGGCAGCATCCGGCCGGAGCCCCACATCGACCGGCGTGGTCGCCTGCGCGGCAATATTCGCGCGCTCGCCCATGTCCTTACGGGGCGCATCGAGCCCGAATACATCATGAACATCTGAACAGGTAGAACCGCGCCATGCCCAGACCCCAGCACCCCTGCAATCCGAATGAGGGAGACGGACAGACGGAAAGCCGCCGTGCCATCGGGGCCGGAAGGCCGGGCCCGTTCCTGCGGAGGGTCATGCTTTCCTGCTTGTGCCTGATCCTGCCATCGCCTGCCGATGCCGATGAATATCTGCTCGGCCCCCAGGACCGGGTTCGTGTCAAGGTCTACGAATGGCGTGCCTCGCGCGACGTGATCTTCGAATGGAGCGCCCTCAACGATGTTTTCACCGTCGGCGCCGAAGGCAGGCTCGCCCTGCCCTTTGCAGGGGAAGTGGACGCTGCCGGGCGCACGGCCGAGCAGGTGTCTGCGGCCATTGCAGAAAGCCTCATGCGCAACATGGGACTGGGGCGCCAGCCGGATGCCTCCGTCGAAGTGGTGGACTTCCGGCCGGTCTACATTCTGGGCGACGTTGCCGAGCCAGGTGCTTTTCCATACAGGCCCGGGCTGACGGTTCTGCAGGCGCTCAGCATCGCAGGCGGCCTGCGCGTGTGGGAACAGGACCTTGCCCGCTTCCGCCGCGAGATCATTCAGGGGCGCGGTGACCTCATCGCCCTTGCGCTGGAAAAGATCAGCCTCCTGGCCCGAAAGGCAAGGCTTGAGGCGGAGCTTGCCGGGCAAGACGAGATCACCTTTCCAGATGAGCTGAGCAGCCAGGCAGACAGCAGCCTCGCCATCCGGGTGAAGCAACAGGAAGAGCTGATTTTCGATGCACGTCGGCAGGCCATCAGCACCCAGGTGCGGGCGCTGGAGGACCTGCGCAGGTTTCTCAAACAAGAGCTTGCCTCCCTCACCACTCAGCTCGGCTTCCTCGACAAGCAGATCGAGTTGATCAGGAAGGAACTCGGCAACGTGTCCTCGCTTGTCGCCAAGGGCCTGGCGCCGGCGCCCAGAGAGATGTCGCTGGAACGCACGCTGGCGCAGATCCAGAGCGAAAGGCTGTCTGCCGAAACGGGCCTGTTGCGCACGCAGCAGGAAATCAGCCGGACCGACGTCACAATCCTGGAGCTGCGCAACCAGCGCGCCAACGACGTTGCGTTTGCCCTGCGCGAGACCCAGGCACAGCTCGACGCCCTCGCGCGAAGGACCGACACCGCCATGCGCCTGCTGCGCGATTCCGAGGCCACCGCACCCCATCTGGCGGCAAGCCTTGCCGGCATCGACGCATCCCAGGCGCGCTACACGATCCTCCGTCCGGGCGAGAACGGCCCCGATACGCTACCGGCGCAGGAAGCAACCCCGATCAAGCCGGGAGATACGATCAAGGTGGAGATCCCCATCCCCTCCGGCATCGAAATGCCGACCGGTCCGGCGCAGGCCGCCGGCATCGACTTCTGAACATCTTCGGCCGGCATGGACAAAAAGGCCGCAGGCCGGCATCTCGTCCGCTTCACAAATCCATACGACTCTGCTTTCCTGACGCCAATGCTGTTCCTCAAGGACAGGACGCGCAGAGGGAGCTTTCGGTGGCGTGGAGCCTTGTTTCCGTAGGCATGGTGGGCCTGCTGATCGGGCTTCGCTATCGGGTGTCTGCGCTGATTGCGGCGACACTCCTGACCGTCATTGCAGGTTTCGGCGCCATGTGGTTTCTGGAACTGCCGGGCCAGCGCAGGCTGATGTGGACGCTCTTTCTGGTGATTGCCCTGCAGGGCGGCTACATGCTGGGGCTCGTGTTGACCATGCTGTGGCACGCAAACTCAAGATGAAGGCGTCATCCCGCCGTCAGGAAGCCTGTTCAAACCGCATGACGGCGACAACCGTCCAGGCCAGAATTGCGATATCGCCCCACAGCGACCAGTTGCGGACGTATTGGGCATCAAGCACCACGCGGCGCGCATAGCCGGTCGAGCTCCTGCCGCTGATCTGCCACAGCCCTGTCAGCCCCGGGCGCGCACGCAGATAATCGCTGGAAAAGGCCCCATATTGCTGGAGCTCGTCCGCCATGATGGGACGCGGACCGACACAGCTCATCTCCCCGCGCAAGATATTGAAGAGCTGCGGGAGCTCATCAACGCTCGACTTGCGCAGCATGCGGCCAAGAAAGGTGACGCGCGGATCGTGCAGCAGCTTCCGGTCTGTACGCCATTCTTGCTCGGCTTGCGGATTGTTGGCCAGATGATCCCGCAGCACATCCTCCGCATTCGCCACCATCGTGCGAAACTTGTAGCAATCGAACGGCCGGCCGTTGAAGCCCATGCGCCGATGAGCGAACAGAACGGGTCCGCCGGCGGTGACCTTGACCAAAAGGGCGACAACCAGCATCAGCGGGGCGGAGACGATGAGCGCCGGAACGGCCACCACCAGATCCAGAATCCGCTTTGCTCTGCCCCCAAGCGGTACCGGTTCGAGCCTGCGGCTGTGCGTGCCGGCCAGGGCCGCATTCTCCTGTCCGCTCCCCTGGCCTGCCGGCTGGGCCGGCGATTGGGCGAGCATGGGCGTGGCAGGATCCGAAGGACAGGACCCATTTGCCTTTGCAGGATTCACGATACCGTACCCCGTCCCCGCCAGAAGGCTGCGGGAAACAAGATTGATATTGCGGGCATTCACTCCCATCGCGGCCGCCAATGTTTGCAGGTTTCCAATGGGAATGTTTCAACCGGAAGCCCTCGGCGGCAAGGACGGCAAAGGAGGTAGGAGAGCAGCTCGGGACAGGCAGCCCTACGCCTAAGAGGCTAGAGATCGCGGCACCCGTTGCGCAAGATTGCCCCGTTTCCCGGCAAGCCTCGAACCCGGCGGAACGCCGAGGCGCATTCCGGCTGTTGGCTCAGCGCGGCAGGTCGGCCGAATCCCGCCGTTGGCGGCGGATGGAGGGCAAACGGACCCGCGTCATCAACACACCGATCAGCGGGGCCTTGACGGCCCGCAATGTGCGCGTGAGTTCGACCAGCAGGTCGAGCGGCGTGCTGCGCCATTCGGCGACGATCACCACCCCGTCGAGCAGCGAGGCAATTTCCACAGCGGAGACGCCGGACATGAAGGATGGCAGGTCGACCACCACCATCTCATAGCGCGCCAGCTCCTTCAGCTTCTCCTGCAATCTCTTCGGAGAGAGAAGATTGTGGGCCTTCGCCGCCGTGGCGGGCATGAATTCGTAAAGCCGCCCCTCCATCCGAAGGATTCCGCCGCCGGCCTCATCGTCTTCCGCCTCCGACGTTCCCGTCGAGGTTCGCAGCAGTTCGCGCGTCAAGGCGCAATGGTTCAGATCGACGTCGATGAGCAGCGTGCGCAGGCCCGATTGCGCATAGAGCGCTGCCAGATTGGCGGCCACCGTGCTCTTGCCATCGCCTGGCAGGGCCGACGTGATGCCGATCAACCTCACAGACTGGACGCCATCGGCCACCGCAATGGCGGCGCGCGCGCTCTGAAGATTCGTGGCAAAAGCCGAATGACGGCATCTCGACACCTCGTCAAGACGGCCAAAACCACCCCGGCGAAACCGCACCACCGGCAGTTCGCCGATGCAGTCCGTTCCAAGCTCCTGGCGGATCTGACGCGGCGAGCGGATCGTTCGGTCAAGCAGGTGTCGGCTGAAGGCAAGCCCGATTCCGGCCATGAGGCCCGCGGTGAGACCGAAGGCCAGCATCAGGGACTTGCGCGGGTGGCTGGGCCCAAGCGGACGCGTCGCCGTGGTAATAACCCGCGCATCGGCAATCAGATAGGGCTTCTGATCCACCGAGCTCGTGAATGCGGCAAGCAGGCTCTCATACATCTTGCGATAGGTGTCGGCCGTCACCTCCAACTCCTCGAGTGTGGGTCCGGTCACACCCTCCTGGGCGCCGTCAAGCCGGCTTCCTATCCGATAGTCATGCCGGGCGCGAAACTCCTGGGCGATCTGCACGGCTTCGTTCATCTGGGCGCGCACCTCGTCGATGCGGTCCTGAAGCCATTTGAGCCCCTCGCTGGCGGCCGCCGTTCGCGTCTCCAGTTGCTCGCGCATGAAGGCCTCCGCCGTCGCATTGGCGACACGTGCGGAAAGCGCAGCATCCCGGGATCTGAAGAAAATGTCGATGGCGTAGGAAACGCCCACCCTGTTGACCGCCAGCCCCTCGCCGAACGCGTCGATCGCCCGGCGCCTGATCTCAAAAGCCGGATCATCCGCCGAAGCCACGGCCGACGCTGCAATCGACATGTCCTCGTCCACGCCCCTGGCCAGGGCGTTCAGGAAATCGATGCCCCCAAGATCGAAGGTCTCCACCAGAAGCGCGGCCAGGCGCTGCAGCCGCTTGATCATGGTGGTCTCGCTCAACTCCCTGAAGCCGGGATGCTGGGCAAGGTTGAGTTCATCGATCACCATCATGGCGATCTTCTCGGAGCGCAGCACGGCAAGCTGGGTTTCCACCTGGGAGGTGTCGAGCGAAAGGTTCACCTCCGCCGCCTGCTGCTGCAGGAGCTGAGGAATCTTCGGCTCAATCAGAATCTGTGTGCGTGCCGTGTATATCTTGTCGCCGGTGACGATGAAGAAGGCCGCCACAAGCACCCCCAGCAACGCAAAAAGCACAATCGACAGAAAATTGCTTCTTGTGAAAAGCAATATGTCCGAGAGGCTGATGAACTCCCCGTCGCGGCCGCGTTCGGGGAAAATATCGCTTTCGAGAGCACGAGGGCGACTGCGTTCAAGCATGGCCGCCTCCGCTTCGCTGCAAAATGGCCGAAGGGGCATCCAATGCACAGACTTCGGGCGAGGCGCGCAACCCGGCGCAGGGGGCGGTGCGCGCAGAGACCGCGCCAAGGAAAAGAAGCCTGGACATGACGGAAGCGTTGATCCTCATCCTCCACAACGAGAGGGTTCAGGGTAGCCCCCCACCGCAATGCGGAAAACGCCACCAAAGGGGGTAGGACCCGGCGGGCCGGCTGTCCCGGCCACGAAATCACGCAGGCAGGGGACAAGGCCCTTCCGCAGCCGCACATGCCCTCCCACCAGCCCCTTTCGGCCAAGGGTCCACGCCTTAAGGCCGAGGCGCATTCGGCGTGGTCTGCGCTAGACTGCCAGGACGCGAACAGAGTGCAGGGCGGACGTGACGATGCACCCACCGATCCTCGATTTCCGCGTCTCCGAGGCGCTTCGGGCACGCGCCCACCGGGTCATTCCCGGCGGCTGCCACACCTATGCGAAGGGTGACGATCAATATCCCCTTCTGGCACCTGGCTTTATCGACCACGGCCTCGGCAGTCACGTCTGGGATGTCGACGGCAACGAATTCATCGAATACGGCATGGGCAACCGCGCGGTGGGTCTCGGTCACGCCTATCCCCCGGTCCTGCAGGCGGTCAGGGAAGCCCTCGGTGCCGGTGCGAACTTCACGCGGCCGTCCCGGATCGAGGTTGAATGTGCCGAGACGTTCCTGGACCTCATCCCCTCCGCCGAAATGGTGAAATTCTGCAAGGACGGCTCCGATGCCACCTCGGGCGCGGTGCGTCTGGCACGCGCCTATACCGGCCGGGAGCTCATCGCCATCTGTGCCGACCACCCGTTCTTCTCCACCGATGACTGGTTCATCGCGACAACGCCGATGAATGCCGGCATTCCCGAGGCTGTGCGGGAACGCACCGTTTCCTTTCGCTACAATGACATCGAAAGCGTGCAGGCGCTGTTTGCGCGCCATCGCGGGCAGATCGCAGCCGTGATCCTGGAGCCGGCGCGAACCGAGGAGCCGCGCGAGAACTTCCTGCACAAGGTCCGTAACATCTGCCGGGAGGAAGGTGCGCTCTTCATCCTGGACGAGATGATTACGGGCTTTCGCTGGCACGCCCGCGGCGCCCAGCACCTCTACGGCGTCGAGCCCGACCTGTCGTGCTTCGGAAAGGCGTTCGCCAACGGCTTCTCCGTCTCTGCGCTGGCGGGCAAACGCGAATTCATGCGCCTCGGCGGGCTCGACCACACCGACAGGCCGCGGGTGTTCCTCCTTTCGACCACGCATGGGGCAGAGACACACGCGCTGGCAGCGGCGATGGCTACGATGCGCATATATGGCGGAGAACCCGTCATCGAGCACCTTCACCGGCAGGGCCGCGCGCTCAAGGAGGGGCTGGAGAACGTCATTCGACTTCACCGACTTGAGGCGTTCGTCAAGATTGTCGGCCGGCCATGCTGCCTGATGTATGCCACCCTCGGCCCCGATGGCAGGCCCTCGCAGGCCTTTCGCTCCCTCCTGTTGCAGGAGACGATCCGCCGAGGCGTGCTGATGCCCTCGCTTGTCGTCAGCTACAGCCATGACGACGAAGACATCACCCGCACGATCGGGGCCTTCGAGGCAGCGCTCGTGATCTATGCCCGTGCCCTGGAAGATGGCGTGGAGCGCCACCTCGTCGGTAGGCCGTCACAGATCGTCTATCGCCGCTTCAACCAGCCCCATGGGTCGGCGCGGGCGGCCCCGGCCGACGCCGCATCCTAGACCGGTTCATCGTTTCAATGAAACGCTGATCCGGTCCATCTCTTTGTTTTTGCCGCATTTGTGCGACGCCAGGTGATTCCATCTGGCTGCAAAATGCTGTAGCAGCGCTTCGGGTCCACGCCCCTTCGCGCCACCCGGTCGAAAAATGACCGCCCGTGCAGAGGGGGCTTGACACGGGCGGTCCAGCCGCCAGCGGACCGGGGATTGCGAGGAACCGCCGCAACGGCCAATCACAGTCTAGCATGCGCTGCCCTTTCGGGCTGCAAGCCGAACGGACGAGCCCCCTGATACGAGAGGCACCGGCAGCCCGCCGAAAGGCGGAAGCACGGGCATCCTGCAGATGCCGGAATGTCCGGACATGCGCCTTTCGTGGCCCTGCCGGGCGCTGGGCGAAGCCATGGAGGCGGGATGCCCACCGGAAGCGGTAACCGGCCTTCCAAAAGACTGACCCGGAAACGGCGCACCGCCTACCGATAAGCCGATCGGCTGCATCGCCGCCCATTCTGCCCGCTGCTATGAAGGCTTGCGAGGATTGTTCGGGTCTGTCCCGTTGCGTGCAGTCCTGCCCCTTTCCGCTCGGGAGCTTGCAAGATCATGAAGGTTCTGCTGACGGGCCACCGTGGTTACATCGGTTCGGTTATGATCGGCAAACTGCTCGAGGCCGGCCACGAGGTCTGCGGTTATGACTGCGGCCTCTACCGGCGCTGCGCCTACGCGCCTGGCGGCAAGCCCGTCGCCATCCCCGAGATCTGCAAGGACATCCGCGACGTGACCCCCGGCGAACTCGAAGGATTCGATGCGGTCATCCATCTGGCAGCGCTGTCGAACGATCCCTTGGGCAATCTCGACCCCGAAACAACCTATGAGATCAACCATCACGGAAGCGTTCGCTTTGCCAAAGCCGCCAAGAAGGCCGGAGTCGGGCGCTTTCTCTACGCCTCATCCTGCAGCAACTACGGCCTTTCGGGCGACGACCTTGTCGACGAGACCGGGGCGCTGCAGCCCGTGACGGCCTATGGATGGTCCAAGGTCCGCGCCGAGCGTGATATTGCAGCACTGGCAGACCGCGACTTCTGCCCCACCTACTTCCGGCCCGCCACCGCCTATGGCCTGTCGCCGCTGCTGCGCTTCGACATCGTGCTCAACAATCTGGTCGCCTGGGCGGTGACCGAAGGCAAGATCTTCCTGAAGTCCGACGGCAGCCCCTGGCGGCCCATCGTCCACGTGGAAGATATCTGTCGTGCCTTCATCGCCGGCCTCGCCGCACCGAGGCAGACCGTCCACAACGAAGCGTTCAATGTCGGGCGGACGGAGCACAATTACCGCATCCGCGACATCGCCCGGATCGTTGCCGACACCGTGCCCGACTGCCGGCTGGAATTTGCGGCCGATGCAGGCCCCGACAAGCGCTCCTACCGGGTGAGCTTTGAAAAGATCGCCCGCATTCTGCCCGCGTTCCAGGCGCGATGGGATGCGCGCCGCGGTGCCGAGCAGCTCTACAGGGCCTATCGCAGCGCCGGGCTCGCCAAGGAGGAGTTCGAGGGTCCGCGCTATCAGCGCATCAGCCATATTCGCATGCTTCTCGCCGAAGGCATCCTGCGGCCCGACCTCCGTTTCGCCGCGCCCGAAAATCCCGCCGGCAGGCTGGCTGCGGCGGCGGGCTGACGGCAGACCAGGATCATGAGCCCGCAGGCCGACACCCATCCGCCGTCACCCGACACGGTGGACAGCGAGATCGGCGAGGCGATCCATGCGCTGGCCAGCGAAATCTATCCGATATGCCGCAGCATCACCGGCGCCGGCGTGCGACAGACCCTCGACATCCTCGCCCGTCACATCGATCTGCGCCGCGTCGAAATTCCCACGGGAAACCGGCTGTTCGACTGGACGGTTCCGAAGGAATGGAACATCCGTGAAGCCTGGATCAAGGATGCTTCCGGCCACAGGATCGTCGATTTCGCGGAAAACAACCTGCACGTCGTGAACTACAGCGCGCCAATCCATGCAACGGTGGGCCTGGACGAGCTCAAGCAGCATGTTCACACCCTGCCTCAACAACCCGACCTCATTCCCTACCGAACCTCCTACTACGCGGAGACATGGGGCTTCTGCATGGCGCATCGGCAATTTGAGGCGCTGCCGGATGGGCCTTATGAAGTGCGTGTCGACGCCGAGCTTTCCGACGGGCACCTGACCTATGGAGAGTATCTGCACCGCGGCGAAAGCGAGCGGGAATTCCTCCTGTCGGCGCACATCTGCCATCCTTCGCTCGCAAACGACAACTGCTCCGGCCTGGCGCTGCTGACCCTCCTGGCGCAGGAGCTGTCAAGACGCAGCACGCGGCTCAGCTACCGCTTCATCTTTGCGCCGGGCACCATCGGCGCCCTGGCCTGGCTGCACGGAAACGAGACGGCCGCGGCACGAATCGACCACGGTCTCATCGTTTCATGCGTCGGCGACGGCGGCGGCCCCACCTACAAGCGCAGCCGTCAGGGGGATGCCTTCATCGACCGCGCGATGGCCTGCCTCTTGCGCGACAGCCAACCGCGCGGACGTGTTCTCGACTTCTTTCCCTATGGCTATGACGAGCGCCAATATTGCTCGCCCGGCTTCAATCTGCCCGTTGGCCTTTTCCAGCGCAGCCTCTTCGGAACCTTCCGCGAATACCACACCTCGGCCGACAATCTCTCCTTCATCCGCCCCCGGTATCTTGGAGAGTCCTACCATCTCGTCAGGCAGGCCATCGAGATCGCCGAAGGGAATTGGACACCCCTCAGCCTTTGTCCCATGGGCGAGCCGCAACTGGGCAGGCGCGGCCTCTACGCCGCAACGGGCGGCAGGAAGACCGGCCAGGCGACCATGGCGCTTCTGTGGGTGCTCAATCTGGCCGACGGCCGGCACTCCCTGCTTGCCATGGCCGAGCGCTCGGGACTCCCCTATGCCGAGATCGCCGACGCTGCGCGGCGTCTGCATGACAACGGGCTGCTCGGAACGGTGAGCGACCAGACCGCCGACCGACCTGCACCGGAAGGCTGAGCCTTTCGGCAAATCGGCCAATCGAGGGCGAAGGCAGCGCCGCGCAGCCCGATGCCATCCCCTTTTCAGACTGCCGGAAAAGACGCCGCATGCGCCGTTTGGATGATGGCGAAAACCGTAATGACAGGTCGGCGGCAAAAGGACAGCCGGGTATCCTTGCGCAGGATGACACAAGGCCACGTGACCGCAAGGGACCGGCGGCGCGATCCAGGCCGGGGATCGGCGGCTTTCACGATTTGGAGGCGGGCATGAACATACAGGCCGCCAAGGCGGACAGGCAAACGCACGCCATTGGCCCGGCAGCCACGTGCCGGCAGTGCGGGAAACCGCTCGAACATACATTTGTCAATCTCGGAATGTCGCCGCCTTGCGAGAGCTTTCTCGGCATCGACCAGCTCGACCAGATGGAGGCCTACTATCCTCTGCATGTCCTGGTTTGCGATGACTGCTTCCTGGTGCAACTGAGAGAGTATCTCACTCCCCGCGCCATTTTCACCGAGTATGCCTATTTCTCCTCGTTCTCGACGAGCTGGGTGGAGCACGCACGGCGCTACTGCCTTGCCATCAAGGAGCGCCTGAACCTCGGCCCGCAGAGCCTCGTCGTGGAGCTGGCCAGCAATGACGGCTATCTGCTCCAGCATTTCCTGCCGCAGGGCATTCCCGTGCTCGGCGTGGAGCCTGCGGCAAATGTCGCGAAGGTGGCGATCGAGAAAGGCATTCCGACGTGCGTCGACTTCTTCGGTGTCGCCCTTGCGGGCCGGCTTGCCGCCGAAGGACGGAGCGCGGACCTCATCATCGGCAACAATGTGCTGGCGCAGGTGCCGGATCTCAACGATTTCGTCGCCGGAATGGAACGACTGCTCAAGCCCGAGGGCGTCATCACGCTCGAATTTCCCCATATCGAGGCGCTGATCGCGGAAAATCAGTTCGACACCATCTACCATGAGCATTTCTCCTACTTCTCGCTGCTCACGGTGGGAAAGCTTGCCGAAAGGCACGGGCTGAAGCTGATTGATGTGGAGGAACTTTCGACCCATGGCGGTTCGCTTCGTGTCTATCTGGCACGTCGATCGAGCCGGCACGCCGAAAGCCCCCGCGTCGGCCAACTCATCGAGCGGGAAAGACAATTCGGCCTGACAAGGATCGACACCTACACCTCCTTCTCCACGCGGGCACAGCGCGCAAAGCGCGACCTGCTGTCCTTTCTCGTCTCGGCCAAGAACGAGGGAAAGCGGATTTGCGGCTATGGCGCGCCAGGCAAGGGCAACACCCTGCTCAACTATTGCGCCATCGGTACGGACTTCCTCGATTTCACGGTCGACCGGAATCCCTACAAGCACGGCCGCTTCACGCCGGGCATGCACATACCGATCCGGCCGGTCAGCGCCATCGACGAGGCGAAGCCCGACTACATCCTCATCCTGCCGTGGAATCTGAAGGACGAGATCGTGCGCCAGATGGCGCATGTGGGCGCATGGGGCGCCAGGTTCGTCGTGCCGATTCCGTTTGTCAGCGTGTTCGATCCGAAGGAGGTGGCGAGATGAAGGTCGTTCTGTTCTGCGGCGGTCTGGGCACCCGCATCCGCGAGTATTCCGAGGCGGTGCCCAAGCCCATGATCCCGCTCGGACACCAGCCGATCCTGCGTCACGTGATGCAATATTACAGCGACTACGGGCACAAGGACTTCGTCCTGTGCCTTGGCTACAAGGCCAATGTCATCAAGGAGTTCTTCCTCAACAGCCGGCCCCAGACCTTCGCCGACTGCGTGATCACCGCCGGGGGCCAGAACGTCCAGCTTCTCAACGAGACCGACAGCGACTGGCGCGTCACGCTGATCGACACGGGCATCTGGCGCAACATCGGCGAGCGGCTGTGGGCAGCCCGCCACCACGTGAGGAACGAAAGAATGTTCCTCGCCAACTACAGCGACGGACTGACCGATGTGGACCTCGACGAAATGACCAGGCTTTTCGAGGCCAGCGGCAAGCTGGCCTGTTTTCTGGCGGTCCGCCCGCCGCTCACCTATCACCTGGCCGACATCGCCGCCGATGGCTCCGTACGCCAGTTCGTGACCTCGGACCGCTCCGACATCTGGATCAACGGCGGATACTTCATCATGCGCCCCGAAATCTTCGACTTCATGCGCGAAGGCGAGGAACTGGTCATCGAGCCCTTCCGCCGGCTGATCGAGGCGGATCAGCTGATGGCCTACAAGCATAAGGGCTTCTGGCGCTCGATGGATACGTTGCGCGACTGGCAGTCCCTCGAGGACATGGTGGAAAAGGGCGACATGCCCTGGGATGCGCGCACACGCGCCGAACGCGCCAGGAAGACCGTCGCCATGGCCGCGTCATGAAGTCCCTGGGGCTGGTGGCCGCCGGCGGTTCGCTGTGCATACTGTGCATCGGAGCCCATTCCGACGACATCGAGATCGGCGCGGGAGGCACAATTCTCGCCCTGATCGCCGCGGGCGTGAGGCTGGAGGTGGATTGGTGCGTGTTGTCTGCCCCGGGGGGCCGGAAAGAGGAAGCCCGCGCATCGGCAAACGCCCTGCTGGCCGAATGCGCCGGCCACCGGATGGAGCTCGGTTCTTTCCACGACAGCCATTTTCCCAGCCAGAGCACGGCAATCAAGGAATGGCTGAGCGCCATCCGGGAGAAAACCGCGCCCGATGTCATCTTCACGCATCGGCTGGAAGACGCCCACCAGGATCACCGCGAGATCGCAAAGCTGACATGGAACCTGTTTCGCGATCACCTGATCCTGGAATATGAGGTGCCGAAGTGGGATGGCGACCTGGCCGCGCTCAATGCCTATGTTCCGCTTTCAAAGGACATTCTCGAACGGAAAATTGCGCTGCTTGACGGCCATTTCGCCAGCCAACGGTCCAAGGACTGGTTCGATGCCGAAACCTTTCGCGGGCTTGCGCGTCTGCGCGGCATGGAGTGCCGCGCGCCCGAGCATTATGCCGAGGCGTTCATGATGCGCAAGCTGCGCCTGCTGTGAGGGCACCGCACCACAATCAGGACCGAGCGGCGGATGCGGGAGAAGGCGAACGGGCAAAGGGCGCGGCCACTCCCTCCGCAACGCCGGAAGCCTGCGCCGCCGGCTCCATCTTGTCCAGATACTGCGTCAACGCCATCATGAGATGATAAAAGATCGACGCAGGGACGTCGGATGCGACCGCGCGCCCCCTCTCGTCAATCCTGTCGATCCACAACCCCCTTGGGGCCGGATCGAGGTGCCAGTGAAAGAGACGGCCCACCCGCGCCTCGATCTCGGGCTTCAGGTCCGGTCCGTCCGTCCTGTCCAGTGCCAGGGCTGCCTTGATGGCCTCCGTCTGGGGCCAGCTTCTGGAGATGTTGTCGAGCGGCATGCCCGTTCGCGAGACGGCGCCATAGGCAAGGCCGGTGGCGCGGTTGAGCCCATGGGCGATGGCCGATGCATAGAGCTTGCGCGCAAAGCCCACAAGATCGCTGCGCCGGCTGCGCTCGGCAAATTCTATGAGAAGGGACGCCCACTCGAAGTGGTGTCCAGGCTCGGTCCACTGACCGGCCTCGCCGTCGGCAGGGCGCCACTCCTCGTCGAAATACTCGCCCAGCGTCCAGCTTTCGGGATCGAAGAAATGGCTGCGGAACAGGTCGACGATGCGCGCGGCACGGCGCAGATGACCGCGATTCCCCGTCGCCCAGTGCCAGGCAAGGAACGCTTCCAGAAAATGCATGTGAGGATTGGATCGCCGGTATCTTGCGCCGTCCGTGCTTTCGCGAAAACCGCTCAGGCGCTCGTCTTCGAGATGGGCATCGAGAAAGGCCAGTGTTTCCTCGCCAAGCTGCAGCGCCTCGGGATGTCCCGCCCGATGCGCGTGTGCAAGCGCCAGAAGCACGCAGGCATGGTCATAGGCGTCTTCACAGGAATCGGCCACCGTTCCGTCGACGTTGAAGGCGCGCGCCCAGCCGCCGCGTCGGGTGCGGCCCCGCGCCATGAAGGCAATGCCGTGCTCGATCAGATCATCCGCCGGGCCGTCCCAGCCGTGACTGGCCGCCACGCAATAGGCATAGACCTGGCGCGCCATGGTGCGCATGCGCTTGGGCTTCATCACCGGCTCGCCCGCAAAGGACAACGCCTCGAAAAAGCCGCCATGCCGCTCGTCCACGCCAGCCCGGGACCAAAGCGGCAACGCCTCATCCAGCAGCCAATGCGCAACCCGCTGCCGCCACGCACCCGGCAGCAGCACGCGATCCACCGCGGGCGTGAACTTCGCCTCGAGACGCCCGCTCCTCTCCAGCGTTTCCGCCACCCGCTTGGCGTTCTGGCTCTCGCTCACGGGCGCCGCAAAGGTCGCATCCCGCGTCGCCACCACTGCTACGCCCTTCAAACCGGTCGCCGACAGAAGGCGCCCGTGACTGCGCAGATAACAGTCCGAGCAGCCGATCGCCAGCACATCGCCGACCACCACATTTCCGTTGCCATCCGCCACACCCGCAGCCAGCAGGGCCTGCCAGGAGCCGAGATCGCTCCAATGGAACCTCGCCGGGATCATGACGATACCCTCGGCCTTCTCCATGATGGCGTAGTCGATCGAGACGACCGGAATGCGCTCATAGGGTTCCAGCGCCAGATAGGTGCCGGAAAGATCGCTGCTGGTCTCTCGAAAGGCCGCCTCGGCCTGGTGCCAGATCTGCGGGCAATGCTTGAGGAAGGCATCGCGCATCGTCCTGGCCCGGAAGAGGAAGATGCCGGTATTCCAGAAGAAGCGACCGGACTCGACATAGCTCTTCGCGGCGTCGCGACCCGGCTTCTCGACGAAGCGGACGACCGCCCGCATCTGGTCCCCACTCCCCTCCCCCACTTCGATATAGCCGTAGCCGGTTTCCGGCTGGCTGGGGCGAACGCCAAAGACGACCAGTCTGCCGCCACGGGCCGCACCGACGCCTGCCTCGATGGTGTCCCAGAACTGCTGCGGGCTTTTGGCCTCGTGGTCGGACGGCACGACGAGCGACAGACCGTCCGGATCGAGCGCAAGGGTCTGCAGGGCGGCGATGGCGACCACGGCTGCGGTGTTTCGGCCAACCGGCTCGAAGATCATCCCACCGCCCGCGAGTTCTGCTCCTGCAAGCTCGTCGCGAAGACGTTCGGCATGGCGCTCCGATGCGATCAGAAAAACCGGCGCCTTCCCGCGCGGGCGTGCATTCAGCCGCTGAACGGTCTGCAGAACCATCGAGCCGCTGCCGGCGAGCTGGTGAAACTGCTTGGGGTTGTCCTCGCGCGACAAGGGCCACAGCCGAGCGCCGGCTCCGCCACTCATCACGAAACAGGTGAGTCCGGCTGCCATCTTCTTCCTCTTCGCCGGCCCCGCCGTTCCGGCATCCCTCCGATGGAGGGTTTCTGCAACGTGCCGCACGCAACCGGCACCGCACCTTGCCGGCCTGCCTCGGCGGCCGGACGCCCGTCGACCCGGACAGACAAGCCCTGACCGACGACCCCCTAATTCGGGAACATCTCGCTCAGCTTGTAGGCCACCTCGGTCCTGTTGGTGGCCTTGAGCTTCTTCATGATGTTGCGAATGTGAACCTTCACCGTGCTCTCACGCAGGTTGAGCTCGTAGGCGATGATCTTGTTCGCCTTTCCCCGCCTCAAGGCACGGATGACCTCCTCCTGGCGCTGCGTGAACATGCCGGCAAAGGGGCGCTCCTCGCCGGCGCCTTCGTCGATGACCTTGCGCATGGCAAGCACGCTGCTGGCCGGAACGAAGATTCCGCCGGCCATCGCCAGATTGACCGCCTCCATACACACGCCCACCCCGGTGGACGTGGGAATGTAGCCCTTTGCTCCACATTCAAGCGCCTTCAGGATCTGCGCCAGCTCGTCGCTGTCGGCCAGCACGACCACAGGCGCCGGGCGAAACTCGCTGGCCACGGCGCCGATTTCCTTTGCGACACCCGGATCGGAGCAGCGACGGCCACCCAGATTGAACAGCACGGCCGAGGGGGCGGCGAGCGCATCCCGTCTGGCACGCCATTCATCCATCGAACCAAAGGCGAGAATATCCATCTCCAGGCCCCGGGCGCGCAGGCATTGGGTCAGGCACTCCCGATCAAGCGTGCGACTGTCGAGGATGACGAGGGACTTCTCCGGTGTCGCTTCTGGATCGCGATCATCGCAGAACGCATTTCCGGAATCATAATCCTCTCGAGACAGAATTCCGGTGGCCGTACGTTCGTCGGCCCGAATTGAGGTGTGCATGGCCTTACTCCCTTACTGGTGCACATGCTTCTCATGCCATGGTTGACCAGTTTATTCAGCCGATCGCACAAGAAGCAGAAATGGATCGCCGATCTTTCTGAGATCAAGAACCCAAACCCAGTTTTGTATATACCACGGAGCACCTTTCTATAAATTAACATATATTAATGAAGTTGATAAATTTGTTTACTCTTATACATTATAATAAACCTTTCCCGGCAGAAAATGTTCCGTCAGGATTATACTATAGTCTGTTTCTTTCTACGGCCTTCTTACATCTCCAACCACAGCCTATGCCAGATATGCGCCGTCAAAATCGGCAAGCCGCTCCAGACCGGGCCTGTTCAGAAATCGAACCGAACCGTAGCGGAACTCGACCAGTCCTCTTTCCCTGAGCTCGCGCAGCACGCGGTTGATATGGATTGTCGTCAGTCCCAGCGCGTCGGCAAAATCATATTGCGTGAGCGGACACCTGAATTCATACCGCGTGATCTCGCCCGTCTGTTCCAGCCGAACGGCCAGTTCGAGAAGAAGATGGGCAACCCGCGCGATGGCCCTTCTGCAGCCCACGCTGACGAGGTGCTGGGCAAGAATTGCCCTTTGCCGTCTGATGGCAGCCCAGAAGGCCGTACAAAGCGGCGGGGACCGTGCCAGCCCCGCAAAGAGGGAACTGACGGGGGCCTCAAGCAAGACAAGCGCCGTGTGGGCGCACAGCGTTTCGCCTGAATCGTCCCGATGGTCGCGCGGGATGACGATGTCGCCCCGCATCGGAAAATCCGTGATCTGACGGTCGCCGTCCGGGAGGTGGCTGTACAGGCAGCCCCATCCGGACCGCACCAGAAAGACCTTGTCCTCCTCCAGGGTTCTGCGCTGAACAACCGTATCTTGAGGATAATTCTTCAGGATAAAGCCAAGCTCTTCGACAATTCTCCTATCGTCGACGTTAAACCATGTCTGCAACTTCTGTGCCTGCTTGACTTCAGGCCATAGGTGAACTGTCATTTTGCGTCACACCACCATTCCAGCAATATTGTTACATTGGATAGGGGCAAGGATAACTAGCCAATCGGAGCTAGGCCGAATTCCATAGATTGCGCCCGTGGGAACTTGCCGCGCGCCGGGCTAGTATGCGCCAAGGATCTCAGCTGCCAGGAGCCTGGCGTTTTCGAGAAATCGGGCCTTTGCCAAACAATACGGAAACGCCCGGAACTCCCGAAAAGCGGGCTTCGAATGGAAGCCGCCCAATCCCGGCTTTTGGACGTGACGTCAATCACCGCAGGACACGGTCTTGCACCAGTGCCGGTTGGCATGGTGGAGCCGGATGGAAACCCGCATGGCAAAGAAGAAGTCGGTCGAAGGCATCTCGCGCGCAGAACCCCTGATCCTCAATGCCAAACCGAAAGCGATCGCGCTCGCTGCCCTCTACATCAGTGAATCGTTGTTGCTCGAGCTCCACGCTTCCCAGGTCCTTTCAACGAAGGACGTGGAGGGGCTGCTCACCGACGCCCTTACGGCCCTTCACAATGAGGAGGAGAGGTTCGGCAAGGAGAGCTGCACGATGGCCAGAAAGATCTTGCACGCGCTTTTCAAACAATATGAGGGCCGGGCGTGAAAGCGCTTGCCGCCCTTCCGCCGGCCGATCGGTTCAGCAAGCAGACTGCTCCAGGAGCGGCCAGTTCCGGTCCTTACGCGATAGGACCGTGGGAACACGTGGCCAGGCGATGGCGAGCGCCGGATCATCAAAACGCAGCCCCGCCGACGCCTCGGGAACATAGAATTGCGACATGAGGTAGCTCACGGCAACATTGTCGGCAAGTGTCTGAAAACCGTGCGCAAAACCCTCCGGCACATAGAGCAGGCGGTTGTTGCTCGACGTCAGCTCGACGCCAAGGGACTGCAAGAAGGTGGGGGAATCGCGCCGCAGGTCGATGACGACATCCCATATGGCTCCCGCAAGGCACGACACCAGTTTCGTTTCGCCATGGGGCGCCTTCTGGAAATGCAGGCCCCGCAGGGTTCCTGCCCGCACCGTGCGCGAGACATTGTGCTGCACGAAGCGGGTTTCGAGACCGCGCGCGCCGAATTCCCTCCCGCAGAAGATCCGGGCAAAGGAACCACGCTCGTCGGTGAAGGGTTCGCTCTCTATGAGCCAGACACCTGCAAGATGCGTCTTGCTGAACTTCATGGCATTTTCCGCCGGGCTGCCGCTCGTGTCCCATCTTCCACGCTGCGCTGCGGCGCGGCAAAGAGCCTCTTAAGCGGTAGGCGCATCGGCCAGAGGGAGGACTGCCATCGCCGCGGCAGGAAATCCACGGTGCCGCCGTGGCGTAGCCGCGCAGGGTCGACGTGCTGCAGCGGTGGATGACGGCCGTGGCAGGCCATGGAAACCATGGCCACCCGGCCTCCCGAAACTTGCAACGGCGCAGGTGATGACTACATGAATGCCTGTGAGGGCGTGGTCTCTTGTGAGTCACCGTCCTTCCTTCGCGCCCCCGGCAATGGGGCATGTCAGGCGTCTGCCGTTGGTGCATGACGCCCGAGGTACCCTTCTTGGAAGGGAAAGATCTTTATCCTGACAAGAAGTTCCTTGTTTCGAATTTCAAGATAAGGAGTTAGCCGATGTCCGAGAGAGAGCAGTTTATCGAGAAGGCGAAGGCCCGGCTCGACCAGTGGAACGCCGACATCGACAAGATGAAGGCGAAGATGGAAGAGGCCAACGCCGACGCGAAGATCCAGTATCAGAAGCAGCTCGACGAGATGCGTGCCCGGCGCGACGAGGCGGAAGCGAAGCTCAAGGAGCTTCGCGAAGCCAGCGACGACGCCTGGGAAGACGTCAAGTCCGGGTTCGACAGGGCCTGGGACAGCATCTCCGGCGCTTTCGAGAGCGCCATGGCGCGTTTCAAGCGCTGAAGCAAGGCCGATCGCGCCGCCCGTGGGGCTCAACGTCTTCATCATCAATTCCGTGGCCCGCGATGTGCCGATGCGCGAGACATTCAAGGGCGTGATGCCGTTCTTCCTCGCCGAGATCGTACGGGTGGTGCTCCTGGTGGCCTTCCCGGCCATCAGCCTGCTTCTGCCACGGCTGATGGGTTGAGAAACCAGGCCGGGCGGCCTTTTCCCTTTCTCAGCCGTGCTTCAACTGCGCGTCGCGCACCGCCGCCGCGGCGCGCGCGGCACCCGCCAGCATGCTGATGTCGTTGGGCCCGACGATGAAGCGATAGCCGAGGGATTTGAGCCGCGCATAGTCACGCCCGGCCCCCTCGATTGTCCCGAAGGTGCGCGAAACGCGACCGATCCTGGCCTCGATCTCGCCCAGCACCTCCTGTACGCGCGGATGCTCGAGCTGCTCGAAGAACCCGAGGGATCCGGCAAGGTCATTGGGACCGACGAAGGCCATGTCGATGCCTTCGACGGCCAGAATGGCATCGAGCTCGGCAACCGCCTGGGCCGTCTCGATCTGCACCATCAGGAACAGCTCTTGGTGGGCATTGGCCGCATAGCCGGGCAAGGCGCCATAACCGGAGGCGCGCACGATGGGAGCGGCATAGCCGCGCCCGCCACGCGGCGGGTAAAGACATGAGTGCGCAACCGCGCGCGCGCGCTCGGCGGAGTTGACCATCGGCACCATCAGCGAACGCACGCCGCGGTCGAGCGCCCGCTTGAGCGTCGTATCCGCGCCGTCGGGAACGCGCATCACCGCCTCGCCACCGGCTGCCTCGACGGCGCGCACCAGATTGAACCCCTCTTCAAGGTCCGCCACCCCGTGCTCGCAGTCGATGACGATGACATCCCAACCGGTGCGCACCAGGATCTCCGCCACCTCGGGGCTGCCAAGCTCCAGCCAGGCGCCGGTTACGGTCTCGCCAGCCGCGATTCGCGCCTTCAGGCGATTTCTCATCATCATGTGTTCGTTTCCCTCGAAGATGCGGCCGGACGGCGTCCGGCCAGTTCAAGACCGGCCCGCACGAGCAGAAGACCCCATATCAGAATCGTCGCCACGCCCAGAAACGCAGCGGTCTCACGGGCGAAGAAACCCGACAGGTCGCCCTGCGCCTTCATCATCGAAACCATGAAATTGTCTTCCACCACCTGCCCCAGGACAATGCCCAGAATGGCCGGAGCGATGGGGATTTCGGCATGGCTCATCAGATAACCCAGAAGGCCGAGCGCCAGAACGATCCAGATCGCAGTGGTGCTGCCGAGAATGGCATAGGCCCCCAGCATGGAGAGGATCAGAACACTGGGCATGAGCACGGAACGCGGCGCGCGCAGCAGGAAGGTTGCGGCAAGAATGGCCAGCGTGCCCGACAGGAGCATGACGAGATTGGCCAGGAAGAAGGATCCGAACAGCGTGTAGACGAGAAGCGCATCGGTGCTGAAGATCTGCGGTCCCGGCGTCAACCCCTTCATGAGGAGCACGCCGATGGCGATGGCCGTCACGCTGTCGCCGGGAATACCGAAGACAAGCGCCGGCGTCCAGGCGCCTGCCAGCGCCGCATTGTTGGCGGCACCGCCGTCGATCATGCCCTCGGTATGGCCCTTGCCGAACCTTTCCGGCGTCCTGGAGAAGCGGCGCGAAATCGCATAGCAGATCCATGCCGCCACATCGGCTCCCGCCCCGGGCAGCGAACCGATCACCGTTCCGGCAATGCCCGAACGGGCGACATTGATCTTCCGGCCGCGCACCTCGCGCCAGCCGGCGGCAACCGCTTTGCCAAGCCCCTCCACCTTCAGGCGGCCGAGCCGCACCGGGTCCCGCGTCTCCGCATTGCGCAGCAGCTCGGCAACCGCAAACATGCCGATCATGGCCGGGATGAAGGAGATGCCATCGAGAAGATCGTTGATGCCGAAGGTGAAACGGGGATGGCCGACCGCCACGTCGATGCCGACGGTCGCAATGGCGAGGCCGATGAAGAGACTTGCGAAGTTGCGCGGCACGGAAGCCCCGCCGACAAAGACCGCGCAGCTCAAGCCCAGGCAGGCGAGCCAGAACATCTCGTCGCTCGAAAATCTGGCCGCCACGCGCGCAAGCTGCGGGGCAGCCGCCGAAAGGATGGCAACGCCGATGATGCCGCCGATGCAGGCGGCGAACAGGGAAACGAACAGCGCCGTGCGCGGCCGCCCGCCGCGCGCCATCGCATAGCTGTCCTCCACATAGGCCGCCGAGGCCGGCGTGCCCGGCATCCTCAACAGGGCGCCGGAGATATCGCCGGCAAAGATGGCCGTCGTAGTGGTTGCGACAATCGCGGCCACCGCCTGTGCCGGGTCCATGAAATAGGTAAAAGGCACCAGAAGCGCCACTGCCATGGTGGCCGTCAGGCCCGGCATGGCACCGACAAAGGCGCCGTAGAACGTGCACACCACCACGGTCACGACAAGCTTGGGCGCCAGAACAGCGGCAAGAATGGCTGCGATATCCATGGGATCTACCACGCAAGGGGGGCCATCAGCCCCCACGGCAAGGGTACGCGCAGGAATGTGTAGAAGATGACATGGGTTATGACCGGCGCCACGATGGCGACCGACAGAGCCAGCCCCCAGCCGCCTGCGAACACCCGAACGGCGGCGAGCATTGCCAATGCGGCGGCGATGTGAAAGCCAAGCACCGGCAGGGTCAAGGCAAAGAAGGCGATGGTGAGCAGCACCGCCAGCATCGGCCACAGGGCGCGCGCCTGCTCGCCGGCCTGCGCCGCCGCGGCGCGACGCGCCGGGGTTGCCCCCTCTGCGACAATGCCAACACCGCTGACCATCAGGCCCACCGCGGTTATGGTGGGGAAGAGATCAGGCCCGAAGGCCATGCCGCCAAGGCTCGGGAAGCCCCGCGCTTCGATGGCCATGGCCGCGCCCAGCACGAACAGCCCAACCCCCGCCAGCAAATCCGTCCGGTTGATCATCGTCGTCTGCCCGGCGCATCCCGGGGACACCCGGAATGCGCTCCTTCTTCCTAAGGATGCTTCACTTGGCCAGGCCAATGGCCTCGATGGTCTCACCAAGGGCGACGTTGGAGGTGCGCAGCATCTCCGCCAGCTCCTCGCGGCTCATGGAGACCACATCGGCTCCGCGGCTGGCCTTGAACTCCGCCCATTCCTCGGTCGCGAACAGCTCGCTCAAGGCCGCCTCGTAGGAACAGGCGATCTCCTCGGGAAGACCGGCCGGGCCGCTTACGGTGATCCAGGCCGCCAGCGTCCAGCCGCTGTCGAGAAGCTCCTTCGTGGTGGGCACGTCCGGCAGCGCCTCCATGCGCGTGTCGTGCATATAGGCAAGCGCCCTCACCTCGCCCGACTCGACCAGCGACTTGCCCTCCGACAGGGCCGGCGTGGCCACATCGACACCGCCGGCAATCAGCTCCTGCAAGGCGGGTGCCGCACCCTGGGAGGGAATCCAGCGGATCGCGTCGGGCGCCAGGCCCTCGGCATTCAGCATGCCGGCCAGGGCCAGATGCCAGATGCCGCCCTGCGAGGTGCCCGATGCCGTAAGCTCGCCCGGATTCTCGCGCGCATGGTCGAGCAGATCCTGCAGGCTCTCGAAGGGGCTGTCCTTGCGCACAAGCACACTGGCCGGCACGATATCGACGAGGGCCAGGGGGGTGATGTCCTCATAGGTCAGGTCGGTCAGGCCCACCCAGTGCATGGTGTTGATCTCCACCGTCGCGGCACCGATCGTGTAGCCATCCGGCTCGGCATTGGCGATCGCCGAATGCCCGGTCACACCATTGCCGCCCGTGCGGTTGACCACATTGAAGGGGACTCCCCATTTGCGTTCCAGCATGCTGGCCACCATGCGCGAGTTGGCATCGGTGCCGCCGCCGGCACCCCACGGCACGATGTAGGTGACCGCCCGCTCGGGCTTCCAGTCGCATTGCGCCTGCGCCGCCACAGCGCTCAGGGCAAGCACCGCCGCGCTTGCGGCAGTCGTCAGCAACGTCTTCATGGTCTTTGAAACCTCCCTTTGAAATCTTCATGTGCTGCGACGGGCAAGCCCCGCACAGCCAGCGCCTCCCAGCGCGTGGGCGCAGCTAATCATAGGGATACAGTGTAGTCAATCGATTGACTTGGCCCATTTCCTGATTCTAAGCTCAGGAGGCCACAGGGATGAGCGCCCGTGAACACCAGCCGCCGCATAAGGCTTCGCGACATTGCAGACCGTCTGGGGCTCTCGACCTCCACGGTTTCGCTGGCCCTGCGCAACCATCCGCGCATACCCGAGGAGACGACGCGGCGCGTCATGGCCGAGGCGCAAGCGCTCGGCTATATCTACAATCGTGCGGCCGCCGATCTCAGGCGCTCGCACAGCGACGTCATCGCCGTGTGCCTGAACGACCTGTCGAATCCGGTCTTCAACGAGTTTCTGACCCATATCGAGGATGAGCTGCGCCAGCAGGGGCGCACGGTCTTTCTGGGCGTGGCGCGCGAGGACAGGGCGCTGCAGAACGTCTTCATCCGCAGCGCGCTGGAATATGGCGTCAGTGGGCTTCTCCTGTGCCCTTGCCATGGCACGACGGCCGGCGATCTGGCTGCCGCCCTGCCGGCCCATCTGGCCCGACACTTTCCCTGCATCGCCTTCTCGCGTGCCATAGAGGGCGCCAGGATCCCGCAATTCGTCAACGACGATCTGGAAGCCGGCCGTCTCGCCGCGCGGCATCTGCTGGAAGCCGGACACCGCCGCATCTGCTGGCTGGGCGGCGGCCAGTCCACCAGCACCGCGCGCGGCCGGCAGCAGGGTTTTGTCGAAACGCTCAGGGCGGCCGGCGTGCCCGCTCCCATCATCTGCCACGGCCCGACCTCGCGCGCTTTCGGCCACGAGGCGGCCTCCCGGCTGCTGGCCGGCACGAAGCCGCCCGATGCCTTCGCCTGCTTCAGCGACCTCATCGCCTTCGGCGTGCTCCATGCCTGCCACACGCTGGGCCTCGTGCCGGGACGCGACGTCTCGGTGGTGGGCTGCGACGACATGGAGGAAGCCGCCTATGCCAACCCGCCGCTCAGCACCGTACGGGTGGACAAGGGCGCCATCGGCCGCGGAGCCGCCACCGCCTTCCTGCGCATGCAGGCCGGCGAGCCGATCGCACCCGAAACAACGGTGATCGCCGCCTCCTTCATCTCCCGTGCCACCATCCGCCAGGCACCCTTCAGATAGACACCCGCCCGCTGCGCCCTGGCCACCGCACCCGCCGCGCACCGTGGCCGGCTCGAATTCGGAACCCGGCTGGTCAGTTCAGCCCGCAGCACTGCTTGTATTTCTTGCCGGACCCGCAGGGACAGGGATCGTTGCGGCCAACCTTGGTGAAGGATGACAGCGGGTCGTCCGGCCGGTCGTCGCGATGCTGTCCGAGCCGCCAGGCATTCAGAGTCTCGACCCAATGGGCAATCAGCTCGGGAGCGTTGTCGACAAGCTCGTCAATGTCCGGCCCGAAGAGGCCGCTTTCATCGCGGCTGATCTCAGCAAGCGCCACAAGCCCGGCAATTGCGATCTGCGTGTCTTCATCACCCTCCATGAGCTCGGCCCAGCTGGCAGGGCGAAGCTGCATGGCCAAGGCAAAGCCGTCGATCCAGAATTCCCACAGAACCTCGTCGTGCCGCGTATCGACCTCGAAAACGGGCGCATATCGGCACCGGTGCAGATCGTTGGCGGTGGCGTTGTAATGCTCCATCACCAGCCGGGTGACACTTTCCAGCTGCCCGGCGTTCTCGAAGACGGGAGCCGTCTGCCCTTCCCCGCCGCCCCACACGAATGGCAGCCATTCGCTCGGCATGATGAGCTCCGGGCAGACAAGGATCCCGGCGATGAACCCGTCAAACTCACTAAGCAGCATCGCATCGCTGTCTGCCGGCAGGCGTGCAAGCTGTCTGTCGAGCTGCTTCAGGCGGCGCGGTAGGGTCATGTTGTGGCTTTCCGTTGGCAACCGTGCTGTTCCGCCAATTGCGTTGGCGGGAACCGCTTGAAGCCTTGCGCAGCCGCACGGCAAGATCAAGGCCCGGACGCACCATTTTACAGGCGCCCGCAGTCTGCCGAAGCCTAAGCGAGCACGTGCATGGCCTTGACGGCGGCCGAGGCGCGATTTTCCACGCCGAGCTTGATGTAAATCTGTTCCAGGTGCTTGTTGACCGTGCGCGGGCTCAGGCCCAGCACCTCCGCGATGTCACGGTTGGACTTGCCGCGAGCGATCCAGAGCAGAACCTCGCTCTCCCTCAGGGTGAGGCCGAAATGCTGACGCAGCGTTTCCTCCTGGTTCCGCTCCCCCCGTGCCACGAGACGGAAAAGATGCTCGTCCGGACCGATGATGCCGAGGCAGACAAGCTGGAGCTCCTCCTGTCCGTCAGGCTGCAGCATCACCTCGCCGCCGGCGATCGACGCCACGTCGCGGGCGGCAAGCCACTCCCGCACACGCTTTCCGAGCAGCGCGCGAAGGTTCTCGCCCGCCCCGGCAGCATCGAGCAGGCGGGACGCCTGGGGTGTTGCCCAGTGCACCGCGCCGGAGGCGGAAAAGGCCATCAGATGCCGCCCCGCCGCATCGAGCGCCACACGGGCGCTCTGGGCGCGCCGCGCATTGGCCAGGTGCACGCGCATGCGCGCGGCAAGCTCCTCAAGGTCGATCGGCTTTGTCAGATAGTCGACGCCGCCCGACTCCAGCGCATGCACCACATGCTCCGTCTCGGTGAGCGCCGTCATGAAGATGACCGGTACATGCGCAAGACGCGCCGACGCCTTGAGCCTGCGGCAGGTCTCGAAGCCGTCGAGGCCGGGCATCACCGCATCCATCAGCACCACATCCGGCACCAGCTTCTCGACCACGGAAAGGGCCGCCTCGCCGCTTGTGGACACCAGAACGGTGACACCGGCCTCCTCCAGCGCACGGGTGAGGAAACCGAGCGCCTCGGGCGAATCGTCGACCACCAGCACGATGTCCCCCCGCGGGGCAAGCTCACTCATCGGCGTTCATGCTCTCCAGAAGCCTGGTGTATCCGGCAAAGTCATAGACATCCATATGCGCCCTCAGCCGCTCCACCAAGGGGGCGTTTTCCGGCTGGCGCGAAAGTTCGGCGAGCTTGCGGTCGATGGCGCGCACATGACCGATCCTGCCGAGGCTCAAAAGCTCCCGCAGATGCTCCGCCCCGGGCGACTTCAACGCCTGCCTGCGCGCGGCGGGCATCCGCGGCCGCGCCTGACCGTCTTCCTCCTCGATCCACTCAATGTGCAGCTGGGCGGCAATCGTCTCCAAGAGCTGACGCAGGCCAAAGGGCTTTGCCACGGCACCATTGTGGCCGGCGTCGCGGTCCATCCTGGCGATGCCATCTCCGACATTGGCCGACAGCATGATGATGGGCGTGGCCAACCCCTTTTCGCGCAGCCGCTCCACCAGCGTCCAGCCGCTCATGCCCGGCATGTGGATGTCGATGAAGAAGAGATCGGGGGCCGCGCTTTCGACCATCGCCAGACAGTCCGGCCCATCGACGGCGGTCAGAACCGTGAAACCGAGCGGCTGCAGCATCTGCCGCATCATCTCGCGGTGCTCGGCATTGTCGTCCACAACCATGATGATGCGCCGCGCGCCCCGGTAGCCCAACACCCGGCGGCTTTGCGCCTTCAGGGCCGCCGGCCGGTCCACCTTTGCCAGCATCAGCCGCACCTGGAAGGTGGATCCCCGTCCGGGCTCGCTGTCGACGCGGATCTCGCCCCCCAGCGTCTCGGTCAGCAGCTTGGTGATGGTCAGTCCCAGCCCAAGCCCTGGGGAAAGGCGGTCGCGCTCGGCCCTGCCGCGCGCAAAGGGCTCAAAAATGCGCTCCCGATCCTCCGGCGCAATGCCGGGGCCGCTGTCGCTGACGCAAAAGCTCGCCACCTCTGAACGGTAACGCACCGAGAAGTCGATCCGGCCATGGTCGGTGAACTTGATGGCGTTGGAAAGGAGGTTCACCAGGATCTGGCGCAGCCGCTTCTCGTCCGTGCGCACATAGGCAGGCAGGCCGGCATCGCGCTGATGGGAGAAGACGAGCCCCTTGGCCTGCGCCTGCAGGCGGAACATGCCGACGATCTGATCGAGAAAGTCGGACAGGCTGATTTCGTTTGCATAGACCTGCAGACGGCCGGCCTCGATCTTCGAGATGTCGAGCAGACCGTCGATCAGACCCGACAGATGCTCCGCGCTGCGACGGATGACCCCGAGGGAACTGCGCCAGTGCGCCGGCAATCCCTCCTCCCGTTCAAGGATCTGGGCATAGCCGAGCACGGCATTGAGCGGCGTGCGCAGCTCGTGACTGAGGCCCACGACATAGCGGCTCTTGGCCTGATTGGCAGCCTCGGCCTTCTCCTTTGCTCTTTGCAGCGCTGCGTCGGTCTTGCGGTGCGCGGCGATCTCCCGCATCAGCGCCGCGTTCTGCCGGGCGCTCTCCGTCTCGGCAATCCTGCGGCTGTCATGGGCAAGCACCAGAAACCAGCTCACAATGCCTGCCACCACGCACAGCACGAAGAACACCACCAGGATGGTGCCGCCCACCACCTCTGCCGTCTGCGGCGCCGCACTGACGGCAAAGGCATAGACCAACGCCAGAATGGCCCCGAGCAGTGCCACCGAGAACGCCATCGCCATGGCGAAGCGGCCAAGCCGGGTCTTGAGCTTCTCCACCGCCACCGCCGGCAACAGGCCCTCGGCAAGCGCCATCGCCTGCGCGCGCAGATTGGCCCTGGGCTTGCACAGATCGTGGCAACGCGCGTCAAGCGAGCAGCACAGCGAGCAGATGGGCGCGGCATAGGCCGGACACCAGGCCATGTCCTCGGGCTCGAAGGGATGTTCGCAGATCGAGCAGGTGACGGTGCCGACCCCGGCCCAGGCCCTGCGTGGCTTGCGCGCCAGATAGTAGCGCCCGCCCGTGGCCCAGGCGATGGCGGGGGCGGCGATGAAGGCGGCCCCAAGCGCAACATAGGGGGCAAGGGCGGCCGCCATCTGCCCGAATGCGCCGAAATGGGCAGCCAGCGCAAGGCCGCCGGAGATCGCCATGGAACCAAGCCCCACCGGGTTCACGTCGTGAAGATGAGCCCGCTTGAACTCGATGCCGGGAGGCGCAAGCCCCAGCGGCTTGTTGATAAACAGATCGGCCGACACCGTGGTCAGCCACGCCATGGCGACGATGGAGAAGACGGCAAGGGTCTCCTCCAGCAGGCGGTAGATGCCGAGCTCCATGAGAAGAAGCGCTATGGCGACATTGAAGACGAGCCACACGACGCGACCAGGGTGGCTGTGGGTCAGCCGCGAGAAGAAATTCGACCAGGCGAGCGAGCCCGCATAGGCGTTCATGACATTGATCTTGAGCTGGCTGACGACGACGAAGACGGCCATCAGCATCAAGGCCAGCGTCTCGTTCGGGAGCATGTAGCCGAAGGCGGCAGCATACATCTGCGCCGGCTCCGAGGCATGGTCGGGCGGCACGCCCAGAGACAGAACCAGGACCGCAAGAAACGACCCGGCAATCAGCTTCGGCGCGCCCAGCAAGACCCAGCCGGGACCGGCGAGAAACACGCCCAGCCGATGGCGCCGGCCGGCCGCCCCCTTGGGCGGCAGAAAACGCAGAAAATCCACCTGCTCGCCGATCTGCGTCATCAGCGCCAGGATCACCGCCGAGGCCGCTCCGAACTTCGCGACCTCCAGCGCCGAAACCGCGTCGGGCGCCGCGTCGACGCCCGGGAAGGCCCGCCAGAGATCGAACCGCTCCCAGTCGAGCCAGGCAATGAAGAGAAAGGGCAGGATGTTGAGCACGATCCAGACCGGCTGCGTGAGAAGCTGAAAGCCGCTGATGAGCCTTACCCCGTGGGTGACAAGCGGGATCACCGCCACCGCGCTCACGATATAGCCGATCCACAGCGGGATGCCGAAGGCAAGCTCCAGCGCGCTCGACATGATCGAGGCCTCGATGGCAAACAGGATGAAGGTGAAGCTCGCATAGATCAGCGAGGTGATGGTCGAACCGATATAGCCGAATCCCGCTCCACGCGTCAGCAGATCGATGTCAAGCCCGTGGCGCGTGGCATAGCGCGAGATCGGAACGCCGACGGCGAGGATGACCACCGAAGCGACGAGAATCGCGGCAAGGGCATTGGCCGTGCCGTAGGAGAGCGTTATCGCGCCGCCGATCGCCTCCAGTGCCAGGAAGGAAATGGCACCAATGGCCGTCTGTGAGATGCGCCGGCTGGAAAAACGCCGGGCGCTCTTGGCCGTGAAACGCAGCGCATAGTCCTCAAGGGTCTCGTTGGCGACCCAGCGATTGTATTCGCGCCTGATGGGAAGAATCCGCTGCCGCGCCATCGCCCCTCATGTTCCCCTCGCCGCCATTCTTTCGATGACGGCTTGTTGCGGCTCGTTTGCCGTTCTCCTCCCAAGACCGCATTATCGCGCCGGCAAGGCAAGACCTGCAAGCGGATTTGTCCTTGCCGCCCGTTCCGGCATCGATGGCGGAGGGTTCGGCCGGCGGTGCCCCAATCCACGCAGGCCGCAGACCACCGCACCGCGCGACGCCGTGCCTACGTCGTTCAACGTATAGGCACCTGGCGCGCTCGCCTGCAAAGTTCCCTCCGGCACGAGACTCTCTCTGCCTCAACGAATTTCAGGGGAACACACAGATGACCAGAACACTCACCCGTCGCACGGTTCTTGCGACAGCGCTCGCCGGCACGCTCTGCCTTTCCGCAGGCACGGCCCTCGCGCAGGAGGAGACCATCAAGATCGGCGTCCTGCATTCGCTGTCGGGCACCATGGCGATCTCCGAGACGACGCTCAAGGACACCATGCTCTTCCTGATCGAGGAGCAGAACAAGAAGGGCGGGCTTCTCGGCAAGAAGCTGGAGGCGGTTGTCGTCGACCCGGCTTCCGACTGGCCGCTCTTCGCCGAGAAGGCGCGCGAACTGATTTCCGTGCACGAAGTCGCTGCCGTCTTCGGATGCTGGACATCTGTCAGCCGCAAGTCGGTGCTGCCGGTCTTCGAGGAGCTGAACTCCATCCTCTTCTACCCCGTCCAGTATGAGGGCGAGGAGAGCCAGCGCAACGTCTTCTACACCGGCGCCGCCCCCAACCAGCAGGCCATTCCCGCCGTCGACTACCTCATGAACGAGGAAGGGGTCGAGCGCTGGGTGCTGGCCGGCACCGACTATGTCTATCCGCGCACGACCAACAAGATCCTCGAGCAATATCTCAAGGACAAGGGCGTTGCCGATGACGACATCATGATCAACTACACGCCCTTCGGCCACTCGGACTGGCAGACCATCGTCTCCGACATCAAGGCCTTCGGCTCGGCCGGCAAGAAGACGGCCGTGGTCTCCACCATCAACGGCGATGCAAACGTGCCCTTCTACAAGGAGCTTGCCAACCAGGGCATCTCCGCAACCGACATCCCCGTCGTCGCCTTCTCGGTGGGAGAGGAAGAGCTTGCCGGCATCGACACCGCGCCGCTGGTGGGACATCTGGCGGCCTGGAACTACTTCCAGTCGGTCGACACGCCGCAGAACGCCGAATTCATCGACAAGTGGCACGCCTTCATCGGGGATGAAGACCGCGTGACCAACGATCCGATGGAAGCCCACTATATCGGCTTCAATCTTTGGGTTCAGGCGGTCGAGAAGGCCGGCACCACCGATACGGACGCGGTGCTCGATGCCATCATCGGACTGGAGACGCCCAATCTCACCGGCGGTGTGGCCAGGATGCTGCCCAACCACCACATCACCAAGCCGGTGCTTATCGGCGAAATCCAGGACGACGGCCAGTTCGAGGTGGTGTGGGAGACCGAGGATACCGTGCCGGGCGATGCCTGGTCCGACTTCCTGCCCGAATCCAAGATGATCGAGGCGGATTGGACCGACCCGATCAACTGCGGGAACTACAACACCGAAACCGAAACCTGCGGCGGCGCGAGCTGACCGCGCGAAGGGGCGCCGCCCACGCCGCGCCCCTTCCCCGACCCGCCGTCCGTCACCACCCGGGAAACACACCCTGTCATGCACCCGATCCGCCTCATACTGACGCTTCTCCTGGCGCTCCTGCTCACTGGCGCGCCCGGTGCGCTCGCACAGGCAGACACCGTCGAGGCCCTCGTGAGGGCATTGCCCGAAGGCGGCTATTCCGAGCGCGAAAAGGTGATCTTTGCGCTGGCTGAAACCGGCGACGACCGCGTGGCACGTCTCCTCAGCGTCCTCGGCGAGGGTGACCTCTACCTGCACGAGGCCGACGGTCGGGTGGTCGCCGCCAGACGTTCCGGCGAGGGCTACGCCATCTCCGATGCGCTGAGCGGCGAGGCGCTCGGCACCGTCGAGAAGGGCGCCCTGGAAAAGATCCGGGTCAACAACCGGCTGCGCCGCGCCATCGACGGCGCCATCGCCCAGCTCACCCTCATGAGCCCCAGGGCCCCGGTGCGCCTGTCGGCAGCGCGCAACCTGCTGAAGACGGCCGAGCCGGATGCGCTGGACCTGCTGGACAAGGCCCTTGCGAGGGAAAGCGATGCCGATGTCAGGAGGGTCATGGAGCAGGCGCGCGCCGCCATCGTCCTGAAGACCGAGACGAGCGTCGAGGAACAGCTCGCTGCAGTGGAGATGCTGGCGGAGCGCGGCGACCGCGAGGCGCTTGCCATGCTGACGGGTGCACTCGCCGGCGCCGCGCCGCCGGTGCAATCCGCCCTCAGGAGCGGCATTGCGTCCGTCGAACGCAGGCTTGCCCTGTGGGATGCGCTCCAGAACGTCTGGTATGGGCTGTCGCTCGGCTCCGTGCTTCTGCTGGCCGCCATCGGGCTTGCCATCACATTCGGCGTGATGGGCGTCATCAACATGGCGCATGGCGAAATCGTCATGCTGGGTGCGTATACGACCTTCGCCGTGCAGCAGGTCATCCGCACCTCCTTTCCGGGCCTGTTCGACTATTCGCTGGCCATTGCCCTGCCGCTTGCCTTCCTGATTGCCGCCCTGGTCGGGATCGCCATCGAGCGCGGCATCATCCGCTGGCTCTATGGGCGACCGCTGGAGACGCTGCTCGCCACCTGGGGGCTGAGCCTGGTGCTGCAGCAGACGGTGCGCACCATCTTCGGCCCCAACAACCGCGAGGTGGGCAATCCCGCCTGGATGTCGGGCGCCTTCGAGCTGGGAGGGCTGTCCATCACCTGGAACAGGCTCTGGATCGTCGCCTTCGCGCTCTTCGTCTTTGCCGTGCTTCTTGCGGTGCTGAACCGCACGCAGCTCGGCCTGCAGATGCGGGCGGTCACGCAGAACCGGCGCATGGCCTCGGCCATGGGCATCCGCACGCCCTGGGTGGACGCCATGACCTTCGGGCTCGGCTCCGGCATCGCCGGCATGGCCGGCGTCGCGCTCTCGCAGATCGACAATGTCTCGCCCAATCTCGGCCAAAGCTACATCATCGATTCCTTCATGGTGGTGGTTTTCGGCGGCGTCGGCAATCTGTGGGGCACGCTGGTGGGCGCCTTCACGCTCGGCGTCGTCAACAAGTTTCTGGAGCCCTATGCCGGCGCCGTGCTCGGCAAGATCCTGATCCTCGTCTTCATCATCCTCTTCATCCAGCGGCGCCCGCGGGGCCTGTTCGCCCTCAAGGGCCGGGCGGTGGACGCATGATCACGAAAACGCTGCTTCGCGCGCTTGACGGCAAGGCTCTCTGGGTGCTTGCGGCCCTGTTGCTGATTGCCATTGCCGTGCCCGCCTCCAACCTGGCGCTGCCTTCCGGCCATCCGTTGCGCGTGCCCGACCATTTCGTACCGCTTCTCGGCAAGTACCTCACCTATGCCATGCTGGCGCTGGCGCTCGATCTGGTGTGGGGCTTCTGCGGAATCCTCTCGCTTGGCCATGGCGCCTTCTTCGCGCTGGGCGGCTATGCGATGGGCATGTATCTCATGCGTCAGATCGGCGATCGCGGCGTCTATGCCCACCCCATCCTGCCCGATTTCATGGTCTTCCTGAACTGGAAGGAGCTGCCCTGGTTCTGGTACGGCTTCGACATGTTCTGGTTTTCGGCCGTCATGGTGGTCGTGGCGCCGGGGCTGCTTGCCTTCGTCTTCGGATGGTTCGCCTTCCGCTCCCGTGTCACCGGCGTCTATCTGTCCATCATCACCCAGGCCATGACCTATGCCCTGATGCTGGCCTTCTTCCGCAACGATATGGGCTTTGGCGGCAACAACGGACTGACCGACTTCAAGGACATTCTTGGCGCGCCCATCCAGGCAGGCACGACGCGCGCAGCCCTCTTTGCCGCCTCGGCCGTGGCACTGGGGCTATGCTTCCTGGTGTGCTCGGCCATCGTCAACTCGAAGCTCGGAAAGGTTCTGGTCGCCGTGCGCGACGCCGAAAGCCGCACCCGCTTCCTGGGCTATCGCGTCGAACGCTACAAGCTCTTCGCCTTCACCGCCTCGGCGATGATGGCGGGCCTTGCCGGCGCCCTCTATGTGCCCCAGGTGGGCATCATCAACCCCGGGGAGTTCGCACCGGCCAACTCCATCGAAATTGTCATCTGGACCGCCGTTGGCGGACGCGGCACGCTGGTCGGGCCGATCATCGGCGCGGTGCTGGTGAATGCGGGCAAATCCTGGTTCACCGGCCTCTTCCCGGAGTTCTGGCTGTTTGCGCTGGGCGGGCTGTTCGTCGCCGTCACGCTGTTCCTGCCGCGGGGGATCGTCGGCACGCTCGCCGATGCGTGGCATGCGATGAAGGCGCGGCATCGCCCCGCCAGCCTGGAGGAGGGCTCCCCGAGACCGCCGAAGGGCTCAGCCCGCATGGACCCCTCACCCGCGGAGTAGATGATGAGCGACAGACAGACCCTTCTCTACCTCGACGGCGTTTCGGTCTCCTTCGATGGCTTCAAGGCGATCAACAATCTCTCGCTCATCGTCGGCCACAGGGAGCTCCAGGCAATCATCGGCCCCAACGGCGCCGGCAAGACGACCATGATGGACATCATCACCGGCAAGACCCGGCCCGACGAGGGCGAGGTGTTCTTCGAAGGTGCAATCGACCTTACCCGCCTCGACGAAACGGCCATCGCCGAGCTCGGCATCGGCCGCAAGTTCCAGAAGCCCACCGTGTTTGAAAGCCACACCGTGTGGGACAATCTGGCGCTGGCCCTGAAGAAGCCGCGCGGCGTCTTCTCCACCTGGTTCTACCATCCGTCGCAAGAGGACGTGGCCCGGCTCGACGAGATTCTCGACATCATCCGCCTGCGCCCGCGCCGCGACGCGCTGGCGGCCAATCTGAGCCACGGTCAGAAGCAGTGGCTGGAGATCGGCATGCTGCTTGCGCAGGATCCCAAGCTGCTTCTCGTCGACGAGCCGGTGGCCGGCATGACGGATGCCGAAACCGTGGAGACAGCGAAGCTTCTGAAGGAGATCGCCAGGACACGCTCCGTGGTGGTGGTCGAGCACGACATGAGCTTCGTCCGCGATCTGGCGGCGCGCGTGACGGTGCTCGCAGAAGGCTCGGTCCTCGCTCAGGGCAGCCTCGACCATGTGAGCGCGGATCCGCGCGTCATCGAAAGCTATCTGGGAAGGTGAAAATGGCCGTCGCACTCCATGTCGACAGCATCGACCTCTACTATGGGGCAGCCCGGGCGCTGAAGGCGGTGAGCATCGAGGCAAGGCCGGCGGCCATCACCGCCGTGCTCGGCCGCAACGGGGTGGGCAAATCCTCGCTTCTGAGGGCCATCGTCGGGGTGCACCCGGTGGCCGGGGGCGAGGTGCGCCTTGCCGGCTCGGCCCTCGGCAAGGCGCCGCCCTACCGCCGGGCGCGGCTTGGCCTCGGATACGTGCCCCAGGGGCGCGAGATCTTCCCGCTGCTGACGGTGCGGGAAAACCTCATGACCGGCTTTGCGGCACTCAAGGGCGACGAACGCACGATCCCGGAGACGGTCTTCACGCTCTTTCCGGTGCTCAAGGACATGCTTGCGCGGCGGGGCGGCGACCTGTCCGGTGGCCAGCAGCAACAGCTGGCCATCGGGCGGGCGCTCGTCACACGTCCCAAGGTGCTCATCCTCGACGAACCCACGGAAGGCATCCAACCTTCCATCATTAAGGATATCGGCCGCGCGCTCGCCTTCCTGCGCGATGAAATGGGCATGACGATCCTTCTTGTCGAACAGTATCTCGACTTCTGCCGGGAACTGGCCGACAGTATCTACATCATGGACCGGGGAGAAATTCTCCATTCCGGCCCGGCCGCCGACCTGGACCAGCCGGAGATCCGGCGCCACCTGATGGTGTGAAGGCATGCCAGCCAGCGCAACCAACCCGGCATCCATGCCGCAAGCGCCCGCCCCGATGCAGCGCTCTCGCGGCACGGGCAGGCTCGGCACGAAGCTGCGGGGGGAGAAGACCTGCCTCGATACCTTCTTCCAGGAAGGCTGTGCCAAGATCCGCCTGCCGCGCGCCCGGGACCGCGCATTGGAGGCTGTGCTCATCAACACCTCCGGCGGCCTTGCCGGCGGCGATCGGGTGCACTGGCAGGCCGACGCCGCGCCCGGCACCCGCCTGGTGCTGACCACACAGGCCTGCGAGCGCGTCTACCGCACCACGGATGAGCCTGCGCACATCAAAACCGTTCTGAAACTCGGCGCTGGCGCGCATGTCGACTGGCTGCCGCAGGAAACGATCCTCTTCGAAGAGAGCCATCTTGAGCGCACGCTCGCGGTGGAGCTTGCCGGAGACGCCACCTTTACCGCTGTGGAGGCCGTTCTGCTGGGGCGCGAAGCCATGGGCGAAGCCGCACGCGCAGCGCGGCTCACCGACCGATGGCGCATCCATCGCGATGGCCGGCTTGTCCACGCGGAAGCAACACGGCTGACGGGCGCCGATTTCGAGCGCGACGGCCTGTCGCTGCTTGCTGGCCACAACGCCTTTGCCACCCTGATCGCAATCGCACCCGACGCGCAGGAGAAGCTTCGGGCACTGCGCGCCAGGCTCGACCCCGGCCTTGCTGCGGCAGCCAGCGCGATGGGCGAGCGGCTGGTGCTGCGCATGCTCGCGCCATCCGGGCTTGCCCTGCGGCGCGCCCTCGCCCCCGCCATTGCCCTGCTTTCAGGCGCCGGCGCCCTGCCCCGCCTGTGGACCATGTGACGCAAGAACGAGACCGCCATGAACCTTACACCCCGCGAGAAAGACAAGCTTCTGGTTGCCATGGCCGCCATGGTGGCGCGCCGCCGATTGGAGCGCGGCGTCAAGCTGAACCACCCGGAGGCCGTCGCTCTCATCACCGATTTCGTCGTGGAAGGTGCGCGCGATGGTCGCCCGGTGGCGGAGCTGATGGAAGCCGGCGCCCATGTGATCACCCGCGAGCAGGTGATGGAAGGCGTGGCCGAGATGATCCACGACATCCAGGTGGAGGCCACCTTTCCCGACGGCACGAAGCTCGTCACCGTTCACGAACCCATCCGCTGAAGAAGGATAAGGACCGTCATGAAGACCAGCCTGAGCCTGATGGCCACGGCCATCGCCTCCCCGGCGCTGGCCCACGGGATTGCCGCCAACCACAGCCATGTGGGCGGGACGGTGCTGTTTCACCTGTCGCCTCTGCTTGTGCTCGGCGCCGGCATCGCACTGATCGTCTTCCGCATCCTGTGCAGGAGGGGAGAGAAGATCGGAAGGGGCCGTCATGATCCCCGGTGAAATCATCACCAGGCCCGGAGAGATCGAACTGAATGCGGGCGCCGATCCATGTGTGCTGGAAGTCAGCAACACCGGAGACAGGCCGGTGCAGGTCGGTTCGCACTATCACTTCTTCGAGGTGAACGAAGGACTCGCCTTCGACCGGGAGAAGGCCCGCGGCATGCGGCTCGACATCGCCGCCGGCACCGCCGTGCGTTTCGAGCCCGGCCAGACGCGCGAGGTGCGGCTGGTGCCGCTTTCCGGCGCGCGGAAGGTCTACGGATTTCAGAAAAAGCTCATGGGAGCGCTTTGATGCCAGCAAGAATTTCCCGGGCTGCCTATGCCGACATGTACGGCCCGACCACCGGCGACAGGGTGCGGCTGGCCGACACCGAGCTCTTCATCGAGGTGGAGAAGGACCTGACCGTCTATGGCGAAGAGGTGAAATTCGGCGGCGGCAAGGTGATCCGCGACGGCATGGGCCAGAGCCAGGCAAGCCGCGCCGAGGGCGCGGTGGACACCGTCATCACAAACGCGCTCATCGTCGATGTCACCGGCATCTACAAGGCGGATGTGGGGCTGAAGGACGGCCTCATCGCGGCCATCGGCAAGGCCGGCAACCCGGATACACAGACCGGCGTCGACATCATCATCGGGCCGGGCACGGAAGCGATCGCCGGGGAAGGCAAGATCCTCACCGCCGGCGGCTTCGACGCCCATATCCATTTCATCTGCCCACAGCAGATCGAGGAAGCCCTGATGAGCGGGATCACCACCATGCTGGGCGGCGGCACGGGGCCAGCGCATGGAACGCTGGCCACCACCTGCACACCGGGCGCCTGGCACATCGGGCGCATGATCCAGTCCTTCGACGCCTTCGCGATGAACATCGGGCTTGCGGGCAAGGGCAACGCCTCGCTGCCCGACCCTCTCGTCGAGATGATAAAGGGCGGAGCCTGCGCACTGAAACTGCACGAGGACTGGGGCACCACCCCGGCCGCCATCGACAACTGCCTGTCGGTCGCCGACGACCATGACGTTCAGGTGATGATCCATACCGACACGCTCAACGAAAGCGGCTTCGTGGAGAACACGATCGCCGCCTTCAAGGGCCGCACCATCCATGCCTACCACACGGAAGGAGCCGGCGGCGGCCACGCGCCCGACATCATCAAGGTGTGTGGACTGGCGAACGTCATCCCATCCTCCACCAATCCGACGCGCCCCTACACGGTGAACACCATCGCCGAGCATCTCGACATGCTGATGGTCTGCCACCATCTGGACAGCGCCATACCCGAGGACGTGGCCTTTGCCGAAAGCCGCATCCGCAAGGAGACGATCGCGGCGGAAGACATCCTGCACGACTTGGGCGCCTTCTCCATCATCGCCTCCGACAGCCAGGCCATGGGCCGCGTCGGCGAGGTCATCATCCGCACCTGGCAGACGGCCGACAAGATGAAGCGCCAGCGCGGGCGCCTGGCGCAAGAGACGGGCGACAACGACAATTTCCGCGTCAAGCGCTACATCGCCAAATACACGATCAACCCGGCCATTGCGCACGGCATCTCCCGGCATATCGGCTCCATCGAGACGGGCAAGCGCGCCGATCTCGTCCTGTGGAATCCGGCCTTCTTCGGCGTAAAGCCGGAACTGATCCTCCTCGGCGGGACCATCGCGGCCGCTCCCATGGGCGATCCGAACGCCTCCATTCCAACGCCGCAACCCATGCACTACCGGCCGATGTTCGGTGCCTACGGCAGGGCGGCGTCCGCCTCCTCCGTCACCTTTGTCTCGCACGCCGCCCTGGAAGACGGGTTGAAGGAAAAGCTGGGGGTGGAAAAGGGCATGCTGGCGGTAGAAAACACGCGCGGGCAGATTGGCAAAAAATCCATGCTGTTCAATGATATGACACCGCATATCGAGGTTGACCCCGAAACCTATGAGGTGCGGGCCGACGGGGAGCTGCTCACCTGCGAGCCTGCGACGGTGGTTCCCATGGCGCAGCGCTATTTCCTGTTTTGATGAGCCGAGGCATCAGGATGAACCGCGCCACCGCCATTTCCCGCTCCTTCGCACAAGCCGCCGATACGATCACGCTCGACGAGACGGCCCGCCATCGTCGGCGCATGGCCATGCGGTCCGACAACGGCATCGAATTCCTGCTCGATCTCAGCGAGGCCCGGCTGCTTTGCGATGGCGACGGGCTTGTGCTCGACGATGGGCGCATCATCGCGGTGCGTGCGGCGCCCGAACCGCTCTACGAAGTGCGCGGGCGCGACCGGCGCCACCTGCTGGCGCTCGCCTGGCAGCTGGGGAACCGCCACCTTCCCGCCGAGATCTGCGAGGAGCGGATCCTCATCCGTCGCGACCACGTCATCCGCGACATGCTCATCGGCCTGGGCGCCACCGTCATGGAGATCAGCGCACCGTTCTCGCCGGAAGGTGGCGCCTATCACAGCCATGCCCATGGGTCCCATCACCACCACCATGATTGAGCGGCGTGCCCTTCAGAGACTGCTTGCCTGGTCGTCGCCCGCCTTCCCCGCCGGCACCTTCGCCTATTCCGGCGGCCTTGAGACAGCCATCGCCAATGGCATGGTCAACAATGCGGCGCGAACGCGCGACTGGATCGAGGCTAACCTTAAAGCGGGCGGGGCGCGCAACGACGCGATATTCGCCGCCGAGGCGGGGCGCGCGCATGCGGATGCCGGACGGCTCGGCGAACTTGCCGAGCTCTGCCTGGCGCTCCTGCCGGCACGCCAACGGCAGGAGGAGATGCTCGTGACGGGCGGCGCCTTTGCCGAGGCCGCGCGCGTCTGGCCCGACCCGGTGCATGACCGGCTGCCCGCGCCCTGCCCCTACCCGGTCGCCTTCGGCGCCGTGACAGGCGCTGCCGGCATCGAGACGGGAGAGACCATTGCCGCCTTCCTGACGGCCCACGTGCAGTCGCAGGCATCGGTCGCGGTGCGGCTGGTGCCCATCGGCCAGAGCGAGGGTCTCGCCATCCAGGCAATGCTGGAGCCGCTCGTTGCGGAACTGTCGGCCGGACTGTGTGATGCCACGACCGCGGATCTGGGTTCGGTGGCCTATGCGGCCGACATCGCCGCCATGAAACATGAAACGCTTGGGACGAGGATTTTCCGCTCATGACATCGCTCAACGGCCCCCTTCGCATCGGCATCGGCGGTCCGGTCGGCTCCGGCAAGACCACGCTTTGCGAAGTCCTGCTCAAGGCCATGCGCACGCGCTATTCCATGGCTGTGGTGACCAACGACATCTACACCAAGGAAGATGCGCTGATTCTGGCACGCCTGCAGGCAATCTCGGAGGATCGGATCGTCGGCGTGGAGACCGGCGGCTGCCCGCACACGGCCATCCGCGAGGACGCTTCCCTCAATCTCGCAGCCATTGCCGATCTCAACCGCCGCTTTCCCGATCTCGACATCGTGCTGATCGAGTCGGGCGGCGACAACCTGGCGGCCACCTTCTCGCCCGATCTGGCCGACCTCACCATCTATGTCATCTCCGTCGCCCAGGGGGAGAAGATTCCGCGCAAAGGGGGCCCAGCCATCACCCGCTCGGATCTGCTCGTCATCAACAAGACAGACCTTGCGCCCCATGTCGGTGCCGATCTGGAGGTGATGCGCGCCGATACCGAAAAGGTGCGCGAGGGCCGGCCCTATGTGATGACCGATCTCTTGCGCCGCAGAGGCGTGGAAGACATTTGCCGCTTCATCGAGGAGACAGGCGGTCTCCGCCTGCCCGGCGGCTCCGGGATGCCAGGCAAGGCGACGGCCTGATGCGCCCTTTCGCACGGCACCTCTGCCGGCGCTTTGGAGGCCCTCTTCTTCAGGCCGCCGAACCGTCTGCCATCCACGACAGACAGGTTGGATGAAGGCCGTAGGGCGGCAACGCGGTTCTTCAATGGGTGCCGGGCTCTTGCGGCAGGACGGCACCGCTGCGCTCAAGCTCCTTCAGGGCGGCGGCAACGATCTCCTCGACCGTCATGGCGATGTCGACGGCCACCACATGAGCCTCGCCACGCGGGTCTTCAAGCGTCGCGAGCTGGCTGTCGAGAAGCGCCGCCGGCATGAAATGGCCCGTGCGCGCCCTCATGCGCTCCCGCAGCAGCGCCCTTCCACCATACAGGAACACGAAGAAGAGCCTGCCGCCCGCAGCCGCGTTCAGCCGGTCCCGATAGGCCCTTTTCAGCGCGGAACAGGCAATGACAAGGCCCTGACCCTCGGCCGCGGCGGCCGAGATGGCAGCGCCAATGCGCGCAAGCCAGGGCCAGCGGTCCTCATCCTGCAGCGGAATGCCGGCGGCCATCTTCTCGATATTGGCCGCAGGGTGGAGCGAATCCCCCTCGATGAAGGGAAGTCGGAGCCGCGCGGCAAGGCGCGCGCCGACGCTCGTCTTCCCGCAACCGCTGACGCCCATCACGACGACGAGCAGCGGCGGCTCACAGGCAGGCCGTGATGCCGCCATCGACATAGAGAACATGCCCGTTCACGAACGAGGAGGCGGGCCCGGACAGAAAGACAGCCGCGCCGACCAGCTCCTCCACCTTCCCCCAACGGCGGGACGGCGTGCGGTTCTCCAGCCACGCCGAGAAATCGGGATCATCGACCAGAGCCTGGTTGAGCGGTGTCTCGAAATAACCCGGGGCGATGGCGTTTACCTGAATCCCGTATTGCGCCCAGTCGGTGCACATGCCGCGCGTCAGGTTGCGCACAGCACCCTTGCTGGCGGTGTAGGGGGCAATGCCCGGCCGTGCCAGCTCGCTCTGGACCGAGGCGATGTTGATTATCTTGCCACGTCCACGCGTGATCATGTGGCGGGCCACCGCCTGGCCGACATAAAAGACGCTGGAGACGTTGGTCGCAAGAATCTGTTCCCAGCGCTCGGCCGGAAACTGTGCAAGCGGTGCGCGGAACTGCATCCCGGCATTGTTGACGAGGATGTCGATGGGCCCGACCTCGCGCTCGATCCGATCGACAGCCTCCTCGACCGCCTTCTGATCCGTGACGTCGAACGGCGCTGCGAGGGCATCGAAGCCCTCGCCACGAAGGGCTTCCACGGCCGCATCGAGCCTCGCCTGCCCCCGGCCGTTCAGGACCACGGCGGCACCATGCTGCGCCAGGCCGCGCGCCAGCGCCAGGCCGATCCCCTGGCTCGACCCGGTCACCAGGGCGCGCGCGCCCGTCAAATCGAAGAGTGAACTCACCCGCTTCCTCCCGTGCTGCAGCGCCGCAACCTCGCAGCCTGCGTTCCTTCCCGGCTGCATGTCATCCATAACACAACTGCAGGGCAGGCCGTCTACATCGAAGCGCCGCGCCTGCTCACGCCGGGCAGCGGGCCGCCGGGCAAGAAGATGGTGTACTTTGCCCGGCCTTGCCGGTTTAATCATGGATGTGATGGGAGAGGTTGCCAGCCCTCGGCCAAGGCAGCCGCCGAGAGGCGCTCCAGGCAATCGGGAGGCAAAAGCCATGAAGGCGATGGTGCTCGAAAGGGTGGGCGAACCGCTGCGTCTCACCGAGCGGCCGGATCCCGCGCCGGGGCCCGGTGAAATCAGGCTCAGGATCGAGGCCTGCGCCGTGTGCCGAACAGACCTGCATGTCGTGGATGGCGATCTCGAAAACCCCAGGCTGCCGCTCGTTCCCGGTCACGAGATCGTCGGCATCGCCGAGGCAGTGGGCAAAGGTGTGGACCCGGCGCGCATCGGCCGCCGCCTGGGCGTCGCGTGGCTGGGGCACAGCTGCGGTTCCTGCTTCTACTGCCGGAGCAACGAGGAGAATCTCTGCGACAGGCCGGTCTTTACCGGCTTCACGCGCGATGGCGGTTTCGCCACCCATGTGGTGGCCGACGCAGACTTTGCCTTCGATCTTGACCCGGCTGCCGATGCGGTGGCGACAGCGCCGCTTCTGTGCGCCGGGCTCATCGGCTGGCGCTCGCTCAAGAAAGCAGGCGACGGGCGCCGCATCGGCCTTTATGGTTTCGGGGCAGCCGCCCACATCATTGCCCAGGTGTGCCGCTGGCAGGGGCGCGAAGTCTACGCCTTTACCCGCCCCGGGGACGAGGATGCGCAGCGCTTCGCCCTGAGCCTCGGCGCCGTGTGGGCCGGTGGCTCCGACATGGCGCCGCCACACCCGCTCGATGCGGCGATCATCTTCGCGCCCGTGGGATCGCTGGTGCCCGCAGCACTCAAAGCCGTGCGCAAGGGCGGGCGCGTGGTCTGCGGCGGCATCCATATGAGCGACATTCCCGCCATGCCCTATGCGATCCTGTGGGAGGAACGCCATCTGCTCTCCGTGGCCAACCTGACCCGTGCCGACGCCCGCGAGTTCTTTCCCCTCGCCGCACAGGCGGGCGTGCACACCCACACCACGCCATATCCCCTCGAGCAGGCCAACCAGGCTCTTTCGGACCTGCGCGAGGGCCGGCTGAGCGGCGCGGCCGTGCTCGTTCCCTGAGCCCGGAAAAAAGCAAGGCGGCAGCCGCGGCATCGTGCCGTCTTTGCGTCAGAGCAAAGTGGGTGTCCCTTGTGTGCGCTATGGATTGTCCATTCGCAGGGCTGGCCGGTGCCGGCCCGTCGCTCGATGCGTGAATTTCGAGGATGTGACATCGTGATCGAGGGTCGCCCGCTCAATGCCGCTGAAAGCCCGCAAGACCACGGCAGATCGAGCCGCCCGAGGCTCAATGACGGAACGCCCCGCCGATGCAGGACGAGCGCCACCGCCCAATCGACGAAAAGGCAGATGAGATGATGCGACCCGAGCTTGCCGCGCGCCTGCGCGAAGAGCGCCTGCCCCGCTACACCAGCTATCCAACGGCTCCGCATTTCTCGCCCGCGATCTCGGGAGAGACCTATGCGGAATGGCTGAACGCCATGCCCGGCGGCATCACCAGCTCGCTCTATGTGCATATCCCCTTCTGCCGGTCGATGTGCTGGTATTGCGGCTGCCACACGCGCATCACCAAGCGGGATGCGCCAATCGCCGATTATCTGTCTCTGCTCCGGCGCGAGATCGACCTCGTTGCCGACCACATCGGACAGGCACCCCCGGTGCGCCATCTGCATTTCGGCGGCGGCACGCCGACGATCATGGCCCCGGAGGCCTTCTTCGATCTCGTCGCGCTCATCACGGAAAGATTCCCGTTTGCCGCCGACGCCGAGATTGCGGTGGAGATCGACCCGCGCACCGTGGATGGCGCGATGGTCTCCGCCCTCGGCTCGGCCGGTGTCACGCGGGCCAGCCTCGGCATCCAGAGTCTGGACCCCGTCGTCCAGCGGGCGGTCAACCGGGTTCAGGATTTCGAGCAGATCGCCCGCGTGAGCGAGGCACTGCGCGCCGCCGGGATCGCCGGCCTGAACTTCGACCTCATCTACGGATTGCCGCATCAGACCGTGACATCCTGCATCGAAACCGTGCTGCAATGCTTGGCGCTGCGCCCGGAGCGGTTCGCCGTGTTCGGCTATGCCCATGTGCCCCAGTTCAAGAAGCATCAGCGCATGATCGAGGAAGCCACCCTGGCCGATGGCGCCGAGCGGCTCGCCCAGGCCGAGACCATCGCCGATCTGCTGGTCGAGGCGGGATATGTGCGGATCGGCTTCGATCATTTTGCACTGCCCACCGACACCATGGCAAAGGCCCTGGAAAGCGGCCGGCTGCGCCGGAATTTCCAGGGCTACACCACAGATCCGGGCGATGTGCTGATCGGCTTCGGCGCCTCTGCCATCGGTCGGCTCTTCCAGGGCTATGTCCAGAACGAGGTCTCCCTTTCGCGCTATGCCGAGCGCATTGCAGACGGCAGGCTTGCAACATCGAAAGGTTACGCGCTGACGGCGGACGATCGCCTCCGCGCCGAGATCATCGAGCGGCTGATGTGCGACTTCCGCGTGGATCTGGAGGCGATATGCCGCAAGCATGGTGGGCGTGCGGATCTCCTGCTCGGCGCCAATTCCCGGCTGCACAGCCTGGCGGCCGAGGGGCTGGTGGCGATCGACGGGCGTGTCGTCACCGTTGCCGAGGAAGCGCGCCTTCTGGTGCGCAGCGTCGCATCCGCCTTCGATGCGCATCTGGGATTTTCCGAACGCGCCTACAGCCGCGCCGTATGAGGCGGTGCGGGCAAAAGGCCCCGGCGAGGGGATCGTGAAGACACCCTCGCCGACATCCGCTCCAACACACGGGAGGCAACCGTGCGGCCCTTTTGAACAACGCTGGTCACAAACGCACAAGGTGTGGCGCCAGTTCGCCCAGTTTGACCTGATGATGAAGCGCACCGGGGTCGATCCGGTGGCGGCGGCACGCACCTCCGGTGGAGTGGAGATGGCGCAGGCCCGCAATGTCTGCCTGCAATGCCTTGAGCATCGCGAATGCCGCGACTGGCTCGCCAACACCCAGGATTTGCAGCCACCCCCGGACTTCTGCCCGAACGCCCTCTTCTTCCGCCGCTTCAGACAAGAACCGGGTTGAGACGCCAGAGCGGCGGTTCGGGGACAGGTTTTGTGGTCGATGTTCAGCAAATTCGAGCGGCATTGATGCCGATCATGCCGTGGCCTTGCGTATGAGCTTGTTTTGCTCCTTGAGTTTATCCATGTTGATAGAGCGGCAGGCTTCGAGCGAGTGTTTCATGGAGTCGCAGGAAATCAGAGAAGTGCCATCCTGGCGATTCTTCCGATAACCTCAAGCACCGCACTCTCGCAAGAAGGGCGGGCGTGTTCGAATCGACTGGATAGCAGTGGCCGAACAGATGGCCGCCGCGATGATCAGGAGATCTGCCGACACGTCACAGTGCGCGCCATCGCCTCCCCGGCGCGAAACTGGAATGTGATATGACGCTTCGTCTTGTCTGGATGCTTGTGGGTCTTGCGGCAACCGCCTGCGGCATCGCCGGCGCCGTGCTGCCGCTTCTGCCCACCACGCCCTTTCTGCTTGTCGCCGCCTATGCCTTTGCGCGGTCCTCGCCGCGCCTGCATGCCTGGTTGATCGACCATCACTATTTCGGTCCCCTCATTGCCAACTGGCAGCAAAATGGCAGCATCGACCGCAAGACGAAGCGCGCGGCCATCGCCGTGATGGCGGCAACCTTCGCCCTGTCCTGGCTGCTTGGCGTCACGGCGGTGGTTCTGGTCGTCCAGGCAATCGTCCTTTGCGCCGCGACGACATTCGTGCTGACGCGGCCGAGCGGGCCGCATAATCCTGACCAAGACCGGCAGGCCTGAAGCCCGGTCATCTCGATGGTTTCGCCGCACGTGGCAGAAACCTGCACGGGGCCTGTCGGGAAAGACGAGTCTTCCTTGATCTGGCGCAAAGAACAGAACCGCCATCTTTGGTGACGGTGGCTCTGGTGATGCGGGGGATGTGACCCCCCGGGCCAATCGGGGAAACGGACCATGAGCCATATCCAGCCAATGGACCGCGGCGGACAGACCCGCGCGCTCACAATGAGCACCGTCGCATTCACCGTCTGCTTTGCCGTCTGGACGATCTTCTCCATCATCGGCGTGCGCATCAAGGACGAGCTGGGCCTGAGCGAAGCCGAGTTCGGCCTGCTGGTCGGCACGCCGATCCTCACCGGCTCGCTCTCCCGCATCTTCCTTGGCGTCTGGTCGGATCAGTATGGCGGACGCCCGGTCTATGTGGCGGTCATGCTGTCTGCCGCGGCTGCCACCTTTCTCCTTTCCTATGCCGAGACCTACCCGCAGATGCTCCTTGCTGCCCTCGGTGTGGGCATAGCCGGCGGCTCCTTCGCCGTCGGCGTCGCCTATGTGTCGCGTTGGTACGAGACGCAGAGGCAGGGAACGGCGCTCGGCATCTTCGGCGCCGGCAATGTCGGGGCGGCGGTCACCAAGTTTCTCGCACCCTTCGTGCTCGTCGCCTATGGCTGGCAGACGGTCGCGCAGGTGTGGGCTGTCGGCCTTGTCGTCATGGCAGCCCTCTTCTGGTTCACCACCAGCGACGATCCGGTAACCCGCAGCCGCCGGGCGCGCGGAGAAAAACCGAAGAGCGCCTGGCTGGAGCTGGAACCGCTCAAGAAGCTCCAGGTCTGGCGCTTCGCGCTCTACTATTTCTTCGTCTTCGGCGCCTTCGTGGCGCTGGCACTGTGGCTGCCGCGCTTTCTCATCGGCGTCTACGGCCTCGACATCACCACCGCCGGCATGATCGCAGCCGCCTATTCGGTGCCGGCCTCGATCTTCCGCGCCTATGGCGGCGTGCTCTCCGACAGATATGGCGCAAGACGGGTGATGTACTGGACCTTCCTGGTCTCCGTCGTGATCACCTTCATCCTGTCCTATCCGCCGACCGACTATATCGTGCACGGCATCGAAGGCCCGATCGCCTTCCGCTTCGAGATCGGCGTCGTCTCCTTCACCGTGCTCGTCTTCATCCTCGGCTTCTTCATGAGCCTCGGCAAGGCGGCGGTCTACAAGCATATCCCGGTCTACTACCCGGACCATGTGGGCGCCGTGGGCGGCCTCGTCGGCATGATCGGTGGCCTGGGCGGCTTCGTGCTGCCTGACCTGCCCCCAAGAAACTGGGCCATTCAAAAGGAGAGTTTGTTCTCTTAACGTTCGAAGCAACAAGGAGAACAG